>NZ_FOJN01000017.1 GCF_900111805.1 Rhodococcoides kroppenstedtii
TCGGCCGAGCGGCGGGATCGGCTCAACCACCTGCTCTTCCCCGGCCCGGCGAAGGAGTTGGCCGAGCACCGCGAGAAGTACGGGGACACCTCCGGCTTGTCGGCGAACCAGTTCTTCTACGGGCTCCGCCAGGGCGACGAGCACCGGGTGAAGCTCGAGAAGGGGGTGGAGTTGCTGATCGGGCTCGAGGCGATCAGCGAGCCCGACGAGGCGGGGATGCGGACGGTGATGTGCATCCTCAACGGGCAGTTGCGTCCGGTGTCGGTGCGGGACCGCTCGATCTCTGCCGACGTCCCGACCACCGAGAAGGCCGACCCGGGTGATCCGTCGCATCTGGCGGCGCCGTTCGCCGGGGTGGTCACCCTCGTCGCCGCCGAAGGCGACACCGTCGCCGCCGGCGACACCGTCGCCACCATCGAGGCCATGAAGATGGAAGCGGCCGTCACCGCGCCCCGGTCGGGCACCATCACCCGCCTCGCCCTGTCCGGGGTGGCCCGCGTCGAAGGCGGCGACCTCATCGCCGTCATCGCCGTCGGCGACACCACCGACCCCAACTGACGCGGGCGATGGTCACGGTGGTATCGGCTGCGGTGAATCCGGGTCAGTTCTGCAGGACGTTGGTGGAGCTGCCGCCTGCGCAATTGCGATTCTGGGGCTGGCAAGCGAACGGCCTGTGCCGTTCCCACGACACAGCGACGTTCTATCCCGAAGGTTCGAGTGCGGCGAAGAGCGCGACCGTCGACAAGGCGAAGTCGTTGTGTCGGCGCTGCCCTGTTCGCACAACGTGCCTCGACCACGCGCTGCGCACACGCGAACCCCATGGTGTGTGGGGTGGATTCACCCCCACCGAAAGAGCTCGCATGCTCGTAACCGATCCGTCCACCGGGGCCTCGGCTGCCGACACCGTCATGGGTGACGATGCGGTCGTGCAAGACAGGCGCCCGCGCCCCACCGGCATCCGAGCCTCCGGTTCGTGGTCGGTCGACTGACCATGTCATTTCGACGCCGACCTCGACGGCGTACCGGCCGGATGCCGCGACATGGACGAACGACGGAGGCTCGAGGTCCTGATCCGACCGTGACCCGAACACGGCGGGCAGGCGCACCCCGCCCGCCGCAGCGCTGCCCAGAAACGAGAAGAAGTGCCTGCCCCGACTGTTCACGGCCGCAGCTGCGCAGGTTGTGTCGGCTGCGGCGACAACATGTGTACGCATCCGCAGCTCGTGCATGTGAACCAGAGAGATCCCCTACTCAACACCGCCGATAATCGACATTATGTCAGCTTGGATCAGCGAGCAGGGTCAGGACCGCTCCACCACCGACACGATGACGGCACTCACCTCGTCGTAGGCCTCCTCGACCGTGAGCGTGCCCTCGGCCGCCGCGGCGGAGACAGCGTCGGCGGCACCGAGCATGCCGACCATGGCCGGCGTGGACACGTCGCCGGTGCGTGTGTGCTGCGCCAGGATCCGCCGGCACTGATCCGCGTACGCCTGGTCCGCCCGCCGCTTGTAGTCCGCCAGCTCCGTCGATCCCTCCAGGGCGGCGGCCACCCCGGCGAGTTCGCGTCCATGGCGCACCACGCAGTCAACGTACGAGACGGCGATGGCTCTCGCGGTGTGGACCACCCCGCCGTCGCCGACCTCCGCCACCGCCGCATCCAGTGCAGCGGACTGCTCCGCGTCGTACTCCTCGAACATGGCGACGACCAACCCGGCGCGTGTCGAGAAATGATCGTAAACAACAGGTTTGGTGACGCCCGCGACGTCGGCGAGGCGGCCGAGGGTCAGGGCGTCAGCGCCGTCCTCCCGCACCAGGGTCCAGGCGAGATCCAGCAACTGACGACGTCGGTTCGCCCTGGTCATCCGCTGCCGCACCATTCGACACTCCCCTTCGTCGCCCTATCTACCATCAGTAACTTACGCGTGGTAGCTTCGGGGAGAAACCTACCATCGGTACATAGCCGGAAGGGCCTTCCCGTGCGCACTCTCGTCGTCGTCGACCATCCCGACACCACCTCGCTGACCCACCACGTCGCCCGTCGTCTCGCGGACGACATCGCCCACCGAGGCGACGACGTGGCGATCGCCGACCTCCACGCCGAGGGCTTCGACCCGCGGTTCACCCTGGCGGACCGACAGCGGTACAGCGCCGACGGGCCGCTCCCCTCCGACGTCGAGGCCGAACAGCGCCGCCTCGACGACGTCGACCACCTCGTCCTGGTGTTCCCCGTGTACTGGTGGTCGGTGCCCGCGACCCTGAAGGGGTGGATCGACCGAGTCTTCGTGCGCGGGTGGGCCTTCGACGACACGACCGTCCCCGTGACGCGCAAGCTCGGACACCTCACCGTCCACCTCGTGGCCGTCGCCGGCGAGGACGCGGCAGGATTCGCGAAACGGGGCTACGACGCCGCGATGGCGACGCAACTCGAGACCGGAGTGATCGGATACTGCGGCGCGCGTCTCGGCGCGCGGGTGACGGTCCACTCCTCCGAAACCACGTCGCGGAACGAGCTCGCGCGGGCCGTCGACGGCGCGGTGACGTCGGTCGCCGCGGTGCAGGTCGGCGTCCCCGTGTGAACGTATGTTCGATTTCTGTCGGTGGGTCGGTCTAATCTGTCGTCGGTGTCGGGGGGCACCTGATCGGCCGAGACCGTACGGGGGTGGGGCGTGACCGTGATCGACGACGTCCTCGCCTCACAGCGCGCCGCCTACGCCGCGCACGCGGCGACCGTGCGCGGCGCGGTCGCCTACATCACCGAGACCCCCTCGGGTCATCACGACGCCGACGCCGTCGAACGCGCCCTCGTCTCCGAGGTGGCCGCACGGCTCACGGTCAGCCGCCGCACCGTGCTGGACTGGATCGGAACCTATTGCGCGGCACCACCTGCCGTGCGCGACGCATTCCACTCGGGACTGCTGCCGTGGGCGGCGTTCCGGGCACTGTGCCGCGCGCTCGCGGGCACGACTCATCGTGACGAGCGGCTGCTCGGCCGATTGATCGACGCCGCGTGCGGCGCCACTCCGGGCACAGTGCCCGCCGCCATCGACGGTGTCCTGGCGGAGTACGACGCCACCTGGCATCGAAAGGCCCGGGAAGCGGCCACCGCCGAGCGCGGGATGACGGTGCGGCGGCTCCCCCGCGGCCAGGCCGAACTGCGACTGCGCGGGCCGGCCGAGATGATCGCGGACATGAGTCGGCGCGTGACCGACGCCGCGCGACGGCTGTGCGGCACCGATTCCCGGCCCCTTCCTGCGCGCCTGTTCGACGCCGCGCACGCCGTGATCACCCGCAGCGCTCTGTCCTGCACCTGCCCGGACCCCACCTGCCCGCACCGTGACGTCGACACGGCCGCGCTGCCGATCCCGCGCGCATGCATCGTGATCGACGCCGCCACCGCGGCCGGCCTGTCCGGCGAGCCCGGTCACCTGCTCGGGTGGGGCCCGGTTCCGGCCGACACCGCGCGCCGCATCGCTGCGGACGCGACGTGGCAGGCCGTCATCACCGAGGCCACGACGAACCCGGCGGCGCGCCTCGATCGACCGTCCTCGCGCGCGGACTCTTCGCTGCCGGTGGCGAACCCTCACCGCCGCGGCCGGCCCCGTCCGCTACCGGGATGGGTGCCCGACGTCGGATCGACCGCGCGATCGACGGCCTGGACCGCGATGCGCACCGCGGTCGACTTCCTGCGTGCCCATCCCGACCAGGAGGATCGCTTCCGATTACTTCCGCCGAATCGGATCGCGACTCCCCCGCCACCGTCGGCGCTCGTCTACGCACCGAGTGCCGCCCTCCGCGCCGTCGTCGAGGCTCGATACGCCACCTGTGTCGCGCCGGGATGCCTCGTGCCCAGCTCCGACTGCGACCTCGACCACGTCGAGCCGTTCGACCACGACGAGCCGCTCCTCGGCGGCTGGACCGAGCTGAGAAATCTCGAACCGTTGTGCCGCACGCACCACAACGACAAGACGGCGGGCCTGTGGACCTACCGCATGCTGGACCACGGCATCGTCGCGATCCGAGATCCGCACGGGCACAGGTACTTCACCGCACCCGACAGGCTCGACAGATGAACGGGGCTAGAAGGACCCGCCGCCGAGGATGTGCACCAGACCCAGCACCAGAAAGCTGGCCACGTACAGCGGTCCGCGAATCGGATCTCCCGCAGATGCACCCTCGCGCAGCCATTCGACGATGTCGGTCACCATCACGTCCTCCTGTGCTCGTCGGCGTCCGTCGGAGACGAGGATACGAAGGAAACCGACCGGGCGTCATCCTGCCGCGTCGGCGGGATCTCCGAAGCGAACATCGAGGGGCCGCTGCGTCACCGGCGTCTCGTGCAACCGGAGATATTCCTCGGCAATGACGTCCGGGTCGTAGTCGGTGCCGGGCGCCACCGGGCCGCAGCCCCGCCTTGCCCAGCGACAGCGTGGTCAGGGTCGGCAACGGCGTCGGCATGCCGGCGGTGGCCAGGAACGATCCGCCGCCGAGGTCCGCCATCCGCGGCAGCAGGAACGCCGCCGCCGTCACCGCCCCACCGACGTTGACGGCGTACGTGTCCGCCACCGTGCGCGCATCGAGATCGGTCACGCGGTCGGTGCGGATGACCCCGGCGTTGTAGACCACCACCTCGGGTACCCCGAGACGGTCCACCAGATCGCCCAGCGCTCCACGGAGCCCCGCCTCGTCGGCGACGTCCGCGAGAACCCCGGCCTTCGGGGTGTCGAGGTCGGCCAGCACCCCGTCCACGGTGGTGCGCGAGCGCGCCGCGACGCCCACCGGCCGTCCGGTCGCGGCGAACCGCCGCGCCACCGCCCGACCGATTCCCGGACCCGCCCCGATCACGACCACCGCACCCATGCCGCCTCCTACCCCGCTCCCGACGACGCTCGTCGCCGCCCCGGTCCGGCATACCCCGTCTGTACCGTGGGCGATCGTGACTCTCTCCCGTACCGCCGTGATCCTGGCCGCCTGCGCCACCGCCTCGCTCGCCCTGGCGGGGTGCAGCAGCAGCGACACCGCGGCGCCGACCGGCACCACCTCGGCCGCCGCCGCGGCCACCACCACCGCAGGCACCGGCACCGCCGACTCCCCGCGCACGACGTGTCCCACCGCGGAGCCCGCGGACGACGCGGCGGCGGACTGGACGCTCGACGGTGACACCGGCTCGATCGCCGTCGTCGGACCGACGGCCGACACCGCTCCGCGCGTCGACGTGCAGGGACCGTTCTCGGTGGCCGAGACCCGTGTGCAGACCCTGACCACCGGCGACGGTCCGGTCGTGTCCGACTCCGCGCGGGTGTCGGTCTGCTACCAGGGCGTCAACGGCCGTGACGGGTCGGTGTTCGACAGTGCCTTCGAGCGAGGCGTACCCGTCGCGTTCCCGCTCGCGAACGTGGTCCCCGGCTTCCAGAAGGCGATCGCCGGTCAGACGGTCGGGTCGACGGTGGCCGTCGCGGTGACGTCGGCCGACGGGTACCCGAACGGCCAGCCGCGCGCCGGCATCGAGGCCGGCGACAGCCTGGTCTTCACCATCGACATCCTGGACGCGTCCGCCTGACGCCGCCGGTTTCTCGTCGCCGCGGGTCTTAGGTTAGCCTCTGCTCGGTCGCGCACCGGTGCGATCGCGGCCCGTCGACGACCCGGCGGCCGATCACCGTGGAGAAGGATCCCTCGACTCGTGCGTGCTCGTCGTCTCGGCCTGGTGGCCGTCGCAACCCTGACCCTCGGCACTCTCGTCGCCTGCGGCGCGTCGGAGGAGGTGACGGACTCCACCGCGGCCACCACGGACGGCGGCACCGTCTACCCGCTGACGCTCGACAACTGCGGCGAGACGGTCACCGTCGACGCCCCGCCGTCGCGGGTGGTGTCCCTGGACCAGGACTCGACCGAGATCCTCCTCTCGCTCGGCCTGCAGGACCGGATGGTCGGCACCGCGTCGTGGACCGACCCGGTGCGCGCGAATCTCGCCGACGCCAACGCCGCGGTGCCGCGTCTGGCCGACAACGCCCCCACCTACGAGGTGGTGCTCGACACCGAGCCCGACTTCGTCACGGCGTCCTTCGGCCGTCACTACAAGCAGGGTGGCGTCGCCGAGCGTGCGCGTTTCACCGAGGTCGGTGCTCCGGCCTACCTGTCGCCCACCGACTGCGACAACGGACGCAGCGTCAACGGCGGCACCGCTCGCACCAACCCGCTGACCATGGACTCGCTGTACCAGGAGATCACCGAACTGGCGGCAATCTTCGACGTCAACGAGCGCGGTGCTGCCCTCGTCGACGACCTGAAGGCGCGCGTCGCCGCCGCCACCGAGGGGGTCGAGAGCGGCGACATGACGGCGGCGTTCTGGTTCGCCGACACCACCAGCCCGTACATCGCCGGCGGTTACGGCGCCCCGAACCTGCTCGCGACATCGCTCGGTATCCAGAACGCCGGCGCCGACATCCAGGACGACTGGGCGGCTCTCGGGTGGGAGAGCGTCGTGGACCGGGATCCCTCGATCCTGGTGCTCGGCGATCTCACCCGCGACCGCTTCCCCGGCGACCGTCTGGCCGACAAGATCGCCTTCCTCGAGTCGGATCCGGTCACCAGCACCATGACGGCCGTCCGTGAGAAGCGCTACCTCTCGCTGCACGGCGCCGAGATGAACCCCTCCATCCAGCTGGTCGACGGCCTCGAGAAGATGTCCGCCGGTCTGCGCGAGCTGGGCCCGTCGTCCTGAGTGCGCCCGCCACGGACCGGCCGACCCCGGTCCTTCGGTCTGCGCCGTCGGCACCGCCGTCCCGCCGACTGCGGTGGACCCTGTTGGCCGTCGGGACGCTGGCCCTCGGCGTGTTCTCCGTCCTCGTCGCCATCACCCTGGGTCCGGCGAACATCTCGCTCGTGAACGTGCGCGACGTCCTGCTGAACCACCTCGGCGTCACCGACGTGCCGGTGAAGGCGAGCAAGGACGCCATCGTCTGGGAGGAACGCCTCCCCCGCGCCCTCGTTGCCGCGGCCACCGGCGTCGGTCTCGGAATCTGCGGAGCGGTGATGCAATCGCTGCTGCGCAACCCGCTAGCCGACCCGTTCGTTCTCGGCATCTCGTCCGGGGCGTCCACGGGCGCCGTCGTGGTGGGTGTTCTCGGTGTCGGCGGCGCCGCGCTGGGACTGTCCGGCGGCGCGTTCGTCGGTGCGCTCGTCGCGTTCGCTCTGGTGCTGTTCCTCGCACGGATGTCCGGCGCGAGCACCGATCGGGTGGTCCTCGCCGGAGTTGCTGCAACGCAACTGTTCTCGGCGCTGACGTCCTTCGTCATCTTCGCGTTCGCGGACTCCGACGAGACCCGCGGCGTCATGTTCTGGCTGCTGGGTTCCTTCGAGGGCGTGCGGTGGAACGACGTCGCACTCTGCGCCGCCGTCGCGGCCCTCGCCGCGATCCTGTGCTGCTGGTACGCGTTCGTGCTCGACGCGTTCTCCTTCGGGAACTCGGTCGCGTCGTCGCTGGGCGTCGACGTCCGACGCGTCCGTCTGGCCCTGCTCGTCGGCACCGCGCTCGTCACCGCGGCGCTCGTCAGCGTCGCCGGCGCGATCGGCTTCGTCGGGCTCGTTCTCCCCCACGCCGCCCGGTTGCTCGTGGGACCGAACCACGCCCGCCTGATTCCGGCGACCGCGCTCATCGGTGCGATCTTCATGGTGTGGGTCGACGCCGTCTCTCGCGTGGCCTTCGCGCCCACGCCCTTGCCGGTCGGCGTCGGCACCGCCCTCGTCGGCGTGCCGGCGTTCATCGCGATCATGGCGAGAGGACGACGCGCATGACGTTGCGAGCATCCGCGGTCACCTGGAATCGCGGCGGCGCCCTGGTGGTCGACGGCGTGACGATCGATCCGCGGCCCGGCGAGATGATGGGCCTCCTCGGCCCCAACGGGTCGGGCAAATCCTCGCTGCTCACCCTGATGGCCGGCGCGGCCGCCCCGACGTCGGGGCGGATCGAGCTCGACGGCGACGACCTGACGACCCTGCGCCGCAAGCACATCGCCCGTGCGGTCGCCGTCGTGGACCAGCACGCGCACACCGACGTCGACGTGACGGTGCGGGACGTGGTCCGGCTGGGCCGCATCCCCCACCGCGGGACGTTCGGACCGTCGGCCGACGACGAGAGCGCGGTCGCCGCCGCGCTCGAGCAGACGGGACTGACCGACAAGGCCGGGTGCCTGTGGCGGCGACTGTCCGGCGGCGAACGTCAACGCGCACACATCGCCCGCGCCCTGGCGCAGCAGCCGCGCGAGCTGCTGCTCGACGAACCGACCAACCACCTCGACATCCACCACCAGCTCGAGATCCTGGCCTTGATCGCCCGCCTGCCGATCACGAGCGTCGTCGCCCTGCACGATCTCAACCTCGCCGCACTGTTCTGCGACCGCGTCGTCGTCATGCAGGACGGGCGGGTGGTCGCCGCGGGCGACCCGGCCGACGTGCTCACGGAGGATCTCGTGGCGCGCGTCTACGGGGTGCGTGCCGTCGTCACCCGGGAGACCGGAGGGCGGGTGCACATCCGCTTCGAACCGGGGGTGCCTACTCCCCCGTCGGACGCACCGCCAGCTCCACCAGCTCGGCCTCGCGAGGTGTCGTCAGCGCGGTGACGATCAGGCGCGCGATCGTCACCGGCGACATGCCGTGCGCGGCGACGTCGGCGCGGAACCGCTCGGCGTCGGATCCCGTGGCGGCGTCGGCGATCGGCGTGGCGACGTAGCCGGGAGCCACCGTGGTGACGCGGACCGGCTCGTCCGCGAGTTCGAGCCGCAATCCCTCGGCGATGGCGTGGGCGGCGAACTTGGTTCCGCTGTACACCCCCATCGTGTCACGCGGCACCCGTCGTCCCGACAACGAGGACAACACGACGACGTCACCCGCGCCCGAGGCGATCAGGTGCGGGACCGTCGCGCGCAGGGTGTGGAGGAGGCCGATCACGTTGACCTGGACCAGGTTCGCCATGTCCGCCGGGTCGTCGGTGGCAACGTTGATCGGGCGGGCGACGCCGGCGGAGGCGATCACGCCGTCGAGGCCGCCGAGGTACGCCGCCGCGCGATCGACGGCGGCGATCAGCGCGGCCGCGTCGGTGACGTCGGCCGGGACGGCGAGGCCGCCGAGCTCGTCGGCCAGCTCGGTGAGTTCCGCTTCACGACGGGCGATCAGCGCGACGCGGGCACCGGCGGACGCGGCGAGACGCGCTGTGGCGGCGCCGATTCCGCTGCTCGCCCCGGTGATCAGGAGGCGTCGCCCGGTCAGCGCGCCCGTCACGAGTCGAGTGTGATGGTCACCGTGACCGCGCCGGAGTTCGACTCGGTGGCCTGCGCCGTCCCGCGGTGCTCGACGCCGGCGATGTCGACGGTCACCGGAGCCGGGTCGGGGCGGAAGTTCCGCCACCACGACTTCTGGCTCGGCGCAACCACTTTGACGGTCACGACATCACCCCGCCTCGAGTAGGCGACCGGCAGGGAGATGCGCCGGCCCGACTTGCGCCCGGTGTAGGTCACGGTGGCGAGGCTCCGGCCGAGGAGCGACCCCAGCCCCGGCACGCGCATGAGCGGCCGCACGAGTGTGTTGGCGGCACCGGACACGGTCTGGAACAGCGTCATGGCGGTCAGTATGAACCAGAACGGTCGGCGGCGGGCCGACGCGCACGGGTGGGCTTTTTCTTGAACCATTCCAGTTTGCGAGGCATACTGGGTCCCGTGACCACGACGACGTACACGGAGATGCTGCGCGGTGCGGCCCTTCGCGTCACCCGGCCCCGCCTGGCGGTGCTGGGAGCGGTTCACGACCACCCGCACGCCGACACCGAGACCGTGTTCGGAGCCGTCCGGGCCACCCTGCCCGGCGTCTCCCGGCAGGCCGTCTACGACGTCCTGCACGCTCTGACCGACCACGGACTCCTTCGTCGGATCCAGCCGTCCGGTTCCGTCGCGCGCTACGAGACGCGAACCGGCGACAATCACCACCACATCGTGTGCCGCGTCTGCGGCGCGATCGCCGACGTGGACTGTGCGTTGGGATCGGCCCCCTGCCTCACCCCGGTCTCCTCGCACGGGTTCACCGTCGACGAGGCCGAGGTCGTGTACTGGGGTCGATGCGAAACGTGTTCCGCCCAGCGTCATCCCGTGACACACACCAGTGAACAGCCCACACTCCGGAGGGGAATTTCGTGACCGAAGATCACGTCACTCGCGAAAAAGAGATGAACGAGCACCAGCCTCAGGACGGCGACGTCACCGAGGGCGGCAAGTGTCCGGTCATGCACGACCGTATGCCCACCCCGGTCGAGGGTGGCGGCAACCGTGAGTGGTGGCCGAAGTCGCTCAACCTCAAGATTCTCAAGAAGAACCCCGCCGTGGGCGATCCGATGGGCGCGGACTTCGACTACAAGGCCGAGTTCGAGTCCCTCGACCTGAACGCGGTCAAGGAGGACATCCGGGCGCTGATGACGCAGTCGCAGCCCTGGTGGCCCGCCGACTTCGGCCACTACGGCCCCTTCTTCATCCGTATGGCGTGGCACGCCGCGGGCACCTACCGCAAGCAGGACGGGCGCGGCGGCGCCGGCTCCGGCATGCAGCGCTTCGCGCCGCTGAACAGCTGGCCGGACAACGCCAGCCTCGACAAGGCACGTCGTCTGATCTGGCCGGTCAAGCAGAAGTACGGCCGCAAGCTGTCCTGGGCCGACCTGATCGTGCTCACCGGCAACGTCGCCATCGAGGACATGGGTCTGCCGACCTACGGCTTCGCCGGCGGCCGCGTCGACTCGTGGGAGCCCGAGGAGGACGTGTACTGGGGCCCCGAGCAGACCTGGCTGGGCGACGAGCGCTACTCCGGTGATCGCACGAGCCTCGAGAACCCCCTCGCCGCGGTCCAGATGGGTCTGATCTACGTCAACCCCGAGGGCCCCAACGGTGAGCCCAACCCGCAGCAGTCGGCGCTGGACATCCGCGAGACCTTCGGCCGCATGGCGATGAACGACGTCGAGACCGCCGCACTGGCCGTCGGCGGACACACCTTCGGCAAGGTCCACGGTGCCGCCGATCCCGACAAGTACGTCGGTGCGGAGCCGGAGGGCGCTCCCATCGAACAGATGGGCCTCGGCTGGAAGAACAGCTACGGCACCGGCCACGGCGCCGACGCCATCACCAGCGGCCTCGAGGGCACCTGGACCCCGACGCCCACGAAGTGGGACAACACTTTCCTCGAGACGCTGTACGGCTACGAGTGGGAGGTCCACAAGGGACCGGGCGGCGCGTGGCAGTGGCGTCCGAAGGACGGCGCCGGAGCCGACCTGGTTCCGGATCCGGCGGACCCGAACAAGCGCCACCAGCCGATGATGCTCACCTCCGACCTCGCGATGCGCGTCGACCCGATCTACGAGAAGATCACGCGCCGTTGGCTCGAGCACCCGGAGGAGCTGGCCGAGGAATTCCAGAAGGCCTGGTTCAAGCTCACCCACCGCGACATGGGACCGGTGTCCCGCTACCTCGGACCCGAGGTGCCGTCGGAGACCCTGCTCTGGCAGGACCCGATCCCGGCCGTCGATCACGAGCTGATCGGTGAGGCGGAGATCGCCGAGCTCAAGTCGACGATCCTGAACTCGGAGCTCACCCCCACGCAGCTGATCAAGGCGGCCTGGGCCGCGGCGTCGTCGTTCCGAGGCTCGGACAAGCGTGGCGGTGCCAACGGTGGTCGCCTGCGCCTGCAGCCGCAGATCGGTTGGGAAGTCAACGAGCCGGACGAGATCGCACAGGTCGTCCGCGTGCTCGAGGGCATCCAGGAGTCCTTCTCAGGGACCGTCTCGTTCGCCGATCTCGTGGTCCTCGGTGGCGTCGCCGCCGTCGAGCAGGCCGCGAAGGAGGCCGGCGTCGCCGTCACCGTCCCGTTCACGCCGGGCCGCATGGACGCGACGCAGGAGAACACCGACGTCGACTCGTTCTCGGACCTCGAGCCGAAGGCCGACGGGTTCCGGAACTTCCTCGGCAAAGGCCAGCGCCTCCCCGCGGAGTACTCGCTGGTCGACCGCGCCAACCTGCTCACGCTCAGCGCTCCCGAGCTGACGGTCCTGGTCGGCGGCCTGCGCGTCCTGGGCGCCAACCACGGCGGCTCCACCCACGGCGTGTTGACGAACTCGGTGGGCACGCTCACCAACGACTTCTTCGTCAACCTGCTCGACATGGGCACCGAGTGGGTCCCGACCGCCGAGGAGGGCATCTACGAGGGCAAGGACGCGGCGACGGGCGAGGTCCGCTGGACCGGTACGCGCAACGACCTGGTGTTCGGCTCGAACTCCGAGCTGCGCGCCCTCGCCGAGGTCTACGCCTGCGACGACGCCAAGGAGAAGTTCGTCCGTGACTTCGTCGCGGCCTGGGACAAGGTCATGATGCTCGATCGCTTCGAGCTCTCCTGATCCGTCCGGATCGCGGTCACGCGACCGACAGCGGCGCCCCCGTACTCACCGAGTGCGGGGGCGCCGCCGTGTGTGCGAGCGAATGGGTCGGCGCAGCACCGCGCGCAGGAGCGTCGACGCCATCGAGCCGTACCCCGCGACGCTTCGTCGTTGCAGCGCGATCGAGAACACCGTCGTCGTGGTCCCCGGGCCCGGCGGTCGCCCGGCGACGCGGTCCGCGAGCCAGGCGAGGGACAACGGCACCGAGAGCGGCAACAACGTGATGTGTTCGCTGGTCCGGTCACGCAGGTACTCCACCGACGCTCCTGCGTCCCGGTAGCGCCGCACCTGCCCGTCGACGTCGTCGACGGCGATGATCTGGTCGTGCGTCGCCTGCACCACGAGCATCGGGAACTCGGGAGCCGTACCGCCGGGGCGGATCTCGTCGAAGATCGCCACCATCTCCGGCAGTGCCACCAGCTCGGTGAGCGGCAGTGTGGTGTGGCGGGAGAAGTCGTACCCCCGCAGCCGGACGATGGCGGCCATCGTGGTCATTCGCTCGACCGAGGTCAGGACGGCCAGGCCCTCCGCGGTCACGTACCGGTGCAACAGCCGGTCGAATTCCGGGTACGTGCGGCGGAGACCGGCCACGACCAGAATCGGGAGGGCGGCGTACGGAGTTCCGTTGAGCCGGAGAAAGGCCGACGCCGGGTCGCCCACCGGAGAGCCGAGCACCGCCCCCACGACGTTGAGTTCGGGCGCGTGCTCCGCAACGCCCTCCGCCGCCCAGGACGACGCCAGTCCCCCGCCCGAGTACCCCCACAGCGCCACCGGGGTGTCGGCCGGCGAGGCCGCGCGTTCGAAGGACAGGGTGGCCCGCACGGCGTCCAGCGTGCAGTACCCGGGTTCGGACGGAGCGCCCCAATGCCCCTCGGCCCCTTCGTGATCCGGGATGGTGACGGTCCACCCCAGGCGCACGGCGTGCAGCGCCAGGAGGAATTCGAACTGCGGCACCGTGCCGCGCGCGTGCGCGTGCCACCGCAGCGCGTAGGACGGGAAGGACCGACCGGACACCGCGTCGATGGCGCATTGGTACGACAGCAGGGGTCGTCCGCCGGCGCTGCCCCGGCCCGAATCGGCCGGGAGCAGCACCGTGGTGACGCTCACGTGCGGACGGTTCTCCAGATCACGGGTACGGAACAGCAACTGCCACGCGTCGATGCGCTGCCGCAGCCGCCCGAAGAGCGCCAGACGCACCGGCCGCGTGCGCAGCACGGTTCCGCACGCCACGGTCTCCCAGCCGTCGGGCGCGGTGTAGAACGGGTCCCGCTCCGGCGGCGTCACCGGACCTTCCGACCATTCCTCCACCACCCACGGTTCCGCGGTGGCGTCCTCCGGCTCGACCGGTCGCGGTGCAGTCATGGGGACTGTCTACCCCGGGACGTCGATTCAGCCTTCGACGGTGCCCACGACGGTCGCGGGATCGTCGTCCGTCGCGCGCGCCAGCGGCGGCACCAGAGCGTCGACCGCGTAGGGCAGCGACAGCGGCGAGGCGAACCCGAGCGCGGCCGGCACGTCGGTCCCGAACTTGCCGGTGTAGACGGTCCGGTCCTCCCGGACGACGGGCAGGCTCTGCAACAGGGCGTCGTTCGCGACGTCCTCGCGGTCGACACCGAGGAGGACCAGGGTGTCCTGGTTCAGCAGGTCGTAGCGCTCCGCGCTGACCGTGCCCGTGGTCTCGGGGGTCACGAAGCCGAGGTCGGTGAAGAAGCGGTTGCGGGGGTCGCCCGCCTCGAGGATGTAGAAGGTGCCGTCGAGGTAGAGCGCCACGGCGGCGGTGCGGCCGGCGAACGACGGGTTCTCGGCGGTGGCCGTCGCGAACGACTCCTCCACCGACTCCCGCACGGTGTCGGCCTCCGCCGCGCGTCCCAGGGCCGTGCCGTAGGCCGCGAGTTGATCGCGCCACCCCGGCGTCTCCTCGCCGTCCGCTCCGGGGATGTCCCCGACGGTGGTGGCGATGCCGCCGAGCTGCTCGTACTGCGACGGCTCGAGGTAGGCGTAGGTGGCCATGATGAGATCCGGCGACGCCGCCGCCACGCCCTCGAGGTCGAGCGTGTCGCTGCCGACCTCCGGAATGTCGGTTCCTGCCAACTGCTCCTGCGCCCAGGGTCGGGTGCGGTACTCGTATCCGGTGAATCCACGGGTGGCCACGGGCGTCACACCCAGCGCGAGCGCGAAGTCCTGGTCGTTGTAGCCGGCGGTGACGACGCGCTCGGGCGCCGACTCGACGGTGACCGTGCCGAACTTGTCGGTGATCTGCGCGGGGAACGCGCCGTCGGACGATCCGCCGGCGGGAGCGCCGTCGTCACCCGAACTGCACGCAGCGGTGCCGAGCAACAGAACCGCGGCGGCGGCGGAGAGGGCGACGGTGTGGCGCATGCGGGGCCTTTCGACGGAACGACGGATCGAGGTAAGGCTAACCTCACGGCTCGGACGCGTCGGCGTCGGCACCTACCCCAGTTCCAGCGCGGCGGCGAGACGGCGCCAGTCCTCGACCGGCGGAACCGCCATCGACTCCCCCAACACCTGCAGCAGCACGGTCGTCGCCCCGGCGTCGAGGTGCTCGTGGACCCGGCGGACGGTGGCGTCGAGCCCACGCGTGACCATGGCGTCGGCCAAGCGGTCAGAGCCTCCGCGGACGAAGTCCTCCTCGCCGAAACCCAGTCGCGCCCAATTGTTCCGGTAGTTCGGCAGGCCGGTGTAGATGTTCAGGTGGGCGTGCGCACGCTCGCTCCACACGCTCTCGTCGGCGTCCGCGGCCGGGTCGACCACGGCGGCCTGCTCGACGACCAGTCGAGGCCGATCCGCGTCTCCGGCATCGAGGATCTCGCGGGCGGTCGCCGTGTGCTCGGGCGTCACGAGGTAGGGGTGCGCGCCGGCGGTCCGCTCCCGCGAGAGCTCGAGCATCTTCGGCCCCAGGGCGGCCAGCACACGGGGTGCGTTCGCCTCCTCCCCCGCCACTGCGGCCGGCGCCGCGTCGAGCGCGTCCAGGTAGTCCCGCATCGCCGCGACGGGCTTGCCGTACAGGTGGCCGCGCATGCGCTCGACCAGGGGTGCGTGCGAGACGCCGAGTCCGAGGACGAACCGACCGCCCGACGTCGCATGGAGCGTTCGGGACGCCGCCGCCGTCGCCACCGCGTCCCGGGCGTAGATGCTGGCGATTCCCGTGCCCACCTCGAGCCGCTCGGTGGCGGACAGGTAGAGCTGGGCGGCGGTCAGGGCCTCGCGGCCGTAGGCCTCGCCGAACCACAGGGACTGCCACCCCTGCGCCTCGATATCGCGTGCGGCGTCCTGCGCCTGCCGCGCCGGGACGCCGTCGAGCGTGCCGGTCCAGAGTCCGATGGAGGGGCGAGGGTCCGGTGTCGTCATGGACGTCAGTGTGCCCCGCCGCGTTCGAGGACAACCCGGAGGCGATCGAGCGTCGCCTCGATGTTGGCGGTGTTCCCGGCTGCCCGGTCTCGCACGCCGGTCGCGAACCCGCCGAGCCCGACGAACCACGACGGCCGACGGTCCCACATGCGTTCGGTGACGAGCGTGCCGTTCTCGGTCGGCTCCAGGTCGTAGCGCCAGTGCGCGATCGGCACGATTCCGCGGGGGCCGTAGTCCACGTCGAAGGCGAAGACCCGGCCCTCGGTAGTGTCGGTGACGGTGCAGCGGGTCGACCACCGACGCAGTCCGTTGCGGTTGTGGCCCCGGAACACCGCCCCCGGCGCCGCCCTCGTACCGGAGACCCACTCCATCGACTCGGCCTCGACCGCGACCGAGGCCAGTCCGGACAGATCCGTGACGAGGGCGAACACCGCGTCCGGGGCGACCCGGACCGTGGTGGTCCCGGAGGCGAGCGCGGGGCCGGCGGGTGAGGTCATGACCGGAGCGTAGGCGGTTGTCGCGCAGAGTCAAGAACACCGTCCGACCATCCGGCAGTCTCGGGATTCGCATCGTTGTGTCGTCGACCCTCAGGAGAGCTCGTGCCGAAGTTGCCCCCGTTCCGTTTCCCCGGCTCCGTCGCGCTGGTCACCGGCGCCGCCAGCGGCATGGGTGAGCAGATGGCCTACGAATTGGCCCGCCGCGGAACGGATCTGGTGATCCTCGATCGCGATCGGGAACGGCTGGCGGACGTCGAGAAGGCACTGCACGCGCAGTCGCCCGGGCGATCCGTCGACGCCGTGGTGGCCGACCTGTCCGACCTCGACGCCCTCGGTCTCGTGCTCGAGGGTGTGCTCGAACGACACCCCAGGATCGACCTGCTGATCAACAACGCCGGAATCGCTTTCGGCGGCTCCTTCGAGCAGCTCAGCGCCAAGGACTTCGACTCCGTGATGACCATCAACTTCACCGCCCCCGTCGAGATCACGCGACGCCTGCTCCCGACCCTGCTGAAGTCGCCGGGCGCGCACATCGTCAACATCTCGTCGCTGTTCGGCATTGTCGCCCCGCCCGGGCAGTCCGCCTACTCGTCGAGCAAGTTCGCCATCCGCGGCTTCACGGAGAGCCTGCGCCACGAGCTCGTCGGTCGCGTCGGCGTCACCTCGGTGCACCCCGGCGGCATCAAGACCCGCATCGCGGAGACCGCGGGCACCGCGGCCGGCGCCACGGAGAAGGAGATCGCCGACGGCAAGGCCACCTTCGCCCGGCTCCTCACGTACCCCGCGGACAAAGCGGCGCTGCGGATCCTCGACGGCGTCGAGAAGCGGAAGGGGCGCGTGCTCATCGCGGCGAGCGCGTTCAGCGTGGACGCCCTGGCCCGCCTGTTCCCGTCGTCGTACTACGCGGTGATGCGCCGCGCGATGTGAGACTCAGGAGAGATCGAGAGCGGCGACCAGGTCGGCTTCCACGCGTGCCTTGGTCACGCCGAGCGACGTGAGCAGACCGTCGCCGTTCTCGTTCTCCAGCAGGGCGAGCAGCACGTGTTCGGTTCCCACGTAGTCGTGACCGAGCCGCAGCGCCTCGCGGAAGGTCAGTTCCAACGCCTTCCTGGCGGCGGCGTCGAAGGGGATCAGCGGTGCCTGCTCGGCATCCGCGTCGAGGGTCGGTCCGGTCACCGCCAGCGCGGCCTCGCGGATCGCGTCCGCCGACGGCCCCTGCGCGGCGAGGAACCCACGTTTCGCGCCCGCGGCGTGAAGCGCGAGAAGCCTTGACTCGCGTCCATCGGCGCGTCGTCCGACGCTTTGGGGACGAATTTCTTCTGCGCCGCCTGCTTGGTGACGCCCATGCTCCTGCCGATGTCCGCCCACGAGGCGCCGGACCGGCGCGCCTGGTCGACGATGCTCAGTCGGTCCAGGGCGTCGGGATGGGTCGAGGTTGACGACTGCGCATCGTCAACGAGCGGTTGACGCTCCGACGCGCTCGCGACGCGGCGTGCCCTTCAACGTCTTGCTCAGATCGCCCCGGAGCGTGGTGAGGCTGTCGAGCACGTAGTTCTGCCGCACCTGCCACGGGCCGCGATCGCCCTGGCGCGGGAACGCGTCGATGGACCGCTGGACGTAGCCGGACTGCAGGTCGAGCAGCGGCCGTTCCTCGAGCGGACCGTCCGGCGTGGGAACCACGGCACCGAAACCGCGCTTGTCCATGAACTCCAGAACGCGGCACACCAGGCGGTGGGTGATGTCGGCTCGCAGCGTCCAGGACGCGTTGGTGTACCCGATGCAGATCGCGAAGTTCGGAACGCCGGTCATCATCGCGCCTTGCCAGACGAACTGCTCGGACAGCGTCACCGGCGAGTCGTCGACGCGCAGCTCGATGCCGCCGAACGCCAGCAGCTGCAGGCCCGTCGCGGTGATCACGATGTCCGCGGGCAACGTGGCGCCCGAGACCAGCTTGATGCCGTCGGCCTCGACCCGTTCGATGCGGTCGGTCACCACCGACGCCTTCCCCTTCTTCATCGCCTTGAACAGGTCGGCGTCGGGCACCGCGCAGAGGCGCTGGTCCCAGGGGTTGTACTCGGGGGTGAAGTGCTGGGAGACGAGCTTCTCGTCCTTCAGGATCCGGGTCGAGAGGTTGGTCAGCAGCTTTCGGGCGGCCTGCGGACGACGGCGGCAGAACTGGTAGAACGCCGTCGAGAACGCGATGTTCTTCAGCCGAATCACCGTGTGCGCCAGCTGCGCCGGCAGGTACTTGCGCAGAGCGTCCGCCTGCTTGTCGCGACCGGGCACGGCGCTGATCCACGTGGGCGTGCGCTGCAGCATGGTGACGTGCTCGGCGTCGGGCGCCATGGACGGCACCAGGGTCACCGCGGTGGCCCCACTGCCGATGACCACCACCCGCTTGCCCGTCCAGTCGAGGTCCTCGGGCCAGAACTGCGGGTGCACCACCGTGCCGGCGAAGGTCTCGAGACCGGGAATGTCGGGGTCGTACCCCTTGTCGTAGTCGTAGTACCCGGCGCAGCTGTAGAGGAACGTGCAGGTCAGTGTCTCGGAGTGGGTGCGGCCCTGCTCGTCGGTGACCTGCAGATCGAGCGTCCACAGCGAGTCCGCCGTGGAGAAGTTCGCGCCGACCACCTTGGTGCCGAACCGGACGTGCTGGTCGATGCCGAACTCGCGCGCCGTCTCGTGGATGTAGTCGAGGATCGACGCCCCGTCCGCGATGGACTTCGCGTCGCGCCAGGGCTTGAACTGGTAGCCGAGGGTGTACATGTCGGAGTCCGACCGCACCCCGGGGTACCGGAAGAGGTCCCAGGTGCCCCCGATGGCCTGCCGCGCTTCGAGGATGGCCCAGGTCTTGTCCGGGTGCTCGGTGGACAGGCGGTATCCCGCGCCGATGCCGGACAGTCCGGCTCCGACGACGACGACGTCGAGATGGCGGGCGTGGTCGCGTTCGGTGGAGGTCATGGCACCCAGTGTCCCCATCGGACTCGGCCGACGCTTGACTTCACGCGACAAGTCCTTGACTCTGTGCGACATGCCCGCCATCAGATCCGCCGGCCTCCGAGGCTTCCGCGCCGCGGTGGCGGAACTCGGTGGCGACGCCGAAGCGTTCGCCCGGACCGCCGGGCTGCCGGTGGCCGCGCTGGACGCGGACGACCTCCTCGTGGAGGACATCGCCATGGCGGCCACCCTCGAGGTGGCGGCCAACGCCCTGCAGTGCCCCGACCTGGGACTGCGCATCGCCCGCCGGCAGGACCTCGGGATGCTGGGGCCGCTCGCGCTGGCCATCCAGAACTCGTCCACCGTCGGCGAGGCGCTCGAGTGCACCGAGCGGTACCTCTTCGTGCACGCGCAGTCGCTCTCGCTCGCCGTGGAGGAGGATCCGTACGGCGCCCCGGGCGTGGTGGCCCTGCGGTACGGCGTGCCCGCGGGCCTGATCGCGCCGATCCAGGGCACCGATCTCGGGCTGGGCTTCCTGCACCGCGCGACCGTCGCGCTCGTCGGCGGCCCCTACGGGCTGCGGTCGGTGGAACTGCCGTACGACCCGCCCGCTCCTCTCGAGGTCTACGAGCGGTTCTTTGGCGTCGCCGTCCGTCCCGGCCGAGCCGCGGCCCTGTTGCGGGTGCCGGCGACCCTGGCCGCGCGGCCCCTGCACGGCGGCGACGACGCGCTGCGCCGCCTGGCGTTGGCGTTCCTCGCGCAATCGGGTCCGGGCGGGGGCCCCGAGGTGTCCCCCCGCGTCCGAGCCATCGTCGGCCAGTCCCTCGGCACCGGTGTGCCGACGGTGTCCGGCGCCGCGCACCTGCTCTCGATGCACCCGCGGACCCTGCAACGTCGACTGGCCGACGAGGGCACGTCGTTCGGCGCGATCCTGGACGAC
The DNA here is from genome assembly GCF_900111805.1 of Rhodococcoides kroppenstedtii. GTDB lineage: Bacteria > Actinomycetota > Actinomycetes > Mycobacteriales > Mycobacteriaceae > Rhodococcoides > Rhodococcoides kroppenstedtii. The sequence continues at coordinate 20,204 of NZ_FOJN01000017.1, forward strand.
GCGCGCCGCGACGAGGCTCGGCGCTACCTCACCACCACCGACCTGCCGATGACGCAGATCGCCGCCGCCGTCGGGCTGGCCGAACAGTCGACGTTCACGCGAGCCTGTCGCCGCTGGTGGGGCCGGACCCCGACGGACGTCAGACGTCGAGGAACACCCTGATGGGTGGGCTCAGCCGAACTCGGTCGACGGCACGTCGGTCTCGTCGCCGGTGATCGCGGCGACAATGCGGTCGGCGACCACGTCCGGATCGAGTCCCTCGGGCATCCGCGGCGCCTCGCCGGCCACCGGTCGCGTCGCGAGACCGGTCTCGGTGTGCGGCGGTCGGACGTCGACGATGCGGATCTTCCGACGTCGGGCCTCGGGGCGCGTCGCCGCGAGGAACGCGCCGATGCCGGCCTTGGACGCGCTGTACGCGGCCATGCCTCCGACGGGTTTCTCGGCCACGACGGCGCCGAGGTTGACCACCACGCCGCCTTCCTCGACCGCGCCGAGCGCGGCGCGGACCAGGCGCAACGGTGCGATGAGGTTGACGAGCAGCAGATCGTCGACCGTGTCGTCGTCGACCTCGGCCGCGGGGCCGAAGGCCACCACGCCGGACGCGATCACCACCCCGTCGAGACGGCCCGCGTGCTCAGCGGCCTCGGCGACGAATCGCCCCGGCACCGTCGGGTCGATGAGGTCCCCCGTGAGCACGTGCGCGTCGGCGCCGCCCACGTTGGCGACCCGGTCCGCGTCGCGTCCGGCCAGGGAGACCGACGCGCCGGCGTCCCGGAGCCGCCGAACGATGCGCTGTCCGAGCGCGCCGGATGCCCCCACCACCAGGAAGTGCTTGCTGCCGAGGTCCATCTCACGCCCCCATCTCGGCGAGTGGAGCCACCACGGCAGCCGTCGCCGCCCGAGCCCATCCCGCCGGATCGTCGCCGTGCGGGTTCAGGCAGACCGTGTCGATGCCCATCGCGGCGTAGGTCTCCATCTCGCGGAGGAACCCGTCGCGATCGGCGACCGGGTCGAGGGAGGAGATGATGGTCTTCTCGATCTCGTCGGGATTGCGTCCTTCGCGCTCGCAGTGCTCGCGCAGCACGGCGAGCTTGTGCGCCACGGTGTCGGTGTCCGCGGCGAACAGGTTGCAGAGCGAGGCGTAGCGGGCCACGAACGCGAGGGTCTTCTTCTCGCCCGACCCGCCCACCATGATCGGCGGGGCCGGCGACTGCAGCGGCCGGGGTTCGCAGATGGTCTCCTCGAGGGAGTAGTGCGCACCGCGATACGGGCCGTCGTCGTCGCTCCACATCTGCCGCACGATCTGCAGGGTCTCCTCGAGCCGCTCGAACCGCTCCTTCATCGGCGGGAACGGGACACCGAGACCCTTGTGCTCACGCTCGTACCACGCGGCGCCGATGCCGAGCATCGCGCGCCCGCCCGAGAGCACGTCGAGCGTGGTGACGGTCTTCGCGAGCAACCCGGGATGCCGGTAGGTCACTCCCGTCACCAGCAGGCCGAGCCGGATCGACTCGGTCCGACCGGCCAGGAACCCCAGGCCGGTGTACCCCTCGAGCATCGGGTCCTGCGCGGTGGCGAGGTTCTCCATCTGGAACCAATGGTCCATCAGGGTGAACAGCGTGCACCCGCCGTCCTCGGCGGCGCGGGCGGTGTCGGACAGCAGGGTCGCCGTCGCGGCCGCACCGCCCGGGTAGGAGAAATACGGGTAGTGGACGGCGAGATGCACGGCTGATCCTCTCGTTCCGGCGGTCACCGAGTGTGCCCGGTCACCGATGCTTCGGTCACACCGGAGCGTACGGACGAGTCGGATCGGGAACCCCCATGTCGGGCTCGCGCGAATCCTGTCGGGACGGAAGACTAGCGTTGAGCCGTACACCGGACCTTTTTTCTAGGAGCGATACACATGAGCGAGACGAACGAGAAGAAGCGCCACCACGTCGTCGTCATCGGTTCCGGCTTCGGTGGCCTCTTCGGCACGCAGGCGCTCAAGCGGGCCGACGTCGACGTCACGCTCATCGCCCGCACCACCCACCACCTGTTCCAGCCGTTGCTGTACCAGGTGGCCACCGGCATCCTGTCCGTCGGCGAGATCGCCCCGGCCACCCGCGTCATCCTGCGCAAGCAGAAGAACGCCGAGGTGCTGATGGGCGACGTCGAGCGGATCGATCTGACGAACAACACCGTCACGTCGCGACTGCTCGAGCGGGAGACGGTGACCCACTTCGACAGCCTGATCGTGGCCGCCGGAGCGCAGCAGTCGTACTTCGGCAACGATCACTTCGCCGAGTTCGCCCCCGGCATGAAGACCATCGACGACGCTCTCGAGCTCCGTGGGCGCATTCTCGGCGCGTTCGAGCAGGCCGAGCTGTCCACCGATCCGGCCGAGCGCGAGCGTCTCATGACTTTCGTCGTGGTCGGCGCCGGCCCCACCGGTGTCGAGCTGGCCGGCCAGATTTCCGAACTCGCGACCCGCACGCTCGACGGCGCATTCCGCAACATCGACGCGCGCGACGCCAAGGTGGTCCTTCTCGACGCGGCCCCCGCAGTGCTGCCGCCGATGGGCAAGAAGCTGGGCGAGAAGGCCGCGAACCGCCTCCGCAAGCTCGGTGTGGACATCCAGCTGAACGCGATGGTCACCGGAGTGGACAACGACGGCATCACGGTCAAGGACAAGGACGGCAGCGAGCGCCGCATCGAGGCGCAGTGCAAGGTCTGGTCGGCCGGCGTGCAGGCGAGCCCGCTCGGCAAGCAGCTCGCCGAGCAGTCCGACGGCACGGAGGTCGACCGCGCCGGTCGCGTCATCGTCGAGCCCGATCTCACGGTCAAGGGCCACCCGAACGTCTTCGTCGTGGGCGACATGATGTCCGTGCCGGACGTCCCGGGCATGGCGCAGGGCGCCATCCAGGGCGCTCGCTATGCCGCCAAGGCCATCAAGGCCGGCCTCGACGGGCAGGAGCCGAGCCAGCGCAAGCCGTTCTCCTACTTCGACAAGGGCTCGATGGCCACCGTGTCGCGGTTCAGCGCGGTCTGCAAGGTGGGCAAGCTCGAGTTCGGCGGCTTCATCGCCTGGGTCGCGTGGCTGGGCCTGCACCTCTTCTACCAGGTGGGATACCGCAACCGGCTCACCACGGTCATCTCGTGGTTCGTGACGTTCCTCGGCCGCGGACGTGCGCAGATGGCGTCGACGGAACAGCAGGTGTTCGCCCGACTGGCCATCGAACAACTCAATTCACTGGAGAAGGAGAACCGCATCGACGACGCTGCTCTCCCCACGCGCACCATCGACGCGAACTCGGCGGCGGGACGTCGGGATTCGAAGGCCGACGCCGACGCCGAGGGGCGACGCAAGCAGGTCGACAGCACGGAGAAGCGGGCGGCGTCGGGGGCGTCCCCGACCAGCGCCGAACGCGCGGGCTGATCGGGGACGGAAGATCAGCGCCCGATGCTGCCCGTGTCGGCGATGTTCTGCAGGCGGACCTGACCGCGGGCGATCGGGCGGTTCTGCTCGTCCGTGATCGTGACCAGCCAGAGCTGCTGGGTGCGTCCTCGGTGGATCGGGGTCGCCTCACCGGTCAGGACTCCCTCCCGCGCGGCACGGAGGAAGTCCGTGGAGTTGTTGACACCCACCACGTGGCCGTCCTGGAACCACAGCCCGGCCCCGGTGCTGGCGAGTGACTCCACCACGGCGCAGTGCACGCCGCCGTGCACGATGCCGAACGGCTGCAGCAACTCGGGGCGCACCTCGTAAGTGGCGGTCACGCGGTCGGGGCCCAGCTCGACGAAGCGCAGGCCGAGGAGTTTGCCGAAGCCGGTGTCGAGAAGGGTGGCCATGTCCGGGCTCACGTCCGCGTGCGACGGGCGGGGAGCGTCGGGGTCGGTGGAGGTCATTGCTTCAGTCAATCAACCTCGGTGGATCGGATGCACGGTGGGCCTCGCGAACGTCACTGTTCGCGAGGCCCACCGGGGCGCGGACCGGGTGTCACTGCAGCCCTCAGGACTCCGCTCGATCCGACGTGTCGAACTATATAGGACAGGCTGTCCTAAGTCATGCGTGTCGATCCGGCTCGTACCGGAATGCCGATGTCGGTGAACGCGTCGAGCAGCACCTGACCTCGGCGCCACCCTTCCTCCGCGTCCACGGTGCCCAGATGCGGGATTCGCACGGAGGCGCCCAGTACCGAGTCGCCGACGATGCGTCCGACGGCGTCCGCGTCGATCGGGCCGAGCGTCGACAGTCCGCGGGTCACCGCGTGCAGAGATCGCGACGCGCGGTGCGCGGTCCAGGCCGCGAGCGACCGTTCGCACGGCAGGGACACCACGCCGGCGCGCCCCGCGAGTGACCCGCTGTCACGCAGCACGAGGTCCCACACCCCGACCCAGTCGATACCGCAGTCGCTGTCGAGGTGAATCCAGACGTTCTCCGGACCCGGATCCCAAACCCGTCCGACGCCGACGAACGAGGCCGCGACCCGGCCGACGACACAGTGGACGAGGTCGGCGGCGACCCCGAGCACGGCCTGCGCCGGATCGCCCCGATCGGCCATCGCTCTCGCCTGCAGGGCCGCGAACCGGCCCGACGACTCCCCCGAGGTCAGCGCCCACCAGCGGCGCTTGGTCTGGTGACGCATGTTCGCCACGGCGTACACCCGGGGAGCTGCGGGGTCGAGGTCACGCAGCCACGTCATGGCCCGATCGAACTCGCCCGCCACTCCGACCTCGTCGACGACGGTCATCGCACACCTCCGTTTCGAATTGAGGTAAGCCTAACCTGATGAGATCCCGTACTTCGGCGTGGGACCCGTCACAGACCCGAGGCGACCATCGCAGGGGCTCCGCAGGACTATGGTTAGGCTTGCGTAACCCCGATCGACGACCAGGAGGCCCCGTGTCCGAGCGCACCGCTCGCGTCTCGACGCTGCCCTCCGACCGCGACTACGCATCCCTCGATCGCCGGCCGCCGGGCGCGACGCCCCGACTGGTCGCGCTCGCCGTCGACGTGGCCCTGCCCGCTCTCCCCCTGGTCATCGGTGCCGTCGTCGTCCGCTCGCTGACCGACGCCAACGGCGGCGGCGAGATCGACCGCGCCGTGTTCGCGTCCCTCGCCGTGCTCGCCGCCGTCGGAATCGCGTACTGGAACCGCGGCATCCGGGACGGACGGGCCGGTCAGAGCGTCGGCAAGACCATGGCCGGACTCGTCCTGCGCGACCGAGACCACCGCGGTGCCATCGGCACTCGCGCCGCCTTCCGCCGCGACGGTCGCACGGCGGAGGTGGTCCGCACGGAGATCGCCGTCGCCGACGGTTTCACCGCGATTCCACCCGACACGACCTCCGCCGCGACGCGGCGACGACGCACCGGCGGACTGCTCGTCCTCGCGATCGCACTGGTGCTGGTGGTCGCCATGTCCATTGCCGTCGGTGCCCGGCCGCTGACCTTCGCCGAGATCGCGCACGCCTTGCTGAACTCGACCGGAACCGACACCGACGTGATCGTGCGGTCGCTCCGCCTGCCGCGCACCGCCCTCGGACTGCTGGTCGGCATCGCCCTCGGCGTCGCGGGAGCACTGATCCAGGGCCACACCCGGAACCCGCTTGCCGACGCCGGGCTCCTCGGGCTCAACGCGGGGGCGGCGTTCTTCGTCGTGATGGCCATCTATCTCTTCGGCATCACCTCGCCCGGCGGGTACCTCTGGTTCGCCTTCGCCGGCGCCGCGATCGCCAGCGTGGTCGTGTTCGGCAGCGCGTCCATCGGTGGTGGCCGGGCCAACCCCCTCTCCCTGGCGCTCGCCGGGGCCGCCGTGGCGTTCTTCCTCCAGGCCCTCACCAACGCGGTCGTCCTGCTCGATCAGGCCACGCTCGACAGCTACCGCTTCTGGATCGTCGGCTCCGTCTCCGGCCGGGGCATCGACATCTTCTGGACGGTGCTTCCCTTCGTCCTCGCCGGCCTCGTCGTCGCCGCAGCCGGCTCGCCGGCGCTCAACACCATCGGCCTCGGTGACGACGTCGCCCGCTCGCTCGGCACCAACATCGCGCTGACCCGCACCGCGGGCATCGTCGCGATCACCCTGCTCACCGGCGCCGCCACCGCGGCCTGCGGTCCCATCGCCTTCGTCGGCCTGGTGGTCCCGCATATCGCGCGGTCGATCGTCGGACCGGACTACCGCTGGATCGTGCCCTTCTCCGGCGCGTTGGGCGGACTGCTGCTCCTCGTCGCCGACGTCGTCGGACGCGTGGTCGTGCGTCCGGGCGAACTGCAGGTCGGCATCGTCCTCGCTCTGATCGGAGGGCCGTTCTTCATCGCCCTCGTCCGGCGTCGGAAGCTGGTGGCGCTGTGAGTGCACTAGACACGACGGCACCCGAGACGCGGGTCGCGGGGCGCCCGGCGTTCCGGATCGGCCGCTTCTCCACAGTGCGGCGCACCACACGGGTGCTGATCACCCTGGGCGTCACCGCGGCGCTGTTCCTCCTCTTCTGCCTGAACATCGGCCGCGGCGACTACCCGCTGTCCATCCCGGACGTGGTGAACGTGTTGCTCGGCGGCGGATCGCGCATCGAACGCTTCGTCGTGACGGAGCTCCGGCTGCCGCGCGCCCTCACCGGCGCCCTGGTCGGCGCGGCGCTGGCCGTCGCGGGTGCGGTCACCCAGTCGATCACCCGCAACGCCCTCGCGAGCCCCGACATCCTGGGGATCACCTCGGGTGCCAGTGTCGCCGCGGTCGCCCTGATCGTACTGGGCGGCAGCGGAACCGCCGTCGGGCTGCTGGCCACCCTCGGCACCTCGGGCGCGGCGTTGGTGGGTGCCTTCCTGACGGCAGCGCTGATCTACGTCTTCGCGTGGCGCGGCGGCGTGGAGGGCATGCGGTTGGTGCTGATCGGCATCGCCATCAACGCGATGAACATCGCTCTCATCGGATGGCTGCTGGTCAGCGCCACCATCACCGACGTCACCCGAGCGCAGTTGTGGCTCACCGGAACACTGGCGGGGGCGACCTGGACGCAGGTGTGGCCGGTGCTCGCCGTGGTCGTCGTCCTCGGCACCGCCACGCTGGCGCTGTCCTTCCGCCTGAACGCCATGCGCCTCGGCGGGGACACCGCGCGCTCGCTGGGCGTGAACGTGCAGCGTTCGCAGGCCGCGCTGCTCGTGGTCGCCGTCGCCCTCGCCGCGGTCGCGACCTCCGTCGCCGGACCCATCGGCTTCGTCGCCCTGGCCGCCCCGCAGATCGCTCTGCGCCTGACCCGATCGCCGGAGCCGCCGATCGTCGCCTCGGCGCTGACCGGCGCGGCGATCGTGGTGGGATCGGACCTCGTCGCCCGGACGATCCTGCCGGTCGAACTACCCGTCGGCATCGTCACTTCCGCCCTCGGCGGACCGTTCCTGCTGCATCTGATGATCAAGGCCAATCGAAAGGCGTCGGTATGAGCGCTTCCCCTCTCGCGCACGAGCATCGCCTGGCCGCCGACGGCATCTCGGTCGGCTACGGCGACCGGGTGGTGATCGACGGACTCGACCTCGCGGTGCACACCGGCGTCATCACCACGGTCATCGGACCCAACGGCTGCGGCAAGTCGACCCTCCTGCGCGCGCTGGGTCGGCTGCTGACCCCGCGCACCGGCCAGGTGACGTTGGACGGCAAGGCGATCGGCAGTATGAAGACCCGCGACGTCGCGCGGACGCTCGGCGTCCTGCCGCAGTCCCCGATCGCCCCCGAAGGGCTGACGGTCGCGGATCTCGTCGCCCGCGGACGCCACCCGCACCAGTCGTGGATCCGGCAGTGGTCCCGCGACGACGAGGCCGAGGTGGCGCGGGCACTCGAACTGACGGGCATCGAGGAACTGGCGGAGCGGCCGGTCGACCAGCTCTCCGGTGGTCAGCGTCAGCGCGCGTGGATCTCCATGGCTCTCGCGCAGGGCACCGACGTGCTCCTTCTCGACGAGCCCACGACCTACCTCGATCTCGCGCACTCCATCGAGGTCCTCGACCTCGTCGACCGGATGCACGACGAGATGGGCCGCACCGTCGTGATGGTGTTGCACGATCTCAATCTCGCCATCCGCTACAGCGACCGCCTCGTCGTGATGCACGAGGGATCGATCGTCGCGTCCGGCACCCCGGCCGAGGTGATCTCGGAGAAACTTCTGCTCGAGGTGTTCGGGCTGGCCGCCGCCGTCATCGACGATCCGGTGTCGGACCGCCCGCTGGTGGTGCCGATCGGGACGCGCCACGTCCACGATCGGCGCCCGGCCGAGAATCTTCTCCCCTAGCGATCCATCATCGTGCGCACCAGCCGCACGCTCTGCGCGATCGAGACGTCCGGCAGGTAGGCGCGGCCGATGGCGTTGCCGATGCTCGGCAGGGCCGCCGGGTCCGGGAACGTCATGTACATCGGCTCGTACACGGGCTGGAACTTCGACTTGAACGCGAGCAGCGACCGGAAGCCGTAGACCGGCTCGAGGGTGCGCCCGACGACGTCGAGCAGTCGCTCCAGCATCGTGGACAAGGTCGTCGCCTGCGGGCTGTCCTCGGTGGGGTCGCCGACCTTGGCCAGCGGTGCGCCCGACAGGCTGAGGAACTCCGCGCCCTCCTCCTGCAGCGACAGCGCGGCCGAGGCGATGAGAAACTCCATCGCCGGGCGGAAGCCCTCGGAGCGGCGCCGCATGAAATCGAGCGTCCACCCCACCACGACGCCGTCACGATGGACCGGCATCCACGAGGTGACTCCGTGCACGGTGCGGTGCTCGTCGATGGCCACCAGGCAGCGCACCGCCGGATCGTCGACCTCGTCCAGCCCGCCGAGGGTGAAGCCCATCTCGGGCATCCCCTTGTCCGCGACCCACTCCTCCGAGATCGCGGTGATCTGATCGGTCACCGCCAGCGGCGCGGTCGGGAACGAGATCCACTCGGCCTCGACGCCGGCCTTCTTCGCCCGGTTGACCGCGGTGCGCACGTCCTGGAACTTCTTGCCGGTGAACGCGAGATCCTTCAGCGGCAACACCGTCTCCTCGCCGACCTGGATGCTCTCCCACCCGAGGTCCGACGTGATCGCCGCGGCGTCCGGCGTGACCGAGTAGAAGCACGGCGACCAACCGTTGGCGGCGGCGTACTCGGCGAAGCCCACGATCGCGGATCGTCGGTCGGCCGGCGGACCGACGGGATCCCCGGTGGTCAGTGCGACGCCCGAGATCACGCGGAAGGCGACGTAGCTGCGACCGTCGTCGGTGAACCAGTACCGGTTGCCGCGCCAGGTCGTCATCCAGGACAGCGCACTGCCGCTCGACGCGCGGAGCACCTCGCGCGCCCGTTCGGCCGCGTCGGAGTCGACGCCGTAGGTGACGCGGGAGAACGACGCCGCCGTGGCGACGACGAGAACCAGCCAGAAGACGATGCCGGTCCATTCGTAGAGCAGGGTGGTGGGCCCGCTGTTCGGGAGGAACGGTGCGTCGAACCACTGCAACAACACGGGCGGGACGAGCCGCTGGGGGTAGTCGAGCAGCAGCGCGCCGACCGACGGGTCGCCGTCGAAGCTGCGCCGGATCCAGGTGCCCAGCAGGACGTAGAGCACGCCGAGTCCGACGGCGGTGGCGGCGACGAGGGTCCACAGTTCGCGGTACGTACCGCGCGGCGCGGCGACGTCGAAACGCCGTCGGGTCACGACGAGCAGCGCCAGCACCAGTACGGGGACCACGAAGGGCACCACCGAGCGGTAGAGCGTCGGCTCGGCGGTGCCGTAGAAGATCGTGTCGTTGTCGTCGACGAAGCGGATGAGGACGTTGGCGGCGGCCAGCACCACCAGCGCCGCCTGCGCGACGACGGCCGCGATCCAGGCGAACCGTCGCCCGCGGCGCAGTCCGTCGGCCAGCACCAGGAGATAGACGGACGGCAGCACGCTCGCGATCACGGGCCCGACGCCGCCGAGGCGGAGATCGAGCAGCCCCCGGCGGCAGTCCGCCGACGTCTGATCGGCGGCACACACCAGGTTGACCTCGTCCACCGTCCACGGCTGACTGCGGAACAGCTCGCGCAGGACGGCCAGCGGGCCGACGGCGTTCGGCGAGAACGCCGCGATCATCGGTCCGAGGGCGCTGGCCGCGACGATCAGAGCGACCAGCACGCGCTCCTCGCGCCGCGTCCCGGCCAACCGTGATCCACGCGGGGACCGGCCGATCACGAGCGGCCCGACCACCGCACCCACCGCCACGGTCGCCAGCGCCATGACGTCGCCGAGGTGGCCACCGAACAGGGCGAGCACGGCGGTGAACGCCACCAGCCCGACCCGGATGCGCCGTCGCCAGAGCGTGGTGGCCGACGCGCTCGCGGCCATGAGCGTGCCGAGGATCCACGCGAAGGGTCCCGAGAAGACGCCGAGGTGCAGCTGGAACCCCCACGCCTCGTCGAGCACCTGCGCGGCGGCCGCGAACGCGAGCGCTACCAGCGCGCCGCCCACCTGCGTCAGCACCGCCACCAGCGCGAACCGCCGCGAGCCGAGCCGCTGCTCGGTGGGCGCCGCGACCACGAGCAGCAGCACGGTCGAGGCGATCGCCGCGAGCCACCCCACCACCACGACGCCCGAGGTCAGCGGGGTCCACAACCGCATGTTCTCGATCGGCACGATGCCCAGCGCCAGATGGTGGTCGACGAAACTGCGCACACTCCGCGTGGTGAGCATGCCGACCACGAAGACGCCCCACATGATCGCGAGGACGGCCAACGTCACCGGCGCGCGTCGGGCACCGTCGCGCACGGTCGGTGCCGCGCGGCCCACCTGGCGCGCGACGGACGTCCGGAGGCGCCGCAGAGCGGAGGGTGGTGACTCGGCCGGGGTCTCGACGGTCGCGGCCGGTTCCGGGGCGCCGGTGTTCGGGGTGGCGTTCACGCGGTGATTCCTGTTCTCGTTCCCAGCCATCCGATCTCGCGCCGGAGGCCTTCGGACCACGTCTGATAGCTGTGCCCACCGGGCACCTCGAGGTACTGCACGTCCATCCCCGCCGCCCGTGCGGCGGCCACCAACTGCGCGGCGTAGCCCTTGTACTCGGGGTCGTCCGCGCCGACGACGAACACGCCGGCGGACCCGTCGTAGCGGCGGGTGGCCATGAGGTTCATCGGGTTGACGGCCTCGAACGCCGCCTCGCTACCGCCGAACGCCGCGTCGAGCGTGCGCTGCTTGTCCCCCAGCGTCGGCGCGAGTTGCCCCGACAGCACGAGGAACGTGGGATAGACCTGCGGGAAGTTCGTGGCCATCTGCAGCGCACAGGTACCGCCGTAGGAGAGCCCGCCGACGGCCCAGGACCTCGGATCCGGATTCACCTGCAGGGTGGCGCGGACCCAGGTGGGCACGTCCGTCGACAGATAGGTGGCGACGTTGCCGAGAGGCGAGTCGACGCAGAGCGGGTTGGCGACGGCGCTTCCGGTCGCGTCGGCCACCACGACGACGGGCGCGAGCCCGCCGTGTTCGGCGGCGTACGCGTCCATCGTCTGCACCAATCGGCCACCGGTGAGCCAGTCGTCCGGAGCGCCGGGTTGGCCCGCCATGAGGACGAGGACGGGAAGCAGGGGACGACGCGGAGCGAAGTACGCGGGCGGCAGGTAGACCTGCGCGTTGCGCGCCGAGAATCCCGAGGCGGTACCCGGGATCGGGGTGTCGAGGATGCGACCCCCGGACGGCATATCCGGGGGCGGCGTCCAGACCGACTCGAGCGGCGATCCGGTGATCGGATCCGTCGAACGGTCCGTCGCCTCGTCGAGTCCGACCTGCTCGGCGGCGTCGAGCCCCAGAGCACTCCCGACGGTCGGGTAGGCCGCGAAGACGAGATTGACCTGCAGAGAGGCGGTGGCCACCACGGCGACGGCGGCGAGCACGGCGAGGATCTTCGTCCACCATCGGCGTGCGGCGACGATGCGGGGAACCAGGAGCAGCAGCCCCAGCAGCCCCACACCGATCCAGACGTAGACCGCGATCTGGATCGGGTCCGGGAACCCCCGCCAGATCTTCTCGACGACGACCCAGCCGAGGGCGGTGAGTGCGGCGGCGGCGAGCAGGGAGATCGGCACCGACCGCAGGAGGTGGGGCCGACGACGCGACACCACCAGGACGACCAGCCCGACCACGCCGACGGACGTCACGACGGTGGGAAGCGGTCCGCTGACCAGCGAGGTGTCGAGAAGGGCCACCGCGTCACAGTAGCGCCGTCCCGCCCCACCGCGTTCGGTTCGCTGCGGGTGGCCCGGCGCGCCCTACTACACCCCGTAATACGCACTCGTGTCGGAGGAGCACTACCATGAGCCGAATGGCAGGCCTGGGCGATCTCGAACGTGCGGTGATGGAACATCTCTGGGCCAGCGACTCGCCGCAGACCGTGCGACAGGTCCACGAGGCCCTGGCGTCCCAGCGCGAGCTGGCCTACACCACCGTCATGACGGTGCTGCAGCGGCTGGCCAAGAAGAAGCTGGTCACTCAACGTCGGGACGATCGCGCCCACCGGTACGCCCCGGTCCACGGTCGAGAGGAACTGGTGGCGAGCCTCATGGTGGATGCGCTCGATCAGGCCGACCGATCCGGCGGACGCGCAGCGGCCCTCGTCCACTTCGTCGGCCGAGTGAGCGCCGACGAGGCCGCAGCGCTGCGGCAGGCTCTGGCAGCATTGGACGAGCGGGACCCCGACACCCGCTCCGACTGAGCGCAACCGCCCGACGACGAACCCGAGGACATGAACGCACCGACCGCGCTGGTATTCGCCGCACTGGCGTTGCTGCTCGCGGGCCCGGTTCCGGCGATGCTGGCGCGGGCGACGTGGCCGCACCGCACGCCGCGGGCCGCGCTCGTCCTGTGGCAGGCGATCGCGCTGGCCGCGGTGCTCTCGGCGTTCTCCTCGGGTCTCGCCATCGCCAGCCAGCTCCTGGTCCCCGGCCCGGACGGTCGGCCCACCACGGCGCCGACCGCGGAGATCGCGGCCCTGGGTCTCCCGCTCTGGATCGTCTACGTCACGGTCTTCGTCGTCACTCTCGTCATCGGTGCGCGACTGGTCTGGGCGACGTCGCTGGTGGCGGTGAAGACGCGCCGGCGTCGCGCCCGGCACCGGACGCTGGTGGACATCCTCGATCGCGGCTCGGACACCCCGTCTCGGCACGGCGCGGACGTCCGGGTACTCGACTCGCTCGACCCCATCGCCTACTGCCTCCCCGGTCTTCGGCAACGCGTGGTCCTCAGCGAGGGCACCCTGGCCCATCTCGACGACGCCGAACTCGCCGCGATCCTGACCCACGAGCGTTCGCACCTGCGGGCGCGGCACGATCTGGTGCTGGAGGCCTTCATGGCCGTCAACCAGGCGTTTCCCCGCGTGGTCCGCAGTCGGTCCGCACTCGGCTCGGTGCAGTTGCTGGTCGAACTGCTCGCCGACGACAGCGCCGTCCGCGTCACCGGCCCGAAGCCCCTGGCGCGCGCCCTCGTCGCCTGTGCCGGCTCGGCGGCGCCCAAGGGGGCACTCGCCGCAGGCGGGCCCAGCACCCTCGTCCGGGTCGAGCGTCTCGCCCGACCGGGACCGGATCACCGCGTCGCCGCGCTCGCCTATCTCGCGTCCGCCGCGATCCTCGTGGTGCCCACCATCTACGTCGCCGTGCCGTGGCTGACGGAGTTGCGCCGCCTGATGGGCCACTAGAGCCGGCCGGACACCCGCGACGGTTGCGCTGCTCACACGAGTCGTGGCCGGGCGTCCTCGTCGCGTAGGCTGGACCGCGGTTCGCACGTCGAACCATCAGATATTCGATACGGCACGTTATTTCCTTCACCGCCGACCGTGATGCCCCGCGCATTCGGCTCCGTGGTCGTTCGAGACACCTTCTTTCGTTGTCCGGCGGGATTCCCCGCCCTGCGAGCCAGGTGATGTGTGCCCTGGCTCGTCTCGTCGATCGGCGCCCGAGGGTGCCGTCGACTTCGACGCGCCCGTAACCCGAGAGGTCCCCCGCGTTGATCGACGCAACACCGCTGTCCCCTGCCGCCGCCGAGGCGGCCGTCGCCACCTTCGCCGAGCTCGGCCTCCCCGCCCCCGTGGTGACGGCCCTCGCCGCGAAGGGCATCACCGTTCCCTCCCCCATCCAGTCCATGGCGATCGGCGACGCACTCGCCGGCCGCAACGTGCTCGGCCGCGCGCAGACCGGATCCGGCAAGACCCTGGCCTTCGGCCTGCCGATGCTCGCCCGCCTCGCCGAGCTGGGTGACACGCCCGCCGCGAAGCGCCCGCGGGCACTCGTCCTGGTGCCCACCCGTGAACTCGCGTTCCAGGTGGTCGACTCGCTTCAGACGTACGCCGCCCCGCTTCGCCTGTCGGTCCGGCCCGCCGTCGGCGGCACCCCGTTCGGTCGGCAGGCCGACCAGCTCCGGCGCGGGGTCGACGTTCTCGTCGCCACGCCCGGTCGACTGGGCGACCATCTGCGTCAGGGCACCTGCCTGCTCGACGACGTGTGCATCACGGCCCTCGACGAAGCCGACCAGATGGCCGACATGGGCTTCCTGCCCGAGGTCCGCGAGATCCTCGGACTGACCGCACCCGACGGCCAGCGCATGCTGTTCTCGGCGACGCTCGACCGTGAGGTCCAGTCCCTGGTCCGCCGGTTCCTGCCCGACCACGTGCAGCACTCGACCGGCGACAGCAAGGCCGCCGTCGAGTCGATGGAGCACTACATCCTCAACGTCGGACGCGGCCAGAAGGACATCGTGCTGTCCGAGATCGCCGCACGTCAGGGTGGCCGCACCATCATGTTCGCGCGGACCAAGCTCGGCTGCGAAGGCATCACCGACCGCCTGCGCGCCGTCGGCATCCACGCCGAGTCGCTGCATGGCGGCAAGGCGCAGAATCAGCGCACCCGCGTCCTGGACCGGTTCAAGAACGGTCGCACCCCGGTGCTCGTCGCCACCGACGTCGCCGCCCGCGGCATCCACGTCGACGGCATCGACCTGGTCGTCCACGTCGACCCGCCGGCCGACCACAAGGACTACATGCACCGCGCCGGCCGCACCGCGCGCGCCGGAGCCGCCGGGACCGTCGTCGCGATCGCCCTGCCGAACCAGCGCCGCATCATCGGGCGCCTCACCGGCCAGGCCGGCGTGAAGGTAACCGAGGTGAACGTCTCCCCCGGGTCGGCCGAGCTCGGCGCCATCACCGGCGCGCAGAAGCCGTCGGGCGAGCCCGTGCGGGAGGCGCCGCGTCGTGAGCGTCCCGCCGGCGCGCCGCGTCGAGAGGGTGGCTACCGCGGCCAGGGTGGACCCCGTCGCGAGGGTGGACCCCGCCGTGACGGTGGATTCCGTCGCGAGGGCGCACCCCGTCGCGAGGGTGCACCCCGCCGCGAGGCCGCGCCCCGCCGGGACACCGGCAGCACCTCCGGCGGCGGCTTCCGCAGCCGCGCATCGCACGCGGCCGACTAGAACCGACCCGCTCGCCGGCTCCTGCCCGGCCCCGGACTTTTCAGCCGGGGCCGGGCAGGGAAAGCTGGGCACATGACCTCCCCTCGCGACACCTCCGACGGATCCGCTCCCCTCGCCCCGATCGGCGTCACCGGCCTCGCCGTCATGGGTTCCAACCTGGCGCGCAACTTCGCCCGGCGCGGTCACGTCGTCGCCGTGCACAACCGCAGCAGCGCCAAGACGACCGCGCTGATCGAGAACCACGGGTCCGAGGGCACCTTCGTCCCGTCGGAATCCATCGAGGACTTCGTCGCGAGTCTCGAGAAGCCGCGCCGCGTGGTGATCATGGTCAAGGCCGGCGATCCCACCGATGCGGTGATCGAGGAGCTCGCGGCCGTGATGGACGAGGGCGACATCATCATCGACGGCGGCAACGCGCTCTACACGGACACGATCCGCCGTGAGGCGGACCTGAAGGAACGCGGTCTGCTCTTCGTCGGCGCCGGCATCTCCGGCGGCGAGGAAGGCGCCCTGAACGGGCCGTCGATCATGCCCGGCGGACCGGCGAAGTCCTACGAGTCCGTCGGACCTCTGCTCGAGTCCATCGCCGCGCAGGTCGACGGCACGCCGTGCTGCACCCACATCGGACCGGACGGCTCCGGTCATTTCGTGAAAATGGTGCACAACGGCATCGAGTACGCCGACATGCAGCTCATCGGCGAGGCCTACCACCTGCTGCGCGACGCGCTCGGCAAGGATCCCGACGCGATCGCGGACGTCTTCCGCACCTGGAACGACGGCGACCTCGAGAGCTACCTCGTCGAGATCACCGCGGAAGTGCTTTCGCACAAGGACGCCAAGACCGGCGCGCCGCTGGTGGACGTCATCGTCGACGCGGCGGAACAGAAGGGCACCGGTCGCTGGACCGTGAAGTCCGCCCTCGATCTCGGTGTGCCCGTCACCGGCATCGCCGAGGCGGTGTTCGCTCGGGCGCTGTCCGGTGCCCGCGATCAGCGCGCCGCCGCGCGGGAGCTCGCCTCGGGCACGCTGGCCGACGGGCCGCAGGACGTCGACGCGTTCGTCGAGGACATCCGCTCCGCGCTCTACGCCTCGAAGGTCATCGCCTACGCCCAGGGCTTCGACCAGATCGCGGCCGGCAGCGCCGAGTACGACTGGAACCTGCACCCCGGCGACCTGGCCACCATCTGGCGCGGCGGCTGCATCATCCGCGCCCGGTTCCTGAACCGCATCAAGGACGCGTACGACGAGAACCCCGAACTGCCGAGCCTCGTCCTGGCGCCCTACTTCCGCGAGGCCGTCGAGAACGCCGTCGACAGCTGGCGGCGGGTGGTGTCCACCGCGACGATGCTCGGCATTCCGGTGCCGGGCTTCGCCTCCGCCCTGTCGTACTACGACGGCCTGCGCGCCGAGCGTCTCCCCGCCGCCCTGACGCAGGGGCTGCGCGACTTCTTCGGTGCGCACACCTACGAACGGGTCGACGCCGAGGGCAAGTTCCACACCCTGTGGAGCGAGGATCGGTCCGAAGTCCAGGCGTGAGGCCGTGACCTCGTCGGCGTCGTCCTCCCTCGCGATCGTCCTCGCGCTGGTCGCCGCCGCCCTCTTCGCCTGTGCGGCCGTGGCCCAGCAGTCCGCCGCCGCGGCCGTCCCGGACGGCGCGCTCGTCCGCGGCGTCCTGCGCAGCGGGCGGTGGTGGGCCGGGGTCGGGGGCGACCTGGGTGGCTATCTCGTCCAGGTCGCCGCGCTGGCGGTCGGATCGGTGGCGGTGGTCCAGCCGGTGCTGGTCAGCATGCTGCTGTTCGCGCTTCCGCTGTCGGCGCGGTTCTCCGGGCTGCGCATGCGTCCGTCGACGTGGGTCGCCGCGGTCGGTCTGACCGCCGCCCTGGTGATCTTCGTCGCGGTCGGCGAGCCGACCGAGGGCGACGCCGACGCGCCGTGGTCGGCGTGGGCGGCTCCGTTGGCGGTGGTGGTCGGGATCGCCCTCGTCGCAGCCGCCGTCGGTGTCTCCGCCCGCCGTCGGGCGTCGCGGGCCGCGCTGTCCTTCGGCATCGCCGGCGGGTTGCTGTTCGGCGTCGCCGTTGCGTTCACCAAGTACGTCACCGATCTCGTCGAACGGGGACTCCTCGTCGCGGCGACCTCCTGGCAGACCTACGCGCTGGTCGCCGCCGGTGTCGCCGGGTTCTATCTCCAGCAGCGCGCCTTCCAGGCCGGCCCGCTCGCCGCGTCGTTGCCGGCCGTCACGATCGGCGAGCCGCTCGCCGCGGTGGCACTGGGCGTCGTCGTGCTGCAGGAACGGATCGACGTCGGCGGCGTCCGCGGTCCGGTAGTGATCGCGGCCCTGGCCGTCATGATCGTCACGACGATCGCGCTCAGCCGCGTCCAGGCCACCGCGGGGGAACCGCAGACCGCTCGGTCCCCGGACGGTGTCCCACCCGCAGTAGGATGACGCTCCGTGCAGTTCCTCCACGATCGCCGCCCGCCGTACGACCTCACCTACGACGACGTCTTCCTCGTTCCCAACCGGACCGACGTCACGTCGCGGTTCGACGTCGACCTCGCCACCGTGGACGGGTCGGGGACCACCGTGCCCGTCGTCGTCGCCAACATGACCGCGGTCGCCGGCAAGCGCATGGCGGAGACGGTCGCCCGCCGCGGCGGCATCGTCGTCGTGCCTCAGGACGTGCCTACGGCGGCCGTCGCGGAAACGGTCGCCTTCGTCAAGAGCCGCCACCTCGTCGCGGACACCCCCGTCACCCTCGCTCCGGACGCGTCGGTCTCCGATGCCCTGGCGCTGATGCCCAAGCGCGCCCACGGCGTCGTCGTCGTGGTCGATCGGGGCCGAGCCGTGGGCGTCGTCTCCGAGGCGGCGTGCACCGATGTCGACCGCTTCGCCCGCCTCGGCACGGTCATGGACGCCTCGTTCGTCACCGCGCCCGTGGACACCGACCCGCGGGCGGTCTTCGATCTGCTCGAGTCGCGGCACGAGAACCTCGCGGTCCTCGAGACGCCGGACGGCCTGCTGTCCGGCGTCCTCACGCGTACCGGCGCGCTGCGCAGCGCCATCTACCGTCCCGCGGTCGACGACCACGGCCGCCTCCGGATCGCCGCCGCGGTCGGGGTGAACGGCGACGTCGCCGCCAAGGCGAAGGACCTCGTCGACGCCGGAGCCGATCTTCTCGTGCTCGACACGGCGCACGGCCACCAGCAGAAGATGCTCGACGCGCTCGCCACCGTGGCCGGCCTCGGCCTCGGCGTTCCGCTCGCGGCCGGCAACGTGGTCTCCGCGGCGGGCACGCGCGACCTGATCGCCGCCGGCGCCGACATCGTCAAGGTCGGGGTCGGCCCCGGCGCGATGTGCACCACTCGCATGATGACCGGCGTGGGCCGGCCGCAGTTCTCCGCCGTCGAGGAGTGCGCGGCCGCGGCCCGCGAGTCCGGCAAGCACGTGTGGGCCGACGGCGGGGTCCGCCACCCGCGCGACGTCGCCCTCGCTCTGGCGGCCGGCGCCTCGAACGTCATGATCGGATCGTGGTTCGCCGGAACGCACGAGTCCCCCGGCGACCTGCGCGTCGACGCGGCGGGTGTCGCCTACAAGGAGAGCTTCGGCATGGCGTCCAAGCGCGCCGTCGCCGCCCGCACCGCTGCCGACAGCGCGTTCGACCAGGCCCGTAAGGGGCTGTTCGAAGAGGGCATCTCGAGTTCGCGGATGCGCCTCGACCCGGAACGCCCCGGCGTCGAGGATCTTCTCGACCACATCTGCGCCGGCGTCCGCAGCACCTGCACCTACGCCGGCGCCCGCACCCTCGAGGACCTGCACGCGAAGGCGGTGCTCGGCATCCAGTCGGCCGCCGGGTTCGCCGAGGGCCGCCCGCTGCCCACCGGGTGGTGATCGCGGCGGACTCCGCGGTTGACCGACGCCGCGGCCGGGTATCGCACCTCGCACGACCCGTTCGACCAGTAAGGACACCGGTGCCGTCGTGACCGTGCTCGTCCCCGTGCTCAGCCTCGTCGGTTTCGTCGCACTCACGGCCGGTACCGCCCTCTTCGTGGCGGCGGAGTTCTCGCTGACCGCGCTCGAACGCAGCACCGTCGAGGCGGCCGCCCGCGACGGCGACGCGCGGTCCCGCCAGGTGCTGCGCGCCCACAAGACGCTGTCCTTCCAGCTCTCGGGAGCACAGCTCGGGATCACCATCACCACGCTGATCACCGGTTACATCGCGGAGCCGGTTCTCGCGAGGTTCATTTCGCCGGTGGCGCTCGCGCTCGGCGCCTCGGACGGGGTCGCGACCGCGGCGTCGCTGGTCCTCGCGCTGATCATCGCGACGTCACTGTCGATGGTGTTCGGCGAGTTGGTGCCGAAGAACCTCGCCATCGCGAACCCGATCGGTGTGGCCCGCGTCGCGGCGGGCCCGCAGGCGGCGTTCTCCTTCGTGTTCCGGTGGGCCATCGACGGCCTCAACGGGTCCGCCAACTGGATGGTGCGTCGGCTCGGGATCGAACCGGCCGAGGAACTTCGCTCGGCTCGCTCTCCCCAGGAACTCGGCTCCCTCGTCCGGACGTCGGCCGAGCACGGGTCGCTCGACGCGCGCACCGCCCGGCTGGTGGATCGGTCACTGCAGTTCGGCGACCGCAGCGCCGACGAGTTGATGACACCCCGCGTGAAGATCGAGACCCTGTCCGCGCAGGACACGGTGGCCGATCTGATCGACACCGCGGCCCGCACGGGCTTCTCTCGATTCCCGGTGGTCGTCGCCGGCGACCTCGACGACACCCTCGGCGTGGTGCACATCAAGCACGCGTTCACCGTGCCCGCCGTCGAGCGCGCGACCACACCCGTTCGGACCCTGGCCGCCCGGGTCCCGACGGTGCCCGCGAGTCTCGACGGCGACACGGTGATGGACCGCGTGCGCGCCGACGGGATGCAGGTCGCGCTCGTCGTCGACGAGTACGGCGGCACCGCCGGCATCGTCACCATGGAGGACCTCATCGAGGAGATCGTCGGCGACGTGCGCGACGAGCACGACACCCCGGACGTCGACGTACAGAGAGTCGGCGACGGCTGGTTGTGCTCGGGCCTGCTGCGCATCGACGAGGTGATCGAACACACCGGGTACGCCGCGCCGAGCGGTGACTACGAGACGCTCGGTGGGCTGGTGCTGACCCGGTTCGCTCGCATTCCGGAGGCCGGCGATCGCGTGGTACTGCCCACGGCCGTCGGCGAGTCCGAGGACGACGCGCACGGCGGATGGATCGCACGGGTGGAGTCGATGGACGGACGACGGATCGACCGGATTCTCGTGCGGCCCGCCGGTCCCGAGGAGATGGGTCGGCTGCGCGGCACCGGGGTGGAGGACGACCGTGGGTGACGTCGCCGCGGTGGGCCTCGCCGTGATCCTGTTGCTGCTCAACGCCTTCTTCGTCGGCGCCGAGTTCTCGTTGATCTCCGCTCGGCGGGACCGGTTGGACAGCCTGGTGGCCCAGGGGAAGAAGCGGGCCGCGGTCGTGATCGAGGCCGGCCAGAACCTGTCGTTGATGCTGGCCGCGGCGCAGCTCGGCATCACCATCTGCTCGATCCTGCTCGGCCGGGTGGCCGAGCCCGCCGTGGCCCATCTGATCGAGCGACCGTTCGAGTGGGCCGGACTGCCGGAGCAATTGCTGCACCCGGTCGGGTTCACGCTGGCGCTGATGATCGTGGTGATCCTGCACATCCTCGTCGGCGAGATGGTGCCGAAGAACATCGCCATCGCCGGCCCGGAATCGACCGCGATGTTGCTGGTGCCGATGCACCTGCGCTGGCTCGCCGTCGCCAAGCCGTTGATCGCCTTCTACAACCTGTGCGCCAACGCGACACTGCGAGCCCTGCGAGTCGAACCCCGCGACGAACTGGAATCGTCCGTGTCCGCCGATCAGCTCTCGGACATGATCGGCGAATCCCGGTCCGAAGGCCTGATCGACGAGGAGGAGCACCGCCGGCTCGCCCGCGCGCTCGAGACGTCGGGCCGCACGGTGCGCGAGGTTCTCATCCCGCTGGACCGGGCCCGCACGGTGCGCACCGGTCCGGACGGACCCACCCTGGGAGCCATCGAGGAGGCGGTGCGCGAGACGGGCTTCTCTCGCTACCCCGTGCGCGACGACGCCGACGGGCTCATCGGCTACCTCCACCTCAAGGACGTGCTCGACCTCATGGCCGACCCGAACGCGGACGCCGACACGGTGATCCCGCGGTCGGACGTGCGCATGCTGCCGGTGGTCGACAGCAGGACGCCGCTGGACGAGGCGCTGGCGCGCCTGCGCGGTCGCCGGAGCCACCTCGCGGCGGTCGCGGAACCCGGGCAGGGCACCATCGGCATCGTCGCGCTCGAGGACCTGGTCGAGGAATTCGTGGGCACGGTGCGCGACGGCACCCACCGCGTGGAGGACGTCGTTCCGGGGCCGGACGAGCAGACGTGATCGTGCTGGATCCCGCCGACCTGGACACGCGACGGGCGGCACACGAGCAGCGCGTGGACGACGCGATCGGCGACTATCTCGCGCGCCGGGCGAGCGGGGCGACCCATCCGGTCACCGACTTCCTCTTCACCTACTACAGCCTCAAGCCGGGGCATCTGCGCCGGTGGCATCCCGGCCACGGCACCGCGCTCGTCGGCGACGGCGCGGCGGCCTACCGCGACCGCACCGGCTACACGTCCGTCGTGGTCGGCGGCGTTCCCGCGGTGGCGGTGTCCGACGAGTTCCTCGTCAAGCGACTCGCGGCGGTCGAGTTCGTGCACACCCTGCTCACCCGTACCGCGGCGCGACCGGCCCGGCTGGGCTGCTTCGGCCTGCACGAGTGGGCGATGGTCTACCGGGGCGGCGACGACGCCCTGCGCCACGACGTCCCCCTGCGGCTCGGGCACGCGGGAACCGACCGGGTGGTGGAGGACATGCCGCTGCGGTGCACGCACTACGACGCGTTCCGCTTCTTCACCCCCGACGCCGTCCCCCGCAACGACACGGAGCTCTCCCCCGACCACCGTCTGCGGACCGAGCAACCCGGCTGCCTGCACGCGGCCATGGACCTCTACAAGTGGGTGGCCAAGCTGGGACCGCTGCTCCCGTCCGACCTCCTGCTGGACTGCTTCGACCTGGCACGGACCGCCCGCGAGATCGACATGCGCGCCAGTCCGTACGACCTGCGAGAGTACGGCTACGCCCCGATCGCGGTCGAGACGCCGGCCGGGCGGGCGGAGTACGTGCGGGCGCAGCAGGACGTCGCGGAGCGGGCGACCGGACTGCGAGCGCGGGTGATCGACGGGTGTCGGACACTCCTGGTGCACTCCGGCGTGAATACCAGTGGGTAACATCAGCCGTGGCGCGGCAACGGTGCCGCGGCCGACGAGAGTCGAGTGAGGGGCTACAGATGACGGAACGCGTCCAGGTCGGAAGTCTGCAGGTTGCCGCTGTTCTGCACGAGTTCGTGCAGTCGAAGGCCCTGCCGGGTACCGGTGTCGAGGCGGAGGCGTTCTGGTCCGGGGTGGAGTCGCTGCTGACGGACCTCGCCCCGAAGAACCGCGCTCTGCTCGATACCCGTGACGAGATCCAGGGCAAGCTCGACGCCTGGCATTCCGAGCACCCGGGCGCCGGGTACGACAAGGCCGCGTACAAGGCGTTCCTGCAGGAGATCGGGTACCTCGAGGAGCAGCCTGCCCCGTTCTCGATCACCACCTCCGGGGTGGACCGGGAGATCACCTCCACCGCGGGTCCGCAGTTGGTGGTGCCGGTGCTCAACGCCCGCTTCGCGATCAACGCCTCCAACGCTCGCTGGGGCTCGCTCTACGACGCCCTGTACGGCACGGACGCCATCCCCGAGGACGGGGGCGCCGAGAAAGGCACCTCCTACAACCGGGTCCGCGGCGACAAGGTCATCGCCTACGCCCGCGCGTTCCTCGACGAGGCCGTGCCGCTGGAGTCGGGCTCGCACGTCGACGCCACGTCCTACGTGATCGACGGCTCCGCCCTCGTGGTCACCCTCGCCTCGGGTGAGACCACCGGCCTGGCCGACCCCGCCCTGCTCGTCGGCTACACCGGCGAGCCGTCGGCGCCCACGGGCATCCTGTTCCGCCACCACGGCCTGCACCTCGAACTGCAGATCGACGCGGACAGCCCCATCGGCAGCACCGACGCCGCCGGCGTGAAGGACGTGCTGGTCGAGTCGGCCGTCACCACCATCATGGACCTCGAGGACTCCGTCGCCGCCGTCGACGCCGAGGACAAGGTCCTCGGGTACGGCAACTGGCTGGGCCTGATGCGCGGCGACCTCGCCGAGGAGGTCACCAAGAACGGCAAGACCTTCACCCGCACCATGAACCCCGACCGCGTCTACACTGCCCTCGACGGCTCCGAGCTGGTGCTGCACGGCCGGTCGCTGCTGTTCGTGCGCAACGTCGGGCATCTGATGACCACCGACGCGATCCTCGATGCCGACGGCAACGAGGTGCCCGAGGGCATCCTGGACGCGATCATGACCTCGCTGTGCGGTATGCACAGCCTCACCGGCGACGTGGAGCTGACCAACAGCCGCACCGGCTCGCTCTACATCGTCAAGCCGAAGATGCACGGTCCCGCCGAGGTCGCGTTCACCGACGAGTTGTTCGCCCGCGTCGAGGACCTGCTGGGTCTGTCCCGCAACACCCTCAAGGTCGGCATCATGGACGAGGAGCGGCGCACCACCGTCAACCTCGCCGCCGCCATCGCCGCGGCGAAGGAGCGGGTGGTGTTCATCAACACCGGCTTCCTCGACCGCACCGGCGACGAGATCCACACCTCCATGGAGGCCGGGCCGGTGGTCCGCAAGGCCGAGATGAAGAAGCAGACGTGGATCGCCGCGTACGAGGACTGGAACGTCGACACCGGCCTGGCCGCCGGCCTCGAGGGGAAGGCGCAGATCGGCAAGGGCATGTGGGCCATGCCGGACCTGATGGCCGACATGCTCGAGCAGAAGATCGGCCACCCGAAGGCCGGCGCCAACACCGCCTGGGTGCCGTCCCCGACGGCCGCGACCCTGCACGCGCTGCACTACCACAAGGTGGACGTGTTCGCCCGGCAGGAGGAGATCGCGAAGGCCAAGCGGGCCACCGTCGATCAGATCCTCGAGATCCCGTTGGCCGCGGACACTTCGTGGAGCGCAGAGGACAAGCAGCGCGAGCTCGACAACAACTGCCAGTCCATCCTCGGCTACGTCGTGCGCTGGATCGACCACGGCGTCGGCTGCTCGAAGGTGCCCGACATCGACGACGTCGCCCTCATGGAAGACCGTGCGACGCTGCGCATCTCGAGCCAGCTCCTCGCCAACTGGGTGCGCCACGGCGTCGTGTCCGAGGACGACGTGCTGGCCTCGCTGCACCGCATGGCACCGGTGGTCGACCGGCAGAACGCCGGCGATCCGACCTATCGGCCGCTCGCCGAGAACCCCGAGACCAACATCGCGTTCAACGCGGCGAAGGACCTCATCCTGCTCGGCACGCAGCAGCCCAACGGCTACACCGAGCCGATCCTCCACGCTCGTCGTCGCGAGTACAAGGCCGCCAACGCCCGATGACGTCCTGTGGGTAACCACCGCCGCGGTCACGCGGATCGACGACGCCGCGGGGTCTCCCGCGGCGTCGTCGCGACCGTCGTGGTCCTCGTCCTGCTCGCGGCCGCCGTGGTCGGCTGGTTCGCGGTTCGCGACCGGTCCGCGGAGGAAGCCCAGCAGGCCGCCCGGGCCTGCGTGGAGGGTGAGGCGACCCTGGCCGTCACCGCCGACCCGGACATCGCCGACGTGCTGCGCACGCTCGGCGAGTCCTGGACGGCCGGCGGCCCGGTGGTACGGGATCAGTGCATCACCACCGAGGTGACGGCCACGCCCACGGCGGTGGCCGCCGAGGCTCTCGCCGCCCCGATGTACGACCCGTCCGTCGCGGGACCGGAGCCCGCGCTCTGGGTGCCCACCGACACGGCCTCGGCGGCGGCTGCGGTCGCCGCCCGCGGCACGGACATCACCCCGAGATCGGTGGTCACCTCCCCCGTGGTCCTCGGCGCCGCGCCCACCGCCGCTGACCGCCTCTCGGCCACCGAGTCGCGGTGGACCGACCTTCCCGCTCTGGTGACGTCGGCCGACCCCGTACGACTCGCCCTGCCCGGCGGCCCGACCACCGCGGCCACGGTGGTGGCGGTGGCCACCGACCCCGCGACGGAGACACAACCGCTCACCGTCGACCGCGCCACGTCGCCCGCCGCGGTCTCCGCGGTGTCCCGCGTCGCCCTGGCCGCCGCCGAGGTCCCGGCCGAGATCTCCGACGTCGACACCGCCCTCGACGCGATCGTTCGGGCACCGGATCCGGCCGCGGCGCCGCTCGGTGCCGTCCCCGTGACCGAGCAGCAGCTGGCCACCCGCGTCCGCGAGGGCCAGCAACTGGCGGCGTTCCGACCGTCCGGGCCCACACCGATGGCGGACCATCCCGGACTGGTCCTCGCCACAGCCGACCCGACCGCTCGCGCCGCGGCCGCCGAGTTCCTCGAGTACGTCCGGTCGACGCCGGGGCGCGAGGCGTTCCTTGCGGCCGGGTTCCGTGTTCCCGGAGGATCCGCCGGGGCCACGGACGGATCCGCCGATACCGCCCCGGAGCCGATCGCCGGGTTGGACTTCCCCGCCGTCGACACGGTTGCGCCGGTTCCGACGCCCGACGCGCGGGCCGCAGTGCTCGGAACTGTCGCGGCGCCGAGTCAGCCGGCCTCGACCACGCTGCTGCTCGACGTGTCCGGGTCGATGGAGTCCATCGACGGCGGGAGCACCCGGCTCGACAACGTCCGCGCGGCCCTCGGCCAGGCAACGGGCGCGCTGTCCGGTGACGGCCGCCTCGGCGTGTGGATCTACAGCCGCGGGCTGGACGGATCCCGCCCGTACCGCGTCCTGGCTCCCCTCGGCCCGGCGGCGGAGAGCGCACGGACGGGTCTGGACGCCCTGGCGAGCATCACCCCGCAGACCGCCACCTCGACGTACGCGGCGGTGCTCGCCGCCTACCGCTCCGCCGTCGAGAACTGGACTCCCGACGGCCCCCAGTCCGTCCTGCTCGTGACCGACGGACCCAACGACGACACGTCGATCTCGTCGTCGTCGTTCCTGCAGTCCCTGGCCGGCGCCGTCGATCCGGCGCGGCCGGTCCGCCTCGACGTCGTGTCGTTGGCGGACAATTCCGATATCGACACCCTGCGCAGCGCCGCGGGGCAGACAGGTGGAGACGTGATCGTCACAGCATCGTCCGACCCCGGCCTGGCCGGGACCCTCGAGCGACTGACCTCCGCCCGGTGATCCGCATGGCGGTCTTCGCCGTCGTCCTCGGGCTCGTGACGTTCTGGCTCCACCGACGCCTGGTCGTCGCAGGCGGCCTTCGTCGCGGCACGGGGCGTGCGGTCGATGCGGTGCTCGTCCTGTTCTGGGCAGCGGCGGTCGTCGGCATCGGCTCCGGTGAGGTACTCGACCCCGCGTGGGCCCGGTACATCGCCTACCCGGGCCTGAGTTGGTTGGCCGTGCTGCTCTACCTCGTGCTCGGGTCCCTTCTCGTCGCCCTGCTCGCAGGGGTGATGCGACTCGGCGCTGCCGTTACCCGTCGGGACGGGTCGGACGCCCGCCGCACCACGGTGCGTCGGGCCAACACCGTGCTCGTGCTGGGCACGATTGCGGCCGTCGGCTACGGCGTGGTGGACGCGGCCTCGCCCGAGGTCACCCGCACCGAGGTGAGCCTGCCCGGCCTGCCCGCGTCGTTCGACGTCATGCGGGTGGCCGTGGTGTCCGACCTGCACGTCGGTCCTGCGCGCGGTGAGCGCTTCGTCGACGGCGTGGTCGACGAGATCATGGCGCAGTCACCGGACCTGATTCTGGTGGCGGGCGACCTGATCGACGGCACCACAGAGCTGGTCGGACCGTCGCTGAGGCCCCTGAGTCGTCTCGACGCCCCGATGGGGGTTTTCGTCACCAGCGGCAACCACGAGTTCTACGCCGGAGACGGCGGACGGTGGCTCGACCTGTTCGACTCCCTGGGGCCCACCGTGCTCCGCAACGAGTCGGTTCGGCTCACCCGCGGCGTCGACACGATCGACCTGGTGGGCATCGAGGATCTCACCGCCCCGGAGCCGTACCAGCCGGACCTGCCCGCAGCGCTGGACGGCACCGACCGGAACGACTTCCAATTGCTTGTCGCCCACCAGCCGAAACAGGCGGTCGAAGCGTCGGACCTCGGGGTCGATCTGCAGGTCTCGGGGCACACGCACGGCGGACAGATCTGGCCGATTCCCTACCTGGTGCCGCTGCAGCAGCCCACCGTGCAGGGGCTCGACACCATCGGCGACACCACGATCTACACCACTCGCGGCGCCGGGGCCTGGGGGCCGCCGGTCCGCATCGGCGCGCCGCCGGAGATCACGATGCTCGAACTCCGGACGGCGGCCTGACCCGACTACTCCGCGAACGCCTCGAGCGGCGGGCACGAGCACACCAGGTTGCGGTCGCCGTGGGCCCCGTCGATCCGGCGCACGGCCGGCCACACCTTGGGCCGCCCGAGTCCGGCGGGGTAGACCGCCTCCTCGCGGGTGTACGGGTGGGTCCACTCCGTGACCAGGCAGTGGGCCGTGTGCGGTGCGCCCCGCAACGGATTGTCCTCGACGGGCCACTCACCGGCCGCGACCCGGTCGATCTCCCCGCGGATGGCGATCATGGCGTCGACGAAGGCGTCGATCTCCTCGAGGTTCTCGCTCTCGGTCGGCTCGACCATGAGCGTGCCGGCCACCGGGAAGCTCATCGTGGGGGCATGGAAGCCGTAGTCCGCCAACCGCTTCGCGACGTCGTCCACCGTCACGCCGGTACGGGCGGTGATGGGCCGCAGGTCGAGGATGCACTCGTGGGCGACCATCGACCTGTCGCCGGTGTAGAGCACCGGGAAGTACTCGTCGAGCCGACGGGCGATGTAGTTGGCGGACGCGATGGCCGTCAGCGTCGCGCGGCGCAGGCCGGTGGCCCCCATCATACGGATGTAGGCCCACGTGATCGGCAGGATCGACGCGCTGCCGTAGGGCGCGGCCGACACGGCGCCGGTCTCCCCCAGCCCGTCGACGTGCGGGTGGCCGGGCAGGAACCGGGCGAGGTGGGAGCGCACGCCGATCGGCCCGACACCCGGGCCGCCGCCGCCGTGGGGGATGCAGAAGGTCTTGTGCAGGTTCAGGTGGCTGACGTCGCCGCCGAACCGTCCCGGACGCGCCACGCCGACCAGGGCGTTGAGGTTGGCGCCGTCCACGTAGACCTGACCACCGGCGTCGTGCACGGCGGCGCAGATGTCCGCGATCTCGTGTTCGTAGACCCCGTGGGTGGACGGGTAGGTGATCATGATGGCCGCGAGCGTGTCGGCGTGCTCGGCGACCTTGGCGCGCAGATCGCTGACGTCGACGTCGCCGTTGGGACGGCAGGCGACGACGACGACCTTCATGCCTGCCATCACGGCGGACGCGGCGTTGGTGCCGTGGGCGCTGGACGGGATGAGGCAGATCGTGCGCCGGTCGTCACCGCGGTCGAGGTGGTAGTTCCGGATCGCGAGCAGACCGGCGTATTCCCCCTGGCTGCCGGCGTTGGGCTGCAGGGAGACGGCGTCGTAACCCGTCACGGCCACCAGCCACTGCTCGAGGTCCTGCACCACCCGCAGCAGGCCGGGGGCGTCCTCGGCAGGCGCGAACGGGTGCACCTGCGAGAACCCGGGCCAGGTGATCGGCTCCATCTCGGCGGTGGCGTTGAGCTTCATCGTGCAGGACCCCAGCGGAATCATGCTGCGGTCGAGCGCGATGTCCTTGTCCGAGAGGGAGCGCAGGTAGCGCAGCATCGCCGTCTCCGTGCGGTAGCGGACGAACGCCGGGTGCGTGAGGAACTCGGTGCGGCGCGCGAGCGCGTCGGGAATGGCCGGGTGCCTCACCTCGAGTGCCTCGATCGCCTCGGCGGGCGCTCCGAACGCGCGCAGGACGGCGGCGACGTGCTCGTCGGTCGTGGCCTCGTCGGTCGCGATGCCGACGTGGTCGTCGTCGACGTGCCGCAGGTTGATGCCCGCGTCGCGTTTCGCGGCGGCGACCACCTCGGCGGCCCGGCCGGGGACGCGGGCGAGCACGGTGTCGAAGAACGATGCGTGCACCACCTCGACGTCCGCAGCGCGAAGTCCGGCGGCGAGGCCGGCCGCGTGCCCGGCGACGCGGCGAGCGATGGCGGTCAGACCGTCGGCACCGTGGTAGCTCGCGTACATCGCAGCGACGACGGCCAGGAGCACCTGCGCCGTGCAGATGTTGCTGGTCGCCTTCTCGCGGCGGATGTGCTGTTCACGGGTCTGGAGCGCGAGGCGGTAGGCGACGGAGCCGTCGGCGTCCTTGGAGACGCCCACCAGGCGTCCCGGCAGCTGCCGGGCATGCGACGAGCGCACGGCGAGATACCCGGCGTGCGGTCCGCCGAAGCCCATCGGCACGCCGAAGCGCTGCGTGGTGCCGAAGCACGCGTCGGCGCCCTGCTCCCCCGCCGGGGTGATCAGCGTGGCCGCGAGCAGGTCGACGCCGACCGCGACCAGTGCGCCACGCTCGTGCGCGGCCGCGCACAGATCGGTGACGTCCAGCAGCCGACCCGACGCGCCGGGTGACTGGGTGATCACCCCGAAGCAGTCGCCGTCGGGCAGTCCGTCGGCCAGGTCGGCCTCGACGATCTCGATGCCGAGCGGCTCGGCGCGCGTGTCGATCACGGCGCGGGTCTGCGGGAAGAGATCGGTGTCGACGATCAGCCGGGCGGACTTGGACTTGCCGGCGCGCCGCAGCAGCGTCATGGCCTCGGCGGCGGCCGTCCCCTCGTCGAGCATCGACGAGTTGGCGATCTCCATTCCGGTGAGGTCGGCGACCATGGTCTGGAAGTTGAGCAGGGCTTCGAGGCGGCCCTGGCTGATCTCGGGTTGGTACGGGGTGTACGCGGTGTACCAGGCGGGGTTCTCGAGGATGTTGCGCACGAGGACCGGGGGCGTGAGCGTCGCACTGTAGCCCGTGCCGATCATGGACACCGCCACGGTGTTCGACGCGGCGAGGGCGGCGAGTTCGGCCAGCGCCTCCTGCTCGGACACGGGCTCGGGCAGCGCCTCGAGTCCGTCGGCGATGCCGTGCGGCGCGTCGTCGAGGATGTCGGCGGGCACCGCCGCGGCGGCCAGTGCGTCGAGGCTGTCGACGCCGATGACGTCGAGCAGACGGGCGGTCTGCTCGGCATCGGGTCCGATGTGGCGGTCGACGAAGGTACGTGCGGTCACGGAATTCTCCCGAGGGGCTCGCGGTGAGGTGCACGTCCTCCGCGCAGGGAAGGACGCCCCTCCCCCTCTGTCGTGTGCCCGTGACCACGGGCGCCTGAGAGATTCGGCGCGGGTGCGCCTTTCCCCGTGGGCGGGTGGGCTGTTCCACCGCTTTCCAGAGGCGTCGGAGCCCGCACGGTCCGGGGGCCTGAGAGATTGACGGAGAGGTGCTGCTCCTTCGGCGCTCGACCCGTGCCGCGACCGGCTACGGTCGGACCGTGGTCGAAGCTCTCCCGTGCGGCGTCGACGCACCGCCGAGTATAGGCCGCGCTCAGCCGGTCTTGCGGTTGGCGCGGTTCTTACGCCGGGACGCCAGCTCGTCCTCGGGGGTCGGCTGCGCTTCCCCGCCGTCGGCCCGCTCGGCCGGGAAGTCGGCGATGGTGCCGGTGAGTTCCCGCATGGCGCCGCTGACGGCGATGCCGAAGACTCCCTGTCCGCCCTGGAGCAGGTCCACCACTTCCTCGGCGGACGTGCACTCGTACACGGTGGTGCCGTCGGAGAAGAGCGTGATGCGCGCCAGATCGGCCACACCGCGACGGCGGAGGTGGTCGACCGCGACACGGATGTTCTGCAGCGAGATCCCGGTGTCGAGGAGACGCTTGACGATCTTCAGGACCAGGATGTCCTTGAAGGAGTAGAGCCGCTGGCTGCCGGAGCCGGCCGCGCCGCGGATCGAGGGCACCACCAGGCCCGTGCGGGCCCAGTAGTCGAGCTGGCGGTACGTGATGCCCGCGATCTGGCAGGCACTGGGGACGCGGTAGCCGACCAGCTCGTCCGGCACGGAGTCGTCGGGGAAGAGGCCGGGCTGCACCTCGTCCGCACCGACTACGCCGACAGCACCGGCAGCGCCGTTTTCGGACTGCGGAGTCTGCTGCGGCTCCAGCGGCTGATCTGCCACGTTGTTCTCTCCCTCTCGGATGTGTCTCTCGCGGTGAAACCGACGATGAACTCCGTGACATCCGACAACTCGACCTCTCGGGTCGAGACTACGCCAGTCGCGCCGACGGCACGTGCTTCATCGACCCGAACGCTAGAGACCGACGGGGTGCCGCACAACGCGCCACGCGGTGAGTCTCGACCTCAAGTCGAGGGTGAGACTCGATCGTTATCCGTCCGTGGCCTTGAAGTCGTCGGGCGAGATGGTGTCGAGGAATTCCTTGAACTTCTCCACCTCGTCCTCCTTCTCGTCGGGCATGACCAGACCGGCCTCGGCGAGCACGGATTCCTCCGCGTGGATCGGCACCCCCGCGCGCAGGGCGATGGCGACGGAGTCGGACGGCCGGGCCGACACGCGGACGTTCTGGTCGAACACCAGATCCGCGTAGAACGTGCCCTCCTGCAGGTCGACGATGCGGACTTCGCGCAGGGATCGCCCCAACGCGGTCACGATGTCCCCGATCAGATCGTGCGTGAGCGGCCGCGGAGGTTGCACCCCCTGTTGCTCGAGCGCGATGGCCGTGGCCTCGGTCTGACCGATCCAGATGGGCAGATACCGCTCGCCGTCCTCCTCGCGGAGGAGGAGAACCGGCTGGTTCTGGGGTTGTTCGACCCTGATTCCGATGACGCGCATCTCACTCATCGCGCTTGCCTCCCACCTGCTCGACGCACCCGTTCGAGTGTAGTGACGCACCCCGACTCCCGTCGCGGGTCCGCCGGGCCCCGTCAGTCCAGCACGCCCCGCACGGCCGCTTTCACCAGCGACGTGTGCAGGGTCAACGACAGCGCGGCGAGCTCGCGAACCAGCTCTTCCGCCCGGTCCCGTGCCCCCGCGTCGCGACCCAGCGCCACCGGGCCCGCCACCTGTGCCAGCAGAGTGGCCTCGCGGTCCGCCGCGAGCTTGAACGCTCGCAGGTGCCGCACCTCGAGGCCGTACTGCGCCATCGCCGCGGCGGTGCGCACCAAGACCACCGCGTCCTCGTCGAAGTAGCCCGCGGGTCCCGCGGTCAGCAGGCCCGCCTTCTGCAGGTCGAGCAGGAACGGCTCGTCCACTCCCGCGCGCTCAAGCAGGTCCGCCCGACTCATCCGGACGCGGCGCTCGCCGAGAAACTCGGTGGGCGAGACGGCCGGGGCGAGCGCGAGCGCTCGCGGACCCCTGCGCGGCCCCCGCGCCGGGCCGTCGACGGCCGCCACGGTGGCGCCCTCGTCGAGGGCGTCGAGCTGCTCCTTGATCACCTTGAGCGGGAGGTAGTGGTCACGCTGCGCGGTGAGCACGTACTTCAGTCGCTCGCAGTCCTGAACGGAGAAGCGGCGGTAGCCCGACGCCGTCCGTTCCGGAGAGATCAGCCCCTCGGCCTCGAGGAACCGGATCTTCGAAATGGTGACGTCGGGGAAATCCGGGCGGAGTCGATCGAGCACCGTGCCGATCGACATTCCGCCGCTGCTGGATTGCTGCCCGACTGCGGTCATCGACTGCCCGCGGACGCCTCGCCGGCCGCGTCGCTGGCCTGACCCTTCGGGCCGGTCAGGAAGACCAGACGGAACTTGCCGATCTGCACCTCGTCGCCGTTGGCCAGCACGGCCGAGTCGACGGGCTCACGGTTGACGTAGGTGCCGTTGAGGCTGCCCACGTCGACGACCTGGAAGTTGTCCTCGTCCTGCCGGAACTCCGCGTGACGACGGCTGACGGTCACGTCGTCCAGGAAGATGTCGCTGTCCGGGTGGCGCCCGGCGGAGGTGGTCGGCTGATCGAGCAGGAAGCGCGATCCGGCGTTGGGGCCGCGCTTGACCACGAGCAGCGCCGACCCGACGGGCAGGCCCTCGACGCCCGACACGGGGGCTTCGGACGACGTCCCCTGCGCGGCAGCGGAATCCATCTCGTTCAGGAAATCCGCACGGAAGACCGAGGTGGTCTCCGCCGGGGCTTCTCCGTACACGCCGTCGTTGCCGTTGTCGCTCACGTTTCTCCTCCTCGGTCCGATCGGTCGTGACTCGACCGATCGGCTCGGCACGTATCGATGGTGCTTCTCCGGCGGACTGCCGGCTACTGCTGTCGGACACTCGGCCGTGGGGCCCGCGACCGACGTGAGGACCTTACCGACCGTACCTTGCGGACCCGGCCGCACGGGCATGCTTGCCCACCCGTCGACGTCGGCCGTTATGCGGCTGTGATGGACGCGTAGGCCTCCGCGTCCAGCATCCCCTCGAGCGCGTCGTCGAGGTCCGACTCGGACGCCGCGGTCAGGTCGACGAGCCACCCGGCGCCGTAGGGGTCGGAGTTCACCAGCTCGGGGTCGCCGTCGAGGTCGCCGTTGACGGCGGCCACGGTGCCGCTCAGCGGGGCGTAGATGTCGGAGACGCTCTTGGTCGACTCGACCTCGCCGAACGACTCGCCGGAGGTCACGGCGTCGTCCTCGGCGGGGAGCTGCACGAACACCACGTCGCCGAGCTGCGACTGCGCGTAGTCGGTGATGCCGATGCGGACGGTGGTCGGCCCGGTGCGCTGCACCCACTCGTGCTCGGCCGTGTACCGCAGCTCGGCGGGAATGTCGGTCTGGCTCACGTGATCTCGGTCCTTTCGGTCACCGGGTGGCGAACGTGCGTCCCGGGCGGGTCACCGCTGCCGCGCCGAGCGTACCGTCACCGGCCGGTCCGTCGCGGCAGACGCCGGACGGGACCGAACGCCAACCGCAGATAGAGCGCGCCGGTCCAGACGTAGAGGCCCGTGCCCCAGATCAGCAGCGCGGACGCGACGGGCCGCACCGCGTCGGTCACCGCGGTGTCCAGGTTCGCCGCCAGCAGCAGGGGCAGTGCGACCATGACGACGAACGTGGCGGCCTTGCCCAGATAGATCACCTCGGGCGGACCGAGGCCGCGCCGCCGGTACAGCAGCAGCGCGGCGGCCAGGACGGCGTCGCGTCCGACGAGCACCACCGCGATCCACCACGGCACGATGCCGGCGATCGCGAATCCGGCGAGGGTGGCCACGACGTAGAGGCGGTCCACGAACGGATCGAGCAGCGCCCCGAGCGCCGACGACTGATCGAGGATTCGGGCGAGCTTGCCGTCGAGGAAGTCGGTGGCTCCGCTGACGAGCAGCAGGGCGAGAGCCCATCCGTAGGCCCGGTCGACGAGGAGCAGCCAGAGGAAGACGGGGACGCCGATCAGCCGAATCACGCTGAGCGCGTTGGGAACGGTGACGATGCGGTCCGCGAACACGGTCGCGATCGTGCCGGCGGGCCGGTCCGGCTCGGGTGCCGTCATCGCCCGAGCATGGCACATCCCGGTCTCGACCTGGTCAGCGCCAGGCGAACACGGGTTGCTCGAACTCGGCGACGCGCGTGGCCCGGCCGTGCAGGACCACCTCGCGGAACTGGTGGACCACGGCTCCGGTCGGGGCGTGGATGCGTGTGGTGCGGAAGGGCCACTGCACGACGGGTCGGGGCGACTCGGGGATCGTGACGAACTGCGCGTCGACGTCGATCTCGTCGAGGCTCACGCGGTAGAGCACCTCGACCTCGTCGGGGCTCGGTCGCAGCGGGCCGGGAACGTCGGCGATCCACACGACGAACGGGGTGATGACGTAGCCCGAGCGCGTCGCGTAGTCGTCCAGTCGACCGAGGACGGCGTCGCGGCCGACCCGCACGCCGATTTCCTCGTGCAGTTCGCGCAGCACGGCGTCCTCGGCGCTCTCCCCCTCGTCCAGTCGGCCGCCGGGCAACGCGAACTGGCCGGGATGGGCGCGCATCCGAGTCGGTCGACGGGTGAGTACCAGCTCACGGGCACCCGGCTCCCCCGCCACGGCGAGAGCGACCGCCGCCCGGCGACGCTCGCCGGTACTCAGCGGACGGGCGTCGAACGCCGCCAGCCGGGCACGGATCGCCTCGCGTTCGAGTCGAGTGTCGGTCACGCGCTCACTGCGCTACCCGGAACGGGCGCACGCCGGGCGCCGACGACTGCGGGAGCAACCGGGCACGGTCGTCCGGCAGCACGAGTTCGACGACGGCGGCGGGATCGATGCGGTAGGGCTGCGCGAGCACCACCCCCGCGAACGCCTTGCGAAGACGGGACATCTCGGCACGCACGGTGATCGCCCGGCCGTGATCGCCGAACAGGTCCGCCGCGAGCTCCGCGGCGGTGCGGCCGTCGCGGTGGACGGCGAGCAGGAAAAGGATCTCCGCGTGCCGCGGCGTCGCCTCGTGACTCCACCGCCCGAATCGGCTCTGCACCTCCACCAGCGTGCGCGCGGTGTCGGAGACGTCGATCCGCAGAGTGGTCGGCACGCTCTCGCCTCCCACCACGGTGTCGGCGGGGTCCGCCGGGCGCACCATCCATCCGCCGGGCAGCGGCTCGACGTCGCACACGCCGAGGGACGGCACCCAGAGCTGCCCCGCGGCGACGTCGGTCGGCAGCATCA
Source organism: Rhodococcoides kroppenstedtii (assembly GCF_900111805.1). Classification (GTDB taxonomy): domain Bacteria; phylum Actinomycetota; class Actinomycetes; order Mycobacteriales; family Mycobacteriaceae; genus Rhodococcoides; species Rhodococcoides kroppenstedtii. The sequence goes on from NZ_FOJN01000017.1 coordinate 56,331, forward strand.
CCCGTGAGCGCACCGGCACCGACGCAACGGCGGCGACCCATCCGTGTCCGTCGACGGCCAGCGCCGGTCGGTCGCACCGGGCGAGCATGGGCGCGGCCACCGACCGCAGGGTGTCGAGGGAGAGCCGGTGCTTCTCACGGAGTTGCGCCTCCGCCAGGCGCGAGACCGCGTCGATCAGCGCCAGCGTGGTCGGGTGTACCGACGAGGCCGGACCGCTGACGTCGACCAGTCCGATCACCCGTCCCGTGCGTGGGTCCTGGATGGGCGAGCTGGCGCAGGTCCACGCGTGGTGGGACCGAACATAGTGCTCGGCCGAGAAGATCTGCACGGCCGAGCGGGACACCAACGCCGTGCCGATCGCGTTGGTCCCCACGCTGTCCTCGGCCCAGTCCGCGCCCTCGACGAAACCGAGCCGGTCGGCCCGATCGAGCACCGAGGGCGCACCGCTGCGCCAGAGGACCCGACCCCCGCTGTCGGCCACCACCAGCAGGTTCTCCGAGTCCGCCAGCACCGACCGCAGGCTGCCGGTCAGATCGAGAAGTATCTCCTCCAGTCCCGATTCCCGGCGGAGTCGCTCGAGCTCGCCGGCACCGAGCGCGTCCGCAGGACCTCCGTGATCGGGGTCGACGCCCAGCCCCGCGACCCGTCGCCACGAGTCACCGATGACCTCGCGGGGCCGCGCGGGGGCGCGTCGACCGGACATCGTGGCGTCGTAGACCTCGGTGAGCAGTCGCGCGTAGCGACGCGGGTCCTCCCCGGCGGACACGGCGGGTTCGGGATCGGCGGTGGGGGTCATCGTCATCGATTGTGCTCCGCGTCACATCGCGCGGCCACCCCGGGGTGGGTCGGCGCGCCCTCGCTCACCGATAGACCAGCCCGCCGTCGATCAGACCCGACTGGCCCGTCATGTAGGCCGCATCGGGGCCCGCGAGGAACGAGACGTACCCGGCGACGTCCTCGGGTGTCTCAGCGCGGCCAAGGGCGATCCCGCCGACGAACTTCTCGTAGGTCGCACCCTTCGGTGCTCCGGTCAGGTCGGCGAACCGCTGGTCGATGTCCACCCACATGTCGGTGCCGACGACGCCCGGGCAGTAGGCGTTCACGGTGATGCCCGCCGAGGCGTACTCCTTCGCCGCGGCCTGCGTGAGCCCGCGTACCGCGAACTTGGTGGCGCTGTAGACGCCGAGCATCTCGAACCCGTCGTGGCCGGCGATGGACGACGCGTTGACGATGCGGCCCCGCACCCCGCGGGCGAGAAAGGACGCCGCCGCGGCCTGGATGCCCCACAGCACACCGTCCACGTTCACCCGCCAGATGCGGGCGACCTGCTCCTCGGTCATCTCGGACAGCGGGCCGACCAGGGCGATGCCCGCGTTGTTCACCATGATGTCGAGGCCGCCGAGTTCGGCGACGGTGCGATCGACCGCGTCGGCCACCTGAGCGCGGTCCCCGACGTCGGCCGTGACGGTGACGGCCCGGCGGCCGAGGTCCCGCACCTCGTCGGCGACCGCGGCCGGCGTGTCCGCATGGACGTCGAGCAACGCCACGTCGGCGCCGTCGCGAGCCAACCGCAGGGCGATCGCCCGTCCGATGCCGCGGCCCGCGCCGGTGACCAGGGCGACCTGTCCGTCGATACTCATGTGTTCTCCTTCGTCGGGGGTGGGTGCGCTCAGCGGGTGGGGTCGACGAGCACCTTGGTCTTGCGACCGGCGTGCAGGGCGTCGAAACCCTCGGTCACGACGTCCTCGAGCGCGATGTGCTCGACCCATCCCGTGGTGTCGTAGGTCCCGGCGTCCATGAGGGCGATCACCGCCTCGTAGTCGGCCGCGGTGTAGCAGAGGGACCCCTGGATCCGGGACTCGTTCATGACCAGGTTCAGCAGCGGGGTCTCGAGGGGCGTCTCGTAGATCGCGACGCTCACCATCGGCCGGCGCGAGCCGACACAGGCCAACGCCGTCTCGACGGCGGGGCGTACTCCCGCCGCGTCGTAGACCGCGTCGGCACCGCGGCCGTCGGTGGCGTCCGCGACGAACGCGGGCACGTCGACGCCGGTCGGGTCCAGCGTGCGGGCGCCGAGTGCCTCGACGGCGGATCGTCGGTCCGCCGACGGCTCGACCACGTACACGTTCTCGAGTCCTTTGCCCCGCAACGCGAACCAGAGTCCGATCCCGATCGGCCCCGCCCCGAACACCAGGGCCGTGCCGTCGGCGGGCGGCTCGCCGAGGGTGGCCGCGTGATAGGCGACGGACATCGGCTCGACCAGAGCCCCGAGTTCGAGCGACACCGAGTCCGGCAGGCGGTGGAGCATGTGCACCGGTACCACCGTGCGCTCGGCCATGCCGCCGTCGGACATCAACCCGTGGAACCCGATCCGCTGGCAGACGTTGTAGTTGCCGGCCCGGCAGGGCGGGCACTGTCCGCAGCGGTGGATCGGCTCGACCGCGACCCGATCGCCCACCGCCCAGCCGTCCACGCCGGGTCCGACGGCGGCGACGGTTCCCGAGAACTCGTGGCCCATCGTCAGCGGCGCCTGCCGCCCCGTCAGCGGGTGCGGCGAGGTGGGCACGAAGATCGGGCCGGCGTAGTACTCGTGCAGGTCCGTGCCGCAGATGCCGTTGAACGCGACGTCGACGGCCACCTCCCCCGGACCCGGCTCCGGGGTGGGCACGTCCTCGATCTCGACTCGCTGGGGTCCGTGGTAGACGGCTGCACGCATCGTGGGGTCCGTTCGGTCGGGGGTCGGCGTCGGCTTGCACAATCGGTACGAGCTCCGATGCTGCTGTGGCGCAGGCCACTCGCAGAAGAGTTGCACGCGGTTGCATAGGCTTCGGCCCGTGGCCGACGACTTCCCGCTCCCCCTGGCCGGCATCCGCGTTCTCGAGCTGGGGAACTACATCGCCGCGCCGACCGCCGCCCGGCTGCTGGCCGATTTCGGCGCCGAGGTGATCAAGGTCGAGCGTCCGCACACGGGCGACGAACTGCGGAACTGGCGGCTCTACGCCGGGACCACCTCGATGCTGTTCCGCACCCTCAACCGCGGCAAGAAGTCGGTGGTGATCGACCTGCGGACCGACGCGGGACGCCGCGACGTCCTCGACTTCGTCGCGGTGTGCGACGTGGTGCTCGAGAACTTCCGCCCCGGCACCCTCGAGCGGTGGGGTCTCGGCCCGGAGGAGATGAACGCGGTCAACCCCGAGATCGTGCTCGCCCGCATCTCCGCGTTCGGCCAGACCGGCCCCCTGGCGTCGCGGCCGGGCTTCGCGGCCGTCGCCGAAGCCCACGGCGGACTGCGCGAGCTGGTGGGCGACCCCGACCGCCCGCCGTCGCGCACCGGGGTGTCGATCGGCGATTCCATCGCCGGTCTCTACGCCGCGTTCGGTGCGGTGACGGCGTTGCTGCAGCGCGAGCGCACTCGCCCGGGTGCGGTGCCGCTGCGGGCGCGCAGCATCGACGTCGCGCTGAACGAGGCCGTGCTGTCGATGATGGAGTCGCTGATCCCCGACTACCTCGCGTACGGCGTCGAACGTCGTCGCACCGGTGGGCGGACCGAGGGCATCGCCCCGTCCAACGCCTACGTCTGCGCCGACGGCCTGTCCGTCGTCGTCGCCGGGAACAGCGACGCCATCTTCGGTCGCTACATGCGCCTGATCGGGCGCACCGATCTCGCCGACGACCCGGACCTGGCCACCAACGCGGGTCGATGGGCGCGACGGGACGAGATCGACGACGCCATCGGAGCGTGGGCGGCCGAGCTCACCCGCGACGAGGCGTTGCGCCTGCTCGATCAGGCCGAGGTGCCGGCCGGCCCCATCCACACCGCGCGCGACATCTGCACGGACGAGCAGTACGCGGCCCGCGACATGATCCAGCACTTCGAGGTGGACACCGGCGCGCCGGAACCGGCGACGGTCGGCTTCCCCGGCATCGTCCCCGTCCTCGGCGAGCGCTCGCTGCCCGTCCGGTCGATCGGACCGGACCTCGGCGCTCACACCGACGAGGTCTACCGCAACCTGCTCGGTCGACCCGCCCCCACCCCCGACCGGAACGGACAGCCATGACCGACCACCGCATCCTCGTCACCTCGCAGATCCCCGAGCCCGGCCCGTCGATCCTCCGGGAGTACGGGAACGTGACGTTCTCCGACGAGCCGATCGACCCCGACGCGCTGCGCACCGCGGTGACCGACGGCAGCCACGGCGTGGTGCTCGCACAGTTGCGTGACCGCTTCGACGCCGATCTGCTGAGCCGAGCCACCCTCGCCGGCATCTCGAACTACGCGGTGGGCTTCGACAACATCGACGTCGACGCCGCGCAGCGCCACGGCATCGTCGTCGGCAACACCCCGGGCGTGCTCACCGACTCCACCGCCGACATCGCGGTCCTGCTCATGCTGGCGACGGCGCGGCGTGCGGTCGAGGCCGATCGCGTGGTGCGCGAGGGCGGGTTCCACGGGTGGCAGCCGAACCTGATGCTCGGCACCGACGTCTCGGGGCGGACCCTGGGCCTCGCCGGCTTCGGTCGCATCGCGAAGGCCACCGCCCGGCGGGCGCTCGGGTTCGGCATGACCGTGCTCTTCTGCCCACGGCCCCCGTCGGACCGCGACGTCGCCGACCACGAGCTGGGCGACCTCGCCGGCCGGGTCACCCACGTCGACTGGCCGACCCTCGTGCGGGAGAGCGACTTCCTCTCACTGCACGTGCCCCTCACCGACGACACGCGCCATCTCGTGGACGCCGACGTCCTCGCTGCGATGCGCGACGACGCGATCCTGATCAACACCGCCCGCGGACCCGTCGTCGACGAGACGGCCCTGGTCGAGGCGTTGCGGGACGGTGTCGTCGCCGCGGCCGGACTCGACGTGTTCGAGCGCGAGCCCGAGCTGGCGCCGGGCCTCGCGGATCTGCCTAACACGGTGCTGCTCCCCCACGTCGGCAGCGCGACGGTGTCGGTGCGATCGGAGATGGCGCGACTCTCGGCGCTGAACGCCGTGGCGATCGCCCGGGGTGAGGAACCGCCGCACCGGGTGGTCTGACGGCTCCCGGGGGGACTGCAACCCCGTGCAACTCTCGCGGCGGGGCCCGGTCGGGGCGTGTGCTGTGCATCACAGCGTCCGTGTGACGCTCGACACGCACCGATCCTCGAACGGGAGAGCAGTACCCATGACCCAGACTCTCGAACCGCCCACCACCACCGACCGGTCGCCGCAGCAGCGGGTCGACGCCTGGCTGGCGGATTTCGACCGCGCCCTGGCCGCCCGCGACGTCGAGGGCGTCGCGGCCCTGTTCGCCACGACCAGCTTCTGGCGCGACCTGGTGACGTTCACCTGGAACATCAAGACCGTCGAGGGCCGCGAGCAGATCGCCGACATGCTCGGCGCCCGTCTCGACGACGTCGACCCGCGCGGGTTCCACACCACCGAGACCCCGGACGAGGCCGACGGTGTCTACTCCGCCTGGATCGCGTTCGAGACCGCCACCGCCCGCGGGTCGGGCCACCTGCGTCTGCGGGAGAACGCCGACGGCGACCTCGAGGCGTGGACGCTGCTGACCACGATGCAGGAACTGAAGGGCCACGAGGAGCCCCGCGGGCACCGTCGGCCGATGGGTGCCGTGCACGGGTCGAACAAGGAGACGAAGACCTGGGCGGAACGACGCGAGCTCGAGGAGAAGGAGCTCGGCTACGCGGTTCAGCCGTACGTGCTGATCGTCGGTGGCGGTCAGGGCGGCATCGCCCTCGGCGCGCGGCTGCGGCAGATGGGCGTGCCGGCCATCGTCGTCGACCGGAACGACCGGCCCGGCGATCAGTGGCGTGGCCGCTACAAGTCGCTCTGCCTCCACGATCCGGTCTGGTACGACCACCTCCCCTACCTGCCCTTTCCGGACAACTGGCCCGTCTTCGCTCCGAAGGACAAGATCGGCGACTGGCTCGAGATGTACACGAAGGTGATGGAGGTCCCCTACTGGACCCGGACCACCGCCGAGTCCGCCACCTTCGACGAGGAGACGAAGCAGTGGACCGTCGTCGTCGATCGCGACGGCGAGAAGGTGACGCTCACCCCGAAGCACCTCGTCATGGCGACGGGAATGTCGGGCAAGGCGAACATCCCGAACTTCCCCGGCATGGACGTCTTCCGCGGCGAGCAGCATCACTCGTCGCAGCACCCCGGCCCCGACGCCTACGTCGGCAAGAAGGTCGTGGTGGTCGGCTCCAACAACTCGGCCCACGACATCTACAAGGCGCTGTACGAGACGGGCGCCGACGTGACCATGCTGCAGCGCTCGTCCACGCACATCGTCAAGTCCGACTCGCTGTGCGAGATCGCGCTGGGCGACCTCTACTCCGAGCGGGCCGTGCAGAGCGGAACCACCACGCAGAAGGCCGATCTCACGTTTGCCTCATTGCCGTACCGGATCATGCACGAGTTCCAGATCCCCGTGTACCAGCAGATCGCGGAGAAGGACAGGGACTTCTACGACCGCCTCGCCGCGGCCGGTTTCCAGCAGGACTTCGGTGACGACGGCTCGGGGCTGTTCATGAAGTACCTGCGCCGAGGATCCGGCTACTACATCGACGTCGGCGCGTCCGAGCTCGTCGCCGACGGGTCGATCAAGCTCGTGAACGGCCAGGTCGACCACCTGACCGAGACCGCCGTGGTGCTCGCGGACGGCACCGAGCTCGAGGCCGATCTGGTGGTCTACGCCACCGGCTACGGCTCGATGAACGGCTGGGTCGCCGATCTGGTCGACCAGGAGACCGCGGACAAGGTGGGCAAAGTGTGGGGCCTCGGTTCGGACACCACCAAGGACCCCGGTCCCTGGGAGGGCGAGCAGCGCAACATGTGGAAGCCGACCCAGCAGGAGAACCTCTGGTTCCACGGCGGCAACCTGCACCAGTCACGCCACTACTCGCTCTACCTCGGGCTGCAGCTCAAGGCGCGGTACGAGGGCATCGACACCCCCGTCTACGGGCTGCAGGAGGTGCACCACCTGAGTTAGTCGGGGTCGTTCTCCCTCGGCACGGTGACGGGCCGCACCGACCGCTCGATGTCCTCGCGGTCGGGCTCGAGCCACGGCGGCAGCTTCAGGGCGCGGCCGAGCTCGAGCAGCGGCTCGTCGACGTCGAATCCCGGTGTGTCCGTTGCCACTTCGAGGAGGACACCACCGGGCTCCCGAAAGTAGATCGACGTGAAGTACTGCCGGTCGAGGATCTTCGTGACGTGGTGGCCGCGATCGACCAGGTGCGCGCGCCACAACTCCTGAGTGGCGTGGTCGGGGACCCGGAACGCGATGTGGTGCACCGTTCCTCCGGCCACCACCCCCTGCTCCCCGCGGGAGTCGGTCACCACGTCGACGAGGTGGCCGGGGCCGCCGGGGCCCGCCCGCAGCCGGGTGCGATCCGGCAGCTCGGACTCCACCCGCATGCCGAGGTCCTCGACGAGCGTCGCGACGGTCCGGTCCCCGTCCTCGACCGTCAGCACCGACGAGTGCTGACCGCGGATCGCGTGCTCACCCGGCACCGACGCGGAGTCCCACGGATTCCGCGGATCGACGACGCTCGACGCGACCAACTCGAGCCGCAACCCGTCCGGGTCGCGGAGCACCAGGCGCTCCCCGTCCGAGGCGCCGGTGATCGTCGAGTCCACGCCCAGTCCGGTGAGATGACCCCGCCACCACCCGAGGGAGTCCTGCGGGATCGAGAACGCGGTCGCCGTCGACTGGCCCACACCGATCCGCCCCGTCGGCACCTTCTGCCACGGGAAGAAGGTCATCAACGTCCCGGGCGTGCCCGACGAGTCGCCGTAGTACAGGTGGTAGGTGGACGGGTCGTCGAAGTTGACCGTCCGCTTCACCAGGCGCAGCCCCAGGACGGTGACGTAGAAGTCGATGTTGGTCTGCGGATCGTCGGCGATGGCGGTGACGTGGTGCAGCCCCTCGGTGCGCGGCATCATGCGTCGAGCGTAGGCCGCGCGCCACGCAGGAAGCGGGCGATCAAGCGCTCGCTCGACGCTTGCTTCCCGTCCGCGCCGAGACCGCCCCACCGAGCAGGATCATGCGCATGGTGCGTTCGGCTGCTTCAATGAGCAGCCGCTCCCCGTTCGCGACGGCTTCGGCGAGCGGCATGGGCACCGGAATGATCGACGCGATGGCCGCGATGCCGACGTCGTGCACGTCCGGGGCGCCGTGGCCGAGCGAGCCGGCCAGCGCGATCACGGGAACGCCGTGCCGCCCGCACCGGCGGGCCACCTCGGCCGGCACCTTGCCGTGCGGGGTCTGGAAGTCGATCGACCCCTCCGCGGTGATCACCAGGTCGGCCTTGCGGATGCGTCGGTCGAGATCGATCCCGGCGAGCCCCGAGTCGAGCAGCGCGTCGAATCGCGAGACCAGCCGGGCGCCCACCGCACCCGCGAGACCGGCGCCGAGTCCCCCCGACGCACCCGTCCCCGGAGCGGTGCGCAGGTCGAGGTCGGCGACGCCGTCGCGACCCAGAATTCTTGCCCAGGTGTCCAACGCCGCGGCGAGCTGCTCGACGTCGGCCGGCGTCGCCCCCTTCTGGGGTCCGAAGACCCGCGCGACGCCCCGGTCCCCACCCAGCACGTTGTGGGGGTTGCACGCGAGGACCACGTCGACCTCCCGCAGTCGCGGGTGCAACCCGGTCAGGTCCACCGCGTGAGCTCGGGCGAGCTCCCGGCCGCCCCGGCCGAGGTCGTCGCCCGCGGCGTCGACGATCCGCGCGCCGAGTGCCTGCAGAGCGCCCGCCCCGCCGTCGCAAGTTCCGGAGTCGCCGCACCCGACCAGCACGGTGTCGACGCCGGCGTCGAGCGCGGCCGCGATCAGCTGGCCGACACCGTAGGTGGTCGTCGCTCCCGGGTCGCGCGCGTCGGCGGGCACCAGGGACAGCCCCGCCGCGGACGCCATCTCCACCACCGCGACCGAGGAGTGCGCGCCGCCGAGCCGCGCCCAGTGCGCGGTCACGGGCGCGCCGACGGGACCCATCACCGTCACCGGGTGCAGGCTCCCGCGTGTCGACGCCGCCAGCGTGCGCGCTGTGCCCTCACCCCCGTCGGCGATGGGGACGGTGTCGACCCGAACGCCGGGCACCGCACGGCGGACGCCGGCGGCGATGGCCGCGGCCACCTCCTCGGCGCCGAGGCTCTCCTTGAATCCACTGGGCGCGACGAGAACACGCTGGGGCAGTCGAACGGGCACGGCAGACTCCTCGGGGATGTGGGGGCAGGGGGTCCGGAGAATGGGGGGTCAGAGATGCAGGCCGAGGCCGAGCATCGGCCAGAGCCAGACGGCGCAGGCGAGCACCAGGGCGAGTGAGACGGGAGCGAGCGCGGCGGACAGGCGCAGCAGATGCCGCGCGTCGTAGCCGGGCACGGTGTCGGTGGCCGCGAACATCGCCACGGGCTTGGCCGACGAGGTGAGGGTCAAGCAGAACCCGGCCGCGGCCGTGGACACGAACGCCGCGGCGGCGGGGTCGATCCCGAAGGTCGGTGCCGTGGCCACGACCAGCGGGATCAGGACGGCCGAGCGAGCGGACCGGGATTGGACCACCAGGTGGGACACCAGCGACACGATCACCACCGTGACCACGAATGCCGCCGCGGCGGACGATCCGAGCCCCCCGAGCGGTCCGAACACGCTGTCCGCCAACCACTGTGCGGCCCCGGAGCCGGTCAGTGCGACGCCGAGGCACAGGGTCGCCGCCATGAACAGCAGCAGCGACCACGGCACGGTCTTCACGGCGGCGGGCAGCGTGGTCGCACCGACCGCAGGGGCGGCGGCGACCAGTGCGCCGGTCATGGCGACGATTGCCGGATCGATGCCGTGCAGAGGTTCGGTGCACCACGCGACCACCACGACGACCAGGACCGCCGTCACCCGCCGCTGGGCCGTGGTGAGGGGACCGGTGTCGGCGCCGAGATCGGTGCGCGTCAGGGCGAGCGGCGTCCGCCGCTCCGCGCGGTCGGTGAACAGCGAGAGCGCGATCTCCGCCGCCAGGTGGGACCACACCACCGCGAGCGGCAGGCCCAGCAGCATCCACTGCAGGAAGTCGAACCCTGCACCGGTCGCCGTCCGCACGATCTCGCTGGTGATCAGATGCGCGCCCGCGCCGAGCAGCGAGCCCACCGCGGAGAAGAGGATGACCGCGGGGAACACCAGGGCGAGCGTCAGCACCAGCGATCGGCGGTGACGCAGCGCGGCCGCGAGCGCGAGAAAGACGGGCAGCGCGAGGGCTGCACGGCCGGAGGTCGACGGCACCGCGAACGTCGTGAGGAGCAGAGTGGCGGTCACCGCGTGCACGAGGTGTCGCGGGGTGCGGGCGAGGACGAGAACGCGGGCCGCGACGCGGGACGACAGACCACTGGCCGTGACGGCGGCGGCGATGACGAACGATCCCACCAGGAGCCAGATGATCTGGTCGCCCAGGGTGCGCGTGAAGGTCTCGGTGTCGACGGGCCCGGCGATCACCAGCGCCAGGGCCGCGCCGAGAGCGACGTAGGTGTCGTCCACCGGCGCGAAGATCCACATCCAGACGGCCACGAGGAACACGAGCAGGGTGACCACCCCGTCGGCCCCGAGGGCGCCGGTCACCCCGGCGTTCACGACGGCGAGCCCGGACAGCAGGACCACCAGGGCCCCCACCGCGGCCGGGACGGGGAGCCGGGGACCGCGACGGCGGGACGGGGCGGGTCGGGGCACCCGCATCCTGTGGGCCGGCGGCGTGGTGGCGAACTCCGTGACGGTCATCGGAGCCGGTACCCCATGCCGCGGACGGTCTCGATGCGGTCGGCACCGATCTTCGCGCGAACCGCTCGCACGTAGACGTCGACGACGTTCGACGCGGGGTCGAAGTCGTAGCCCCAGACGTGGCCGAGGATCTGCTCCCGCGAGAGCACCTGGTCGGCGTTCCGCAGGAACACCTCGAGCAGCGAGAATTCCCGCGCGGTCAGGTCCACCGCCCGCTCCCCGATGTGGACGCGCCGCGACCGCAGGTCCAGACGCAGATCACGCACGGTCAGGGAGGCGTCGCCCGTCGCGACATCGTCCTGCAGGCGCAGCCGCACGCGGGCGAGCAGTTCGGCGAACTGGAACGGCTTGGTCATGTAGTCGTTCGCACCGCCCTCGAGCCCGGCGACGGTGTCCACCACGCTGTCTCGCGCGGTGAGCACCACCACCGGTGTCGTCACGCCCTCGCCGCGCAGTCGGGCGAGCACGGTGAATCCGTCCATCGACGGCAACCCGATGTCCAGCACGATCAGGTCGAACCCGCCGCCGCGCGCCATGAGCAGCGCGGTCTCGCCGTCGTCGACGTGCTCGGTGCTGTAGCCGGCGGCGCGCAGGCCCTTGCCGACGAACGACGCGATGTGGACGTCGTCCTCCGCGATGAGAATGCGACTCACGAGATCTCCTCCGTGGGCGGATCGGTCGGGGTGGTGGTGGGTGCGGGGACGTCGAGCCCGAAGGTGGCGCCCTGGCCGGGTGCGCTGCGCACCCACGCCGAGCCGCCGTGAGCGTCGGCGATCGCTCGCACGATCGCGAGGCCGAGGCCCGCCCCGGACCGGTGAGTGGCCGGCGCCTGGTCCGACGGGCGTCCACGATGGAACCGCTCGAAGATTCTCGGCGCGTCCTCCGGACTCACCCCGGGCCCGTCGTCGGCGATCCAGACCGAGAACACGCGAGCGGTGCCGTCGCCCACGAAGCGGGACCCCAGGCGGATGCGCGATCCGGTCTCGGTGTGCCCCACCGCGTTCGACGCCAGCTGAACCATTGCCTGCGTGATCCGTTGGGCGTCGAGTCGGCACGTGCCTTCCGCGACCTCCATCAGCAACCACCCGCGGTCGCCGAGCGTCTGCACCTTCGACTCGACGTCGAGCAGCAGGCCCGCAACCTCGGTCTCCTTCGGAACGACGAAGTCGGGTTGCTCGGCCTTGGCCAGCATGAGCAGATCGCTCACGATGCGGCCCATGCGATCCAGTTCGCTGTCGACCAGCGCCAGGGTTCGGCGTCGCTCCTCGGGATCGTCTGGGAGCAGTTCGAGGTGGCCCCGCACGATCGTGATGGGGGTGCGCAACTCGTGCCCGGCGTCGTCGACGAACTGTCGTTGCGTGGTGTACGCGTGCTCGAGGCGATCGAGCATGGCGTTGAACGTCTCCGCGAGGTCGGCGATGTCGTCCCGGCCGTACACCGGGACCCGGGCGGTGAGATCGGTTTCCCCGATCTCCGCCGCCACGGCGCGCAGCGTCCGGACCGGAGCGAGGATCCGGCCCGCCACCAGGTACGCGACGCCCGTGGTGAGCAGGAGTCCGACGCCGCCGACGGCCGCGATGGTGCCCATCGTCCGGTCCACCAGGTCCTGCCCGCCGCGCGTGAAGACGGTGACCAGGAACGTGCCGTCCTCGCCACCGGGGTTGTCGACGGTCACGCGGCCCCACCGCACCTCGCCCGCTTCGGTGTCGAGGACACCAGCGGTGTCCGACGCCGTCCGCAGTGAGGGCAGCACCTCGGGGTCGCGGGTGAGGGACTCTGGGACGATGCCGTCGGGCTGCGTGACCACGCGGTCGGCGACCAGACCGAGCATGACCTCGCCGGCCGCCGGCGACTGCCGCGCGAGGTACACCTCGAGCAACCGCTCGACGGACTCGAACGGCGCCGTGGTGGTCGGATCGACACCCTCGGCGGCGAAGCGGCGGAACTCGTCGGCCTCCTGCTCGATGTCGGCGTTCGCCCGCACGTCGACGTCCCGCAGCAGCAGGTTGCGGGCGGTGACCAGCACGACCACCAGCAGCAGCAGGGTCGTGAGCATGATCCAGCCGGTGATCTTCCACCGGGCGGGCAGCGACGAGCCGCGGCGCTGCGCGTCGGTCGCGGGGACGCCCGTCGCGGAATCAGTCATCGTCGTCGTCCCCGTCGTCGTCCCCGTCGTCGTCGAACGGGACCGGCGCCGGGGCCGGGGCCGGGGCGGGTGCCGGGGCGGGTGCCGGGGCGGGTCCTGGTGCGGGAGCGACCGCCGACGGTACGGGCGACGCCGGCGGCGGGGCCGGGGTGGACGTCGTCGGGGCGGTCGTCGTCGGACTCGGGAGCACGCTCACCACGACCGGCGCCGGGTCGAGTGTCGGCGCCGGTGAGCGGGTGAGCAGGAATCCGGCCGCGACCACGAACGCGACCGTCGACAGGACGGCGATCACGGCGACGGATCGAGAGGAACTCATGACGGGAACTCTGCCGGTCCTCCATGACGTGTCCATGAGGTCCGGATGAGGAAAAATTCATCGTCCGCGCCGGCGTCACACCGGCGCGGACGGTGGCTCACTGACCGAGCCAGAGGCGCTTGCGGCAGACGGTCAGCATGGCGTCGGCCACGGCGGGATCGACGCGCACCGCCTTGCTCTCGAGGAGATCCCTGGCGCGCGTGAAGAATTGGGTCGTCGACAGGCCGAACTCGACCAGGATGTCCTCGGAGCGTCCGCCGCCGTAGGCGTACCAGCGTTGCAGAAAGGCGACCACGTGCTGGTCGTCCGGCGCCGGGAGGGTCTCGGCCGCCGGTGTCGCCCCGAGTGCTGCTGCTCGGGATGCGACAGGGAAAGGTGTACTCGTCACGGATGGAGTATTCACCATCGCTCCGACAGTCCGGTGTCGGTTCCGTGAACACGGTGCGCGCGTCGAAACGCCGTGGCCGTTGTTAGTGTCGGCGAATGGAACAGACGTATTCCTTCGCCGGTCACAGCCCCTCCGTCGCCGAGGATGCGTGGCTCGCCCCGGGTGCCGCCGTGATCGGCCGCGCCACCCTCGCGGCCCGGACGGCCGTGTGGTTCAACGCCGTCGTCCGAGCCGACGCCGAGACCATCTCGATCGACGAGGAGAGCAACATCCAGGACGGATGCGCCCTGCACGCGGACCCCGGCGCACCGTTGACCGTCGGCAAGCGGGTGAGCGTCGGCCACAACGCCGTGCTGCACGGCTGCACCGTCGAGGACGACGTCCTGATCGGCATGGGCGCCACCGTCATGAACCACGCCCGCATCGGCACCGGCTCCATCGTCGCCGCCGGCGCCCTGGTCACCGAGGGCACGCAGATCCCGCCGAACTCGTTGGTCGCCGGGGTTCCCGGCAAGGTGCGGCGCGAGACCACCGAGCAGGAGCGCGAGGCCATCGGCTTCAACGCCTCCGGCTACGTCGCGTTGATGGAGCAGTACCGGGGCTGACCGTTCCGAACAAGCCTCGGAACGAGAAAGCGGCTCCGAACGTGATGTCCGGAGCCGCTCGTCGCGTCGGGCTGACAGGATTTGAACCTGCGACCACTTGACCCCCAGTCAAGTGCGCTACCAAGCTGCGCCACAGCCCGCGGTCCTCGTGACGAGGACCGTGCATCCCCTCTCGGGAACGGTGAAACACTACCTCAGGCGCGGCGCCGGAAGCCAATCGCCTCGCGGCCTCCAGCCACCCCGCCTGCGTAGCTACTTCCGGCGATCGCGCTTCTCCCGGATCCGCACGGAGATACGCACGGGGCTGCCGTCGAAGTTGAACTCCTCCCGCAGCCGACGCTCGAGGAACCGCCGGTAGCCGGCCTCGAGGAAGCCTGTGGTGAACAGCACGAAGGTCGGCGGACGCGTCCCGGCCTGCGTCGCGAACATCACCCGCGGCAGGCGTCCGCCGCGCATGGGCGGCGGGGTCGCGGCGACGACGTCCTTCAGCCAGGAGTTCAGGCGACCGGTGGGGATGCGCTTGTCCCACGAGTCCAACGCGGTCTCGAGCGCGGGCACCAGCTTCTGCACGGCGCGACCGGTCCGAGCCGAGACGTTGACCCGCGACGCCCACGGCACGCGCGCGAGGTCGCGATCGATCTCCCGCTCGAGCTGGTGACGCCGGTCCTCGTCGACCAGGTCCCACTTGTTGAAGGCGATGACCAGCGCGCGTCCTGCCTCGGCGACCATCGACAGCACCCGCAGGTCCTGCTCGGAGATGACCTCGGAGGCGTCGATCAGCAGGATCGCGACCTCGGCGGCGTCGATGGCGCCACGAGTGCGGAGCGAGGCGTAGAACTCCGCACCGCTGGCGTGGGTGACGCGCTTGCGCAGGCCGGCGGTGTCGACGAACCGCCACACCTTGCCGCCGAGTTCCACCAGCGAGTCCACCGGGTCGACAGTGGTGCCGGCGACGTCGTGGACGACGGACCGCTCGTCGCCGGTCAGCTTGTTGAGCAGCGACGACTTGCCGACGTTCGGCTTGCCCACCAGTGCGACGCGACGCGGGCCGGCGACGCCGGTCCCCTCGCGCGGGGTCTCGGGAAGCACCTCGAGCACGTCGTCGAGCAGATCGCCGGTACCGCGGCCGTGCGTGGCACTGACCGTGCGCGGCTCGCCCAAGCCGAGCGACCACAGCGCCGCGGCCTCGGCCTCGGCGCGCTCGTCGTCGACCTTGTTGGCCACGAGGATCACCGGGGTCTTCGACCGCCGCAGCACGCGCGCGACGGCCTCGTCGGTGGCGGTGGCGCCGACGACGGCGTCGACCACCAACAGGATGGCGTCGGCGGTGCGCATGGCCAGTTCGGCCTGCCGGGCCACCGACTGCTGCATCCCCTTCGCGTCCGGCTCCCAGCCGCCGGTGTCCTGCACCATGAAGCGGCGTCCGGCCCAGTTGGCCTCGTACGAGACGCGGTCACGGGTGACGCCGGGGACGTCCTCCACCACCGCTTCACGACGACCGATGATGCGGTTGACGAGGGTCGACTTGCCCACGTTGGGCCGGCCGACGACGGCGAGGGTGGGGACGGCGAGCTCGGGCTCGTCACCCTCCGGCGCGTCGAGATCGACGTCGTCCCAGTCGGTTTCGTCGGTCCAGACGCCGTCGGAGGCGAAGACCTCGGTCACGTCGGTGAGGTCGTGGTCGCTCATGATCGAGCTCCTTGCAGGTCGTGGACCAGGCGCAGCAGGGCGTCGATGACGCCGTCCTTGGTCAGGTCGCTCGTGTCGACGGTGACGGCGTCGTCCGCGGGACGCAACGGCGACAAGGCGCGCGTCGAGTCGGCGAGATCGCGTCGCTGGACGTCGGCGAGCACGCCGGCGTAGTCGTCGCCGCGGCCGTCGGCCACGTTCTGGTCGTTGCGCCGCGCGGCGCGGGTCTCTGCGGACGCGGTCAGGTAGATCTTCAGGTCGGCGTCGGGCAGGACGACGGTGCCGATGTCTCGCCCCTCGACCACGACGCGGTCGCTGCGCATCGCGATCTCCCGCTGCATCGCCACGAGCTTCTCGCGCACGGCCGGGACGGCGGACACAGCGGAGACCGCCGCGGTCACCTCGCCGCCGCGGATGGGTCCGGTGACGTCCTCTCCCGCGACCTCCACGCGTTCGGCGGTCGGGTCGGTCCCGATCTCGAGCGGCAGCGACGCGACGGCTGCGGTCACGGCGTCCACGTCGGTGGAGTCGACCCCCTGCGAGAGCACCCACACCGTGGCGGCGCGGTACATCGCGCCGGTGTCGAGGTACGACGCGCCCAGGCGCGACGCGAGCAGCCGCGACACCGACGATTTGCCGGTGCCCGACGGGCCGTCCATCGCGACGATCAGACGCTCGCCTCCGGCGGTGCTCACAGTCCCACCGCCCCGTAGAGGCTGCCGACCTCGCCGCGACCGAGGACGCGGAGCGTGCCCGGCCGCTGATCGCCGAGGGCGACGGCGCCGATGTCGGTGCGGACCAGGCGCCGCACCGGGAATCCGACCGCGTCGAAGAGACGACGGACGATGTGCTTGCGGCCCTCGTGCAGCACCACCTTGACCAGCGTGCGGCCCTCGTTGACGTCGAGGATCGTGAAGGCGTCGACCTTGGCCGGTCCGTCCTCGAGCTCGACCCCGGCGCGCAGCTGCTTGCCGACGCTGCGCTCCATCACCCCGTGAACCGTGGCGAGGTAGGTCTTGGACACCTCGAACGAGGGGTGCATGAGCCGGTGAGCGAGTTCGCCGTCGTTGGTCAGCAGGATCAGGCCCTCGGTGTCGGCGTCGAGGCGGCCGACGTGGAAGAGCCGCTGCCCGGCCTGGACCCGCTCGGAGACGATGTCGCCGATGCAGGGGCGACCGAGGTCGTCGGACATCGTGGACTGCCAGCCCCGCGGCTTGTTCAGCGCGATGTGCACCAGGTCGGCTTTGACCACCACGCGGATGCCGTCGACCCGCACGACGGCGCTGCCCGGGTCGACGCGCACGCCCTGCTCGGTGACGATGCGGCCGTCGACCTCGACGCGACCCTGCTCGATGAGTTCCTCGGCGGCACGGCGCGAGGCGACGCCGGCCTGCGCCAGCACCTTCTGCAGCCGCACCCCGTCCTCGGGCGCGACGTGGGGGCGCCGTGAGGTGTCGGTGTTCTGATGCCGTGCCGGCTTGGCGTTGGAGATCGTCGGCGTCGCGGGGGTCGCCTTCTCGGGCTTCGCCTTGCGCGCGCCGGCCTTCGGCTTGCGGGGGTACTTTGCCCCGGTGGTGCGCGTCTCGGTCCGGCGGGTGTACGCCGCGGCGGCGACCTTCTTGTTGGGGCGCTTCTTCTTGCGTTCGGGATTGTCGTCCCGGTCCGGTGTGCCGTCACGGCGAGCGGAGTCAGTCACTGCGTCTACCTATTCGTCTGTCTCGGTTCCGAACTCGGTCGTCGGGTTCGGGTCGGCCTCGGCTCGGCGCTGTGCACGCAGAACGCGAGGGTCGCTGTCCATGCTGTCATTGATGTCGTCGATCATGTCGACGCCGGGCAGCAGCGGTGCCAGTTCGGGAAGGTCGCCCAGGGACGACAACCCCAACCGTTCGAGGAACATGTCCGTGGTGACGTACTGCGTCGCACCGGAATCGGGATCGGGTCCCGCCTCGGCGATCAGTCCGCGGGCGAGAAGCGTCCGCATCACACCGTCCACGTTCACCCCGCGCACCGCACCGACCCGTGCGCGGGTAACCGGTTGACGATAGGCGATGACGGCCAGCGTTTCCAACGCCGCGCGCGTGAGCTTGGACCGGGCGCCGTCGAGGAGGAGCCGCTCGACGTACGGCGCGTACTCCGTCCGGGTGTAGAACCGCCAGCCGTCCCCGACGAACCGCAGGTCGATGCCGCTGCCCCGCGCCGTGAAGTCGGCCGAGATCCGGGTGAGCAACGCCTCGATGCGGGGTCGGTCACACCCGGTCGCGGAGACCAGCTGCTCGACGGTCGCGGGGCTGTCGACCACCAACAGGATGGACTCGAGGGCTCCGCGCAGCTCGACGTCGGTGAGCGTCTCGGCCGGCTGCTCGTCGGTCGGCTCGTGCTCCGGCTCGGTCATCCGTAGTCCTCCATGCGAGTGGTGTCGACGTCGTCCTGGTCGCCGGTCCACTGCACCTGCAGCGCTCCGAGCGCCTCCGGCTGATCGAAGGTGACGGCCTTCTCCCGGTACAGCTCGAGCAGGGCCAGGAACCGGACGACGATCTCGACGGGCGCGGTGCAGTCCGCCACCAGGTCGGCGAACCCGGTCCAGGCGCCCGCGCCTCGCTCGCGCAGCATCGCCAGCACCGTCGCGGCGTGCTCGGCCACCGAGACGGGGGCCTCGTGGAGGTGGCCGAGTCCGACCGTGGGGACCTCGCGGGGACGGAACGCCGCGGCCGCGATGTCCGCGAACCGCGCCGGGTCGACACCGAGCAGCACCTCCGGCAGCAGCCCCTCGAACCGCTCCTCGAGCGCCACCGACCGCGGGTAGCGGCGCAGCGCCGCACTCTCGAGCTCGCCGAACAGCTGAGCCACCTGCTTGTACGCCCGGTACTGCAGCAACCGGGCGAACAGCAGATCCCGCACCTCGAGCAGGGCGAGGTCCTCGGCGTCGTCGACGTCACCCGCCGGGAGCAACCGGGCGGCCTTGAGGTCGAGCAGCGTCGCCGCGACCACCAGGAATTCGGTGGTCTGATCGAGCTCCATCGCGGCGCCGAGCTCGCGGGTGTAGGCGATGAACTCGTCGGTCACCACGTGCAGCGCCACCTCGGTGACGTCCAGCCGGTGCTGGCCGATGAGGGTGAGCAGCAGATCGAACGGACCCTCGAAGTTGTCCAGCCGGACCTGGAAGCGCGACCGCGTCGATCGCTCGATCGGCGGGGTGTCGGGCCCGGCGGGCTCGGCGGGCTCGACCGGAGGCGCCGTCACCCGCGCGGCGCGGTGTCTCGGTGGATGACCTCGCGCGCCAGTGCTCGATACGCCTCCGCGCCGGACGATTTGGGCGCCCAGGTGGTGATCGGTTCGCCGGCCACCGACGTCTCCGGGAACCGCACGGTGCGGGTGATGACGGTGTCGAAGACCACGTCGCCGAAGACCTCGACGACCCGGTTCATGACCTCGCGCGAGTGCAGCGTGCGCGCGTCGAACATGGTCACGACGATGCCTTCGAGGGTGAGCCGCGGGTTGAGCCGGTCCCGCACCTTGTCGACGGTGTCGTTGAGCAACGCGAGGCCGCGCAGGCTGAAGTACTCGCACTCCATCGGGATCAGCACGGAGTCGGCGCACGCGAGCGCGTTGACCGTCAGTAGACCCAGCGACGGCTGGCAGTCGATGAGGACGTAGTCGTACCGGTCCAGCACGGGGTGGAGCACCCGGCCGAGCGTCTGCTCGCGGCCGACCTCGGTGACCAGCTGGATCTCCGCCGCGGACAGATCGATGTTGCTGGGCAGCAGGTCCATCCCGTCCACCCGCGTGCGCATGAGCACGTCGTCGATCGACACGCGCGGTTCGACCAGCAGGTTGTGCACGGTGAGCTCGAGTTCGTGGTGCGGCACACCGAGCCCGGCGGACAGGGCGCCCTGCGGGTCGAGGTCGACCAGCAGGACACGACGACCGAACTCCGCCAGCGACGCGCCGAGGTTGATGGTCGACGTCGTCTTGCCGACGCCGCCCTTCTGATTGCACATGGCGATGACGGTGGCGGGGCCGTGCGAGGTCAACGGGGCCGGCTCGGGAATCGCGCGCGGGACGCGGCCCGTGGGGCCGACGTCGGTGCTCGGACCCGACTCGACGAGTTCCGGCTCCGGTGCGCGCGTCCGGAACAACGCGCCGTCGTCGTGGGCCGTGGACACCCGCGCACCTCCCCTCGCCTCGTACGGATCGGTCACACGGGAACGCTACCGCGTGGACCGGTGGCGGCCGACGCGGACACGCTACCGAGCGCGCGGATGGGCTTCGGCCCACACCTCCCGCAGCGTCGTGACCGTCACGAGGGTGTAGATCTGCGTGGTGGTCACCGACGCGTGGCCGAGCAGTTCCTGCACCACGCGCACGTCCGCCCCGCCGTCGAGGAGATGGGTGGCGAAGGAGTGCCGCAGGGTGTGCGGGGACACCCGCGAGCCGATGCCGGCCCGCTCGGCCGCGGTCTGGAGCACCTGCCAGGCGCTCTGCCGGGACAGTCGTCCACCGCGGACGTTCAACAGCAGGGCGGGGGTGCCGCGGGAGACGAGGGCGGGACGTCCGCGCACCAGGTACGCGTCGACCGCGGCCATGGCCGGTCGGCCGACCGGCACCACCCGCTCCTTCCCGCCCTTGCCGCGCAGGATCACCGAACGCGACACGGTGTCGATGTCGTCCACGTCGAGGCCCACCGCCTCCGAGATGCGGGCGCCGGTGGAGTACAGCAGCTCGAGCAGCGCGCGGTCCCGCAGACCGCGGGGCGTGTCGGACGACTCCCCCGCGGCCGCGTCCAGCAGCGCGAACACCTCGTCGACCGGCAGCGACTTCGGGAGACGGCGGCCGGGTGCGGGCGGTTTGACCGCGGCGGCGACGTCCGTCTCCACGGTGCCCTCGGTCACCGCGAACCGATGCACGCCGCGGACCGCGATGACCGCGCGCGCCGCCGAGCTCGACGCGAGCGGAGGGAAATCGTCGGTGCCGACGCGCAGCGCCTCGACGAAGTCGCCGACGTCGTGCCGGGTGACGTCGGCCAGCCGCGTCCGCCCCCGATGGGCGAGGAAGGTCGCGTAGCGCCGCAGATCTCGGCGATACGACGTCACGGTGTTGCGCGCCGCACCGCGCTCCACCGTCAGATGGTCGAGGTAGGCCTCGATCACCTCGGTCGGGCTGTCAGCCGCCATGGGCGCGGCGCTGCTCGAACGCCGTCGGACGGTCACGCCACGGCGCGTCGGCGGGCCGCATCGGGACGGACCGGGACCGCACCGCCGCGACGGCGAGGATGCCGGCGACCGCGGACGCGTTCACGATCTCCCCGGACAACACCCGGGCGAGCGCGTCCTCGACCGACAACCGAACCAGCTCGATGTCCGCTTCCTCGTCGCGGGCCTCCGGACGATCGACCTCCGACAGGCCCTCGGCGAGGAAGATGCGGACGGTCTCGTCGGTGAACCCCGGTGACGCCGCGACGTCGACCAGCACCGAGAACGACTCGGCCGCCAGTCCGGTCTCCTCGGTCAGCTCCCGTCCGACCGCGTCGACGGGGTCCTCACCGGGCTCGTCGAGCAGCCCTGCGGGCAGTTCGAGCAGCCGGCGGCCGAGGGGATGCCGGTACTGCTCGATCAGGACGATGCGGTCCTCGTCGTCGATCGCCACGACGGCGACGGCACCGTGGTGCTCGATCACCTCGCGCTCGGCCGTCCGGCCGCCCGGCATCGCGACACGGTCCCGCCGCAGGGCGAGGATCGCCCCCTGGTACTCGAGCTCGCTGCCCAGCACCTCGAAGTCGTGCCGCTCCGCCACGTCGCCTCAGGCCTTCGCGGTCGCGGTGGAGTCGGCGGCCTCGGCGGGCTTCGCCGGGTCGGCCGACGACGCGGATTCGACCGGCGCGGCGTCGCCGTGGACGTCGACGGGCAGGCGTTCCTCCGACTTGTACGCGAGCGCCGCCGCGATCAGTCCCGCGAACAGCGGGTGCGGACGGGTCGGACGGCTCTTGAGCTCCGGGTGCGCCTGCGTGCCGACGAAGAACGGGTGCGTCTTCTTCGGCAGCTCGACGAACTCCACGAGATGACCGTCGGGTGAGGTACCGCTGAACTGCAGTCCCGACGCCGCGATGCGGTCCCGGTAGCTGTTGTTGACCTCGTAGCGGTGGCGGTGCCGCTCCGACACCGACTCGCTGCCGTACGTCTGCGCGACCACCGAGCCCTTGGCGAGCGTCGCGGGGTAGGCGCCCAGACGCATGGTGCCGCCGAGGTCGGCCTCGCCGGCCACGGCCTGTTCCTGGTAGGCCATCGTCGAGATGACCGGCTGCGTCGTCTCCGGCTCGAACTCCGCGGAGTTGGCATCGGTGAGTCCGACGGAGCGGGCCGCCTCGATGACCATGCACTGCAGGCCGAGGCAGAGTCCGAGCGTCGGGATCTTATGGGTGCGGGCGTGGGTGATCGCACCGAGCTTGCCCTCGATGCCGCGGATACCGAAGCCACCGGGGATGACGACGGCGTCGATGTCGGCCAGGGCGAGACGGGCACCGGCCGCGGTGTCGCAGTCGTCCGACTGCACCCACACCAGCTCCACCTTCGCGCGGTTCGCGAACCCGCCCGCGCGCAGCGCCTCGGTCACCGACAGGTACGCGTCGGGCAGATCGACGTACTTGCCGACGAGTGCCACGCGCACCGTCTCGCGCGGCGAGTGCACCCGCTCGAGCAGCGTTCCCCACACCGACCAGTCGACGTCGCGGAACGGCAGGCCGAGCTTGCGGACGACGTAGGCGTCCAGCCCCTCGCCGTGCAGCACCTTGGGGATGTCGTAGATGGACGGGGCGTCGGGCGTCGAGATGCAGCCGTCGACGTCCACGTCGCACATGAGCGCGATCTTGCGCTTGAGACCGTCGGGCACGTCGCGGTCGGACCGCAGGATGAGCGCGTCGGGCTGGATGCCGATGCTGCGCAGCGCGGCCACCGAGTGCTGGGTCGGCTTGGTCTTGAGCTCACCCGACGGCGCGAGGAACGGCACCAGCGAGACGTGCAGGAAGAAGACGTTCTCCCGGCCCACGTCGTGGCGGACCTGACGTGCGGCCTCGAGGAACGGCTGGGACTCGATGTCGCCGACGGTGCCACCGATCTCGGTGATGACGACGTCCGGCGCCTGGCCCTGCAGGTCCGGGCCGCGCATCGCCAGGATGCGCGCCTTGATCTCGTCGGTGATGTGCGGAATGACCTGGACGGTGTCGCCCAGGTACTCCCCGCGTCGCTCCTTCGCGATCACGGTGGAGTAGACCTGCCCGGTGGTCACGTTGGCGTACCCGGAAAGGTCGCGGTCGAGGAACCGCTCGTAGTGGCCGACGTCCAGATCCGTCTCGGCGCCGTCCTCGGTGACGAAGACCTCGCCGTGCTGGAACGGGTTCATCGTTCCGGGATCGACGTTGAGGTAGGGATCGAGCTTCTGCATGGTGACGCGCAAGCCGCGTGCGGTGAGCAGCTGGCCCAGGCTCGAGGCCGTGAGGCCCTTGCCGAGCGACGACGCGACGCCGCCGCTGACGAAGATGTGCTTGATGTCGGCCCGCGTGTGAATGCGTGACTGCAAAGAAACTCCCGTGACGGTGCGACCCGATGGTGGCGCGGAACCGGTGAACGGTCCTGCTCATCGAGTGGTTCGGAATACGGCCGACCCACGGGACTTCACGGTAACACCTTCGTGCCCCGAGAGGGGTCACCGCGAGGCGTGTCCACCGTCCCGGACCGGCACTCGTCTACCGGGCCGGTGCTCCCACCGTGACGGCCGTCGCGCCGGGACCGGTGCCGTACCGCCCCGACGCCCCGCCGAGCTGCTCCTGCAGAGCCAGGACGGTGGTGATGCGCCCCGACACCCGATCGACGTCGTCGACGGTGCTGGTTCCGGCGGCGAGCGCGGAATCCGAGCGCACGACGGCGATCGGACCGCTCCCCGTCGCGGACTCCGGCCGACCCGCCAGGACGACGCCCGCACCGCGGCCGTCCAACGACCCGGCGAAGCGGGCGACTATGGCGCCCCGGTTGCCGTCGGCACCCGGGTCCTGCGCCGCCCCGGTCACGATCACGGCCAGCTGCGCCGGAGCCACCGCACCGTCGTCGTAGGTGAGGAATCCGCCGCCCCGCAGCGTGTCGAGGGCCAGCGCGAGTTCGTCCGGCGTGCTCTGCGGCTGCGCCGAGGCCGGGTCGAGCAGCAGGACGGTCCCCAGCAGGTCGCCCGCGAGGCTGCCCTGGTCGACGGCGCCGGTCCGCAGCTGAGCGCCGGCGGGGACGACGTTGGTCAGCCGGGTCCGCAGATCGTCGCCGCTGGCCGCGGAGACGAAGGCCTCGGTCAGTCCGACGCGACCGCTGATCCGGCCCCCGGCGTCCCCGATCAGTCGGGACACGCCGTCGACGTCGGCGGGGTCGGCGTCCGGCGTGGTGATGACGACGACCGACCGGTCGGCGAGAGCGCCGGCGACGACCCGCGTGGCGACGGCGTCGTCGAATCCGTCGGCTGCGTTGAGCCGCTCACCGAGGGCGTTGTTGGTCGATTCGAGGTCGTCGACCTGGCTCTGCAGGTCGTCACGATCGTCGCGCAGGCCGGACAGAACGCGGCCGGACAGCAGCCCGGAGCCGAGGACCACCCCCACTGCCAGCGCCAGGAAGACCGCGATGAGCGAGACGGTGTGCTGGCGGAGCGAGATCACCGAAGCAGCCCCTGAACCCACAGCGCGAAGGAGTTCCAGGTGTCGATCGCCCAGTCGAGGGTGGCGCCGCTGCCGTTGGTGACCACGAGCGCCACGATGACGGCGACCAGCGCCGCGAGCACCAGCAGTGCCACGGCCGCGCCGGACACCCGGCTGCGGTACAGAGTGGCCATCGCCTTGGCGTCGACGAGCTTGGGTCCGACCTTGAGACGGGTCATGAAGGTCGACGGGGTGCTCGCTCGCTTGCCGGCGTCGAAGAACTCGTCCAGCGACGCGGAGCAGCCGACGGTGACGATCAACGAGGCGCCGTGGTGGTCGGCGAGCAGCAACGCCAGATCCGACGCCGTCCCGGTCGCGGGAAAGGTCATCGCCCCGATGCCGAGGTCCTGAATGCGTTCGAGGCCCTTCGCGTGGCCGTCGGAGTCGGCCGGGAGCACCACCTCGGCGCCCGACTTCAGCGTCCTGCTGCTCACGTCGTCGGGATCGCCGACGATGAGGTCGGGGCGGTATCCCGCGTCGGCGAGGGTGTCGGCACCGGCACCGACGCCGATGAGGATCGGCGAGTACTCCTTGACGAACGGTCGCAGCGCCTTGAGGTCGGCGACGTGGTCGGGCCCCTCGGCGACGACGACCACGTGCCGGCCCGCCATCGCGACGTCCACGTCGGGCACGCCGACACCGTCGATCAACAGCGGCGACTCGGTGCGAATGAACTCGATGGTGTTGCCGGAGAACGCTTCCAGGTGATCGATGAGACCGGACTTGGCCTCGATCATCCGGTCGGAGACGTCGGCCTCGGTCTGTTCGGTGCCCTCGGCCAGGACCCGCTCGCCCGTGTACACGGTGCCGTCGTGCAAGCGCACCTTGGCGCCGTCCTTGATCTTCTTGAGCGCGTCGGGGCCGGCCTCGTCGATGAGGACGATCCCGTTGGCCACGAGCACCTCGGGACCGAGGTTCGGGTAGCGCCCGGAGATGGAAGCCGACGCGTTGACCACGGCGGTGACACCGGCCTGCACGAGCTGGTCGGCCGTGATGCGGTCGAGATCGAGTTCGTCGAGAACGACGACGTCGCCCGGACCGACACGGCGCAGCAGCTTGGCCGTGGAGCGGTCGACGCGGGCGATTCCCGTGACTCCGGGAAGCGAGTCGTGACTACGCGAGAGCAGAGCCGGCATCTTCATGCGTTCGATGATGCGGAACGACGCGCCACCGATGAGGGAGGCGCGCCGTATCAACTACCACATCGTTCACACGAGTCACATCAGCGGGTGCGTCGACCCGGGATCGATCGCAGGGTCAGGACGCTGCCGCCTGGCGCTCGGCGGTCGCCGTCGCGAGTAGCTCCTCCGCGTGCGCGCGGCCGGTCTCGGTGTCGTCGAGGCCGGCCAGCATGCGGGCCAGCTCGACCACGCGGTCCGAGTCGCTCAGCGTGCGCACCCCACTGCCCGGGCCGCCCTTGCGGGTGTCGGTCTTGTTCACCACGAGATGCGTGTCGGCGAACGCCGCCACCTGCGGCAGGTGGGTCACCACGATCACCTGGTGCGTGCGCGCCAAGCGCGCCAGCCGCTTGCCGATCTCCACGGCCGCGCGGCCACCGACGCCCGCGTCGACCTCGTCGAACACCATGGTCGAGCCGGCGTCCGACTGCGCCAGCACCACTTCCAGCGCGAGCATCACGCGGGACAGCTCGCCACCCGACGCGCTCTTGGTCAGCGGCAGCGACTGCGCGCCGCTGTGCGCGGCCAGCCGGAACTCCACGTCGTCGACACCCGACGAGCCGGCGTGCAGACTTGCGCCCGCCACCTCCAGCGCGACGCGGTCGTCCGGCGCCGCCGGACGCGGGCGCACCGCGACCTCGAGTTTGGCCTTGCCCATCGCGAGTCCGGACAATTCCGCGCTGACGGCCTTGGCCAGCCGGGTCGCCGCCTTGGCCCGCGCCGCACTCAGGGACGCCGCGACCGACGCCGTCGCCGCGGCACCGGTCCGGACCTGCTCGGCGAGGGCGGCCAGGGCGTCAGCCGACACGTCCAGTCCGGTCAACCGTTCCCGGGCCTCGTGCGCCCAGGCGAGAACGCCGTCGACGTCGGCGGCGTACTTGCGTGTGAGGTTCTTGAGCTCGGCCTGCCGCGAGAGCATCGTGTCGAGTGCATCGGGATCCGCCGGGAGGTCGTCCAGGTACGCCGTCAGGTCCGCGCCGACGTCGGTGACCACGGCGATCGCCTCGGCGACGCGCGGCCCCAGCGCCCGGAGGATCTCGTCGTCGGCGGAGTCGAGGCGATCCCGCGCGGCACCGAGCAGGGCCATGACCGACACGTCGTCGGGGTCGTCGCCACCCGTGAGGGCACCGCGCGCCCCGGCCGCGGCGTCGCGCAGGCTGTCGAGATCACCCAGCCGACGCACGGCGGCGGAGATCGCGGTGTCCTCACCGGGTTCGGGGGCGACGGCGTCGATCTCCTGCAGGGCGAACGTCAGCTGATCCGCCTCGCGGGCCATCTCCCGGGCGCGCTCGGTTCGGTCCCGGAGTTCGTCCACCGCGGCGAGCCACTCGCGTCGCCGCGTGCGGTACTCGGCGAGCAGGGCCGTCACCGCCTCTCCGGCGAACCGGTCCAGCGCGGCCCGCTGCTGGTCGCTGCGTTGCAGGCGGAGTTGGTCGTTCTGCCCGTGCACGGTCAGCAACGAACCGGTGAACTCCGACAGCACACCCGCCGGCACGCTGCGGCCGCCGAGGTGGGCCCGCGAGCGTCCGTCCGTCGACACCGACCGCACCGCGATGATGCTGTCGTCGTCGTCGCGTCGAGCCCCGGTGGACTCGAGCAGCGCCTCGACCTCCCCGCGTGCGGGCTCGCCCACCGTGTCGGTGGTGAATCGGCCCTCGACCACCGCGCGGTCCGCCCCGACCCGGACTCGGCCGGCGTCGGCCCGCGCCCCGGACAGCAGATGCAGACCGGTGACCACCATCGTCTTGCCGGCGCCGGTCTCACCGGTGAGGACCGTCAGTCCCGTCGAGAACGTCGCGGTGGCCTCGGCGATGGCGCCGAGCCCGTCGATACGAATTTCGGACAGCACGCGGTTACGTCACCCTCCCCCGCCAGCCGGTGACCGGCAGCGCGAACTTGTGGACCAGACGATCGGCGAACGGCGCGGAATCGAGTCGCACCCACTTGATGGGTTCGGACCCCCGCACCACCTCCACCCGCGCACCGGGCGGCAGCGTCATGGTGCGGCGGCCGTCGCAGAAGACCAGCGCCTCGCGGCCCCCGTCGAAGATCTCGACGGCGATGTGCGATTCCGGGCTGGTGACCAGCGGACGCGCGAACAGTGCGTGTGCGTTGCTCGGGATCACGAGGATCGCGTCCAACTCCGGCCACACCACCGGTCCGCCCGCGGAGAACGCGTACGCCGTGGACCCCGTGGGCGTGGCGAGGAGAACCCCGTCGCAGCCGAACGCGGACACCGGCCGGTCGTCCACCTCGAGCACCACTTCCAACACCCCGAGACGGGACGCGTTCTCGATGCTCGCCTCGTTGAGTGCCCACCCCCGCTCCACCACCTCACCGTCGACCAGCACGGCGATGTCGAGCGTCATGCGCGGTTCGATGCGATAGGTGCGCCGCACGACGATGTCGAGGGTCTCCTCGAGGGCGTCGGCCTCGGCTTCGGCGAGGAATCCGATGCGGCCCAGGTTGATACCCAGCACCGGGATCGACGCACCCCGGGCCAACTCGGCGGCACGCAGAAAGGTGCCGTCCCCGCCGAGAACCAGGACGAGTTCGCACCCCACGGCCGCGGCCGGCCCGAATTCCACCACGGAGACGTCGGAGTGGGGCTCGGACAACGCGTCGACACCGGACGTGGACTCGAGCCGGGACGTGTCGTGCTCGTCGACCAGGACGCGCAGACCGATGCCGTGCTCGTGGAACACCTTGGCGGCGCGGCGCGCGGTCTGCTCGATGTCCGGCCGACCGGGATGCGCGACGAGCAGCACGATCCGGTCCGGGGTGGGTTCGGTTCCCGGCAGCACGCTCATCGCGGTCCCTTCTCCACGGCCGCCGCCACGAGGTCCTCGATGGCTGGCGCGGCGCCGGACTCGGGCTCGGCCCCGTGCTCGACCGCCGTCAACCAGAGGAAGTACTCGACGTTCCCGGCCGGCCCCGGCAGTGGACTCGGTGCCACGCCTCGGGTGCGCAGGCCGAGGGTCTCGGCGGCACGGGCGACCTCGACCACGGCCGCGGCGCGCATCGCGGGATCACGGACCACCCCGCCGGACCCGATGCGGTCCTTCCCCACCTCGAACTGCGGCTTCACCATGGGCACGATGCTGCCACCCGGTGCCAGAGAGGCGACGAACGCCGGCAGCACCAGCGACAGCGAGATGAACGACAGGTCGGCGACGATCAGATCGACCGGACCGCCGATGGTCTCGGGGTCGATGCTCCGGACGTTGGTTCGATCGTGGACGCGCACGCGGTCGTCGCTCTGCAGACGCCAGACGAGCTGGCCGTAGCCGACGTCGACGGCCACCACCTCACGCGCGCCACGCGTGAGCAGGACGTCGGTGAAGCCGCCGGTCGACGCACCGGCGTCCAGACAGCGACGCCCCGCCACGTCGAGCCCCTGCGGCTCGAACTCGTCCAGAGCGCCGAGCAGTTTGTGGGCCCCGCGGGAGGCCCACGACACCTCGTCGGCCACCTCGACGACACGCAGTGCCGTCGCCGGCTCCACGGCGGTCGCGGGCTTGGTGGCCACCGACCCCGCGATGAGGACCCGCCCCTCGGCGATGAGTTCGGATGCGTGCTCGCGCGACCTCGCCAGACCCCGGCGGACCAACTCGGCATCGACCCGTGCTCGACGAGCCATCAGGACTTGTCCACCGAGCTCAGCGCATCCACCAGAACGTCGTGCGCACGGCCCAGGATCTGCGCGCGACGAGTCAGCGCAACCAGTCCGTGGACGTCGGCCGTGCCCTCGCCACTCGGGATCTGCGCCGCCCGATCGGCCTCGGTGAGAAGCTCGCCGACCTGCGCGCGAATCGCGTCCGGATCGGGCGCACCGTCGGCTCCACCGCCCTGCTGCGCGGGGCGGTGCTGACCGGGAAGAGGGACCGACGACGTCATCGCCGACAACGCTAGCCGATGGGCCCGACAGGGCCCCGTCGCGGCCGATCCCGACACCCTCAGGAACGGGCGCGCCACTCCTCGACGACCGCGCGGGCGGCGTCGTCGGCACCCTCGACCGTGTCGACGCCGTCCAGGGCCCAGACCGCGGGCAGGATCGAGCGCAACGCGTCGGCCCAGGCCGGCTCGCCGGCCGTCCCGTGGCCTGCATCCGTACCGGAGGACAGGCGCACCGTCGCCCCGTCGCGCGCGACGGACCAGCGGTCGGTCGCGGCGATCAGAGACGCGGATTCGTCCTCCAGCAGTACGGCGAGCGACGACGCGAGGTGCGTCGGGCGGCACTCGGGGCCCGCCCACAACACGTCGTCGACGGTGCTCACTCCCGTCAGCACGAGCAACGACGGAATGCCGACGGTGTTGGCCCCGGCGATGTCGGTGTCGAGTCGGTCCCCCACGACGAGCGGAGACGACGACTCGGACCGGGCCAGTGCATCGGTCATCAGCGGCGCCTCGGGCTTTCCGGCCACGCGCGGTCGCATACCCGTGGCAGCGGCCACGGCCGCGACCATGGCGCCGTTGCCGGGCCCCAGACCACGGGGTGTCGGCAGGGACGTGTCGGCGTTCGCCGCCACCCAGACCGCACCGGCGCGCACGGCGTACGTGGCCTCGGCGATGTCCGCCCACCCCGTGTCGGGCGAGTGCCCCTGGACCACCGCGTCGGGCGTGGGATCGGCGGATCGGGTGGTCGTCAGTCCGAGGGCCTCCACCTCGGCCGCGAGCGCGTCGGTTCCCACGACCAACACCGACGAGCCCGCCGGCACCAGTTCGGCGAGCAGCCGGGCCGCGGCCTGCGACGACGTGACCACCGACTCGTCAGGGGCGTGGAAGCCCAGATCGCGAAGGTGTTCTGCCACGGCGGCCGGCGTGCGGCTCGCGTTGTTGGTGACGTAGCAGAGCGTCGACGAGCACTCGCGGAGCACGTCCACCGCGCCGTCGACGGGGTCCGGGCCACGGTAGAGCGTGCCGTCGAGATCGAGCAGCAGTGCGTCGTGGCGGTCGGTCAGCCGGGTCACGGGCCCGTCAGCTCGTCGACTCGGTCCTCGGCGTCCGTCTCCCCGTCGGTATCGGCCGCAGCTGCGCGCAGGAACCACTGCAGTCCGTCCTCCGCGCGACCGGCCGCGACCAGAGCATCCGCGTAGGCGTAGTAGTAGCGAGCCGCGGCGGAGCCGTCGCGATCACCGTCGAGGTCGGCGGTCTGCAGGGTGACCACCGCCTGGTCGTACTGGCCCATGTCCATCCGCGCGCCGGCCACGACGATGCGCAATTCCGCAGCGTCGTCGCCGGTCAGCATTCTGGCCTCGTCGCTGCGGCCGAGCTCGATGGCCCGTTCGGGGCGACCGAGTCCGCGTTCGCAGTCCGCCATCACGGACAACAGTCCCGGACCGCCGGCCATGCGCCGCGCGGCACGCAGTTCCGACAGCGCCTCCGCCCACTCGCCGGCGTGGTACGCGGCGATCCCGGCGGTCTCCCGCACCACGGCGATACGGCCGGCCCGGCCACGGGCCGCCCGCGCGTGCGCGAGCGCCGCTGCGGGATCGTCGGCGATGAGTCGACTGGTCATCACCAGGTGCCGAGCCACGGTCTCGGCGTTCGACTTGTCCAGACTGAGGAGGTCACGACGCACCGCCCCTTCGAGATCCTTGGCCAGGGCGTCGTCGGGCAGATCCGGTTCGGGCGCCCGTGCCGGGCGGGAGTCGGCTCCGCGGCCCTGGCCGGCGCGGGGGCCGGACGCACCGTCACCGCCGCGACGGCGATGATCACCCTGCGGCCATCCCCCTCGGTCGGGACGACCGGCGGACGGACCCTGCCGCGGGCCGAAGGTCCGGCGGTCACCGCCGCCGGATCGACTCTCGCCGCGGTCGTGCCCGCCGCGCTCGCCTCCGGTACGGCCGTCGGTGCGCCGGTCGGTATGGCGGCGTCGATCCTGGCTGCCGGCATCGTCTCCGCGCCGCGGTGCACCCTGGTGGCCACCGCGGCGTTCCCGCGATCCAGCCGCGCGATCGTCACGTCGGGGGCGCTGTTCGCGTCCGCGGGCGTCGTCGGTCGGACCGTCCGGGGTGGGGGTATCGGACACGGGGCGAACCTTTCGTCGATCGGCACTGCACAGAGAGAACCTGTGGAGGCAAATTACCGGAGAAACACGAAAGGGGACCCACGTGAATGGGTCCCCTTTCGGAAATTATGTTCGGCGGTGTCCTACTCTCCCACACCCTGTCGGGTGCAGTACCATCGGCGCTGGAGGGCTTAGCTTCCGGGTTCGGAATGGGTCCGGGCGTT
>NZ_FOJN01000001.1 GCF_900111805.1 Rhodococcoides kroppenstedtii
ACCCGGCTCCCCGATCTCGTACGCCTCGTCGGCCTTGGTGCGATGCACCGAGTTGCGGTCCTCGAACGGGAACACCGCCACCGTGTCCGCACCCAGCTCGTACGCCGCACGAAAGCCGCGGATCGCGATCTCGCCGCGATTGGCCACCAACACCTTGCTGAACATGTGCGTCAACCTACTTTCCGTACGGCCATCGGGGGGTCATGCCTTGTCGAGGAAGTCCACGCGGGTCGCATCCCACGCCGAGCGCATCATGCCCGCCAAACCGGGATGGCGGGTCAGTCCGGGATCTTCCGCCACCACGCGCTGCGCGAATTCTCGTGCGGCCACGATGATGTCGAGGTGATCGAGCACCGAGAGCAAGCGAAGATTGCTGCGCGTGCCCGACTGGTCGGCGCCGAGCACGTTGCCTTCCCGGCGCTGGCGGAGGTCGAGCAGGGCGAGCTCGAATCCGTCGGTCGTTCCGGCCACCGCCTGCAACCGGTTCAGAGACGGTGAGTGCGGCCCCACGTCGGTGACCAGGATGCACAACCCCGGGTGCCCGCCGCGGCCGACACGACCGCGCAGCTGGTGCAACTGACTGACCCCGAAGCGGTCGGCATCCATCACCACCATCGTGGTGGCATTGGGGACGTCCACGCCGACCTCGACGACCGTGGTGCAGACCAGGACGTCGATCTCGCCGTGGTCGAAGGCCGTCATCACGGCGTCCTTCTCGTCGGCGGGCAGGCGGCCGTGGAGCAGTCCCACCCGGACACCCGACAGCGGTCCCGACCGCAGCGCCTCGAACACGTCGAGGGCGGCGGCCGTGGTCGGTGCGTTCTCGTCCTCGCCCTCGTCCGACGCGGACCGACGGGAGGACTTCTTGGCTCGGCGCGGCGGTGGGGTGTCCTCGTCCTCGCCGATCCGCGAGCACACCACGTAGGCCTGGCGCCCGGCGGCCACCTCTTCCGTGATGCGTGCCCAGGCTCGCTCCACCCAGCGCGGATGGGACCGGGCCGGGACCACCGACGTCGCGATCGGGGACCGGCCGCGCGGGAGTTCGCGCAGCGTCGAGGTGTCCAGGTCCCCCAGCGTGGTCATGGCGATGGTGCGCGGGATCGGCGTCGCGGTCATGACCAGCAGATGTGGGCTGATGTCACCACGCGCCTTGGCGCGCAGCATGTCTCGCTGCTCGACGCCGAATCGGTGCTGCTCGTCGACCACGACCATCCCGAGGTCGAAGAACGACACGGACTCCTGGATGAGCGCGTGCGTGCCGATCACGATGCCGGCGTCCCCGCTGACCACCGCGAGCAGTGCCGCCCGCCGCGCAGCCGTCGACATCGAGCCGGTCAACAGCACCACTCGGGTCGCGCGCTCCGGCGCCCCCAGTTCACCCGCCGTCGCCAGCGCACCGAGCTGAGCCGTGATCGACCGATGGTGTTGCGTCGCGAGCACTTCGGTGGGTGCGAGCAGCGCGCACTGATATCCGGCGTCGAGAACCTGCAGCATGGCGCGCAACGCCACGATGGTCTTGCCGGAACCCACCTCGCCCTGGAGTAGCCGGTTCATCGGATGCGGAGCGGAGAGATCGGTCCCGATCTCCTCCGCGACCGTTCTCTGACCGTCGGTGAGCTCGAACGGCAGGTCGTCGTCGAACGCCGCTGCCAGACCGTCGCGCCGGGGCGGACAGGCGGGCGCCGGCCGCGCGGCCGCCGATTGCCGACGGGTGGCCAGGACCAACTGCACGGCGGCGGCCTCGTCGAACCGGAGGCGATGGCGCGCGGCCTCGGCGTCGTCCTTCGACGCCGGGAAGTGGACGGCGCGCAGCGCATGGTCGAGGGGAGACAGTGCTTCCCGCGCCCGGACCACGTCGGGCAACGGGTCCTCGACGGGGTCGAGGTCCTCGAGAACCCTGCGGGTGCACCACAGGATGTCCCAGGATTCGATGCCCGCCGCCGCCGGATACACGGGAAGGAAGGGCAGCGCACGGACCGCGGCGTCCATGGCCTGACCCACTCCTCGACGCGGCCCGGCCGAGGCGTCGCCGCGCGAGATCAGATCCGACTCGTCGTCGTCGAGCACGAGGTACCGGGGGTGACTCAGACTCCACTTCGAGCGCCAGTACTTCACGGTGCCCGAGAACATCACCCGCTGGTCCTTCTTGATGGCGTGCTTCACGCGGGCCCCGTTGAAGAAGGTGGCCTTGACGTGCTGCCCGTCGCAGTCGATGGTGACCTCGAGCACGCTGATGCCGCGCTTGCCGCGGCGGGGGAAGAGCTCGCACTTGTCCACCCTGCCGACCACGGTGACGTGGTCGCCCTCGTACGGGTCGGTGGACCCCAGGCCGCTGCCCTGCGAGACGTAGCGCGACGGGACGTAGCGCAGCAGGTCCCCGACGGTGATCAGCTCGAACGACTCCTCCAGGGCGCGGGCCACACCCGTCTCGAGCACGGCGCTCAGCCGGTCGTCGAAATGTGTCACCGCACCCCTGTCCGTCCTACCGGCATCGCTGTCCTGCCGACCCTCGACCTCGACGGCCCTCCGTCGATCGCGTGCTCGGCATCCTCTCACCCGGTACCGTCACGGTCGTTCGCCACGCTCCGCCGTGACCCCGGTTTGGCCTGACGGGTCCCTGGCGCTAGTCTTGCAGGGTTGCGTTCGCCGGTTCGGCATGTCCGGATGTGCTGCGGACGCGAAGCTTCACCCCCTCATGATGTCCTGCAGTACCGATCGCGGCGCGCCGCATCGGTCTCACCACGAAGACCAAGGAGTTCGCGACTATGGCTGCCGTCTGCGACGTTTGCGCCAAGGGACCCGGCTTCGGTAAGTCGGTTTCGCACTCGCACCGCCGTACCAACCGTCGCTGGAACCCCAACATCCAGACCGTCCGTGCACAGGTCGCGCCGGGCAACACCCGCCGCCTCAACGTGTGCACCTCGTGCCTCAAGGCCGGCAAGGTGGTCCGGGGCTGACGTTCCCGCACGTTCCGAATCATCGGCGCTGCCCGACACCCTCGGTGTCGGGCAGCGCCCTTTTCGCGTTCCCGGCGGGTCGCCGACGTGACCGGTCCGGTTAGGGTCGGACGATGAGCATCGAGGAGACAGCCCCGACCGAGCCTCCCGTCGCCGTCCAGGACGGCGTGCTGCGCGTGCGCGTGGCCGCCCCCGGATCGGGCAGCGTGCTCGACGGTCACGCGATGGGCGACGGCGCGAGGGCATTGGAATACCTCGACGCCTCGGTCGGCGCGATTCTCTTGGTCGGCGGGGCCACCAACTTCTGCGGCGGTGGCGACGTCGCCGCCTTTCATGCGGCGCCCGAGCGCGGCGCGTTCGTCCACCAGCTCGCCGACCGATTCCATCGGTTCGTCCGCGCTCTCGCGGCGGCACCGGTTCCGGTGGTGGCCGGTGTCCCCGGGTGGGCTGCCGGTGCCGGCATGTCGCTGGTGTGCCACACCGACATCGCCATCGGTGGTCGCTCGACCAAGCTCCGACCGGCCTATCCCGCCCTCGGCTTCACCCCGGACGGTGGACTGACCTGGGCCCTGCCCCGCATCGTCGGGGTCCGCCGCGCCCGCGACATCCTGTTGACCGACGCGGTGCTGGGGTCGGACGAGGCCAACCGCCTCGGACTGCTCACCCGACTCGTCGGCGACGACGTCATCGTGTCGGAGGCAGAGCGGCTGGCGCGGACGCTCGCCGCCGGACCGACCGCCACGGTTCGCCGCACCAAGGAGTTGCTGCTGGCGTCCGCCGGGGCGAGCCTCGACGAGCAACTGGACGCCGAGACCGCCGCCATCACCGCGTCGGCGGATTCCCCGGACGGCATCGAGGGCGTGGACGCCTTCGTCGAGAAGCGGCGACCGAGCTTCGGGCGATGACGGTGCGACCGACCGCGCCCTAGGGCAACCGCCAGTCGACGGGGCGCTCCCCCATCGCGACGAGGTGGCCGTTCACGGTGCTGAACGGGCGGGAGCCGAAGAATCCTCGCGACGCGGAGAGCGGCGACGGGTGAACGGACGAGACGATCGGCGTCGAGCCGAGAAGCGGTGCGGCCGTGGCGGCGTCGCGACCCCAGAGCACCGCGACCAGCGGCCGCCCCCGCTCGGCGAGCGCGGTGATCGCGCACGCGGTGATCGCTTCCCACCCGGCGCGACGATGCGAGGCCGCGGCACCGGGTCGGACCGTGAGCACCCGATTGAGCAGCAGCACACCGCGATCCGCCCACGGTGTGAGATCGCCGGTGGTCGGTCGGGGCAGATCGAGATCCGCGACGTACTCGGTGAAGACGTTGTGCAGGCTCCGCGGTACGGGAGCGACGTCGGGAGCGACCGAGAAGCTCAGTCCCACTGCGTGTCCCGGCGTCGGATAGGGATCCTGGCCGACGAGCAGGACACGGACGTCGTCGAACGGGCGCTCGAAGGCGCGCAGCACGTTCTCCCGCGCGGGCAGCACCTCTCGGCCCTCGGCGATCTCGGCGTCGACGAAGTCCGCCATCGCCGCCAGCCGGTCCGCCACCGGCTCGAGCGCTCGAGCCCAGCCGGGGTCGATCGGTCCGAACGTCATGCGGCGCCCGCCGTGCCGAGGTCCTTCACCATGCACACCGACTGCTCCTCGTGTCGGTACAACCCGAACTTCGGCACCAGCGGTCGGTATCCGCTCGAGGTGTAGAGCCCTATGGCTTCGGGCTGCCGCAGGCCCGTCTCCAACACGAGCCGGCCCCGTCCGGCCGCGGCGGCCGAGTCCTCGATCGCGTGGAGCAACGCCCGCGCCGCTCCCCGCCCCCGGGCCCGCGGGCGGACGTACATGCGTTTGATCTCCGCATCCCCCGGCAACAACCCCGCGGCTTCCGGGCCGTCGTCGTGTCCCCGCCATCCACCCATTCCGACCGCTCCCTCGGCGTCGCCGACGACGAACAGCAGCCCGACGGGCGGCAGGAACTCCTCGACGCGCAGCGGCGTGGAATCCGGTCCACCGTAACGGCGGACGTACTCCTGCTGGACCTCGTCGATCATGTCGACCACGTCGCGATCGTCCAGGCGCGCGGTCCGCGGCGTCAGAAGCTCGTCCACCCGCGTACCCCCGTCCACTCGGATCCGTCGACGGTCACGATGCCCGCGCCTCCCTCCCCGCGATCTCCTACACCGCCGACGACGGTCCACCCCGACGGCAGTGCGGTGTCCGCCGGGAACGTGGCCAGCAGCACGTGATCCTCTCCCCCGCCGAGCACCCAGTCGAGGACGTCGGCGCCCAGTTCCGTGGCCGCCTCCCGCAGCGCGGGCGGGACCGGCAGACGAGCGGACTCGACGGCGAGCACGACGCCCGACGCGACCGCCAGGTGCGCGGCGTCCGCGAGCAGTCCGTCCGAGACGTCGCACATCGCCGTCGCACCCGCCCGCGCGGCCGCCGGACCGGCGTCGTAGTCGGGCTGCGGAACACGATGCGCCGCCAGCAGATCGGGGTGGTCCTCGACCTCGGCCACGAACAGTGCGTACCCGGCGGCGGACGCCCCGGTGGGTCCGGACACCGCCAGGACGTCGCCGGGCCGGGCGCCGTCACGGCGGATCGGCGGCGCGCCCGCGAGGTCGCCCACCGCCGTGACCGAGACCACGAGGTGATCGCCGGCCGTCACGTCAC
Organism: Rhodococcoides kroppenstedtii; assembly: GCF_900111805.1. Taxonomy (GTDB): domain Bacteria; phylum Actinomycetota; class Actinomycetes; order Mycobacteriales; family Mycobacteriaceae; genus Rhodococcoides; species Rhodococcoides kroppenstedtii. The sequence goes on from NZ_FOJN01000001.1 coordinate 5,619, forward strand.
CGCCGACGACAGCGCCGCCGGCCCTGCTCGCCTCGTCCCACAACCCGGCGTTCAGGTCCTCCGCCTCGGCGACCGTCAGGTCGGCCGGGCAGGACAGCGCCACCACGAAGGCGGTGGACCGGGCCCCCATGGCGGCGATGTCGGCGCCGTTCTGCGCAATGGCCTTGCGGCCGATGTCCCGCGGGCCGGACCAGTCGCGGCGGAAATGGCGTCCCTCGACGAGCATGTCGGTGGTGATCACGACGCGTCCGTCGGCCGCGGTGACGACGGCCGCGTCGTCCCCCGGTCCGAGGAGCACGGAATCGGGGTAGGTCCGCCCGGCGGTGACCCGGGCGATCAGACCGAACTCGCCGAGGCTGTCCACGGGAGGGGACGTCTCGGCGTCGTCGGGGGTGGTGGGGGTGTCGCGACTCACGACGGCAGGTGTCCCTTCGGGGAGGTCTCGGCGGACCCGGACCGGCGCGCGCTGCGCCGAGGTCCATCGTCGCGCACCGGGGCACGCCGCCGGGTGCGGGGGTGGGCGGTCGCGTAGCGTCGAGCGTCGACGGCAGCACGATCGACGACGGGTGGTGGCACGGTGAGCAGCGACGAGACCGAGGACCGGAGACACCCGGCGCTGGTGGCCACCGCCATCGCCCTCCCCGTCGCCCTGGTGGTCGGCGTGATCGTCGCGGCGGTGCTCGCGACCCGCGCACCCGAGCAGGGCCCGGTGGCCCTCGGCACCGTGCCCGCCCCCGATGCCGAGTCGGCCGACTGCGCGTCGTTGCTCGGTGCGCTGCCCGACGAGTTCGACTCCTTCACCCGCGCGGCACTGGTCGATCCGGCCCCGGCCGGCGCAGCCGCCTGGCAGTCCCCCGACGTCGCCGAGCCGGTGGTGCTGCGGTGCGGACTGGAGCGCCCGGCCGAGTTCGATCGAGCCTCGCGTCTGGACGTGATCGACGACGTGCAGTGGTTCCCGGTGTCGGGCGACGCCCAGGGCATCGACGCCACCACGTGGTACGCGGTGGACCGCCCGGTCTACGTCGCCGTGACCGTACCGACGGGGACGGGACCCACACCGCTGCAAGCGATCACGGCCGTCGTCTCGCAGACTCTCGCCGCCGGTCCGATCGATCCGAACCCGATCAACTAGCGCAGGCCGGTACCGCGCGCCAACGCCGTCTCGACGAGGGTGCCCACGAGGTGCGCGTAGTCGATGCCCGCGGCCTCCCACATGCGCGGGTACATCGAGATCGACGTGAAGCCGGGCATGGTGTTGATCTCGTTGATCACGGGGCCGTCGTCGGTGACGAAGAAGTCGACCCGCGCGAGCCCCTGGCAGTCGAGCGCCCGGAAGGCCGCGACGGCGATCTCCCGGATGCGATCGGATGTCGCGTCGTCCAGCCGGGCCGGGATGTCGAACTCGCACACGTCGTCGAGATACTTCGAGTCGAAGTCGTAGAAGGCGTCGTCACGGTCGGAGTCCGGCATACGGATCTCGGCGACCACACTCGCGGATACCGACCCGTCGGGCATCTCGAGGACACCGCACTCCACCTCGCGGCCGACGACGGCGGCCTCGACGACCACCTTCGGATCGTGTTCGCGGGCCGCGCGGACGGCCGCATCGAGGTCGGCCCAGTCGGTGACGCGGCTGATGCCGATGGACGATCCACCGCGGGCGGGTTTGACGAAGACCGGCAGCCCGAGGCTCTCCCGCTCGGCAGCGTCCAGGGTGTCGCGATCCCGGCGCAGCACCACCTGGCGACCGATGGGTAGCCCCTCGGCGGCCAGCAGCTTCTTGGTGAATTCCTTGTCCATCGCCGCGGCGCTCGCGAGAACCCCCGGACCCACGTAAGGCACTCCGACGACCTCGAAGAGGCCCTGCACCGTGCCGTCCTCGCCGTACGCACCGTGCAGGACGGGGAAGACGACGTCGACGGTCTCGGTGGTCTCGGCGCCCGCGGAGGACATCCGGCCGGGGTCGGCGGCGTCGACGGTCAGCGCGAGCGGTTCGGCGTCCTCTACCGTCGGCATCGCGCGATCGAGGATGCGCAGCCGCTCCGGATCGGCCGTACCCCGGACCCAGGTGCCCGACCGGGTGATGCCGACGGGCACGACGTCGAAACGCTCGGGGTCGAGATGGCGCATGATGCTGCCGGCGGACACGCACGACACCGCGTGCTCGTTGCTGCGGCCGCCGTAGACGACGGCCACCCTGATGCGCTCACTCACGTGAGCACCGTACCCGTCCGGGTCACTCCGGCTTGTGACGCCGCCCCAACAGTCCGTGCACCGCGCCCTGAACCGACAGACCCTCGTGACAGACCCGATGGACGGCATCGGTGAGCGGCATCTCGACGTCGTACGCCTCCGCGAGAGCGCGAATCGACGTGCAGGACTTGACCCCTTCGGCGACCTGCCCGTGCGCCGCCTCCTGCGCGCTCTCGAGGGTGCCGCCCGCACCGAGGTTCTCGCCGAACGTGCGGTTGCGCGACAACGGCGACGAGCAGGTGGCGACGAGATCACCGACGCCGGCGAGACCGGCGAGCGTCGACGGATTGGCTCCCAGCGCGACGCCGAGCCGGGTGACCTCGGCGAGGCCGCGAGTGATGATGCTGGCGACGGAGTTGGTCCCGAATCCGACCCCGGCGGCCATCCCGCACGCGAGGGCGATCACGTTCTTGCACGCACCGCCGATCTCGCAGCCGATCACGTCGGAGTTGGTGTAGGGGCGGAAGTACTTGGTGGCGCACGCCGCCTGCAGCGCGATGGCGCGGTTAGAGTCCGGGCAGGCGATGACCGTGGCCGTCGGCTGCTCCGCGGCGATCTCTTTGGCCAGGTTCGGCCCCGACAGCGTGCCCACCCGCGACGGATCGGCACCGGTGACCTGACACACCACCTGTGTCATGCGCATGAGCGTGCCGGTCTCGATGCCCTTCGCGAGCGAGAGCAAAGTCACGTCGTCGCCGATGAGCGGCGCCCACTCGACGAGGTTCTCCCGCAACGACTGGGACGGCACCGCGAGGACCACCGTGCAGGCACCGTTCAGGGCGACCGCCGCGTCGTGCGTGGCTCGAATACCGTGCGGCAACGGCACACCGGGCAGGTAGTCCGGGTTCTCGTGGTCCTCGGAGATGGACCGCGCGAGCTCCTCGCGCCGCGCCCACATGGTGACCTCGGTGCCGGCGTCGGCCAGGACCTTCGCGAATGCCGTACCCCAGGAACCGGACCCGAGCACCGCTGCCTTCACCATCGCCGAGCCTCCGAGCGTCGTCTCCTCCGACCGCGGGGCTCCGCCGATCGTGGTGCACACAGTAGCCATCCGGGCCGTCGCCCGGGCCGCCATCCGGGACCGCGTTCCGAACGAGTCCGGGCAGCACTGGCAGGATCGACGATCATGACCACGTCGCCGCACACCGGGACCCCGGCCGCGCCCGGCGACCCGAATTCCCGTGTGCACGTCGTGCTGGCGGTGAAGAATCTCGCGGGCGCGAAGAGCCGGTTGGCCACCGCTTTGCCGGGATCGCGCCGGGCGGACCTGGTGGTGGCCATGCTGCTCGACACGGCCACGGCCGCCGCGTCGTCGTCGTTGGTCGTCGGGTGGTCGGTGGTGACGCCCGACCCACGGGTCGCGGACGCCGCAGCGCGGGCGGGCGCGACGACGGTGTCGGAACCGGACTTGCCGGTGTCGGACCCCACCGCACCGGGCGGTGTCGACGGTCTCAACCGTGCGCTGAGCGCGGCGCACGACGCGGTGCGCGGGAGCGGAGTCGACGTCGTCGCGTTGGCGGCGGACCTCCCCGCTCTCACGACTGCGGAATTCGACGCGGCGTACCGGGCCGCGACGCCGACGGGTCGCTCGGTGGTGGCCGACCACACCGGGCTCGGCACGTCCGCTCTCGTCGTCCGTGGCTCGGGGGTCGATCTGCGTCCCCTCTTCGGGCCGGATTCGGCCGCGCGCCACGTCTCCTCGGGGGCCGTCGCCCTGACGGGATCGTGGCCGGGCCTGCGGCTGGACGTCGACACCGAGGACGACGTCCGTCGTGCCGTCGCTCTGGGGGTGGGCGACCGCACCCTCGCCGTGCTGACGAACGCCGGGTGGCCGGTGGGTGAACACCGATCGCGGCAGTGACCGGGTGCCCATCGACTCGATCGGTGAGGAATGATCGTGAGGGTGAGCGACAAGGTGAGCGAGACCCGCGACGACCCCACCGACGACGGCACGTGGAGCGCCCCGCTGGCCACGGGCCGATCCGCTGCCGGCGAGGGACGCGCGGCACCCGGTGCGCCACCCGCGGCGACGTCGGACACCGCCGTGCCGGTCGACGCCCTCCCCGAGGACCGCTACCTCAACCGCGAGCTCAGCTGGCTCGACTTCAACTCCCGCGTGCTCGCGCTGGCGGAGGACGCCTCCCTGCCGCTGCTCGAGCGGGCGAAGTTCCTGGCGATCTTCGCCAGCAACCTCGACGAGTTCTACATGGTCCGGGTCGCAGGCCTGAAGCGTCGTGACGAGACCGGGTTGTCGGTGCGGTCGGCGGACGGACTGTCGCCGCGCGAGCAACTCTCGCTGATCGCCAAGAGAACCCAGGAGATCGCCGAGCGGCACGCGCGCACCTTCCTCGACAGCATCGTGCCGGAGCTCGCGGCCGAGGGCATCGACATCGTGCGGTGGTCCGAGGTGACCGAGGACGAGCGCGTCCGCCTCACCGAGTACTTCAACAGCCAGGTGTTCCCGGTGCTCACGCCGCTGGCCGTGGACCCTGCCCACCCGTTCCCCTACATCAGCGGCCTGTCGCTCAATCTCGCTGTCACGGTGAAGGATTCGACGACAGGCGGCGAGCACTTCGCCCGCGTCAAGGTGCCGGACAACGTGGACCGCTTCGTGCAGCTGCGGCGCGGCGAGCCGACGTCGATTCCGGCGTTCCTCCCGATGGAGGAGCTGATCGCGGCCCACCTCGACGTCCTCTTCCCCGGCCTGCAGATCGTCGAGCATCACGCCTTCCGCATCACCCGCAACGCCGACTTCGAGGTCGAGGAGGACCGCGACGAGGACCTGCTGCAGGCCCTCGAGCGGGAGTTGGCGCGCCGACGCTTCGGGTCGCCCGTGCGCCTCGAGGTGGCCGACGACATGACCGACCACATGCTCGGACTGTTGTTGCGCGAGTTGGACGTCGACCCCGGTGACGTGATCCAGGTGCCCGGCCTGCTCGACCTGTCGTGCCTGTGGCAGGTGTACGGCGTCGACCGACCGATGCTCAAGGACGCGCCCTTCGTCCCCGCGACGCATTCGGCCTTCGGCGAGCGGGAAACACCCAAGAGCATCTTCTCCACCCTGCGCGACGGCGACGTGCTCCTCCATCACCCGTACGACTCGTTCTCCACCAGCGTGCAACGCTTCATCGAGCAGGCCGCCGCCGACCCGCACGTCCTGGCGATCAAGCAGACGCTCTACCGCACCTCCGGTGATTCGCCGATCGTCAACGCCCTCATCGCGGCGGCCGAGGCGGGCAAGCAGGTGGTGACCCTCGTGGAGATCAAGGCCCGCTTCGACGAGCAGGCCAACATCGCCTGGGCCCGCAAGCTCGAACAGGCGGGTGTGCACGTGGTCTACGGACTGGTGGGACTCAAGACGCACTGCAAGACCTGCCTGGTGGTGCGCCGGGAAGGGTCGACCATCCGGCGCTACTGCCACATCGGCACCGGCAACTACAACCCGAAGACGGCGCGCCTCTACGAGGACGTGGGCCTCATCACGGCGGACGAGGAGATCGGCGCCGACCTCACGGACCTGTTCAACTCCCTCACCGGATACTCGCGCAAGGAGAACTACCGCAACCTCCTGGTCGCCCCGTTCGGGGTGCGTGCCGGCATCGTCGACCGCATCGAGGCGGAGGTCCGAGCACACCGCGAGGGCCGCGACTCCCGCATCCGACTCAAGGCCAACGCGCTCGTCGACGAGCAGGTGATCGACGCGCTGTACTGGGCGTCGTCGGAGGGCGTGCGCGTCGAGGTCGTCGTCCGCGGCATCTGCGCTCTCAAGCCGGGTGTGCCGGGTCTGAGCGAGAACATCGAGGTGCGGTCCATTCTCGGCCGGTTCCTCGAGCACTCGCGCGTACTGCACTTCAAGGCGATCGACGAGTACTGGATCGGCAGCGCGGACATGATGCACCGCAACCTCGATCGCCGTGTCGAGGTCATGGCGCAGGTGCGCGACGGGCGTCTGACCGAGCAACTCGGAGCCATGCTCGACTCCGCGATGGACACGACCACGCGGTGCTGGGTGCTGCAGTCCGACGGGTCCTGGTCGGCGTCTCCGGCGAGCGGTGAGACGGTGCGCGATCACCAGGTCTCGCTCATGCGCCAGCGCCGCTACACCGGATCGTGAGCCGCGGGTCGATGGCCGACACGACCGTGCGCGCCGCGGGTGCCGTTCTGTGGCAACGAGAGACGCCGGACGACGAGCCTCGGGTGGCCGTGGTCCATCGCCCACGGTACGACGACTGGTCGCTGCCCAAGGGCAAGGTGGATCCCGGGGAGATCCCCCTGGTGACCGCCGTGCGCGAGGTGGCCGAGGAGACCGGGTACGACTGCGTTCTCGGGCGCTCCCTCGGGTCGACCACCTATCCCCTGACGCGCGGCCGCACCAAACACGTCGACTACTGGTCCGCGCGCGTCACGGGCGGGGATTTCGTCGCCAACGACGAGGTCGATCGCATGGTCTGGGTGAGCCCGGCGCAGGCCCGCGACACCGTCTCCTACGACGCGGATCGCGAGGTTCTCGCACGGTTCGTCCACGGCCCGCACCCGACGTCGCACGCAGTGCTGGTCCGGCACGCGCGCGCCGGGTCGAAGGCGCGGTACCGCGGCGACGACGCCGAACGCCCGCTCGACAGCGTGGGGGTCCAGCAGGCGGAAGCGCTGGTGCCGGTTCTGACGGCCTTCGGCGGCACCGCGGTCTTCAGCGCGGAGCGCACGCGGTGCGTGCAGACCGTGGCACCGTGGGCCCGGTCGGTCGGTCTGCAGGTGGTCCCGGAGCGCGCCCTCACCGAGGAGACCTACGCCCGCGACCCGGACGTGGTGCGCCGCCGCGTGCGGGACATCGTCGCCACCACACCCGGTGTGCCGGTGATGTGCAGTCAGGGCAAGGTGATTCCGCCCCTGATGGAGTGGTGGGCCGAGCAGGACGGCCTGACCCTCACGCGGACCCGGTCACGGAAGGCGAGCGTCTGGCTCCTCGGTTTCGTCGGCGGGGTGTTGGTGACGGCCGACCACCTCGAATCGCCGCTGCCCGCGTCGGTTCGGGACGACTGACGCCGCGCGGACGTTCCGGACCCCACACGAACACGAGCGAGCCCCGGACCCCGTACGGGAATCCGGGGCTCGCGCGCGTGGTGGGGGTGCCTACTTGCGGGCGGTGCGCTTGGCCGGGGCCTTCTTGGCGGGTGCCTTCTTGGCCGGTGCCGACTTCTTCGCTGCCGCGGTGGTCTTCTTCGCAGCGGTGGTGGTCTTCTTGGCCGCCGTGGACTTGCTCGCCGTCGACTTCGCGGCGGTGGTCTTCTTCGCTGCCGTCTTGGCCGGCGCCTTGGTGGCGGTGGTCTTCTTCGCTGCGGTCTTGGCCGGTGCCTTGGTGGCGGTGGTCTTCTTCGCTGCGGTCTTGGCCGGCGCCTTGGTGGCGGTGGTCTTCTTGGCCGCCGTCTTGGCCGGTGCCGCAGTGGTCTTCTTGGCAGCGGTCTTGGCGGGCGCCTTGGTCGCGGTGGCCTTCGCCGCCGTCGTCTTCTTCGCCGCGGTGGTCTTCTTCGCGGCCGCGGTCTTCTTCGCGGCAGCGGCGGCACCACGCTTGACGGCAGGGCCGGTGGCGGCGAGCTTCTGCCCACCGGCGATGACGGCCTTGAACTGAGCGCCCGGGCGGAAGGCGGGAACCGACGTCGGCTTGACCTTGACCGTCTCACCGGTGCGCGGGTTGCGCGCGACCCGAGCTGCGCGGCGACGCTGCTCGAAGACGCCGAAGCCGGTGATCGTCACCGAGTCACCGCGGTGCACCGCACGCACGATGATGTCGACGATGTTCTCGACGGCATCGGTGGCGCTGCGACGGTCCGCGCCGGTCTTCTCGGTCAGGGCGTCGATCAGTTCTGCCTTGTTCATCGGTCATTCCTCCGCACACTGATGGCCCCTCGTCGGACCGACTGTGTACCACGGTAAACCGCGAAAGCGCACGAGTCCACGACCCGCGCCGTTTCGGCGTGGGTCCGTAAACCGTGTCGTACCAAAGCGTGTCGCGTCGACCGTGCCGAATCGGAGTGCCGTTCGGCGTGCCCTCGGTGCCGCGGGCCGCGGGCTCGGGGCCCGCCGAGAGGTCAGCGAGCGGGCTCGGGGAGGGTGATCGGCTTGTGGGACGGCCGTGTCGTTTCGAACGCGGAAATCGTGTCTACCTGCCGTAACGTCAGGCCGATGTCGTCCAGACCCTCCATCAGACGCCAGCGGGTGTAGTCGTCAATCTCGAAGCGCACCACGGTGGTTCCCGCGGTGATCGTCTTGTTCTCCAGGTCGACGGTCAGCTCGAGCCCCGGCTGTTCGTCGAGCAGTTTCCAGAGGATTTCGACGTCGGCTTGTTCGACGATCGCGGCGAGCAGACCGGCCTTTCCGGCATTTCCGCGGAAGATGTCGGCGAATCGCGACGAGACGACGACGCGGAAACCGAAGTCCGACAGCGCCCACACGGCGTGCTCGCGCGAGGATCCGGTGCCGAAATCCGGCCCCGCCACGAGAACCGAGCCGCGGTCGTACGGCTCGGTGTTCAGAATGAATCCCGGGTCCGACCGCCAGCCCGCGAAAAGCCCGTCCTCGAAGCCGGTGCGGGTGACCCTCTTCAGGTAGACCGCCGGGATGATCTGATCGGTGTCGACGTTGCTGCGGCGCAGCGGAACACCGATGCCGGTGTGCGTGACGAACGGTTCCACGGTGTGACTCCTCGTGCGATTCGGTGGTGCGAGCGGGCGGGGGCCGTCAGTCCAGGTCGGCCGGCGCGGACAGTCGACCGCGGACCGCGGTGGCGGCGGCGACGGCCGGCGACACCAGATGGGTCCGCCCGCCCTTGCCCTGTCGCCCTTCGAAGTTGCGGTTGGACGTCGATGCCGAGCGCTCGCCCGGCGTCAGCTGGTCGGGGTTCATGCCGAGGCACATCGAGCATCCGGCCTGCCGCCACTCGGCGCCGGCCGCGGTGAAGATGGCTCCGAGACCCTCCTCTTCCGCCTGGGCGCGCACCCGCATCGAGCCGGGCACCACCAACATGCGCACCCCGTCCGCCACACGACGACCGTCGAGGACGGACGCCGCCACCCGCAGATCCTCGATGCGCCCGTTGGTACAGGATCCCAGGAAGACGGTGTCGACGGCGATGTCGCGCAACGGCGTTCCCGCCTCGAGGCCCATGTAGCCCAGAGCCTTGCGCGCGGCCTGACTCTCGCCGTCGTCGGCGATGCGCTCCGGGTCCGGCACGGAGGCGCCGAGAGGAGCGCCCTGACCCGGGTTGGTGCCCCACGTGACGAACGGGGTCAGCGTGGAGGCGTCGATGCGCACCTCCTTGTCGAAAGTCGCGCCCTCGTCGGTGTGCAATTGCGACCAGGCCTCGACGGCGCGGTCCCAGTCGGCCCCCGCCGGTGCGTGCGGGCGGCCCTGCAGGTACTCGAACGTGGTGTCGTCCGGCGCGATCATGCCCGCACGCGCTCCGGCCTCGATCGACATGTTGCAGATGGTCATTCGCGCTTCCATCGACAGCTTCTCGATGGCGGACCCGCGGTACTCGATGACGTGGCCCTGCCCACCGCCGGTGCCGATCTGCGCGATGACCGCGAGGATCAGATCCTTGGCGGAGACGTCGTCGCCGAGTTCGCCGTCGACGGTGACCGCCATGGTCTTGAACGGACGCAACGACAACGTCTGCGTCGCCAGCACGTGTTCGACCTCGCTGGTGCCGATGCCCATGGCGAGCGCGCCGAACGCCCCGTGCGTCGAGGTGTGGCTGTCGCCGCAGACGACGGTGGTCCCGGGCTGCGTCAACCCCAGCTGCGGACCGATGATGTGCACGATGCCCTGCTCGAGATCACCCATCGAGTGCAGGCGGATGCCGAACTCCTCGCAGTTGCGCCGGAGGGTGTCGACCTGAGTGCGCGAGACGAGGTCCGCGATCGGCTGGTCGATGTCCACGGTCGGGACGTTGTGGTCCTCGGTCGCGATGGTCAGATCGGGCCGACGGACGGCGCGGCCGGCCAGGCGCAGACCGTCGAACGCCTGCGGGCTGGTGACCTCGTGGACGAGGTGGAGGTCGATGTAGATCAGATCGGGCTGGTCGCCCTCACCGCGCACGACCACGTGCTCGTCCCACACCTTCTCCGCCAGGGTCCTGGGTGCCATGCCGTTCCTCCTTCGCCTCCGTCGCGGACCCGGAGTCCACCGGGCACCCGCACCGCGACCGTCGTCCTGCATTCTCACCATGCGAGACGCTAGTATCGCTTCATGGGACATAGTAGCGGCATCGGCGTCCTCGACAAAGCGATGCGCGTTCTGCACGCTGCGGCGGAGGGCCCCTGCTCGCTGGCCGATCTCTGCGACGCCGCCGACCTGCCGCGGGCCACCGCGCACCGTCTCGCCGTCGGCCTCGAAGTCCATCGCATGCTCTCCCGCGACGCGGACGGGATGTGGCGGCCCGGGCCCGCCCTCGGCGAGCTCGCGCGCACCGCGGCCGATCCCGTCGTCGAGGCGTCCGCCCCCGTGCTCCCCCGACTGCGCGAAGCCACCGGGGAGAGCGTTCAGATCTACCGGGTCGAGGGGACCCGCCGGGTGTGCGTCGCCGCCGTCGAGCCGCCCACCGGGCTTCGGGACACCGTGCTCGTCGGGTCGCGACTGCCGCTCACCGCCGGCTCGGGAGCGAAAGTTCTGCTGGCATGGGCGGACCCGACGCTGCAGCGGGCGGTGCTCGCGGACGCCGCGTTCGGTGAACGCGCCCTCGCGGAGGTACGACGGCGGGGCTGGGCGCAGAGCGTCGCGGAGCGCGAGCCCGGGGTCGCGAGCGTGGCGGCGCCGATCCGCGGACACGACGGGCGCGTGGTCGCCGCGATCTCGGTCTCCGGACCCGTCGATCGCATGGGGCGCCGGCCCGGCGCGCGATGGGCGGCCGATCTGCTGGCCGCGGCGGAGAGCATCGAGACGCGGTTGGGTTCCTGACCGGGCGGCGGAGCGCCCGTACGACCCCGGGCGGCGGAGCGCCCGTACGACCCCGGGCGGCGGAGCGCCCGTACGACCCCGGGCGGCGGAGCGCCCGCCTCGACCGCGAAACGACACGAGGACCACTGCTGATGCAGTGGTCCTCGTGTATTACGTAGCCCCGACGGGATTCGAACCCGCGCTACCGCCTTGAGAGGGCGGCGTCCTAGGCCGCTAGACGACGGGGCCAGGATCTTCATGTGAAGCATGCGCTTCGGTGACGCTGGTGGAGCAACCGGACGAGCATAACCGGTGGAGGCCGTCCGACGAAATCGGACATCCTCTGCTGGGGTACCAGGACTCGAACCTAGAATGGCGGTACCAGAAACCGCTGTGTTGCCAATTACACCATACCCCACGGTGGCGGATCATCCGCCGGCTCGACCCGCTCCGATCAGGTGCCCCGGTGCGCTTCGAGCCGTGGAGAACACTACCAAACAGTGTCCGCGATTCACCAAATCGGCAGGTCAGGGTCCGGGTTCCGGCGTCGGTGACGAGTCGGGCTCGCGAAAGCTCACGTCGATCTCCTCGAAACCCTTGCTCCGCTGCGCCTCGGCCTGCGCCGTGTAGGCGTCGCGGTCACCGTCGGTCAGCTCGACGTTGTCCGTGAACGGGGTGAGCAGTGCCCGTGGATGGAGCGTGTCCACCCGCACCACGTTGACCTCGATGCAGAGCACCACGACCAGTGCCGCGATGTAGAGGAACGCGAGGAGACCGAGCACGATCGCGAACACTCCGTTGGTGGTGTCCGCGCCCCCGACGACCGTCTGGACGTAGTACCCACCGAAGGACTGCAGCACCTGCCAGAGCACACCCGCCAGGGCGGCACCCGGCAGGACGTCCCGCACCGTCACCGGCCGGGTGGTGCCGAGCCGGAACGCCACCACGAAGGTCGCGGTGTTGAGGACGACCGCGGCGATCACCACGAAAACCTGTGCGACGGAACCGAAGAAGCCCGCGGCGTTGAACCCGTTGAGGACGGTCACACCGATGACGGCGGTTCCGACCGTGACGAGCAGACCGAATCCGCGGATCCGTGCGGTGATCGGGTCCGGCCGCTCGTTCTTCGGCACGGCCCAGGCCACGTTCATCGCGTTCTGGGCCGCCACCGCGACACCGAGTCCGCCGTACAGCGACCCGACGACGCCGATCACGATGGCGCCCACTCCCCCGCTGAGCCGATCGGGCTGCCCGAGTTGATCCCCGATCAGCGGGATTTGACTCATGGCGGAATCCAGAATTCGTTGCTGCAGATCGGGATTGCCCGCCAGCACGATCCCGAGCGTGGTCGAGAAGAGAAGCAGCAGCGGGAACAGCGAGACGAACGCGTAGTACGCGATCAGGGCCGCGAGATACCCACCCTGGTCGTCGACGAACTTGTAGACGACGGCAAGCGGGTAGCCGACGGCAGGCCGGCGTCGCTGGAAGCGGTCCAGCCGCTCGGTCAACGACGTCGGCCGGGCCTCAGCCGTCGAGTCGGTCACGGGCCGCACGCAGTCGCAGGAGCGAGTCGTCTCGGCCCAGCAGGACCATCGACTCGTAGAGCGGCGGACTCACGTGCGATCCGGTGACGGCCACCCGAACCGGTCCGAACGCCTTGCGCGGCTTGAGCTCCAGTCCGTCCACCAACGCCGACTTCAAGGCCTCCTCGAGTGCCGGAGCGGTCCAGTCCGCCCCCTCGACGGCCGTGATCGCCGCGTCGAGAACGGGCCGCGCGTCCGGGCCGAGGTTCTTCGCCGCGGACGCCGGGTCGACCGTGAACTCCTCCCGCGGGGCCAGGAGAAACTTCAGCAGACCCCACGCGTCGGAGAGGACGACGATGCGCGTCTGCACGAGCTCGGCGGCCTCCGCGAATACGGCGTCGTCCACCCCGATGGGGTGACCGGCGGCCTCCAGGAACGTACGGAGCCGCCCCGCGAAGTCCGCGGGCTCCAGGAGACGGATGTGCTCGGCGTTGATCGCGTCGGCCTTCTTCTGGTCGAAGCGCGCGGGATTGGCGTTGACGGACCCGATGTCGAAGGCCTCCACCATCTCCGCGAGCGAGAACACGTCACGGTCGTCGCGGAAGCCCCATCCCAGCAGAGCCAGATAGTTGAGCAGCCCCTCGGGGACGAAGCCGCGCTCGCGGTGCAGGAACAGATCGGCCTGCGGGTCCCGCTTCGAGAGCTTCTTGTTGCCCTCGCCCATGACGAACGGGAGGTGACCGAACTCGGGAACCCGGTCCGCGACGCCGATGCGGACCAGCGCCTCGTACAGCGCGATCTGGCGAGGTGTGGAAGACAGCAGATCCTCGCCGCGCAGCACGTGCGTGATCTTCATGAGCGCGTCGTCGACCGGGTTGACCAAGGTGTAGAGCGGGATTCCGTTGCCGCGCGTGAGCGCGAAATCCGGCACGGTCCCCGCGCGGAACGTGGTGTCGCCGCGCACGAGGTCCGTCCAGGACAGGTCGTGCTCGGGCATGCGCAGCCGCACCACGGGCTTGCGCCCCTCGGCGAGGAACGCCTCGCGCTGGTCGTCGGTGAGGTCGCGGTCGGCGTTGTCGTACCCCAACTTCGGGTCCCGGCCGGCGGCCCGATGCCGTGCCTCGACCTCCTCGGGAGTGGAGAAGCTCTCGTATGCCTCGCCCGCCTCGAGCAGCGTGCGCACCACGGCGAGGTGCTGATCCCGCCGGAGCGACTGACGGTAGGGCTCGTACGGCCCGCCGACCTCGGGACCCTCGTCCCAGTCGAGACCGAGCCACCGGAGCGCGTCCAGCAGCGCGCGGTACGACTCCTCGGAATCGCGCGCGGCGTCGGTGTCCTCGATACGAAAGACGAAGTCGCCCCCGTGGTGCCGGGCGAACGCCCAGTTGAACAGCGCCGTCCGCACCAGACCGACGTGCGGGGTGCCGGTGGGCGACGGGCAGAATCGAACGCGCACGCTCACTTGTCCACCACCGGGTTGCTCAGGGCGCCGATGCCCTCGATCTCGACTGCGACCGTCTGGCCGGCGACGATCGGCCCGACTCCCTCCGGTGTACCGGTGAGGATCACGTCGCCGGGCAGCAGGGTCATCACGGCGCTGACCCATTCCACGATGGCCGGAATGTCGTGCAGCAGAAGCGAAGTACGACTGCTCTGCTTCGTCTCGCCGTCCACCGTGGTCGTGATGGCGAGGTCGCTCGGGTCGAGCGAGGTCTCGATCCACGGGCCGAGAGGGCAGAAGGTGTCGTGCCCCTTCGCCCGAGTCCACTGGCCGTCGTGCCGTTGGTGGTCGCGCGCGGTGACGTCGTTCGCGGCGGTGTAACCCAGGACCACGTCCAGGGCCCGCGCGGCCGGAACGTCCTTGCAGGGGCGGCCGATGACGACGGCCAGCTCACCCTCGTAGTGGACCTCGGACGAGGAGGGCGGGCGCACGATCGGCGCACCGGGACCCACGATCGAGGTGTTGGGCTTGAGGAAGATCACCGGATCCTGCGGTGCCTCACCGCCCATCTCGGCCGCGTGCGCCGCGTAGTTCTTACCGATGCAGATCACCTTGCTGGCCAGGATCGGCGCGAGGAGTCGGACGTCCGCGAGCGGCCAGGTCCGGCCGGTGAACGTGGGGGTGCCGAAGGGATGTTCGGCGATTTCTCGAGCCGTCCTGTCGTCTCCGTCGCCCTCGATGGACACGAAGGCGACACCGTCCGGGCTCGCTACTCGACCTAAGCGCATGGCGGGAGTCTATCGACGTGCCCGATATCGAGGGCAGACGGCGTGGGGCCTCGGCGCGGACACGGCGTAGGGTGACACCTGCACTCCAAAAGACGAGACGGGATTCTCACATGCTGAGACACCACACGTCGATGCGCAGCACGTACACCGCGTCGACGGCGGGCCGCTGGTGCATGCTCGTCGTCGGCATGCTCGCCACGGCCTCGACGGCCCTCCTGCTCAACGGTGCGGCGTTCCTCATCCCGGCGCTGCAGGATCAGCGGGGACTGTCCCTCGCCGGCGCCGGCGTGGTCGTCGCCATGCCGACCACCGGCATCGTGCTCACCCTTTTCGCGTGGGGAGCGGTCGTCGACCGCATCGGCGAACGCCGCGCGCTGATGGCCGGATCCGCCCTGACGGCCGCGTCCGCGTTCGGCGCGGCATTCTCCGCCGACGTGGTCCCCTTCGCGCTGTTCCTCCTCCTGGGCGGAATGTGCGCCGCGAGCGTGAACTCCGCGACCGGCCGGGTGGTGGTCGGGTGGTTCCCACCCCACCGGCGCGGTCTCGCGATGGGAATCCGTCAGATGTCGCTCCCCCTCGGAGTCGCGATGTCCGCGTTGACGATCCCCGCCCTGGCCCGCGACCACGGCGTGAGCGCGGCCATGCTGCTGCCCGCGATCGCCGCCGCGGTGTCCGCCCTCGCCTGCGTCGTGGCGGTGTACGACCCGCCCCGCCCGTCCCGTGCCGCCGCCTCGAGCGCCGCGCTGCTGCGCAATCCGTACCGCGGTCGCACGGACCTGTGGCGCATCCATGCCGCGTCGGTGGCACTGGTGGTGCCGCAGTACGTCGTGTGGACCTTCGCGCTGGTCTGGCTGATCGACCGCCGGGACTGGTCCGCCGCGGCCGCCGGTGTCGTCATCACCGTCGCGCAGATCTGCGGCGCGGTCGGCCGCATGATCGCCGGCGCGGTGTCCGACCGAGTGGGGAGCCGACTCGGACCGATGCGGGCCGTCTCCGTTCTCGTCGTACTCACGATGGCCGCATTGGCCGTGACGGACGCGCTGAACACCGGGGTCGCCGTCGTCGTCGCGGTCGTTGCCTCCGTCGCGACGGTCTCCCCCAACGGATTGGCGTTCACCGCGGTCGCCGAACGCGCCGGCCCCTTCTGGAGCGGCCGCGCGCTCGGGGCCCAGAACACCGCGCAGTTCGTCGCCGCGTCGGCCGTGCCGCCCACGTTCGGCGCGGTGATCACGCACTCGTCCTACGCGGTCGCGTTCGGCGTCTCGGCCGCGATCGCACTCCTCGCGGTGCCGATCGTTCCCCGCGAGCGCTGACGCACACGCGGGGCACGAGGCGAACGACGCGTCAGAGCCGACCGGTGATGCGCTCGCCGATCTCGGCGGTCGTGCCGGGGGCACCCGGGGTCCGCTCGGCGAGATCGGCCGCGACGGCCGCCTCCACCCGAGCGGACGCGTCGTCCCGGCCGAGGTGCGCGAGCAGCATCGACACCGACAACACGGCGGCGGTCGGATCCGCGATGCCCTGGCCGGCGATGTCCGGAGCGCTGCCGTGCACGGGTTCGAACATGCTCGGGTTGGTCCGCGTCGCGTCGATGTTCGCGCTGGCGGCGAGCCCGATGCCACCGGTGACGGCGGCCGCGAGGTCGGTGATGATATCGCCGAACAGGTTGTCGGTGACGATCACGTCGAACCGTCCGGGGTCGGTCACCAGGTGGATCGTCGCGGCGTCGATGTGCTGGTAGGCCACCTCGACGTCCGGGAATTCGGTCGCCACCTCGGACACCGTGCGGTGAAAGAGCGAACCGGCGAACGTCAGGACGTTCGTCTTGTGCAGCAGCGTCAGGTGGCCACGACGTGCCGTCGCCCGCGCGAAGGCGTCCCGCACCACACGTTCGACGCCGAACCGCGTGTTGACGCTGACCTCGGTGGCCACCTCGTGCGGCGTGCCGACACGCAGGGCACCGCCGTTGCCGGTGTACGGACCCTCGGTGCCCTCGCGCACCACCACCACGTCGATCGGCGGGTTGCCGGCCAACGGCCCCTCGACGCCCGGATAGAGCTTCGACGGGCGCAGGTTGATGTGATGGTCGAGCTCGAAGCGCGCCCGCAGCAACAGGCCTCGCTCGAGCACCCCGCTGGGCACGGACGGATCACCGATCGCGCCGAGCAGGATGGCGTCGTGCTCACGGATCTCGGCGAGCACCGAGTCCGGCAGCAACTCGCCGGTCGCGTGGTAGCGACGAGCGCCCAGGTCGTAATCCGTGGTCTCCACGCCCGGCTCGACCGCGCGCAGAACGTCGAGAGCGACGCCGATCACCTCGGGACCGATGCCGTCTCCGGCCAGAACCGCCAGTTTCATCGTGTTCCCTTCCTTCGCGTCGTCGGTGCTCAGGACAGGTCGACGAGCTCGAGGGTCGACGCACCCACCGCCGCGGCGATGGAGTCGCGCACCTCCGACGGCACGTCCCGATCGACACGCAGCAGGATGGTCGCGCCGGTGCCCTCCGCGTCCTGGCTGAGCGCGGCCGCCGCGATGTCCACGCCGGCATCACCGAGGGCGGTGCCGATGCGGCCGAGCGACCCGGGCCGATCCTCGTAGGTCACGAGGAGGTTCTTGCCCTCGGCACGCAGATCGAAGTTGCGGCCGTTGATGTTCACGATCTTCTCGACGTGCTGCGGGCCGGTCAGCGTGCCCGCCACGTTCAGCACGGTGCCGTCGCCGTACACCGCGCGAACGTCCACGACGCTCCGGTGGTTGGGGCTTTCGGGCGCAGTGGTGACCTCGGCGGTGACGCCGCGCTCCTCGGCCAGCGACGGCGCGTTGACGAAGGTCACCGCGTCCTCGATGACGGCCGAGAACAGACCACGCAGCGCCGACAGCTTGAGAATGTCGACGTCCTCCGACGCCAGCTCACCGCGCACGTCCACGGACAGCGACGTCGGGAGTCCGTCGGACAGAGCGCCGAGCAGGACACCCTGCTTGCGCACGATGTCCAGCCACGGAGCGACCTCCTCGCCGACCGCTCCCCCGGAGACGTTCACGGCGTCGGGCACGAACTCGCCCGCCAGCGCGAGCAGCACCGACTTCGCGACGTCGGTGCCGGCGCGGTCCTGGGCCTCGGTGGTCGACGCCCCGAGGTGCGGCGTCACGACGACCTGCGGGAGCTCGAACAGCGGGCTGTCCGTGCAGGGCTCGGAGGCGTAGACGTCGATACCGGCGGCGAACACGTGCCCACTGGTGATGGCGTCGGCGAGGGCCTGCTCGTCGACCAGTCCGCCGCGGGCGGCGTTGACGACGATCACACCCTTCTTGGTCTTGGCCAGTGCGTCCTTGCCGATCAGACCCTTGGTCTCCGGGGTCTTCGGGAGATGGACGGAGAACATGTCCGCTCGCTCGAGGAGCTCGTCCAGGGAGACCAGCTCGATGCCGAGCTGCGCCGCGCGCGCGGGCGAGACGTAGGGGTCGTACGCGATGATGTGCGTCTCGAAGGCGGCGAGACGCTGCGCGAAGAGCTGGCCGATGCGGCCGAGGCCCACGACGCCGACGGTCTTGCCGAAGATCTCGACACCGTTGAACTTGCTGCGCTTCCATTCATGGTTACGCAGAGTGGCGTCGGCCGCCGGAATCTGCCGCGCGGCCGCGAGCAACAGCGTCACGGCGTGCTCGGCGGCGGTGTGGATGTTCGAGGTGGGGGCGTTGACCACCAGGACGCCGCGCTCGGTCGCCGCGGCGACGTCGACGTTGTCCAGTCCGACGCCGGCGCGCGCGACGATCTTCAGCTTGGTTCCCGCGGCCAGGACCTCCGCGTCGACCGTGGTCGCCGAGCGCACGAGGATGGCGTCGGCGTCGGGAACGGCGGCGAGCAGTGCGGGCCGATCCGGCCCGTCGACCCAGCGGACCTCGACGCCGTCACCGAGGGCGTCGACGGTGGACGAGGCGAGCTTGTCGGCGATGAGGACGACGGGACGGCCTGGCTGGCTCACGTGGGAATCTCCCTGATCGAGTGGCGCCGGGCGGCGATTCGCGCCCGCGCGAGTGGTTCTCGTGGTAGAGCGTGCTTGACGGGAAGGAGCCTAGTGGTGGCCCCGACCCGAGTGCGGGGCACCCTCCGCTCGGGCGAGCGAGAAGATGCCCCGCAGGGGATCGACGAGACGCGCCGGTCAGGCCGTCTCGGTGATCGGGCGATCGACCCAGCTCATGAGATCGCGCAGCTTCTTGCCGGTGACCTCGATGGGGTGCTCGGCGTTCTGCTTGCGCAGGCCCTCGAGCTCGGTGTTGCCGTTCTCGACGTTCGCCACCAGGCGACGCGTGAACTCACCCGACTGGATGTCGGCCAGGATCGCCTTCATGCGCTCCTTGGTGCCGGCGTCGATCACGCGCGGGCCGGAGAGGTAGCCGCCGAACTCCGCGGTGTCGGACACCGAGTAGTTCATCCGAGCGATGCCGCCCTCGTACATGAGGTCGACGATCAGCTTCAGCTCGTGCAGCACCTCGAAGTAGGCCATCTCCGGGGCGTAACCCGCCTCGACCATGACCTCGAAGCCCGTCTTGACGAGCTCCTCGGTGCCGCCGCACAGCACGGCCTGCTCACCGAACAGGTCGGTCTCGGTCTCCTCCTTGAACGTCGTCTTGATGACGCCGGCGCGGGTGCCGCCGATGGCGCGGGCGTAGGACAGTGCGAGCGCCTGCCCCTCACCCTTGGGGTCCTGATCGATCGCGATCAGAGCCGGCACGCCCTTGCCGTCGACGAACTGACGACGCACGAGGTGCCCCGGTCCCTTCGGCGCGACCATGCCGACGGTGATGTTGTCCGGCGCCTCGATCAGGTCGAAGTGGATGTTCAGGCCGTGGCCGAAGAACAGCGCGTTGCCGTCCTCGAGGTTCGGCTCGATGTCGTCCTTGAAGATCTGCGCCTGTGCCGTGTCCGGCGCCAGCAGCATGATGACGTCGGCCCACTGCGAGACCTCGGCCGGCGTGCCCACGCCCAGGCCCTGCTCGGCAGCCTTGTCGCGGGACTTCGACCCTTCCTTCAGACCGATACGGACGTCGACGCCCGAATCGCGCAGGCTCAGCGAATGCGCGTGGCCCTGGCTTCCGTAGCCGATCACGGCGACCTTGCGGCCCTGGATGATCGACAGATCGGCGTCGTCGTCGTAGAACATCTCGACTGCCACTGGTGGTTTCCTCCTCGTCGTTCCGGGCACGGTGCCCGGTGAAAATCTGTGTGTGCTGCTCTACCGCGACGCTGCTTCGTCGCGCATCGCGCTACCGCGACGCGGTGATCGACTTGGGTCCGCGCCCCACTGCCACGACCCCGGATTGGACGATCTCCCGAACACCGTAAGGGTCGAGCATCCGCAACAGCGCCTCGAGCTTGGACCGCGTCCCCGTCGCCTCGACCGTCAGAGACTCCGGCGACACGTCGATCACCTTGGCGCGGAACAGGTTCACCGTCTCGATGACCTCGCTCCGCACGCTGGCGTCCGCGCGCACCTTGATGAGCACGAGTTCGCGAGCGACGGACGCCTCCGGCTCCTGCTCCACGATCTTGATGACGTTGACGAGCTTGTTCAGCTGCTTCGTCACCTGCTCGAGCGGGAACTCGTCCACCGTCACCACGATGGTCATGCGCGAGATCTCCGGAACCTCGGTTCCCCCCACCGCGAGCGAGGCGATGTTGAAGCCGCGGCGGGAGAACAGAGCGGCGACGCGGGCGAGGACGCCCGGCTTGTCCTCGACCAGGACGCTCAGGGTGTGACTGGTGCTCACTGATCGGTACCTTTCGCGTTCTGCTCGAGGGCAGCCTCGGTGACGTCGCCGACCACGCCGGGCTCCTGGGCGGCCTCGGCCTCGTTGTCGAACAGCGGACGGATGCCGCGCGCGGCCTGGATCTCGGTGTTGCTGGTGCCGGCGGCCACCATCGGCCAGACCTGGGCGTCCTTGCCGACGATGAAGTCGATGACCACCGGACGGTCCGTGATGGCCCGTGCCTGCGCGATGACGTCGTCGACGTCCTCCTCGCGCTCGCACCGCAGGCCGACGCAACCGAGCGCCTCGGCGAGCTTGAGGAAGTCCGGGATGCGGATCGTGCCGTGCGTACCGAGCTCGGTGTTGGAGTAGCGCTCCTCGTAGAAGAGCGTCTGCCACTGCCGCACCATGCCGAGGTTGCCGTTGTTGACCACGGCCACCTTGATGGGGATGCCCTCGACCGCGCAGGTCGCGAGTTCCTGATTGGTCATCTGGAAGCAGCCGTCGCCGTCGATGGCCCAGACCTCGGTGTCCGGCAGGCCCATCTTGGCGCCCATCGCGGCGGGCACCGCGTAGCCCATGGTGCCCAGACCACCCGAGTTCAGCCACGTGCGCGGCTTCTCGTACGAGATGAACTGTGCCGCCCACATCTGGTGCTGACCGACGCCGGCGCAGTAGATCGCGTCCGGGCCCGCGGCCTTGCCGATGGACTGGATGACGAATTCCGGCGACAGGGCGCCGTCGGACGGGCGGTCGTAGCCCAACGGGTAGGTGCGACGCACGCCGTCGAGGTAGGACCACCACTCGGTCAGGTCGGTGGACGCGCCCGTGGCGTGGTCGGCGCGCACCGCCTCGACGAGCTCGGTGATGACCTCGCGGCAGTCGCCGACGATCGGGACGTCGGCGAACCGGTTCTTGCCGATCTCGGCTGGGTCGATGTCGGCGTGGACCACCTTGGCGTCGGGCGCGAAGGAATCCAGCCGGCCGGTCACGCGATCGTCGAACCGGGCGCCGAGCGTGATCAGCAGGTCGCTGCGCTGCAGGGCGGCGACCGCGGCCACGGTGCCGTGCATACCGGGCATGCCGAGGTTCAGGTCGTGGCTGTCCGGGAAGACGCCGCGCGCCATCAGCGTGGTGACCACGGGGATGCCGGTCAGTTCCGCGAGCTCGAGCAGCTCGGCCGACGAATCGGACTTGATGATGCCGCCGCCGCAGTACAGGACGGGCCGTTCGGCGGCCGCGATGAGGCGTGCCGCCTCCCGCACCTGCTTGCCGTGCGGCTTGGTCACGGGGCGGTAGCCCGGCAGACGCATCTCCGGCGGCCAGGAGAAGGTGGTGTCGGCCTGCAGGACGTCCTTGGGGATGTCGACGAGCACGGCTCCGGGACGGCCCGAGTTGGCCAGGTAGAACGCCTCCGCGATGGTGCGCGGGATGTCGAGCGCGTCCGTGACCAGGAAGTTGTGCTTGGTGATCGGCATCGTGATACCGGAGATGTCGGCTTCCTGGAAGGCGTCGGTTCCAATGAGGCCGCGTCCCACCTGACCGGTGATGGCCACGACGGGAACCGAGTCCATCTGCGCGTCCGCGAGCGGGGTCACCAGGTTGGTCGCACCCGGTCCCGACGTCGCCATGCAGACACCCACTCGGCCGGTGGCCTGCGCGTATCCGGTGGCGGCGTGGCCGGCGCCCTGCTCGTGACGAACGAGGACGTGGCGAACCTTGGTCGAGTCGAGCAGCGGGTCGTAGACCGGGAGAACGGCACCGCCCGGAATGCCGAAGACGACGTCGACGTCGAGTTCCTCGAGGGCCCGCACGACGGACTGGGCGCCCGTCACGCGCTCCGGCGGGATCGCGCGCCGGTCCGGTGCCGTGGGCACGGGACGGTCGACGGAGGACGGGGTCTTGCGAGGAGCCGGGCCGGGCCGGGCTGTCGGTGCGCTCACTGTGGGTCCTTGGGTTCTCATCCGGGCAAGAAAAAACCCCCGCCAGCAGATGCTGTGCGAGGGTGGCGCGTCGTGGCTGAGCGTCGAGAAGTAGATCGGCTCAGGCGACGACGCGCCTGCCGATTACGAGGAGATCTTCACGCTTCACGTAGGTGAGGTTAAGCGTGCGATGCCGTGCCAGTCAACTACCGAACTACGAATCCCGGGATGTGGGATGGCGTGTGTGCAGTGCGAAGATGGAGGGGTGTCGTCTCCGCAGCAGTCCGAACCACCGCACACAGTCTCCCACACCGGCGACCCCGCACCCGACCGGTCCCCCGCGCCCGACCCCGAGGTGTTCAGGGTCGACCCGCTGACACTCGCCGCGGTGGCCCTCCTGCTCTTCGGGGCGTCGTTCCCCGTCGCGGGGGCTCCCCTCCTGTTCTGGTGGGTGCTCGCGATCCCCGCGTTCGCGGCGTACTGGGTTCTGCGAGTGAGGACCACGGTCGACGGCCGGGGACTGGTCGCCCGTCGTCCCTTCACCACCACCACGGTCGCCTGGTCCGACGTCGCCGGAATCACGTTCCCCCGGTTCGGCTTCGGGAAGGCCGCACTCGCCGGCGGCGGCAGCGTGCCCCTGCCGGGCGTGACCGTGGACGACCTCCCCCGCCTGTCGGCCGCGAGCGGGGGCGCCGTTCCGGACCCGACGCCGCCGACGTCGGAACCCGAGACGGAGTCCGAGCCCGACGCCGGCCGGTCGGCAGAGCAGTAGAGCGCGCCGGCCGGCCGAGCGGTTGAGCCCGGTCGGCCGAGCAGTAGGTCAGGCGAAGGGGTCGGCGCCGTTGAGCAGTACCCACAGGGCGACGGCGCCGCCCACGCCGATCAGCAGTGCGACGAACGATCCGACGAACGGACGGCGCGCCCAGCCGCGGCCACCGTCGACGGCGATGCGACCCGGCCCGGTGAGGACGATCGCGGCCGCGGCCAGAGCCAGCAGCGTCTCGTATTCCACCCCGGTCGGCGCGAAGAACTGCAGACCCGGCTCGGCCACCTGACGGACCAACCAGGCGTTGATCATGACGGCGAGCACCGCGGCGCCGGCCAGCGGCGTCGCCAGACCCAGGATCAGCAGCGCGCCACCGGCGGTCTCGCCGATCGCGCCGAGGATCGACAGCAGACGCGCCTGCTCGTAGCCGGCGCCGGACACGACGTCCTGGAAACCCGACAGGCCCGGCCCGTCGAACCATCCGACCAGCTTCTGCAATCCGTGCACCAGCACGATCGCACCGACGCTCACCCGCAGGATCAGCAGGCCGAGATCCAGGGTGCCGCGCCGCTCCTTCACCTCCGCGGGCGTCGCGGGGGCGACGGGCTCGGGTGTCGCTGCGGTCTCGTACGACGAGGTGGCGGCCGAGTCGTACGAGGGAGTCGCCGCCGTGCCATACGAGGACGGGGCCGCGTCCGAGACCGGGTACGCACGGGTGGCCGTGTCGTCGGAGGACGTGGACGGTCCGGGGTAGGTGGGGATCTTCTCCGTCGCGCGGGTGCCGTCGGTGGCCGAGCGGGACGATCCGTCGAGATCGTCGTCGGTCCGCGGGAGCGACGACGTGTCGTGCCCCAGCCGCTCGGTCGGCTGGTCGTACGGGCTGGACGCCGGCTCGTATCCCGGCGTGGAACGGCGCTTGTCCTCGGAGTCGCTCATGGCGCCGAGCCTAGTTCCGCGCGGCCCCCGGCCCCGGGACCACTCGCCGTGTCGCGCCCGGGTTCCTGCGTACCGTGGGCACCATGACGCGCAGTTCCCGCGCCGGCCGCGCCGCACGCCGTTCCGTCTCCCTCGCCTGCGCGGCGACCGTGCTGGTGGCTCTGTCCGGATGCGCGCGGTTCGACGATTCCGCGTCGACCCCCTTCTCGCCGGAACCGACGTTCGGCGCCGCCGACGTGAGCCCGGGCGACCCGAGCGCACCGGAGTCGAGTGCCCCACCCCCGCCGCCGCCGGGACCGTGCGTCGATCCCGATCCCGCCGTCATCGCGACCTGCCTCGACACGTTGGGCGGCCTGGTCACGCTGCCGGGCGGCGGCGCGGCCCTGGTCGCCGAGCGAGTCACGGGAGCCGTGGTCGAAGTGGCGCCGGGCACCGCGCCCCGGCCGGTCGCGTCGATCCCGGTGGACCCCTCCCC
Organism: Rhodococcoides kroppenstedtii; assembly: GCF_900111805.1. Classification (GTDB taxonomy): domain Bacteria; phylum Actinomycetota; class Actinomycetes; order Mycobacteriales; family Mycobacteriaceae; genus Rhodococcoides; species Rhodococcoides kroppenstedtii. The sequence continues at coordinate 30,402 of NZ_FOJN01000001.1, forward strand.
CGGCGGCGGGTTGATCGACCTCGCGCTGTCGCCGACCTACGCCGAGGACCGCCTGCTCTACGCCTACGTGGTGACGCCCACCGACGCTCGCGTGGTCCGCATCGCGCCCGGAGACGTCCCGAAGCCGGTGCTGACCGGCATTCCTCGCGGTACGGGCGACGTCGGCGGCGCGGTGGACTTCGTCGGCCCGTCCGAGCTGCGCGTGGCGACGGGCAGTGGTGGCGACCTCGCGGCCGCCGCGGACCCGGCGTCCCTCGCCGGCAAGGTGCTCTCGATCGTCGACCCTCGGGTCGACGGCAGCGCGGTGCCCCGAGTGGTCATGAGCGGTCTCGGCCGCGCCGGTGATCTGTGCTCGGACGGAACCGGGTCCCAGTGGGTGACCGACGGCGCTCCCGACGGTGATCGCCTGTCCCGGATCACCCCGGAAGGCGGCGTGGTCGGCCCCGTGTGGACGTGGCCCGATCGACCGGGCGTCGGCGGCTGTGCCGCGGCTCCCGGCACCGTCGCGGTGGCGATGTCCGGTGCACGCGCCGTGGGGGTGGTGCCGGTGGACCCCGAGACCGGATCGGTCCCGACGCCGCCCGCTCTCGTCGCGCAGGACCGCTACGGCCGTCTGCGCGGGGCCACCCTCGGCGCGGACGGGCAGATCCTGGTGAGCACCACCAACAAGGACGGCGGGGTCCCGACCCCGACGGACGATCGTGTGGTGATCGTGCAGATCCCTGCGGGCGGTGGCGGTAACGACTGACCGCTCCGGCGCTACTCGCAGGCGGCGAGCACCAGCTCCTTGACCCGGGCGGGATCGGCCTGACCCTTGGTGGCCTTCATCACCTGACCGACGAGAGCGCCCGCGGCCTGGACCTTGCCGGCCTTGATCTTCTCGACGATGGCCGGGTTCGCCGCGAGGGCATAGGCGACGGCCTGTTCGAGCGCCGAATCGTCCTGCACCACAGCGAGACCGCGGGCCTCGACCACCTGATCCGGATCCCCCTCACCCGCCAGCACGCCGTCGACGACCTTCCGGGCGTTCGCGTTGGTCAGCGTGCGGTCCGCCACGAGGGCGGCGACGCGGGCCACCTGTGCCGGGGTGATGGACAGATCGGACAGCGTCACACCGAGGGTGTTGGCCTGCTGGGCGAGGTACGCGACCCACCAACTGCGTGCGGCGTCGGGAGTCGCGCCGGCATCGACGGTCGCCGAGATGAGCGGCAGCGCATCGGCGTTGACGACGTCCCGCATCACCGCATCGGACCAGCCCCACTCCTTCTGGATGCGCGCACGGGTGATCCACGGCGCCTCGGGAATGGTCGCGCGCAGCTCCTCGATCCACGCGGCATCGGGTGCGACGGGCTCGAGATCGGGCTCGGGGAAGTAGCGGTAGTCCTCGGCCGTCTCCTTGCGGCGGCCGGCGGAGGTGGTCCCGTCGGCCTCCTGGAAATGCCGTGTCTCCTGGACGATCTCGCCACCGTCGAGCAGAACCGTCGCCTGCCGGCGCATCTCGTACCGCACCGCCACCTCGACGGACTTGAGCGAGTTGACGTTCTTGGTCTCGGTTCGCGTCCCGAACTCGGTGGCGTCCTTGGCCATCAGCGACACGTTGGCGTCGCACCGCAGCGAGCCCTGGTCCATCCGCACGTCGGATACGCCGAGTTCACGGATCAACTCGCGCAGCGCCGTGACGTAGGCGCGGGCCACCTCGGGCGCCCGCTCCCCGGCACCGACGATCGGCTTGGTCACGATCTCCACCAGCGGCACACCGGCGCGGTTGTAGTCGAGCAGCGAGTGGCTGGCCCCGTCGATCCGACCGGTCGCGCCGCCGACGTGCAGCGACTTGCCGGTGTCCTCCTCCATGTGCGCGCGCTCGATGTCGACGCGCCAGGTGGACCCGTCGTCGAGGACCACGTCGAGATAGCCCTCGGTGGCGATGGGCTCGTCGTACTGGGAGATCTGGTAGTTCTTCGGCTGGTCCGGGTAGAAGTAGTTCTTCCGCGCGAAGCGCCCCCACGAAGTGATCGCGCAGTGGAGGGCCAGGCCGATGCGCACGGCCGATTCCACGGCCGCCGCGTTGACCACCGGCAGCGCTCCCGGCATGCCCAGGCAGACCGGGCACACCTGCGTGTTGGGCTCGGCGCCGAACTCGGTGGGGCACCCACAGAACATCTTGGTGGCCGTACCCAGCTCGACGTGCACCTCCATGCCGAGGACGGGATCGAACCGGTCGATCACGTCGTCGTAGTCCAGGAGCGATGCGGTGGCGACAGACATGCACGGAAGCCTACTAGCCGAAGAGGATGCGCATTTCCTGGTAGCGCCCCGCCGGAACCGTCTTGTGGTTCGCGAGAGCCTCGTCGAATCCGACGCGGGCGATGTCGGTGCCGTGAAGGGCCACCATCTGGCCCCATCCCCCGTCGGCGACGAGGTCGACGATGGCCATGCCGAGTCGGGTCGCGAGCACCCGGTCGAACGCCGTCGGCACTCCGCCGCGCTGGATGTGGCCGAGAACCGTTGCGCGCGTCTCGATTCCGGTGCGCTCCTCGATCAACGGCGCGAGCCACTCGCCGATCCCGCCGAGCCGGGGGCGATCGAAACCGTCGAGCCCCTTGGTCGAGTGCGCCTCCGTCATCTCCGGCAGGGTGAAGCCCTCGGCGACCACGATCATCGGGGCTCGGCCGCGGTCGCGCACGCTGGTCGCCCACGCACAGATCTGCTCGAGACTCTCCGGCTGCTCGGGAATGAGAATGGCGTGGGCTCCGCCGGCGATGCCGGAGTGCAAGGCGATCCACCCGGCGTGCCGACCCATGACCTCGAGCACCATGCAGCGATCGTGCGAGTTGCCGGTGGTCCGCAGCCGGTCGATGGCCTCGGTGGCGATCTCGACCGCCGTGTCGAACCCGAACGTGTAGTCGGTGGCGTCGAGGTCGTTGTCGATGGTCTTGGGGACCCCGACGATATCGATTCCGTCCTCGAACAACCGCTTCGACGCACTGGCCGTGCCCTCGCCGCCGATGGCGATGACGCCGTCGACCCCCAGCCGGTCGAGCGTGCGTTGAATGTTCTCCGCACCCCCGTGCGGCTCCTGGTACGGACCGAACCGGCTGGTGCCGAGGATGGTGCCGCCCTGGTGCGACAGGCCACGAACGACGCTGCGGTCCAGGGGAATCGACTCCCCGTGCACCAGTCCCCGCCATCCGCCGAGGAACCCGACGAACTCCTGCCCGTGCACCGCGGAGCCCTTGAGCACGGCGCCGCGGATGACCGCGTTCAGGCCCGGACAGTCCCCGCCACTGGTCAGAATGCCGATCCTGGTCATCGCGACTCCTTCGGGTGGGGCGGTGCGGGTCAGACGCCGGACGGGTGCGGGAACTCTCCTCGCGCGGCCTCGTACGCCGCACCGACCCGGTAGAGCCGATCGTCCGCGAGCGCCGGCGCCATGATCTGCAGGCCGACGGGCAGACCGTCGGCGAGACCGGACGGCACGGACATCGCCGGATGGCCGGCGAGGTTGGTCGGGAGCGTGCAGAGGTCGTACAGGTACATCGCGATCGGGTCGTCGACCTTCTCCCCCAACGGGAATGCCGTCGACGGCGTGGTCGGCGAGACCAGGACGTCCACTTTCTCGTAGGCCGCGTCGAAGTCGCGCGCGATGAGCGTGCGCACCTTCAGCGCCTGGCCGTAGTAGGCGTCGTAGTACCCCGCCGAGAGCGCGTAGGTGCCGATCATTATGCGGCGCTTGACCTCGGGGCCGAACCCGGCGGCGCGCGTCATCGCCATGACCTGCTCGGCACTGTGCGTGCCGTCGTCGCCGACCCGGAGTCCGTAGCGCATCGCGTCGAACCGGGCGAGGTTCGAGGAGACCTCGGACGGGAGAATCAGGTAGTACGACGCCAGGGCGTGATCGAAGGACGGGCAGGAGACCTCGACCACCTCCGCACCGAGCGAGGTGAGTACCTCCACGGCGGCGTCGAACGACGACAGCACACCGGGCTGGTAGGCGTCCGAGTGCAACTCCTTCACCACACCGACGCGCACGCCCCGCAGGTCGCCGCTCGCACCCGCCCGCGCCGCCGCGACGACGTCCGGGACGTCGGCGCGCAGCGAGGTGGAATCGCGCGGATCGTGGCCGGCGATCACCTGGTGCAGCAACGCCGTGTCGAGCACGGTGCGTCCGCACGGGCCGCCCTGATCCAGCGACGACGCGCAGGCGATGAGGCCGTACCGCGAGACGCCGCCGTAGGTGGGCTTGCACCCGACGGTGCCGGTGACCGCAGCCGGTTGACGAATGGAGCCGCCTGTGTCGGTACCGATGGCCAGCGGCGCCTCGAACGAGGCGAGCGCCGCCGCCGATCCACCACCCGAGCCGCCGGGGACACGCGTGGTGTCCCAGGGGTTCAACGTGGGCCCGTAGGCACTGTTCTCCGTCGACGAGCCCATCGCGAACTCGTCCATGTTGGTCTTGCCCAGCAACGGAATACCGGCCGCCCGCAGCGCGGTGGTCACGGTCGCGTCGTAGGGCGAGCGCCACCCCTCCAGGATCTTCGATCCCGCCGTGGTCGGCATGTCGGTGGTCGTGAAGACGTCCTTGAGCGCCAACGGAACTCCCGCCAGCGGCGAGGCGGGCTCGTTCCCCGCCGCGAGCGAGTCGTCGACGGCGCGGGCCGCGTCCAGAGCCGCGTCGTGCGCCACGTGCAGGAACGAGTGCAGGGTGCCGTCGACCTGGTCGATGCGATCGAGATGAGCGCGGGTGACCTCCTCCGACGACACCTCGCGGGTGCGGATGCGCTCGGCGAGATCGGCTGCGGTCAGACGAATCAGGTCGGTCACTGCTCTTCTCCCAGAATGCGCGGCACGGCGAATCGGCCCTGCTCCGACGACGGCGCCTGATCCAGTGCGCCGTCCTGTCCGAGGCCGGGAACCACGACGTCGGGTCGGGTGACGTTGGTCACGGCAAGGGGATTCGCGGTCGGATCGACCGCGGTGGTGTCGACCTCCGACACCGCCTTCACGTGGCCGAGGATCGAATCGAGTTGACCGGCGAACTCGTCGAGCTCGGCCTCGGTCAGGGCGAGGCGCGACAGGCGGGCCAGGTGGGCGACCTCGTCGCGCGAGATCGCGGCGCCGGGGGCGGTCCCTTCGGTGTCGGTCATGCGCCACAGCCTAGTTCCCGGCCCGCGTTCCGTCGGAGCCGCGCCCCACGGCCGCGTGCGAGTCGTGAGGTCGGGCAGGCAGTGACAGGATGTGCGCGTGACCTACCTCCTGCGCGTCAAGCTCCCCGACCGCCCCGGCAGTCTGGGTTCGCTCGCCGTGGCCCTGGGCTCGGTGGGTGCGGACATCCTGTCGCTCGACGTGGTCGAGCGCGGCCACGGCTACGCCGTCGACGACCTCGTCGTCGACACGGCGCCCGGCTCGTTGCCGGACACGCTCATCACGGCCGCGGAACAGCTGTCCGGGGTGTCCGTCGATGCCATCCGTCCCTACGCCGGCGTGCTGGACACCCATCGCGAACTCGAGTTGATCGACGGCGTCGCCGCCGCGCACGACGACCGTCTGCAGACTCTCGTGGACGGTGCGCCGCGCGTGCTCCGGGTGGGCTGGAGCGTGGTCGTCGCCGCCACGGAGACCGGCACCACCACGGTCGTGGAAAGCTCCGGCGCGCCCGAGATCCGGGCGCAGTCGATGCCGTGGCTGCCGCTGACCGGCGCGCGCACTCTCGACGGCGACCGCGACGGGTTGCCCCAGTCGTGGCGCGACATGGACACCTGCGTGGCCGCGGCGCCGCTCGGGTCGACCGGCCGAGCACTGGTGCTCGGCCGCCCCGGTGGGCCGGACTTCCGACCCTCCGAGGTGGCTCGGCTCGGCTACCTAGCCGGCATCGTCGCCACCGTCCTCGGCTGACGCCCCGTCCGCGACGAGAGCGGACGCGGCCTCCGGTCCCTGCTCGAGCAGGACGGTGAAGCCGGCCTCGTCGAGCACGGGGACCCCGAGTTGCAGCGCCTTGTCGTGCTTCGACCCCGGGGACTCCCCGACCACCACGAAGGCCGTCTTCTTCGACACCGACGAGGCCGCTTTGCCGCCGCGGGCCAGGATCGCCTCCTTGGCGTCGTCCCGGCTGTAGCGATCCAGCGACCCGGTGACCACGATCGACAACCCCTCGAGGTTGCGCTCGATGGACTCGTCGCGTTCGTCCTCCATCCGCACGCCCGCCGCGGCCCACTTGTCCACGATGGCGCGGTGCCAGTCGACGTCGAACCACTCGACCACGGCCCGCGCGATGGTGGGGCCGACGCCGTCCGCCGCGGCCAGTTCTTCCTCCGACGCCGACCGCACGGCCTCCAGGCTGCCGAACCGTGCGGCGAGAGCCCGCGCGGCCGTCGGACCCACGTGGCGGATGGACAGACCCACCAGGACCCGCCAGAGCGGCTGGTCCTTGGCGCGCCCGAGGTTGTCGAGCAATCGCCGACCGTTGGCGGACAGCGCCCCGGCCTTGGTACGGAAGAGATCGGTACTGGTCAGCGACTCCTCGGTCAGATCGAACAGGTCGCCCTCGTCCTCGATCACCCCGGCGGCGAGCAGGGCGGTCGCGGCCTCGTACCCGAGCACCTCGATGTCGAACGCCCCGCGGCCGGCCACGTGGAAGACACGCTCCCGTAGCTGCGCCGGGCACGAGCGGGAATTGGGGCACCGGATGTCGGCGTCGCCCTCCTTCGACGGGGCGAGCTCGGTGCCGCACTCCGGGCAGTGCGTCGGCATGACGAACTCCCGCTCGTCCCCGGTGCGGGTGTCGACCACGGGGCCGAGAACCTCCGGAATGACCTCTCCCGCTTTGCGAATGACGACCGTGTCCCCGATGAGCACACCTTTGCGTTTGACCTCCGAGGCGTTGTGCAGCGTCGCCAACGACACGGTGGATCCCGCGACGAGGACAGGCTCCATGAACGCGAAGGGCGTGACGCGGCCGGTCCGGCCGACATTCACCCGGATGTCGAGCAAGGTGGTGGTGGCCTCCTCCGGCGGGTACTTGAACGCGATGGCCCACCGCGGCGCACGGGAGGTGTTGCCCAGCCGGCGGTGCAGCGCCATCCCGTCGACCTTGACCACGAGGCCGTCGATCTCGTGCTCGACGTCGTGCCGATGCGCGCCCCAGTACTCCATGCGCTCGACCACCTCGTCCGCACCGTGCGCGACGACGGTGTGCGACGAGACGGGCAGTCCCCACGCCGCCAACGCGTCGTACGCGGCGGACTGGGTCTGCGGCTCGAACCCCTCCAACCGGCCGAAGCCGTGGCAGATCATGCCGAGGCGGCGCCGCGCGGTGACCGCGGGGTTCTTCTGCCGCAGCGACCCGGCCGCGGAGTTGCGCGGATTGGCGAAGGGCGCCTTGCCCTGCTCGACCAAGGAGGCGTTCAGCGCCTCGAAATCGCTGAGCCGGAAGAACACCTCACCGCGCACCTCGAGCAGCGACGGGACCGGGAATTCCTCGGTGCCGGTGAGGGTTTCGGGAATGTCGTCGATGGTGCGGGCATTCAGGGTGACGTCCTCCCCCGTCCGGCCGTCTCCGCGCGTGGCCGCACGCTCGAGAACCCCGTTGCGGTACACCAGATTCAGGGCGACACCGTCGATCTTCACCTCACACAGGTAGGCCAGATCCGCCCCCGCTTCGGCCTCGACCCGCCCGATCCACGCCCGCAACTCGTCGACGTCGAACACGTTGTCCAACGACAACATTCGCTCGAGGTGGTCGACGGCCGTGAAGTCCGTCTCGAAGCCACCGCCCACCAGTTGCGTCGGCGAATCCGGCGTCCGGAGCTCGGGGTACTGCTCCTCGAGATCCTGCAGCCGCCGCAGCAGCGCATCGAACTGCCCGTCCGAGATGGTCGGTGCATCCCGTACGTAGTAGCGGAACTGGTGACCGCGAATCTCCTCGGCCAATTCCTGCCACTGCGCGATCACCTCGGCACTCGCGGGCGCCGACGGTGTGGGCTGATTCTCCGTCACTCTCGAAGACTATCGGAGGGCACCGACACACCCGGTGACCTGCGGTCGGAAGGCTCGGGGACCTGCGGTCAGAGGGCGGCGGGATCCTCGGCGAACGCCGTCGCGACGTCCCGCACCACGGTGAGCGCGCGCCGGGCCCACCCAGCCGAGGCGCCGGCCAGTCCGCACGCCGGCGACACGGCCACCCGATCGGTGAGGACGGAGCGCGGGAAGCCCAGGCGGTCGATCAGCTCGACCGCGGGACGGGCCGCGTCCTTCCATCCCGGTTCCCGCGCGCCCGGCGCCGGATCGGTACCCGGCAGGATCCCGAGCACCGCGACCCCGCCGCCGTCGAGAAAATCCCCCACCGCGTCGTACCGCCCGGGCCGCACGAGCGCGAGATCGAACGCGACGGCATGGACCCCGGCACGGCCGAACACCTCGAATGGCACGTCCTCGCCACACGTGTGCAGGACCACGGGGCGCCCGATCCGATTCAGCACGCCGGCGAGCCGGTCGACGACCTCCGGAGCCGGGACGGCGGGCACCCGCTCGAGGCTAGTCTGCCCGGTCAACGTGCCGCCCAGCACCGCCGCCAGCTGTGGCTCGTCCAGTTGCACCACCACGTCGGCCTCGAGCCGACGCGCCACCTCGTCGGCGTGCGCGGCCACCCCTTCGGCGAGGGACTCGGCCACGTCGCGCGCGGCACCGCGATCGGTGAGAACCCGCCGTCCTCGCGCGAGTTCGACCTCCGCCGCCAGGGTGAAGGGCCCGGCTGCCTGGACCTTGACGGTGCGCCCCGCGGCGCGCAGCCCCGCGAGCTCCCACTTCTCCTCGAGGACGTCGAGGTCCTCGGCCAGCAGGTCACGGGCTCGCCGAGCGGTGCCGTTACGGCCGGCGGCGAGCCGGTACCCCGTGGTCGAGACGTCGAGGTCGAGATCGACCAGTAGAGCCCCGGTCCGGCCCACGGTGTCGGCACCGAGGCCGCGGGCGGGCAGTTCCACCACGTGGGGCAGGTCGGGAAGTTCGCCGATCACCGTGGAGACGGCCTCGCCGACGTCGGTTCCCGGCCACGATCCGATGCCCGTGGCCCGGCCGGCCACGGATGAGGTCGGGGTGGTCACTCGGCCGTTCGATCGCCGGCGACGGCAGGCATCGCCGAGACCGTGCCCGCGGAGGCGGGCCGCTCCGAGACCGTGCCCGCGGAGGCGGGCCGCTCCGATACCGTGCCCGCGATGGTGCCGCTGCCGATGACGACGTCGCCGGCCGGGTCGGGACGGTAGAGCACGGCGGCCTGCCCACGGGCGACGCCGGTCAACGGGCTGTGCAGCGTGATCTCGACGGACGAGTCGCCGGGACGGGCGGTGGCCGGCGCGGTTCCGCCGTGGGCTCGCACCTGCACGACGCAGTCGACGTCGCCGACGGGCGCCTCGCCGGAGGTCCACACAGGTGCCGACGCGGTGATGCCGTGGACGTTCAGCCGCTCCGCCGATCCGACCCGCACCGTGCCCGTCTCCGGCTCGATCGCGGTGACGTAGCGCGGCTTGCCGTCCGGGGCCGGGCCCGGCAGGCCGAGTCCCTTGCGCTGTCCGACGGTGAAGCCGTGGACGCCGTCGTGCTCCCCGAGGGTGTTCCCGGTCTCCGCGTCGACCAGGGCGCCGGGACGAATGCCGATGCGGGCGCCCAGGAAGGCCCGGGTGTCGCCGGAGGGGACGAAGCAGATGTCGTGACTGTCGGGCTTGTCCGCGACGGCGAGACCGCGCGCCGCGGCCTCCTCGCGCACCTGCGCCTTGGGGGTGTCCCCGATCGGGAACATCGACCGCGAGAGCTGACGGGCGGTGAGCACGCCCAGGACGTAGGACTGATCCTTGTCCGCGTCGACGGCCCGCCGCAGCACACCGCCCTCGAGGCGGGCGTAATGACCGGTGGCCACCGCGTCGAACCCCAGCGCCTCGGCCCGGTCGGCCAGGGCGGCGAACTTGATCTTCTCGTTGCACCGCAGGCACGGGTTGGGCGTCTCACCGGCGGCGTAGGCCGCAACAAAGTCGTCGATGACGTCCTCTCGGAAGCGCTCCGCGAAATCCCAGACGTAGAACGGGATTCCGAGCACGTCCGCGGCACGACGGGCGTCACCGGCGTCCTCCTTCGAGCAACACCCGCGCGACCCGGTGCGCAGGGTGCCCGGCGCCGTGGACAGCGCCAGATGGACGCCGACCACGTCGTGCCCGGCGTCGACCGCGCGCGCCGCGGCCACGGCGGAGTCGACTCCGCCGCTCATGGCAGCCAGAACTCGCATCGTCTTCCTAACCTCGAGAACGAACGGACGACGCCATGCCCGCAGCCCTGGCGCGCTCGACCACCCGCGGCAGCGCGGCGAGAGCGGCGTCTACGTCGGCGTCGGTGGTGGTGTGGCCCAACGAGAACCGCAGGGAGCCCCGCGCGTCGTCGGGATCGACGCCCATCGCCAACAACACGTGCGACGGGCGGGGAACGCCGGCCGTGCAGGCCGACCCGGTGGAGCATTCGATGCCGGCGGCGTCGAGCAGCATCAGCAGCGAATCACCCTCGCAGCCGCGGAAGGTGACGTGGACGTTGCCGGGCAGCCGACGCTCGCCGGACGCGCCGTTGATCCGCGCGTCGGGGATCGCAGCGACGATGCCGTCGACGAACCGGTCCCGCAACGCGCTCAGGCGGGCCTCGGTGTGCGGGCGCTCCGCGACGGCGTTCGCCAGCGCCGCGGCCAGTCCCACCGCCCCGGCGACGTCGGGAGTGCCCGAGCGCACGTCGCGCTCCTGACCCCCGCCGTGCAGCAACGGCTCGCACGCCACGGACCGGCCCAGCAGCAGAGCGCCCACGCCCTGCGGGCCACCGAATTTGTGCGCGGCGATGGACAGGGCGGACACTCCGCTCGCCGCGAAGTCGACCACGCGGCTCCCGACCGCCTGCACCGCGTCGCTGTGCATCGGAACGTCGAACTCGGCCGCGACGGCCGCAAGTTCGGCGATCGGCATGACAGTGCCGACCTCGTTGTTCGCCCACATGATGCTGACGACGGCGATCTCGTCGACGTGCTCCTCGAGCGCGCGGCGCAGCGCGGCCGGTGTGACGGTGCCGTCGGCCTCCACCGGCAGCCAGGTGACGGACGCGCCCTCGTGGCGTTCGAGCCACTCGACGGCGTCGAGCACCGCGTGGTGCTCGACGGCGCTGGTGACGACGCGGGTGCGGCGTGGATCGGCAGCGCGCCGGGCCCAGAAGATGCCCTTGACGCCCAGGTTGTCGGACTCGGTGCCGCCGGAGGTGAAGATCACCTCGGACGGGCGGGCGCCGAGCGCCGCCGCCACGGACTCCCGGGATTCCTCGACGCGCCGCCGGGCGGCTCGGCCCGATCCGTGGAGAGAGGACGCGTTGCCGAGAGTGCCGAACACGTCGACCATGGCCTCGACCGCAGCCGGGACCATCGGAGTGGTGGCGGCGTGATCGAGGTAGACCGTGGGCCCGACGGGGCGCGGCGAACCGGAACGTGGCATGACGACGGCCAGTTTAGCCGCTGCGTCGAGTCCGGCCGCGCGCCGAGCAGGCTGCAGCGCTCGGCTGCGCGCCGGACGTCACCCGGCGCGCAGGACGTCCGCGGAGTGACGGTCCTCGTGGTGCGCATCGGCGACGGCGGGACGTCGGTGGGACGTGACCCGCAGCGGCGGGATCTCGGCGACGTCCGCCTCGCGTCGCACCACCGATTCGGCCCGGCGTGCGAGCTCGCGTCGGTCTCCGCCGACGGCGTCCAGGTCGGCGCCGGTGACGACCTCCGCGCGGACACCCCGCAGGCGCAGGATGCGCGACATGGACTCGCCGATGCCCTCGGCCCCGACGAAGGCGGTGGCGGTGCTCGGCGCACCCGTCCGTTCCCGGTAGGCGATGCCGACCGGGCGCACGGTCGCCCCCGTCTCGATCGCGGCCTGGAACAGGGCGGGGCGGAACCGGCCGTAGGCCGTCCCGCACCAGGTGGTCCCCTCCGGGAAGACGACGACGGTCGCCCCGCCGCGCAGGGCGTCCGCCACCTCGTCGACGGTGTCCGGCAGGGCGCGCAGACGGTCGCGCGCGATGGGGATCACCTTGACGACGCGCGCCAGCAGCCCGAGAACGGGCCAGTCGACCAGGTCGGCGCGGGCCACGAACCGGCACGGGAAGCACGCGGCCAGGACCAGGATGTCCGTCCAGGAGACGTGATTAGCGACCACCAGGGTGCCGACGCCGGACTCGGCGGGCCGGTCTCCCCGCCGGTCGAGTCCGATGCCGAGTGCGGCGAGCATCCCGCGCGCACCGATACGGGCGGCGGCGCGACGGCCCGGAGCCGGCAGCACCCGGCCGGCGAGCAGGAGCGGGAACACCAGCAGCAGGGCGACGACGAGGACGCACCGCAGCACGACGCGCAGAGTGCCGGCGGTGGCCACCGGGGCCGTCCGGCATCCGGTCCCGCAGGGGCTGGCCGGCATCCAGGCGTGGGTCACCGGTCGCCGCCGGCCGCCGAGGGCCGGTCCGGCACCGCACCGGCCGCCGATCGGAGCCGCTCGAGGTAGCGCACGTTGGCGTCCTCCATGTGCAGCAGGGCGACGAAGTCCGCCACCCCGAACTCGGGGTCGTGCGCGGGCTCGCCGCAGATCGACGCGCCCATGCGCAGGTAGCCGCGCAGCAGCGGCGGCACCACCGTTCGCGCCGGCGGCGCGATGTCCTGCAGGTCGACCCCGTCGACCCGTACCGGTGTGCGCGGGTATGCCCGGCGCGCGCTGCGATGACGTGACGACACCAGGTCGCGGACCCCGCGCACGTGCGCTCCGACGGGCGCACCGTCACCGAGATCCATGGGCACCGAGACGCAGCCCATCACGCGGTCGTGTCCGCCCAGGTCGAGGTACCGCAGGATGCCGGACCACATCAACGCGAGCACGGCTCCGCTGCGGTGCTCGCGGTCGACGCAGGCGCGGCCCATCTCGACGGTGCCGAGCTCGAAGGCTCGCAGTTCGCTGATGTCGAACTCGGTGGCGGTGTAGTAGCCGCCGGCGCGCTCCGCACCGGTCGGGGTGAGCATCCGGTAGCAGCCGACGACGGCGTCCGTCTCGTTCTCCACGACCAGCAGGTGATCGCAGTGCTGGTCGTAGCGGTCGACGTCGAGGCCGTCGACGAACGAGGTGGCGGCGAAACCGGGTTCGGAGCCGAAGACGTCGGCGCGCAGTCGCTGGGCGGCCCTGGCGTGGTCCGGGGTGGAGCCGACCAGGAGGGAGTAGTGGCGGTCCTCGAGGAGCGCTCGCGAACTCGGTAGAGCGAGCAGCGCTCGCGAATCGGGCGGAGCGAGCAGCGCTCGCGTGTCGGGTCGTGACGTCGTCGAGATCGATCGAACGGTCATGGCCCGAATCTGTCGCGCTCGAACGTCCGGGCGGCCACACCCGTGTGCCGTGTTCGTGGCAGCTACGTGACCATTCGCCAAACGAGCCGGGCCCCGTCACCTGATTCGGTGACGGGGCCCGGCCCGGGGACTGCGGGGTCAGCCCTTGCGCTTCTTGACCGCCTCGGTCAGCTGGGGTGCGACGTCGAACAGGTCGCCCACCACGCCGTAGTCGGCGATCTCGAAGATGGGGGCTTCCTCGTCCTTGTTGACCGCGACGATGGTCTTGGACGTCTGCATGCCGGCGCGGTGCTGGATGGCGCCGGAGATGCCGAGGGCGACGTAGAGCTGCGGCGAGACGGTCTTGCCCGTCTGGCCCACCTGGAACTGACCGGGGTAGTACCCGGAGTCGACCGCGGCGCGGGAGGCGCCGACGGCGGCACCGAGCGAGTCGGCGAGCTCCTCGACCACGGAGAACTTGTCGGCGCTGCCGACGCCGCGGCCACCGGAGACGACGACGGACGCCTCGGTGAGCTCCGGACGGTCGCCACCGACGATCGGGTCGCGGGAGACGACGCGGACGACGGCCTCCTCCTGGGCCGGGACCTCGACGTCGACGCGCTCACCGGCGCCGGCCTGCGGCTCGGCCTCGATGGCGCCGGGGCGCACCGAGATGACCGGCACGTCGCCGTTGGTCTTGGCCTCGACGGTGAAGGCACCGCCGAAGATGGAGTAGGTGGCGGACTTGTCGGCGCTCACGGACACGACGTCCTGGTGGAGTCCGGCGCCGAGGCGAGCGGCCAGACGTCCCGCCACCTCCTTGCCCTCGATGCCACCCGAGGTGATGATCGCGGCGGGCGACGCGGACTCGGCGAGCGAGGCGAGCACATCGACCTTGGGGGTGACGAGGAAGCCGTCGACGTCGTCGGACTCCGCGACGTAGATCTTGGCCGCGCCGGCCTCGGCGAGCGCGTCGGCGATCTTGTCGGTGGTGCCGGGCGCGCCGGTGACGACCGCGGCGGGCTCACCGAGAACCCGTGCGGCGGTGATGAGTTCGGTGGTGACCTTCTTCAGTGCCCCGTCGGCGTGTTCGACGAGGACCAGTACCTCTGCCATGTGACTGACTCTCCTGTGGTTCGGGTCGGGCGGTGGACGGGGGTGACTAGATGATCTTCTGCGAGACCAGGTAGTCGGCGACCTTGGTGCCGCCGTCGCCCTCGTCGGTGACGCGCTCGCCGGCCGTCTTGGGGGGCTTGGGGGTGACGTTGGTGACCGTGGTGCCGGCGTTGTCCACGCCGACCGTCTCCGGCTCGACGCCGATGTCGGCGAGGGTGAGCACCTGCACGGTCTTCTTCTTCGCGGCCATGATGCCCTTGAAGGACGGGAATCGCGGCTCGTTGATCTTCTCGGTGACCGAGACGATGGCGGGGAGCTCGGCCTCGAGGCCGAAGACACCCTCGTCGGTCTCGCGCTCGCCGGAGACCTTGCCGTCGGCGACGACGAGCTTGCGCATCTGCGTCAGCTGCGGGATGCCCAGGTACTCGGCGATGATGGCCGGGACGGCGCCGATGCGGCCGTCGGTGGCCTCGTTGCCGGCGATGACCAGATCCGCGGCCTCGCCGTTCTCGAACTCGACCTGCCCCAGTGCGGCGGCCAGTGCCCACGCCGTCTGGATGGCGTCGGAGCCGTGCATGGCGGGGTCGTTGACGTGGACGGCGCTGTCCGCGCCCATCGACAGGGCCTTGCGGATGGCCTCGGTGGCGCGGTCGGGGCCGGCCGACAGGACCTTGACCTCGCCGCCGTCGCGCTCCTTGATGAGCAGCGCTTCCTCGACGGCGCGCTCGTTGATCTCGTCCAGCACGGCGTCCGCGGCCTCGCGGTCCAGCGTGTAGTCGCCGTCGGAGAGTTTGCGCTCGGACCACGTGTCCGGGACCTGCTTGATCAGTACGACGATGTTCGTCATGGGTCTGCGTCGACCTCCTGAGTCGTGTTGGTGACGATCCGGTCCGATCACTACCCACCGGTAGGTCGGCGACGGTCGCCCGACGTTCCCGGTGCGTGCGGTGGGTGTGTCCACATCCTCCCGCTGTGACGTGGACGTTACCCCATCGAGGGTTACTGGTGGGTAACTTACTCCGCCGTCAGAATTTTTCAACCCCTCCTCCCCGCCTGTCCGGGTGTGTCGCGTCACGAACTACTCTCGCCCGGATGAACGACGCGACACCGGCAGCGCCGACCCGGAACGGAGATCCTCTCCCGCTCACGGGCGAACGAACGGTCCCCGGAATCGCCGAGGAGAACTACTGGTTCCGACGCCACGAGGTGGTCTACCGGCACATCGCGCCGCGGTGCGCGGGACGCACCGTCCTCGAGGCCGGGCCGGGCGAGGGATACGGCGCCGACCTGATCGCCGAGTCGGCCCGTCTGGTCGTCGGCGTCGACTACGACGTCTCGGCCGCCGACCACATCGCCGTCCGTTACCCCGCCGTCGACATCACCCGCGGCAACCTGGTGGACCTGCCCGTCGCCGCCGGAGCGATCGACGTCGTGGTCACCCTGCAGGTGATCGAGCACCTCTGGGACCAGGACCGCTTCGTTCGCGAATGCCGTCGGGTCCTGGCCCCGGGCGGCGTTCTCATCATGAGTACGCCGAACCGCATCACGTTCTCCCCCGGCCGGGACACCCCGCTCAACCCGTTCCACACCCGCGAACTCGATCCCGGGGAGCTGACCGATCTGATCGTCGCCGGCGGGTTCGAGGTCGAGCAGCTCACCGGAGTCCATCACGGGCCGACCCTGCAGGAACTCGACCGCCGGCACGGCGGCTCGTTCGTCGACGCCCAGATCGATCGGGCGCTGGCCGGCGAGCCGTGGCCCGACGAGCTCGCCCGCGACGTCGCCGGCATCGGCACCGAGGACTTCCACCTCACCGACGACCACCTCGACGCGAGCCTCGACCTGCTGATCGTCGCGCGCAGCCCGCTCGCTCCGTGACCGAGTCCGGCGCGGGGCGGGTGCCCGGAATGTTCGCCCTGGTACTGCATTCGCATCTGCCGTGGCTCCCCCATCACGGTCGGTGGCCCGTCGGCGAGGAATGGCTCTACCAGTCGTGGGCCGGCTCCTACCTCCGGGTGGTGGACGTTCTGCGGCGGCTGTCGGCGGAAGGCCGGACCGATCTGCTGACCCTGGGCATCACGCCCGTCCTCGCGGCGCAGCTCGACGATCCGCACGCTCTCGACGGCATGCACCACTGGCTCGGCAACTGGTCGCTGCGCGCCGCCGAGGCGGCGACGTCACGGGATGCCGACCGCCGCGAGGCGGGCCGCCGCGAGTACCGCGAGGCCGGGCACGCCCTCGCGGAGTTCGAGACCCGGTGGCGCCACGGCGCGTCGCCCGTGCTCCGTCGCCTGGTCGACGATCGGGCCGTCGAACTGCTGGGCGGACCCCTGATGCACCCGTTCCAGCCGCTGCTCGATCCGCGCTTGCGGACGTTCTCGCTGGCGGAGGGTCTGCGCGACGGCGCTCGGCGCCTCGGCCGACGAGCCGACGGAATCTGGGCGCCGGAATGCGCCTTCACCGCCGGCATGGAGCGGGACTACGCGGCGGCCGGGGTGAGCCACTTCCTGGTCGACGGGCCCGCTCTGCGCGGCGACACCACGCTCGGCCGGCCCGTCGGCGACACCGACGTGGTCGCGTTCGGGCGGGATCTACCGGTAAGCTACCGCGTGTGGTCGCCGAAGTCCGGCTACCCCGGTCACGCCGCGTACCGCGACTTCCACACCTACGACCACGGGACCGGCCTCAAGATCGTGCGGGTCACCGGACGGACGGTCGCCGGTCCCGACAAGGCCCCGTACGCACCGGACCTCGCCGCCGCGGCTCTGCAGGACCACGTCCGCGACTTCGTCGACGTGGTTCGGCGTCGGCTGCACGACGAACACGCGCGCACCGGACGCCCCGCGCTGGTGACGGCGGCCTTCGACACGGAGCTGTTCGGTCACTGGTGGCACGAGGGTCCCGAGTGGCTCGAGGCCGTTCTGCGCGCCCTCCCCGAGGCCGGCGTGCAGGTGGGCACCCTCACCGCCGCGCGTGCGGCCGGGTTCGTCGGCGAGCCGGCGGACCTGCCGAACACCTCGTGGGGGTCCGGAAAGGACTGGCGCGTGTGGGCCGGGGACCCGGTGCAGGACCTGGTGCGACTGAACGCGGAGGTGACGGCCTCCGCCCTGGACGCCGTCGACGCCCGCGGCCCCGCCGAGGCCGCCGGACGGGACCGGACCGCCGATCAGATCCTGCGCGAGGCGCTGCTCACCGTGTCGAGCGACTGGGCGTTCATGGTGAGCAAGGACTCGGCGGCGCAGTACGCGCGCGATCGCGCGCACGAACACGCGCACGCCGTGCGGGAAATCGCGGCCGCACGCACGTCCGGACACCACGCGGCCGCCGCCCGCCTCGCCGCGGGATGGAGCGTCGCCGACGGGCTGTTTCCCGACCTCGATGCCCGTAGGCTCCCGACGAGCGAGGCACCGACCGGCGGGGTCACGCGTCGTCGGGAAGGGGTGCGATGAGAGTCCTGCTGGTCTCCTGGGAGTACCCGCCCGTCGTCGTCGGCGGCCTGGGACGGCACGTGCACCATCTCGCGACCGCACTCGCCGCCGCGGGCCACGAGGTGGTGGTCCTCGCCCGTCGACCCACGGGCACCGACGGGTCCACCCACCCCACCGAGGCCGTCGTGGCCGACGGGGTTCTCGTGGTGGCGGTCGCCGAGGATCCGGCCCACTTCGCGTTCGGCGTGGACATGATCGAGTGGACCCTCGCGCTGGGTCACGCGATGGTCCGGGCCGGGCTGGCGCTGTCCAAGCCGGGCGTCGGCGAGGGATGGGTTCCCGACGTCGTCCACGCCCACGACTGGCTCGTCGCGCACCCTGCGATCGCCCTCGCCGAGTTCTTCGACGTGCCCCTGGTGACCACCTTCCACGCCACCGAGGCCGGCCGGCACAGCGGTTGGGTGTCTGGCCGGGTGAACCGGCAGGTGCACTCGATCGAGTGGTGGCTCGCGCAGGAGTCCGACGCGGTGATCACTTGCTCCGCGTCGATGGACGACGAGGTCGCTCGTCTCTTCGCCCCGCCCGGACCGATGCACGTTGTGCGCAACGGGATCGACACCTCGACCTGGACGTTCCGCCCCCATGGACCGACCGGGCGCGCACCCGCCCTGCTCTACGTGGGCCGGCTCGAGTACGAGAAGGGCGTGCAGGACCTGATCGCGGCCCTCCCCCGCCTGCGCCGGACCCACCCCGGCACCACTCTCACGATCGTCGGCGACGGCACCCAGCGCGATCACCTGATCGAACTCGCCCGCGCGCACCGCGTGCGGGGGTCCGTCGCCTTCGCCGGGTCCGCCGATCACGACGGCGTGCTGGTCCACCTGCATCGAGCCGACGTCCTGGTGCTCCCCAGTCGGTACGAGCCCTTCGGCATCATCGCGCTCGAAGGGGCTGCCGCCGGCATTCCCCTCGTCGCCTCGACCGCGGGCGGGCTCGGCGAAGCCGTCACCGACGGGGTCACGGGTCGCTCGTTCGCTCCCGGCGACGTGGCCGGGCTGGCCACCGCGGTGCGGCGCTCCCTGGACGAGCCGGAGCGCACCCGAGCCCTCGTCGACGCCGCCCGCGAACGGCTCACCGCCGACTTCGCGTGGTCGACGGTCGCCCGCGAGACCGCCACGATCCTCGCCGCCGCGAAGCGCCGCGTCCGCACGCCGTACGCGCGGCCGCAGGTTGTCGAACGTCCACTGCCGGAACGGGATCCGAGCTAGCCCGGCAGGTCGGTGGTCCCGGCCGCCTTCTTGCGGGCGATGTCCTCAAGCGCGGCGACGTACTTCGCGCGATCGGCAGCGCCGGCCTCCCAGTCCGCCTTCCGGTTACGCACCACTCGCGCCGGGGCGCCCACGGCGATCCCGTAGTCGGGTACGTGACCCTTGACCACCGCGTGGGCCCCGAGCACGCATCCGCGGCCCACGACGGTCTCCCGCAGCACCGTCACCTTGGCGGCGATCCACGTGTCGGGCCCGATGCGCACGGGCGATTTCACGATGCCCTGGTCCTTGATCGGAACGGTCACGTCCTCGGTGCGGTGGTCGAAATCGCAGATGTAGCACCAGTCGGCGACGAGGGTGGACGCACCGATCTCGATGTCGAGGTAGGTGTTGACCACGTTGTCCTTGCCGAAGACCACCTTGTCGCCGATGCGCAAGGACCCTTCGTGGCACCGAATCGCGTTGCCGTCGCCGATGTGGACCCACCGCCCGATCTCGAGACGGGCCAGCTCCGGGGTCGCGTGGATCTCGACGTTCCTGCCCAGGAACACCATGCCGCGCAGCACGACGTGCGGATTGGCGGCCCTGAACTTGGCCAGGCGGTAGTACCGCACCAGGTACCAGGGCGTGTACGCCTTGTGGGCGAGGACCCAGCGCAGCGACGCGAGGGTCAGGAACCGGGCCTGATCGGGGTCACGTCGCCGCGACCCGCGCCACCGCGACCGCAGTGGGGCGTTCCACATGCTCGTCATGACCGGTCACCCTAATCGGCGTCGATCGACGCACCGCACACACGGGCCGTGCCCCGGACGCGGCCGGACCCCGGGCCGGGACGGCCGGTCCGATAGCATCGCGATGCCCCGATCCGACCCGGCAGGAGCCTGCATGCCCGACGCGTACCCGCACCGGACCCGACGCCCGGTGCGCGCTCGCTCGGTGGTCGCCCTGCTGGCCGTCGCGGGCGTGATCGCCTCCTGCGGATCGAGCGACGGTCCGATCGACATCTTCGGTGAGACCGGCTGGCGCGGAGGCCTCTCCGATGCCCACAACAGCGCCTCCGTGACCACCGACGGCAGCCGCGATCTGGACCTGGAGTGGACCCGTCCGCTCGGCGCGGAGATCGCGACCCGACCGTCCATCGCGCCGAACGGGCAGATCACCGCCTCGCTGGCGGCCTCGGGCAACTGTCCCCTGGGCTCCTTCCAGGGCGAGTCCGGCCGGAAGCGTTTCTGCAACGGGCTCGGCCCGTCCGGGGTGTCGTCCACCCCCGTCGCCGACACCGCGTCCAACCTCTACGCGGGCGAGGACGGCGCCGTGGTGTCGGTCAACCCGAACGGTCAGACCCGCTGGCTCACACCGGTGTACGGCGTTCCTCGCACCCCCCAGTTCCTGCCCGACGGCAACCTGCTGGCGATCACGCAGTTCGGCCAGGTGAACGTGCTGTCCAACCAGAGCGGACGGCCCGAGGCCCCGATTCTCGATCTGGTTCCCACCCCCGACCCACTCACGGCGCCCGACACCGAGCTGCGCGCCGCCGACGACGGGCTGGTGGCCTGCCTCGGCGGAGGCCCCGCCTGTCCGGTCGCCGCCGCGCCGGCCGTCGATCTCGAGGCGAGCATCGTCTACGTGGTGCTGTGGAGGGAGGGCGCGATCGCGCCGCAGGTGGTCGCGCTGCGCTACACCGCCGGGCCCGAGCCGAGTTGGTCCGAGGAATGGTCCTCGGACCTGCTCCCGTCCGCCGTCACGTCGAGTCCCGTTCTCTCCCCGGACGGTTCCCGTCTCTACACGACGGACGTCGAGGGTTCCGTGCGCGCGTACGACACCGCCGACGGCCGGGAGGTCTGGACCTACTTCGTCGGCGACCGAGCGGCGGGCAGCGTGACCGTGTCGCCGGACGGCACCCTGGTTCCGTCCGGCGGGGCCGGCTCGGTGCTGCGGGCGGTCCGCGACACCGGCGACGCACCCCAACTGGTGTGGGAGCGTGAGGATCTCGTGCAAGCCGGCGCCCCCGCCGTCGCCGGCTCCACCGTCTACGCGGTGACCGGCACCGACGAGTTGTCGCTCACCACCGTCGATCTGACCACCGGCGAGACCGTGGACACCGACGCGCTCCCGGGCGCCGCCGGGTACAGCCCGGGCGTCGTCGTCGGCTCGGACGGTGCGGTGGTGGTTCCCGTCGGGCTCGGGACGCTCTATTCGTTCCGCTGATCGCCGACTTGCGGGGTCCGCTGATCGCCGACTTGCGGGGTCCGCTGATCGCTGACCGTGCGGGGTCCGCACACGAACGCGACCGCACTGCGGCCGATCCGGGTGATCACCAGCGACAGCGGCGTGGACCCGCGCAACCCCAGCTTCGATCGCAACACGGCCGGGTCGACGTCCACCCCGCGCACCAGGATCTCGAGGGAGCCGCAGTCCCGGCGCGCGAGTTCCTTCCGTAATTGCTTCTCCTGCATCGGAAGCCGATCCAGAACCTCGAAGCCCGACGTGTCCGGCGGGATGCGGTCGCCGGTGAGATGCGCGATCCGAGGGTCGAGTTGCCACAGACCGTGCCGGGCGGCGTACTGCCGGACCAGTCCGGCCCGCACCACGGCGCCGTCCGGGTCGATCACGTACCGACCCGGCGGGCGCTCGTCGATCTCGTCCGGGTCGGTGTCCACCAGCGACACCGGCGGCGACCCCGCACGCAGGACCGTCGCGCGTCGTCGCACCCCGGGCTCGGCGACCGAGCCCGTCCACAGGCATGCCTCGCGCACGCCACCGTCGAGCGAGACCACCTCGATCTCCGCGTCCGTCGGCAGCCGATCGAAATCCAGCCCCGGCGCGCACTTCACCACGAGGTCGCGCCCCGCGTAGGCCGAGAGCAGGTGCGGCAGAGGGGGTTCGAGTGCCGCGGGGTCGCGCAGTCGGCGTCCGCCCGACCGTCGACCGGGATCCGCCAGCACCACCGTCCCGCGGGTCACCGGCGTCAGCGCATCGGCGCGCAGGACCGGGACGTCCGGCACGTTGCGTGCCGCCATCGCCAGCCGCACGGCGTCGAGGTCGCTGCCCACCACCGACGCCGCCGTCGCCCGCAGCGCGTGCAGCTCGGTGCCGATCGAACAGGTGACGTCGTGGATCACGCGACCGGCGAGCCGGTGCGCGCGGTGCGCCGACACCGCGTCCGGCGTCGCCTGCTGGACGGCGTCGTCCGTCAGGAGCCAGGACCCGGCGGCCGCCACTTTGCTGCGTGCCTTGCGCCGGACGGTCACCGTCTCCACCAGGGCCGGGGCACGAGACCCGAAGCGGGCGCGCACCCGCGCGAGGTCACCGATCAGGGAGGCCGGGGTCAGTGCGTACTCGTCGACCTCGGCGAGCGCCTCCACCGCACCCGCCAGGTACTCGACGTCGTCGAGGTCGAACGCGTAGCCCACCGAGTCAGTCGGCGGCGAGCGGCTTGGTGCCGGTGATCATCACGTTGTAGAAGTAGCCGCGTGGCACCACGTGGTGGAGCACCTTCTCGTCGAGCCAGCTGAGCGACTTCCAGCCGGTGAAAGCGAACCGCGCCCATCCCCAGCCCAGCTTCTCCGCCGGCACGGCCGCTTCGAACGTGCGCACGGGCCACCCGAGCAGGGCCGCGGCGAACTCCTCCGTCTTCGCCTGCACTCCCTCGGCGCCCGCGGCGGTCGCGATCTCCTCGAGCTCCGTGGGGTCGAACGTGTGCAGATCCACGACGGCTTCGAGCGCCGCGGCGCGGGAGGACTCGTCGAGTTCCTGCTGCGGACGACGCCAGTCGGCGAGGAACGGCAGCTTGGTCACGCGCGTCGTCGCCTCCCACGTCGCCCGGCCGAGCCAGCGCGCATAGAAGTTGCCGACGGTGGTCGGCTCGCCCGCGAAGACGAAGCGTCCGCCGGGCTTCAGCACCCGCAGCACCTCGCGCAGGGACTGCTCGACATCCGGAATGTGGTGCAGGACGGCATGTCCCACGACCAGATCGAACGTGTCGTCGTCGTACGGGATGGTCTCCGCGTCGGCCACCCGGCCGTCGACCGGCAGACCGAGGTTCTCGGCGTTGCGCAGAGCCACCTTGACCATGCCCGGCGACAGATCGGTCACCGAACCGGTCGCGGCGACCCCGCTCTGCATCAGATTCAGCAGGAAGAAGCCGGTACCGCAGCCCAGTTCCAACGCCCGCTCGTACGGCAGTGGCTGATCACCCGCGACGGCGTCGAACCGCCCGCGGGCGTAGTCGATGCAGCGCTGGTCGTAGGAGATGGACCACTTGTCGTCGTACGTCTCGGCTTCCCAGTCGTGGTAGAGCACCTGGGCGAGCTTGGTGTCCGAGCGTGCGGCCGCGACCTCCTCGGCACTGGCGTGAGGCCGCGGTGCCGGATCGAGGGTCGCGTCGGCCGACGAGGAGTCGGCCGGGATCGGGTCGTGACGAACGGTCATGAAAACAGAGCCTAACCGGTGTCCCTCGACGGTCCGCGTCGGTTCCCGGTCAGTTCCCCGTGAACTCGGCCTTGCCGGGGCCGTTCTCGAGGAACGACGACATGCCGATCGACCGGTCGTCGGTGGCGAACAAGGACGCGAACACGTGGGCCTCGATCTTCAGGCCCGTGGCGAGGTCGGTGTCGAGGCCCTCGTCGATCGCCGCCTTCGCCGCGGCCAGCGCGCGCGACGCCCCGCCGACGAACTGGCTCGCCCACGCCCGCGCGGCGTCGTACACCGCATCGGGGGCCACGACCTCGTCGACCAGGCCGATCCGCAGTGCTTCCTCCGCGCCGACGAAGCGGCCGGTGAAGATCATGTCCTTGGCGCGGCTCGGCCCGATCAGGCGCGCGAGGCGCTGCGTTCCGCCGCCGCCGGGTATGACGCCGAGCAGCACCTCCGGCACGCCCAGCTTGGCGTTGTCCCCGGCGATGCGCCGATCCGCGCCGAGGGCGACCTCGAGTCCGCCGCCCAGGGCGTAGCCGGTGATCGCCGCGACCGTCGGCTTCGGGATGGACGCCACGGCGCCGAGGCCCGCCTGCAGACCACCGATTGCATCGGTCATCTGCTGGGCGCTCATCTCGGCCATCTCCTTGATGTCCGCACCCGCGGCGAAGACCTTCTCGCCGCCGTACACGATGACCGCGCGCACCGCGTCGTCCGCGGTGGCCGCGGCGGCGACGTCCCGGAGCTCGCCCTGCACCTGGCGGTTCAGCGCGTTCATCGGGGGCCGCGAGAGTCGGATGGTGCCGATGCCGCCGTCGACGTCGAGAGTCACGAATTCAGCCATGGCGGTGAGGCTACCGTCAGCCGAACGCCGCGTAGTACCGCTCGGCGCCGGGGAACTCGACCCGACGGTTCTCCCCGTCACGCACGAGAACGGGCTGCACCGGGTCCAGGCGATACGGGGCCGCGAACGCGTCCGCGACGGTGGCGTGCTCGGCCAGGTCCGCCAGGGTGGACCAGGTGGGCGGCATCATCGTGCGCGCACGGGTACGCAGGTCCGCCACGGCGTCGGCCGGTCGGAACCAGCCGGCGTCCACCGCTTCGCTCGTGGCGTCGTCGGCGCGCTGCCCGGCCGGCACGGCGGCGAGGAAGAATCGGGTGTCGTAACGCCGCGTCGTCTCCCCCTCCGGGGTGATCCAGCGGGCGGCGGGCCGCAGCAGATCGGCACGGACCGACAGACCGGTGTCGGCGAGGAACTCGGAGAACGCGATCTCGCGGCGCTCCACCGCCCGACGGCCGTCCGCGTACTCCGCGGTGTCGGCGACGACGGCGTGCTCGTCCGGCCCGGCCAGCAGGATTCCGCACTCCTCGAACGTCTCCCGCACGGCGGCGAGTACCAGGGCTCGTGCCGTCGGCTCGTCGGTGCCGAACTGCTCCGCCCACCAGGACGGCGCGGGCCCCACCCACGGATCGTCGCCCGTCGGCGCGGTGCGGTCGGAGGCGTCGACCCCGCCACCGGGATAGACCGTCATCCCCGCGGCGAAGGCCATCGCCTTCACCCGGCGCTGCAGGAACACCTCGAGGCCGTGCTCGCCGTCCCGCACCAGCACGACGGTCGACGCATCGCGCACCGGCACGCTCATCGGGCGCGGCGATGCGACGGGCCGCGGCGCTTGCGGCGCGCGAAGAACCGGTCGTCCGTCCGATCCAGGGCGATGGCCTGACTGAAGGCCGTCGAGAGGTTCTCCTCCGTGATGACGTCGTCGATCAGTCCCTGGGCGACCACTCCGCCTTCCTTGAGGAGCATGGCGTGGGTGAAGCCGGGCGGGATCTCCTCGACGTGGTGGGTGACCAGCACCGTCGCCGGGGCGTCCGGGTTCATCGCGAGCTCGGTGAGGATCGCGACGAGGTCCTCGCGACCGCCGAGGTCGAGGCCGGCGGCGGGCTCGTCGAGCAGGAGCAATTCCGGGTCGGTCATGAGGGCCCGGGCGATGAGGACGCGTTTGCGCTCGCCCTCGGACAGGGTGCCGAAGGTGCGGCGTGCAAGGTGTTCGATGCCGGCGCGCTCGAGCATGTCGATGGCTCGCTCGTCGTCGACGTCCTCGTACTCCTCGCGCCACCGGCCGAGCACCGCGTAGCCGGCCGACACCACGAGGTCGGAGACCACCTCGTCACCCGGAATCCGCCCCGCGAGTGCCGCCGACGACAGCCCGATCCGCGGCTTGAGCTCCGAGATGTCCACGTGCCCCAGGGTTTCCGCCAGCACGTGCGCCGTGCCCTCGGTCGGGTACAGCTCCGCGGCGGCGATCTTCAGCAGCGTCGTCTTGCCCGCTCCGTTGGGGCCGAGCACCACCCACCGCTCGTCGAGTTCGACGTTCCACGAGACCGGACCCACGAGCGTCGTCGTCCCCCGGCGGACGGACACGGAGTCGAGTTGGACGAGCAGGTCGGGATCAGGTTCGGACACGACGTCCATCTTGTCCCACGCCGCCGGGCTCGACACGGCAGGATTGCCTCGCGTGTCGCACGATCACCCGTCCCCCCGGTCCCTGTCGGCCCCCGGCCGTCCCTTTCCACTCGGCGCGCACCCCGTCGACGGCGGTGTCTCCTTCGCCGTCCACGCGCCCGAGGCCACCGCGGTGGACGTCTGCGTGATCGACGACGACGGCACCGAGACGCGTCACCGCCTGCCCGAGCGGACCTACGGGATCTGGCACGGCGTCGTCGCCGACGCCGCGGTGGGCACGCGGTACGGGCTGCGCGCCGACGGTCCCTGGCACCCCGAGACCGGCCGCCGTTTCGATCCCGGCAAGCTGCTCCTCGACCCCTACGCTCGCCGCATCACCGGCGGCCTCGGCGACGCGCACGCCCTCCTGCCGTACGACGACGAACCGTTCGGCCGCCGATCCCATCGCGACTCTCGTGGTCACGTTCCCCTCGCCGTCGTCTGCGCGCCCGCCGAGCGGCGCGGACGTGCCCGCCTCGAGACGGACTGGGACGCCACCGTCGTCTACGAACTACACGTCGGTTCCTTCACCGCGACGCATCCCGACGTCCCCGAGAACCTCCGCGGGACGTATGCCGGGCTCGCGCACCCCGCCGTCGTCGCCCATCTGCTCGATCTCGGCGTCACCGCCGTCGAGCTGCTGCCGGTGCATGCGTGCCTCACCGAACCCGGCGTGCGCGCCCGCGGGATGCGCAACCACTGGGGGTACTCCACGGCCTCCTATTTCGCCCCCGAACCGCGGTACTCCTCCGTTCCCGGCGGCGAGGTCGAGGAATTCCGGGCCATGGTCGACGCGCTTCACGACGCCGGCCTCGAGGTGATCCTCGACGTCGTCTACAACCACACCTGCGAGGGCGGTGTCGACGGGCCGTCGCTGTCCTGGCGGGGTCTCGACGGGCCGGGGTACTACCTGCTCGACGAGCGCGGCCACGACGTCGACCTCACCGGCTGCGGCAACACCCTGGACGCCGCCTCGCCCGTCGTCGTGCGCATGGTGTGCGACTCGCTGCGGTACTGGGCCACCGACATGGGTGTCGACGGGTTCCGATTCGACCTCGCGTCCACCCTCGGGCGCCCGGGCGGGTGGCGGTTCGACCCGCGGGCGCCGTTGCTCAGTGCCATCGCGGCGGACCCCGTGCTCTGCCGGACCAAGCTGATCGCCGAGCCCTGGGACGCCACCGGGCCCGGCTATCAGGTGGGCGGCTTCGGCGGCGTGTGGAGCGAGTGGAACGACCGCTACCGCGACACCGTGCGTAGGTTCTTCGCCGGGCAGGGCGGAGTGCGCGAGCTCGCCTCGCGGCTCGCCGGGTCCGAGGACATCTTCGGCGCCGGCGGGCGGCGACCGTGGGCGTCGATCAACTTCGTCACCGCGCACGACGGTTTCACCGTCCGCGACCTGGTCTCGTACGAGCGCAAGCACAACGAGGCCAACGGCGAGGCCAACCGCGACGGCTCGGACGGCAACCACTCGGTGAACCACGGGGTCGAGGGCGACACGGAGGATCCGGCCGTACTGGCGGCCCGCGACCGGCACGTCCGCGCGCTGCTGTCGGTGCTCGCCCTCTCCACCGGGACGCCGATGTTCCTCGCGGGCGACGAATTCGGGCACACCCAGCACGGCAACAACAACGCCTACTGCGTCCCGGCCGACACGCCCGCCGCCGAGGCCCACGCCGTCCGGTGGGCGGACCGCGACACCGACCTCGCGACCACCCTCGCCCGCGCACTCCGGTGTCGGCGGACGGCGCCGGTACTGCGACAGCAGGAATTCTTCGCGGGACGACGCACGCCGACGGGCGAGCCGGACCTCGTGTGGTTCGACGCCGCGGGGAACGAGATCGTCGGCGACGCCTGGCACGACGACACGGCCCGCACCCTGCAGGCGTGGGTCGACGGATCCGACGTCCGCATTCCCGGGTCGCACGGCCGATCGTTCGAATCTGCGCTGCTGGTGGTGCACGCCGGGGGGCCGACGGGCATCGTGCTCCCCCACCACGACGCCGTGACGCCGGCCTCCGACCACTTGCCCGTCTACGTGCCCGTCTTCGACTCCGCCTCACGGGACGGTCGGCCGATCGACCCGGCCGGGCAGGAACCGGGGAGTGTGGTCGAGGTGGCGGGGCCGATCGTGCTGGTGTACGTGACCGCGGCGCGCTGAGCGCCGCCATCGACACCGCGGCGCGCTGAGCGCCGCCATCGACACCGCGGCGCGCTGAGCGCCGCCATCGACACCGCGGCGCGCTGAGCTAGGTGATGCTGCGCAGGTCGGCGAGCACCGTCGTCGACCCGGGCGCGACCTCGGTGAAGCCCGCGTCGCGGACGCCGACCACGGCGTCACCGAGAGCGGTCGACTCGGTCCAGCGGGCCTCGTCGGCGATGCGCACGTCCGTCGGGCAGCCGCGACGGAACCATCGCTCGACCGTCTCGACCGGCAATCGTCCGGCCGCGAGCATGACCGCGTGGCCGACCTGGGCGGCGGTCTTGCCCACGGTCATGTCGAGGGTTCCGTTCACCCACAGGACGAGTGCGTCGGGATCGGGCGCGTCGGTGCGGTCGTCGAGCGGAAGGTCCGTGCCCTCGACCTGCAGCTTGCGCAGGCGCGGATCGAGATCGCGCACCCGACACGGCACGTACACCCGCGCCGAGGCGCCGTCGACCGTCGTCGTGATGCCGTCGACCTCCTGCGCCGCGGCCCACTGCGCGCCGCGCGCCCGCCGGGACACCTTGCGAATGCGGGCGTCCAGCCAGGCCGTGTACTCGCCGTGCCACGGTCCGTCCGGGCCGACCCGGGGGTCGAGGCACACCAGCGCGGTGGCGGTGGCGGCGGCGCGGAGGAGGGCCGACCGGGCCGGCGGCTCGGCCTTCGGGATGTGCAGCACCATCGGCATGGCCCGCACGTCGCCGGGATCGTCCGGGTCGCGCCGACTGCCGAATCGGTCCGCTCCGTCTGCCATGCGGACGAGGGCGGCGTGACGGTCGGTCAGCGACGTGTCGGGTTCGGTCGCGGGCTCCGGCTCGGGCCCGGGACCGGTCTCGGGGTCGCGATGGGGCTCGGTCACGGGATCGGGATGCGCCGGACGAGGCCGTCGACGGTGTCGGCGGCCTCGATCTCGCTGCGGGTGACTCCGAGGACGAACAGCAGAGCGTCGAGGAACGGGGAGGACAGTGCGGTGTCCGCGACCTCGCGCAGCGCCGGCTTGGCGTTGAACGCGACTCCGAGTCCGGCGGCGGTGAGCATGTCGATGTCGTTGGCCCCGTCGCCGACGGCCACCGTCTGCTCCATCGGGACGCCGACCTCGGACGCGAACTGCCGCAACGCCACCGCCTTCTGCGCGCGGTCGACCACCTGCCCGGTCACTCGGCCGGTGAGCTTCCCGTCGACGATCTCGAGGGTGTTGGCCTGCACGAAGTCCAACTCGAGTTCGTGGGCGAGCCCCTCGATGACCTGGCGGAAGCCGCCGGAGACGACGCCGCAGTGGTACCCCAGACGACGCAGCGTCCGAATGGTGGTGCGGGCGCCCGGGGTGAGCTGCAATTCGGCGGCCACCTCGTCGATGACCGACGCGTCGAGGCCGGCCAGCGTCGCCACGCGGCGATCGAGCGACTCCGCGAAGTCGATCTCGCCCCGCATCGCGGCCTCGGTGACCTCGCGGACCTCGTCCTCGACGCCGGCGCGGGCGGCCAGCATCTCGATGACCTCGCCCTGGACCAACGTCGAGTCGACGTCGAACACGATGAGCCGCTTGGCACGGCGGGCGAGGCCGGCACGTTCGACGGCGACGTCGATCCCCACTCCGGCGGCGACCGTGGCGAGGGAGGTGCGCAGACGTTCGTCGGCGTCGTCGGTGGTGCCGTCGACGGAGACCAGCAGTTCCAGCCCAGTGACGGGATAGTCGGCGATGCCGCGGATCGAGTCGATGTTCGCCCCCTGGCGGGCCAGCTCGCTCGACAGCACGCTGATCGCCCGCGCTGTGACCGGCCGTCCAAGCACCACCACCACGTGGGTGGACAGCGGGGCGCGGCCGTGTTCGCTACCCACCTCGACGTCGACGTGCACGCCGACGGTGGCCATGGCCTCCTCGAGGTGCTCGTGCAGCGTCTCGACGTCGCCGGCGCACTCCCCCAGCACGCCGAGGGTCAGACGGCCACGGATGACGACCTGCTCCACGTCGAGCACGGACACGTCGTGGCGCGCGAGGGTGGCGAACAGAACGGACGTGACACCCGGCTTGTCGCCACCGGTGACGGTGACGAGCACCGACGTGGCGCGCCGCCCGGGCTGTGTCTCACTGCTGGTCACGAAGGACCCCTTTCCAGCGAAAAGCCCCTCGCCGAGACGGGAGGGGCTGATCGCACGAGACGGTGTCAGTGGCGGCCGGAATCCGGATCGCGGTCCGCCGACGACTCGTGGTCGCTGGTGGCGATCGGTGCCCGGCGAGCCTGCTCGAGCGTTTCCGTGGTCTTGCCGCCGCCGTGGCCGGGGCCCACGTGCGCCTCGGCACGCATGCGCTCGACCATGTGCGGGTAGTGCAACTCGAACGCCGGACGCTCCGAACGGATGCGGGGCAGTTCCACGAAGTTGTGGCGCGGCGGCGGGCAGCTGGTGGCCCACTCGAGCGAGTTGCCGTAGCCCCACGGGTCGTCGACCGTGACCGGATCGCCGTAGCGGTAGCTCTTGAAGACGTTCCACAGGAACGGCAGCGTCGAGGCACCGAGGACGAACGCACCGACCGTGGAGATCGAGTTCAGCACCGTGAAGCCGTCGGACGGCAGGTAATCCGCGTAGCGACGCGGGAAGCCCTCGGCGCCGAGCCAGTGCTGCACCAGGAACGTCAGGTGGAAGCCGATGAACGTGGCCCAGAAGTGCCACTTGCCGAGCGCCTCGTCCATCATGCGGCCGGTCATCTTCGGGAACCAGAAGTAGATGCCCGCGTAGGTGGCGAACACGATGGTGCCGAAGAGCACGTAGTGGAAGTGCGCGACCACGAAATACGAGTCGGTGACGTGGAAGTCGATGGGCGGGCTGGCGAGCAGCACGCCGGACAGACCACCGAAGAGGAAGGTCACCAGGAAGCCGACCGAGAAGAGCATCGGCGTCTCGAAGGTCAGGTGGCCCTTCCACATGGTGCCGATCCAGTTGAAGAACTTCACACCGGTGGGCACCGCGATGAGGAACGTCATGAAGGAGAAGAACGGCAGCAGCACCGCGCCGGTGGCGTACATGTGGTGCGCCCACACCGCGATGGACAGCGCCGCGATGGCGATGGTGGCGTAGATCAGACCCGTGTACCCGAAGAGCGGCTTACGGGAGAAGACCGGGAAGATCTCCGAGACGATGCCGAAGAACGGCAGCGCGATGATGTACACCTCGGGGTGACCGAAGAACCAGAACAGGTGCTGCCACAGCAGGACGCCGCCCGTGGCCGGGTCGAACAGGTGCGCGCCGAGATGCCGGTCCGCCGCCAGGCCGAGCAGCGCCGCGGTGAGCAGCGGGAAGGCGAGCAGCACCAGGATCATCGTGACGAAGATGTTCCAGGTGAAGATCGGCATGCGGAACATGGTCATGCCGGGCGCGCGCAGGCAGATGACCGTGGTGATCATGTTGACGCCACCGAGGATGGTGCCCAGGCCGGACAGCGCCAGGCCCATGATCCAGAAGTCGGCGCCGATGCCGGGCGAGTGCACCGCGTCGGTCAGCGGCGTGTAGGCCGTCCAGCCGAAGTCCGCGGCACCACCGGGGGTGATGAAGCCGGCGGACGCGATGAGCGCACCGAACAGGTAGAGCCAGTAGCTGAACGCGTTCAGACGCGGGAACGCCACGTCCGGAGCGCCGAGCTGCAGCGGCATGATGTAGTTCGCGAACGCGAAGACGATCGGCGTCGCGTACAGCAGCAGCATGATGGTGCCGTGCATGGTGAAGAGCTGGTTGTACTGCTCGTTCGAGAGGAACTGCAGGCCCGGCACGGCCAGCTCCGCGCGCATGAGCAGCGCCAGAACACCACCGAACAGGAAGAACCCGAACGAGGTGACCATGTACATGATGCCGAGCGTTTTGGGATCGGTGGTCGTCACCATCTTGTGGACGAACGAACCCTTGGGCCCCATGCGGGGCGGGTACGGCCGCGAAGCCGTCAGCTCGGGGACTGGCTGGGGCGCTAGGGCAGTCACTGATCCTCCTGAATGCGCGTCTCCCCGCGGAAGCGAAGTGGACGCATGAACGTGCGCTACAAGGATCGTAACCCCCTGGGCCGACATGTGAAGCGCGGGTCCTACTCGGTGTCGTAGGTCGTCCGTCACGCCGTGACGCCTCCAGTAGGGTCACCGCCATGCTGCGTCGCTTCCGTCGTCGATCGGCCGCGCTCGTCGTCACCCTCGGAGCCCTGGTCGCGACGCTGTCCGCTTGTGGCGACACCGGTGGGGACGACGCGTCGACGATCGTGCGGACCACCACCAACGTGGCCGGCGCCGGCGTCGTCGGGATCGAGCGCGACACCGTCGGCCTGTGCGCCCTCCCCCAGCCCGCCGACACCTTCGGTCGGCAGGGCGACGGGCGCATCGTCGTCGGCAGCGGCCGCACCGTCACCGTTCCGGCCGACCCGAGGCGCATCGTCGTGCTGTCGATGGAGGCGCTCGACGCGTCCTGCGCCGTCGGTACCTGGGAGTCGGTGGTCGGCGCACCCACCGTCCCGCTCGCGCCCACCGCTCCCCCGTCCGCCCTGCCCCGCCCCGCCTACCTCGGCACCGGCATCGCGCAGATCGCCCCCGTCGGCCCACCATCGGCACCCGACGTCGACGCGGTCCGGGCGCTCGCACCCGATGTCGTCATCGGCACGGACGACCTCGACCCGGCCGTCCGCGACGAGCTCGACGCCATCGCCCCGACGGTCCTCACCCGCACCGAGTCCTCCTGGACCGACCGAGCTCTGCTCGCGGCCACCGCCATGGGACGTCGGGACGCGGCGTCGCGCGCCGTCGACGACTACCGCGCTCGGGCCGAGGACGTGGGGCGCCGCCTGAACAGTCGGCTCACCGAGGCCTCTGTGATCCGGTTCCACGGCGACGGCGCTGACGTCCTCGGCGACGACAGCTTCGCCGGTCAGGTCCTGACCGCCGCCGGCGTCCGCCGACCGGGACCCCAACAGGGTCCGACCGCACCGCTCCCCGCCGACGACATCTCCGTCGCCGAGGGCGACCTGATCTACGTGATCTTCGACGGCCCCGAGGGACTCGAGTACGGGCGCAGCGTCATGGAGACCGACGCCTGGAAGGACCTCGGTGCCGCGACCGACGGACGCGTCTTCGCCGTCGACGACGCCGCCTGGTGCGGTGACGGCGTCATCGCCGCCCGCACCGTGCTGACCGACCTCGAGAACTCCCTGAACGGGTACGTCTGACGTGCCGATCCCCGAGTTCATCCTGAGCCTGCGCGAGAAGATCGGCCACGCCCCGCTCTGGCTGTCCGGTGTCAGCGCCGTCGTTCTGGACGCCGAGGATCGGATCCTGCTGACCCGGCGCGTCGACAACGGACGGTGGGCCGTCGTGTCCGGCGTGCTCGAACCCGGCGAGGAACCGGGTCCGGCGGCGCTGCGCGAGATCGCCGAGGAGACGGGGGTGACGGCCGAGCTGATCCGGCTGACCAGCGTCGACGTGACCGACCCGATCATCTATCCCAACGGCGACCACACGCAGTACCTCGACCTCTGCTTCCTCGCCCGGCACGTCTCCGGCGAAGCACGGGTGGCCGACGACGAGAACACCGACGTGCGCTGGTTCTCGGCGGACCACCTGCCGGCCGACCTCACCGACACCTCCCGGCTGCGCATCGACAAGGCGCTCCACCACGGCCCGGAGGCGTGGTTCCGGAAGTAGTTCCCCCACCTGCGCAGGTTCCCGCCACCCTCACCGGTTGCAACCGGTGCACCTGACCACAACCTGCGCGGTCCGGGTTCGGCGGCCGGGGGTTCGCGAGTTCTGCCACATCGTCGGCAGGAGATCCACGAATCCGCGGAACCCAGGCCGATCATGTGGGAAAACTCGCACGTCGGCCGGTCCGACCGCGCCCGGAACGACGAACGGGGCACCACCGAGTAGGTGGTGCCCCGTTCACGAGCAGGGGATCAGAAGTCCCAGTCGTCGTCCTCGGTGTTGACGGCCTTGCCGATGACGTAGGAGCTGCCGGAGCCGGAGAAGAAGTCGTGGTTCTCGTCCGCGTTGGGCGACAGCGCCGACAGGATCGCCGGGTTGACGTCGGTCTCGTCCTTGGGGAAGAGCCCCTCGTAGCCGAGGTTCATCAGCGCCTTGTTGGCGTTGTAGCGGAGGAACTTCTTCACGTCCTCGCTGAGCCCGACCTCGTCGTAGAGGTCCTGGGTGTACTCGGTCTCGTTTTCGTAGAGCTCGAAGAGGAGGTCGAAGGTGTAGTTCTTCAGCTCCTCGCGCTCGGCGGCGGACCGCGTCTCGAGCCCGCGCTGGTACTTGTAGCCGATGTAGTACCCGTGCACCGCCTCGTCGCGAATGATCAGGCGGATCAGGTCGGCGGTGTTGGTGAGCTTGGCCCGCGAGGACCAGTACATCGGCAGGTAGAAGCCCGAGTAGAAGAGGAACGACTCGAGGAGGGTCGAGGCGACCTTGCGCTTGAGCGGGTCGTCGCCCTGGTAGTAGTCCATGACGATGGACGCCTTGCGCTGCAGGTTGGGGTTCTCCTCCGACCAGCGGAACGCGTCGTCGATGTCCCGCGTGGAGCACAGGGTGGAGAAGATCGACGAGTAGGACTTGGCGTGCACCGACTCCATGAACGCGATGTTGGTGTACACCGCCTCCTCGTGCGGGGTGGTCGCATCGGGGATCAGCGACACGGCGCCCACGGTGCCCTGGATGGTGTCGAGCAGCGTCAGGCCGGTGAACACCCGCATGGTGAGCTGCTTCTCGTGCTCGGTGAGCGTTTGCCACGACGGGATGTCGTTGGACACCGGCACCTTCTCGGGGAGCCAGAAGTTGCCGGTGAGGCGGTCCCAGACCTCGGCGTCCTTGTCGTCCTGCACGCGGTTCCAGTTGATCGCGGAGACGCGATCGATGAGCTTCACCATGTATTCCTACCTGCCGATTCGACGCGGTTCGCGGCCGTACCGCGATGCTCGTGCGGGCGCGTTCGTCGCGCCAAATGTCACCGGCCCCAACACTACCGGTTGTGGAATCTCTCGGAGGACAACACAAGGGAGTGTGTCTTCGACCCGTGCGCCGTTTGCACCCCTAGGGATGTGCAAACGGCGCACAGCGGGCGCAGCCCGACTCTCCGACCCACCCCTCCCTCCGCAGAACAGTGGCGACCTCGGCTGCGACGCCGCATGGGTCACGCACGACCTCGTCGTACCCGTAGACCAAGCGGGGCCGGCCGGCGAGTTCGGCGGCGTTGTCCCGTCGACGATCACGAAACGCAACGGCCGAAGTGCTGTGGAACCGACGCCCGTCCAGGCGCACGATCAGATCGGCGCCGTGCGGGGAGTAATCCACGTCCTCGAACAGCGTCCGCCCATCGACGGTGACGGGACTCTGGCGCCGCGCCCGTGGCAACCCGTGCGCTTCCTCCACCTCGACGGCGTACGCCAGCTCGAGCACCGACGCCACTCCGTCGGTCAAGAACTCGACCGCGCGATTCAGCGCCGCCCGGTAGCGATACGGGGGTCGCTGCACCAACCGTGTGCGCACGGCACCCACCGTCACCACGCCGGTGGAGACCACCGACACCAGCGTCGACATCGCCTCGCGCGCAGTGGGTTCGGCCGTAGCCAGATCTACTGCGGTGTCTGCAGCCCCCGTCCGGGGCAATGCCGAACCGTGGACCACGTACGGATATGCGCGCGACCGATGCACGACGACTCCCGGATGGACCGTCGACCCCACCCGCGCCACCGGCGCCGTGTTCGTGGACCGACCGCGTACCGACGTGGGTGCCTGACATCGCGCGGACCGTCCGTACGGAACCGTCACGTGCACCGGCTGCAGCGATGTGGCCCGGCGAACAAATCCCCACTCCTCGGCGGCCGTGTGGTGGCTGAGCAACGCATGTGCGCCGCCGTACAACAACGCGGCCCGCAGGGTCTGCTCGCGGTCGAGCGGTCCGGCGGCCACCGCGTACACCCCGCGCAGCACGATGACCCAACGACCGGATTCGATGTGCCGACGAACGCGGCTGCGGCTGTAGCCGCACACCGTCACCTGCGATTGAGTGAACAGGCCAGCCTGGTCGTCGATGACCCTCTGAAGATCGTCCCCCCGGATATCCATGGGCGGATGGTGCACCAGGCTCCCGACACTGTCAGGGTCGTGCGCCTTTTGTACATCCCTGGATGTGCAAAAGGCGCACGGGCGCGGAGCGCACTACAGCATGCAGCTGACGCAGCCCTCGACCTCGGTGCCTTCGAGGGCCATCTGCCGCAGCCGGATGTAGTACAGCGTCTTGATTCCCTTGCGCCACGCGTAGATCTGCGCCTTGTTGATGTCGCGGGTGGTGGCGGTGTCCTTGAAGAACAGCGTCAGCGACAGGCCCTGGTCGACGTGCTGCGTCGCCGCGGCGTAGGTGTCGATGATCTTCTCGTACCCGATCTCGTACGCGTCCTGGTAGTAGTCCAGGTTGTCGTTGGTCAGGTACGGCGCCGGGTAGTAGACGCGACCGATCTTGCCTTCCTTGCGGATCTCGATCTTCGACGCCACCGGGTGAATGGAGCTGGTGGAGTAGTTGATGTAGGAGATCGACCCGGTCGGCGGCACGGCCTGCAGGTTCTGGTTGTAGATGCCGTGCTCGCGCACCGACGCCTTCAGCTGCTCCCAGTCGGCCTGCGTCGGGATGTGGATGCCGGCGTCGGCGAACAACTCGCGCACCCGTGCGGTCTTCGGCTCCCACACCTGCTCGGTGTACTTGTCGAAGAACTCACCGGAGGCGTACTTCGACTCGGGGAAGCCCCCGAAGGAGGTGCCGCGCTCGATGGCGAGACGGTTCGACGCGCGCAGCGCATGGAACAGCACCGTGTAGAAGTACATGTCGGTGAAGTCGATGCCCTCCTCGCTGCCGTAGAAGATGCGCTCGCGTGCGAGGTACCCGTGCAGGTTCATCTGCCCGAGGCCGATGGCGTGAGAGTTGTTGTTGCCCTCCTCGATCGACGGCACCGACGTGATGTGCGTCTGATCGGAGACGGCCGTGAGGCCACGGATGGCGACCTCGATGGTCTGCGCGAAGTCCGGCGAATCCATCGTCTTGGCGATGTTCAGCGAGCCGAGGTTGCACGAGATGTCCTTGCCGACGTGGCTGTAGGACAGATCGTCGTTGAACGTCGACGGCGTGGAGACCTGGAGGATCTCCGAGCACAGGTTGGAGTGGGTGATCTTGCCGTCGATCGGGTTGGCCCGGTTCACCGTGTCCTCGAACATGATGTACGGGTAGCCCGACTCGAACTGCAGCTCGGCGAGGGTCTGGAAGAACTCGCGCGCCTTGATCTTGGTCTTGCGGATGCGCTTGTCGTCCACCATCTCGTGGTACTTCTCGGTGACGTTCACGTCCGCGAAGGGCACGCCGTATATGCGCTCGACGTCGTACGGCGAGAACAGGTACATGTCCTCGTTCTTCTTCGCCAGCTCGAACGTGATGTCCGGGATCACCACGCCCAGCGACAGCGTCTTGATGCGGATCTTCTCGTCCGCGTTCTCGCGCTTGGTGTCGAGGAAGCGGTAGATGTCGGGGTGGTGCGCGTGCAGGTACACCGCGCCCGCACCCTGCCGGGCACCGAGCTGGTTGGCGTAGGAGAACGAGTCCTCGAGCAGCTTCATGATCGGGATGACGCCGGACGACTGATTCTCGATGCGCTTGATCGGCGCGCCGGCCTCACGAATGTTGCTGAGCAGCAACGCCACTCCGCCGCCGCGCTTGGACAGCTGCAGGGCCGAGTTGATCGAGCGACCGATGGACTCCATGTTGTCCTCGATGCGCAGCAGGAAGCAGGAGACGGGCTCGCCGCGCTGCTTCTTGCCCGAGTTGAGGAACGTCGGCGTCGCGGGCTGGAACCGGCCGGCGATGATCTCGTCGACCAGGTGCCGTGCGAGCACCTCGTCCCCCGCGGCGAGGGTCAGCGCCACCATGACGACGCGATCCTCGAACCGCTCGAGGTAGCGCTTCCCGTCGAACGTCTTCAGCGTGTAGGAGGTGTAGTACTTGAACGCGCCGAGGAACGTCGGGAACCGGAACTTCTTCGAGTACGCGTGGTCGAGCAGGGTCTTGACGAACGACCGGGAGTACTGGTCGAGCACCTCGGCCTCGTAGTAGTTCTCCTCGACGAGGTAGTCGAGCTTCTCGTCCAGGTTGTGGAAGAAGACGGTGTTCTGGTTGACGTGCTGCAGGAAGTACGCCCGCGCCGCCTCACGATCCTTGTCGAACTGGATCTCCCCGTTCGGCCCGTACAGGTTGAGCATCGCGTTGAGCGCGTGGTAGTCGAGATCCGAGGCGTCGGATCGCGACGTCGCCGGGGACGTGTCCGTGACGGTCGGGGCCATGGGCGTAACTCCTACGGGGTGGCGGTGATGATGCGGGTCGTGTCTGCGGTCCGGGTGGCGTCACTCGGGTTCTCACCGTCGTGGCGGTCCCAGAACTGGGCGAGTCCCTCGCGGACGCGATCGACGTCCTCGGGAGTACCCATCAATTCAAAGCGGTAGAGATAGGGCACGCGGCACTTCGCGGCGATGACGTCACCGGCGAAGCAGTAGGACTCCCCGAAATTCGTGTTGCCGGCCGCGATGACGGCGCGGATCAGGGAGCGATTGTGGGGATCGTTGAGGAATCGGATGACCGGCTTGGGAACGTACGACGTGTCCCGGCCCGTGGCCGTGATGCCGCCGCCGTAGGTCGGCAGGATCAGAACGTACGGGCGGTCGACGCGCAGACCCCCGTCCCGCGACGAGACGGGAATCCGCGTGGCGGGCAGGCCGAGCTTGGCGACGAACCGGTGCGTGTTCTCCGACGCACTGGAGAAGTAGACCAGCGACTCGGTCACGGTGCTCGCCTCCCGAACGGTGGACGACGGATACCGGCGGCCGGACGGCCTACGACCGGTCCTGCGGGTCGGGCGGGACCCTTCAGGCAGCGGCGGTGACGATGGACTTGATGCGGTCCGGACGGAAGCCGGACCAGTGCTCGTCGCCGGCGACGACGACGGGAGCCTGGAGGTAGCCGAGCGCCATGACGTAGTCACGGGCCTCGGGGTCGAGCGAGATGTCCACCACGTCGTACTCGACACCGGCGTTGTCGAGGGCGCGGTAGGTCGCCTTGCACTGGACGCACGCGGGCTTGGTG
The DNA here is from genome assembly GCF_900111805.1 of Rhodococcoides kroppenstedtii. Taxonomy (GTDB): domain Bacteria; phylum Actinomycetota; class Actinomycetes; order Mycobacteriales; family Mycobacteriaceae; genus Rhodococcoides; species Rhodococcoides kroppenstedtii. The sequence continues at coordinate 69,817 of NZ_FOJN01000001.1, forward strand.
TAGACGGTGACGGTGGTGGCGCTCATGAGTGTCCTCGTTCTCTCGCGTGACGGTGTCGCGTTCTGGTGCGCGACCACAGGGCCGGCGACCCTCCGATCGGGCCCCCGAAGGTGCCGCTCGTCCCTGCCGTGAATGCGGACCGAACGGGCCCACTTCCTGGAAGTTTCGGGTCGAAGCCGTGGTGGCCTCTCGCTGTCCCAGACACTACACCTGGTGTCCGACAGAGCAAGGCAACACCACAACTTGTAATGACAGTCGTGGAATTACCTGGGCGGAACCGGAAAATCACGGCGTGTCGCGCCGGGTGGGCGCGTCGCGGAGACGCGCCCACCCGCCGTCGTCACGCGTCGACGAGAGCGGCGTCGAGTGCGGAGACGACCGCGGCGATGTCGCCGGCGATCTGTGAGTTGTCACGGGGGTGCTTGCCGTCGATGGCCGACAGGATGCTGCCGATGGCCAGATCGGCGTCGTCGAGCACGGTGGCGCCGGCCACGCGGGCCGCCTTCGCGGTGTCGTCCTTGGCCCACCGGGCGGCGTTCGCACTCGGCGAGGAGCTGATGACCGCGGTCGGCTTGCCCTTGATCGCGCCGTCACCGAACGGACGCGAGGCCCAGTCGATGGCGTTCTTCAACACGGCCGGAATCGTCCCGTTGTACTCCGGCGTGAGCAGCAGGACGGCGTCGGCGTCGCCCACGGCGGTGCGCAGACGGTCGACGGCGGGGTACGCGGCGAGAGCGTCGGCGTTGTCGATGTCCTCGTTGTAGAACGGGAGATCCCCCAGGCCCTCGAAGATGTCCACCCGGACGTTCTCGGGCGCCACGGACGCGGCGGTCTCGGCGAGGCGGCGGGTCACGGATTCGGCACGGAGGCTGCCGACGAGGGCGATGACGCGAGACATGTGCGGTCCTTTCGCAGACGGTGGTCGATCGGGAGTACCCCGTCGACCAACCGGACCATAGTCCACTTTGTTCCCCCATGCGTAAGCTGGCAATGTGACAGACGCCCTGCTCCCCCTGGCGAACGGCGACACCGAACGCTGCGACGCGGCGCGAAACCGCCGGTTGCTGCTCGATGCGGCCGTCGCCCTGGTCGACGAGCGCGGCCCGGACGGCCTCACCATGGACGCCGTCGCCGCCCGTGCGGGTGTGGGCAAGGGCACAGTCTTCCGCCGCTTCGGCAGCCGCGCCGGACTGATGCTGGCGCTCCTGGATCACACCGAGACCGCCCTGCAGCAGTCGTTCATGTTCGGCCCGCCGCCCCTCGGCCCCGGCGCCCCGCCGCTCGAGCGCCTGCTCGCCTACGGTCGCGCGCGGTTCGGCGTGGTCGAGGTCCAGGGCGAACTACTGCGCTCCGCCGAGAACTCCGGCTCGTCCCGCTTCGCCGCCCCCGCCTGGGCCGTCGGCTTCACCCACGTCGCCGGCCTGCTGCGCGCCGCCGACGTGCAGGGCGACATCGAGCTGCTCACCTACGCCGTCCTCGCTCCCCTCGAAGCCACGGTGGTCCTCCACCAGCTGCGCGACGGGCGCATGACGCCCGAACGCCTGGTCCGAGGGTGGGAGGACCTGGTCCTGCGGATCACCCGGCCCGGATCGATCGACTCACCCGAGTAGGCGCACCGTTTCCGCGGCGGCCGTCGCCAACGACTCGCCGTAGCTGCGCCCGTGTCCCGCCGCGTGCACCGCGAGCGGGTGGAGCTGATGAAGCGGCGTCCGCTCCTCCCACCCGTCGTCGAGGACACCGCCGTCGCGGTAGCCCTCGTGGATCGCGGTGAGGAACGGGCAACCGAACAGGGCCAGCATCGCCAGGTCCGTCTCGCGGTGACCACCGTGCGCCGCGGGATCGATGAGCACCACCCCGTCCGGCGACCAGAGGACGTTGCCGGTCCACAGATCGCCGTGGATCCGGTCGGCTCCACCGGCAGGATCCACGACGCCCGACGCCACGATCGCGCAGGCACGCTCCACCAGGGCGGCCTCGTCGACGGTCACGGTGCCCGCGTCGACCGCGACCCGGAGGTAGGGCAGGACCCGCTCGGCCGCGTAGAACTCGCCCCACGACGCGTGGATCGTCGACGTCATCGTGCGGTTGCCGATGAAGATGGTGCCGTCGATGCCGTCGGGTGGGCAGCCGAATCCCCGAGCGCCGGCGGCGTGGGTGCGTGCCAGCATGCGTCCGAACTCCTCGGCGGCCTCCCGCGTCGGCCGTGCGGAGGGAATGCGCTCCAGGCGGATGTGGTCGCGGTCGACCTCGATCACCCGCGCGGTCCGCGCTCCCCCGTCGGCCAACCACGCCAGACCCGCGGCTTCGGCCGGGAAGAAGTTCGGGTGGGCGTCCGCACGCCGCTTGACGACGTCGTCCGGAGATTCGCGGATCGTCATCCGCCTGCGAACGGCGGCAGGACGTCGACCCGCGGACCGACCGTGCGAGCGTCGTCGCGAATCATCTCGTCGCCGACCAGGAAGACGGCGACGTCCAGGACGGGCGCGAGTCGCGCGCCGTGACGTGCCGACAGCAGGGCCTTGAGCTCGCCGACCGTGATGTCCGGCGTCGCGTCGAGCGTCTCGGCGGAGATTCCGGCCGCGTCGGCCGCCCCGGCGAAATACCGCACCTCAACCACCGATGGCCCCCATGGATCGCTCGGGTGGGACGAACCCCGCGTCGTCCATGCCGTGGCCCGCGCTCTTCTCCCACATCGCGCCGCGCCACAGGTCGGCGATCTCGGCATCGTCCGCGCCGCGACGCAGCACCGCGCGGAGGTCGGTCTCGACGTCGCTGAACAGGCACGATCGGACCGTGCCCTCGGCGGTGAGCCGGGTGCGGTCGCAGTCGGAGCAGAACGAGCGGGTGACGGAGGCGATGATGCCGACCGTCGCCGGTCCGCCGTCGACGGTCCACTCCTCCGCGGGAGCCGACGGGTCGGACCGGCCGATCTCCGTCAGGTCGAACCGGTCACCGAGAACCGCCAGCAGTTCCGCAGCGGGCACCATGGTCGAGCGGGCCCACTCCCGGTCGGCGTCGAGCGGCATCTGCTCGATGAATCGCAACGCCACCCCGCGCTCCAGGCACCACGCGAGCAGATCGGCCGCGCCCGCGAGCGTCTCGCGCATGAGGACGGCGTTGATCTTGACCGGCGCGAGCCCCGCAGCCAGCGCCCCGTCGATGCCGGCGAGGACCGCCGGGAGCCGGTCGCGCCGGGTCAGCGCGGCGAAGTGCGCCCGGTCGACGGTGTCGAGGGAGATGTTCACCCGCCCGAGTCCGGCCCGGGCGAGGGCCGCGGCCCGGCGATCGAGACCGATGCCGTTGGTGGTCATCGACAACGCCACACCCGGCGCGGCGGCCGCGGACCGAGCCACGATGTCGACGATGTCCTTGCGCACCAACGGTTCCCCGCCGGTGAACCGCACCTCGCGCACGCCCAGTTCACGGTGCGCGACGGCGACCAGGCGCGCGATCTCGGCAGCGCTCAGCACCTGCTCGGAGTCCAGCCCGGGCAGTCCCTCGGCGGGCATGCAGTAGGTGCAGCGCAGCGAACACTTCTCCGTCACCGAGATGCGCAGGTCGCGAGCCACGCGGCCGAAGCGGTCCAGCAGGACGGGGACGTCCGGGCGGTCCGCGACCGAGGGGCGCTGACCGGGCAGGCGGGGAATTCCCATGCTCACCACCGTCACCGGTCTCACCTCCTCGTTCCGTCGCGACTGTCCCGTTCGAGTATGCCCGGCTCCTACGATGAACCGATGACGCAGGGGCACAGCACACGTTCGGTGGCCGATCACGCCGCTCTGGTCGACCGGCTGATCCGGACGGCGCTGGGGAGGCGCGGACCGGACACCGTCGCCGTGGAGGATGCCCACGGACGCGTCGCCCACACCGATCTGCGCGCGCTGATCGACGTCCCGAGCTTCCGCAACTCGCAGATGGACGGGTACGCGGTGGACGCCGCCGCGGTGGCGCGGGTCCCGGTCGAACTCGACGTCACCGGGGTGGTCGCCGCGGGAGACGACGGCGGCGACGCGCACGTCCCCGGCACGGCCCGCAAGATCATGACCGGCGCGCCCGTCCCCCGCGGGGCCGACGCGATCGTCCCCGTGGAGGACACCGAGGCCGTCGGCGGTCGCGTGCGGATCGGGCGGTCCCGACGGTCCGGCGAGTACGTCCGCGAGCAGGGTAGCGACGTCCGAGTGGGCGACGTCGTCGTTCCCGCGGGAACGCGACTGGGGGCCCGCCACGTGGGCGCGATCGTCGCCGTCGGCCACGCGACCGTTCCGGTGCGGCCCCGCCTGCGCGTGGCGGTGATCGCCACCGGAGCCGAATTGGTCGCGCCCGGAACGAAACCCGGCCCCGGATGCCTGTACGACTCCAACGGGCCCACCCTCGCTGCCGCAGCGATCGCCGACGGAGCGGAGGTGACCGTCCGCACCCGCAGCACCGACTCGGCCGAGCACTTCGCCGCCGTGCTCGACGACGCGCGGACGCGAGCGGACGTCGTCGTCACGTCCGGTGGGGTGTCCATGGGCGACTTCGAGGTCGTCCGCGACGTCCTGGGCCCGCGCGGTGGCACGTTCGGCCACGTGGGCATGCAGCCCGGGGGCCCGCAGGGCTGGACCGACCTGGACGGCACTCCCGTGATCAGCTTCCCCGGCAACCCGGTGAGCACCCTGGTCTCGTATATGGTCTTCGCCCGGCCCGTCCTGCGCGATCTCGCGGGCCTGCCGGCGCTGCGCGCGGAGGACGCGACCCTGGTGGACGCCGTGCGCTCGATACCCGGGAAACGCCAGTTCCTCCGCGGTCGACGCACCCCCGACGGCATCACCACCTCCGGCCCCGGCTCGCACCTGGTGGCGTCCATGGCCGCCGCGGACGTCCTGGTCGACGTGCCCGAGGACACCACCGACATCCCGGCGGGCGCGACTGTGCGAGTGTGGCCCCTGTGAACGAGTCCGGTCTGTCCCACGTCGATTCCGACGGTCGCGCGCGCATGGTGGACGTCGGCGCCAAGCGGGAGACGACGCGCGTCGCCGTCGCCGCCGGGGTGCTGCGGACGACGCCCGAGGTGGTCGCGCTGGTGCGCGCCGACGGCCTGCCGAAGGCCGACGTTCTGTCCACCGCTCGGATCGCGGGCATCGGCGGGGCGAAGAAGACCTCCGAGCTGATCCCGCTCTGCCATCCGTTGCCGCTGACGTCGGTGTCGATCTCGTTCGACCTCGCCGAGGACACCATTGCGATCGAAGCGACCGCGGGCACCACCGGCCGGACCGGCGTGGAAATGGAAGCGCTCACCGCTGTCGCGGTGGCCGGTCTGACGTTGCACGACATGGTGAAGGCGGTCGATCCCGCCGCGGTGCTCGACGGAGTTCGGTTGCTGCGCAAGGAAGGTGGTAAGCGCGGGGTGTGGACGCGGGACGAGCCCGCCCTGCCCCCGGCCCCGTTGGGCGACCGGACCGCGGTGGTGGTGGTCGCGTCCACGGCCGGCGCCGCGGGCACCCGCGAGGACACCACCGGACCTCGCCTCGTCTCCTGGCTCACCGAACGCACCTTCGACGTCCGCGGGCCGGTCGTGGTGGCCGACGCCGACATCGCGGCCGGACTGCAGGACGCGCTGGACGGCGGACCCGCCCTGATCGTCACCACCGGCGGCACGGGTGTGTCCCCCACCGACGCCACGCCCGAGGCGACGCGAGCGATCCTCGACCGCGAACTGCCCGGCGTCGCCGAGGAGATTCGCCGCGTGGGACTGGGCGCGACCGTGCACGCCTCGATGAGCCGCGGGCTGGTCGGTGTGGCCGGGCGCACGGTGGTGGTCAACCTGCCCGGGTCACCGGGCGGCGTGAAGGACGGCCTGTCCGTCCTCGACCCGATTCTCGATCACCTGATCGCGCAGGTGCGCGGCGGAGGAGCACACGAATGACGTCCGTTCTCGCCCGCATCTCCGCCGAGCCGATCGATCCGGCGACCGTGTCGGACTTCGTCGCCGGACCGACTCACGGTGCGGTACTGGTGTTCTGGGGCGTCGTCCGCGATCACGACGGCGGTCGGTCGGTGTCCGCGCTCGAGTATCAGGCGCACCCCGACGCGGAGGCGTTCCTGCACCGCTGCTGCGCGGACGCCGCGGCGGCGTCCGGGTTGCCGACGGCGGCCGTGCACCGGGTCGGCGACCTGACCATCGGTGACACGGCGCTCGTCGCGGCCGTGGCCGCCCCGCACCGCGCCGCCGCGTTCGACGCATTGGAGACCCTGGTCGACCGCATCAAATCCGAGGTGCCCATCTGGAAGCGGCAGCGCTTCCCCGAGGGCACCAGCGAGTGGGTCGGGCTCTAGATTTCCTGGTTTCGCAGGTAGCGGTGGACGACGAGCATCTCCTCGTCCGTCGCGGGGCGATCCCGCACCACGCCTTGGAGTACCGCGTCGACGTCGTCGTCCATGCCCGCGCCGAGGAACACCAGGGCCGTGGTCCCCCGCGCCGGGGCCCGTTCGATCACGATGTGCCGCCCGACGGTCTGCACGAGGAACCGGCCACGGCCCGTCGTGAAGCGGACGAAGCCCTTCGACCGGTAGAGACCCGCCGGCGGGTCCTCGAGCAGCGCGATCAGGGCGCGTGGGTCGACGTAGCGCGATGTCTCCACCGCCACACTGCGATACGCGTCGTGCAGGTGCTCGTGATCGTGGCCCGCGGCGTGACCGTGATCGTGGTCGTCCTCGCGGAGGAGGTCGTCCAGGCTGAGCTGGCGGGGTGCGTCGTCGTCCGTCCGCTCCGGCGGGTCGAGCAGCAGGGCCACGTCGACCCGGCCGTGGTCGGTGACCACCACCGGCGCGCCCGGGGCGTGGCGACGGACCAAATCGAGCATGCGCGCCCGGCCGTCGTCACCCACCAGGTCGCTCTTGTTGACCACCACCAGGTCGGCGAACGCCAGGTGTTGCGCCAGGTCCGGGTGCCGCTCCACCGAGTCCGTCATGTTCACGGCATCGACCACCACGACGAGCCCGCCGTACCGCACCCCGGGGTGCGCGCTGCCGAGCACCATGCGGATGAGGGCGCGTGGCTCCGCGAGTCCACTGGCCTCGATGACGACGGCGTCGACCGGGGAATTCGGCCCGGTGAGCGTACCGAGCATCTCGTCGAGATCCTCGCTGTCGACGGCGCAGCACAGGCACCCGTTACCGAGGCCGATCACGGAGTCGACCTGCCCGGCCACGAGCATGGAATCGATGTCGATCGAGCCGAAGTCGTTGACGACCACCCCGAGGCGAATGCCGCGATTGCGTCGGAGGACGTGATTGAGCATCGTCGTCTTCCCGGAGCCGAGATATCCGGCGACGAGGACGACGGGGACCGGACCGGACATGGTGAGAGAATACCGTCGGGCCGCGGACGGCCGGGCCACCCGCCGAGCTGCGAATCCGACCGTCCGCCGCACGTCGTGCCATTATCGTCGGTCGTTCGTGACCCCGCCGAGATCTCGCCCGTGTCTCGCCCGTGGCGCCGGAAAGCTGTGTCGGACAGCATTTTCGAGCGTGTCGAGCCGCGTCGCCGTGTCCGATTCCGCCCGTGTAGTGTTCCCGGAACACTGCGGTCGACGGAAAGAGCAGGAATGGCGAAGAAGGTCGTGATCGAGCTGATCGACGATATCGATCGGACCCCGCTGGGTGACGACGGTGAACACATCGTCTTCGCCGTCGACGGGGTCGACTACGAAATCGATCTCGGTCCGAACAATGCCGCCGAATTCCGCCGCACCCTCGCTCCGTATCTCGAGCACGCGACGCGGGTGAGCTCGCCGGCCCGGTCGACCGCACGCCGACGCACCTCCGGGTCGACGGGCGGTCGTCGCCGATCGCCCGAATCCGCCCGCGCCATCCGCGACTGGGCCGCCGGCGCCGGGTACACGCTCTCGCCGCGGGGGCGCATTCCCGCCGAGGTGCAGCAGGCGTACGAGGCCGCGCACGCCTGACGCGACCTGCCCGGCTGCACACAACTCTCCCGAATCGACGGGAACCCACCCGTTCACTCGACCCGTGTGCCGCTACGCAGTCCGGGCCCGCGGCCAGTGCAGCGGGCGCACGACCTGCCTGACTGCACACAACTCCCCCGAACGGGCGGAATCCCGCCCCTTCGCCCGACCCGTGTGCCGCTACGCAGGTCTCGCCCCCCGCAGAACGACGAAACCCCCTCCCGACGACGTCGGTAGGGGGTTTCGTGATGGTGGAGCTAAGGGGACTCGAACCCCTTGCTTAATCCAGGTTTTTGCCGTCTGACCTGCGGTTCAGCGTAACTCGGTGGTCGTTGACGTGAAAACTTGACCTGCGGGTTCCCATCGGCGTGTTGACCGCGTCAACACGGAGGAGGTCACGCAGGCTTCGTCCACTCGTCCAGTTCCTCCCACTGCCCGAACGGCGGCTTGTGCGGTCCGAGAACCACGGCGGGAACCTCTTCACGGACGACGTCCATCCGGTTCAGTACGTCCTCCACCTCGAACCAGTTCTCATCAAAGTCGGACACGAAGATGCCGCCCGGTTGCCGCGCCTCCGCGTGCATTCGTTCTTCGGTTGTTGCTCCGGGGAACTGGGACAGGTAGCCGGCTCCGGACATCTGCACTTTGAACGCGGTGTCTTCACCGTCGATGCGTCGCCAGATGTGGCTACCAGGACGAGGGCGGATGGTCTGTTCGCTCATGGCCCGGACCTTACTGGTGAGACACGACAAGCCCCCGCCCCAGCGGAAGGCTTGCGTTCGATGGTGAAAATGCGGGGCCGGCGGTTGAACAGTTCGAACGGTCCGCACGCTGCGATGTGGCAGCGGGGCGCGCCGGTGACGTACATCTGCCACATAACCTGCACGAGGTAGTAGATGGGTGGGGTGTCTCCCCAGGTGTGCAGGTCTTCAGCGGTCTTGATTTCGAGAAGTTCCCAGACACCGGTCTCGGTGACGATGATGGCGTCGGGTGTCGCTGTGTGCGTGGGCTTCTCGTGGTGGGTGAAGCACCCCGCGTCAAGTACTCCCCAGGTGGGGTTCTGCGTGGCGACCCACTCGCGGATCATCGGTTCGAACTCGTGGCCGCGACCCATCGCGTCCGTCTGCACGTTCGGTGGGGTGATGCCCTTCTTCGCGTCGTAGATGCTGCGTGGGGTGTCCCACTTCGACAGGCCGCAGATGGCGGCGACCTGCGAAGCGGAGTAGGTGGCGAGCCACTCCGGGCTGCCGGGTTCCAACGGGGTGGTGAGGAGCGTTCCGGTGAGAGTCATTTCCCGGCTTCCATTTCGTAGATGTAGTCGGTGTCGCAGTGGGGGCAGCGGCAGGTGAGGGGGTGGCCGATGTTGTTGACGACGTCCCATGCGTCGGGGGTGACGTGGATGCCGTCGCAGCCGTTCTCGCAGAACGGTTCCGGTGCGTCGTCGTGGTGGAGTAGTTCTCCGCCGCAGTCGCACAGGGCGGTCGGCGGGTTCTCCATGAGGTCGCTGTAGGCGCTCATCGGATGGCCTCATGAATGCAGGTAGCGATGTGGAGGGTGTGCTGGTCGTTGACGTGGCTACCGCGGAAGGATTCGCCGCAGCGGCATTCGAGGGCTCGGTCGTGGCTGTAGCCGTCGATCATGTGGTCCTCCAGGAGGAGGTAGATGTCGTCGACGCTCATGCCGCACCTCCGAAGAGGAACTGGAGAATCCTGACGACCATGAACACGACGGCCCATGCGCCGGCGCCGAGGACGGTGGCCCAGATGAGTCCGAGAATGGCGCTGCCTTCGGGTGCGTCGGGGGTGTAGTCGGGTCGGGTGTAGTCACCGAACTCGACGATGGTCATGCGCTTTGGGTTGGTCATGCTGTCGCCGCGGTCGACGGCGTAGAAGTCGTTGTGGTTCATGCGGGGTCCTCGATTCCCATTGCTCTGAGCAGTCCGGCCACCGGGACGATGTACTTACGCCCGATTCGCAGCACCGGAACGGGGAACTCGCCACGCTTCGCAAGCTGGTAACCGGTGGTGACTCCCAGACCCAAAACAGAACTGGCGGTGGGAATGTCGGTTTGAATCCCGAGGTTCCGCACTTGCTGAACGGTCCATCGATTCCCGTCACTCATGCGGGAACCTGCCGAAAGTTCATGGACATCTCGTACGTATCGCATTCCGAGTTGCCGCGTGCCCTTGGCGCACTGGCGGTTTTGACGATGAATCCACGCTCCACGCCAATGCAAAGCCCTCGCCGGACGGTTCGTTCTGACAAATGACCAGACCAGGTTGGAGTCCGCAAGTCTTCTGCCATGCGGATGAGTCCTGGCGAGGCGCTGAGCCCAGATGCGTTGGCATACGTCTGCAAGTTGATGAGCACTCGGACCGTGGCGTTCGTGAGATATGGGTCTCGAACTACGGATCGAGTCCACTCTGTGGCGTTGTAAGTCATGCTGTCACCGCCTGAGGTGCGGAGAGGGCGACCTTGCCGAGGGCGTCGTCCATCGCCGCGGCCAACGTCGGTCCGGTGCCGATGACCCACACGTGGTCAGTGGCCGGATGCCAACCGGCGATGTGCGGGCCGGAGTGATCCGAGGTGAGGAACGCGTTCACTTCCCACCTGCGATCAACGAACTGGGCGAGCACGTTCGTTGTCACCGCCTCCAGCTCTGTGACGAGCCGGTCGGTCGGGGTATCCTTGCGGTGCATCTGCTTTTCCTTCCGGTTGGTGGGTGCCTGGCCCGTCCCTTTGCAGAGGGGCGGGCTTTTTCGTGGGCTGGTCACGCTGCGTGTGCGCGTTGCCGTGCGGTGCGGGGGTCGTCGAAGAGGTCGTGGAACTCCAGGCCCCAGCACTCCAAGGTGCGGTTGACGAAGTCGGGGCCGGGGCGGGCGTGTCCGTTGAGGACGCGCCATGCGGTGGTCTTGTGGACGCCGATGTCGCGGGCGAGTGCTGCGGAGTCGTGGAGTCCTCGGCGTTTCATCTCGCGCTTGAATCGGCCTGTCTTGATCGCGTGTCCTCGCGTCATCAGGTCTCCGTTCGGTTGCGTCATCGCGACTGGGTTGACACAACAGAACCTACCCGCGCGGTTGCCTCGGCGCAACCCTGTTTCATCGAGCAATCTTGCGCGAATCTCGCAGAGGCGCTGACATGCGCCGATGCACCCCTAGCTGCGGAACGACAACCGTGGCATTTGCCGCAACCGAGGGTTGCGCTGACGCAACCGATTGGAAGCAACCCAAGCAACCCCTACGCTGCACCTATGTCCAGATGGAGCGAATGGCTCACACACCAAATGCAGGTCAAAGGGATAGACCAGATCACCCTCGCGAACGCCGCCGGCTACAACAAGTCCGTCGTCTCCAACTGGGTCAACGGACGCACCAAAGTCCCCAGCCTCGAAGCACTACGCCGCACCGCCGAAGCCCTCCAAGTACCCATGGGCGAAGCACTCGTCGCCGCCGAATACATCACCGCCGACGAAATCGGAGCGACCACACTCCCCGCCGACCTCGCCAGCGTCGACACCGGCGAACTCATCCGCGAAATCGGCGCACGCCTCGGCTACGACCTCGCCATCAGCGGCAAAGCCTCCCCCGCCCGACTACGCGCCGTCGCCCAATGGGGCGACAAGTCAATCCCGCCGCCGTCCCGCGACGACGTGGGTGTAGCTGCGGATTCGGACGAATAACACCCGTGTAAGCCGCCTACCTGGACTTTGTTGTCATACCGGACAGCTAGGTTCCGACACATGACAGGTGAGGAGTGGCATCCGTGGCGGCACATGGCAGAGCAGTACCCGCACGTCGTGGTCTGCACGAGCTACGAACTCCCCCGCGGTGTCCGCGGACTCGTCCAAGGTGACCGCATCTGGTTGTGCCGCACCCTCGACACCGCCGGCCGGCGCACCACCCTGTCCCACGAAATCGGGCACCTCGAACGCGGTGTCCTCGACCACCCCCGTCACTCGATGTACGTCCGCAGGGAGGAGCGCATCGTGGATCAGATCGCGGCCCGCAGGCTCATCACGATCCCGTCGTTGATCGACACGTTGCGGTGGACACGCGACCCGATCGAGATGGCGGACGCACTGTGGACGACACCGCGCATGGTGGAGTGTCGGATGAACAGTCTCGACCCCATCGAGACGGCGGAGTTGGAACATGCGTTGGAGGACGAGTGGTAGGTGACCGTTTCGTTCTCCCCGACCGCGCCGACGGGTTGACCGAGGCGGAGCGGGCGTTGGTGTTAGCGGTGGTGGATGAGTTGTTGGCGAAGCAGGGTTCGGAGCCTGTGGCGGCGCCGGTGATCAGTTTGAGTCAGTTCAGGCGAAGGAGTGGGCAGTGAAGCGTGTGTGGATCGGGTTGGCCGCGATTGTGCTGGCCGGGTGCGGCAGTGCGGCGACGGAACCCACGGCGCCCACCACCACAACCAGGCCCGCAGCGACGACGAATCCCTACCCTCTCCCCGCGTATGACTACGTCGAGACCCGCGACGGGTACATCAGCGCCTTCGTCAACAAGCAACTCACCGACGACGAGCTGTCCCGCATCTTCTACAACCTCAAATCCTGGTACACGACGCAGGACAAGGAGGGTGGGTGGTTCGTGCAGATCAACTGCGGCACACCGGATGGGCCGCGTCTGGCAAACGGCAAGTTCGCGCTCGACAACCTCGGCGCCGCCCAAACCGGATTAGCGGGTGCGGGTGCCGGCGAGTTCGCACCCCTGGACACCCGCCAACCCTGCAACGCCTAAATCCCCTGTAGGGCTGCGCCGATCGCCGCCGACGCAGCCTCACTGCTCGAACGGTCCAAGTGACCGTACGTGCCGATGGTGGTGGTGATCGACTCGTGCCCGAAGTGCGCCTGAATCACCGGTAGCGGGACGCCGGCGGCGATCATCCACGACGCACACGTGTGCCGCAGATCGTGCGGCCGGGGTCGCTTCCCGTTCAACCCCGCCTTCGACAACGCCGGCCGCCACGCCTTGTTGTGGAACAACTGCGCCTTGACCCTGGTGTCGCGCTGCGTCGTGAACACCAACTCCGTCCGCTTCCGGTCGGACAGGTCCCCCATCGCCTCCAAGGCTTGCGGGGGGATGTTGATGGTGCGGCGCGACTTCCGCGACTTCGGCCCACCCAGCTTCTCAACCGCGTTGCCGGTGTACTTCCACGCCCTGCTGATGCGGATCGTCCCCGCCGCCACGTTCACATCCCCGACCTGGAGAGCGGTCGCTTCGGAGAACCGGCAACCGGTGGTCACCAGGAACGTCGCCAACGGACGCCACCGCTCCGTCATCGCGTCCCGCAACTCGGCGAACTCATCCACCGTCAGAAAGCACATCTCCTCCCGGTCGTGGGAGGGAAGGCGGGTGTTCTCGCAGGGGTTGGCGGGCAGGAGGCCGCGGCGGACGGCGACCTTGAGGGCGCCGGCGAGGAAGCCGTGTTTGTTGGCGATGGTCTTGCCGGATGCTCCGTCAGCTTGCATGGTGTTGACCCATCCGGCGATGAGTTGTTCGTCGACGGCGAAGAGTGGGGTGGCGCCGATGGTGGCGAGGTCGCGGGTGACGTAGGCGCGGTACCGGTTGCGGGTGGCTTCTTCGACGCCGGTGAGTCCGGTGATGTAGGCGTCACACCATGTGGTGATGGTTTCGACGTGGGTGGGTGTGTCGACGACGCCGAGGATGGCGCGGGCTTTGTCGGGGCCAGCTTGTTCGAGGTGTTGTTTGAAGCGGATGGCGGCGGCGTGGTCGTCGAAGGACATCGACGTTTGCTTGCCGTCTTCGCGCCAGAGGATTGCGGTGTACGTCGATCCGTCGCGACGGGACCGTATCCGGATGGAAGCCATCAGCCTCGCACCGCTGCGGCGACGGCGTGAACGACGTCCATGTCGAGTTCGGGATGGGCGAATCGCCAGCGGGCATAGAAGCCGTCGTCGATGCCCAAGACTTCCCACTGCACAGCGGTGACGTGGGTGTCGTCGAGGGTGTGGCCGTGCCGTTCGCCGGTGGCGCGGATGGCCTCACGGGCAAGAATGTCTTCCGCTGCCTCTTCGGGCGGAACGGTGGTGAACGGCCAAGATTCACTGCTCATCATGGCCGGATTGTATCGACTAGGTGTGACACGGTGTTGACAGCTTCCGTTGACTGCGATTTGGTGAACACCGTTGCAGGTCTCTGACCTGCGCAAATATGGTGGAGCTAAGGGGACTCGAACCCCTGACCCCCACACTGCCAGTGTGGTGCGCTACCAGCTGCGCCATAGCCCCGGATCACCGCACGAGTTCGTCCGGTGAACACTGGAGAAAAAGTTACACCATGCCCATCGGGGCACCAAATCGCCTGGCCGGTGCGCGATCGCGCCTGGTCAGCCGAGGTTCGCAACCCAGTCCTGGTTCTGGGTGTCCACCACAGCGCCGTCGACCAGCACGGTCGGCGTGCCGCGGCCGCCCGCTGCCGCCAGCGCCTGGCTGCCCGTGGCCGCGCTCTGCGCCGCGGCGTCCACGCGCGAGCCGTCGGTGATGCAGGAGATTGCCTCGCCCGACGCGCCGGCCTCCCGAGCGCGGTCCGCCAGTTCGGCGTCGGTGCGGTCGGTGCTGCCGTTCTCCTCCGGCTTGAAGTCGGCGGAGAAGAGCGCGGCGTGGAACTCCGAGAACGCGGGACCGTCGCCGGTGGCCGCCACGCACTGCGAGGCCGCCACGGCCCGCGTGCTGTACGTACCGCTCGGCGAGAGCCGGTTGAGGAAGTCGAGCATGTGGTAGCGCACGGTGATCGCGCCCTCGTCGATCTTCTGCGCCAGTTCCTGACCGTGGACCTGCTCGAGCTCGGCGCAGTACGGGCACATCGCATCCTCGAAGATGTCGACCGTCTTGGTGGCCGACGGCAGCCCCAGCGAGATGACTCCGTCCGCGTCCACCGCGGCGACGACATCCGGGTTCTGCACCGCGCCGTATCCGTCGGCACGCGGGGCGGTCCGCGAGTTCTGCCACAGCACACCGCCGATGACGACGGCCGCGATCACCAGCAACGCGAGGCCACCCAACACGTACGTGGAGGCGGACGACGACTTCTGCGGGGTGTACTTCGAGGACCCGGAATTCTTCGCGTTCACGGCGTTCATGGTGCCACGAGGGGCTGATACGACCCTGAAAGCGCTGCTGAGGGTAGCCGACGCTTGCTGGCAGCGCCGCGGAACGGGGCGTAGTTTCTCGGCCGTGACCACAGCTCAGGACTCCGACGGATCGGCCCCGATCGTTCCCCACGAGGTCGACCATTCCCACGCCGACGTCTCCGGCGGGTGGTTGCGCGCGGCGACGTTCGGTGCCATGGACGGACTGGTGACCAACACCTCGCTCATCGCGGGCGTCGGCGGCGCGGGCGTCACGACGCACACGCTGGTCCTCAGCGGCGTCGCCGGACTGGTGGCCGGCGCGTTCTCGATGGCGTTGGGCGAGTACACCTCCGTCACCACGCAGAACGAGCAGATCGACGCCGAGGTGGTCACCGAGCGCGCCGCGTTCCGGAAGTACCCGGACGCCGAGGAGGCCGAGCTGGTGGACATGCTCACCGACATGGGCATGACCCGGGGCACCGCGACCACCGCCGCCCGTGAGATCCACACGGACGCCGACCGCGCCGTCGATCTGCACATTTCCCGCGAGCTCGGCATCGACCCGCACGAGAAGCCGTCCCCGTGGGTGGCGGCGGGCTCGTCGTTCGTCCTGTTCTCGATCGGCGCGATCATCCCGTTGATCCCGTTCCTGCTCGGATTCGCCTCGCTCGCAGCGGGTCTCGGGTGCGGCGGCGTCGGCCTCCTGGCTGCCGGTGCGGTCGCCGCACACTTCACCGCGCGGTCGACCGTGCTCGGCGCGCTACGGCAGCTGATCCTCGGCGGACTGGCCGTCGCCGCGACGTACGCGGTCGGATCGCTCATCGGGGTCGGCCTCGCGGGCTGACGGGGATCCGGAGTCGGCGGGCTCCGCGACGAGAGGACGCCCGACGGTGTCCGGCACCACCGTCCAGCCCACCGCGGCGATCAGCAGGATGGCCCCGGACGTGCCGAAGGCCCACGCGTAGGACAGCTCCTCAACCAGCACGCCCGCCACGAGCGGGCCGATGACGGACCCGACGTCCATCGCCATCTGGAAGGCCGCCAACACGGGACCACCGCGTGCCCGCGACCCGACGAGGTCGGCCACCGCCGCCTGCTGGGTCGGCGTGATCAGACCCGAACCCACGCCCGCGGCGAAGGTGAGCACCAGGAACACGACGGTCGACCCGGACACCCCCATGCCGGCCGTCGTCGCGCCGCAGACCGCCAGGCCGGCGATCAGGAAAGGCTTGCGGCCGTAGCGGTCCGACCACCGACCTGCCGGAACGAGCACCACGGCGTTGCCGACGGCGAACACCGCCAGCGCGATGGCCGCCATCGAATCCTGTTGCCCCAGTGCCGCGACGACGAAGAGCGGCACGATCGCGGTGCGCACCCCGAACACGGCCCAGCCGTTGGCGAAGTTGGACAGCAGGGCCGACCGATAGATCGGCGACCGGACCGCGTCGGCGAACCGCACCGCGACGGGCGCCGAGTCGAGGTCCACGTCCTTCACCGGACTGCGCAGGCCGACCGCGACGACGATCGCGGCGATCACGAGGGTCACCGCGTAGAACACGAACGGGGCTCGCAGGCCACCGATCTCGAGCACCACCCCGCCCACGAACGGTCCCAGCACGGTGCCGGCGAGAAAGCTCGAGGCGTACATGCCCGACACCCGGCCGCGCCGGTCCGGCGGTGCGATGCGGATCAGCAGCCCGAGCGCCGACACGGTGAACATGGTGGAGCCGATACCGCCGAGCGACCGGAACGCCAGCAGTTGCCAGTATGTCTGCGCGACGGCGCACAGTCCCGTCGAGACGGCGACGACGGTCAGCCCGGTGATGTAGACGCGTCGTTCCCCGATGCGCTGGACCAGCGCGCCGGAGGCGGGCGCGAACAGCAGCCGGGTGGCGGCGAACGCACTGATGATGGCCGTCGCCGCGAATTCGGTGACCCCGAAGTTCCGCGCGAAGCCCGGCAATGCGGGAGCGACGATGCCGAAGCCGAGCGCGATGACGAACGCCGCCGAGATCAGGATCCGGATGTCCCGCTCGGTCGACCCGCGAGCCTCCGGGCCCCCGGAGGCCGGCCCGGTCACGCTCCGGACAGCACGGACGACACCAGCTCGCGCGCCGCCGCCTGCACCTCGGCGAGATGATCGTCGCCGCGGAACGACTCGGCGTAGATCTTGTAGACGTCCTCGGTGCCGGACGGGCGGGCCGCGAACCAGGCGCTGTCGGTGGTCACTTTCAAGCCGCCCAACGCAGCCCCGTTGCCGGGCGCGGTGGTCAGCGTGGCGGTGATGGGCTCACCCGCCAACTCGGTTGCGGTGACCTGGTCGGCCGACAGCTTCGCCAGGACGGCCTTCTGCTCTCGCGAGGCGGGGGCGTCGGTCCGCGCGTAGGACGGGGCACCGTGACGGTCGGCCAGAGCGGCGTACCGCTGCGACGGGGTCTCCCCGGTGACCGCGGTGATCTCCGAGGCGAGCAGGGCCAGGACGATGCCGTCCTTGTCGGTGGTCCACACGGACCCGTCGCGCCGCAGGAAGGACGCCCCGGCACTCTCCTCGCCGCCGAAACCCAGTGTGCCGGTGACCAATCCGTCGACGAACCACTTGAAGCCGACCGGCACCTCCACCAGTCGGCGCCCGAGTGCGGCCACCACCCGGTCGATCATCGACGAGCTCACCAACGTCTTGCCGACGGCCGTCTCCGCCGACCACTCCGGTCGGTGCGAGAACAGGTAGTCGATCGCGACCGCGAGGTAGTGATTCGGGTTCATCAGGCCGCCGTCGGGCGTGACGATGCCGTGTCGGTCCGCGTCGGCGTCGTTACCCGTGGCGATGTCGTACCGGTCGCGCACCTCGATGAGCGACGCCATCGCGTTGGGCGACGAGCAGTCCATGCGGATCTTGCCGTCGGTGTCGAGCGTCATGAAGCGCCACGTCGCGTCGACGAGCGGGTTGACGACCTCGAGGTCGAGCCGGTGACGCTCGGCGATCGCTCCCCAGTAGTCGACCGCTGCTCCGCCGAGCGGGTCGGCGCCGATGCGGACCCCGGCGGACCGTACGGCGTCGAGGTCGAGGATTGACGGGAGGTCGTCGACGTACGTCCCCAGGTAGTCGTACTTCTCGGCGGACTGCGCCAATGCCCGTGCGAGCGGCACGCGCCGAACGGACGAGACACCCTGGCGCAGAATCTCGTTGGCTCGCGCGGCGATGACGGATGTCGCATCGCTGTCGGCCGGACCGCCGTTCGGCGGGTTGTACTTGAAGCCGCCGTCGCGGGGCGGATTGTGCGACGGTGTGACGACGATTCCGTCCGCCTGCGCGGCGGGACCGGACGCGTTGTGCCGGAGGATCGCGTGGCTGACGGCCGGCGTGGGGGTGTAGCGACCCGCCGAATCGATCAGGACGGCAACGTCGTTCGCGGCGAGCACCTCGAGCGCCGAGGCCCAGGCGGGCTCGGACAACGCATGGGTGTCCCGGCCGAGGAACATCGGACCCGTGATGCCCTGCTCGGTGCGGTACTCCACGATGGCCTGCGTGGTGGCCACGATGTGGTCCTCGGTGAACGCCGCGTCGAGACTCGAGCCGCGGTGTCCGGACGTGCCGAACACCACCTGCTGATCGGGGTTCTCCGGATCCGGCTTCTGCGTGTAGTACGCGGTGACCAGGTGCGGAAGGTCGACCAGATCGGACGGCTCCGCGCGTCGTCCCGCTCGCTCGTGCGCCACGTTCGTTCTCCTCGCTCCCGACGACTCGTGTCGAGCCGGTCGACTCCTGCGACCCTGTCGACCTTATCCCCGCGAGAATTCGGCGACGGCGGTGACGTCCTCGACCGCGGACGCCAGCACCCGCAGCCGCTCCCCCGGCGTCTCCGCCGTGAGGACCTTCGCGCGGTCCGCCGACCCCAACGGCAACGACGACGCGAACTCCCACAGAGACGTCGGCTCGCCGTACGCCCCGGCCGGATCGAGCACCGGGGTCTCCGGCGGCGGCAGGTCACGACGCTCCGAGATGTCTCGCAGAACGTCGAACAGTCGCTCGGTGAGGTCCCGCACCTGGTGGTACTGCTCGTCGCGGGCGGGCTCGTGGTCGGAGTCGGGCCAGTCCTCCACGGTGGCGCGGGGGTACGGATCGTCCGGCAGCCACTCGAGAACACGGATGCGGTGGAGCCCGGTGCATTCGAGGACGTACCGACCGTCGGGCGTCTGCACCGCTTGATCGACCCGCACCATCACGCCGGCCGTTCCGCGGACGTCACCGCCGCCGACTTCGTGGCCCCGCTCGATCAGCACCACCCCGAACTGCGCGTCGCCGACGACGATGTCCTCGATCATCGCGCGGTATCGCGGTTCGAAGACGTGGAGCGGGAGGGCGTCACCGGGCAGGATCACGCTGCCGAGCGGGAACATGGGCAGCGGCGAGTGGGTGGTCACCTACCCCACTGTGCCACTGTCGCCGCCCCGATCGTGTGCGGAAATCCGTGTACGGCACGGACTACTGCACACGATCCGGCGGCGAGACGCCCGCCCAGAACCCGCACCGATGGACGTCGGCGACGTCGGTCACCGGCTCTGCGCGGTCGCGATCGATCTGCAGGGCCGGGTGGCCGGAGGCACCGGAGTCCGGCCAGGCGGGCAGGCCGGGGCCGTTCGGGTCGCCGGTGTGCGCGAAGGTCGCCCACGTGCGCTTCATGCGGTCGGCGAGGGCGGCGGCGGAGCCCGTCCACGGCACCGGGATACCGCCGAGCCGAGAGAACAGATAGGGCACGTCCGCCGCGTGGAACGCCCCGGGCAGCAGTGGCCCGCTCGGCGCGAGCGGCGCATCGGTGAAGCGGTACTGCCACACCCGCGCGCCGCCTGCTCGGGCCGCGTCCGCGGTGACGACGGTCGGACAGGCGAAGAGCGAATCGGTCCACACCGCGGACAGGGCGTCGGCGGGCGTCGGGTAGGCGGCGACGGGATAGGTGGCCAGGATCGGGTCCGCGTCCTCGGGATAGACCTCGCGCACCGACGCCGCGACACTTTCGGCGGTGGGCACGCGGCCGGCGGCGTAGTCGAAGAGCACGACGAAGGTGCCGCCCTCCTCGGAGTTGCTGCCCAGGAGGATCGGCACGTCGGCCGAGGCGCCGGCGCGGAGAGCACCCTCCGGCGTATCGGTCAGCACGACGCCGTCGACGACCGGTGTCCACGTCGCGTTCGGGCTGGTGAACGAGTGTGTCGCGGACCCCAGCAGGCGGTCGACCGGCAGGCTGCGCAGGCAGGCGAGCCGCCCCGGACCGTCGCCGCACCCCATCTCCTCTGCGAAGGCCGCTCCGCGCGCGAAGGCGACCTCACGACTCGGCGGGACGAGGGGGCTCCGCGAACACGGCCCGCTCTGCACGATCGCCTTGTGGAACAGTCCGGCCGAGCGCGGCGACGCGAGGTGCGTGCACACGCTCATCCCACCCGCGGACTCGCCGAAGATCGTGACGTTCGACGGGTCGCCGCCGAACGCGGCGATGTTGTCGCGCACCCAGCGCAGCGCGAACTGCTGATCCTCGATGCCCTGATTGCCCGTCGCACCACCGGATTCCGCGGCGAGCTCGGGCAGGGCGAGGAACCCGAAGGAGCCGACGCGGTAGTTCGGGATCGCGACGATCACGTCGCCGTCGCGCACCAGTTGGGACGGCGAGTCGTACTGCGTGGTGTTGCCGACGACGAACGCCCCGCCGTACAGGTACACCATGACCGGGAGCGATCGGCCCGCCGCGTTCGGCGGAACGTAGAGGTCGATGCCGAGGCAGTCCTCGGAACTCGTCGGCAGCACGGGGATCGGCGGGAGGTCGATCGGGAGCGGCACGGCCTGCGGGCATTGATCGTCGTGCCGAATCGCCTCCCGGACGCCGGTCCATCCCGGCGCAGGCCGCGGCGAGGCGTAGCGGTCGGCCACGGCCATGGGCACACCGAAGTACTGGTCGATGCCGTCCCGCGAGAACCCGGAGACGGCGCCACCGGCCACCGTCACGACGGGCACGGCGGACGCCGGTCCCGCGGTGAGCGTCGACGCCAGGGCCAGCGTGGCCACGAGGACCCCGAGACGGCGCAGCAGAACAGGACGCGGCAGCACCATGATTTCCCCCCGGAACACGGTCCCCGACGAACCGTGGCGCGCTCACCGTAGCGCGACGTCGGTCATAGCGGAGGGGGTTCGGGTGTGGACGAGCCGCCGCCCGGGTATCGGGGACGCATGAGCCCCTCCCCGTCCTCGGACACCGCCGCCACCCGCACGTTCTCCGTGTGGGCGCCGACCCCCGACCGCGTGCGTCTGCACCTGGACGGCGAGTTGCACGACATGCACGAGACGGGCGGCTGGTGGTCGGTGGACGTGCCCGCGGCGGACGGGGCACGGTACGGCTTCGTTCTCGGCGACGACGACGCGGTGATCCCCGATCCGCGCTCACCCCGCCAGCCCGACGGCGTGCACGAGCCGTCGGCGGTGTTCGACGTCGACCGCACGGCGTGGACGGACGACGGCTGGACCGGCCGCCGGTTGGCGGGCGGAGTTCTCTACGAACTGCACATCGGCACGTTCACCCCGGAGGGCACGTTCGACGCCGCGATCGACAAGCTCGACCACCTGGTCGACCTGGGGATTACCTTTGTCGAGGTCATGCCGGTCAACGGCTTCAACGGCACCCACAACTGGGGCTACGACGGCGTCCTCTGGTACACGGTGCACGAAGGATACGGCGGCCCGGCCGGGCTCCAGCGCTTCGTCGACGCCTGCCACGCCCGCGGGCTGGCCGTCGCGCTCGACGTGGTCTACAACCACCTCGGCCCGTCCGGCAACTACCTCGAGAAGTTCGGTCCGTACCTCGCCGAAGGCGCGAATTCGTGGGGGCAGACCGTCAACGTCGCCGAGAGCGGGTCGGACGTGGTGCGCCGCTACATCGTCGACAACGCCCTGCGCTGGTTCGACGAGTTCCACATCGACGCCCTACGACTCGACGCCGTCCACGCCCTTGCCGACACCACCGCGGTGCACATCCTCGAGCAGCTGGCGGTCGAGACCGAATCGCTCTCCGCGCACGTCGGGCGTCCGCTGTCCCTGATCGCCGAGAGCGATCTGAACGACCCGACGCTCATCACCCCGCGCGCGGGCGGCGGCTACGGTTTGACCGCCCAGTGGGACGACGACGTCCACCATGCGGTGCACGCGGCGGTGTCCGGCGAGCGGCAGGGCTACTTCGGCGACTTCGGTTCGATGTCCTGCCTCGCCACGACGTTGAGCCACGGCTTCTTCCACGCCGGAACGTACTCCTCGTTCCGAGGCCGAATCCACGGTCGACCGGTCGACCCGCGGGTGCTGCCGGCCAGTTCCCTGGTCGCGTACACCACGACCCACGACCAGGTGGGCAACCGCGCGGTCGGTGACCGGCCGGGTCACTACCTCACCACCGGTCAGCAGGCCGTCAAGGCCGCCCTGATCCTGTTGTCCCCCTTCACCCCGATGCTGTTCATGGGCGAGGAGTTCGACGCGTCGTCACCGTTCCAGTTCTTCACCTCGCACCCCGAACCCGAACTGGGCAAGGCCACCGCGGAGGGACGTAAGGCCGAATTCGCCTCGCACGGCTGGGATTCCGACGACATCCCGGATCCGCAGGACCCGGCGACCTTCGAGCGCTCGAAGCTGAACTGGAGCGAGGTCACCGAGGGGAAGCACGCAGCCCTGTTGGAGATCTACCGGAGCCTGCTTGCCCTGCGCGCCGCGCGGCCCGAGTTCACCGACCCGTGGCTGACGAACGTCCGGGTGGACCACGACGAGGACGAGCGCTGGATCGTGGTGCACCGCAAGCGCGTCGGGACGCCGGGGCGAGGGACGGCGCTGGTGTGCAACCTGTCCGACGCCCCGGTCACCGTCCCCGTCGGCGGCACGCCGGTGCTGTGGTCGAGCGAGACCACCAGCGACCGCACCGGCTCCTCCACCACGCTGCCCGGTCACTCCTTCGTCGTGCTCACCTGATCCGACCGCCTGCGCAGCGCCCACGCCACCAGCACCGCGTTGGTGACCAGGACCGCCGCGGTGACTGTCGCGGCGGCGTGCATGCCGTCCACGAACGCCGCCTGCGCCGAGGCGCGCAGCACGTCCCCGACCTCACCGGAGAGCGACCCGGCCAGCGCGACGGCCTCCCCCAACGTCTCGCGGGCGTGACCGGCGTTCTCGGCAGTCAGGCCCGTGACGTCGACGCCGGAGCGGAAGATGCCCATGACGACGGACCCGAGCACGGCGACACCCAGGGCGATGCCGAGCTCGTAGGCCGTTTCCGACACGGCCGACGCGGCGCCGGCGCGTTCGGGTCGCACCGAGCCGACGACGAGGTCGGAGGTGAGGGTGAGAGCCAGACCGGCAGCGACACCGACGGCGACGAAGGCCACGACGAACGTCAGGCGCCCGTCCACCGTCCCGAGTCGGGTCAACGTCAGTGCCCCGAGCGCACCGACGAGCAGACCCCCGGTGAGCACCGTGCCGGGCCGCCACCGGCGGACGAGGTAGGCGGCGAGCAGCGACGCCGCCATGTTGGCCGCGGTGCCCGGGATCAGGAACAGTCCGGCGGCCAGCGGTGACAGTCCGAGCACCGACTGCAGGTACTGCGAGCCGAAGAACAGCACCCCGGCCAGCGCGAAGATGGACAGCAGGTTCGTGACCACAGCGGTGGAGAACTGTCGCTGCGCGAACAGGCTCAGGTCGATCATCGGTGAGGTCGAGCGCCGCTGTCGCCGGACGAACGCAACCCCCGCGGCCAGGCCGACCAGGGCGATCGGCGCCAGCTCGACTCCGGGGCCGTGCGCGACGGCCTCCTTGACGACGTAGACCAGCGGCACGATCGCGACGATGGACAGCAGAGCGCTCGGCAGGTCGAACGCACCCGGCGCGGGATTCTTCGACTCCGGAATCGCGAACGGACCGGCCACGACCAGCACGATCATGACCGGCACGTTGATCAGGAACACCGACCCCCACCAGAAGTGCTCGAGCAGCACGCCACCGACGACGGGACCGGCCGCTGCGCCGCCGCCGGCCATCGCACCCCACACGCCGATGGCGAGGGTGCGTTCGGCCGGGTGGGCGAACATCGACCGGATGAGCCCGAGCGTCGCGGGCATGAGCGTGGCGCCGGCGACGCCCTGCATCACGCGGGCGGCGATGAGCATGGCGGGATCGACGGCGAACGCGGCGACCACCGACGACAACCCGAAACCCACCGACCCGATCAACAGCAACCGTCGGCGCCCGATCCGGTCTCCCAGCGTGCCCATGGTCACCAGGAGTCCGGCGAGCACGAACGAGTAGATGTCGATGATCCACAGCAGCTCGGTGCCGGTGGGTTGCAGATCGGCGCTGAGGAACGGCAGCGCGATGTCGAGCACCGTGCCGTCGACGGCGACCATCATCACCGCTCCGGCGAGAACGCACAGGCCCACCCAGTCACGGCGCGTGGCGCGCGCGGCCTCGGGGGCGACGAACAGGGACACGAGACACTCCTTCCAACCGTCCAGCCGGTACAGCCGACCGAGCGAGCATAGCAACGACCGTCCAGCCGGTACAGTGAGGCGATGGCCACGGAGACGCGGGACCGCATTCTGGACGCACTGGAGGACATTCTGGTGCGGGACGGCACCGACAAGGCCACTCTCGACGCCGTCGCCGCCCGTGCCGGAGTGTCGAAAGGCGGTCTGCTGTATCACTTTCCGAGCAAGGACGCGATGATGGCGGCTATGGTGCGACGCCTGGGCGAGCGGGCCGAACGCAAGCGCGTTCAGGCGGCGGACGCGGGCACGTCGCTGGCCGAGTGGTACCTCTCCCCGCTCGCCACTCCGTCGTCGTCGGCCGGCAGCGCAGGCACCGACACCGACCCCGACGACGCCCTCGAGATCGCACTCTTCCGATCCACCCTCGCGGCGTTCCGCAGCACCGACGGCGCGCCGGGCGCGGTTCAGGATGCCGTCGTCGAGATGATGGGGATGTACGACCGCGTGCTGCAGGACGAGTTCGACGACCCCGTGCACGCGGAGATCGTGCGGCTGGTGGGCGACGGGCTCTACCTGGCCGCCCTGGTCGGGCTACCGGGGCCGGATCCGGACCTGCACCGCCGCGTCGTCGAGCGGTTGCTCCGCGATCAGGTCAGATAGCGGTAGGCAGGTGTGCCCGGCTCGAGGTGCTCGACGTGCATCGGCGACGCCTCCATGCGCTCGAGCAGCTCGGACAGTGCCCCCGCGACACCCAGCTCGACGCCGACCAGTGCCGCCCCGGTTTCCCGGTTGTTGCGTTTGACGTACTCGAACAACGTGATGTCGTCGTCCGGCCCGAGCACCGAGTCGAGGAACGTCCGCAACGCGCCGGGCTCCTGGGGGAAGTCGACCAGGAAGTAGTGCTTGAGACCACGGTGCACCAGCGACCGCTCGAGGATCTCGCCGTAGCGGGACACGTCGTTGTTGCCGCCCGACACCAGACACACCACCGTGGCGTCGGCAGGAACGGTGATCGCGGCCAGTGCCGCGACCGACAGTGCGCCGGCCGGTTCGGCGATGACACCTTCGCTTTGATAGAGGTCGAGCATGGCGGTGCAGATGGCGCCCTCGTCGATCTGAACCACCTCCGTCTCACGCGCGGACAGCACGGCGTACGGCAGCGCCCCGATGCGGCGCACGGCGGCGCCGTCGACGAACGGGTCGATCTCGTCGAGCGTCACCGGGCCCCCGGCCACCAGGGCGGCCGTCAGCGACGCCGCACCAGCCGGTTCGGCCGCCACGACACGGGTGTGCGGCGATCGCTCGGCGAGGTAGGTCGCGATTCCTGCGGCGCAGCCGCCGCCGCCCACCGGCACCACCACGACGTCCGGCGCGGTGTCCAGTTGGTCGAGGATCTCCGCGGCGATGGTCCCCTGCCCGGCAGCCGTCCGCGGATCGTCGAAGGGCGGAACGATGGTCGCACCGGTCCGCGCCACGTCCTCGGTCGCCGCCGCAGCCGCGGCGTCGAAGGTGGACCCGACGCTGATGACCTGCACGAGATCGCCGCCGTGGAACGCAATGCGGTCGCGCTTCTGCCGCGGCGTCGTCGTCGGGACGTAGATGCGGCCGCGGACGCCGAGCATCCGGCACGCGAAGGCGACACCCTGCGCGTGGTTGCCGGCGCTGGCGGCGACGATGCCCGCGGCGCGCTCGGCCTCGGTGAGCTGCACCATGAGGTTGTACGCGCCGCGCAATTTGTAGGACCGCACCCGCTGCAGATCCTCGCGCTTGAGGAACACCCGCGCGCCCGTGGTCGCCGACAGCCGGTCGCACGGCTCCAGCGGGGTCACCGTCGCGATACCGCGGAGACGGCCGGCGGCGGCGTCGACATCCGCCGCCGTGGGCAGGGCCGACTCGGTGCGCGCCGTCCCCGACGGTGCGGCGGGGGCCGTCACGGGTCCGGAGGTGGTGCTCACGATCACCCGGACCATGCTGCCACGTCGGGGTCGGCCCAGTTCACCGGGCCGGACCGTGCCCGTGTCGTCGGACCGGGCCGACACCGGGCGCTCCGAGAACTCAGCGCGGCTCGAGAACGAAGACCGGGATCTCCCGGTCCGTCTTCTTCTGGTACTCGGCGTAGTCGGGGAAGGCCTCCACGGCGCGGTCCCACCACTCCTGCTTCTCGGCGCCGTGCACCTCGCGGGCGGTCATGTCCCACTTCTGCGTCTTGTCCCGCAGTTCCACGTGCGGCTCGGCCAGCACGTTGTAGTACCACACCGGGTGCTTGGGAGCGCCGCCCAGCGAGGCCACCGCGGCGTACTTGCCCTCGTGCTCGACACGCATGAGGGGCGTGCGGCGCAGCTTGCCGCTCTTGTTGCCCACGGTGGTCAGAAGGATGACGGGACGGCCGTTCAGTTCGGTGCCCTCCGTCCCTCCGGAGTTCTCGTAGAGGTCCGCCTGCTCGGCGGCCCAGGTGGACGGACTCGGTGCGTACTCACCCTGTAGCGGCATGGTTCCAGTGAACACAGCCGTGCCCCCGACGGCAACCGAATCGGCCTTCAACAGTGAAGTTCGGGTGCCCGAACTTCTGCGTCCGTGTACGCTGAGGCGGAGAGATCGGGTCCCCACGACGGTCCACTTCGGGAGGCGAGCATGACCACGTTCGATGCCGGCGCCGCTGCGCGTCGAGGATCCGTCCGCACGGTCGACCTGGCGGGCACGCCGTGGCCCGTGTGGAAGCTCGAGGCCCTCGTGGTCGGCCTGGTGCTCGCCGTGGCCGTCGGGTCGGTCACCGCCCTGCACGTGGGTGTCTTGACGGGAGCCGCGGCCGCCGTGGCGCTCTGGCTCGCCCTTCCTCTGGCCGAGCGGTCGCACCGCCGCCTCTGACGGCTCGGTCGGCCTGACGACACCGACGGCACCATCGCCTCCGACACGGACGACGGCGCCCGCTCCCCGATGACCGGGGGGCGGGCACCGTCGTCGTCTCGGACTCGGTCGAGCCGGGAGGGATCAGAGGCCGAAGGGCAGTACACCGGGGGTCAGGTAGAACCCACTCGAGCCGGCGGCGATCCCGCCGATGCCGCTGAGGATCAGGTTGATGAAGTCGGTGATCACAGGGGCGTCCTTTCGTTGACGTGATGTCGTGCGTCGACGCCTCGACGGTACCGGCAGGTGCTGCTCAGACCGTGAGACAGCCCGGTCCCAGCAACGCCTTGAGGTCCCCCATGAGCGCCGAGGACGGCGTCACCCGCAGCTTCTCGTCCACCTTGAGTACCGTCACCCGGTCTCCGCTCAACAACCGCAGGTGAACGTCGGACGTCCCGGGATGGCTGGCCAGCACCCGCTTGAGCGCGCCGACCTTGTCGGCCGTGCAGAGCCGGGTGGGCAGACTGACCGCGAGGGGCTTGGCGACGCCCACCGCGGAGAGATCCGGTACGGCGAGATCGTTGGCGATGAGCGAGATGCGATCGTCACGCGCGGAGACGCGCGCCTTGACCAGGACCACGGAGTCCTCGGCGACGTCGGCGCCGAACACCGAGTACGCCTGCGGGAAGAACAGCACCTCGATACCGCCGGAGAGATCTTCGAGTTGTGCCGACGCCCACGTCAGGCCGTTCTTGTTCACACGACGGTTCACCGAGGCCAGGATGCCGCCGACGGTGACCTGCGTGCCGTCCTTGAGCCCGCCCTCGAGAATCGTGGGGATCGCCGTGTCGGACTGCGCGGCCAGCACGTGTTCGACCCCGTTGAGCGGATGTCCGGAGACGTAGAGCCCCAGCATCTCTCGCTCGAGGGCCAAGCGGTGCTTGGTGTCCCACTCCTCGTCCGGGATTTTGACGTTGAACACGCTGGTGACGGACTCGTCGGCGTCGACCCCGCCGAACAGGTCGAACTGGCCGATGGCTTCGGCCTTCTTGGTGCCCAGGACGGAGTCGATCGCGTCGGCGTGCACCAGCACCAGGCCCTTGCGAGGGTGGCCGAGCGAGTCGAAACCACCGGCCTTGACGAGAGATTCGGTGACCTTCTTGTTGCACGCGGTGGCATCGATCTTCGCCAGGTAGTCGGAGAAGTCGGTGAACTTCCCCTTCTCCGTGCGCGCCGCGATGATCGACGACACCACGTTGGCCCCGACGTTGCGCACCGCGCCCATGCCGAATCGGATGTCCTCCCCCACCGACGCGAAGTTCTGCTCGGACTCGTTGACGTCGGGCGGCAGCACGGTGATCCCGAGCTTGCGGCAGTCGGCCAGGTAGACCGCGGCCTTGTCCTTGTCGTCGCCGACGGACGTGAGCAGACCCGCCATGTACTCCGCCGGGTAGTTGGCCTTGAGGTAGCCGGTCCAGTACGAGACGAGCCCGTATCCCGCGGCGTGCGACTTGTTGAACGCGTAGCCCGCGAACGGGAGGATGGTGTCCCACAGAGCCTTGATGGCGGGTTCGGAGAAGTTGTTGCCCAGCATGCCTTCTCGGAATCCCGCGTAGGCCTCCTCGAGCACCGAGAGCTTCTTCTTGCCCATGGCGCGACGGAGGATGTCGGCCTGCCCCAGCGAGTAGCCCGCGACCTTCTGAGCGATCTGCATGATCTGCTCCTGGTACACGATGAGCCCGTAGGTGTCCTTCAGGATCTCCGCGAGCGGCTCCTCGAGCTCGGGGTGGATCGGGGTGACCTGCTGGCGTCCGTTCTTGCGATCGGCGTAATCGTTGTGCGCGTTCATGCCCATCGGACCCGGGCGGTAGAGCGCGAGGACCGCCACGATGTCCTCGAAGCCGGTGGGCTGCATCCGGCGCAGCAGGTCGCGCATGGCGCTGCCGTCGAGCTGGAACACGCCGAGAGTGTCGCCGCGGGCGAGCAACTCGTACGTCGCGGGATCGTCGAGGCCGAGCGTGTCGAGGTCCAGCTCGATCCCGCGATTCGCCTTGATGTTGTCGATCGCGTCCCCGATGACGGTCAGGTTGCGCAAGCCCAGGAAGTCCATCTTGAGCAGGCCGATGGCCTCGCACGACGGGTAGTCCCACCCGGTGATGATGGCGCCGTCCTGCGGACGCTTCCACACCGGAATGGCGTCGGTGAGCGGCTCGGAGGACATGATAACCGCGCAGGCGTGGACGCCCGCGTTGCGGATCAGACCCTCGAGGCCCCGAGCGGTGTCGTAGATCTTGGCGACGTCCGGGTTCGACTCGATCAGCGAGCGGACCTCGGCGGCTTCCTTGTACCGCTCGTGCGTCGGGTCGGTGATGCCGGCGACCGAGATGTCCTTGGCCATGATGGGCGGCGGCAGTGCCTTGGTGATCTGGTCGGCGATGGCGAAGCCGGGCTGGCCGAACTGCACGCGGGCGGAGTCCTTGATGGCCGCCTTGGTCTTGATGGTGCCGAACGTGATCACCTGGGCCACCCGGTCGCTGCCCCACTTCTCGGTGGCGTAGCGCACCATCTCGCCGCGGCGGCGATCGTCGAAGTCGATGTCGATGTCGGGCATCGACACGCGCTCGGGGTTGAGGAAGCGCTCGAAGAGCAGTCCGTGCGGGAGCGGGTCGATGTTGGTGATGCCCATCGCGTAGGCCACGAGGGACCCGGCGGCCGATCCACGACCCGGTCCGACGCGGATACCGACCTCGCGCGCGTGCTTGATGAGGTCCCCGACCACGAGGAAGTAGGCCGGGAAGCCCATCTCGAGGATGACGGCGATCTCGTACTTCGCCCGATCCCGATATTCCTGCGGGACCCCGTCGGGGAAACGCCACTCGAGGCCGCGCTCGACCTCCTTGGTCAGGAAGGAGCCCTGGGTCTCCCCCTCCGGCACCGGGAAGATCGGCATGCGGTCCCGGTGCTCCCACACGTCGTCGTAGGACTGCACCCGCTCGGCGATCAGCAGAGTCGAATCACACGCACCGGGCACCTCCGAGTCCCACAGCGCACGCATCTCCTCGGCCGACTTGAGGTAGTAACCGTCCCCATCGAACTTGAAGCGGGTGGGATCCGAGAGCGTCTTGCCGGTCTGAATGCACAGCAGCGCTTCGTGATTGGTGGAGGCGTCCTTGGTGACGTAGTGGCAGTCGTTGGTCGCGAGCGGGGGGATGCCGAGCTGCTCGCCGATGCGCAGCAGCCCCTCCCGCACGCGCCGCTCGATGGACAACCCGTGATCCATCAGCTCGAGGAAGAAGTTGTCCGGGCCCCAGATCTCCTGCCACTTGGCCGCGGCCTCGAGCGCCTCCCGCTCGTGGCCGAGGCGCAGGCGAGTCTGGATCTCGCCGGACGGGCATCCGGTGGTCGCGATGATGCCCTCGGCATGGGTGGCGATGAGCTCCTCGTCCATGCGCGCCCACTTGCCCAGCTGCCCCTCGATGGACGCGAGCGACGACAGCTTGAACAGGTTCCGCAGACCGGTGGCGTTCTCCGCGACCATGGTCATGTGCGTGTACGCACCGCTGCCCGACACGTCGTCCGACTTCTGACTGCGGTCGCCCCACAGCACGCGCTTCTTTTCGAAGCGCGACTCCGGCGCGATGTAGGCCTCGATCCCGATGATCGGCTTGATGCCGGCCTTCTTGGCCTCGTTGTAGAACTCGCTGGCCCCGTACATGTTGCCGTGGTCGGTCATTCCCACCGCGCTCATCCCGAGGCGCTGCGCCTCCGCGAACAGCGGCGCGATCTTCGCGGCGCCGTCCAGCATGGAGTACTCGGTGTGATTGTGGAGATGAACGAAGTCCGACACGGGAGCCACTCTAAGCCGTCCGACCGACACGATTCGCCGTACACGCGGGCCGGTGCGCGAGTGACGGAAGGGGCGCGCCGACGCTCACCGGCCGGGGTCCGCCGCCACCGCTTCGGCGGGCACCGTGGCCACCCGTTCGGCCCGCATCCGGCGGACCGAACCGACCGTGAACACCGCGAGCGCGCACCAGATGAGCGCGAATCCGACCCACCGCGAGGCGGGCATGTCCTCGTGCAGGACCAGCACGCCCCAGGCCATCTGCAGCCCCGGCGTGAGGTACTGGAGCAGGCCGAGGGTGACCAGCGGGATCTTCTGCGCGGCCACGCCGAACAGCAGCAGCGGAACGGCGGTGACCGGCCCCGCCGTGAGCAACAGGGCGGCGTGCCACGGCCCCTGCGAGAACGCGCCCGCTCCCCCGCTCACACCCAGCCAGACGAGGAACGTCACCGCGATCGGCGCGGCCACCAGACCTTCGGCCGTCAGCGACGTGGTCGGTTCGAGCGGCACGATCTTCTTCATCACGCCGTAGCAGGCGAACGACAGCGCCAGGGTGAGTGCGATCACGGGCGGCCGCCCGTAGTCGACGGTGAGGACCACCACGGCGATCGCGGCGAGCACCAGCGCCGCCGTCTGTGCCCGCGCGAGACGCTCGCGGAAGATCACCACCCCGAGCAGCACGCTGACCAACGGATTCACGAAGTACCCGAGCGCGGCCTCCACCACCCGACCGGACGAGACGGCGTAGATGTAGGTGCCCCAGTTGATCGCGATGAACGCCGACGCGGATGCCACCACCGCCCACGTCCGCGGCGACAGCCCGCGCAGCGTGCCGAGCCGGCCCAGCACCGCCAGCACGACGGTCATGAGCACCAGCGTCCACACGATGCGATGCGCGAGCACCTCGAGGGCGCCGGCGAAGCTCAGCAGACCGAAGTACGCCGGGAACAGGCCCCATAGGCCGTAGGCGCCGACACCCGCGGCCGTGCCCACGGTGGTGGTCGATCGCGGGGACGACTGTCGTTGCACTCGCTCACGCTAGCCCCGACCCCCGACCGTGACGACGGGGCACGGGCACAATCGAGGAGGTGGCCCACCGCAAGCGCGAGACGACGACCGTGCCGGACAAGACCTGCGCCGTGTGCGGGCGCCGGATCGAGTGGCGGAAGAAGTGGGAACGTGACTGGGACTCGGTGAAGTACTGCAGCGATTCCTGCCGCGCCGACGCGCGCCGCGTCCTGGGTAGCACCGCGGCCCGTCGCGCCCCCGAGCACGACCTCGAGGGCGAGATCGGTCGCCTGCTCGACTCCCGCGCGTGGGACTCCTCGATCTGCCCGTCGGATGTCGCCCGCGCGGTGGCACCCGACGACTGGCGGCCGCTGATGGAACCGGTGCGCCGCGCCGCCCGCCGCCTGGTCGCCCGCGGCGAGGTGGAGATCACGCAGGGCGGGTCGGTGGTGGACCCGTCGACGGCCAAGGGGCCCATCCGCATTCGCCGACCGCGAAGCTAGTTTCCCGGCGTCACGCCACCCCGGCGAGTCGCCGGGCCCGGTCGACGGCCGCGTCGACCGACCCCCGCATCACCGGACCGTGCCCCGGGATCAGGACGTCCGCGTCGCGCCCGGTGAAGGCGTCGAGAGCGGCGATCTCGCCCTCGCGATCGTGCGCGAAGAGGTTCGGCAGCATCTGCGCCCCGACATGGCGGCACAGCGCGTGCCCGGTGATCAGCGCGTCACCCGTGAGAAGCGCACCCGCGTGCGGGAGGTGGTAGCCGGTGTGTCCCGACGTGTGCCCGGGCGAGGCCACCGGCACCGGTGCTCCCGGCAGGTCCAGTGCTCCCCCGGCGTCGACGACGGCCTCGAACCCGTCCGCGTCGGGCACGGCACCGGAGCGCGTACCTCCGGCACGTGCGATGCGCAGGGCCCAGGCCGCCGCCCCCGGCCGCCAGATGTTGCGAACGACGTCGGCAGGACCCGCCTGCTCGAGGTACTCCCGACGCGCGTGCCGCGCCTCGACCGACGACGTCAGCACCGGCGTGCCGTACGTGGCCGCGAAGTGCGCGGCACCGCCGATGTGGTCGATGTGCGCGTGCGTCAACAGGATTGCGCGCACGTCCTCCGGGCGGCGACCCAGCCGGGCGAGCGACTCGATCACCGCACCGACGTACCGCGGGTAACCGGAGTCGATCAGCGTGACGTCGGTGCCGTCGACCAACAGCGTCCAGTTCACGTCGGGCCCGGCGGCGACGTGGACGCCGTCGGCGACGGTCGTCACGGTGGGAGTGCTCACGATCGACGAGTATGACCGTGCACGCGGGCGCGCGGAAGGGTCGGCCATGACGTTGGTCACGCCGCGTCGAAAAGCCGCTGGCGGCACCAGGTCCGGCCGCGGGGGTCCGCACCGGTCTGCACTAGTCTCGGTCGACGTGATCGACTCCGTCTCCGCCAGCTCCGTCTCCACCGGTTCCGACTCCACCGACTCCCCCACCGCAGGCTCCGACACCCTCACCGTGTCCCGCGCCGAGCACGACGCGCCGAGGAAGTGGAGCCCGGGCGGCTGCGTCTGGTGCGGCAGCCGCGAGGACGTCCAGGATTTCGCGAACGAGCCGCGCTGCGCCGACTGCCGCGAGCACGAGTCCACCATCGACACCGCCCGCCGCTTCCTCGGGATGTACGGCCTGCGTCCGCTCGGCGGCGCCGTCACCTCCGACGACGAGGAGGAGCTCGAGCACCGCACGGCGGCCCGGAGTGCCCGCGCCGCCCTTGAGCGCGTGCGCCTGCCGAAGCGGCCGGCCGCCGCCGACGTCCGCAAGTCGTCGTCCCGCGCCGGAGCGGCGTCCACGCTCCGCCCCGCGCACCCGCCGACGTCCGCCTCCCGCACCGCGGGCCCCGCACCCCGCGCGGCCGCGACTCGTTCGACTCCGCCCGCCGGGTCCGTCACCGGGGTCGACGTCGCCGCCCTGGCCGACCGGGTCGCAGGACTGCTCGATCAGTTGAGCGCGATCGACGCCGGCATCGCCGATGCCGAGGCGTCGAGCGGTCTCCCCGCCCGCGCCCGGCTGAGCGACCTCACCCGGCAGCGCGCCACCGTCATGACCACCCTTGCCGCGCTGGAGAAGGCACGGCGCGGCGTCACCGGCTGACGAGCTCCAGGGCCCGCCGCACGGCGTCGGTCGGCGGTGACTCGACGGTCGGCGGCGTGCCCAGCAGCCGGGTGGCCGCGGCCTTCGGCCTTGCCAGCAACTCGCGTCCGAACTGCCGGATCGCGGCCGGGCGGGACACCGCGACGGGGGCGTCGACCCCGTCCGCCTCGATCCCGGCGTCTCGACACTGGGCGAGCGCGCGGGCCGTGTGCATGCCCTGACTGACCACCAGCGCCCGCGCGATCCCGAAGGTGCGCGCGGCCCGCAGACACGAGTCCCGAGTGTTCAGTCCGAACGGATCGGCCACCAGGCGTGCGGGATCGATCCCTCGCGCCACGAGATCGTCGGTCATCGCCGCGATCTCGTCCCCGGAGTCCCCGGATCCGTTGCCGGACAACAGCAGAACCTCCACCCGACCGGACTCGACCAGCCGTGCCGCGGCGTCGACCCTGGCCGCGAGATAGCGCGCCGGCGCGCCGTTCTCCACCCGTGCACCGAGCACGACGGCCACCGGTGCGGCCGGCGCGTCGTCGACGCCGTACACGTGGCCCCGCGCGGTCGCCTCGACCCAGACCGTGCTCGCGACGATCGCGCCCACGACCGCCGCCGCCGTGAGCACCGTCGCCCCGCACACGACGGACGATCTCGACCGCCGGGTCACGCGGACGGCACCGGGCCGGCTGTTCACGCGGACGGCACCGGGCCGGTTGTTCACGCGGACGGCACCGGGCCGGCTGTTCACGCGGACGGCACCGGGCCGTCGTCGGGCAGCACCGCGGTGCCCACCCGTTCCGGCCACAGAGGGGTCACGGACAGGGTCCCGAACACGGCGTCGGGCGGCGCGGCCTCGACGCCGCGCACGCCGTCGGCGGTCGCCAGGCGGACCAGGCCGGCGGGGGCGGCGCGCACGAGAACCCCGGCCACACAGGCACAGTCGGCGAGCAGTCGGGTGCGCACCAGCGCCGCGACGGCCTCGCCCCGCTCGTCCCGACCGGGCGTGACGCGTGACGCGGCATCGCGCACCGCACGCGTCAGCACCGCATCCGTGTCCGGCACCGCCACCGTGAGCAGTGGAGTCTGGACACGGTCCACCGGCACGTGGACGTACGCCTCGGACACCCGGACGTCGCCGACGAGGCCGCGAATCTCGTCCGCCCGCACCGACCGGGCGAACGACACGAGCGCCCACCGCTCCGCCCCGCCGTCGTCATCCGTCTGCGATCCGACGCGGGCCAGGTAGTCCGCTGCCGTCTCGTCGTTCGCCGGACCGAGCGCGTCGGTGACGCTCGGGGCGCGGGAGGCGGGCGTCGTCACGCCGAGGACGAGGACGAGCGCGGCGAGCACCACGAGCGCCGCCACCGACCCGATGCGCGCCACCGGATCAGCCCGCTCGCAGAACGTCCAGGGCGTGCTGCAGGTCGGCCGGGTAGGGGCTGGTGAACTCGACGTAGCGTCCGTCGGCCGGGTGCGTGAAGCCGAGCGCACGCGCGTGCAACCACTGCCGCTCGAGGCCGAGCCGGGCGGCGAGCGTCGGGTCGGCCCCGTAGGTGAGATCTCCGCAGCAGGGGTGGCGGAGAGCGGAGAAGTGCACCCGGATCTGGTGGGTCCGTCCGGTTTCGAGGTGCACGTCGAGCAGGCTCGCCGCCTGGAACGCCTCCACGGTGTCGTAATGCGTGATGCTCGGCTTGCCGTCCGCGGTGACGGCGAACTTCCAGTCGTTGGAGCGATGACGCCCGATGGGCGCGTCGATGGTGCCGCTGCTCGGATCCGGATGGCCCTGCACGAGAGCGTGGTAGCGCTTGTCGATGGTGCGCTGCTTGAACGCACGCTTGAGCACCGTGTAGGCGTGTTCGCTGGTCGCCACGACCATCACGCCCGACGTGCCGACGTCGAGACGGTGGACGATGCCCTGCCGCTCGTGCACGCCGGACGTCGAGATGCGGAACCCGGCGGCCGCGAGACCGCCGATGACCGTCGGTCCGGTCCATCCCACCGAGGCGTGTGCCGCGACTCCGACGGGCTTGTCGACCACCACGATGTCGTCGTCGGAATAGAGGATCTCCATGCCCTCGACCGGCTGCGCCTCGATGGTGAGC
The DNA here is from genome assembly GCF_900111805.1 of Rhodococcoides kroppenstedtii. GTDB lineage: Bacteria > Actinomycetota > Actinomycetes > Mycobacteriales > Mycobacteriaceae > Rhodococcoides > Rhodococcoides kroppenstedtii. The sequence continues at coordinate 106,284 of NZ_FOJN01000001.1, forward strand.
GGGCGTGCGGGCTCGGGCAGCTGCACCTCGAGCCACGACCCGCTGCCCAGCCGGTCGGACTTGGCGACGGCCGCACCGTCGACGCTGACCGACCCCTCCTCGGCAAGGGTCGCCACCACGGTGCGCGAGAGTCCCAGCAGCCGCGCGAGTCCCGCGTCGACACGCATGCCGTCCAGCCCGTCGGGAACCGGCATGGACCGTACTTCCCTCACGCCGTCGCTCCCGACTGGCCCGAGCGGCCGCCGGCCTCGGCCTCGCTCTCGGTGTCGGCCTCGTCCCGACGCCGCGATCCGTCCGGCTCGACCCCGAACAACGACAGCGCGACGAGCAACACCGCGCCGCACACGATGGACGAGTCCGCCACGTTGAACACCGGCCACCATCCGACGGACACGAAGTCCACCACGTGACCCTGCAGCGGGCCGGGCGAGCGGAAGAAGCGGTCGATCAGGTTGCCCAGCGCCCCACCCAGGATCAGTCCGAGCCCCAGCGCCCACCACGGCGAGCGCAGGGTCCGGCCGATCTTGATCACACCGATCACGACGGCCACCGCGACCAGCGTCAACACCCAGGTCATGCCCGTCGCGATGGAGAAGGCCGCGCCCGGATTGCGGTAGAGCACCAGCTCGACGGTGTCCCCCACGATGCTGACGGGGCGACCCGGCTCGATGAAGGCGACGGCGGCGATCTTGGTGAGCAGATCCGCGGCGAGAACGACGGCGGCCACGGTCAGCAGTCGCCTCGTCCGGAGGGGACGGGTGGCGGTTCGATCCTCGGTCACGGGTCCATTGTCCCCTACGGGACGAGCAGCACTCACCCGAGCGGAGCCTGCGTAGCGAGCATTCACCCGAGCGGAGCCTGCGGAGCGAGCATTCACCCGAGCGGAGCCTGCGGAGCGAGCAGCACTCACAGAGCGCTCAGGTTGTCTGGTTAGCCTGATTGCCGTGAGTGTGCGTCTGTCCGCCCGGCCCCGAGGGTCTCGGCCCGGGCTCGTCCGTCCCCTGACCGCCGCGCTGACGGCGGCGGCGCTGGTGTTCGTCTCCGCGTGCGGGTCGGACGACGACTCGGCGCCGAGCGAGGACGTCACCCCGACCACCAGTGCGGTGACGCTGCCGGTGTCCGCGTCGACGACCACGCTGCTCGATCCGGGTGCGGAGCCGCGCAGCGTCGTGACCCGCGAGGTGACGGACGAGCCGCAGTCGGTGACGCTGGTGACGTCGTCGTCGATCGGGCAGCGGATCGATGCGGCGGAGTCGCAGGACTTCTCGACGCCGGAGCTGACGATGCCGCTGACGGCGACCGCGTCGACGGACGACGACGTCACGACGGTGTCGATGACGCTCGGCGCCGTGACCTCGCCGGACGCGACGCTGCAGGCAGCGCTGCCCCCCACCGAGGGGTCGACCGCGGCATTCGCCACGTCCGACAGCGGGGCGGTCACCGCTCTCACCATCGATCCGGCGCCGGAGGCGAGGGACATCGCCCGGTCGGCGGTGGAGCAGGCGTTGTCGCAGGCGGTCTATCGGGCGGTGCCGTTCCCCGCGGAACCGATCGGCGTCGGCGCGCGGTGGACGGTCACCCAGCAGGTGGTGAGCGGTATCGCGTTGACCCAGACCACCACCGCGACGCTGCGGTCGATCGACGACGGCGTGGCGCAGATCGACGTCGAGGTCACGCAGGCGCCGGAGGACCCCGTCTGGGAGTTGCCGGACAACCAGGGCACGCTGAACATCGAGACGTTCGTCATGACCGGGGGCGGTTCCCTCACCGTCGACCCGACGCGCCCGCTGCCGGTCGCCGGGTCGGTCACCGTCGGCGGGGACCAGGTCTACCGCGATCCCAACAGCGCGACGACGCTGTCGCAGACCACCACCAACTCCATCTCGTGGCGGTGACCGTGGCCCGCGCGTCGGCAGCTCTGGTGGCGGGCATGGTGTCGGTGGCGGTACTCGCCGGGTGCAGCACGGACGCGCCGGACACCGACGAGAGCACCGAGTCGACACCGCCGGCGCCGCGCGTGGACCTCGCACCCTTCGAGCCCGTGCCGATCCCGACGGTCGCGGCGGGTGCCACGCCGATCGTCGACAACGCGTTCCTCGCCGGTCGTCTGCTCACCATCGCGGATCTGCCGGCCGGGTGGACGGGATACGACCTGCCCCCGCTCGATCCGTCGGCGCCGGGCGCGACCGCGGAGGATCGTTCGAGCACGGACCCGGCAGACTGCGCGGCGGTCCTGGCGCCGATCGCGACTGCGATTCCCGGCGGCATCAGCGCAGCGTCGGTGAGTTACGGCGGCCCGAACTTCGCCTCGCTCGATCAGGACGCGGCATCGTACGACGGAGACGGTGCGGCGACGGCGTTCGGGCGGATCCAGGACGCGCTCGCCCGCTGCGGGACGTTCAGCGGAACGGACGCCGACGGCGTCCGGGTGGACTATCGCGTGGGCGCGTCGGACCTGCTGTCCGGGCCGGACGTCGTCGCCCCGGGTGACGCCGCCGTGGCGGCACGCATCCAGGTCACGAGCGACGGGGTCGAGCTGACGACGGACGCGGTGGTCTCGCTGGTGGGGGCGACTGTCACGCAGATCGTGGCCACGGGACTCGATCCGGTGGATCCCGACCTCGTGCGGGGTCTGACGAGCACCGCGGCCGACCGGTTGCGGACCTAGCTCGGGTCGAGACCGCACCGGCACACCGGAACGACACCGGAACGACTCGGGCCCCGCCACCGCGAACGGTGACGGGGCCCGAGTACGGGGTGAATCAGGCCGGGCAGGCCGGCGAGGTCAGCTGCGCCAGGGACACGATGGCGCACGCGTTGTCCCGCGAGAGCTTCCACTGGCCGTCCTCGGCCACGTACGCGACCTGGAGGGGGTTGACCTGGCCACCGAGGTCGATGGTGGCGTTGGAGCTGAGGGTGCCGTCGCCGAGATCGGTGACGTCGAGAACCTCGATTTTCGCGTTGTTCACGCGGGCGGCCTCCGCCACCTTGTTGATCAGCTCCGGATCCTCCTCGGCGCCCTGGACGTAGGAGACCTTCTGCTCCAGCGGCACGTTGGGATCCAGGCTCTCCTGCAGGCGCTGGTTGAGCTCGGCCGCCGTCGGAATCGGGGGCAGGTCGCCGGCCGGTGCGGCTGCGCCGGCCGACGTGGTGGTCGCCGCCGCCGTCGTGGTGGCGGTGTCACCGCCGTCGTCCGAGCTGCAGGCCGTCATGGTCAGTGCGGCGGCGACGGCCATGCCGGCCACCAGTGCGCGTCCGGTGCGGGGAAGCTTCACGCGTCAGTCCTCTTCGTCTCGGGGGATTCGGTCTCGGGGGATTCGGTCTCGGGGGATTCGGTCTCGGGAAGTTACTGGTTACTCGGTCGAGCGTCGGAGGACGACCTTACCGACCGGTTCTGAGGAAACGGTAAAGCTCGTGGCGCACCACGAGGCCCACCGGAGGACACCGGCGCCTACTGCAGACTGTCGAGGGGGTCGGCGACCGTGAGGTGGGCGTCGTCGCCGACGAAGGTGCGGGCCACGCCGGGACCGGTGCTGCGGGTCTCGAACCGCACCGTCACCACTCCCGGGCCGGGGCCGAGTGCCGCGCCCTGGACCCACCCGTGGCCGAAATCGTCGTGCCGCACGTCCAGACCCGGCCGCCACACCAGCGTCTCCCCCGCGGTGATGGCCGGTTCCGGACGGGTGACGTCGCTGGTGGTGACCGCGCCGTCCTGGTCGAGTTCGGGGAAGAGCGATTCCTGCCGCACCGTCGACAATCCGGCCAGTCCCACTCCCACCAGGCGAATGCTGCCGAGGTCACGTGGGTCCAGGGCCTGCCGGCGGGCGGTGGCGACGATGGTCGCCAGGTCGGCCGTCGCGTACGGCAGTGTCGCCGACCGGGTGACGATGCTCATGTCGGATTTCCGCAGCTTGAGCACCACCGTGCGCGCGGCGCGCCCGTCCTTCAGCAGACGCGCGTGCGCCGCCTCCGCACTCGCCGCGATGGCGGCGCGCAGACCCTCCAGGTCGACGATGTCGGTGGCGAACGTCGTCTCGGCGCTGACCTGCTTCGCTTCTGCCCGTTCGGCCACCGGCCGGTCGTCGATCCCGCGGGCCAGCCGGTGGAGCCCCGGACCGACGGTCGACCCCAGCACGGACGCCGCCTCCGCTTCCGGCAGCGCGGCGAACGCACCGACCGTGAGCACTCCCAGTCGGCGCAACTTCTCCTCCGCGACGGGTCCGATGCCCCAGAGCTTGCGCACGGGGAGCGTCGCGAACAACGCCGCCTGCTCGTCCGGCGGGACCACGGTGATGCCGTTCGGTTTGGCCAGCCCCGACGCGATCTTGGCCACCTGCTTGCCCGACCCGGCCCCGATCGACGCGATCAGCCCCGACGCGTCCTGGACGACGTCGCGCAAACGGCGACAGAACGTGTCCACCTCGGCGGCCGTCGCGCCGGCCAGCTCGGCCGGTTCCCCGAACGCCTCGTCGAGCGAGAGCTGCTCGATGACGGGCACCACGGTCCGCACGGCGTCGAACACCGACGCGGACAGCACCGAGTAGACCTTGCCGCGTGGGGGCACGACCACCGCGCCGGCCCCGACGAGCCGCCGGGCCTGGTGCATGGGCATGGCCGACCGCGCCCCGAAGACCCTCGCCTCGTAGCTCGCCCCGGCCACCACGCCGCGGCCGCCCGACCCGCCGACGAGCACCGGACGGCCGCGCAGGGTCGGCCGGGTCAACTGCTCCGCGGACGCGAAGAACGCGTCCATGTCGAGGTGGAGAACCCACCGCCGACTGCGCTCGGCCGACGCACGGCCGAGCGCGGACGGGTGTGCAGGCGGGCCGCTGGTCATACCCCGACCGTGGGGATCAGGCCTTCACCAACGACGCGCGAACGCCGTCTCCGAGCGCCACCGCGTCCGCACCCGGATCGGCGACCTCGAGGTCCACGGCGAGGATCTCCCCCGCGATGAGGTCGCGATGGGCGTCGAACCACGGGCGTCGCGCGGACGGCACGTCGACGCGAACCACGATGCGATCGCTGACCTCGAAGCCCGCCGACCGGCGTGCGTCCTGGAACTCACGGATGCGGTCCTTGGCCCACCCCTCGGCCTCGAGATCCTCGGTCACCGCGGAGTCCAGGACCACCAGTCCGCCGTTGCCGGGCAGGGCGGCCGTGGAATCCGGCTCGGCGGCCACCAGACGGCGCGTGTACTCCGCGGGGAGGAGCGCCACGTCCGTTCCGTCGTCGATCGTCACCGTCACGGCGCCGTCGGCCTCGGACCATCGGCCCGCCTTCACGGCCTTGATGACCGCCTGGACGGCCTTGCCCAGCCGCGGCCCCGCCACGCGGGCGTTGACCACCAACTCGAACCGGCCGTGCGCGTCGACGTTCTCCGTGAGCGCCACGTGCTTGACGTTGACCTCGTCGGCGATCAGGTCCGCGAACGGCGCGAGCCGGTCCGCGTCGTCGGCCGCCACGGTGAGCTCCGGCAACGGCAGACGCACGCGCAGGTTCTGCGCCTTGCGCAAGGACAGGGCCGCGCCGCACACCGACCGCACCTCGTCCATCGCCGCCACGAGCTCCGGGTCCGCGGGCAGCTCTCCCGCGGCGGGCCAGTCGGCGAGATGGACGGACCGGCCGCCGGTCAGCCCACGCCAGATCACCTCGCTGATCAACGGCAGCATCGGGGCCGCGACGCGGGTGAGCACCTCGAGCACGGTGTGCAGGGTGTCGATCGCGTCGGCGTCCTCGTCCCAGAACCGTTGCCGCGAGCGGCGCACGTACCAGTTGGTGAGGGCATCGCAGAACAGGCGCAGCTCGTCGCACGCTCCGGCGATGTCCACGGTCTCCAGCGCGTCGGTGATGACGCGGGTGCTCTCGGCGAGCTTGGCCAGAACGTACCGATCGAGCACGTGGGTGGAGTCGGTCCGCCACGTCCCGGGCTTCGAGGCGTAGAGCTGCAGGAAGCTCCACGCGTTCCACATCGGCAGCAGCGCCTGGCGCACGCCCTCGCGGATGCCCTGCTCGGTGACCACCAGGTTGCCGCCGCGCAGGATGGGCGACGACATGAGGAACCACCGCATGGCGTCGGATCCGTCACGGTCGAACACCTCGTTGACGTCCGGGTAGTTGCCCTTGGACTTGCTCATCTTGAGCCCGTCCTCGCCCAGCACGATGCCGTGCGCGGCGACGGTCCGGAACGCCGGACGGTCGAACAGCGCCGTTGCGAGCACGTGCAGGGTGTAGAACCACCCGCGGGTCTGCCCGTTGTACTCGACGATGAAATCGCCCGGGTTGTGCGCCGGAGTCTCGGCGGTGCCGTCGAACCAGTCCTTGTTCTCGAACGGGTAGTGCACCTGCGCGAACGGCATCGAGCCCGATTCGAACCAGCAGTCCAGCACCTCGGGAACGCGGCGCATGGTGGACCGGCCCGTGGGGTCGTCCGGGTTGGGACGGGTCAGCTCGTCGACGAACGGACGGTGCAGATCGGTGGGACGCACCCCGAAGTCGGCCTCGAGCTCGTCGAGGCTGCCGTAGACGTCGGTGCGCGGGTAGGCGGGATCGTCGGACACCCACACCGGGATCGGGCTGCCCCAGTACCGGTTCCGGCTGATGTTCCAGTCGCGGGCACCCTCGAGCCACTTGCCGAATTGTCCGTCGCGGATGTGCTCTGGCACCCAGGTGATCTCCCGGTTCAGCTCGACCATGCGGTCGCGGAACCGCGTCACCGAGACGAACCACGACGGGACCGCCATGTAGATCAGCGGCTGGCCGGACCGCCAACTGTGCGGGTACGAGTGCTCGATGGTCTCGTGGCGCACGAGCTTTCCGGCGGCCTTGAGGTCTTTGATGATCACCGGGTTGGCGTCGAAGATCATCAGGCCCTCGTACGGCGGCACCATGGCGGTGAACTTGCCGCCGGCGTCGAGCGGCTGCACCACCTCGATACCGTTCGCCGTTGCGACGTCCATGTCCTCCTCACCGAAAGCCGGTGCGAGATGGACGATTCCGGTGCCCGAGTCCGTGGTCACGTAGTCCGCGGACAGCACGCGATGCGCGTTCGGATGCCCGAGGAAGAAATCGAACGGCGGCGTGTAGGCGAGGCCGATCAGGTCGGCGCCGGTGTGCTCGGACACCACGGTGGGCGACTCGCCGAACTCCCGCGCGTAGTGCGCCAACCGGTCCTTGGCCAGTACGACTCGGCCACCCTCGCCGTCCTCGATCTGGACGTAGTCGATGTCGGGCCGTACGGCCGTCGCGAGATTCGACGGCACGGTCCAGGGCGTCGTCGTCCAGATCAACGCGTCGGCACCGTCCAGCGGCGAGCCGGGCGCGGTCAGGGTCATGCGCACGGTGACGGCGGGGTCCTGACGCATCTTGTAGGCGTCGTCGAGCCGGGTCTCCTGGTTCGACAACGGCGTCTGCTCGTACCAGCTGTACGGCAGCACACGGAAGCCCTGGTAGATCAGCCCCTTGTCGTAGAGCTCCCGGAACGCCCACATAACCGACTCCATGAAGTCGAGATCGAGCGTCTTGTAGTCGTTGTCGAAGTCCACCCACCGCGCCTGACGGGTGACGTAGTCCCGCCACTCGCCGGTGTACCGCAGCACCGACTGCTTGCAGTACGCGTTGAACTCCGCGAGACCCATCGCGTCGATCTGGCTCTTGTCGGTGATACCGAGCTGCTTCTCCGCCTCCAGCTCGGCGGGCAGGCCGTGGCAGTCCCAGCCGAAGCGACGCTCGACCTTCTTGCCCCGCATCGTCTGGAAACGCGGAACCAGATCCTTGACGTAGCCCGTCAGCAGGTGGCCGTAATGCGGAAGTCCGTTGGCGAACGGCGGGCCGTCGTAGAACACGTACTCGCCGGCGTCGGCGTCGGCGCGCGCGTCGACGGACGCGCGGAAAGTGCCGTCGGCCTCCCAGCGTGCGAGGACCTGCTGTTCGAGGTGCGGGAACTGCACGCTGCCCTCGCCGGTCTCGTACGCCACGCGGGGGTAGCCGGGGCGGGACTCGTCGGTGCTCATGGTGGGTACTCCTGTGCCTGCGTCGTCACGGCACGGGGACGAACTCGTCGACGCGCCCGGCGCCGGAGCCGCGGTACCACCCCGCTTGGCCGTCGCTCTCGGCGACGGCCCACTCTCGGTCGAGCTGTGACGGGCTCGTCCCGTCCGGTTCTACTGAGCGCTTCCGCCGCGGTGACCCGCGAGGCGGCGCCGTTCTTCCGGACAGCTCCCCGGTGATGGCCGGATCGTCGCTGGTACTTGATCGTGCGGTGACCCGGCGAGCCGGGTCGAGAAGGGAGTCTACCGCCGTCGACGACGGGGTGTCGCCCGGCGGCCGGACAACAGACCGACGAGCAACAGGATCGCACCGACGAGGCAGACGGCGATGCAGGCCCAGGCCCACACCACCGATCCGGTGATCAGGGAGACGACCAGCAAGGCGAAGCCGACGCCGGCCGCGACCAGCGTCAGAACGAGCACGATCTCACCCGGCCGGTTTCCCTCCCCCCGACCTCACCGGCCGTGGCGGCCGGTGAGGTGATCACCGCTAGTTGTTGCCCTTGGCGTACGAGGACTGGCCGTACGAGCCCTGACCGTTGTCCTTGGTGAAGGGGTCCTGACCGCTGTCGACCGGCAGCGCGGAGGAGCGCTGATCGAGCTCCTGCAGCTGGGACTCCAGGTAGGACTTCAGGCGAACGCGGTACTCGCGCTCGAAGGTCTTGAGACGCTCGATGCGCTCCTCGAGCACGGACCGCTGCTGGTTGATGGTCGCCATGATCTCGGTGTGCTTGCGCTCGGCATCGCTCTCGAGAGCGTCGGCCTTCTCCTTGGCCTGACGCAGCTGCGTCTCCGACCGCGTCTGGGCATCCGCGAGGAGCGCGTCGGCCTTCTGTCGCGCCTCGGACACGAGCGACTCGGCCCGACTCTGCGCCTCGCTGACCAGACGATCCGAGTTCGCGCGGGCGGAGCCGAGGAGCTGCTCCGACTCGGTCTTGGCGTCACCGGTGAGGCGGTCGGCCATCTCCTGCGCGAGGCCGAGGATCTTGGCGGCCTGCATGTTGGAATCGCCACCACCCTGAGCGGCCGCGGCCGGCGCAGCGGCGGGCGCGGGGGCCTGCACCACGGGGGCCGGCTTCGGCGGCTCGGGACGCGGCGCCGGGGCCGGGGCGGGCGCGGCGGCCGGGGCGGGAGCGGGTGCGCTCTGGCGCGAGGACGACGACTTGGCGTCGGCCAGTTCCTGATCGAGCTCACCGACGCGCTGACGCAGATCGGCGTTCTCCTCGATCAGGCGCGAGAGCTCCTGCTCGACGAGATCGAGGAAGGCATCGACCTCGTCCTCGTTGTAACCGCGCTTACCGATGGGCGGCTTGCTGAACGCGACGTTGTGCACATCGGCGGGAGTCAGCGGCATGGAAGGATCCCTTCACGCGTCTCGAGAGCGGTGGAGCATCGACTAGCGACTACGCGGACAGTTCGGTCGCGAGCGACGGGTGTCACCTGCGACGGCGACTCGCGACCGGGCTGGACGCGGCGTCACGGTACGGACAGTTCTTCCCCGAACGATCGGTGTGATCATCGCTCGCGGACATTCGGTTGTTGTGCACTTCGACAAGGTGCCGGCGTGCCCTGACGAGTCATTCTGTCACACCCGACGCGCAGGATCACCCGACGCTCTGCACCACACGCATCAAGATGAACACGATGAACAGCAACACCATGATCGACAGGTCCAGACGCACGCCCCCCAGGTTCAGCGGCGGGATGATGCGGCGGAGGAATTTCACGGGCGGATCCGTCACGGTGAAGATCGCCTCGAGAATCACCACCATGACCCCGGTGGGATGCCAGTCGCGCGCGAAGGACCGGATGAACTCGACCACCACCCGGCCGATGAGCAGCAGCCAGAAGAGGAACAACACGAAGTAGAGCACGGCGAACACTCAGCTCACCGACCCTGCATCGCTCGCAGAGATACGTTCCGACAGCACGCTCACGTCCCGATCATTCGACTCGTCCACGACTCCACTGTGCCAGCAGAACCACACCGCTGCGCCCGGCACCGGGACCCTCGGGCACCGACGCGCTGCGCCGGCACCGGGTCACTGCTGGTTGTAGAAGCCGTTCTCGGCGATACGACGACGCTCCTCGGCGGAGACGTCGACGTCGGCCGGCGAGAGCAGGAACACCTTGGTGGCCACCTTGTCGAACGAGCCACGCAGCGCGAACGCCAGTCCCGCGGCGAAGTCGACGAGGCGCTTCGCGTCGGCGTTGCTCATCTCGACGAGGTCCATGATGACGGGCGTGCCGTCGCGGAACCGCTCGCCGATGGTGCGCGCCTCGCCGTAGTCCCGCGGACGCAGAGTGGTGATGGTGGACACGGGACCCCCGTCGTCGACGGACACGGAACGGCGCGGCTCCGGGCGCGGCTCGGGCCGCGTGTCCATCGCCAGGGCGCCGCGGGTGGACGGTCCGGTGGACCGCAGCGTGGTCGTCCGGCCGCCACCGCGGGCGGACAGCGGAGCGACGGGGGCGGACCGACGCGGGCCGGGGGCGGCGTAGTCGTCACGCCCGGCGGGCTCGTAGTCGTCGCCGCGGCGGGCGCCGGCGTAGGCGGGCTCGTCGTCGTACTCGTCGTCCATCGCCCGCGCATAGCCACCGCGCGAGGACCGACCCACGGGGGCGTCGGTGTCGTCGAGGTAGTCGTCCTCGTACTCGTCGAGTGGGACCATGCCGAAGTAAGCCTTGACTTTGTGGAGCGTGCTCATCGGTCGACCTTCCTTGGCGTGGTGGTGCGAGGTGGGGCGAGAACGCGGGCCGAGCCGGTGCGTCCCGTGTGACTGGCGTGAATCTCGAGGTTCCTGTGGTTCATGCTGTCAAGGCGAGGTTACGGGCCGGGGGCCCAGGATCGCGGTTCCGACACGCACACACGTCGAGCCGTGTCGCACCGCCTCCTCGAGGTCCCCGGTCATGCCCGCCGACAGCCCGGTCGCCGTCGGGTGCGACCGGAGAAGTCGCTGGTGGAGGCCCGCGAGATCGGCGAACGCGGCGTCCGCGTCGGACTCCAGCGGCGGCACCGCCATCAGGCCCGCCAGCCGCAACCCCGACGCCTGCGCGACGGCATCCGCCACCGCGTCCAGCTCGGCGCGATCGACCCCGCCGCGGTGCGTGTCGCCGTCCAGGCTCACCTGGACGTAGACCGCGAGGTCGTCGGTCCGCTCGCCGGCGCCGCGGGCGCGCTCGACGCCACGCTGCAGCGCATCGACCAGCCGCAGACTGTCCACGGAATGCACCTCGTGCGCCCAGCGGGCGACGGCGCGAGCCTTGTTCCGCTGCACGTGCCCGATCATGTGCCACCGGACGTCGTCGCCGGCACTCTCGCGGAGCGAGATCACCTTCGGCGCCGCGTCCTGCTCGCGCGACTCGCCGAACTCGTGGCAACCGAGGTCGCGGAGAATCGCGACGTCCGACGCCGGGAAGAACTTCGTGACGGGTAACAGGGTCACCTCGTCCGCCCCTCGTCCGGCCGCGCGACACGCGTCGGCGAGACGGGATCGGACCGCGTCGAGATGCTCGGCGAGGTACGCCCGCCGCGCGTCGCCCTCGGGGGCGCCGTCACCACCGGTCATCGCCCACCGTCCGTCGTGTCCATCCAGATGACGCCCGCGTGTCGGCCGGTCGGCGCGCCGCGGCGGTGGCTGAACAGGGTGCGGTCGGTGATGGTCTCGCGAGGATCCACCGCGACTCCGGCGACTCCCGCCTCGAGCAGTTGTCGGCGCAGGCCCGCCCGGATGTCGAGGCCGGGCGTGCCCTTCCGGGTGCGGGTCGCGCTTCCGGGTAGGTGCGCCTCCACGTCACGTTGCATGGCCGCCGGGACCTCGTAGTCCTCGCCGCCCGCCGCCGGCCCGAGGAAACCCTCGATCCGCGACACGGACGCGCCGGCCGCCACCATCGCGTCGAGAACGCGGGGGACGATGCCGATCCGGGCACCGATCCGACCGGCGTGCACGGCGGCGATCACCCCGGCCGCGTCGTCGGAGAGCAGGACGGGCACGCAGTCCGCCGCGAGCACCACCAGGGCGAGGTCGCGCTCGGTGGTGACCAGCGCGTCGGTCGCCTCCACCGTGCCTCGGACCGATCCGTCGACCACCGTGACGGTGCGTCCGTGGATCTGGTCCATGAAGACGAGCCGATCGGGCGTCAGACCGATCTTCTCCGCCAGTCGACGCCGGTTCGCCGCGACGTCGGCCGGACTGTCACCGACGTGATCGCCGAGATTGAACGCGTCGTAGGGAGGCTTGGACACGCCTCCGGCGCGTGACGTGGTCACGCGCCGGACGCGGTAGCCGGGGGTGCTCACCGACGCATGAAGGAGGGGACGTCCACGTCGTCGTCGCCCTCGTCGTCGGACACGCGCACCGGATGACCCGTCGCCCGGGCGGCGCGCTCCCCGATCGGCGGCAGCGACGACTTGGCGGGGGCGTCGCGGAACACGGCGGGTCCGTCGTCCTCGCTGTGCAGGTCGCCGGCCCGGCCGGAGCCGACGGTCGCCGCGCGCGGCTGCCCGGGCGCGGCCTCGACGGGACGACGGGCCGGTCCGCTGCCGTCGAAGCCCGCGGCGATGACGGTGACGCGCACCTCGTCACCGAGGGAGTCGTCGATGACGGTGCCGAAGATGATGTTGGCGTCGATGTGGGCCGCTTCCTGCACCAGCGACGCCGCCTCGTTGATCTCGAACAGGCCCAGATCGGATCCGCCCGCGATGGAGAGGAGCACGCCGCGCGCGCCTTCCATCGAGGCCTCGAGCAGCGGGGAGTTGATCGCGGCCTCGGCGGCCTTGATCGCCCGGCCCTCGCCACGCGACGACCCGATGCCCATCAGGGCGCTGCCGGCGCCGGACATGACGCCCTTGACGTCGGCGAAGTCGACGTTGATCAGACCCGGGGTGGTGATGAGGTCGGTGATGCCCTGCACGCCGTTGAGCAGCACCTCGTCGGCGGAGCGGAACGCGTCCATGAGGCTGACCGCCGCGTCGCCGAGCTGGAGCAGGCGATCGTTCGGAATGACGATCAGGGTGTCGCAGGACTCGCGCAGCGACTGGATGCCGGTGTCCGCCTGTCCCCCGCGCCGTTTGCCCTCGAAGGAGAACGGACGCGTGACGACGCCGACGGTGAGAGCGCCGAGCTTACGCGCGATGCTGGCCACGACGGGCGCGCCGCCGGTTCCGGTGCCGCCGCCCTCACCCGCGGTGACGAACACCATGTCGGCGCCCTTGAGCACCTCTTCGATCTCGTCCTTGTGATCCTCGGCGGCCTTACGCCCGACCTCGGGGTCGGCTCCGGCGCCGAGGCCGCGGGTGAGTTCGCGGCCGACGTCGAGCTTGACGTCGGCGTCGGACATGAGCAGCGCCTGCGCGTCGGTGTTGACCGCAATGAACTCGACTCCCTTGAGTCCCTGTTCGATCATGCGGTTGACCGCGTTGACGCCGCCGCCGCCGATGCCGACGACCTTGATTACGGCGAGGTAGTTGTGCGGGGGCGTCATGGGCTCTCGCCTTCCGTGGTTGGTGTGTGCCGTCGAACTTCTCGGGTCGAAACCCTCAACGTGAACCATAGGGTTATAGTTATGTCAAGTAGTCCGACCGGGAAAACGGTAGAGACCGCCCCTCCCGGCGTCCGGGAGGCGCGCCGAGGCGAACGGAGAAATACGGAGAATTCCGGAGATATCCGTGACACCTCACCGGATGGTCGGCAGGTCCGGACTCGAGACGTCGTAGGTCTGTCCGGGCTGCGTGAGCAGTGGCAACGCGATAGACGCCTTGTACTCGCCGTCCTCGCTGCTCCCCCACACCACGACGCGACCGTCGACCAGGGTGAGCGAGACGTTCGAGATCGTCGGTGCGTCGATCTGCGTGACCTGTGCGCGCAGCGGCGGCGGTAGCACCGCCAGGACGTCCAACGCGGTCCTCGTCTCGAGGTTGCCGTACGACGGACTCGCCGCGACCAGCCGCACCACGCCGGGAGGGGGCGGTTCGACGGCGAAATCGACGCCGTTCTCGTCCATCAGGTGCGTGCCGTCCGGCGCGTCGAAGAACACCACCGGCACGCGTTCCTGCACGGTGACCCGCACGGTCGACGGATAGATCCGTTGCACGCGCACCGACGCCACCTTCGGAATGCCGGCCACCCTGGTCGCCGCCGCGTCCGTGTCCACCCGCGGCAGGGGGGTGCCCTCGGCAACCGCCAGCGTGGTCACGATCTCCGCGCGATCCACCGCCGCGTTCCCGGTGACGTCGATGGTGTCGACGGCCCAGATCGGTCCGAACCAGGACACCCCGAGGAACACCGCCGACGCCACGACGGCGACGACGAGGGCGATGCGGCCGCGTCGACCGAGGCGCGGTTCCCGCGTGGACCGGGTTCGCGACGACGTCCGGTCACGCCGCGTGGACGAGGACACCGACGCGCGCGACGCCCTGCCCGACGCGGCGCCGCGCTGCGCACCGACCCGTCGCGGCGACGCCGGGCGCCGTCCCCCGCGTGCGCTCGTCACCGGTCGCACCCGGGCCGAGAGCCGTTCCGGGACACCACGATCAGCGCCGCGGCAGGGTCGAGCGGAGCGCGTCGAGAATCTGCGACCCCAGCATGGTGACGTCGCCGGCACCCATGGTGACCACCACGTCGCCGGCGCCCACCAGGTGGGCGACCTGACGCGGTACCGCCGACAGGTCCGGCTGGTAGTGGACCGGCTTGGTGACCGATCGCGCCACCGTCGCCCCGCTCACGCCCGGGACCGGCTCCTCCCGCGCGCCGTAGACGTCGAGCACCATCACCTCGTCCGCCAGGTCGAGCGCGGACGCGAACTCCTCGGCGAACGTGACGGTCCGGGAGTAGAGGTGGGGTTGGAAGACCACGAGCACCCGGCCCGGACGGTCCGGATCGGCGGTGCGCACCAGATCGGCGGCGGCGCCGAGCACGGCCCGCACCTCCGTCGGGTGATGGGCGTAGTCGTCGAACACCCGCACCCCGCGCTCGCGTCCCCGCAGTTGGAACCGCCGGTGCACCCCGGCGAATCCCGCCAGTCCTTCGACGACCGTGTCCGGATCGGCGCCGAGTTCGATCGCCGCGACCACCGCACCCATGGCGTTGAGCGCCATGTGCCGACCGGGCACGCCCAGGCGCACCGTGCGGTCGCGGTCCTCACCCGCGAGCCGGAAGTGGACAACCCCGCCCGTGTCCTCGGGCTTCCAGCCGAGCAACCGTGCGCCGGTCTCCACGCCGTCGACGGACACGTCGTCGGCGCCGTAGCCCAGCAGACGCACGCCGTCCGGCGCCTGGGAGGCGACGCGGCGCGCGAGCGCGAGCGACCCCGGATCGTCCGTGCACACCACCAGCGAGCCACCCGGCCGCAGGCGCGCGACGAAGTCGTCGAACACCTGCGTGTAGGCGTCCTCGCTGCCGAAGTAGTCGAGGTGGTCGGCCTCGACGTTGGTGACCACCACCAGGTCGGGGTCGTACTGCAGCAGGGAGCCGTCGCTCTCGTCCGCCTCGGCGACGAAGACGTCACCGGTGCCGTGGTGCGAGTTGGTCCCGGCCTCGTTCAGTTCGCCGCCCACGGCGAAGGAGGGGTCCGCTCCGCAGTGCTGCAGAGCCACGACCAGCATCGAGGTGGTCGACGTCTTGCCGTGGGTCCCGGACACCAGGACCGTGCGGAACCCCGTCATCAGGCGAGCGAGCACGGCCGGACGCAGCAGTACGGGAATGCCCCGCTTTCCCGCCGCCACCAACTCGGGATTGGTCTTCGGGATCGCCGCGTGCGTGGTGACGACGGCGGTCGGCCCACCGTCCAGCATGTCCAGCGCCGACGCGTCGTGACCGATGCGGACCTGCGCCCCGCGCGCCCGCAGCGCCTTGACGCCGCGGCTCTCCTTCGCGTCCGAGCCGGACACCGCCCCACCGCGCGAGAGCAGGATGCGGGCGATGCCGGACATGCCCGCGCCGCCGATGCCCACCATGTGCACGCGGGACAGTTCCTCGGGCAGACCCTGCGGGGGTCCTGACGGGGTGGACACGAGCGAGTTCTCCTGGTTCACGAGTGCGACTTCCGCTGCCGGTGCCGACGAGCGGTCTCGAGCACGATGCGGGCCACCTCGGTGGCGGCGCCGCGGTGACCGGCGCCGGCGGCCGCGACCCCCATGCGTCGAACCGCGTCCGGATCGGTGACGAGCGGGATCACGCGCGCGGCCACCACGTCCGGCGTGAGCTCGGCGTCCGCGATCACGACGCCGCCGCCCGCGTCCGCGACGGGGCGGGCGTTGAGTTCCTGCTCGCCGTTGCCATGGGGCAAGGGTACGTAGAAGGCCGGCAAGCCGACGGCCGAGACCTCCGCCACCGTCATCGCCCCGGACCGACACAGGGCGACGTCGGCCGCGGCGTACGCCAGATCCATGCGGCTCAGGTACGGCACGGCGACGTACGGCGCCTCGGGTGTGGACGCGACGTCGAGCGTGTTCTTCGGGCCGTGCGCGTGCAGCACCGACACCCCGGCCGCGGCGAGCGCGGGGGCCGCTCCGGACACCGCCTCGTTGAGGGATCGCGCACCCTGGGATCCCCCGAACACCAACAGCACGGGCCCGTCGGCGGGCAGGCCGAAGTGTGCGCGCGCCTCCGCGCGGACCGCGGCGCGGTCGAGGTCGGTGATGGTGGGGCGCACCGGAATGCCGATCACCTCGGCGTCCGCGCGGCCGCGGGCGTGGACGCCCGACTTCGCGACGGCGGCGAGCACGCGGTCGGCGACGCGCGCGCCTACCTTGTTGGCGACGCCCGCACTCGCGTTCGCCTCGTGGACGATCACCGGAATCCGTCCTCGCGCGGCGAGATACGCGGGCAGGGCCACGTACCCACCGAAGCCGACGACGACGTCGGCCTCCACCCGAGTCAGGACGCGGCGCGTCGCGCGCACCGAGCGAACGACGGTGGCCGGCAGCGTGAGCAGCGGCCGGGACAACCGCCGCGGCAACGGCACCGGCGGGATCAACTCCAGCGGGTATCCGCGGTCCGGCACCAAGGTGGTCTCGAGCCCGCGCTCGGTTCCGAGCGCCGTCACGCGGACCTCGGGATCGAGCTCCCGCAGGGCGTCGGCGACCGCGAGCGCCGGTTCGATGTGGCCTGCCGTGCCGCCTCCGGCGACGACGACGGACACGGGGGCAGGGCGCGTCATCGGCGACGTCTCCGTTCCGGTGATCTCGGGTCGTGGGGCACGGCGGTGCGGCGGCCGGACGTCGCGCCCGGCTGCACACGTCGGGTATCGGACCGGTCACCCCGCGCACGCGGGGCGGCGGCCCGTGGTTGCGGGGCCGTCGCGCGCGGCTGCTGTGCCGCCACGCGTGGTTGCCGGTCGGCGTGGCCGGTGCCGCCGCGGGGCGCGCGGGGCCGGTCCGCTGTGCGGGCGGGCGCGCGGACCGGGCCCGCGGCACCCCGTCCCTGCAGCCGGGCGCGTTGCGCCTCGACCGGGGAGTAGGGCTGCGGGACGGGCAACCGCAGCAGCCGCCCGACCTTGCCGTCGTGGCCGGACGCCAGAGCGGCGACCGCTTCGGGCTCGTGCCGGGAGATGTTGGCCAGCAGTCCGAGCACCAGGAGCGTGATGGCCGTCGAGGTGCCGCCGGCGGACACGAGCGGCAGCTGCAGACCGGTGACGGGCAGAAGGCCGATGACGTATCCGATGTTGATGGCGGCCTGCGCCAGGATCCACACGGTGAAGGTCGCCACGAGGATCTTCATGAACGGATCCGGCACCCGCGCGGCGATGCGCAGGCCCGTGTAGACCAGCAGACCGAACAGGCCGATGACCGCCACGCAGCCGACGAGGCCCAGCTCCTCGCCGATGATGGCGAAGATGAAGTCGTTGTGCGCGTTGGGGAGATAGCTCCACTTGGCCCGACTCTGCCCGAGCCCGAGGCCGAACACGCCACCGTCGGCGAGCGAGTAGAGCGCCTGGCGCGACTGGTAGCCGGCACCCTGCGGATCGCTGCCGGGGTCGAGCCACTGGGTGATGCGTGCGGAGCGGTACCCCGCGGTCATGGCCAGCACGCCCGCGGCTACCGCGAGACCGCCGACGATGGAGACGAACCATTTCAGCGGCAGACCCGCGAACCACAGCAGCGCCATGAGGATGATGCCGAGGGCCACCGTCGTACCGAGATCGGGCTGCAGGACGATCAGACCGAAGATCACCATGGCGGCGGGAACCAACGGGATCAGCAGGCCCTTGAGGTCGGCCCGCTCGGCGCGGCGCGACGCCAGCAGGTGGGCGCCCCACACCGCGAACGTCACCTTGGAGATCTCGGACGGCTGCAGACCGACGCCGCCGATCATGAACCATCCCCGAGTGCCCTGGGCGACCGTCCCGATGCCCGGGATCAGCACCAGGACCAGCAGCACGACGGAGATCACGAACAGCGGGAAGGACCACGCCCGGATGACGCGGATGGGCAACCGCAGGGCGACGACGAACGCGACGACGCCGACGATCGCGAAGATCACCTGGCGAGTGAACATCGTGTAGGCCGAGCCGTCCTCGGCGTAGGCCTCGACGGACGATGCGGACAGGACCATGACCACGCCGAGCGTCGTCAGCATCGCGGCCACGGTCACGATGAGGTGGAACGACGCGAGCGGCCGGTTCAACCAGGTGTCGACGGCGCGGGGTGCGCGCACGGACCAACGGGAGCGAGGCGCCTGCGATGTGCTCATCCCCGGGTCCCCGGCCGTGCGCCGGTGCCCAGATCCGCCTCCGTGAGGTCGGCGACGGCGGCGGTGAAGCTGTCCCCGCGATGGCCGTAGTCCCGGAACTGGTCGAAGGAGGCCGTCGACGGGGCCAGCAGCACGGTGGTTCCGGGCTCGGCACGGTGGGCGGCGGCGCGGACGGCCAGCGTCATCACCTGATCCCCGTTGGTCACATCCGTCTCATCGGCCACAGAGGCATCGTCCCCCGGCGGCACGTGAACCACGGGGACATCCGGCGCGTGTCGCCCCAGCGCGGCCGCGATGGCGTCCCCGTCCCGGCCGAACACCACGGCCGCCACCAGACGGGACCGCACCTCCGTGACCAGGTCGTCCACCTCGGCGCCCTTGAGCAGCCCACCGGCGAGCCAGACGACCCGCTCGTGCGCGAGGATCGACGACCGCGCCGCGTGCGGATTGGTGGCCTTCGAATCGTCGACGAACTGCACCCCGCCGAGCTCGCGTACCGTCGCCGCACGATGGGGACCGACGCGAAACGCCGATAGCCCGCGCGCGACCGCGTCCGCGTCCACGCCCGCGGCGCGCGCGAGCGCCGACGCGGCCAGGGCGTCCTGCAGACCCGCCGGTCCGGGCGGTTCGATCTCCGCCGCCGACACCAGCGGCACGCCGTCGCCGAATGCGCGATCGACCAGCATGCCGTCTTCGACACCGAGATCGCCCGCGGCCGGCCGCGCGGCCGTGAACCCCACCGTCCGCGGAGCCGTCGCCCGCGAGCGCAACGACGACGCCACCGCGTCGTCGAGACCGACGACGGCGACGTCGCCGCGCAGGGCCTGCAGCTTGGCCTCCACGTAGGCGTCCATCCCGCCGTGCCAATCGAGGTGGTCGGCGGCGATGTTCAGCACCACCCCGGCCGCCGGCCTAACCGAGGGCGCCCAGAACAACTGGAAGGAGGACAGTTCGACGGCGAGGACCTCGGCGCGCGGCGACTCCGACCGCAGGGCGTCGAGGACGGGGACGCCGATGTTTCCGCAGGCCAGCGACGGTCGCCCCGAGGCGTCGAGAATCGACGCGAGCATCGAGGTGGTCGTGGTCTTGCCGTTGGTTCCGGTGACCACCAGCCAGGTTCGGGCCGGGCCGTACACCTCGGCGCGGTCGACCCGCCACGAGAACTCGATGTCGCCCCACACCGGCACGCCGACGGTGAGGGCGGTGGTCAGGAGCGGCGCATCGGGCCGGAACCCGGGGCTCGTGATCACCAGGGCGAACTCGCCGACGGCCGCCCGGTCGGGGGCGATCCGGTCCATGAGCACCGTGTCCGCCCCGAGGTCCGCACAGGCGGCCAGGGCCGACTCGTCGGAATCCGCCACCGTGACCCGCGCACCCAGCGTGCCCAGCGTCGGAAGCAGCGCACGCCCAGACACCCGGCCGCCCGCGACGAGAACGCGCCGGTCGCGGAGGTCGCGAGGGTCGGTGACCGCCCCACTGTTCTCACCGGCCCGGTGGTCGGTTGCACCGGCCACGATCAGTCTCCGACCGCGGCGAGGTACTCGCTGTAGAACAGCGCCAGACCCACCGCCGACGAGATGGCCGCGAGCAACCAGAACCGGATGATGACCGTCGTCTCCGCCCATCCCCCGAGTTCGAAGTGATGGTGGAACGGCGCCATGCGGAACACCCGGCGCCGACTGGATCGGAAGACCGCCACCTGGATGACCACCGAGGCCGCCTCGGCGACGAACAGCGCGCCGATGACCACCATGAGCAGTTCGGTGCGGGTGACGATGGAGAGTCCGGCGAGCAGACCGCCGAGCGCCAGCGATCCGGTGTCGCCCATGAAGATCTTCGCGGGTGCGGCGTTCCACCAGAGGAAGCCGATGCACGCGCCGGCCGCCGCCGCACAGATCAGGGCCAGATCGAGCGGGTCACGGACGTCGTAGCAGCCCGGCCGCGGCTCGGTGGTGCAGGACTGGCGGTACTGCCAGAACGTGATGACGGTGTAGGCGCCGAGCACCAGGGTCATCGAGCCCGCCGCGAGACCGTCGAGACCGTCGGTGAGGTTCACCGCGTTGGACCACGCGCTGACCAGCAGGTAGCAGAACAGGATGAAGACGATGCCGCCCATGGACACCGTGGCGATGTCCCGGACGTAGCTCAGCTGCACGCTGCCGGGGGTCAGTCCTCCCGCGCCGTTGAACTGGAGCGCGAGGATGCCGAAGATGACGGCTGCGAACAGCTGACCCACCAATTTCGCCGTCTTGTTCAGGCCCAGGTTGCGCTGCTTGCGGATCTTGATGAAGTCGTCGAGGAAGCCGACCACACCGAGCACGGTGGTCAACCCCAACACCAACAGGGCCGACACCGACGGCCCGTCGGCGTCGTACGCGATACCGATCAGGTGCGAGCCCCAGTAGCCGGCCCACAGGCCGGCGAGGATCGCGACGCCGCCCATGGTCGGGGTGCCGCGCTTGGACTGGTGGCTGGCCGGGCCCTCCACACGGATCTCCTGGCCGAAGCCCTGCCGCGAGAACGCCTTGATGAGAACCGGCGTCAGCAGGATCGCCACCGCCAGCGCGATGCCTCCCGCGAACAGAATCTGCCTCACCGGTTCTCCCCCTGCTCCGCGAGGACCGCCTCCGCGACGGTCCACAGCCGCACCGACTGCGATGCCTTGACCAACACCAGATCACCCGGCGCCACCTGCTCGCGCAGCAGCTCGACCGCCGCGTCGGCGTCGGGAACCAGCACCGATTCGTCGCCCCAGGACCCTTCCATGACCGCGCCCTGGTGCATGCCGTGCGAGGGACGCCCGGTCCCCACGACCACCAGCTTGTCCACCGCCAACCGCACGGCCAGTCGGCCGATCCGGTCGTGTTCGATCACGGAGTCCTCGCCCAGCTCCGCCATCTCCCCGAGCACCGCCCAGGAGCGCCGCGCGCTGCTGCGATCGGCGCGGGCCATCGTGACCAGGGCCTTGAGGGCGGCGCGCACCGAATCGGGGTTGGCGTTGTAGGAATCGTTGATCACCGTGACGCCGTCCGGGCGGGTGCGCACGTCCATGCGCCGCTCCGACGCGGCGCGGGCGTCGCCCAGCGCGGCCGCGATGTCGTCGAGAGCCATCCCGCACTCGAGTCCGACGGCCGCGGCCGACAGGGCGTTCGAGACCTGGTGCTCGCCGTGCACCTGCAAGGCGACCGGGGCGGACCCGGACGCCGTGTGCAGCGTGAACGACGCGCGCGCTTCCGCGTCGAGGACGACGTCCGTCGCGCGCACGTCCGCGCTGCCGCCGTGGCCGTAGGTGACGACGCGTGCGGTGGTCTTCTCGGCCATCGCCGCCACGAGCCGGTCGTCGGCATTGAGGACGGCCACGCCGCCGTCGGCGGCGGCAGGCAGGGCCTGGACCAGCTCGGACTTGGCCTCCGCGATGTTCTCGCGCGACCCGAACTCCCCGAGGTGCGCGGTGCCCACGTTGAGCTCGACGCCGATGCGCGGCGGCGCGATCCGGGCCAGCTCGGCGATGTGCCCGCGCCCGCGCGCCGAGAGCTCCAGAACGAGGAATCGGGTGGTCTCGTCCGCCCGCAGCACCGTCCACGGGTGGCCGAGTTCGTTGTTGAACGAGCCCGGCGGGGCCACCACGGTGCCCGCCCGCTCGAGGACCGCCCGGATCAGGTCCTTGGTGGACGTCTTGCCCGAGGACCCGGTGATGCCGACGACGGTCAGCCCGTTCTCGATCAGTCCGGTCACCGACGCGGACGCCAGCGCGGCGAGCGCCGCCAGCACGGCGGGTCCCGCTCCGGTCGGGTCGTACGCGGGCAGGTCCGGGCGCGGGGTCGGCTCGACGACGACGGCGGGGACACCCACCGGCCGCGTCGCCAGCACCACGACCGCGCCGGCCGCGACGGCGTCGGCGGCGTGATCGTGGCCGTCGACCCGCTCACCCGGCAGGGCGAGGAACACTCCGCCCGCGGTCACCTTCCGGGAGTCGAACTCCACCGTGCCCGTGACCCGGACGTCCGGATCCGGCACGTCGTGCAGAGTCCCTCCGACGATGTCCGCGATCTCCCCGATCGACAGTGCTCTCATGACGTCCCGTCCTCCCCGAGTTCGTCGATGGCTCGAGCCAGCGCCTCACGATCGTCGAACGGATGCACGACGTCGCCGACCTTCTGACCTACTTCGTGCCCCTTGCCCGCCACCAGGACGACGTCACCCGGACGCGCCCACCGCACCGCGTACGCGACGGCGTCGGCACGCGGCGAGATCTCGACGACCTCCCCGCGGGCGGCGTCGTCGACGCCCATCGCGCCGGTGCGGACGGCCGCGCGGATGGCGGCCGGGTCCTCGGACCGCGGGTTGTCGTCGGTGATCACCACCAGGTCGGCCGCCGCGGCGCTGACGGCACCCATCAGCGGACGCTTCTCCGTGTCGCGGTCCCCGCCGGCGCCGACGACGACGGCCACGCGGCCGGTGGTCTGCCGACGCAGGGTGGCCAACGCCACCTCCAGGGCGGCCGGCTTGTGGGCGTAGTCGACCACGGCGAGGAACGCTTGGCCGCGGTCGACCCGCTGCATGCGTCCGGGCACGTCCACGGTGGCCATGGCGTCCACCGCGACCTGCGGGTCGACCCCGACGCGCGCGGCCACGGCGGCACCGACGAGGGCGTTGGCGACGTTGTAGCGACCCGGCAATCGAAGCGTCGCGGACACGACGCGGTCACCCAGGACGGCCTCGAAGGTCTGAGCGCCGTCGGCACGTACCTGCCAGTTCCGGGCGACGGCCGCTGCGCCGCGGGCCTCCCCGTCGGTGGACACGGTGGTCACAGGGCCGGACGCGGCCGCGATGTCGGCCATCCGGCGCCCCCATTCGTCGTCGATGCAGACCACCGACTCGGCCGCGTGCACGTCCGACTCGGCGGCGAACAGGCGCGCCTTGGCCGCGAAGTAGTCCTCGAACGTGTGGTGGAAGTCGAGATGATCCTGCGAGAGGTTCGTGAAGGCTCCGACGGCGAATCGGGTGCCGTCGACGCGGCCGAGCGACAGCGCGTGCGACGAGACCTCCATGACGACGCTGTCGCACCCCCGCTCGAGCATCGCCGCGAACATGGCGTGAAGATGCGGCGCTTCGGGCGTCGTCAGCGCCGAGGGCACGGGGGTGTCACCGATCCGGGTCTCCACGGTGCCGATCAGGCCCGGGGTGCGGCCGCCCGCGCGCAGCGCCGCCTCGACCAGATACGACGTCGTGGTCTTGCCGGACGTGCCGGTGATCCCCACGACGATCATCGACGCCGACGGATCGCCGTAGACCGTCGCCGAGACGGAGCCGAGCACCGACCGCGGATGCGGGTGCACCAGCACCACGACGTCGGAGTGCGCCCCGGCGGAACCACCCGCCGAGTTCGCGACGAGATCCGCACCCTCCGGATCGGTGAGCACCGCGACCGCGCCGCGGGCCACGGCGTCGGCGGCGAACCGGGCTCCGTGGCTGTGCGCACCCGGCAGAGCCGCGAACAGGTCCCCCGGCAGAACGTCCTGTGCCCGCAGCTCGATGCCGGTCACCGAGATCTCCGCCGCCGACGCGCCACCGTGCACGGTCGCCCCGATCGCGTCGGCGAGCCGGCCGATCGGGGTGACCGGGGGCCGCTGCGGGCGGAGGGACGAGCTGGGCACGGTGTGATCGCTCCTGGTTGTCGTGGCGGAACGGCTGTTCACGCGGGGGTCGCGACGCGCCGACTCGCCGGAACGCACCGTTCCGGCGAGAAGGCCGACGCATCAGATTACCGGCGGTGCGACGCGCACCCCGACCGGTCCGGTCCGGTCAGCCCGCCTGCAACACCAGCCGATCCGCCTCCGCGGACAGCGGCACGGCGTCGCGCTGCAGCATCCACGAGGCGATGGAGTGGAACAACGGCGCCGCGGACTGACCGCCGGAGCCGTCCGCGCTGCGCGTGGGCGCGTCGAGCATGATTCCGATCACGTACCGCGGATCGTCCGCGGGCGCGATGCCCGCGAAGGTGATCCAGTAGCTCGAGTTCGAATAGCACTTGCAGTTCGGATCGACCTGCTGAGCGGTTCCGGTCTTGCCGCTCACCTGGTAGC
Source organism: Rhodococcoides kroppenstedtii (assembly GCF_900111805.1). Lineage (GTDB taxonomy): Bacteria > Actinomycetota > Actinomycetes > Mycobacteriales > Mycobacteriaceae > Rhodococcoides > Rhodococcoides kroppenstedtii. The sequence goes on from NZ_FOJN01000001.1 coordinate 131,109, forward strand.
CCTCGATGCCGGCCTGCACACCCGTGCCGCGCTGGTCGCCCGTATCGTTCTGGGTCACCGAGCGGAACATGTCACGCACCGTGCGCGCGGTCTCGGGGCTGACGACCTGCACACCGTCCGGCTGCGGAGTCTCGGTCCGGGTTCCGTCCCGTCCCACCGTCGCGGAGACGATGCGCGGCGGGATGCGCAGGCCGTCGTTCGCGATGGCCTGGTACATGCCCGTCATCTGCAGCAGCGTCATCGACAGGCCCTGTCCGATGGGCAGGTTGGCGAAGGTGCCGCCCGACCACTGGTCGCGGGCGGGAACACTGCCGGCGCTCTCGCCGGGCAGCCCGACCTCGGTGCGCTGACCCAGACCGAACTTCTGCAGCATGTCGGCGTAGCGGTCCTCCCCCACCCGTTGCGCCAACATCAACGTGCCGACGTTCGACGACTTCCCGAACACGCCGGTGGTGGTATACGGCGCGACGCCGTGATCCCATGCGTCCTTCACGGTCGCTCCGGCCATCGTGATGCTCCCCGGAACCTGGAGCACCTCGTCCGGGCGCGTCAGTCCGTCCTCGATGGCCGCCGCGGCGGTGACGATCTTGTTCACCGAGCCGGGCTCGAACGGACTCGACACGGCGAGGTTGCCCATCTGAGCATCGGCGGGGTTGTTGCCGACGCCGATCGACGGGTCGAACGTGCCGTCGTTCGACATGGCCAGCACCTGGCCCGTCTTCGCGTCCAGCACGACGGCCGACGCGTTCTTCGCGCCCGACAGGTTCTTCGCCTGCTGCACCTGCTGCTGCACCTGGTACTGGATGTCGCTGTTCAGCGTGAGCTCCACGGTGGAGCCGTCGATCGCGGGCTGCTGGTCACGCCAGCTTCCGGGGATCACCGCGCCGTCGCTGCCGCGGTCGTAGGTGCGGGAGCCGTCCGTGCCGGCGAGGACCGGATCCATCGAGTCCTCGAGACCGAGCAGCCCGTGACCGTCCCACCCCGTCGCGCCGACCACGTTCGCCGCGAGGGCGCCGCCCGGGTACTCGCGGATGTCCTGGCGTTCCAGACCGACCTCGGGGAATTCCTCGGCGATCGACGCTGCCACCGCGGGATCGACACTGCGCACGAGGTATTCGAAGCTCGAGCTCCCCGTCATCTTGGCGATGAGGTCCTTCTCGGTCACGACGCCGCTCAGTGCGTCGGCGACCCCGGCCGCGATGGCGTCGATGCGATCGTCCGGCTCGGGCGCCGACGGGTCCTTCGCCTTCGCTTCCTCGAGCTCGACACGCACTCGCTGCGGCTGAAAGGTGAGCGCCTTCGCCTCCATGGTGAACGCGATGGGCTTGCCGTCCCGGTCCGTGATGGATCCGCGCGTGGCGGGGTCGACGATGGTCGTCGTCCGCTGACTGGCCGACTGCGCCGACAGCGCGGGCGCGTCGATGCCCTGGATCCACAGCAACTGCACCGTGGCGATGCCGAGAATCAGGAACATGGCGAACCGGCCATAGCGGAAGCGGAAGTCGAACGTTTCCGTCTTCGCACCACCACGGCGGGAGGGACCCCGTCCGCGCGGCGCGGCCGGTCGACCCGGGTACTGCGGCCCGGACCGAGCCGGGTACCGAGGGGCCGGTCCGCGGGAGCGGAGGGGCGGCTCGTCGCGTCGCTGGTTCACTGCGTGCCTCCGGTCGCGGGTGCCACCGGCACGGGCTGTTCGTTCACCGGTCCGGGGTTCTGCGGCGCCGCCGGCTGGGGCGCTGCGGGCTGCGGCGCTGCCGGCTGGGGCGCTGCGGGCTGGGGCGCTGCCGCGGCCGGCGCTGCCGGTGTCGCCGGTGCGGTCGTGGTGGTGGGCGCGGCGCCCCGGTCCATCGGCGTGAGTGCCTCGCCGGGAGTCGCGCCGGGTGCGGCCGCGGCTCCCGTACCGGACCGCGTCGTCGTCGGAGCGGCAGCGCCACGGCCGGGCGAAGCGACGGGCGCCGAGAACGCCGGGGCCGGCGGGCCCGCCGCGGGAGCGGGCGTGCCGATCACCTGGACGACCCCGTCCGGTTGCACCACCAGGCGGGGGACGTCCTTGGTCGGGATCATGCCCAGCTCGGCCGCACGCCGTGCCAGTTCGGGTGCCGAGGCGGCCAGCTCGACGTCGCGCTGCAAGGCGGCCGCCTGCTCGGTCAGTCGCTGGTTGTCCGCGCGCGCGTCGCTCAGCCGGTAGGACTCCTCGGCCGCGCGCGTGCTGAGCAGCAGAGTGCAGGCCAGGCCGATCGCGAGCAGGCCGATGACGGCTGCGACGAACGGGACTCGTGCAGCGACGGCGCGGCGATCGGTCGACGGCGTGTCGACGTCCAGGGCGCGGGCGCGTCGCTGACGTTTCTCGTAGGCACGCCGGGCCGCGCCGGTGCGGGCGGGTGCGGACGGGGAACCGACACGGTCGACCGCGCCGCCCGAACGCCGGGACCCTCCCGTCACATCGACAGGTGCACTCACGACGTCCTCCTCGAAATACGTTCGGCTGCACGCAGACGCACGGGTGCCGCCCGGGGGTTGTCGTCGATCTCGGACTGCGGAGCCTTCTCGGCACCGCGGGTGAGGAGTCGGAACTCGGGAGCGCTCCCGGGCAGCTCCATCGGCAGGCCCTCGGGGGTGGTGGAGCGGGTCAGCGGTGTCAGTTCCTGCTTGACCACGCGATCCTCGAGGGACTGATACGACATGAAGACGATGCGTCCGCCCACGGTCAGGGAGGTCAGGGCCGGCGCGATCGCGTCGTGCAGCGAGTCGAGCTCCGCGTTGACCGCGACTCGAAGCGCCTGGAACGTGCGTTTGGCCGGGTGTCCCCCGGTGCGACGGGTGGCGGCGGGGATGCTGTCGTACAGCAACTCCACGAGCGGTCCACTGGTGGTCCACGGCTGCTCGTCGCGACGCCGCACGATGGCGGAGGCGATCCGTCCCGCGAATCGCTCCTCGCCGTAGGTGCTGAGGATGCGGGCGATCTCGCCGTGCGTGGCGGTGTTGAGGATGTCGGCGGCGGTGCGGCCCGTCGTCGGGTCCATTCGCATGTCCAGCGGCGCGTCCACCGAGTAGGCGAAGCCTCGATCCGCGGAGTCGAGCTGCATGGACGACACACCGAGGTCGAACAGGATGCCGTCGACGCTGCCGACGTGATCGAGGCCGGCGCGATCCAACGCACCCTCGATGCCGTCGTAGGTGGTGTGGACGAGAACCACCCGATCGCCGAACGGGGCGAGGCGCTCACGGGCCATCGCGAGAGCGTCGGTGTCGCGATCGAGGCCGATCAGGCGCAGTCGCGGGTAGGTCTCGAGGAAGTGTTCGGCGTGCCCACCCAGGCCGAGAGTGGCGTCGAGGTAGACGGGGTCACGATCACCCGCGGCGGCGAAGGCCGGTCCGAGCAACTCGTCGGCGCGGTGGAGTCGGACGGGAACGTGAGAGAAGGGGGACGGGGACCCCTGCTGCTCCACCATCTCGATCTCCCGCCGTGTCTCGCCGTGGTCTGCAGTCGTGTCGGTTGCGGTCGGTCTCGCGGTCCGTGGGGAGCGAATGCGCGCGAGGTCCCTGTCCGATCAGGCACCTGGCGTCGGGGAAGTACGTCAGGGTCCTGGTCCGGTACTTGGCGTCGGGGAAGTACGTCAAGGCCCGGTTCGGGCAGAGGCCACGCGGCACTCGCGTCGGCCACGGTCGGCTACAACATTCCTTCGAGCGATTCGTCCACTGCTTGCGAGAAATCTTCTTCGTGCTCCCGGGAGTAGGCGTCCCAGGACGCGGCGTCCCAGAGTTCGAGATAGTCCATCGAGCCGATCACGACGCAGTCCTTGGAGAGGTTCGCGTACTCCCGGTGAGCGGGGCCGATGGTGATCCGGCCCTGTCCGTCGGGGTGCTGCTCGTCCGTCCCGGCCGCCAGGTTGCGGATGTACGCCCGCGCCCGCGGATTCGACCGCGACGCCGCCGCCAACCGCTCCGCGCGCTCGGCGAACACAGCACGGGGGTAGATGGCCAGGCTGTGATCCTGCCCTTTGCTCACCATCACACCTCCTGCCAACTCGTCTCGGAACTTCGCCGGCAACGTGAGCCGGAACTTGTCGTCGAGCTTGGGCGTGTAGGTACCGAGGAACACCCGGCACCTCCCGCTTGCGTCCGTCGCGGCTTGCTCTCTCCGCTGAGGGCCACATTACCCCACTTTCCCCCACTTTCAATCACTTCGCCCCCTCGGAGTGGTGACATGTCATCGAAAGACCAGGTCGCACACGGTGAGTTCTCGTGGGTGACGACGAGAACGGACGGCAGGCCCTGGTTCCGTGACGCTGCTTCGGCCGACGAACAGCGCAGCTCGAGGCGCTTTCCCGTGTGCGAGTGGAGGAAAGTGGGGGCCCGGACGACGTTCGCCGGCTTCGGTGGGGCGTCGTGGGGCGGCGCAGGTGCGCCGGCACCCCGAGCCCGGCACCCGCGCGAGTTTTGCCACACGATCCGCCTCGACACTGCGGATCCGCGGATCTGCCCCGGATCCCGTGGGAAAACTCGCACCCTCGAGCCCCGGTGGGATGCGGTGCGGCGGCGGGCACGCACGAAAACGCCGAACGCGGCGCCTCGTGACGAGGCGCCGCATTCGGCGTGAAGATCAGGGAGTCAGCGCGGACGCCGACCCGTGTCGGTCAGCCCTGGTCGAAGCGGCGTCGGAAACGTTCCTCCATCCGAGCCGAGAAGCCGGGACGCTTGGCACCCCGCTGGCCCGACGTGCCGCGCGTGGCGGGGCCGGAACGACGGGACGAGGACGGCGGTCCCGACGGCTCTGCACCATCGTCGGCATCCGCCTCGGCGGTGGGCGCGCCGGGTTTGCGGACGAGCAGGAGAACACCCGCGCCGAACATGACCGCGAAACCCACCAAACTGATGATGGGGAACCCACCGGGCTTGACAGGAAGCGCGACGCCGGCGATCAGCAGAACCAGACCGACGACGAACAACGCGATGGCTTGGAAGCGGCGGCGAGTCGACGCCGCTCGGATACGTCCGCCGCGCACGGTGGACGCGAACTTGGGGTCCTCGGCATAGAGAGCGCTCTCGATCTGGTCGAGCATGCGCTGCTCGTGCTCGGAGAGTGGCACGGTACCTCCCCCGGCACTGGATGGGATCTCACTCCCGGCCAGAAGTGAGAGGCGGCCGATCGGTCCGGCCACCTGCTGACGATGATACGAGCAGATTCGGTGGCGTACCACCTCGCTGCCACACCAGTATGCGGAAAAATCGGGCGGCGTGGTGGAGCCTCGTCCTACGCGGACTGCGGGACCGCTTCCGACGACGCCGTCAGCAGGTCCTCGACCCGGTGGAGAAAGCGTCCGACCTGGGTGAAGAACTCGTCGGCCTCGGCCGAGTCCATCCGGTCGCCGGACCCCGCCTCGATCGCCGCTCGAACCGACGAGTGGGCCGAGAAGTACGCCGCCCAGTCCGAGAACTCCGGCGCCGCCGACTGCATCCGCACCCAGGCACTGCGCGGCGTACCGCGCTTCGGCGTCGGGTCCACCGCGTCGAGCAGGGCACCGGCACCGCGCAAGGCGGCCACGTACGCCTCGAGGAAGCGATCGGCGGCGGTCGGTGCACCCGCCGCAGTCGCGAGCAATGCATCCGCCCGCCGCAGCAACGCCGCCGAGCGCGGCGGCGGACCCGCCGGTGCCACGGGTGCTGCCGGAGCACCGAAGGGCAGAACCGTGCCGCGAGCGCCGCGGGTGCTCCCGGGAGCGAAACCTGTCGCCATGGGTGGAACCTCCTCGTGTGCTCGATGCTGTGTGCTCGATGACGTGTGCTCGGTGCCGTGCGTGTGCCGTCACCCATGCCAACCACTGCCCGGGGGGCCGCGCATTCCGCTCCGACCATCGGTGCGAAGAAGATCACGCAGGTCCGACACGAACGGCCGGGTTGACGACGCCCGGCCGGGTCCGTCCCGTTCCGTCGAACGTGTGTTCGATATCGACAGTACCGCTCGTCACGCCGACGCGCCAGGGTTCGTCGGATGGGTACCGTGACCGTCGTGCCCGCATCCGCCGGGAGCGGAGACGTCACTCTGCTCGACCTCGACCCGCAACTGATGCGTGCGCGGCTGACCGAGGCGCTCGCGGTGTACGTCGACGCCATGGGCTATCCACCGGGAACGGACCTGCACCGCGCCCCGATGTGGTCCGAACACATCCTGCGGCCGGGATGGCGTGCCGTCGGCGCGCTGCAGGGCGACCGCATCGTCGGCATCGCCTACTGCTACCGGGGCGACCACGGCCAGTGGTGGCATCGCCAGGTCCGCGACGGGCTGCGCCGAGCCGGGTGGAGCCCGGATCGCGCGGAACTCGTTCTCGCGGACTACGTCGAGCTCACCGAGCTGCACGTCGCGCCCGGTGTGCAGGGCGCCGGCATCGGCGGCCGACTGCTCGACGCCCTGCTGGCCGGGAGAAGCGAGCAGCGCGTGCTGCTCTCCACTCCCGAGGTCCACGCCGAGGACAACCGCGCGTGGCGTCTCTACCGTCGGGCGGGTTTCACCGACGTGCTGCGCCGCTTCCGATTCGCGGGCGATTCCCGACCCTTCGCCGTCCTCGGCCGCGAACTACCCCTGGACACGTCACCGTCGGACCACCCTCGTCCGGCCGGACACCCCACCTCCGCCGTCCCCACCACCACCACCGAGGAGCCGACCACGTGATCGACGCCGCCGTCATCGGATCGGGACACAACGCTCTCGTCTCCGCCGCCTACCTCACCGAGGCGGGGTGGTCGGTCCGAGTGCTCGAGCGGGACACCGTCGTCGGCGGCGCGGCGTCCACCGTGGAGCGCTTCCCCGGCCACAAGGTCGACCGCGGGTCGTCCGCGCACATCATGGTGCGGCAGACCGGGATCATCGAGGAACTGCGTCTGGCCGAGCACGGCCTGCGCTACCTGGACTGCGATCCCTGGGCGTTCGCTCCCCCACCTCCCGGCACGGACGAGCCGGGCATCGTGTTCTCGGTGGACCTCGACGCCACGTGTGCGTCGATCGAGGCGGCCTGCGGACGTCGGGACGCGGACGCGTACCGGCGCTTCGTCACGGTGTGGGGCCCGCGCAGCGCCCGGGTCATGCGCTCGTTCGGCGCGCCGCCCACCGGGCGTGCGTTCTTCTCCTCGTTCTGGGGGATGGACGCCAAGGACGGCCCGGCGGCGCTCTCGCGCGAGTTCCTCGCCTCCGGCGACGCGCTGCTCGACCGGTGGTTCGACAGCGAGCGACTCAAGGCCGCTCTCGCCTGGTTCGGGGCGCAGTCCGGTCCGCCGATGTCCGAACCGGGCACGGCCCCGATGGTCGCGTTCAACACACTGATGCACACCACCCCGCCCGGTCGCGCGGTCGGCGGCAGTGGCGCACTCTCCGTCGCCCTCGCGACCAAGATCGAGGCCGACGGCGGCACCGTCACCCTCGGCGACGCCGTCACCTCGGTGAGTCGACGAGGCGAGGGATGGTCGGTGCGCACCGCGAGCGGCGAGGAGGTCCGGGCCCGCACCGTGATCGCCGGGTGCCACGTCCTGACCACCCTGGACCTGCTCGACGCCGGCGGATTCGACACGGCGACCACCGCGTCGTGGCGACGGCAGATCGACGTGGGCCCGGGTATCGGCATGGTGGTCCGGGCGTCGACGTCCGCCCTGCCGCAGTACCCGAACACCGACGTCGCGGACTCCTCGCACGGGTTGCAGCTGCTGGTGCACGACCGCGCCCAGCTGCGTCGGGCCCACGGTGCCGCGTCGGCCGGTGACCTGCCCCCCGCACCGGTCGTGCTGGCCATGAGCTTCAGCGCGGTGGATCCCTCGATCGCCGCACCCGGCGAGCACCAGGTCTCCCTGTGGTCCCAGTGGCACCCCTACCGCCTGGCCGACGGACGCTCGTGGCGCGGCGGATCGCCCGAGGTCGCCGAGCTCGAGGGCGACCGCATCGTCGCCGAGGTGGATCGCTACGCCCCCGGTTTCGCCGACTCCGTCCTGCGCCGCCACACGCAGTCGCCCTGGGACCTCGAACAGGAACTCGGACTGATCGGCGGCAACGTCATGCACGTGGAGATGTCGCTGCACCAGATGATGATGTGGCGGCCGATGCCCGCGCTGGCGGGCATGACCGTGCCGGGCGCGCCGTCCTTCTTCCTCACCGGCGCCTCGACCCACCCGGGTGGCGGTGTGTCCGGGGCGTCCGGCCGCAGCGCGGCGCGCCTGGCCCTGGCCGACCGGGGCGGATCGCCCGTGCGACGCCTCGCCTCCCGCCTCGGCGCGATGGTGGGCCGGTGAGGTGACCACCGCGTTGCGGACCCCGCCGGTGGCCCTCGGCTTCGCGGTGGCGGCCGTCCTGGCCCAGATCGCCTACCCGCTCGCGTCGGGCTCGGTGAAGGACACCATCACGTTCGCCGTGGTGGCCCTCCTCGCCGCGGCGTGCGTCGCGCACGCCACCCGGTCCCGCGGCGGCGGATGGGCCGTCGCGATGGTGGTGATCACGGCCGGCATCGGTCTGATCGCCGAGATCGTCGGCACGCGCACGGGCATGCCGTTCGGGTGCTACTCCTACGCGCAGGATCGGATCGGACCCTCGATCGCCCGGGTCCCGGTGGTGGTGCCGTTCGCCTGGACAGCGGGCCTGTATCCGGTGTGGACGGCGGCCACGGTGATCACCGAGCGCGCTCGGGCCGGCGCGGCGACGCGCATCGGCCTGACGACGGTCGGCGTGGTCGGCTGGGACCTCTACCTCGACCCGCAGATGGTCGCCGACGGCCAGTGGACCTGGTGCAGCGCCTTCTCCGGGCTGCCGGGACTGCCCGGTATCCCCTGGACCAACTACGTCGGATGGTTGCTCGTCGCCTTCTGCATGGCGGTGGCCATGGAGCTGCTCGGGCGCTCACGGTCCGAGCGGCCCGATGTCTCGCGCTCGGTTCCGCTCGCGCTCTTCCTGTGGACCTGGCTCGGGTCCGCCGTGGCCCACGCCGTGTTTCTCCCAGACCTCGGCTGGTCCGCCCTGTACGGCCTGGTCGCCATGGGTGTCGTCGGCGTGCCCTTCCTGCTGGCGGTACGCCGGCGCGACGCCGCGGCGACCCGTCCGCGTGTCGATCGACCCGTGCACTGACGGCGGCCGGTCGGCTGGCACCATGACCGCTGTGGTCACGCCAGCCGAACCTCGCTCCCGCCATCCCGATCGTCGTCGGACGACGCGCCGCCTCGCCGTCGTGACCGTGCTCGCGCTCGCCGCCGTCCTGCTGTCCGGGTGTCTGCGCGCCCAGGTGTCCATGGGCGTGTCCTCCGACGACCGCGTCTCGGGGCGCATCGTGGTGGCGGTGATTCCGTCCGCGGAGGGTGACACCGGGCCGGGTCTCGACGTGCCCGACAGCCTGTCCGGGAAGATTCGCGTCCAGCCGTATTCCTCCGACGGATACGTGGGCAGCGAGGCACTGTTCAGCGATCTGACGTTCGGCGACGTGCAGCAGCTCGGCGGACTGTCCGACCAGGCCAGCGGGCTGTTCCAGCTGACGCTGACCCGCTCCGGCGACCTGGTCGCCCTGTCCGGCCAGGTGGATCTGGGCACCGTGCCCGCCGACGGCAGCGACGTCCAGTTCACCATCGCCTTCCCGGCGCGGGTGACCACCACCAACGGCGCCCGCGAGGGTGACAACGTGGTTTCCTGGGCCCTGCCGGCCGGTGAACGCAGCACGCTGCGCGCCGAGGTGCGGTACTCGGATCCGAACACGCGCAGTTTCGCCGGCTGGGCGGGCATCGTCTTCGGGGTGACCGTCGGTGTCGCCGCAATCGTCGGCGGCATGGCCTACGTGTCGCGGAACCCGTCGCTGCGCACGTCGCGACGCCCGAACGACGCCGGCTGACCGTGTACGGCCGCCTCGTGCGGGCCGGGGCTCTCGCGGCGACGGCCACCGCGGCGTTGGCGGTGGTGAACGCCCGCACGGCACCCGTGGTCGCGCCCCGCCGTGGCGGCGCGGCCGCGGCCACCGAGCGGGTCACCGTGTGCATTCCGGCCCGCGACGAAGCGGCCCGGCTCCCCGATCTGCTCGCCGACCTGCTCGCCCAGCGGACCGCTGCCGCCCTGACCGTCCTGGTGCTCGACGACGAGTCCACCGACGGCACCGCCGACGTCGCTCGGGCCGCCGCCGGCGGCGACCCCCGCGTGCGTGTGGACCGTCGGCGGCCGGACGCGGCGGGCGGCGTCGGCAAGTCCGTGACGTGCATCGATCTCGGTGACCGCGCGCTCACGGAGACGGACCCGACCGTCGTGGTCTTCGTCGACGCGGACGTCCGGCTGACACCGCACGCCGTCGATGCGGCCGTCGCGGAGTTGCGTGAGCTCCGCACCGCCTTCCTCAGCCCGTGGCCGGGGCAGGTGGCCGTGACCCGAGCCGAGCGGCTGGTCCAGCCGCTGCTCTCCTGGTCGTGGTCGGTGAGCCTCTACGTCCGAGGAGCCAACCGCGGCCGTCGTCCCTCGATGGGCGTGGCCAACGGCCAGTTCCTCGTCATGGACGCCGCCGCCTACCGCGCCGTCGGCGGGCACCGATCGACGCGTGGCGCCGTCGCCGACGATCTCGAGCTGGTACGCGAGTTCCGCCGACACGGATTGCCGACGGCCGTCGGGTACGGCGGGCGGGTGGCCACCTGCCGGATGTACGACGACGCCGCGCAGGTGTGGGCCGGCCACGGCAAGTGGCTGTGGTCGCAGTTCGGCCGGGGACCTCTCGCCGTCGCCGTCGGTGCCGTGGTGGCGTCGATCTGGGTGGTGCCGCCCACCGGTCTGCTCGCGTCGTCGCGTCGCACACGCCGCTGGGCCGCGCTCGGCTACGGCGCCGGCGTGGTGTCGCGGCTGGCGTCCCGGCGGGCCGAGGGCAGCCCGGACTCCCTGTTTCGCGACGTCGTGACGTCGAGTTGGCACCCGGCGTCGATCGTGGTGGGGACGGCGCTCGCGGTGTCCAGCGACCGCGGACGGCGCCGCGGCACGCTCACCTGGAAGTCACGCGCTCTCGACACCCGTCGCTGACCCGGTCATCGCCGGAGCCGGCCGGGCGAGCCCGAGGTTCGCCACGACCTCCGACGTCGCCTTGGCGAAGTTCAGGGTGATGAAGTGCAGGCCGGGCGCGCCCTCGGCGATGAGCCGCTCCCCCATCTCGGTGGCCAGCTCGATGCCCACCGCGCGCACGGCGGCCCGGTCCTCCTCGCCGGTCCCCGCGGCGGCGGCCAGGCGCGCGCGCACGGCCGCGGGCAGCTCCGATCCGGAGAGCTCGACGGCGCGGTCGATCGAGCGCATGGAGGTGATGGGCATGATCTCGGGAATGATCGGCTTCGCGCCCTGCTCGGGATCGAATGCGCTCACTCGGTCCCGAAGCCGCAAGTAGTCCTCCACGTCCCAGAACATCTGAGTGATGGAGTAGTCCGCGCCGGCCCGGAGCTTGCCGACGAGGAATCGGGTGTCGTCGTCAAGCGACGGCGACCGGTGGTGCCCACCGGGGAAGGACGCCACACCGACGTGGAAGTCCCCCAGGTCCTTGACCAGTCGGACCAGGTCCTCGGCGTACTCGACGCCGTCGGGATGCTTCTCCCACGGGCCCAGGGGGTCACCGGGCGGATCACCGCGCAGCACGAGGATGTTGGCGATGCCCCGATCGGCGTACGCCCCGACCATCGACCGCAGTTCGGCGACGCTGTGCCCCACCGCGGTGAGATGCGCCACCGGGACCAGCGTGGTGGAGTCGGCCAGGTCGCCCGTGACGCGCACCGTGCGGTCACGCGTCGATCCGCCGGCGCCGTAGGTCATGGACACGAACGCCGGATGCATCTGCTCGAACGCCCGCACGGTCCGCCACAGGCGGTCCTCACCGGCCTGGTCGCGAGGCGGCGAGAACTCGACGGAGAAGGGCACGCTCCCGTGGGTGGCCGCCGCCAGCCGGTCGACGACGGACGGGGTGCGGGACGTGCGTGATCGATCGGTCACGTGCACAGCATAGAAGTGCGTTCCCGAACGGCGGCGGTGTGACCGGCCCCTCGAGCGGGCCGGCGTGTGGGGGTCGTCTGTCGACGCGGGGGTGTCCGAATCAGCACTAGAGTGCGGGCAGGCGAGGTCCTGTCCCGCCGTGCGTCCGCCTCCGTTCACCGGTGCGGGCCTCGAGTGCTCTTACGTCCCTGCGTGCTCCCGGAGGAAACCCTGTCTGCCGCATCTCTCCCGACCACCGGCGTCGATCACGCGCGCGCGGGTGATTCCGCCCCCCTCGTCGGCGACCGCGCCGACTGGCCCCGCGGGTCGTTCGTGAGCGCCGTGGAGTCCGTCCTGGACTCCTTCGTCGAGTCCCGCCGCGCCACGGTCGACAGCGTCGGTCCCGTCTACACCGAGGCGGTCGAGGAGCTCCGCTCGTTCGTCCTGCGCGGCGGCAAGCGCATCCGGCCGGCATTCGCGTGGACCGGCTGGCTCGGCGCGGGCGGCGATCCGTCCGGGCCCGACGCCGACGCGGTTCTGCAGGTCTGCTCGGCTCTCGAGTTCGTTCAGGCCTGCGCCCTGGTGCACGACGACATCATCGACTCCTCGCTGACCCGACGCGGTTTTCCCACCGTCCACGTGACCTTCGCCGAGCGTCATCGCCGGTCCGAGTGGATCGGAGATCCGGCCGCGTTCGGCGAGGCCGTGGCGATCCTGCTGGGCGATCTCGCACTGTGCTGGGCGGACGATCTGATCCGCGAGGCGGACCTGCCGATGGGGACGGTGCGCCGCGTGGGCCCGATGTGGTCGGCGATGCGCACCGAAGTTCTCGGCGGCCAGTTGCTCGACATCGCGGTGGAGGCGCGCAGCGACGATTCGCTCGACGCCGCGCTGCGGATCGACCGCTACAAGACCGCCGCGTACACGGTGGAGCGGCCCCTGCTCATCGGCGGCGCGTTGGCGAATGCGAACGCCGCGTTGCTGGACGTCTACCGCACCTTCGGCGCCGACATCGGCATCGCGTTCCAGTTGCGGGACGACCTGCTGGGCGTGTTCGGCGATCCGGCGGTGACGGGCAAGCCCTCGGGTGACGATTTGCGAGAGGGCAAGCGAACCGTGTTGATCGCGGCGGCGCTGGACGTCGCCGATCGCGACGACCCGGCGGCCGCCGAGACCATCCGCACCGGACTCGGAACCGACCTCACCCCGGCGATGGTGGACGAGATGCGGGAGCTGCTCGTCCAGCTGGGCGCGGTCGAGAACGTCGAGCGCCGCATCACCGATCTGACCGAGTCCGCGCTCGCCGCGCTGTCCGGTGCCGACATCTCACCCGACGCGGCGGACCGCCTCGTCGCCATGGCGCACGCCGCCACCAGGAGAACCACATGACGTCCACCGCCGCCACGGTCACCGGCCCCACCGATCACGTCGTCGTGGTGGGGGCCGGGCTGTCCGGACTCGCCGCGGCCCTGCACCTGCGGGGCACGGGCCGCGAGGTGACCCTGCTCGAACGCTCGGACACCGTGGGTGGCCGCGTCGGGTCGGTCGCCGCTCCGGGCTACCGCATAGACACCGGCGCCAGCGTGCTGACCATGCCGGATCTGATCGACGAGGCGCTCGCCGCGGTGGGCGCGACCCGCGAGTCGACCACGCCGCCTCTGCGTCTGCACCCGCTCCACCCCGCATACCACACGCGGTTCGCCGACGGCACCAGCATCGACGTCCATTCCGACCCCGAGCGCATGGTGGCCGAGGTCGAGCGGACCTGCGGACCCGAGGAAGCCGCACGCTACCGGCGGCTGCGCGGGTGGCTGGCGTCGATGTTCGACGCCGCGTACGACCGCTTCGTCGGCGGCAACTTCGACTCCCCCGTCGATCTGGTGGCCGAGCCGACCTCGCTCCGCAAGACGCTGACGCTGCTGAAGCTCGGCGGGTTCGCGAAGCTGGGCGGCAAGGTCGACGCCTTCGTCCACGACGACCGGCTGCGCCGGATCTTCACGTTCCAGGCCCTCTACGCCGGCGTGGCCCCGGCGAAGGCGCTGGGCGTCTACTCCGTCATCGCCCACATGGACACCTCGCTCGGGGTGACGTTCCCCGAGGGCGGGATGCGGGTCATCGCCGAATCGATGGCCGACGCCTTCACCACCGCCGGCGGCACGCTGCGCACCGAGGCGACCGTCCGCAGCATCGAACAGGGCGGGGGCCGAGCACGCGCCGTCGTCCTCGAGGGCGGCGAGCGCATCGCGTGCGACGCGCTGGTGCTGACGCCCGACCTGCCCGTCGTCGACGCCCTCCTCGGCACGGCGGGGGTGCGGACGCCGCGTCGACGGATCCGTGCGTCGCCGTCCGCGGTGGTCGTCCACGGGCGCGTCCCGGTGTCGGTCACGGAGGCGTGGTCCTCGCGGTCGCATCACGTCATCGACTTCGGCGCGAAGTGGGCCGAGACGTTCCGCGAGCTGACCGCCCGCCGCGGCCGCGGCTCGGTCATGAGCGATCCGTCGCTGCTGATCACGCGTACGTCGCTCACCGATCCGGGCCTGCGCGTGACCACGGACGGGGTCGAGCAGGAGCCGATCTCCGTGCTGGCCCCGTGCCCCAACCTCGACACCGCCCCGATCGACTGGGACGCGGTCACCGAGCCGTACGTGCGCGAGATCCTTCTCGAGATGGAACGGCGGGGGTACCACGGCATCGCCGAACACCTGGTGATCGACCACGTCGACACCCCGACGACGTGGGCCGCGCAGGGCATGATCGCCGGCACCCCGTTCTCGGCCTCGCACGTCTTCCGCCAGACGGGCCCGTTCCGGCGCCGCAACCTGGTTCCCGGCATCGAGAACGTCGTGCTGGCCGGATGCGGCACCACACCCGGTGTCGGCGTCCCGACCGTGCTCATCTCCGGACGTCTGGCCGCCCAGCGGATCGACGCGGCAGCAGGTCGCGCGCGGGCCTGACCGCGACGGGGGGACGCGGGTCGGCGGGTCGGCCCGGTCCGTGCGTGGCGTCGCCCGAGTTGCCTCTAAACTCTCCGACAGGCCGCACGCGGCCGTCACACGTCGCTGTCGAGGTACTCGGGGAGGAACATGTCCACGCCCTCCCTCGGTCGGTCCCCCGCGGGCACCGATCGTCGCGGTGTGCGGGCATTCCTCTCCGGTGCAGCGGGCCGTGCCACGCTGGTCGGTCTCGCCGGTGCCGCACTGATCACGTTCGGCGGCTTCGGATCCGGTGCCGTCCGTCGCCGCGACCCGCTGCTCGAGGAGATGCACCTGTCGTGGCTGCGCTTCGGCCACGGCCTGGTGCTGTCCACCGCGATGGTGTGGATCGGCGTCCTGCTCATGATCGCCGCGTGGGTCCGGCTCGGCCGCGAGACGCTGGCGCACCGCACCACCGTCTCCCGCCTTCGCTGGGTGGTTCCGGTGTGGATCGCGCCGCTGCTGCTCGCGGTGCCGATGTTCAGCCGCGACGCCTACTCCTACCTCGCCCAGGGCGCCCTCCTGCGCGACGGCTTCGATCCGTACGCCGTGGGGCCCGTCGCCAATCCCGGGATCCTGCTGGACAACGTCTCCACCGTCTGGACCACCACCACCGCGCCCTACGGCCCCCTGTTCCTGCTCCTCGGGCAAGGAATCACCTCCCTGACCAATGACAACGTCATCGCCGGCACGATGCTGCTGCGGTTGACGATGCTGCCGGGGCTCGCGCTCACCATGTGGGCCGTGCCGCGGATCGCCCGGCACTTCGGCGCCGACCCGGCCGTCGCGCTCTGGCTCGCGGTGCTGAACCCGCTGGTTCTGGTCCACCTCATCGGCGGCGTCCACAACGAGATGCTCATGGTCGGTCTGATGACCGCCGGCATCGCCGCCGTCCTGGGCCATCGCCACGTGCTCGGCATGGGGCTGGTGGCGGTGGCCGTCGCCATCAAGGCGACCGCGGGCATCGCCCTGCCGTTCCTGGTCTGGATCTGGATGCAGCACGAGCGGACCCGTCTGCGCGCGGAGAACGACGCCCTACGCGAGCGCGGCGAACCCACTCGGCAGGTGCGCACCCTGCAGCTCTTCGTCAAGACCGCCGGCATCGGCTTCACGGTGTTCGCGGGCGTCTTCGTCGTGTCCTCCGTCGTCGCCGGCGTCGGCATCGGCTGGCTGACGGCGCTCAGCGGGTCGGCGAAGATCATCAACTGGCTCTCGCTCCCGACCATCCTCGCCCACTTCGTGACCGTCGGAACCGGCTGGTTCACCGGTGCCCGCCTCGGACCGGTGCTCGAGGTCACCCGCCTGCTCTGCGCCGTCGCCCTGGTGATCGTCCTGGTCACGGCGTGGTGGCGGTCACGGCACTCCGAGCGCAGTGCGCTGCTGGGCATCCTGGTCTCCCTGGTGGCGATCGTCATCCTGTCCCCGGCCGCGCTGCCGTGGTACTACTCCTGGCCGCTCGCCGTCGCCGCCGGACTGACCATGTCCATCACCACGCTGACCGTGCTGGTGGGCCTGTCCGCCTGGCTCATGCTGGTGTTCCAGCCGGACGGCTCGATCGGGCTGTACACCTTCCCCCACGTGGTGCTCGCCATCGTCGCCGCCGTCGTCGCCGCGCTGTCCCTGCGGCAGGTCGATCCGCTGCGTCTGCGCTCGGTCACCCATCCGGAGCCGGACCCGGCGTTCGCGGCGGAGTCCGCGCCCGAGACGGCGCTGCCCGCGGACACGTCGGAGGCAGCCGTCGCAGCGGCGGACCACCACGACACCGTTCCGGTCGCGCCGTCGACCCGGCGGTCCACCCGAGAGGTCGGTACGTGACGGATCTGCTGCGCGAGGGCTACGCCGTCTCCCGTGAGGTCGCGCGCGAACACGGCAAGACGTACTTCCTGGCCACACGACTGCTGCCGCCGGAACGCCGTCCGGCCGTGCACGCGCTCTACGCGTACGCCCGCATGGTGGACGACATCATCGACGTCGACATGATCGCCGAGCGCGACGACGCCGCGGCCGTCGCCGACGACGAGGCGTTGCTGGACCGCATCGACCAGCGGTTCCGGGCCGGGCTCGCCGAGGGACCGGCGGCCGTGGCGCCCGCGCCCGGTGAGCCCGCCACGGACCACGACCGCATCCTCGCCGCCGCGGTGGACACCGCTCGGCGATACGACATCCCGGCCGAGTACTTCACGGCGTTCATGACCTCGATGCGCATGGACGTGCCGTCGTCGAGCATCTACACCGACCGGTACGCCACCCTGGACGACCTTCGGGTCTACATGTGGGGATCGGCGGCGGTGATCGGGCTGCAGATGCTGCCGATCCTCGGCACCGTCGGCCCGGTGGACGAGGCCGCGCCGGCCGCGGCGGCCCTCGGCGAGGCGTTCCAGCTGACGAACTTCGTGCGGGACGCGGGCGAGGACCTCGCCCGCGACCGGATCTACCTGCCCGGCGACGTGCTGGCCGCCTACGGCGTGGACGAGGATCTGCTGCACTGGTGCCGTCGTACCGACAGCGTGGACCCGCGCGTCGCGCGCGCGCTCGCGGACGTCATCGCCACGTGCCGCGCGCTCTATCGCACCGCCGAGCCGGGGATCGACCTGCTGTCGCCGCGGGCCCGGCCGGGCATCCGAGTCGCCTTCGCGCTCTACCGGGACATTCTGGGGGTCGTCGAACGGGACGGATACCGCTCGCTGTCCCGCCGCTCGACCGTCGGGAACGGTCGGCGCGGCGGCGTGGCCGCGCGGGCCGCGGGTCGCGGACTGGCCGCGCGCCTGCTGCCGACGGCGTCCTGAGGGCCGGTCGGAAAGCCACCGACCGGGCCGGTCAGAACGCCACCGACCGGGCCGGTCAGAATGCCATTGCCTGGGCGCGTCGCACGATTTCGCGGGCGTGGTCGCCGTGCAGGACGTCCACGGGGCGACCCGGCAGGCTGGCGTCGTCCTCGAAGAGCCACCGCAGGATCGCGGTGTGGTCGAAACCTCCGTCGAGGAGGACGGACACCGTCCCGGCGAGGTGCTTGAGCGGGTGTCCCTGCGCATCGAGGAACGCGGCGGGAACGGCCACCACGCGGTCGCGGCGCACGGCGACGAGCTTGTTCTCGCGCAGCATCTGGTGCACACGCGTCACGGCGACGCCGAGGGACGCCGCGACGTCGGGAAGGGGCACGACCTGCTCGTCGGCGGGGATCACGTCGTCGCAGTAGGGAATGGCACTCACCGCGCCAACGGTAGTCACGGCGGAGGTCGTGAACCAAGTTCACCGCTCGGACTGACTACCATCGGACGACGGGCCCCGATCGGCCCGTCCTCATCTCCGACGACGAGCAGGAGGCTCCACCGTGGCCGTGTCCGGTCCGTCGCTGCTCGGCGCGTTCCTCGAGCGGCGCTACCGAGTCGACGCTCCCATCGCCCGTGGCGGCATGTCGACGGTGTATCGCGGTCTGGACACGCGTCTCGACCGGCCCGTGGCCATCAAGGTGATGGATCCGCAGTTCGCCGGCGACCCCGAGTTCGTCCGGCGGTTCGAGTTCGAGGCCCGCGCCGTCGCGCGCCTGCACCATCCCGGTCTGGTGGCCGTCCACGACCACGGGCGCGACGGCGACCACGCGTTCCTGGTGATGGAACTGGTCGAGGGCGGCACGCTGCGCGAGTTGCTGCGCGAGCGGGGTCCGATGCCGCCGCACGCCGCCGTCGCCGTGCTCCAACCGGTGCTCGAAGCCCTCGCCGTGGCGCATCGCGCCGGTCTGGTGCACCGCGACGTCAAGCCCGAGAACGTCCTGATCTCCGACGACGGCGACGTCAAGATCGCCGATTTCGGCCTGGTTCGCGCGGTCGCCGCCGCGAACACCACGTCCGCCAGCGTCATCCTCGGCACCGCGGCGTACCTCTCTCCCGAGCAGGTCGCGTCGGGCACCGCCGACGCCCGCAGCGACGTCTACTCGGCCGGCGTCCTGCTGTTCGAGATGCTGACCGGCCGGACGCCGTTCGACGGCGACACGTCGTTGTCCATCGCCTACCAACGCGTCGAGAACGACGTTCCCGCACCGGGTTCCGTCGTTCCGGGAGTGCCGCGCCATCTCGACGCGGTCGTCCGCGACGCCACTCGCCGCGCCCCTGAGGAGCGGTTCCGCGACGCCGGGACGATGGGTGAGGCCCTGCGTTCGGTGACCGCCGCACTCGGGTTGCCGTCGTATCGCGTCCCGGCCCCGGCGCGCTCGGCCGAGCACCTGTCCGCCGAGACGCTGCACGCTCCCCGGCCCTACGCTCCGCAGGCGCCGCGCTCCCCCGACACCGCCATCGTGGCCGTGCCGGCGGCGTCGATCGGCGCCGGCCCGGCGGTGTCGATCGGCGCCCCGTCCCCCACCCGGCACACCAAGATGGTCACCACCGCCGTCCCGCGCGACACGGAGGCCGAGCCCCGTAACGGCGGCGAGTCCACCGGCCGCGGCGTGTTCGCCTACCCGGACTACGCCGCGGATCGTCGGCGGTCGCGCCGGGTCGCGGCCATCTGGGTCGCCATTCTGGTGGTGGCCGCCCTGGTGCTCGGAACGGTCGGATGGTGGGCGGGCTCGGGTCGGTTCACCGCGGTGCCCGCCGTCGACGGACTCGACCGGACGTCGGCGGTGTCCGCGATCGAGGCCGCGGATCTGTCCGCCACCGTCGAGGGGC
Source organism: Rhodococcoides kroppenstedtii (assembly GCF_900111805.1). Lineage (GTDB taxonomy): Bacteria > Actinomycetota > Actinomycetes > Mycobacteriales > Mycobacteriaceae > Rhodococcoides > Rhodococcoides kroppenstedtii. Next base: position 150,683 of record NZ_FOJN01000001.1, read on the forward strand.
GGTGGACCGACGACGCGCCCACCGACCGCCTGCTCGGCACCGACCCGCCGGCGGGGTCCCGCCTCGGGCGGGGCGAGACGGTCACCGTCCTCGTCTCGCAGGGACGCCCCACGGTGCCCGATCTCGTCCCCGGCGCCTCGCCCGACCAGGTCGCCGGGGCGCTCGAGGACCGCACGTTCGTCGCCGTCGACGGCGGCGAGGCGTTCAGCAGCTCCGCCGCGCGGGGCGACGTCGCCGCCCTCGATCCGGCGCCGGGCACGGTACTGCCCGTGGGCAGCGAGGTCCGCGTGGTGACCAGCAAGGGCGCGCCGCCGGTCGACGTCCCGGACGTGCGCGGACGCAGTGAGCAGGACGCGCGGGCCGCGCTCGATCGCGTGGGCATCACGGTCTCCGCGGTCGAGGAGGTCTTCGACGCCGACGTCGACCGGGGGTCCGTCGTCGGCACCGACCCGGCGGCCGGCACCGGCGTGACGGCCGGGACCGCAGTGACGCTGCGGGTGTCGACGGCCGTTCCCGTGCCGTCATTGCTAGGCCGCACCGTCGGTTCCGCGCGGGAGGAACTCGAACGGCTCGGTCTCGACGTCCGGGTTCGGCAGGTCACCCGCACCGATCGGTCACTGGTGATCTCTCAGACGCCCGGTCCCTCCGAGCGCGTCGCGCCGGGAGGGACCGTGACGTTGGTGTCGCTGCCCTAGGACAGTGCCGTCGCAGAGCAGCGGCCCGGTGCTCTCAGCCGCGCAGCATCTCCGCCACCAGGAACGCCAGCTCGAGCGACTGCTGGGTGTTGAGGCGGGGATCGCACGCGGTCTCGTAGCGGCCGGAGAGGTCGAGGTCCGAGATGTCCTGGGCGCCGCCGAGGCACTCGGTGACGTTCTCCCCAGTGAGCTCGACGTGGATGCCGCCCGGGTGGGTGCCCAGCTCGCGGTGGACCTCGAAGAATCCCTGCACCTCGTCGACGATGCGGTCGAAGTGACGCGTCTTGTACCCGGTGGAGGCCTCGTGGGTGTTGCCGTGCATCGGGTCGCACTGCCAGATGACCTGATGGCCGGTGGCCTGCACCTTCTCCACGATCGCCGGCAGCATGTCGCGGACCTTGCCGTTGCCCATGCGTGAGATCAGCGTCAGACGCCCCGGCTTGTTGGTGGGGTCCAGCCGCTCGACGTACTCCACGGCCATCTCCGGCGTGGTGGTGGGCCCGATCTTGAGACCGATCGGGTTCGACACCAGTTCGGCGAACGCGATGTGCGCACCGTCGAGCTGACGGGTGCGGTCACCGATCCACAGGAAGTGGGCGGACAGGTCGTAGAGCTTGGGGTGCTCGTCGTCGTTGTCGAGGCGCAGCATCGCCCGCTCGTAGTCCAGCACCAACGCCTCGTGCGAAGCGAAGATGGTGGCCTGCTTGAGGTTCGGGTCGGTGACACCGCAGGCGTCCATGAACTTGAGGCCGTTGTCGATCTCGGACGCGAGCTGCTCGTACCGGGCGCCCGCAGGAGAGTTCTGCACGAACTCGCGGTTCCAGTCGTGCACCTTGTACAGGTCGGCCATGCCCGCGCCGGTGAGCGCGCGCACCAGGTTCATCGCCGCGCTCGCGTTGGCGTACGCGCGAACCAGGCGCGACGGATCGTGCGCACGCACCGCCTCGTCGGCGACCAGCGAGTTCACCATGTCACCGCGGTAGGACTTCAGGCCCAGGGCGTCGACGTCGGACGACCGCGGCTTGGCGTACTGGCCGGCGATGCGCGCGACCTTCACCACGGGCATCGACGCGCCGTAGGTGAGCACGACCGCCATCTGCAGCAGGGTGCGGATGTTGCCCTTGATGTGGGGCTCGGTGTTGTCGACGAAGGTCTCCGCGCAGTCACCGCCCTGGAGCAGGAACGCCTCGCCGCGCGCGACGGCGGCCAGCTCGGCGGACAGGGCCTCGACCTCGCCGGCCACCGTGATGGGCGGCACGCTCTCGAGCACCGTGCGCATGGCCTCGGCCTGATCGGCCGGCCAGTCCGGCTGCTGCGCGGCCGGCTTGGCCAGCGCCGCGGCGAGCTGCTCGCGCAGAGCCTCCGGGAGCGGCGGGAGCTCGGGCAGGCGTTCGATCGGAACGTCGACAGTCCAGTTCACGACACCAGGATAGTGGTGACCGGTCACGGTCCCGATTCCGGGCCGAGCCCGGTCCGAGCGCGCGGGCGGATCAGCCCGCGGCGGCGCGGGCGGCCTCGACCGCGCGGAACTTGGCCAGGTTGTGCCGTGCGTCGGCCAACGCGTCGTGCGCGTCGTCCGGTGCGTCCGGCAGCGCCGGCGACCCGTGCTCCTGCCAGTACTGCTTGAGCTCGCGGGTGAAGCGCGGCATCACCCGCGGCAACGCCGTCATCGGACCCCACAGCTGACACAGCGCCACGTGGTCGTACGCCGCGACCCAGGCCCACATCTCGACGTCGTCGACCCCGCCCGCGGTGACGAAGTCCAGGATCTCGTCGCGGATCCGAGCGCGGGACTGCCAGAGCGACGACGAGAACGGCGGCAATTTCGGCAGGACGTTGCGGCGAACCCAGGGACCGGCCCGCTCCGGGTCGAACTCCGCCGACACCGCGTAGTATTCACGGCCGTCCTCGGCGACGATGCCGATGGAGACCAGATCGATCGTGCGACCATCCTCGATGAACTCGCAGTCGTAGAAATAGCGCACGGTGGCCACCCTATCGGCCGGCCCCGGAAGGACCACGCATGCGGAGCTCCCCCGCGCCGACCGCCGACGTCGGCGACCCGCCCCGGTGGCGTCGGCCCCTGGTGGTGGCGGCCAAGGTCCTCACCGTCGTCGCCCTGCTGGCCGGCATCGCGTTCAACCTGATCGGCCTGCCGCCGCTGCGCGAGTGGGGCGAGATCTATCGTCTCGACCTCGACGTCTACCGCATCGGCGGCCGCGCGCTGCTCGACGGCGTCGACCTCTACGGCGTGCTGCCCGCGACCAGCGTCGACATCCCCCTGCCGTTCACCTATCCCCCGATGGCGGCGCTGGCCTTCGCCCCCATGGCGGTGCTCCCCCTGACCGTGGCGTCCACCGTCATGACGCTGATGACGATGGTCCTGCTCGCGGTGACCGTCGCCGTGACGGTGCGCTCGCTGGTCACCCTCGGCCCGGCCGACACCGCGTGGGTCGCCGCCGCGGGCACGGCGGCGGCGTTCGCGCTGGAGCCGGTGTGGTCGACGTTCGACTACGGCCAGATCAACGTCGTCCTGATGTGCCTGGTCGTGCTCGACGTGCTCCCCCGCCGCACCCTCTGGCCGCGCGGGCTGCTCGTCGGGTTCGTCACCGCCATCAAGCTCACGCCGGCGGTCTTCGTCCTGTACTTCCTGCTCGCTCGCCGGTTCCGCGCCGCCGCGACCGTGGTGGTGTCCTTCCTCGCGTTCACCGCCCTCGGGTTCGTCGCCACCCCCGACGGCTCCGTCCGGTACTGGACCGACGTGCTCGTCGACTCCGATCGCATCGGCCATCCGGGGTACGTCGCCAACCAGTCGCTCACCGGCATGCTCGCCCGTCTCGGACTGGACGACGGGCCCCGCACCCTGGTCTGGATCGCCTGCAGCGCCGTCGTCGGCATCGTCGCCGTCGTCGCCATGCATCGCGCCCTCGCGGCGCACGACCGACTCACCGCCCTGTGCGTCAATGCCGTTCTGGGACTGCTGGTCTCACCGGTGTCGTGGTCGCATCACTGGGTGTGGTCGGTGCCGATCCTGCTGCTGTGCATCCACTCCGGCCTCACCCGCCGGTCCGTCGCCCTCCCCGCCCTCGGAGTGGTCGGCGCGCTGGTGCTGCACTACCCCGCCCATTGGCGCCTCGGCCCGGGCCGATGGGACGGCCTGAGCTGGCCGCTGTGGGATCAGATTCAGGCGTCGTCGTACGTGTGGTGGGGTGTGGCATTCCTGGTGGTGGCGGCCGTCCTGCCGCGGCGCGAGACCATCGCGGAGCGGTAGGCCGCCGCCGACTATCCCGCGCGGCTGTCCGGAATGCGCGCGGCGCCGTCGGCACCGGCCGCAGCGTCCGATACCGGTGTGGCCGACTCCGGAGTGGCCTTCATGCTGGCGGCGTAGACGTCGACGTACTGCTGGCCGCCGAGCTTCATCAGCTCGTACATGACCTCGTCCGTGACGGCTCGCTCGACGAAGCGGTTGCCCGCCATCCCCTCGTAACGCGAGAAGTCGAGCGGCTTGCCGATCCGGACGCCCACCTTGGTGGGGCGCGGAAGCTTCGAGCCGATGGGGTTCATCTTGGCCGTGCCGATCATGGCGACGGGGATCACGGGCACGCCGCTCTCGAGGGCCAACCGCGCCATGCCGGTCTTGCCCTTGTACAGCCGATCGTCCGGCGACCGCGTGCCCTCCGGGTAGATGCCGAGCAACTTGCCGTTCCGCAGAACGCGCAGACCGGCGTCGAGCGCGTCCTGGGCAGCGGAAGCTCCGGTGCGGTCGATCGGGACCTGGCCGACGGAGCTGAAGAACCAGCGCTGGAAGCGGCCCTTCGCACCCCGGCCGGTGAAGTACTCGCTCTTGGCCAGGAACGTGATGCGGCGGGGGACCACCAGGGGCAGGTAGAAGGAGTCCAGGACGGCCTGATGGTTACTGGCCAGGATGGCCGGACCGTCGACCGGAATGTTCTCCAGCCCCTCGACCTTCGGCCGCCCCAACAGGTGCAGCAGCGGACCGAGGAGAACGTACTTGAAGGTCCAGTACCACATTCCCGACACGCCTTTCGTCGAACAGCCGCCTCGAGATCCGCGGCGATCACCGAGCGTTACGCGTCACGACTCTACCGCCGGTTTATGACACCAGCCACAGTTCCGGCGTGCGGTCGGACACATCTCACACGGCCGTTACCGTGCGGTCATCCGCGGGACGCGCCCACTTCCACGCGGGCGAGTTCGGCGGCGCCGATCATGCCCGCGGCCTCCCCCAGTTGTGTGCCGCGGATGCGCGCGAGCGGACGATGCCCGGCCCCGGTGATCTGCGCCGCGTAGTGCTCGCGGGCGGTGTCGAGGAACAGCGCCGACGACGTGGCGACGCCGCCGGCGATGACCATGCGGTCGGGGTCGTAGACGTCCGAGACCAACGCGAGGCCGATGCCGAGCCAGCGCGCGAACTCCGACATGGTCTCGATGGCGACCAGGTCCCCGTCCTGCGCGGCGCCCGCGATGCGGCGGCCGGTGAGGGATCCGGGGTCGAGGAACGCCTCTCTCGCCAGCACCGTCGAGCCCCGCGGATTCGCCGCGAGGAGCTCGATCGCGGTGTCCACCAACGCCGTTCCGCTGCAGTACCGCTCCCAGCATCCGCGCTTGCCGCACGCGCACTGACGGCCGTCGGGCACCACCTGCAGGTGACCGAGCTCCGGCGCGATGCCGTAGCTGCCCCGGTAGAGCTTGCCGTCGATCAGCAGGGCGGCGCCGATGCCGGTGCCGATCGCGATCATGACGACGTTGCCGCCGCCCGCTGCGGCACCGAACCGGTGCTCGGCCCAGGCCGCCGCGTTGGCGTCGTGTTCGAGGATGACCGGGATGCCGAGGCGTTCGGTCATCTCGCGTGCGACCGGCCGGTTGATCCACGGCAGGTGCGGCGCGAACCGCACGACGGTGCGGTCGGAATTGATGAACCCGGCGACGGCGAGTCCGACGGCGGCGATGTCGTGGCGGCTCGCCAGCTCACGCACCGCGCGGTCGATGCCGTTCTCGAGCGCGCGCGACTCCTGCGGCGTCGGGGCCTGGGTGCTGTCGAGAACCTGCCCGTCCACGTCGACCACCGACGCGCGAATGCTGGTGCCGCCCACGTCGATTCCGATGGTCAGCGGCTTGGCTCCGTGGCCCTGGTTTCTCACTGTCGTGCTCGGTCCTCACTGCGTCGGCGGCGTCGGGCGCTCCCGGTCGGGTTGCGACGTCGTCGTCACGGTAATCGGCTGGTAGCCGCCGGGGCGAACCGACGGCGTCGACGCGCCGGGACCGCCGGTCCCCGACTCGTCGGCGTCCGTCGTCTGCGCGGCAGGGGACGCGGGTCGGGCCGAGGTCGAGGCAGCAGTCGAGGAATGGTCGTCGAGGTAGGCCCGCACGACGGCGGCCAGGGCGTCGAACTCGGTGGCGACGAGGCTCAGCAGGTCGTGCCGTTCGCCTCGCAGCGCCGCGGCCAGGGCGCAGAGGGGGCACCAGGAGCAGCCGTCCCAGTGCGGCGCCTCGGGGTCGTCGAGTCGGCGCAGCGCCGGTTCGACCCGGTCGATCACGAGCTCGGCGAGGATGCGCAATTCGGTCACGAGGTCGCGGGTCTCGCGCTCGTCAGCCATCCCCGGTCCCCGGCGTCGTCGGGACGGGTGTGGCGAGGTTCTCCGGCCAGACGGCGGCGTCGGGCGTGAAGCGCACCGTGAGGACACCCGCGTCGAACGCGGCCCCGACGACCGTGCAGCGGCGCAGAACCGACGCCAGCCGCAGCCGACGTCGCGCTCCCTGCGCACTCACGATCATGTCGTCCTCCACGCGTCCGACCGCCACCGTGGACGCGTCCACGTAGGGCAGCGGCACCCTCATCACGTACACCGAGTCGAGACCGGTCCCCGACTCGTGCTCGGTCCGCGGCGTCAGCGCCGGCACCGATCCCGGCCCGCGCGGGACCACGTCGCCGATCTCGTCGGCCACGGCCGCCAGAGCCGTCGACCCTACCGGCTCGCCGGGGTGCTCGGTCACGACGCCGATGCGCACCCCCGGTAGGGACAGCTCGGCGTCCCGGACGGCGGCGAGATGCTCGGCCCGTCGGCGCTCGGCCCAGTAGACGGCGGGGTGGGTGCCGAGCACGGACGTCGGGACGGCCCCTCCGAGATCGGGCTGCACCCCGTCGATCACCAGCCCGCTCACGGCGACGCCGTGGAACACGGTCGACGCCAGCAGGTCTCGGGCCCCGGCGACGGACCGGGCGCGAGGAGCGGCGACGACCAGCGCGTCGGTCCGATCCGGATCGCCCAGGGCGGCGCCGATCCGCGTCACCGTCTCGGCGATCCGATCCACCACCTGCACCAACACCGCGGCCCGCAGATCGCCGCTCGTCGCCGCGACCACCCGCGCGTGCTGCGGCCAGATCCGGTCGAGGTAACCGGCCACCGACGCGGGCGTGGCGACGACGTCCACCCACTCCCCCGCGGACGGGCCGTCGACGACGACGTGGTCGACGTCGTCCCGGTCGGCGAGACGGACCACCTCGGCGAGGGCGGCAACGGTCTCCGCGACGGGAACTCCGGTGAGTTCCTCGGCGTCGGGCAGGGACGGGCCGGCGCCGTGGTCGTGGCCGCCCGCGGCCAGCGCGGCGAGGGTGCGGTATCGCTCCTCGACGAGGCCCGACGCGTCGAGACGCACGGCCTCGGGCAGGTCCGCGCCGGTCCCGAGCAGGGTCGCCGGGTCGTGCCCGTCGAGGCAGGTGAGCACGACGCGCGCCCCCAGACGACGAAGCCGGGTCGCCAGGGCCGCGGCCACGGTGGACTTGCCGGCCCCACCCGGCCCCACCACGAAGGTGAGCCGAGCGGGCGATCCGGGCGCCGCGGCGGTCAGCCCTCGACCCTCTTCTTCAACTCCTTCAGGGCGGTGTCGGTGATGACCTTCTCCGCCTTGCGCTTGAAGAGGCCGATCATGGGGATCGCGAGGTCGACCGTGAGTTCGTAGGTGACCTCGGTGCTGCCGTCCCCGCGGTCGGCGAGCCGGTAGGAGCCCTCCTGCGACTTCTGCATCTGGCCCTCGACCAACCGCCACGACACCGACTCGTCACCAGCCCAGTCGTATTCGAGTTCGTAGGTGTCCTTGACCATGCCGGCGTCGAGCACGAACCGCACGCGGCGGGCGCGTCCGTTCGGACCGTCCTCGAGCACCTCGACGGACTTCGCCGCCTCCACCCAGTCGGGGTAGGCCGGGAAGTCCGCGATCACCGCCATGATCGCAGCGGGCGTCCCACCGACGACGATGGATTTCGTGGTCTTGTCTGCCATGCGTGCCCCTAGTTTCCGCGCGCGCGTGATCGCGGCGTCGGCACCATGATCGACGGTGCCACCGTCAGCTCCTGACGCCGGGGTCGGTTCCGGGTGCCGAGGCGGTGTGGCGGGGCGGCTCACCCGGCGCCCGCCCGGCCTCGAGCATGGCCTTGATCTCGAACGACATGGCCTTGCCCGCCACCCGTCGGGCGCGATCGAGCGCGGGGGCGGATGCCGTCCGATCGGTGGGTTCGGCGTGCAGGAAGTAGTGCAGGATCGCGCCGTCGAGGGACGGCTCGAGCCAGACCTCCATCGTGCCCACCAACTCGCCCGCGACGGACCATCGGACGCCCTTGTCCCCGCGATCGTCGGTCACCGCCACCGCCAGGCGCGGGAACCACGCACGCCACCGCCGGGGGTCGCCGACGACGGCCGCGATGGCGGCGGGAGGGGCTGCGACGAACGTCTGGTCCGCCACCTGCACGCTGCTCATGGGCTCCAGCGTCTCATCCCGGCGTCGGCCGTCCACCGGGACCCGTGACGGGTCACATGGCGACGGGTTTAGTGTGATGTCTCGTCCGAACCGCGTGATCGGTCCGACCGGGCGCATCCCGCCGATTCCACCCCGATCACACCCCCGACCACCCCCGACCACCGGAGCCGTCCGTGCGTGAATACCGCGTCCCCGCATCGTTCTCCGTCGACGACGACGATTCCGCCGTCGACTCCGTGTTCGCGCACGAACGGTCGCGCCCGAACGCCGTCGTCTATAGCCGTCAGGGACGGTCGTGGACCGACGTCACGGCGGCCGACTTCGCCGCGCAGGTGCGCGCCGTCGCCAAGGGTTTGATCGCGTCGGGCGTCGAGCAGGGCGACCGCGTCGCCCTCATGTCCGCCACGCGATTCGAGTGGCCGTTGCTGGACTACGCGATCTGGGCGGCGGGCGCGGTCACCGTGCCGGTCTACGAGACGTCATCGGCCGTTCAGGTGCGCTGGATCCTCGAGAACTCCGGCGCCCGGGTCGCGATCGTCGAGACGGTGGCGCACTCGAACATCCTCGCCGAGGTCCTGCCCGACCTCCCGCACGTGGAGCACACGTTCCAGATCGAGGTCTCGCCGGAGAAACAGGGCGCCGTGGAGGTTCTCACCGAGGCGGGCGCCGACCTCGGCGACGACGCGGTGGCCGCCCGCGTGGCGGCCCTGAAGTCGTCGGACCCGGCGACGCTGGTCTACACCTCGGGCACCACCGGTCGGCCCAAGGGCTGCGTCCTGAGCCACGCGAACCTCCTCGCGGAGAGCCGCGGCATCGCGGCCAGCGCACTCGGCGAGATGTTGACCGAGGGGCGCACCACGCTCATGTTCCTGCCCATGGCGCACGTGCTCGCCCGAGCGGTGTCCATCGCGGCGTTCGACCGGGGCGCGACGCTCGGCCACACCGCCGACATCCCCCGACTCGTCGAGAGCTTCGGGGCGTTCCGTCCGCACTTCATCCTCTCGGTGCCCCGCGTGTTCGAGAAGGTCTACAACACGGCCCGTCAGAAGGCGCACGGCGACGGCAAGGGCAAGATCTTCGACGCGGCCGCCGACACCGCCGTCGCGTACAGCCGGGCTCTCGAGAAGTCCGGTCCCTCACTGGTGCTGCGCGCCAAGCACGCGCTGTTCGACCGGCTCGTCTACGGCAAGTTGCGGGCGGCGCTCGGCGGGCAGTGCGAGCTGGCCATCTCCGGCGGTGCGCCGCTCGGAGAGCGTCTCGCACACTTCTACCGCGGCCTCGGCATCACCATCTACGAGGGTTACGGCCTGACCGAGACCACCGCCGCCGCGGCCGTGAACACACCGGGCAACCAACGGATCGGCACCGTCGGCAAGCCGCTGCCCGGCAACGCCGTGCGCATCGCCGACGACGGCGAGATCCTGCTGTCCGGCGGCGTCGTCTTCGGCGGCTACTGGAAGAACGACGACGCGACGGCCGAGGCGCTGACCGACGGCTGGTTCCACACCGGCGATCTGGGCACCGTCGACGACGACGGGTACATCGCCATCACGGGCCGCAAGAAGGAGATCATCGTGACCGCGGGCGGCAAGAACGTCGCCCCCGCCGGTCTCGAGGACTCGCTGCGGGCGAGCCCGCTGATCGGCCAGGCGATGGTCGTCGGCGACCAGCGTCCGTTCATCGGCGCGCTCATCACCGTCGACCCGGAGGCATTCCCCGGGTGGAAACAGCGCAACGGCAAGGACGAGTCGGCGACGGTCGCCGATCTGACCACGGACCCGGACCTCGTCGCCGAGATCGACGCGGCCGTCGCCGAGGCCAACAAGACCGTCTCGCACGCCGAGGCCATCAAGAAGTACCGCGTGCTCGCGGTCGACTTCACCGAAGAGGGCGGCGAGCTCACCCCCACGATGAAGCTCAAGCGGAACGTCGTCGCCGAGTCCTACGCGAGCGACATCGAGGCGCTCTACAGCAAGTGAGCCAACCGGGCCGCGAGGTCGTCCCACCGCCACTCGGTGGTGACGAACTCGCGGCCCGCGGCGCCCATCGCGGCCGCGGCGTCGCGGTCGCGCAGCACCTCGACGACGGACCGAGTGACGTCGTCGACATCCGTGCCGTCCACCGTCCGCCCCGTCACGCCCTCGATCACCGTCTCCGGCGCGCCGCCCGAGCGACCGGCCACCACGGGAACCCCGGACGCCGACGCCTCGAGGAACACGATCCCGAGGCCCTCGACGTCGAGTCCGGCACCGCGAGTGCGGCACGGCATCGCGAACACGTCGGCGATCGTGTGGTGGGCGGCCAGTTCGTCCGCGGGAACCGACCCGGTGAACACCACGTGCTCGGCCACCCCGCACGCCGTCGCCAGCCGTCGGAGCGCATCGCCGTACGGTCCGCCGCCGACGATGACCAGCACCGCGCCGTCGATCTGCTCACGGATGCGGGCCAGCGCTCGAATCAGAACGTCCTGACCCTTGCGCGGCACCAGCCGTGACAGGCAGAGGACGGTCGGGCGGTCCCCCAGCCCGTAGCGGGCGCGGAGCTCCGCACGAGCGGCGTCGTCGGGGCGGAACACCGTCGAATCCACGCCGGGCGGCACGTGCTCGAGCGCCGCATCCGATCCGAAGGCCGACGCGAACCGTCCCCGGGTGTAGCGACTGACGTAGGTGACGACGTCCGTGGTCGACCCGATGCGCCGCAGCGTCTGTCGCGCCGCGGGCAGCATCGACCACCCCACCTCGTGCCCGTGCGTCGACGCCACCACGCGCGACGCGCCCGCCCGGCGCAGATGCGGACCCAGCACCGCCAACGGCGCCGCGGCGCCGAACCACACCGTCTCGCACCCCCGCTCCCGCACCAACCGAGCCGCTCGACGCGCGACGAGCGGCGTGGGCAGCATCAGCGTCGTCGGGTGCCGCACCACCTCGAACGGCTGCTCCGCGTCGAACCGCACGTGCGTGTCCCCACGCCACCGCGGCGCGTAGACGACCAGGCTCTCCGGGGGCAGGAGCCGCGCGAACGTGTGCAGGTAGGACTGGATCCCCCCGCGGCGAGGCGGGAAGTCGTTGGTGACCAGCAGGGTTCGGCGCACCGACCAACCGTAGACCGTCAGGCGGACCCCGCCACTCTCCCTGCGACCCAGTTGCCCCACTCCATCAGGAACCTCTCCGTCGGCAGACCCAGCGTTGCCGACAGGGCGGCGTCGAGGCGCGTCGGGTCCGTGGGACCGCCGGCGAGCGCGCGGTAGAGCGCGAGCAGCCGGGCTTCGCCGAACCGATCCGCGACGAACGACGCGACCGACCACGCCGACTCGTACGCAATGGACCCGCGCGATCCCCCGGCGCCGAAATCGTCGTCCTCCGGCAACACCGTCGGCGGCCCGCCGACCCGCACCACCGCGGTCAGCGTCGGGGCGATCTGCGCGAACTCCAGCCCGGAACCCCGGTACCCGGAGTAGTCCGCGACCCCCTCGAGCACCCACAGCGGAGCACCCTCCCCGGTGATCGTGCGCAGCGCCACGTGCGTCAGTTCGTGCTGGAGCACCGTGCGGCGGGTCGAGTCGGTCAGCCGCTCCGGCGCGGACGCGCCGAACACCACCCGCTGACCGGTCACCAGACCACCGCGCACCGGGTCAGCGATGGTCGACGCCGCCACGGCGGGCGTCGTCGACCCGTTCGCCAGCGCTGTGAACTCCACGTCCGACCCGGCGACCGTCACCACGGCGCGGCGACTCCAGCCCTCGCCCGCGAAGTCCGTCACGGCGGCGACCGCGGCGGGAAGGTCGGCCGCCAGCGCCTCGAGGAACGCCCGCTGCTCGGGGTGACCGACGACGATCGAGGTGGTCGACCCGGTCGGCACCCGCAACGTCTCCACCGGGCCGAAGTCCCAGGGCCCTCGCCACGTCGTACGGCCGTACTGCGGCAGATCCGCATCCGACACGATCCGCCACTCGTCGCCGCGGCGAGCGACGACCAGCGACACGTCGCGGCGCGTGGGCGCGGTGTCGGCGTCGGCGTAGGCGTAGCGCAGAGCCACCCGCGGGGCCCAGACCTCGGTCGCGTCCACAGCGTCCGCCAGGTCGGGCGGCACCGGAGTCTCCGGTTCGTCGAGAATCTCGTATCCGAAGTCGGACAGCGGCACCGTCGCCACCACGTCGGCGCGGGCCACCTCACGCTCGGCGAACGCTGGATCGGCGGCGGGGTCGAGGACCGCGCGGACGGCGTCGTCGTCACCCGATCGGACCGCGGTAGCCCATCGATCGAGGAGGTCGCCGACCGCGGCGCGTCGTTGCTCGTCCGCGCTCGGCGCAGCCGCGGGTCGATCGGGTTCGACGGCGGGCTCGGCGCACGCGCCGAGCAGCATCAGAATCAGCAGCGCCGCGAGAGCGCGCGTCGCGGTCAGTATCGGCGGGCGCCGTAGAACGGCCAGGACGCCATCGACTCGACCCGCACGGGGACGCCGAAGGTGCTGGCGTGTAACACGTTTCCGTTACCGGCGTAGAGCCCGACGTGCGTGGCGCCCGGATAGAAGAGCACCAGGTCGCCCGGCTGCAGGTCCTCCTTGCTCACCGGGGTTCCGCCGGCCGCCTGCGCCTGACTGGACCGCGGCAGCGTCTTGCCGACCTGCTTGTACGCCCAGACGACGAGCCCGGAGCAGTCGTATCCGTCCGGCCCGGTGGCGCCCCACACGTAGGGCTTGCCGATCTGCGTGAGTGCCGCCTGCAGCGCCCCCGCCTGCGATCCGGGCGTCAAGGAGTTCAGGATGACCGAGGGGTCGAACCCGGGCGGGAACGCCGACCCGGCGAGCTGGGCCTTCTCGTCGGCCGAGAGGGCTCCGAACGCGGCGACGACATCCGCGATCTCCGTCTGCAACGTGCTCTGCTTGCTCTGCAGATCGTCGCTGACCGCCTTGGCCTGCTCGGTGGCGGCGCGGGCGTCCTCGGCGGACCGGGCCGAGGCCTGCTCGGCGGCGGCCGCGGCGTCGGAGGTCGCGCGGAACCCGTCGACCACGGCGGCCGTGTCCTTGGAAATGACGTCGAGGGCCGCCATCTGGTCGAGAAGTTGTTGCGGAGAATCACTGATCATCACCGCGAACAGGCGGTTGGTGCGTGCGCCCTGGTAATTCGCGCGGGCGATCTTGTCGACGTCCGGGCGCAGGGTGTCGAGCTGCGCGCGGGCGGCGTCGGCGGCGGCGCGGTCGGCCGCCAGCCGGTCCTCGGCCTCGCGCTGCGCGGCGGTCTTCGCGTCGAGCTCAATCTGCGCGTTGTGCATCGCCTCGGTGGTCAGCTCCGACTGGTGGGACAGGTCCGCCAGTCGGGCCATGGCCTCGGAGGCCGACGTACCGGGTACGGGGTCTGCCGCGGCCGGGGCAGCGGTGAGATCGGACGCGGCCGGAGCCACGGCCACGGCGGCGGCCATGGCCACGGCGACTGCGAGACCACCGACGGTGCGACGGAACGGGGCCGGAGACGACACGGGCGGAGCTACTCCTTCGTCGAGTGCCGGACATCCGGCTGCCGAGGGGTGTCGATCGACGGGACGCCGGGGGCGCCCGGGTCGATCACGAGCAGGTTACGACGCCGCGGAGTTCCCGTCCCGGCTTCCGGAAACCTGGCAGGAATCGGGCTCGACGTCGTGAGAAACGACGAAAACCGAACCGGTGGTCGGCTCGGTCTTCGTCGATCGTCTCGTGGGTCGAGCGATCAGGCGTAGCGACGGGCGCCGTCGTACGGCATCGACGACAGCGGCACGACCTTGACGGGCTGGCTCTCGGTCGACGCGTGGACGACGTTGCCGTTGCCCACGTAGATGCCCGAGTGCGAGCCGCCGTAGAAGGAGATGACGTCGCCCGGCTGCAGCGCGTCCTGCGACACGGGGGTTCCGGCGGCGGCCTGGTCGTAGCTGGTACGGGGCAGCTCGATACCGGCCTGCTGGTAGGCCCACTTCACGAGGCCGGAGCAGTCGAAGGCGTTGGGGCCGGCAGCACCCCAGACGTAGGGGGCGCCGACCTTGCTCTCCGCGGCCTGCGCGGCCTGGGCTCCGGCACTCAGGACGGGAGCCGGCGCGACGGGAGAGGGGATCTGCGGCAGCGCAGGAGCCTGCGGCAGCGGGGGCAGCTGGCTCAGGATCTGGTCCGGAACCTCGACGGTGCCGATGCCGGGGATCTCGACGGGCGCTGCGAAGGCGGGGGCAGCAGGAACTGCGATGGCGCCGGCCGTGAGGGCGCCGGCGACGAGCACGTTGCGGACGGGCCGCGTGGCAGTGCTGGGCTTGCGGTGTTTCGCCACGAGAAAGAGGTACTCCGTTTCTTCCTGTCATCCGCCGACCGAGTTAGCTGACGGGTTCGGGCTGGGAAGATCAGCCCTACCCGGCGAGACGCTGTCGCGTCGCGTCGGGATTCACCCCGGTGTAACGGTGGGTTCCCGGCTCGGACGCCCGGAAGAGGCGTCCGATTGAGCGGTGACATTGCGACGCAGTCCGCGGGTGGATCTGCTCGACTCCGCAATGTCTCGGAAAGATTACGAAACCGTCTCCGCGATGTCGAGTCGGCTCGTGACGTGTCGCAAAACGATCACGGTCGCCGACTACCCGGCGACGTGCTCGGACCCGTGCCCCGACCCACCTGCGGCCCTGCCCGTCGTCCCGGTTCCACCCCCGCGAACCAAACGCAGCCGAGGGATCAGGCCCCCGTCGGCGAGCACCCGCATCGCCTCCTGTTCGTCCTGCTCGAGCCGCAATCGGCGGGCATGGGCGAGCCCGCCGACGGGCGCGACGTCCGACCCCGACGGCACCGCGGGCACGCCCAGGAGCACCGACATCACGCAGTCCGAGCACGCGTCTCCACGCACTGAGCAGTCGCCGCAATCGACAATCATGTGATCTCCGTCTCATCGTGATGGTGGGCCGTCCGGGTGGTGTCACAACGGCTCCGTGACCGACGAGGCGGACGCTAACCCCACCCACCGACACGATCGCGACAGGACGGTCGCTGTCGGTGGCCCGTTCTACGGTGCGCGGCGTGGGAAGAACGAGACCGGACGGCGGGGTCGCCGTCGACGGACAGCTCGCGTTCGACGAGCTGGACACGCCGCTGCGGGACACCACGTTCGTCGTGGTCGACCTCGAGACCACCGGGGGTCGTCCGGGCGAGGACGCCATCACCGAGATCGGCGCCGTGAAGATCCGGGGCGGTCGCGTGCTGGGCGAGATGGCCACCCTCGTCGATCCCGGCCGCAGCATTCCGCCCGCCATCGTGCAGCTCACCGGTATCACCTCCGCGATGCTCGTCGACGCCCCGCGTATCGAGCGGGTGCTGCCGGCGTTCCTGGAGTTCTCGCGCGGCTGCGTGCTGGTCGCCCACAACGCGCGGTTCGACACCGGCTTCCTGCGCGCGGCCGCCATGCGCATGGATCTCGCCTGGCCACGGTTCCAGGTGCTCTGCACGGTGCAGCTGGCCCGGCGGGTCCTCACCCGTGACGAGGCCCCGTCGGTCAAGCTGTCCTCGCTGGCCACCCTGTTCACCTCGTCCACCCGGCCCACGCACCGGGCGCTGGACGACGCTCGCGCCACCGTCGACGTCCTGCACGGTCTCATCGAACGGGTGGGCAACCAGGGGGTGCACAGCTACGCCGAACTCGTCGACTACCTGCCCACGGTCACCGCGGCGCACCGCGCCAAGCGGACGCTCGCCGCAGGACTCCCGCACGCACCGGGGGTGTACCTGTTCCGGGGCCCGTCGGACGAGGTGCTGTACGTCGGGACGTCGAAGAACCTCCACCGTCGGGTGCGGACCTACTTCACCGGCTCCGAGACGCGGGGGCGGATGAAGGAAATGATCTCGCTGGCCACGCGGGTGGACCACGTCGAGTGCAGCCACGCCGTGGAAGCGGGGGTGCACGAGTTGCGTCTCATCAGCGCCCACACGCCGCCCTACAACCGGCGGTCGAAGTACCCGCGCAAGGGATGGTGGGTCGCGCTCACCCGCGAGTCGTTCCCGCGGCTGTCGGTGGTGCGTACCCCCGCCGCCGGGGCGATCGGCCCGTTCGCCCAGCGCACCACCGCCGTCGAGAGCGCCAACTTGATCGCCGAACACCTCCGCCTCCGCTCGTGTACCCGTCGCATCCGCGCCGCCGACGTCCATCACTGCGAACCGGAGGCGGTCGGCGGGTGCACCGCGGCCGGGGAACCCGCCACCGCCGCCGAGTACGCACCCCTCGCCGACGCGTTCCGCCGCTTCGCCGACGGCGCGGACCTCGCGGTGATCGAGGAGGCCGTGGCGCGCATCGACGCCCTGTCCGAGGACCTTCTGTTCGAGACCGCCGCCCGCCTGCGTGATCGCACGGCAGCGTTGCTGACGGCGCTGCGGACGGTGCAGCGCCTCGGCGCACTCGCCGCCGTAGGGCAACTCGTGGCAGCACGGCGCGCCGAGGACGGCGGCTGGGAGTTCGTGGTGGTCCGGCACGGCCGGCTCGCCGCCGCGGGCGTGTCACGACGTGGCGTGGCCCCGATGCCGGTGGTGGAGGCCCTGATCGCCGGGGCGGAGACCGTGATTCCCGACGACACTCCCCTGCGCGGCACCACCCCCGAGGAAGTGGCACTCCTCGCCCGGTGGCTGGACTCGGGCGGCGTCCGCATCGTCGACGTCACCGACCGGTGGTCCGAGCCCGTCGGCGGAGCCGGTCGGTGGGCCCCCTGGGTCGCCACCGTGCGGGACGTGGGACGCCGCGAGCGAGAACGGACGATGGCGTGGGCGTGAGCGCGGAGACGGCCGTACGCGAGTACGCAGGCGAACTAGGCTGGCGCCATGATCACCGCCATCGTTCTGATCCATTCCGAGGTCCACACCATCCCGGAGACCGCCCGCGCGGTGGCGGACGTCGCGGGAGTCACGGAGGTCTACTCCTGCGCCGGCGACGTCGATCTGATCGCCGTGGTCAAGGTCCGGTCGCACGACGAGATCGCCGACGTCGTCACCGAACGCATCAACCGCATCGCCGGTGTCGTGCGCACCGACACGCACATCGCCTTCAAGTCGTACTCCAGCGCCGACGTCGACGCCGGGTTCTCGATCGGCGAGTAGGTCCGGATCGGTCGCGCCTCTCAGGACGCGGTGAAGGCGGCCCAGCGCTCCAGCAGCGCCGCCGCCGCCCCGGAGTCCAGTGCCTCTCTCGCGGCGGTCGTCGCCTCCGCGAGGGCATCCACCAGCGGGCCCTCGACGCCGCGATGAGCCGCGATGGCGCCCGCCGCGTTCAGTATCACGGCGTCACGTACCGGGCCGCTCTCGCCGGCGAACACCCGTCGGGCCACCGCCGCGTTGGTGTCGGCGTCGCCGCCTCGCAGCTCCTCCAGCGACACCCGCGCCACCCCGAGATCCCGCGGATCCAGGATCTCGGTCCGGATCTCGCCGCCTCCCACGATGCGCACCGTCGTCGTGGTCGACGTGGTGATCTCGTCGAGCCCGTCGTCCCCGCGCACCACCAGCACCGAGTTCCCGCGCGTCGCGAACACCCCCGCGACGGTGTCCATCAGATCGGGAAACGCACAACCCACCAGTCCGGCGCGCGGGGCGGCCGGGTTGGTCAGCGGCCCGAGCACGTTGAACACCGTCGGGATGCCGATCTCCTTGCGGGCCGCCGAGGTGTAACGCAGCGCGGGGTGGAACACCGGCGCGAAACAGAACCCGATACCCAGCGCGCGCACGCTGTCGGCGACGCGCTCCGGCCCCTGGTCGATGCGCACGCCCAGCGCCTCGAGCACGTCGGCTCCGCCGCTCTTCGACGACGCCGCCCGGTTGCCGTGCTTGACCACGCGAACACCGGCCGCGGCGACCACCACGGACGCCATCGTCGAGATGTTCACCGTGTTCGAGCGGTCGCCGCCCGTGCCCACGATGTCGACGACGTCGTCGTCGATCGGGACGCGGCGCGCGTGACCCAACATCGACGACGCGAGGCCACCCAGTTCCGCGGCAGTCGGGCCCTTGATCTTCAGCGCCACGCCGAACGCCGCGATCTGCGCCGAGGTGGCGTTGTCGGACATGATCTCGTCCATCGCCCAGGCCATGTCGTCCGCCGTCAGGTCGTGTCCCGAGGCCAGTTCCCCCAGGACGGCCGGCCAGGTCCTCGGCACGTGCGGCGCGTTCATGGGCGCGAGCCTAATGGGCGTCGATCCACCTCGAACGCCGGATCCCTGGTCCGCCGATCACGAGGACACGGCCGCGGCCGGGTCGGGTTGGAGAGCGTCCCAACCGAGCACCCGACCGCCTCGACGCTGCGCCAACCCCGCCATCCGGGACCGTTCCTGCGAGCAGTGCAGCGCGTCGAGGACCTGCACGCGCTGCAGGACCAGGACTGTCAGGTCCTCGCCCGGTCCGGGGGCGACCGGCGGGGTGTCGGCGAGCGGGCCGGACGTCGCCTCGGCGTAGTCGTCCTGCCCGGCCACGGCGACGGCATCCGCGACGTGCTCGGCCGGCAGCAGCAGATGATGCCGCAGGAC
This sequence comes from Rhodococcoides kroppenstedtii, assembly GCF_900111805.1. Classification (GTDB taxonomy): domain Bacteria; phylum Actinomycetota; class Actinomycetes; order Mycobacteriales; family Mycobacteriaceae; genus Rhodococcoides; species Rhodococcoides kroppenstedtii. The sequence goes on from NZ_FOJN01000001.1 coordinate 169,647, forward strand.
CGCCTGCTCCTCGGAACGCCAGGGCGGCGGTGTGGACGCGGCGCGGTCGAGCGTGACCGAGCACGCCTCGACGTCGTCGAAGCACGACGCGACGACCACCAGGTCCGCACGGGTGGGGTCCAACGGCGCCGGATCACCACCGCCGAACAGACGCCGCCACCACCGGCCGGATCGCTTCTCGGTCATCACCCGAGGTTGCCAGACGGCGCCTCCCGCGGTGCCGAATCCCGTCGACTCTCGACCACCGATCGAGAGTCGGCCGTCTCGTTCGTCACGTCCGCCGAAAAACTTTTCGCACCCCCGTCCACCGGGGCCGACACCGCCTACTGGACTGAAAGTCCAGTACCGGGGCTCGAGACCGGCAGTCTCGCGCCCGTTTGGTACGCGCGCGCGAACGACGACCGACCCGCCGTCCGCACACCCGGCTATGCCATCCGTACTACGACGAGTCATACTTGCGAACGTGACGAGCGCAGTAGGTACTTCGGGAACAGCCATCACCCAGCGTGTCCACTCGCTGAACCGGCCGAACATGGTCAGCGTGGGCACCATCGTGTGGCTGTCCAGCGAGCTGATGTTCTTCGCCGGTCTCTTCGCGATGTACTTCGTCGCGCGCGCGCAGGCGCCGGAGGGCCAGTGGCCGCCGGAGCCCACCGAACTCAACCTCGCGCTCGCCGTACCCGTGACGGCCGTGCTGATCGCCTCGTCGTTCACCTGCCAGCTCGGCGTGTTCGCGGCGGAGCGCGGCGACGTCTTCGGCCTTCGCCGGTGGTATGCGATCACCCTCGCGATGGGCGCGTTCTTCGTCCTCGGACAGGGCTACGAGTACTACCACCTGGTGCACGAGGGCACGTCGATCTCGAGCAGCGTCTACGGCTCGGTCTTCTACATCACCACCGGCTTCCACGGCCTGCACGTCATCGGCGGTCTGATCGCCTTCGTCTTCCTGATCGCGCGCACGCTCGTCTCCAAGTTCACGCCCGCACAGGCCACCGCGGCCATCGTCGTGTCGTACTACTGGCACTTCGTCGACATCGTCTGGATTGCTCTGTTCGCCACGATCTACTTCATCCGCTAGCCGACCGCGCATCGAATCTTCCGATGACAGCCTCATCGGTCTCGTCCGACAAGCCGTCCCGACACGACAAGGGATACAGATGAGCTCCTCACCCCCCTCCACCTCCGGTGACGACGTCACCGGGACCGACGGTGCCGCCGACACCGCCGCGGCGGTCAAGGCGCGTCGTCGGCGACGCACCCGTCGTCGGGTCAGCGGTGCCATGGCGCTGTTCATGGGTCTCGTGGGTGCCGGCTTCCTGGCCGCTGCCCTGACCCCCAGCGCACAGGTCGCGACCGCGCAGGAGGACACCGCCGCCATGGTCCGCAAGGGCCAGCAGATCTACGACACGTCCTGCGTGACGTGCCACGGCGTGAACCTGCAGGGTGTGCAGGACCGCGGACCGTCGCTCATCGGCGTCGGCGAAGCCGCCGTCTACTTCCAGGTGTCGTCGGGCCGCATGCCGATGGCCCGAAACGAGGCCCAGGCCGAGCGGAAGCCCCCGAAGTACAACGAGGAGCAGGTCGACGCTCTCGGTGCCTACATCCAGGCCAACGGCGGCGGACCGACCGTCGTCCGCAACGCCGACGGATCCATCGCGCAGGAGTCCCTGCGCGGCGGCGACGAGGCCCGCGGCAGCGAGCTGTTCCGGCTCAACTGCGCGTCCTGCCACAACTTCACCGGTCGCGGCGGCGCGCTCTCGTCCGGCAAGTACGCGCCGATCTTGGATCCGGCCAACGAGCAGCAGATCTACCAGGCCATGGTGACCGGCCCCCAGAACATGCCCAAGTTCTCAGACCGGCAGCTCACGCCGGAGGAGAAGGCGGACATCATCGCCTACGTCAAGTCGTCGTCCGAGACCCAGCCTCCCGGCGGGTACGGACTCGGCGGCTTCGGTCCCGGTACCGAGATGATCGCCATCTGGGTCGCCGGCATCGGTGCAGTCGTCGCAGCAGCATTGTGGATCGGAGTGAGGTCATGAGCGACGAGGGTCGCAAGGACGGCGACGGAACCGCCGGAACCGACGGAACGGACGCGAGGGCTTTCGACCCCGACCGGAAGTACACCGACGAGGAACTGTCGGCCATGAGCCGCGACGAGTTGGTCGCTCTCGGCACCAATCTCGACCACGTCGACGTGGCGTTCCGTCGCCACCGGTGGCCCGTGCCCGGCACCAAGGCCGAGAAGCGCGCCGAGCGCAACGTCGCCCTGTGGTTCTTCCTGGCCGGCCTGTCGGCGATCTCCTTCGTCGCGATCTATCTGTTCTGGCCCTGGCAGTACGCGGGAATGGGCGAGGACAACTACGGCCTCTACAGCCTGTACACACCGCTGATCGGCCTCACGATGGGTCTCGCGATCATCTTCGTGGGTGTCGGAGCGGTGCAGTTCACCAAGAAGTTCATCCCCGAAGAGGTCTCCATCCAGGACCGCCACGACGGTGGCTCGTCCGAGGTGGACAAGAAGACCGTGGTGGCCGAGCTGTCCGACTCGTTCGAGACCTCCACCCTCGGTCGCCGCAAGATGATCAAGCGCAGCCTGGTCTTCGGTGGCGGCGCGCTCGGCATCATGTCGGTCCTCCCCCTCGGCGGGCTCATCAAGAACCCGTGGGCCGAGGGCGACGACTCCCCGCTGTGGGTGTCGGGCTGGACGCCGAACTACCCCGGCGAGACCATCTACCTTCGTCGCTACACGGGTCGCGTCGACGACGTCGTCCTGGTTCGCCCCGAGGATCTCGACGCCGGCGCCATGGAGACGGTGTTCCCGTTCCGCGAGTCCGAGCGCGGCAACGAGGAAGAGCTCTCGCACTCTCTCAAGGGCATCCGTAACGCCGTCATGTTGATCCGTCTCCGCACGGAGGACGCCGATCGCGCCGTCAAGCGGGTCGGACAGGAGAGCTTCAACTACGGCGACTACTTCGCCTACTCGAAGATCTGCACCCACCTCGGGTGCCCCACCTCGTTGTACGAGCAGCAGACCAACCGCATCCTCTGCCCGTGCCACCAGTCGCAATTCGACGCGTTGGAGTACGGAAAGCCGATCTTCGGACCGGCCGCCCGCGCTCTTCCGCAGCTTCCCCTGACGGTCAACGACGAGGGCTACCTCGTGGCCGCGGGTGATTTCATCGAGCCGCTCGGCCCCGCTTACTGGGAACGTCCGGCCGGAGTACACGAGCCGGAGAGCGCATCTGCGGCCTCGTCATCGGAAGGTGCACGATGAGTCCATCCATCGCCACGTTGGCCGCGAAGCAGGCGGAGGGAGTCGACTCCCGCTACCACCTGTCGTCCGGCCTCCGTCGTCAGATCAACAAGGTCTTCCCGACGCACTGGTCGTTCCTGCTCGGTGAGATCGCGCTGTACAGCTTCATCATCCTGTTGCTGTCGGGCGTGTACCTCACCCTCTTCTACGACCCCTCCATGTCGGAGACGATCTACGAGGGCGCCTACGCTCCCCTGCGCGGCGTCGAGATGACCAAGGCCTACGCCACCACCCTGGACCTGTCGTTCGAGGTGCGCGGCGGTCTGTTCATCCGCCAGATCCACCACTGGGCCGCGCTGCTCTTCGCGGCGTCGATCATCGTGCACATGATGCGCATCTTCTTCACCGGTGCGTTCCGTCGTCCGCGTGAGGCCAACTGGGTCATCGGCTCGCTGCTGCTCATCTTGGCGATGTTCGAGGGCTTCTTCGGCTACTCGCTCCCCGACGATCTGCTGTCCGGCACGGGCCTGCGCGCCGCGTTCTCCGGCATCACCATCTCGATCCCGGTGATCGGTACCTGGATGCACTGGCTGATCTTCGACGGGGACTTCCCGGGCACGATCATCATCCCGCGCCTCTACGTCGCCCACGTGCTGCTGTTGCCGGCCATCATCCTTGCCCTCATCGCCGCTCACTTGGCGCTGGTCTGGTACCAGAAGCACACGCAGTTCCCCGGCCCCGGCCGGACCGAGACCAACGTCGTCGGCGTGCGCATCCTGCCCGTCTTCGCCGTGAAGTCCGGTGCGTTCTTCGCCATGACCTTCGGCGTCCTCGCCGTCATGGGTGGTGTTCTGCAGATCAACCCGGTGTGGAACCTCGGTCCGTACAACCCGGCCCAGGTCTCCGCCGGATCGCAGCCCGACTTCTACATGATGTGGACGGACGGCCTCGCTCGACTGTGGCCTGCGTGGGAGCTGTACATCGGCAACTACATGATCCCCGCCGTGTTCTGGGTGGCCGTGATCATGGGTGCGGTCTTCGCGATCATGATCGCGTACCCGTGGATCGAGAAGCGGTTCACCAAGGACGACGCGCACCACAACCTGCTGCAGCGTCCGCGCGACGTGCCGGTGCGTACCGCGGCCGGCGCCATGGCGATCGCGTTCTACGTCGTCCTGACGCTCTCCTGCGTCAACGACCTCATCGCGTACAAGTTCTCCATCTCGCTGAACGCGATGACGTGGATCGGCCGCATCGGCCTGCTGGTGCTGCCGCCCATCGTGTACCTGATCACCTATCGCTTCTGCATCGGCTTGCAGCGGAGTGACCGTCAGGTGCTCGAGCACGGCATCGAGACCGGTGTGATCAAGCGTCTGCCGCACGGCCAGTACGTCGAGATCCATCAGCCGCTGGGACCGGTCGACGAGCACGGACACCCGATCCCGCTCGAGTACCAGGGTGCTGCCATCCCGAAGAAGATGAACAAGCTCGGAACGGCCGGCAAGCCCGGCTCCGGCAGCTGGTTCACCCCGGACTCGGACGAGGAGCACCGCCTGCACGAGGAGCTCGCTCACAAGGGTGAGCACGACCAGCTCACCATGCTCCGCACCTACCAGGCGAAGGTCCTGGCGCAGGGCAACGGGCACTCCCACGGCAACGGCTCGTCCAACGGCAACGGGCACGCTCCTGACACCAACGGCTCGTCCAACGGCAACGGCCACGGTCCGGAGTCCAACGGACACTGATCCCGGTCCAGCCGACAGGCGTCACCCCACACGGGGTGGCGCCTGTCGGCGTTTCGGAGGACCCCTCCCCTCCCCCACCCCCTATTCTGCTGCGCTGCGCAGCCCCCGGTGCGCAGCGCCAAAGGATCCGCGCGACTTCCAGCAATCCGCGTCGGCTGCAACACCAGCGGACAGCTGGAACGCACGCGGATCGCCGCCGGGGCCGCAACGTACACGCGCCCGGCGGGTGTTTCCGCTTCTCGCAGCACCGACAGGCGCTCCCGCCATCGATCCGCGTGACCTTCAGCAATCCGCTGGTGTTGCAGCCGACGCGAATGCCTGGAACCGGCGCGAATCGCCCACCCAGGGGCCCGCGACAGCCGCAGCACAGCCCCCGCCGCGCAGCCCAGCCACACGGGGGCGATTCGCTACCCCTCCAGCCACCTGCGCCTACTGTCGGCTCCGGTCGAAAACCGAGCATGTAGTCCGGTCGAAAAGTGAGCACTCATCTCGACGATGGAGGAGTGATCACTGTGGAGGACTTGGGCGTTGCTTCGTCGGCTGCAACGCCAGCGGATGCCTGGAACCGGCGCGAATCGCCCACCCAGGGGCCCGCGACAGCCGCAGCACAGCCCCCGCCGCGCAGCCCAGCCACACGGGGGCGATTCGCTACCCCTCCAGCCACCTGCGCCTATTGCAACACCCGCGGATGCCTGCAACCCGCGCGGATCGCCCGCCACGGGGTCGCCGGAGCCGCTCCCCCCACAGGTGCCCCCGCTAGCCCGGCCACCGATCCGCACGACTTCCAGCAATCCGCGCCAGCTGCAACACCAGCGGATGCCCGAAACCCACGCGGATCGCCCACCCAGGGGCCCGCGCCAGCACCTGCGGATCGACTGACCCGGCCGAGAGCGCACGAACCCCACCGACGCCGAACGCCCCCGAACCGGTCGGTTCGGGGGCGTTCAGGGACAGCGCGTCAGTGCTTCTCGGGTCCGACGTGGTACTCGAACACCAGGCCGGCAGCGGCGCTGATGATGGCGAGGGCACCGACCGCGAGCATCCAGGGCTCGTAGAAGGCGAAAGCCAGGGCCATGAACGCACCGGACGCGGCCAGCACGATGGGCCAGAAGCTGCCCGCGCTGAAGAAGCCGAGGTCACCGGCGCCGTCGGCGATCTCCGCGTCGTCGTAGTCCTCCGGGCGCGTGTCGAGACGGCGAGCCACGAACCGGAAGTACGTGCCCACGATCAGCGTCAGGCCCGCCGACAGAGCGATGGCGGTGAGGCCGGCCCACTCGACGCCCGTGCGCGAGAAACCGGTGAACACGCCGTAGAGGATGCCGACCAGGATGAAGAAGAGGGTCAGGATCTCGAAGAGCTTGGCTTCGATCTTCATCGGTGGTCAGTTCCCTTCGGCCACGGTCGCGGACTTGACGGTGCGATCGGTGTTGAACGGCGAGGTGGACGTGGCGCGCGGGGCCTGACCGATGGACTCGAGGGCCTGCGCGTTGGTCTGACCGTCGCGACGTGCGTCCATGTAGTTCTCGAACGCCTCCGGGCTGACCGCGCGCACCTCGAAGTTCATCATCGCGTGGTACGAGCCGCACATCTCGGCGCAGCGTCCGACGAAGGCGCCTTCACGATCGATCTCGCTGATCTGGAAGACGTTGTCGGAGTGGTTCTCCTTGGGGTTCGGCAGCACGTCCCGCTTGAACAGGAACTCCGGGACCCAGAAGGAGTGGATGACGTCCGAGGACGCGATCTCGAACTCGATGCGCTTGCCGGTGGGGAGCACGAGCACGGGGATCTCGTTGCTGGTGCCGACGGTCTCGACCTCGTTGTAGTTGAGGTACGACTGGTCGGACTTCTCGCGGCCGTGCACCTGGCCTTCGCCCTCTTCCGCAGGCGTGCCGGCGGCCTCGGCCGCGGCCTCGCGCTCGGTGTCGGTGCCGTCGTAGAGCGGACGCCCGTCCTTGAGGTCGACGGTGCGGTAGCCGAACTTCCAGTTCCACTGGAAGGCCGTCACGTCGACGACGACGTCCGGGTTGTCTTGCTTCTCGTGCACGTAGTTCTGCACCACGACGGTGAAGTAGAAGAGCACCGCGATGATGACGAACGGCACGGCGGTGTAGAAGAGCTCCAACGGCACGTTGTAGGCGGTCTGCCGCGGGAAGTCGGGCGAATCCTTCTTCTTCCGGTGGAAGGTCACGGTCCAGAAGGTCAAGCCCCAGACGATCACACCCATGATCAGGGCGGCGATGACCGACCAGGTCCACAGCTCACGCATGCGATCCGCCTGCGGGGTCACGCCCGAGGGCCACCCGAAACGAAGAACGGCGTTGTCGATGCCGCAACCGGACAGCATCACGGCCGCCAACGAGAGCGACGCCACCAGTCCGACACGTCTTGTCCTACGACGGCCGGAGCCCTCACCACGCTGCGCCACGATCACGCCTTCCTGCTTGCCAGACGGAGACTGCGGGAGACCCGTAATCGCAGGGTGTCGGCCACCCCACGCAGGAATTCCCCGTGTACTACGCAGCGTAGACCAAAGGGGCCCCGCCGATCGTGCCGGGTGGCACCGAGGCCCCGCGATTTTCGTCTCGCGACGCCGGATCGAGCGCCGGTCGTCTCGGTCCGCGGGAGGGTCCTGCGGCATACTCGTGCGCGGTCGGTCGGTCGACCGGGTACATCCAACGTGAAGCGAGGCCTGACACCGTGTGTGGACTGCTGGGACTGTTGACGTCGAACGCATCCGCGAAGGATGTGGTCGATGCGGTGGGCCAGGCGTCGCACTGCATGCGCCACCGCGGTCCCGACGAGCCCGGGACGTGGCACGACGACGACTTGGCGCTGGGCTTCAACCGCCTCTCGATCATCGACATCGAGCATTCGCACCAGCCGTTGCGCTGGGGGCCCGCCGAGAACCCGACGCGGTACGCGCTGGTGTTCAACGGCGAAATCTACAACTACCTCGAACTGCGCGAGACCCTCGCGCGCGATCACGGGGCGACGTTCGCCACCGAGGGCGATGGCGAGGCGATCGTCGCCGCGTTCCATGTCTGGGGTGACGACGCCGTCCGTCGCCTGCGCGGCATGTTCGCCTTCGCGCTGTGGGACACCGAGAAGCGGGAGCTGTTCCTCGCCCGCGACCCGTTCGGCATCAAGCCGTTGTTCTACTCGACCGGACCGTCCGGCACCGCGTTCGCGAGCGAGAAGAAGAGCATTCTCGAGTTGTTGGAGACTCTCGGCGTCGAGGACCACCTCGATCCCCGCGCCCTCCAGCACTACGCGGTGCTGCAGTACGTTCCGGAGCCGGAGAGCCTGCACGCGAGCATTCGTCGTCTCGAGTCGGGGTGCACGGCGCGTCTGACCCCGGGCAGCGATCCGGTGGTCACGCGCTACTTCCGGCCGTCCTTCCCCGTGCGTCCCGTGCCGTCGGGCACGGAGGACGCCCGCTACCGCGAGATCGCCGCCTCGCTCGAGGACTCCGTCGCCAAGCACATGCGTGCCGACGTCACGGTGGGCTCGTTCCTGTCCGGCGGCATCGACTCGACGGCCATCGCCGCGTTGGCGATGCGGCACAACCCGGATCTGATCACCTTCACCACCGGTTTCGAGCGCGAGGGGTACTCGGAGGTCGACGTCGCGGCGGAGTCCGCGGCGGCCATCGGCGCGAAGCACGTGATCAAGGTGGTGGGGCCCGAGGAGTTCGCGGCCAGCATCCCCGAGATCGTCTGGTACCTCGACGATCCGGTGGCGGACCCGGCGCTGGTTCCGCTGTACTTCGTCGCCAAGGAGGCGCGCAAGCACGTCAAGGTGGTGCTGTCGGGCGAGGGCGCCGACGAGCTGTTCGGCGGGTACACGATCTACCGAGAGCCGTTGTCGCTCGGTGCGTTCGACAAGCTGCCGGGCGGGCTACGCCGGGCGGCGGGTCGACTGTCCGAGCGCATCCCCGAGGGCACGCGCGGCAAGAGCCTGCTCCACCGCGGGTCGATGACCCTGGAGGATCGCTACTACGGCAACGCGCGCAGCTTCAACGACGCGCAACTGCGGTCGGTGCTGCGGGACTTCCGCCCCGAGTGGAACCACCAGGATGTCACCGCGCCGATCTACCGCGAGTCCCGCGGCTGGGACCCGGTGGCGCGCATGCAGCACCTGGATCTGTTCACCTGGCTTCGCGGCGACATCCTGGTCAAGGCCGACAAGATCACCATGGCCAACTCGCTCGAGCTGCGGGTGCCGTTCCTCGACTCCGAAGTGTTCGCGGTGGCGGAGCAGTTGCCGCTGGAGCAGAAGATCGCCAAGTCCACCACCAAGTACGCGCTGCGCCGGGCGCTCGACGGCATCGTTCCCGAGCACGTGCTGAACCGCGCGAAGCTCGGGTTCCCGGTGCCACTGCGACACTGGCTGCGGGGCCCGGAGCTGTTCGACTGGGCGCGGCAGCAGATCGTCGACTCGCAGACCGACCACCTGCTGGACAAGGCCGCCGTCACCCGGATGCTGGAGGACCACCGCGACGGCCGCAGCGATCACAGCCGACGACTGTGGACCGTGCTGGTGTTCATGATCTGGCACGGCATCTTCGTCGAGAAGCGCATCAGGCCGGCCATCGCCGAGCCGACCTACCCCGTCCGGCTGTAGTAGGCGGGCAGGCCGGAGGCCGGTCGGATCGGGCGGCCCGGCGTACCGGGGAGGATCAGGCCGGCAGGATCTCCGCGATCTCCCGCGCCGCCTCGTCGCCGTAGGCACCGGTGAGGCGCTTGACGGCGTCGTCACGGACGAGTGACCACTCCTGCGTGCCGGTGGTCTCGAGCACGAGGACGGCGACGTAGGACCCGAGCTGCGCGGCGCGTTCCAGACCGAGTCCGTGCGAGCGGGCGACCAGGAAACCGGCCCGGAAGGCGTCGCCGACGCCGGTGGGGTCGACCTTGCTGGTCTCCGGCACCACGCCGACGCGCAGGTCGATGCCGTCGCCGACGATCTCGACGCCGTTCTTGCCGAGCGTGGTGACCCGCAGACCCACCCTGGAGCGGATGTCGGATTCGGTGAGGCCGGTCTTCTGCCGCAGCAGGCCCCACTCGTACTCGTTGGTGAACAGGTACTGCGCACCGTCGATGAGCTTCGCGGCCTCGTCGCCGTTCAGCCGGGCGAGCTGCTGGGACGGATCGGCGGCGAAGGGGATGCCCAGCTCGCGGCACTCCTCGGTGTGGCGCACCATCGCGGCCGGATCGTTGGCGCCGACGAGCACCAGATCCAGAGTGCGGTCGCGGGCGACGTCGTGCACCGAGATGGACCCGGATTCGGTCATCGCGCCGGGGTAGAACGAGGCGATCTGCGCCATGTCCTCGTCGGTGGTGCACACGAACCGAGCGGTGTGCGCCGTGCTGGAGACGGCGACCGCGCCGCAGTCGACTCCGTTGGTCTCGAGCCACGACCGGTAGTCGTCGAAATCGGGCCCGACCGATCCCACCAGCAGGGGTGACCCCCCGAGGACACCCATCGCGTAGGCGATGTTCCCGCCGACGCCGCCGCGGCGAATCACCAGGTCGTCGACCAGGAAGCTCAGCGAGACGTGGGCGAGCTGATCGGCGAGGAACTGATCGGCGAACCGACCGGGAAACCGCATCAGATGGTCGGTAGCAATGGAGCCGGACACCGCAATGGTCACGTCCGAGGGCCTTTCCGCAGGAATCGGGTCTCGTCGACCTTACCCGGGAGTACCGACGCCGAACCCCGGCGCGACCCGAACCGCTCGACCCGAACCCGGCGGGTGCGAACCCCGGACACGAGAACACCCCCGGCCGTGGCCGGGGGTGTTCGGGTCGATCAGGGCGTCAGTTGAACGAGTCGCCGCACGCGCACGAACCCGTGGCGTTGGGGTTGTCGATGGTGAAGCCCTGCTTCTCGATGGTGTCGACGAAGTCGATGGACGCACCCTCGACGTACGGCGCGCTCATCCGGTCGACGGCCAGGGTGACGCCGCCGAAGTCGCGGGTCAGGTCGCCGTCGAGCGAGCGATCGTCGAAGAAGAGCTGGTACCGCAGGCCGGCGCAGCCACCCGGCTGCACGGCGATGCGCAGCGCCAGATCGTCGCGGCCCTCCTGGTCCAGCAAGGCCTTCGCCTTGGACGACGCTGCCTCCGTCATGACGACAGCGTGCGTTTCGGTCTCGGGTGCGGCCGCACCGGCGGTCACGTCGTTCTGCACTGTCATGGGGTCTCCCTCTTCGTTCGTAACTCCCGCGAACGGCTCAACGGTACTCCCGTCTCCCCTATTCCTCACCGGCGTCCTCACCTGCCAGGCGGGTGCGCGCACTGCGGTGTTCGCGGCGGGGCGCGCGTCGAATAACCTGGACTCCGTGAAACTGCCCTTCGGAAAGTCCGGCGATTCCGACACCCGCGCCGACCAGGCTACCGGTGACGACGGGTCCTCGGCACTCGGCGACTCGTCCACGGAGCGCACGGTGACCGGCAAGGCCACCCCGCAGGGGAAGGGTCGTCCCACCCCGAAGCGGCGTGACGCCGAGGCGCGTCGCCGCGGGCCGGTGGCCCCGGCGCCGCTGACGGCGAAGGAGGCCCGCGCACGTCGGAAGGCGAATCGGGGCACCAAGGAGGAGCGGAAGGCGGCGGCCGCCGAGCGGCGCGCGCGGTCGGCCGATCAGCGCGCCCGCATGATGGCGGGCGAGGACAAGTACCTGCTCCCCCGCGACAAGGGCCCGGTGCGTGCCTTCGCTCGCGACCTGGTCGATTCCCGGCGCAACTTCCTCGGCCTCTTCATGCCGATGGCCCTGATCCTGCTGGTGGCGCTGTTCTTGAGCCCGGCGATCCAGTCGGTCGTGACGTTGGTGCTCTTCGTCATGATGATCTTCATGGCCATCGACGGGTATCTGCTCGGCCGTCGCATCAACAACCGCGTGCGCGAGCGGTTCCCCGACACACCCGACGGTGGATTCAAGCTGGGCTGGTACACGTTCGTACGCGCGTCGCAGGTGCGCAAGATGCGCGCCCCGAAGCCCCGCGTCGGGCCCGGCGACGCGGTCTGACCCCGGCGATGCCGCGGACCCTGGTTCTCGGCGGCGCCCGGTCGGGCAAGTCCGGCCGTGCCGAGGCGCTGGTGGCCGACGAGTCGTCGGTGCGGTACGTGGCCACCGGCCGTCGTGACGCGGGGGACGCCGACTGGGCGGATCGCATCGACCGACACCGCGACCGGCGCCCGGCGCACTGGACCACCGTGGAGATCGCGCACCATCGGGACCTGGCGACGGCGCTGCGGACCGGCGGTGTCACGCTGGTCGACGATCTCGGCACGTGGTTGGCCGGGGCATTCGACGATCTGCAGGCCTGGGACGCTCCTCGCGGCGCGGTGACGGCAGCGGTGGACGAGCTGGTCGCCGCGGTCGCGAGCCGCTCCGACACGCTGGTGATGGTCACGCCGGAGGTGGGCCTGTCCGTCGTCCCCGAGTCGCGAGCGGGCCGGGTCTTCCGCGACGAGATCGGCGCCCTCAACGCCCGGCTGGCGGACCTGTGCGACCGCGTCGAGCTCGTCGTCGCCGGTCGAACCCTCGTTCTTCCCGAACCCGATCACGGACGGAGCCCTCGGTGACCGACACCGCTCCCCTCTTCGACCCCGTCGACCCGCCCGATGCGACGGTGGCGCGGCAGGCGCGCGAGCGGCAGGCCTCGCTGACCAAGCCGGCCGGATCCCTGGGCCGGCTCGAGACGCTCGGAGCCTGGGTCGCCTCGTGCCAGGGCGTCTGCCCGCCACGGCCTTTCGAGCGCGCCCGGGTGGTGGTCTTCGCCGGCGATCACGGCGTGGCTCGGCACGGCGTCTCCGCGTATCCGCCCGAGGTGACGGCGCAGATGGTGGCCAACATCCGGGCGGGCGGTGCGGCGGTGAACGCGTTGGCAGCGGTCGCCGGCGCGACGGTGCGCGTGGTCGACATGGCGGTCGACGCGGACACCGACGACGCCGTGAGCGACCGCAAGGTACGACGCTCGTCGGGCTCGATCGACCGCGAGGACGCACTGACCGAGGACGAGGTGCGGGCCGCGCTGGCGGCGGGCAAGGCGATCGCCGACGAGGAGATCGACGGCGGTGCGGACCTGCTGATCGCGGGCGACATGGGCATTGGCAACACCACGCCGGCGACGGTGCTGATCGCGGCCATCACGACCACGGAGCCGGTCGCGGCCGTCGGTCGCGGCACCGGCGTCGACGACGCCGGGTGGATGCGCAAGACGGCGGCCGTGCGCGACGCGATGCGGCGTGCCCGGCCGGTGGTCAAGGACCCGGTGGCCCTGCTCCGGACGTCGGGCGGCGCCGATCTGGCGGCCATGACCGGATTCCTGATCCAGGCCGCGGTCCGGCGTACGCCCGTGGTGTTGGACGGGCTGGTGGTCTCCGCCGCGGCGCTGGTGGCGCACGATCTGTCGGTCGGGGCGTCGGCGTGGTGGGTCGCGGGGCATCGGTCCACGGAGCCGGCGCACTCTCTGGCCCTCGCCCACCTGCGGCTCGAGCCGCTGCTGGAGATGTCGATGCGGCTCGGTGAGGGCTCGGGCGCCGTCGTGGCGTTGCCGATTCTGTCCGGTGCCGTCGCGACGCTCGCGGAGATGGCGACGTTCGACGACGCCGGTGTCAGCACGCGCGACGCATGAACCTGCGTCTGGCGCTGACGTGGACGACGGTGGTGCCGCTGCGGGGCCCGTCGTCCGTCACGCGTGACGACGCCCGACGCGCGATCGCGGCGGTCCCTCTCGTCGGCGTCGTGCTCGGCGCCGTGGCGGCCGGGATCCTGCTGCTCGCCGACGTCGCGTCCCTACCTCCGCTGCTCGGCGGCATCCTCGCCGTCGCCGCGCTGGCTCTGCTCACCCGAGGCATGCACGTCGACGGCCTCGCGGACACCGCGGACGGACTGGGGTGTTACGGCCCGCCCGAGCGTGCGCGGGAGGTGATGAAGTCCGGCGGTGCCGGACCGTTCGGCGTCGCCGCCCTCGCGACGGTCGGCGGCGTCCAGGCGGTGGCCTTCGGCGAACTCGTGGCCCGCGGTCATGCCCTGTCCGTCGTCGCCGCCGTGACGGTCGCCCGCTGCGCGGTGGTGCTCGCGTGCCGCACCTCGATCCCCGCGGCCACGACGACGGGCTTCGGTGCGCTCGTCGCCGCGACGCAGGGCCGGGTGTCGGTCGCGGTGTGGTGCGTCGTCGCCGTGGCCGTCGGTGCCGCGGTGGCCGCGCCGTGGTGGCAGGGCGCGATCGCGGTGGCTCTCGCGCTCGCTGCGGCGACACTGCTGGTGCACCACTGCGCACGCCGCTTCGGCGGGCTGGTCGGCGACGTGCTCGGGGCGTGCATCGAAACGACCACCGCGGTGGTCGCCGTCGGGCTACTGGTCGGCTGACCGCAGCGTGCTCATCCAGCCGTGGGTGTCGGCGAACGTTCCTCGCTGAATCCCGGTGAGGGTGTCGCGCAGGGCCATGGTGACCTCGCCCGGCTCGCCGCCGCCGACGACGAACTCGCCCTCGGCGGACTTGACGCGCCCCACCGGGGTGATGACCGCTGCGGTGCCGCAGGCGAACACCTCGGTGATCTCGCCGGACTCGGCCTTCTTCCGCCACTCGTCGGTGGAGATGCGGCGCTCCTCGACCGCGAAGCCGGCGTCGGTGGCGAGAGCCAGCAGGGAGTCGCGGGTGATGCCCGGTAGGAGCGATCCGGACAGCGACGGGGTGACCAACCGGGCGTCGGGGCCGGACCCGAAGACGAAGAACAGGTTCATCCCGCCCATCTCCTCGACGTAGTGCCGCTCGATCGCGTCGAGCCACACCACCTGATCGCACCCCTGATCCGCGGCCTCGGCCTGCGCGAGCAGCGACGCGGCGTAGTTGCCGGCGAACTTCGCCGCACCCGTGCCGCCGGGAGACGCGCGGACGTACTCCGTGGACAGCCACACGCTGACGGGCTTGACGCCGCGCGGGAAGTACGCCCCGGCGGGCGAGGCGATGAGCAGGTAGCGGTACGACGAGGCAGGCCGCACGCCGAGGCCCGCCTCGGTGGCGAACATGAACGGGCGCAGGTAGAGCGCGTCCTCGCCGCCGGCGACGGGCACCCAGCGGTGATCGACGGCGAGCAGCTCCTCGATCGACCGGCGGAAGAGTTCCGCCGGCAGGGCGGGCATGGCCATGCGCGCGGCGGAGGACTGCAGCCGGTCGGCGTTCGCGCCGGGGCGGAACGAGGCGAGGCTGCCGTCCGGCTGGCGGTAGACCTTCAGGCCCTCGAAGATCGCCTGCCCGTAGTGCAGGACCATCGCGGCCGGATCCATCGGGAAGGGCGCGTAGGGGGTCACGACGGCGTCGTGCCAACCGCGGTCGGTGTCCCAGTCGATGCTCACCATGTGGTCGGTGAAGTGCACGCCGAAACCCGGAGCCTCGAGTACCGCGGCCAGTGCCTGCTCGGAGGCAGGTGACGGGTGCGCGTGACGCGTGAACTCCAGGTGAGCGGTCATGCGAGTCATCCTAGGACACCAGGTCCTGCGGTTTGTCGGCGCTCACGACCGCGCCGCGGTCAACGCTCACGACCGCGCCGCGGTCAACGCTCACGGCCGCGCGGCGGTCACCGCACGTGCGACTCGACGAACGGCGGCCGCACCACCTCGCACGCCACGGCGCGACCCCGCACGTCCACCTCGACGGCGTCGCCGACGGCCACCCCCGCCGCCGTGTCCACCAGCGCGAGGGCGATGCCGACCTTGAGGCTCGGCGAGAAGGTTCCCGACGTCGTCGTCCCCACGGGCTCGCCGTCGCGCAGCACCGCCAGCTCGGCCCGCAGCACTCCGCGACCGACGGCGCGCAGACCGACGAGCGTCCGGGGTGCACCCGACTCCTTCTGTGAGACCAGGGCGTCCTTGCCGTGGAACGCCGGCTTGGACCACCCGACGGCCCATCCGCATCGGGCTTCGAGCGGGGTGATGTCGACCGACAGCTCGTGACCGTGCAGCGGGTAGCCCATCTCTGTCCGCAGCGTGTCACGCGCGCCCAGACCCGCGGGCTGTCCACCCTCGGCGCGCACCGCGGCCAGCAACGCTTCCCACAGCGGCGCCGCGGTGTCCCACTGCGGCAACAGTTCGTACCCGTGCTCGCCGGTGTATCCCGTGCGGCAGACCCGTACCTCGCCGTCGCCGAAGGGCACGTCCTCGAACGCCATGTACGCCAGCGACGACGGCAGGCCGACGGCCGCGAGCACGGCGGCCGAGCGCGGCCCCTGAACGGCCAGCACCCCGCGGCCGCGATGCAGCGATTCCACCGTCACTCCCGACGGGGCCTCGGCGGCCAGGACGTCGACGACGGCGGCGGTGTTGGCCGCGTTGGGAACGAGGAAGACCTCCTCGGCGGACACGACGTACGCGATGAGGTCGTCGACGACGCCGCCGGATTCCGTGCAGCACAACGTGTACTGCGCCCGGCCGGGTCCGATGCGGCCGAGATCGTTGGTCAGGACGGCGTTCACGTGGTCCGCGGCGCCCGGTCCGCGGACGACGGCCTTGCCGAGGTGGCTGACGTCGAACAGTCCGACGGTGGTGCGCGTGGCGGTGTGTTCGGTGACGGTGCCCGCGTAGGAGACGGGCATCGACCATCCGCCGAACGACGCGAACGTCGCTCCCAGCGCGACGTGGGCGTCGTGGAGGGGTCCCTGCTGCAGTGCGACATCGCTCATGAGGGGCAACGCTAGTGCCTGCCCCGCCGGAACGATGCCTGTCGGCCGGTCGCCCTACGATCGAGGTCTTCGACCGTCCGCCGACCCACAGGAGTCACCACTCGTGAGCAGCACACCCGGACCCGACCTGGTCCTCGCCGGCACCGTCGACAAGGCCGCCGACGCCATCCTCGTCGGACTCGAGACCACAGCCGGCGAACCGCGCCTGATCGGCGACCACTTCCTGGGCGACGCCGCTCGCGACGTCCTCGCCGGACTCGTGGCCGTCGGTGCCACCGGTCGCCGCGATCAGGTCCACCGCATCCCCGCCCCGTCCTCGTTGCCGGTCGCGTCCGTCGTGAGTGTCGGGCTCGGCGGTGCCGACGACCGGACGGAGGACCTGGTCCGCGCGGCGGCGGGAACGGCCGCGCGCGCCCTCACCGGTGTGGGCCACGTCAGCACCACCCTCGCGCCGGCCGGGCTCGGTGCGGTCGCCGAAGGGCTCGTGCTCGGGTCGTACCGCTTCACCGAGTTCAAGAAGCCCGCCGACGACGACGCTCCGTCCCTCACCCGGATCGACCTGCTGGTCGACTCGCCGCGCGACAAGCAGACCAAGGCCGACCTGGCCCGCGCCGTCGCCGTGGCCGAGGCCGTCGGGGTCGCACGCGATCTGGTGAACACCCCGCCGAGCCATCTCTTCCCGGCCGAGTTCGCCGAACGGGCGCGCACTCTCGGGTCCGCGGCCGGGCTGTCGGTCGAGGTGCTCGACGAGCGCGCGCTCGAGCGCGGCGGGTACGGCGGCATCGTCGGCGTCGGCAAGGGGTCCTCGCGTCCGCCCCGGCTGGTCCGGCTGTCGTGGACCGGCGGCAAGAAGAAGGCGCCGTCCGTGGCCCTGGTCGGCAAGGGCATCACCTTCGACACCGGCGGCATCTCCATCAAGCCGGCCGCCGGGATGGAGAACATGACCTCGGACATGGCCGGCGCGGCAGCGGTCGTCGCCACGGTCGTGCTCGCCGCGAAGCTCGAGCTGCCGGTGAACGTCACGGCCACGGTGCCGATGGCCGAGAACATGCCGTCCTCGACGGCGCAGCGGCCGGGCGACGTTCTCACCCAGTACGGCGGCACCACCGTCGAGGTGATCAACACCGACGCGGAGGGTCGACTCATCCTCGCGGACGCGATCGTGCGGGCCTGCGAGGACGAACCGGACTACCTGATCGACACCGCCACGCTGACCGGCGCGCAGATGGTCGCGCTCGGCACCCGGACACCGGGCGTCTTGGGAACGGACGCGTTCCGCGACCGCGTGGCGGCGATCTCGCAGCGGGTCGGCGAGGGCGGATGGGCCATGCCGATGCCGACGGAGCTGCGTGCGGACCTCGACAGTCGAGTGGCCGATCTGGCGAACGTGACCAACCACCGGTGGGGCGGGATGCTCGTCGCCGGCCTCTACCTGAAGGAGTTCGTGGCCGAGGGCGTCCAGTGGGCCCACATCGACGTCGCCGGTCCGGCGTTCAACACCGGCGGCCCGTTCGGCTACACGCCGAAGGGCGGAACCGGTGTTCCGGTCCGCACCATGATCGCCGTGCTGGAGGACATCGCCGAGAACGGCTGATCGTCTCCGCCGAGAACGGCTGATCGTCTCCGCCGAGAACGGCTGATCGTCTTTGCCGAAGAGCTGACCGTCACCCGGCCGTGAGCAGGGCGCTCAGGCGCCCTGCTCACGCCGGCGGATGATCTTCTGCCGGGCGTCGTGGTCACGCATCCGCTGCGGGTAGCCGACCTTGCGGACGTCGTAGACCGGAATCTTCAGGTCCTCCCCGAGCTTTCGGGCGCCCTTCGCCCCGCCGACGGCCCGCCGCGTCCACTCGCCGTCCTTCGCGACCAGCACCACGGTGATCGGGGTGACGGTGGTCTCCGGTTCCACGAACGCCTCCACTCCCACCCGCGCGGCCGTCCAGTCCGCGAGGTACTGACGGTCGCTCGTGGTCGCGCCGCTCCCTCGTCGTCCACCCGATCGCCGCAGCCTGTCGAACAGTCCCACTCTTCCGCTCCTGCCTCGTCCGCCCTCGACGTGTTCTGCGTTCCGCTGCTTCTCACGTGCCGTCGTCGTTGCCGTCGTCGTTGCACGTAATGCACGCAATCCTTCTTGTTCCATCATCCAGACGCCGCGCCGACCCCGCCGGGCGCGCCGCGTGGCGGGAAGTGACAGGATGGGTCCGCACGCGCGTGAACCACCTCACGCTGTGGGTCGAAGGTCGCGGGGACAACGCCCCGTGTCGTCACCGACGGCCGACTCGGATTACGCGCCGCACCAGCACACTGCACGCGACCACGAGTCGGCACCAGCCGCTACACCCGCTCAACAACTGTCGAGGAGTCAACAGACATGACCTTCTCCGTCCAGATGCCAGCCCTCGGTGAAAGCGTCACCGAGGGAACTGTCACACGGTGGCTGAAACAGGAGGGGGACACGGTCGAAGTCGACGAACCCTTGCTCGAAGTCTCCACCGACAAGGTCGACACGGAGATTCCGTCGCCGGCCGCGGGTGTGCTGACCAAGATCGTCGCGCAGGAGGACGACACCGTCGAGATCGGCGGCGAGCTCGCCGTCATCGGTGACTCCGACAGCGACGCGGCCGACTCCAGCAGCGCCGACACCAGCGACGACTCCGCCAGCGACGACGACAGCGACGACGAGGCCGACGCAGGCCCGTCCGACGCCGCCGAGAAGGCATCCGTCGAGGGTGAGGACGAGACCGAGGCCCCCGCGCCGTCCGCCGAGTCCGACCAGTCGAACTCCTCGTCCGATTCCGGCTCCGGTGACGGCACTCCGGTCACCATGCCGGAGCTGGGCGAGTCGGTCACCGAGGGCACCGTCACCCGGTGGCTCAAGGCCGTGGGCGACGAGGTCGCCGTCGACGAGCCGCTGCTCGAGGTTTCCACCGACAAGGTCGACACCGAGATCCCCTCCCCCGTCGCGGGCACGCTCCTCGAGATCACCGCCGAGGAGGACGACACCGTCGAGGTCGGCGGACAGCTCGCCGTCATCGGCTCCGGTGCGCCGGCGAAGTCGGAGAAGGCGCCCGAGCCGAAGCAGGACGCCCCGAAGCAGGAGAGCAAGCCGGAGCCGAAGCCCGAACCGAAGGCCGAACCCAAGGCCGAGGCCGCCCCGGCCGAGCAGAAGTCCAAGCAGGCCGATCCCGAGCCCGCCGGGGAGCACTACACCCCGGAGCCGAAGTCGGAGTCGAAGTCCGAGAACAGCTCGGGCGGCGGCGAAAAGCCCGCGTCGGACTCCTCGTCCACCTCGTCCGGGTCCAGCCCGTACGTCACCCCGCTGGTGCGCAAGCTCGCCGCGGAGAACGACGTCGATCTGAACTCGGTCACCGGCACCGGTGTCGGCGGCCGCATCCGCAAGCAGGACGTCCTCGCGGCCGCGGAGGCCAAGAAGGCTCCCGCGAAGCAGGAGTCCGCTCCCGCCGCGCAGCAGGCGCCCGCGGCGTCGGCTCCCGCCCCGTCCGCGCCGTCGAACGCGGGCGTGCGCCCGGAGCTCGCGCACCTGCGCGGCACCACGCAGAAGATCAACCGGATCCGCCAGATCACGGCGAAGAAGACCCGCGAGTCCCTGCAGACGTCGGCCCAGCTGACGCAGGTGTTCGAGGTCGACATGACCCGGATCGCCGCGCTGCGCACCCGCGCCAAGGCCGGCTTCAAGGAACGCGAGGGCGTCAACCTCACCTTCCTGCCGTTCTTCGCCAAGGCCGTCGTCGAGGCGCTCAAGGTGCACCCGAACGTCAACGCCAGCATCGACGAGGACAAGAAGCAGATCACCTACTACGACTCGGAGCACCTCGGCATCGCCGTGGACACCGAGGCGGGTCTGCTCTCGCCGGTCATCCACAACGCCGGCGACCTGTCGCTGGCCGGCCTGGCCCGCGCGATCGCCGACATCGCGAACCGCGCCCGCTCCAACGGCCTCAAGCCCGACGAGCTGTCCGGTGGCACGTTCACCATCACCAACATCGGCAGCCAGGGCGCGCTGTTCGACACCCCGATCCTCGTCCCGCCGCAGGCGGCGATGTTGGGTACGGGTGCGATCGTCAAGCGTCCCGTGGTGGTCACCGACGCCTCCGGCGCGGAGTCCATCGGTGTCCGGTCGATGGCCTACCTGCCCATGACCTACGACCACCGCCTGGTCGACGGTGCCGACGCCGGTCGCTTCCTGACCACCGTCAAGCACCGCCTCGAGGAGGGTGCGTTCGAGGCCGACCTGGGCCTGTAGTCGCCGGGCCGTCGTCGGCCCGGCCGGGTCGGTACCGTCGGGTACAGCCCCCGGCAGTCGGCACCGGCCTGCATCGACGCTCGACTGCACGAGGGGCATCCGCCGAGGCGGATGCCCCTCGTGGCGTCTCCGCCCGGTCCCATCCGCGTTCCACCAGCACAGGAGGCCCGTCACCGTGCGTGTCGTCGTCGCCGGTTCGTCCGGCTTGATCGGAACTGCTCTCGTCGCATCGTTGCGCCGGGCGGGGCACGACGTCGATCGGTTGGTGCGGCGCCCGGCCGCCGGCCCCGACGAGATCACCTGGAACCCTGCGGAGGGCCGGCTGGACGACTCGGCGTTGGCCGGCGCGGACGCCGTCGTCAACCTGTGCGGCGTGGGCATCGGCGACAAGAGGTGGACGGGCGCCTACAAGCAGGCCATCCGGGACAGTCGCATCGAACCGACGGAACTGCTCGCGCGCGCCGTCGTGGCGGCGGGGGTGCCGGCGCTGATCAACGCGAGCGGCATCAACTTCTACGGCGACACCGGCGACCGAGTGGTCGACGAGACCGCGCCCGCCGGTTCCGGGTTCCTGGCCGAGGTGTGCCGGGACTGGGAGGGGGCGACGTCGTACGCCGCGGAGAACGGTGTCCGAGTGGTCCTGCTGCGCAGCGCGGCCGTGCTGTCCCGCCACGGCGGGATGATGGGCAAACTGCGCCCGCTGTACAAGCTCGGCCTGGGTGGCCGCCTCGGTAGCGGCCGCCAGTACTTCCCGTGGATCTCGCTGACCGACGAGGTGCGGGCCATCGTGTTCGCCGTCGAGAACGCCGAGATCCACGGTCCGGTCAACCTGCAGGGCCCCGCTCCGGTGACCAACGCGCAGTTCAACAGCGCGATGGGTCGCGCCGCCCGTCGGCCCGCACCCTGGGTGGTGCCCGGGTTCGCCGTGTGCGCCCTCATCGGAGAGTTCGCGAACGAGGCCATTCTGTCCAATCCTCGCGCCATTCCCGCGGTGCTCGAGAAGCACGGCTTCACGTTCGAGCACAACACCATCGGCGAGGCGCTCGCGGACACCGTCGGCTGATCTCCGACGCCCGGGCGCGGGCGTAGAGTCGTCCCGATGAGCCGCCCCATCCGTCTCGAATCCACTCCGGTCGACGTCCGCCGTCTCGGCACCGTCGACTACCTGCAGGCGTGGGAGTTGCAGCGCGCGGTGGCCGATCGGCGCGCGCAGGGAGTCGGGCAGGACGAGCTGTTGCTGCTCGAGCATCCGGCGGTGTACACGGCCGGTCGGCGGACCGCGCCGGAGGATCGCCCCGTGGACGGAACCCCGGTCATCGACGTCGATCGCGGCGGCAAGATCACCTGGCACGGCCCCGGTCAGCTGGTCGGCTACCCCATCGTGCGTCTGGCCGAGCCGGTCGACGTGGTGCGGTACGTGCGTCTGATCGAGGAAGCGCTGATCTCGTTCTGCGACGAGTTGGGGCTGACCACCGGACGGGTCGACGGACGCTCGGGCGTCTGGCTCGCGGCCGGTCCGGTCCGCGGTGTGTGGCAGCCGGAACGCAAGGTGGCCGCCATCGGCGTGCGTGTGCAGCGCGGCGTCGCGCTGCACGGCTTCTCCCTCAACTGCGACGCGAGCCTCGACGGATTCGGCGCAATCGTGCCGTGCGGGATCACGGACGCGGGGGTGACGACGTTGTCGGCGGAACTCGGGCGGTCGGTCACCGTCGACGACGTGACGGCCGACGTCACGCGCTGGATCGTCGACGCGCTGGACGGCCGACTCGAGGTGACAGAGCGAGAACTCGACCGCACCCCGTCGGCGGAGAGTGCGCCCGCCGCACCGCAGTTCACCACCACCGTCTTCCGCTGATCCGACGGCCGGTCACGGCAGGACCCCGACCGCGAACCCGGCGGTTCGGTCGGGCGTAGGATCGGCCCGGTGACCGTCGCACCCGAGAACCCCGCACACGCCCCGAACGGACGCAAACTCCTCCGCCTCGAGATCCGAAACGCGGAGACCCCGATCGAACGCAAGCCGTCGTGGATCAAGACCCGCGCCAAGATGGGCCCCGAGTACACCGAACTCAAGGGCCTCGTGAAGCGCGAGGGACTGCACACGGTGTGCGAGGAAGCGGGCTGCCCCAACATCTACGAATGCTGGGAGGACCGCGAGGCCACCTTCCTCATCGGTGGTGAGCAGTGCACCCGGCGGTGCGACTTCTGCCAGATCGACACCGGCAAGCCGGCCGACCTGGACCGCGACGAGCCGCGCCGCGTCGCCGAGTCGGTGCAGGCCATGGGTCTGCGCTACTCCACCATCACCGGAGTCGCGCGCGACGACCTCGAGGACGGTGGCGCCTGGCTCTACGCGGAGACCGTGCGCGAGATCAAGCGGCTCAACCCCAACACCGGTGTCGAGCTGCTCATCCCCGACTTCAACGCCGATCCCGATCAGCTCGCCGAGGTCTTCTCCTCGCAGCCGGAGGTGCTCGCGCACAACGTGGAGACGGTCCCCCGCATCTTCAAGCGCATTCGCCCGGCCTTCCGGTACCAGCGCAGCCTCGACGTCATCACTGCGGCGCGCGACGCCGGCCTGGTCACCAAGTCCAACCTCATCCTGGGCATGGGCGAGACCCCGGAGGAGGTGACGCAGGCGATGCAGGATCTGCACGACGCCGGCTGCGACATCCTCACCATCACCCAGTACCTGCGTCCGTCGCCGCGCCACCACCCCGTCGAGCGGTGGGTCAAGCCGGAGGAGTTCGTCGAACACTCCGCCGCCGCCGAGGCCATGGGCTACGCGGGCGTCATGGCCGGACCGCTGGTGCGCTCGTCGTACCGCGCCGGTCGTCTCTACGCCCAGGCGATGGCGCACCACGGCCGTCCCATCGCGGAGAACATGGCGCACCTCGGCGACGCCGGCTCGGCGTCGCAGGAGGCCAGTTCGTTGATGGAGCGCCTCGCCGCGCGGTAGGACCTGCGTCCGATTCGTCCCCCGGCCCGCCCCCGCTCCTGCGGGTGGCGGGCCGTTCGGTTCCCCGGCCGTCGGGGCCTATCCTGGACGTCATGGCATCGACGAAGACCGGCAGATCCGGCTCCGGTAAACCCACAAAGGAAGCCAAGGCCGCCGCCAAAGCCGCACGCAAGCAGGCCTCCAAGGAGCGGCGCGCTCAGCTGTGGCAGGCGTTCCAGATGCAGCGCAAGGAGGACAAGCTCCTCCTGCCGCTGATGATCGGATCCGTCGTCGGCATGACGGTGCTGTTCTTCCTGATCGGCCTGGTCTTCGGCATCGAGTGGTTGCTGCTGCCGTTCGGTCTGCTCATCGGCGTCCTGGTCGCCTTCGTCATCTTCGGCCGTCGGGTGCAGAAGTCGGTGTACGGGAAGGCGGACGGGCAGGCCGGCGCCGCGGCATGGGCGCTGGACAACCTGCGCGGGAACTGGCGCGTGAAGACGGCCGTGGCCGGAACAGCGCAGCTCGACGCCGTCCACCGCGTCATCGGACGCCCCGGCATCGTCCTGGTCGCCGAGGGATCGCCCACCCGCGTCAAGTCGCTGCTGGCACAGGAGAAGAAGAAGATCGCCCGCCTGGTCGGCGACACCCCGATCTACGACGTGGTGGTGGGCAACGGCGACGGCCAGGTGCCGCTGTCGGGTCTGCAGAAGTTCCTCACCAAGCTGCCCCGCAACATCGACGCCAAGCGTATGGAGACCATCGAGGGTCGACTCGCGGCACTGGGAACCCGGTCCGGTCCCCCGCTGCCGAAGGGTCCCATTCCCGGTGGCGCCAAGATGAAGGGCATGCAGCGCACCATGAAGCGCCGCTGACCCCGGTCGGCGCCGACCGACGTGACGTCCGCTCCCGCGCTGCCACTTGCCTCGCGCGCTGCCCGTTCGCAGCGCCGGAGACGAGTCGCAGCGCGGGAGTTCGTCGTTCTGCCGGCTCAGCGGGCGACCAGCAGCGCCGTTCCCGTGGCGCGGTCGTGCATGCCGCGGCTGTCGATGTCGGAGATGACGGCGGGAACCACGGCGGCGAGGAAGACCTGACGGACGAGCGCGCGTACGACGCCGACGCGTCCCGGCCCGTCGATCCGCCCCACCTGGATTCCCATGACGAACTGGCCGGGCGTGAACGAGAACAGGCTGACGCTGAGAACGCCCAGGACGAACCACACGCCCAGGGTCGCCGTCGAGAGATACCCCCCGTCGAGCGCGGCGCCGAGGAACAGCGCGGACACCCCCATCGACATCAGCCAATCGATGGTGAGGGCGGCCACCCGGCGGGGCGTCGCCGCGAGCGAGCCGCGACCGGTCTTCGGCAGTCCCAGGTATTCGCCCTGGTAGGCCTGGGCGTCGTGGTCACCGCCGGGGTTCGCCGCCGCCGGGCCGGACAGCCACGACCCTGTCGCGCGCGCCATCAGCGGTCACCTGCCGTGCAGAGGTCGAGAGCCATGACCCCAGGATAGGCGGTCCGCAGGTCGGGACGACGTGGCGTGCGTAACCTCCGTAACACCGACGAAACACGGGCTTGACGGTCAGGCAACACCGCTTCCCTACCGTCGTGCCTCGACGGAGCTGCCGCGCACCCGGTGACGGATCGACGCGGATCGGCACTCGACACAGAAGGAGCACAAGCGTGGCTTTCACCACGGCCGAAGAGGTCATCAAGTACATCGCGGACGAGGACATCGAATACGTCGACATCCGCTTCACGGACCTCCCGGGCATTCAGCAGCACTTCTCGATCGCAGCGAAGGCCTTCACCAAGGACACCCTCGAGGACGGCCTCGCCTTCGACGGTTCGTCGGTCCGCGGCTTCCAGTCGATCCACGAGTCGGACATGATGCTGCTTCCCGACTACGGCACGGTGCAGATCGACCCGTTCCGTCGCGCGAAGACGCTGAACATGGACTTCTTCGTCCACGATCCGTACACGCGTGAGTCCTACAGCCGCGACCCCCGCAACGTCGCGCGCAAGGCCGAGGAGTACCTGGTCTCGACGGGCATCGCCGACACCGCGTACTTCGGTCCCGAGGCGGAGTTCTACATCTTCGACTCGGTGCGCTACGACTCGCAGATGAACGGCGCGTTCTACGAGCTCGACTCGAGCTCCGGCGCCTGGAACACCGGCGCGGAGGCCGAGATCGACGGCTCCCCCAACCTCGGCTACAAGGTTCGCCCCAAGGGCGGATACTTCCCGGTCGCGCCGTACGACCACTACGTCGACCTGCGCGACGCGATTTCCACCAACCTGCAGAACGCGGGCTTCGAGCTCGAGCGCGGCCACCACGAGGTGGGCACCGGCGGCCAGCAGGAGATCAACTACAAGTTCAACACGATGCTGCGTGCGGCCGACGATCTGCAGCTGTTCAAGTACATCGTCAAGAACACCGCGTGGCAGCACGGCAAGTCCGCGACCTTCATGCCCAAGCCGCTCTTCGGCGACAACGGCTCCGGTATGCACGTGCACCAGTCGCTCTGGAAGGACGGCAAGCCGCTCTTCTACGACGAGAAGGGCTACGCCGGTCTGTCGGACCTGGCTCGTCACTACATCGGCGGCATCCTGCACCACGCGCCGTCGCTGCTGGCGTTCACCAACCCGACGATCAACTCGTACCACCGTCTGGTGCCGGGCTACGAGGCCCCCATCAACCTGGTGTACTCGGGCCGTAACCGCTCCGCCGCGGTGCGCATCCCGACGACGGGCAACAACCCGAAGGCCAAGCGCCTCGAGTTCCGCGCGCCCGACGCGTCCGGCAACCCGTACCTGTCGTTCGCCGCGCAGATGATGGCCGGCCTGGACGGCATCAAGAACAAGATCGAGCCGCTCGCTCCGGTGGACAAGGACCTCTACGAGCTCCCGCCGGAGGAGGCCAAGAACATCCCGCAGGCACCGACCTCGCTGCCGGCCGTGATCGACCGCCTCGAGCAGGATCACGAGTACCTGACGGCCGGTGGCGTGTTCACCACCGACCTGATCGAGACCTGGATCTCGCTCAAGCGCGAGTCGGAAATCGCCCCGGTGAACCTCCGTCCGCACCCCTACGAGTTCCAGCTCTACTACGACTGCTGATCACTCGATCGCACCCCGAACGCCCGGCCCGGATCTCTCCGGCCGGGCGTTCGGCGTTCACCGGGCGGTCTCGATTCGGCCGCCGATATCGCCGTTTCCGTTTGTCTCGGCATCGATCGGGGTAGAAGTGGGAACGTCCCGATGGGCCGTGGGTGCCGATCCACCCGCAGATCCGGACGGCGCGGTGCACACGTGCCGCTGCGCCCCACTGTTCCCGAACAAAGGATCTGCGCCTGATGGATGCCCTCTGGGACTTCGTGGTCGGGCGGCGCAAGCAGCTCGCGATCGATTCCTACCTGCACGTCTCCGCCGTCGTGCAGTGCGTGCTCATCGCCACTCTGCTCGGCGTCGTCATCGGCATCCTGGTGTACCGCAGTCCTGC
Source organism: Rhodococcoides kroppenstedtii (assembly GCF_900111805.1). Lineage (GTDB taxonomy): Bacteria > Actinomycetota > Actinomycetes > Mycobacteriales > Mycobacteriaceae > Rhodococcoides > Rhodococcoides kroppenstedtii. Next base: position 197,024 of record NZ_FOJN01000001.1, read on the forward strand.
GGGGTCCGCGGTGGCGACGGCCCTGGCCAGCACCGTTCTGACCATCCCGTCGTTCGCCCTCCTGGGCCTGCTCATCCCGATCCTCGGACTCGGTGTCGGCCCGACGGTCACCGCCCTGGTGCTCTACTCGCTGCTCCCGATCATCCGGAACACGGTGGTGGGACTCGCGGCGGTCGACCCCGCGGTGAGCGACGCCGCCCGCGGCATCGGCATGAGCCGCGTCGCGGTGTTGCGGCGCATCGAGATTCCGCTCGCGTGGCCGTCCATTCTCACCGGCATGCGCGTCAGCACGCAGATGGCGATGGGCATCCTGGCCATCGCGGCGTACGCGAAGGGCCCGGGCCTCGGCAACCTGCTCTTCTCCGGCCTCGCCCGCGTCGGCAGCCCCACCGCTGTTCCCCAGGCCCTCACCGGCACCGTTCTCATCGTCGTCCTGGCGTTGATTCTCGACGGCATCTACGTGCTCGTCGGCAAGCTCACCACCTCGAGGGGTATCCGTGACTGACAGCAATCGCACCACCACCGGCGCGGAGATCGTGCTCGAGGACGTCACCAAGTCCTACCCGGGCCAGAAGAACGCCGCCGTCGACCACGTGTCGATGACGATTCCGGCCGGCGAGGTGGTCGTCCTGGTGGGCCCGTCGGGCTGCGGCAAGACCACCACCATGCGGATGATCAACCGCCTGATCGAGCCGACGTCGGGTCGCATCACCATCGGCGGCAAGGACGCACTGTCGATCGACCCGAACGAGCTCCGGCGCACCATCGGGTACTCCATCCAGCAGGCGGGACTGTTCCCGCACATGACCATCGCGCAGAACGTCGGCATCGTGCCGGGGCTCATCGGGTGGGACAAGAAGAAGATCGAGAGTCGCACCGACGAGATGCTCGACCTCGTCGGTCTCGACCCGGCCCAGTACCGCGGCCGCTACCCGCGGCAGCTCTCCGGTGGTCAGCAGCAACGCGTCGGCGTGGCACGAGCCCTCGCCGCCGATCCCCCGGTACTGCTCATGGACGAGCCCTTCGGGGCCGTCGACCCCATCACTCGGGGTCTGCTGCAGGACGAACTCATGCGCCTGCAGTCGGAACTCGGCAAGACCATCGTCTTCGTCACCCACGATTTCGACGAGGCGGTCAAACTCGGCGATCGTATTGCCGTCCTGGGCAACCAGTCGCGGATCCTCCAATACGACACACCGGAGGCCGTCCTCGCCAACCCCGCCGACGACACCGTGGCCGGCTTCGTCGGTGCCGGCGCCGCACTCAAGCAGCTCACCCTCATGCGCGTGCGCGACATCGAACTGTCCGACGTGCCCGCGTTCGGCGAGAACGAGCCCGTCGAATCCATGAACGCCGCCCTCGGTTCCGACCCGCAGGCCTGGGGTCTGATTCTCGACGAGCGGCGTCGCCCGGTGCGGTGGACCGACCGACGCCATCTGAAAGGTGTCGGCAGCCTCCGCGACGTCGGCGTCCCGATCGGAGAACTGGTCTCGACGCAGTCGACGTTGCAGGACGCGCTCGAAGCCCTTCTCGCCGAGGGCAATGCGACGGCCACCGTGACCGGCAACCGCGGCGAGTACGTCGGCACCATCACCATCGAGCAGTTGATCGACACCATCAAGACCATCCGCTCGGCGCACGCCGACGACCACGTCGATCAGGATCCGGCCGCGTCGCCGGCCGCGGCGGGAGCGTCCTCGTGACCACCGCGTCGGAGGCGCCTGCCCTCGGCGGTGACGTCGACCCGGCCGCCGACGCGGAGTCCGCGGCCCGCGCCGTGCGGCGCGCGGAACGAATCCGCCTGCTCATCCAGCCGCTGATCGTCGTCGTCATGGTCGCCGTCCTGCTGACCTACGCCCTCACCCGGGAGCTGACGGCCACCCAGGCCGAGACCATCAACATCGGCACGATCTCCGAGACGGTGCTGCAGCACGTCCTCATCACCTTCGTGGTGACCGCCCTCGTCGTCCTGGTGGCCGTTCCCCTGGGAATCCTGTTGACCCGCAACGGGTACCGCAGACTCGCGCCGATCTTCATCGGAATCGCCAACATCGGACAGGCCGCTCCGGCGGTCGGTCTGCTGGTGCTGCTCTTCCTGCTGACCAGCACTACCGGCTTCTGGATCGGCGTGCTGCCCATCGCCTTCTATTCGCTCCTGCCGGTCCTGCGGAACACGATGCTGGGCTTCCAGCAGGTCGATCCGAGCTACATCGACGCCGCCCGCGGGCAGGGCATGTCCAGCGGTGGGGTGTTGCGCCGCATCGAGTTCCCGCTAGCCGTGCCGTACATCCTGGCGGGCCTGCGCACCTCGCTCGTGCTCGCCGTCGGTACCGCCACGCTGAGCTTCCTGGTCGGCGCCGGTGGTCTGGGCGTGCTCATCGACACCGGCTACAAACTCAACCAGCCGCTCATCCTCGTCGTCGGTGCCGTCCTGGCCGTCGCACTCGCCCTGCTCGTCGACTGGCTCGGCGCGCTCGCCGAGGCCTATCTCGGACCGAAGGGACTTCGCTAGATGCGCCGCATTACACGGTTGTTCGCGGCGCTCGGCGCCTCCTCCCTCCTCCTCGCCGGCTGCGGGCTGCAGTCCGGCAGCGCGGTCCCGCTCGACGTCGGGCCGGGCAGCATCACCGCCCAGCCCGGACTCGAGGGTGCCGAACTGACCGTCGGGTCGAAGGACTTCACCGAGCAGATCGTGCTCGGCTACATCCTCGAATTCGCCCTGGAGGCGGCGGGCGCGAACGTCCGCGACCTCACCAACATCTCGGGGTCCAACAGCACGCGGCAGGCCATGATCAGCGGCCAGGTCGACCTGGCCTACGAGTACACGGGCACGGGCTGGATCAACTACCTGGGCAACGAGACCCCGATCGCCGACGCCACCGCACAGTTCGACGCGGTGCGGGACGCCGACGAGGAGAACGGCATCGTCTGGGTCAACCCGGCGCCGATGGACAACACCTACGCACTCGCGATGAACCAGCAGACGGCGGAGGCGACGGGCGTGAAGACCCTCTCCGACTACGCCGCGCTGGCGAACTCCGACCCCGCCGCCGCGTCGGTGTGCGTGGAGACCGAGTTCAACTCCCGCCAGGACGGTTTCCCCGGCCTCGCGGCGACGTACGGGTTCGACGCCAACGCCGTGCCGCGGCAGATCCTGCAGACCGGCGTGATCTACCAGGCGACCGCCGAGGGGTCGCAGTGCAAGTTCGGTGAGGTGTTCACCACCGACGGCCGCATCAAGGGCCTGAACCTCGTGGTGGTCGAGGACGACAAGTCGTTCTTCCCGCGCTACAACGCCACCGTCACCATGCGCCAGGAGGTGGCGGACCGGTACCCGGAGATCGCGGAGATCACCGCCCCCGTCTCGGCGGCGCTGACCAACGACGCCATCACCGAGCTCAACAAGGAAGTCGACGTCGACGGCCGGGAGCCGGCCGAGGTGGCGCGGGACTGGATGGTGCAGGAAGGGTTCGTGACCGTCGGCGGTGCCGACTAGCCGACACCGTCGGCGGTGCCGACTGATCATCCCCGCGGGCACCGACTGAGCCGCAGCACCCGTCAGCTCCCGAACGCCCGTTCGACCACGTTCTTCGCCCGGCGCGTGACACGCAGGTAGTTGTCCAGGAAGGACCCGGCGTCACCGCCCGGCCAGCCGGCGACCTGCGCGACGGCGGAGAGCACCTTGCCGGGGGCGGGCAGTTGATCTGTGGGCTTGCCGCGCACCAGGACCAGGGCGTTGCGCGCCTTGGTCGCGGTGAGCCACGCCTGCCGGAGCAGGTCGACGTCGCCCGGACTCATGAGTTCGGCCGCGCCGATGGCGTCCAGCGCCTGCAGGGTCGAGGTGTTGTGCAGCGCCGGAACGCGGTGGGCGTGACGGAGCTGCAGCAACTGCACGGTCCACTCGACGTCGGCCAGACCGCCTCGTCCGAGTTTGGTGTGGGTGGTGGGGTCCGCCCCCTTGGGCAGACGTTCCGCGTCCACGCGAGCCTTGATGCGCCGGATCTCGCGTACGGCCTCCTCGGAGACACCGCCCTCCGGGTAGCGGACGGAGTCCGCCACGAGCAGGAAGCGGATCCCCAGGTCCTGATCCCCGGCCACCTGGTGGGCGCGCAGCAGCGCCTGGATCTCCCACGGCTGCGCCCACTGGGTGTAGTACGCCTCGTACGCCGACAGCGTGCGCACGACGGGGCCCTGACGGCCTTCCGGCCGCAGTCCGGTGTCCACCTCGAGGGGCGGGTCCTGGCTGGGTGAGCCGAGCAGCGTGCGGACACGGTCGGCGATGGCGTTGGCCCACTTGACGGCCTCGGCGTCGTCGGCACCCGGCACGGGCTCGCATACGAACAGCACGTCGGCGTCGGACCCGTAGCCCAGTTCTCCGCCGCCGAGACGGCCCATGCCGATGATGGCGATCGTGGCCGGGGCGGGCTCGCCGCGGTCGGCGACGGACGCACGAACGGCCGCGTCGAGCGCGGCGTTGATGACCGCGGCCCAGACCGACGACAGCGCCCGGCACACCTCGGGCACGTCGAGCAGGCCGAGGATGTCGGCGGACGCGACGCGGGCGAGTTCGTAACGGCGCAACGACCGGGCAGCACCGACGGCACGCACCGGATCCTCGTAGCGTGCGGACGATTTGAGAATGGCCCCGTACGTCTCGGTGGGGTCGACGTCGAGCAGGTTCGGCCCGGAGGCGCCGTCGCCGTAGAGGCGGATGACCTCGGGGGCGTTGACCAGAACGCTGCGCAGGTATTCCGACGAGCCGAGGACACGCATCAGCCGCTGCGCCACCGGGCCCTCGTCACGCACGAGACGCAGGAACCAGGACTGCTCCGCGACCTCCTCGCACAGACGCCGATAGGCGAGCAGGCCGGCGTCGGGATCCGGTGTGTCGCCGAGCCATTCGAGCAGCGTCGGCAGCAGCATCGACTGGATACGACCCTTGCGTGCACCCATGCCCACCAGGGCGGTGAGATGTCCGAGCGCGTTCTGCGGCGCCGAGTAGCCGAGGGCGGAGAGCTGCCGCTTGGCCGAGTCGGCGCTCAGGCGCAGCGTGTCGCTGTCGAGCCGAGCGACGGACTCGAGCAGCGGCCGGTAGAACAGACGGGCGTGCAGCCGTCGGATGCGCTGAGCGTTGCGGCGGATCTCCTGGCGCAGGACGCCCAGCGCATCGTGGTTGCCGTCGGGTCGCATGTGCGCGGCGCGGGCCAGCCACCGCAGGGCCTCGTCGTCGTCGAACGGCGGAAGGGTGTGCGTCCGTTGCAGTTTCTGCAGTTGCAGCCGGTGCTCGATCAGCCGGAGGAACTCGTAGGACGCGGTGAGGTTGGCGGCGTCGTCACGGCCGACGTACCCGCCGTCCGCCAGCGCGGACAGCGCGGACACCGTGCTCTGCACGTGCAGCGACTCGTCGCCGCGACCGTGCACCATCTGCAGCAACTGCACGGCGAACTCCACGTCGCGCAGACTGCCGCGGCCGAGCTTGATCTCCCGCTCGCGCAGCTCCGGCGGCACCATCTCCTCGACCCGTCGGCGCATCGCCTGCACCTCGGGGACGAAGTCCTCGCGCTCGCTCGCGTTCCACACCAGTGGCGTCACGGCGGCGACGTAGGCAGCGCCCAGCTCGACGTCGCCGGTCATCGCGCGGGCTTTGAGCAACGCCTGGAACTCCCAGGTCTTCGCCCACCGCTGGTAGTAGGCGAGGTGCGAGTCGAGGGTGCGCACGAGCTCGCCCTGCTTGCCCTCGGGCCGCAGCGCCGCGTCGACTTCGAAGAAGGCCGACGACCCCACGCGCATGAGCTCGCCCGCGAGCCGCGTCGCGGCGGTGGTCGCCGGTTCCGCCACGAAGACGACGTCCACGTCGGAGACGTAATTGAGTTCGCGCGCACCGCATTTGCCCATGGCGATCACCGCGAGCCGCACCGAGCACGGCTCGTCGGGGAACGTGGTGGCGACGGCAACGGCCAAGGCGGCGGTGAGCGCGGCGTCCGCGAGGTCGGACAGGTGACGAGCGACCGTCTCGTAGGGAACGACGGCTTCGTTCTCCACCGTCGCCGCGAGATCCGCGGCGGCCAGGATCATCAGATGGTCGCGGTAGACGGTGCGCAGCGCCAGAACGGCTTTCGGTCCCGTCAGTGCCGCGCGGAACAGTCCGTCGGACGCGCACTCCCCCGTCTCGGGGGTTGCCTCCACGGCCCCGAGAAGATCGGACCGCACCTCGTCGGGCGTAGGCAGCGCCGTCCGGTGCTCGGCGAGCAGACGCCACTTCTCCGGCTGCCCCACCAGGTGGTCCCCCAGCTCGGCCGACGAGCCCACCAGGGCGAGCAGGCGTCCGCGCACCAGCGGGTCGCGGCGCAGGGCGGTGTCGAGGTCGGACCACCCGTCGCCCAATCCCTCGGCGAGACGCACCACCGTGCGCAGCGCGAGGTCCGCGTCCGGCGAGCGCGACAAGGACCAGAGCAGGTCCACGTCGGCCTCACCGGTCCATCCCAGGCGCGCGAGGTCGGCCGACGCGGTCTCCGCGACCAGACCCAGTCGCCCCGGACTGGGCAGAGTGGATCGGCCGGGCGGTGGAGTCATCGGGCACTCTCTCGGGTCGAACGGACTCGTCGAACGGGCGACACGCTGCCGGCGGCGCTACGGCTCACAGTCCGAGGTAGGTCTCGAGCTCGAACGGCGTCACGCGTGACCGGTAGGACTCCCACTCACGACGCTTGTTGCGCAGGAAATAGTCGAACACGTGCTCGCCGAGCGTCTCGGCCACCAGTTCGGACTTCTCCATCGCGGCCAGCGCCTCGTTGAGACTGCTCGGCAGCTCGCGGTACCCCATGGCACGCCGCTCGGCGGACGTGAGCGACCAGACGTCCTCCTCCGCCTCCGGCGGCAGCTCGTACCCCTGCTCGATGCCGCGCAGTCCGGCGGCCAGCAGCACGGCGAACGTGAGGTACGGGTTGCAGGCCGAGTCGGGGCTGCGGATCTCGACGCGCCGCGACGACGCCTTGTTCGGCGTGTACATCGGCACGCGGATCAACGCGGAGCGGTTGGACGGGCCCCACGACGCCGCCGTCGGAGCCTCCCCACCGTGGATGAGGCGCTTGTACGAGTTGACCCACTGATTGGTGACCGCGCTGATCTCGTTGGCGTGCTCGAGGATCCCGGCGATGAAGGCTTTCCCGGTGTCCGAGAGCTGCATCGGATCGTCCGGGTTGTGGAAGGCGTTGGTCTCGCCCTCGAACAGACTCATGTGGGTGTGCATCGCCGAGCCGGCCTGATCGCTGAACGGCTTGGGCATGAACGTCGCGCGCACGCCCTCCTCGATCGCGACCTCCTTGACCACGTAGCGGAAGGTCATCACGTTGTCCGCCATCGACAGCGCGTCCGCGTACCGCAGGTCGATCTCCTGCTGGCCGGGCGCGGCCTCGTGATGACTGAACTCGACGGAGATGCCCATGGACTCGAGCGCGTCGATCGCGTGGCGGCGGAAGTTCGGCGCGGAGTCGTGCACGGCCTGGTCGAAGTACCCGCCGTTGTCGGCCGGGGTGGGCGGACGCCCGTCGTCGGGCATCTCGCTGCAGAGAAAGAACTCGATCTCCGGATGCACGTAGCAGCTGAACCCGAGGTCGCCGGCCTTGCTCAGCTGGCGCCGCAGGACGTGCCGCGAATCCGCCCACGACGGCGAGCCGTCCGGCATGGCGATGTCGCAGAACATGCGGGCGGAGTGCTGCTCACCCTTGCTGGTGGTCCACGGCAGGATCTGGAACGTGGTGGGGTCGGGCTTGGCCACCGTGTCCGCCTCGGACACGCGGGAGAAACCCTCGATGGCGGACCCGTCGAAGCCGATGCCCTCCTCGAAGGCACCTTCGAGTTCCGCCGGAGCGATCGCCACCGACTTGAGGTATCCGAGCACGTCCGTGAACCAGAGGCGCACGAATCGAATGTCGCGCTCCTCCAGCGTGCGCAGCACGAATTCCTTTTGGCGATCCATGACCGTCAGGCTAGGCACGCCGCATTAAATCCGTGTTACATCGCCGGGGTCCGGCGCGTCGGACAGGGCCGGGGTCCGGCGCGTCGGACAGCGCCGGGGTCCGGCGCGTCACGGGCAGCGCAGACCGGCCGGCGGCACCGTGAGGTCGACGAGGTAGTCCGTCACCGCGTCGTCCACGCACGCCACCCCGTCGAACGACGCCGTGTGCCGGTCGCCCTCGAACGTCACCAGGGCCGCGCCGAGTTGGTCGGCGAGCGCGACACCCGCCTCGTACGGCGTCGCGGGGTCGGCAGTGGTGGAGACGACGACGGTGGGCGGCAGGCCCGTCACCGTGAGCCGACCCGGATCGGCGCGCGTCGGCACGGGCCAGAACGCGCACGAGTCCAGCGGTGCCTCCCCCGTGCCGCGGCCGTCGTCGAGGAACGGCGCGGCGGCGCGGAACTCGCGGTCGACCGCGCCCGTCTCGGCGCGGTCCTGGATCCGCGGATCGTCGACGCACCGCACGGCGGTGAAGGCGTCGTTGCTGTTGGTGTAGCTGCCGTCGGGCAGACGTTGGTTGTAGAGGTCGGCCAGGGCGAGCAACTTCGTGCCGCGGCCGGACGCGAGTTCGGTGAGACCGCGCCGCAGCGGTTCCCACAGCTGCTCGGTGTAGAGGGCCTGCTGGACCCCGGTGATGGCGTCGTCGTAGCTCAGCGCCCTGCCGTTCCCGGCCGGCACCGGCGCCCCGATCAGCGGATCGACCAGCGCGCGGAACCGCGCCACGGCGTCGGCCGGCGTCGTCCCCAGCGGGCAGTCGGCCCGCGCGGCGCAGTCGGTCGCGAAGGCGTCGAACACCGTCTGGAAGCCGGCGGCCTGGGCGACGGTCTCCTCCGAGACGTCGGCGGCGGGGTCGAGGGCGCCGTCGAGCACCATCGCACGCACTCGGTCCGGGAACAGCTCGGCGTAGGTGTACCCGAGCCGGGTGCCGTAGGAGAACCCCAGATAGGTCAGCGCACGGTCACCGAGCGCGGCGCGGATCACGTCCATGTCGCGGGCGACGTCCTCGCTGCTCATGTGCGCGAGCAGCACCGGATCGTTGCGGTCCGCGCAGCGCTGGGCGTAGGCCTCGTTCTCCGACTCGGTCTCGGCGATCCCGGCGGGCGAGGTGTCGACGTCGTCGTCGGCACGCTCGGCGTCGAACTCCGCCGCGGTGTCGCAGCGCACCGCGGGCACCGAGGCGCCGATGCCGCGCGGGTCGAATCCGACGACGTCGAGTCGGTCGGCCACCGGGGTACCGCGGGCGACCGTGGCCGTCGAGAGTCCGGACGCGCCCGGCCCGCCCGGGTTCACCAGCATCGACCCGATCACCGGGCCCGTCGCGGGAGAGCGGGACAACGCGATCGATGCGAGCGGACCTGCCGGGTCGTCGTGGTCCAGGGGGACGAGAACCCGACCGCACTCGAGGGCGGTGTCGAGAGCCGTTCCGTCCGTGGCGAATCCGTCGCACGAACCCCAGCTCACCCGCTGGGCCGCGTACTCGGCCGGGGTGCGCGGGCGCGGGTCGTCCGGGCCCGGCAGCACCTCCGGCCCGGGCGTGGCCGCGGCCGCCGGTGCCTCGTCGCTCGGGGCGGTCTCGGTCCCGGTCCCGCCCGGCTGTCCGCAACCGGCGATCCCCAGCATGGAGACGGCGGCGAGCACCAGCAGCGACCGCGCGGCGTCGACACGGCGGGGACGGTGGGAACGGCGCACGCCGAGCGGGAGGACCACGCCTGCGATAGTGGCACGGTCGGCCGACATCGCGACGAGGGTGACGGACACCACAGCGGCGACCGGCGGGGTCGGTGGCAGACTTGCCTGGTCAGTACCCACCCGGGGACCCGCACGGCGGGCCTCGAGGACGAAAGGGACTTCCGTGTCCACTTCTGCACCCGGCACCGATCCGTCCGCCGATTCCGGCGAGACCCCCCTCTACGGCGCACCGACCGGCCGCAAGACCCGAGTCCACCACCTGCAGGCCATGAAGGCGTCCGGCGACCGGTGGGCCATGCTCACCGCCTACGACTACTCCAGCGCCCGCATCTTCGAGGACGCCGGCATTCCCGTGCTGCTGGTGGGCGATTCCGCCGCCAACGTCGTCTACGGCTACGACACCACGGTTCCCGTCACCGTCGACGAGCTGCTTCCGCTCGTGCGCGGCGTGGTGCGGGGCGCTCCGAACGCCCTCGTCGTCGCCGACCTGCCCTTCGGCACCTACGAGACCACCCCCCAGCAGGCCGTGGAGACGGCGGTGCGGTTCATGAAGGAGGGGCAGGCCCACGCGGTGAAACTCGAGGGCGGCGAGCGGGTCGCCGGGCAGATCGCCGCGATCACCGCCGCGGGCATCCCGGTCATGGCGCACATCGGCTTCACGCCGCAGAGCGTCAACGGACTCGGCGGATTCCGAGTCCAGGGCCGCGGGGACGCCTCCGAGCGACTCGTCGCCGATGCGATCGCGGTTCAGGAAGCCGGCGCGTTCTCGGTCGTGATGGAGATGGTCCCCGCCGAGCTCGCCGGCCAGGTCACCCGCAAGCTGATGATCCCCACCGTCGGCATCGGCGCAGGCCCCGACTGCGACGCCCAGGTGCTCGTCTGGCAGGACATGGCGGGCTACACCAGCGGCCGCACCGCGAAGTTCGTCAAGCGGTTCGGCGCGGTGGGCGACGAGCTGCGCCGCGCGGCCGCGGAGTACGCGCGCGAGGTGCGTGTGGGCTCGTTCCCGGGGGCCGAGCACAGCTTCTGACACACTCGCAGACATGATTCGCCGAACCGTGTCTCGCTCCGCTGTCCCCACCCGCGTCGGTCTCGCCCTCGCGGCCACCGCTCTGTGTGTGACCGCGTGCGGGTCCGGCGGTACGGACCCCGGTCCGGCCGAGTCGACGACGGCGCCGTCGTCCACCACGTCGACGACGGCGGCGAGCGCGACGGCGACCGTGACGTCCGATCAAGCCGAGACCCTGTGCCGCGATCTGGAGGCCCAGCTCTCGAACTGGCGGACGCAGGGTCCCACGCTCGGGCGCGGTGGACTGAACATCCTCGTGCAGACCTGGGCCGCGCAGTACGGCCTGAACGCCGCCGTCGTCCAGAACCGGGCAATCGTCGACGACGCGACCGAGGAGACGTGCGGCGACGTCCGGTCGCAGGCGATCGACCTGCTGGAGATTCCCGACCTCGCGTCGGGACTGGTGGGCCTGTGACCGCGGGCGCAGACCGCCGCACGTACTACCCGCCGATCGACCCGCACGAGACAGGCCTGCTGGACGTCGGCGACGGGCAGCGTCTCGCCTGGGAGGTCAGCGGCACCGACGCCGGCGTTCCCGTGGTGTTCGTGCACGGCGGGCCCGGCGGCGGAACCAACCCCGATCAGCGCCGGTACTTCGACCCCGAGCACTACCGCATCGTGCTGTTCGACCAGCGAGGCTGCGGCAACTCCACGCCCCACGTCGCCGACGGCGCCGATCTCTCCGTGAACACCACGCCCGCGCTGATCGCCGACATGGAACGGCTCCGCGCACACCTCGGCATCGAGTCGTGGATCGTCTTCGGCGGCTCCTGGGGGTCGACGCTCGCGCTGGCCTACGCCCAAACGCATCCGGACCGCGTCCGGGCTCTGGTCCTGCGCGGAATCTTCCTGCTCCGCGACGCCGAGATCGACTGGTACTACCGCGGCGGCGCGGGCCATCTTTTCCCCGAGAAATGGGAGGAGTTCCTCGCTCCGATCCCGGCCGATCGACGGGACGAGGACCCGGTCGCGGTCTATCACGACCTGCTGCACTCCCCCGATGAGGACGTCGCCGTGCGCGCCGCGGTGGCGTGGTCCACGTGGGAGGGCGCGACCAGTTCCCTGCTGCCGTCGCCGAGCCGTCTCGACCAGACCGCGGACCCGCGATTCGCACTGGCCTTCGCACGCATCGAGAACCACTACTTCGTGCACGGCGGCTTCCTGGAGCCGGGGCAGCTGCTGCGGGACATCGACCGCATCGCCGACATTCCCGGCGTGATCGTCCAGGGGCGGTACGACGTGGTGACCCCGGCACGCAGCGCCCTCGATCTGCACCGGGCGTGGCCGTCGTCGACCCTGCACGTGGTCGACGACGCGGGCCACTCGGCGGCCGAGCCGGGCATCGTGCACCACCTCGTCGAGGCCATGGACGCCCTGCGTCGATAGCTGCGGACGCCCTGCGTCGATAGCTGCGGACGCCCTGCGTCGATAGCTGCGGACGCCCTGCGTCGATAGCTGCGGACGCGCTGCGTCGGTGAACCACCGGCGCGTTCACCCTCGGCTGGTAGAGATGTGGTCATGACGAGAAAGCCCGAGGCGCACACGGAGATCGAAGTGAAGTTCGACGTCGGGATGGACACTCCCGTGCCGGATCTCGCGGGTGCGCCGTCGGTCACCGCCGCGTCTGCGCCGGAACTGACGCACCCGGTCTCGACCTACTTCGACACCGCCGATCTGGCTCTGGCCCGCGCCCGCATCACGCTGCGGCGGCGGACCGGCAGCGCCGATGCGGGGTGGCACGTCAAGCTGCCCGTGTCCTCGGACGAGCGCGTCGAGGTGCGCAGCCCGCTCTCCGCGGGCGGGAACACCACGCGCGTTCCCGACGAGGTCGCCCTGGTGGTGCGCGCTCACACCCGGGGGCGTCCTCTCGTGCCGGTGGCGAGCATCGAGACCCGTCGGGTGATCACCACGGTGTCGACGGCGAAGGCCGATCGTGCGGCCGAGCTCTGCGACGACACGGTGACGGCGCGAAATCTGCTGGACGACATCACCGTTCGCTGGCGGGAGTGGGAGCTGGAACTGGTCGACGGCACGCGCTCGACGCTTCGCGATCTGGGCACGTTCCTCACCGACCACGGCGCGAAACCGGGCTCGTCGCCGTCCAAGCTGGCGCGCGCCCTCGGTTCACGGTTGGAGGCGGCCCGGGAGTCCATCTCTCCGCAGCCCGACGGCACGGCCGGCTCCGCACTCCGCGTCGCGCTCGCGGCCGACGTGTCCGCGCTGATCTCCGCAGATCCCCGCGTGCGACGCGACGAGGACGATTCCGTGCACGCGATGCGCGTCGCCACACGGCGGCTGCGCAGCGTCCTCCGGTCCTACCGCGCGCTCCTCGACCGCGCGGAGGTCGACGCCGTCCGGAGCGAATTGTCCTGGCTCGCCGGCATTCTCGGTACCGCGCGTGACGCGGAGGTCCTGGCCGAGCGGTACCGCGACGCCCTGGCCGCACTTCCGGCCGACGCCGTGCGCGGCGACGTGGCGGACTCGCTGGTCGGCACCCAGCAGCGGCTCTACTCGCTCGCACACGCCGAGGTGGTGCGCGAACTCGACGGCGAGCGGTACTTCGCTCTCCTCGATTCGCTCGATGCACTGCTCGCGTCGTCACCGACCGGGAAGAAGGCCGGCAAGCCGGCGGCCCGGGTCTTCGATCGCGTGCTGCGCACGCAGTACACCCGAGTGGACGAGGCCCATCGTCGCGCTCTCGCGCTCCGCGATCGCGGCGCCGAGGACGAGCACGAGGACGCGATGCACGACGTGCGCAAGCTGGCCAAGAAGCTCCGCTACGCCGCCGAGGCGGCCGGGGTGGTCGAGTCGCCGAAGCGCTTCGCGCGCACGGCCGCACGGGCGGCGAAGTCCGCGAAGAAGGTGCAGTCGGTGCTCGGCGACCACCAGGACAGCGCGGTCGCGCGGCGCACCCTGCTCCTGGAGGCCGACTCGGCCCACGCCCGCGGCGCGGACACCTTCACGCACGGCGTGCTGTACGCCGCGGAAACGCGCGCCGGAGCGGACGCCCTGGGGCCCTTCCCGTCCGCGTGGACGAAGCTGCGGCGTACCGCCGATCGCGCCGGGTGGACCGACCGCTAGGTCAGTGGGTCAGGACCAGTCACGGTCCGCGTCGTCCGCCGCCTTGTTCCGCTCCGCCGCGATCTCGAGGGCACGTTGGGCGGTCTCGCGGTCCGGATAGGGACCCATGCGGTCCATCGCGCCCGCGTCCTTGCCCTGCACCACAGCCTTGTCGCTGATGCGGAAGTACCACTGCTCGTCGTCGCTCATGGGCACAGTGTGCCCCGTCTCGGTGACCCGTACGCGATGCCTCGCGGGTGCACACGCCACGGCACGAGACGCGCGCGCAATCGTGGTGGTTACCGCGATACACTTCCCGGGAACGCCTGCGCAGGGCCACCGTCCACACGGTGCATCACGACGAAGGAGTAGGACATGTCAGTCATCATCTTCGACCACCTGTTGCCACTGGTCGGACCCGACGCCGCGACGTACTGGGCGACCCTGCTGGCGGTCAACCCCATCTGAGCCGTGTGAACACGTGCGAACGGCCCCCGTCCTCGGACGGGGGCCGTTCGTCGTCTCGGGTGGTCCGGCGGCGGGCCGACGCTTCCCGTAGTCACCTACCGCCGGCCCGCCGGGACCGACTCTATCAGGCGATCGAACACGTGTTCTAGTGGGGGCGGGCGAGTCGACCTGTAAGCCGGATCCTGTCCCCGGACGCGAGCGTCCGGGCGGCGACCATCCATCTGGGCACACCGTCACCGGGTACCTCGAGCGATCCACCCGCAGGCTCGGGCGAGCAGCCCTCGGGCACCTGCGCAGCCGCACCACCGCGAACGACGGTGCGACCTTCGATCTTGCTCCGGGCGGGGTTTACCGAGCCACCCCGGTCACCCGGGGTGCTGGTGCGCTCTTACCGCACCGTTTCACCCTCACCGACGCGTCACGAGGACGATCGGCGGTCTGTTCTCTGTGGCACTGTCCCGCGAGTCACCTCGGGTTGCTGTTGGCAACCGCCCTGCTCTGTGGAGTCCGGACTTTCCTCGGCGTGAGGCCTGGCGACACCGGTCGCCGGTTCCTCCCGCCGCGGCCGCCCGGTCGACTCGTCCGCACGGCAGATGCTACTCGGCGGACCGCCGTGTCGGAGCGTCGCCCTAGAGTCGTGCCATGCGATACGTCGTCCTGCTCCGCGGCGTCAACGTCGGTGGGGTGCGCCTCGTGATGAGCGAGCTGCGGTCCGCCCTCACCGCCGCCGGGTACGCCGACGTCACCACGGTGCTCGCGTCCGGCAACGTCCTGCTCACGGCCGACGGCGACGCGGCGTCGGTGCGGTCGGACGTCGAGGCCCTGCTGCGCCGGGAGTTCGGCTACGACGCGTGGGTGGTGGTGCTGACCGCGGACCGGCTCGCCGAGGTGGTCGCGGCGTATCCGTGGCAGACCGACGAGGAGGTGCGCCATCCCTACGTGATCTTCTCCTCCGACGGTCGTTCGACGGCCGAATTGGGCGCCCTGGACGGTCTGAATCCGGCCGTCGAGCGGACCGCGCCGGGGCCGCACCACGTCCTGTTCTGGGAGGTCGTCCGCGGCGACACCCTCGGCAGCGTCGTGGGCAAGGCGAGCGCCAAGGCGGCGTACAAGTCGACGACGACCACCCGCAACCTGCGCACGCTGCGTCGCCTGCTCGCGTGAGGGACGTCGTTCTTCCCGTGCTGCTGGTCGGGGCGGTGCTGGCGTTCGCCATCGTGCGTCCGCGCGGACTGCCCGAGGCCGTGCTCGCGGTGCCCGCCGCCGGTCTGGCGCTGCTCCTCGGCGTGGTCGGCCTCGACGGGGCCCTGCGGGAGATCCGTGAGCTGGCACCGACCGTCGCGTTCCTCGCGGCGATCCTGGCGCTGGCGCACCTCGCGGACCGCCGCGGGGTGTTCCGCTGGATCGCCGGAGTGCTGCACCGCCGGTCGGCGGCGTCGCCGGTGCGTTTGCTGGGCGCCGTGTTCGTCACCGCCGCCCTCACCACCGCGGTGCTCAGTCTCGATGCGACCGTCGTGCTGCTCACGCCGGTGGTGATCGCTGCCGCCCGCCGGGCCGGGTTCTCCGCCCGCCCGACCTCCTACGCCGTCGCACATCTGTCCAACTCGGCGTCGACGCTGCTGCCGGTCTCGAACCTCACCAACCTGCTGGTGTTCTCGGCGACGGGACTGTCCTTCCTGCACTTCTCCGCACTCATGGCGGGGCCGTGGGTGGTGGCGATCGTGGTCGAGTTCCTCGTGTTCCGGTGGTTCTTCCGCGGCGACCTTCGGGGCGGCGGGACTGCGAGGCCGGCCGTGGTCGACGACGCCCGCGACGGCACCCCGGCGGACGAGACCCCAGCACCCATGTTCGCACTCGGGGTGATCGCCTGCGCCCTGGTCGGTTTCGCCGTGAGCGGGGCCGTCGGAGTCGAGCCCGTGTGGGTGGCGGCCGCCGCGGCCGTGGTCCTCGCCGTCCCGGCCGTCCGCGCCGGCGAGACCACCCCGACGGCCGTCGTGCGCGCGCTCGACCTCTGGTTCTGCGTCTTCGTGTTCGCCCTCGGCATCGTCGTCGCCGGCCTGGCCGACGGACCCGTCGGGTCGTGGGTGGCCGGACTGCTCCCCACGTCGACGTCGTTACCGTCCCTGCTGCTGATCGCCGCGATCGCCGCCGTGGCCTCGAACGTGCTGAACAACCTGCCCGCGACCCTGCTGCTGCTCGCCGCACTCACCGCGTCCGGCGCTGCCTCGGTTCCGGCCCTGCTGGCCCTGCTGATCGGGGTCAACCTCGGGCCGAACCTCACCTACGTGGGGTCGCTGGCGATCATGCTGTGGCGCAGGGTCGCTCGCGCCGAGCAGGAACCGGTGAGTCTGCGCACCTTCACCGCGCTCGGGGTGCTCACCACCCCGGTGACACTCGTGGCCGCCACGCTCGCCCTCTGGGCTGCACTGCAGATCTGACGGGCGGGTCGCCCTCCATGTCACGGACGGGTCTCTCCGAAAGTCGTCGGCAGGTCGCCTCAGTCGCCGAGGAACGACGTGTCGTTGACCAGCCGCACCGATGCCGCGTCGTCGTCGTAGAAGTCGACGACGCTGACGGACGCGAGATCGAGGTGCAAGCGGTAGAGAATCGACGGGCCCACGGCGAGCCCGAGCTGCAGAAGAGTCTTGATCGGGGTCACGTGGGAGACCACCACCACCGTCTGTCCGGCATGCTCGCGGCGCACCGTGGCCAGCGCCCGCTCGACGCGGGCGCGCACGGCGTCGAAACTCTCGCCGTCCGGCGGCGCGATGGAGGTGTCGCCCATCCACCGGCGGTGCGCGTCGCCGTCACGGGCGGACACCTCGGCGAACGTCAGTCCTTCCCAGGATCCGAAGTCGGTCTCGGTCAGATCGCCGATTACGTGCACCGACACCCCGACCCGCGCGGCGACCGCCTCGGCGGTGTCGCGGGCGCGAGCCAGCGGTGACGAGAGGATCGCGTCGATCGGCCCCAGCCGGGCCACGCGCTCCGCCGCGGCCGCGGCCTGCGCGCGCCCGACGTCGGTCAGGTCGGGGTTGCCGCGTCCGGAGTAGCGCTTCTCCACCGACAGCGGTGTCTGCCCGTGTCGCAGCAGGATCAGACGCGTCGCCGCGCCGGTGACCGCCTGCCACGCGGGTCGCTCCGTCGTCGTCGGCGCGCTCGGGGCCTCCGACACGGCCGACCCGTCGAGCAACGCCGGCTCCCCGTCCATCGCTTCGTTGGCCAGGCGGTCGGCCCGGGCGTTCTCGGCGCGCGGGATCCAGGTCCAGTTCACCGAGTCGAAGGTGCGCGCCACCTCGGCCGCCCGCCGCTGCAGGGGAATCATGTCCGGGTGCTTGACCTTCCACCGCCCGGACATCTGCTCGATCACCAGTTTCGAGTCCATCCGGACCGCCACCTCGGCCGCGCCGAGCTCACGCGCGGCCTCGAGACCGGCGATGAGACCGCGGTACTCCGCGACGTTGTTGGTTGCGGTGCCGATGGCCTCCCGACGTTCCGCGAGGACCGACCCGGCGTCGTCGAGAACCACCGCGCCGTACCCGGCCGGGCCGGGGTTACCGCGCGATCCGCCGTCGGCCTCGATCGTCACCCGACCGACACCACCGGGCGTCGTCACAGACCGGATTCCTTGGTTCGCACCAGGATCGCGTTGCATTCCGAACAGCGGACGACGGCGTCGGCCGGCGTCGCGGCGATGCGCGCGATCTCGCCGCGGTCGAGTTCGATGCGGCAGGCACCGCAGCGGCGGCCGCGCAGCAAAGCCGCACCGACGCCGGACCGTTCGCGCTGCTTCTCGTACACCGAGACCACCTCGTCCGGCAACGACGACGCCAGCTCGGCCCGCTGACCGGTCCGCGTCTGCACGAGGCGGTCGACGTCGGCGAGGGCGTCGTCGCGTCGTCGGGTCACGTCCACCAGATCGTCCTCGGCCTTGGACAGCCGTGCACCCGCGTGGTCGTGATCCGCCGCGAGGGCCTCGCGCTGCTCCATGACCTCGAGCAGCTCGTCCTCGAGGATGCTGCGGCGGCGTTCGAGGCTGCCCAGCTCGTGCTGCAGTTCCGTGAGCTGCTTCGCGGGCGCGGAGCCGGACTCGAGCACGGCGCGGTCCTTGTCCTCACGCTTGCGGACGGCGTCGATCTCGCCCTCGAGCTTGCGGATGTCGCGATCGATGTCGTCGAGCTGGATCTCCACGCCGACGGCCGCGTCCTTGCGCGCCACCCGCTCGGTCTCGAGCGCGTCGAGTTCGGCCTGCTCGGGCAACGTCCGTCGACGGTGGGCGAGCTGAGCGAGTTCGGTGTCCATGGCAGCCAGGTCGAGCAACTGCTCCTGGATCTTCGGGTCGACGTTCACCGGTGTCACGCTACCGTCAGCGGCCGGGGTCGACGGCACCGATCGTCCAGGGATCGGTCCGCTCCCCCAGGACCGCGCTCGACCACCCGGGCCGCTCGCCGAAGGCGCGGTCGAGCACGCCCAGGGCTTGGGCGCACCACGGGAACTCCCCGGCCCAGTGCGCCACGTCGATCAGGGCGGGACCGCCGCCGCGCAGGTGTTCGTCGGCCACGTGGTGGCGCAGGTCGGAGGTGACGTAGACGTCGGCACCGGCGCCGCGGGCCGCGGCGAGGTACGAGTCGCCCGATCCCCCGCACACGGCCACCCGCTCGATGCGCAGGTCCGGATCGCCCGCGGCGCGCACGCCCCACGCCGTCGCCGGCAGACGCTCGGCGACCCGAGCGGTGAACTCGCGCAACGTGACCGGTGGGTCCACCCGGCCCACGCGACCGAGGCCCAGCGGGCCGGGCAGACCCACCTGAGCGAAGACGTCGAACGCCGGCTCCTCGTAGGGGTGCGCCGCGCGCAGGGCCGCCAGGACGGCGGCACGCGCCGAGCGCGGGGCGACGGTCTCGATCCGCTGCTCGTCCACCTGTTCGAGCGATCCGACCGACCCGAGTGCGGGATGCGCGCCGTCGACGGGCCGGAACTGCCCCACGCCCGTCGTCGCCCAGCTGCAGTCCCGGTAGTCGCCCAGTGCCCCGGCGCCGGCGGCGAACAGCGCGTCGCGCACCGCAGCCGCGTCGGCGTCGGGCACGAACACCACCCACTTGTCCAGCGGGACATCGTCTTTCGGATCCAACGGCACGGTGTCGACGAGCCCCAGGGCGTCGGCCAACGCGTCAGACACCCCGGGACGCGCGGAGTCCGCGTTGGTGTGCGCGGTGAAGAGCGCGCATCCGGCGCGGACGAGGCGATGAATCAGCGCGCCCTTGGGGGTGTGGGCGCCCACGGTGTCCACCCCGCGCAGCAACAGCGGGTGGTGGACCACCAGCAGGTCGGCACCGTCGGCGATTGCCCGATCGACCACCGCCTCGGTGGCGTCGACGGCGAAGCGCACGGTGCGCACCTCGTCCGCCGGATCCCCGGTCACCAAACCCACCGAGTCCCAATCCTCGGCCAGCACAGGCGGATACACGCGATCGAGCTCGGCGATCACGTCGGACAGGAGCGCGGGCCGAGGGGACGTCATGGCCCCAGGGTAACGGCGTGCCACGCCGTCACCAGCCGGTCCACCGCGCCGCGGTCGCGCACGGCCAGCCGCAGCTGATCGCCGAGCCCGGGGAACGTGTCGCACCGTCGCACCGCGACGCCCCGAGCACGCAGACCCCGCCGCACACGCTCGGCGTCGGGGACGTCGACGAGGACGAACGACGACGACGGCGGTGCGGCCGACCGGACCCCGACGGTCGCCAGCCGGTCGATCAGATACGTGCGTTCGTCGGCGATCACCGCGGCATCGCGCTCGACCCGGCGCACCGCCTCCGGGCTGCTGCACGCGGCCACCGCGTCGAGCTGCAGCGTCCCCAGCGGCCAGTGCGCCCGACCACGCGTGAGACGAGCGAGCACGTCGGGATGCCCCAGTGCGTAGCCGCACCGCAGACCGGCCAGGGCGAAGGACTTGGTGAGGCTTCGCAGGACCAGCACGTCGGGGTACGACTCACCGGCGAGCGATTCCGGCTCCCCCGGCGTCGTGTCGGCGAACGCCTCGTCGACCACCACCAGGCGACCGGGCCGACGCATCGCCAGGACGTCACGGCGCGGGTGGAGGACCGACGTCGGATTGGTGGGGTTGCCCACCACGACCACGTCGGCGTCCTCCGGGACGGTCGCCGCGGCCAGAACGTATGGCCGCGACAGGATCACCCGCGTCGTCGGCACCCCCGCCTCGCGCAACGCGAACTCGGGCTCGGTGAAGGACGGGTGGATCACGGCGGCCCGGCGGCGGACCAGCCGCGGCAACATCGCGAAGCCCTCCGCGGCGCCGGCGAGCAATAACACCTCGTCGGGGTGCCGCCCGTGGCGGGCCGCGACGACCTCCCGCACCGCGCGATCGTGCTCGGCCGAGGGATAGGACCCCACGCGCCCCAGCGAGTCGACCAGGATCGCGCGCAACCACTCCGGCGGCCGCGTGCCGCGGACGTTGACCGCGAAGTCCTCCATCCCCGGTTCGGCGTCGACGTCGCCGTGATGACGGAGGTCGGGGTCGTGCGCGTCGCTCACGGGGACGAGACTGTCACGGACCGTGACGGCGTGCACTGTCACGGGCCGTGACGCGGTGTCACTGTCACGGGCCCGGCTCCGACGTCGGAACCCGTCCGTAAACTGAGCGCATCATGCCTGCTACCGCACCCGACCCTGCCGACCGCGAACCCGCCGATCTGATCCTGTTCGACCTCGACGGCACGCTCACCGATTCGGCGCCCGGCATCCTGGCCGGGTTCGACCGCGCGCTCACCGCGGTGGGGGTGCCGCTGCCGGGTGACGACGTCCGCTCGCACGTGGTGGGTCCGCCGATGATCGACACCTTCCGGTCCCTCGGCATGACGCCGGATCAGGTCGACCGGGCACGGGCGGCGTATTCGGAGTACTACGAGGAGTCCGGGTGGGCCGAGAACCGCGTGTACGACGGCGTCGTCGACGTCCTCGAGGCCGTGGCCGCGGCCGGTGTGCCGATGGCGGTGGCCACCAGCAAGAACGAGCGCGTCGCCACCCGCATCCTCGAGCACTTCGACCTCGCCCGGTTCTTCGGCGCCATCGCCGGCGCCAGTGACGACGGCGCCCGGCGCGCCAAGTCCGACGTCGTTGCCCGTGCCCTGGGGCTGATGGGTCGCGAGCCGCGGGCCACCGCCGACGGCGGCACGCCCGCGGTGGTGATGGTCGGCGACCGCGACCACGACGTGTTCGGCGCCGGCCACTGGGGCATTCCCGTCGCGTTGGTGGAGTGGGGATACGGGTTGCCGGCCGAGCACGCCGCCGCGTCGTGGTCCGTCCCGACGCCGCAGGCGCTGTCCGACCTGTTGGCGACGACGATGGTGGCCGCGTGAGCGTCCACGTCACCTTCGTGTGCACCGGCAACATCTGCCGGTCGCCGATGGCGGAGAAGATCGCCGCGGACGCACTGGATCGTGCGGGGCTCGCCGATCGGGTGCGGCTGACGAGCGCCGGGACGGGCAGCTGGCACGTCGGCGACCCGATGGATCCGCGGGCTGCCGCGGAACTCGGCGGACACGGCTACTCCGAGGAGCACCGCGCCCGGACCGTCGACCAGGACATCCTCGGCGCCGATCTGATCGTGGCGCTCGACGACTCGCACCGGCGCGCACTCGTCCGGCTCGGTGTGCCGACCGACCGGCTGGTTCTGCTGCGGTCCTTCGACCCGGCGGCCGAGCCCGGCGCCGAGGTGGCCGATCCGTACTACGGTCCGGAGTCCGGGTTCACCGAGGTCCGGACGCAGATCGAAGCCGCCGTCCCCGGCCTGGTCGAGCACGTCCGGACCCTGCTGTCCGAGTCCGACGACTACGCTGTGTAGTTGTGCGTCGCCTGTCGTTCCTCCTGCGCCCCGGGTGGTTGGCGCTCATGGCCGTGGTGCTGCTGTTCGCCTACCTGTGCTTCTCGGTCCTCGCACCCTGGCAGCTGGGCAAGAACTCGTCCACGTCGGCACGCAACGAGCAGATCTCCCGATCGTTCGAGGCCGACCCCGTGGACGCCGCGACGTTGATCGGTGACGGCGTCGTCTCCGGCGACGACGAGTGGCGACGCGTCGGCACCACCGGTACCTACGTGCAGGACAGCGACGTCGTCGTGCGGTTGCGCAGCGTCGGCGACACACCGGCCTTCGAGGTGCTGACCCCGTTCCGCACCGATCAGGGCGCGACGCTCATGGTCAACCGGGGGTACGTGCTGCCCACGCAGGGCGTCGAGGTCCCCGACATCACACCGCCGCCCAGCGGTCCCGTCTCACTCGACGGGCGACTGCGCGTCGCCGAACCGGCGGTCGACGGCAAACCCGCCGTCACCGGCCCCGGGCTGCCGCAGGTCTACACCATCACTCCCGGCCAGGTCGGTGAGCTCACCGGCACTCAGCCGATCGACGGCTATCTGCAGTTGGCCGAGGATCAACCCGGCGGTCTCGGCGTGATCGCGCTGCCGCAGCTCGACGCCGGGCCGTACCTGTCCTACGGGCTCCAGTGGCTCGCGTTCGGTCTCATGGCGCCGCTCGGACTGGCGTATTTCGTCCGCGCCGAGATCAAGGAACGACGGCGGGTGCGCAGCGAGGCGGAGGAGACGACTCCCGCGACCACCGAGCCCGTCGGTCCCGCCGAGCAGGAGGCGACGCCGGAGTACGACGACGGTCTCGACGCTCTGCTGACCCCGCGCCGCAAGCGTCGCAAAGCAGGGTCCGGCCGGTCGGCCGTGACCGACGATCGCCTCGCCGACCGCTACGGCCGTCGCCGCTGACCGGTCCGCACCGATGCGCCTGCGGTGACCAGCGCCGTCGCGCCGGCGGTCACGAGCGCCGCCGCGGCCTGTACCGCCGCGGACAGACGGACCGCGCGCCGCAGATCGTCGGTCGTCGGAGCCGGACCGCGACCCAGTCGAGGCCGCTGCTCCACCCCGTGCCGGTAGGCCGTCTCGCCGCCGAGGCCCACCCCCAGCGCTCCCGCCGCCGTCGCCTCGGCCACTCCGGCGTTGGGACTCGGATGGGACCCGGCCTCCTCGCGCCAGGCGCGCAGAGCCCGCGCCGGTGAACCGCCGACGACCGGCGCGAGCCCGACCGTGAGCAGCCCGGTCAGTCGAGCAGGGACCAGGTTCACCACGTCGTCGAGGCGCGCGGCGCACCACCCGAAGCGGGAGTAGCGATCGTTCCGGTAGCCGATCATGGCGTCGAGCGTGTTGACGGTGCGGTAGCCCACCGCCCCGGGCAGGCCGGCGACGGCGGCCCAGACCAGCACCCCCACCGTGGCGTCCGAGGTGTTCTCGGCTACCGATTCCACGGCCGCGCGCACCACGCCGGCCTCGTCGAGCAGCGACGGGTCGCGTCCGCACAGCGAGTGCACGATGGCCCGCGCGGCGTAGAGGTCCCCGGCCGCCACCGCGTCGGCCATCGCCGCGCCGGTGCGTCCGAGGGTCGTGCCGCCCAGGCACGCCCAGATTCCGGCGGCGGTGACCGCGGTGTGCAACCACGGCCACGGACGCAGCGCCCGGTCGACCGCGACCGCCCCTCCCACCACGGTGGAGAGGACGACGGCCGTGTGCACGACGCCCGCGGCCCGGGTGTCGCGGTAGGTGAGAGTCTCGAGTCGCGCGGCGGCGGACCCCACCGCCGCGACCGGGTGTCGATGCTGCGGATCGCCGAGAACGACGTCGGCGAGCCACGAGAGAAGCAGGGCGGAGGACCGAGTGCGCACCGCGCGAGCCTACGGACCGGTACATGGTTGGACGTCCATGTATCGGCTATCCTGACCGGCATGACGGAGCTGCGGGCGGCGGACTGGCACATCGGCGCGGACGGTGAGACGTACCCGCCCGAACCCTGGTACCTCGGAGGCACCCTGCTCGTCTCGACCTTCCTGGTCCCGACGCGGGAGTTGCCCGCCCGGGTCACCGATTCGGTGCGAGACGCGGCCGTTCGACCTGTCACCGTGGGGGGCCGCGCCGTGGTCGGTGCGGCGTTCGTCCGCTACACCTCGGGCGGCGTGCTGTCCTACGACGAGCTGATCGGGTCCGTCCTCGTCCGCCGCGGCGCGTCGATCATGGCCACCATCCCCGACATCTGGGTGGACAGCCCGCAGTCCCGCACGGGCGGGCGAGAACTGTGGTCGATTCCCAAGCACCTCGGGGATTTCCGACGGGAGAGTTCCGGCCGCCGCGTCGCCGCCTCCATGACGATGGACGGTGCGCCCGTCGCGGCCCTCGACGCGACGATCGGCCGCGCGTCGCTACCCGGGTCGATCGGCATACCCCTCACCACGGCCCAGGCGCTGGACGGACGACGCGTGGTGTCCCGCAACCGCCTCTTCCCGCGGGTCCGCACCCTGAACGCGACCTGGACCTTCGCCCCGGACGGACCGCTGGGCCACCTGCACGGCCGCCGTCCCGCGGTGAGTGTCGCGCTGACCGACGCCTCCATCGTGTTCGGGGCGCACGTGGTGCGGTCGGGTCAGAACTCCCACCCGCGGAACAGGTAGGAGATGCGGGTCAACAGGTCGACGATCGTGATTCCCACCGACATCGGACACCCCTTCGGTCACGGACTCGTACTGTGACCGAACACTAGGCCCCCGACCGTGACTGTGGGGCTGCTACGACTCAAGCGGTCGACGACCCCGATCGTCGAGCCGAAGCCGGTCCCGTTCCTGTTCCCGAGTCGCCGAGGGTCGGCCACGGTGCCGCCTGTTCGAGTTCGAACGCCAGCTCCAGCAGAGTGCGATCGTCGCCCTGTCGCGCCGAGAACATCACGCCCAGCGGAGCCGGGGACGGCGGCCCCAGCGGCAGGCTGATCGCCGGCGCCCCCACCACGTTGTGCAACGGGGTGAAGACCGCGACGTCGGTCAGTCGCTCGAGCAGCAGATCGAACGGCACTCGGGGCGACAGGTAACCCAGCGGCGGGGTGGCCTTGCCCGTGACCGGAGAGAGCACCACGTCGACGGACGCGAACATCGACGCGTAGTCGGCGGCGGCGCGGCGCAGTCGACGGATCACGGCCGGCAACCGCCACGCGTCGCGGCGGAAGCGGTCGGCCAGACCCACGGTGAGCGGATCGAAGTCCCGCACGGTGGTGCGCGGGGCCCGCGGCGTGGAGCGCTGCAGCGCGAAGGCCAGGAAGGACCAGTACCGCACGAAATCGTCGGGGAACCCCGCGTCGATGGGCAACCGATCGATCGGCTCCACCCGGTGGCCGAGCGACTCGACCACCGCGGCCGCGTCCTCCGTGGCCTGCCGGGTGGCGTCGTCGATGCCGCTGCCCGCGAGCGAGGACAGGACCAGCCCGACACGGAGGCGCCGCGCCGACGGTCCCGTCACCGACCCGATCGGCCGCAGCGATCGCGTCGAGTGCCGATCGGCCTCCGCCCAGAACCGCGCGGTGTCGCGCACCGTGCGCGTCACGACCCCGTCCGCGACGATCGGAACCGGCAGCATCTTCTCGACGGTCGGCAGGACGAAGCGCCCGCGTGAGGGCTTGAGGCCCACCAGCCCGCAGCACGCCGCCGGGATGCGGATGGATCCGCCTCCGTCGTTCGCGTGGGCCAGGGTCACCGCCCCCGCGGCCACCAGAGCGGCCGACCCGCCCGACGACGCACCCGACGAGTAGCCGGTGTGCCAGGGGTTGCGGGTGGGTGGGCGCGTCGGGAACTCGGTGGACGCGCTGAGTCCGAACTCCGGCAACGTGGACTTCGCGATGATGGTCAGGCCCATCCGCAGCAGCTCACGCGCCACCGGGCCGTGGGACGACACGGGGACTTCCCGGACGATCTCGGACCCCACACCCGTCGGCACCCCGGCCAGATCGCTGTTGTCCTTGAGCAGCGTCGGCACGCCGCCGAACGGTCCCGCCGGGCTGCCGGCCACGGGCGTCTCGAACACCGACCCCACCACCGCGTTCAGGTCGGCCGCCGCCGCCAGCCGGTCGCGGGTCGCCGCGAGCACCTCGTCCGGCGAGACCTCCCGTCGTCGCAGGGCGTCGGCGAGGCCCACCGCGTCGTGTCGGCCGAGCGCGTCGTCGGCGAACACCGACACCCGACGCCCGTCCGGTGCGGTCGCCGCGTCTGCCGCATGGTCCGTTCGCGTCGACTCCATCCCATCCCCGTCCGTGTTTCCGGGACGCGTCCCGCGTCCGTTCTGTCCGGTGTTCCCGCAGCGTACGACGCGGGTATCCGCTCGCGTCCGCACCCGTCGTCCGCATCGACGGTCCGACGGTTGTCGGTGCGCCGAATCAGGCTAGGCAAGTTGTTCCCTGTGCGAAAGGTTCTCGAGGGTGTCCACCAGTTCTCCCGCGTCGCCGTCCACCTCGGACGCGTCCGCCCCCACCGTGTCCCGGCGCGCGTGGCAGTCCCTCATGGTCCTGCTCATGGGCATGTTCATCGCCCTGCTGGACACCACCATCGTCAACGTCGCGCTCCCCACCATCCGCACGTCGCTGGACGCCGGCGAAGCGACGCTCTCGTGGATCATCTCCGGCTACGCCCTGGCCTTCGGCCTCGCGCTCATCCCGGCGGGCCGCGTGGGCGACCGCATCGGCCACAAGTGGATCCTCGTCACCGGCCTCGCGATCTTCACCCTCGCCAGCCTCGCGTGCGGCCTGGCGCAGAACGACGTGCAACTGGTCGCGGCGCGCATCGTCCAAGGCCTCGCGGGCGGCATCTTCGTTCCCGCCGTCACGGCCTTCATCCAGCTGCTCTTCCCGCCGCAGTTGCGCGGCAAGGCGTTCGCCATCATGGGCGCGGTCATCGGCGTCTCCAGCGCCCTCGGCCCCATCATCGGCGGGCTCATCATCGAGGCCGTCGGCCCGGACAGCGGCTGGCGACTGGTCTTCCTGGTCAACCTGCCCTTCGGCATCGCCGGCGTCCTGCTCGCGGCGAAGATCCTCCCGACGCACGACGAGATCGGTACCGACGCCGCCGATCGCGGTATCGACTGGGTCGGCTTGCTGCTCGTCACCGCCGGGCTGGTCGCGCTGCTCGTTCCGTTGATCGAGGGCCAGGACACCGGATGGCCGGCCTGGACCGTCGTCACTCTGGTGATCGGTGGTCTGCTGCTCGCCCTGTTCGGCGCGTGGGAGGTGCGGTACACCCGCAGCGGCCGCACCCCCCTGGTCCCGCCGCGGCTGTTCACCCGCCCGGCGTTCACCGGCGGCGTGATCCTCGCGTTGGTCTACTTCGCCGCCTTCACCTCCATCTTCTTCACCATCTCGATCCTGTGGCAGACCGGTCTGGGCAACACGGCGCTGGCCTCGGGCGTGGTGTCCATCCCGTTCGCGATCGGCAGCATCGTCTCGTCGTCGCAGTCGAATCGGTTGGCGGAGCGGCTCGGTCGCCGCGTTCTTCTGCTCGGTGCCGGGCTGGTGAGCGTCGGCCTTATCTCCGCATGGCTGATTCTGCTCACCACCGAGGCCGCCGACCTCACCAACTGGAAGCTGCTGGTGCCGCTCTTCGTCGCCGGCCTCGGCAACGGCGCGTTCATCGCCCCCAACGCCCAGTTCATCGTGGCCACCGTCGACCGCCCCGATGCCGGAGCAGCCAGCGGGGTCATCTCCACCATGCAGCGCATCGGTAGTGCCATCGGCATCGCGATCATCGGCAGCGTCCTGTTCGGGTCGCTCACCGTCGCCGGGCCGGGGCCGGACGCCCTGGCCACCGGCTTCACCGACGCCGCAGCCCACGCGATGGGCGTCAGCGCGGCCTTCGCCGTCGCGGCGTTTCTGTTGGTGTTCGCGCTTCCGAAGCGGGCACACTGAGCCTCATGGCGACCTCCCTCTCCTTCCCTCGATTCCTGCGCGTCGGGCCCGGGGCGCTGGACGATCTCGGTGCGGTGCTCACCGACCTCGACGTCCGCCGACCCCTCGTCGTCACCGACGGTTTTCTGGTGAGCACCGGTGCCGCGGGACGAATGATGGACCTCGTCGCCGCCGCGGGCATGGACGGCGCCCTGTTCTCCGACACGGTGCCGGACCCCACCACCGAGTCGCTGACGGCCGCGGTCGAGGCGGCCGTCGCGCACGACGCGGACGTGGTGATCGGCTTCGGCGGAGGCAGCCCGATGGACACCGCCAAGGCCGTCTCCGTCCTCGTCCGCGGTGGGGGTCGGATGAACGACTACCGCGCCCCCGGCCCGTACACCGGACCCGCGCTGCCCATCGTGGCCGTGCCCACCACGGCCGGATCGGGTTCCGAGGCAACGCAGTTCACGGTCATCACCGACAGTGCGACGGACGAGAAGATGCTCTGCCCCGGCCTGTCGTTCCTGCCGATCGCCGCTGTCGTCGACCCGGACCTCACGGTGAGCATGCCGGCCCGCCTGTCCGCCGACACCGGGGTCGACGCCCTGACCCACGCCATCGAGGCGTACGTCTCCGCGAAGAACAACCCGATCGCGGATGCGTTGGCGCTGAACGCGATGCGCACCATCGGACGGTACCTGCTCCGGGTGTATCGAGACGGGGAGGACCGTGAGGCTCGCGGCGCGATGATGGTGGCGGCCACCCAGGCCGGGATGGCCTTCTCCAACTCCAGCGTCTGCCTGGTGCACGGCATGAGCCGGCCCATCGGCGGCAACTTCCATGTGGCGCACGGACTCTCGAACGCCATGCTGCTGCCGGCCGTCACCCGGTTCTCCGTGTCCGGCGCCGAGGCCCGCTACGCCGAGTGCGCCCGCCAGCTCGGGGCGGCTGCGGCGGCTGACGAGGATTCCGCCGCTGCAGCGCAGCTGGTGACCTACCTCGAGCAGCTCTGCGCCGACGTCGAGGTCCCCACGCCGTCGAGCCACGGCATCGATCGCGCCGAGTGGGACCGCTTGATCCCCACCATGGCGCAGCAGGCCCTGGCATCGGGCTCACCGAACAACAACCCCGTCGTTCCCACCGCCGAGCAGATCGAGGACCTGTACCGCGAGGTGTTCTGAGGCCGAGCGGCTCCCCGGTTCTGCGCGGGCTCCCCCGATCGGGGGTGCCGGACCGAAACCGGGGCGCCGCTCGACTGCGCCCCCGCCCGCGGTGCGAGGGCGGGCGTCCCCCCGGGTTACGGTCAGCAGCGCACCGTGTACGTCCAATTGGTGCCGTTCGGTCCGCTGACCCGCACGAGCACCGTCGTCGCGGCACCCGGCGGCAGGCTCACGACGGCAGAACCGGTCCCCTCGTTCAGATCGTCACCGATGTACCCGGACTCGAACACCTTCCCGCCCTGGTAGAACACCTCGATGTTGTCCGGGACGTTCTCGGTCTCGTAGACGAGCTCGAACGACGTCGGGCCCGGTCGGCCCAGCTGATGGTTGGTGTCCGTGACACCGGCGCCCCCGGACACCGTCGCCTCGTTGTAGTTCTGCGTCGGCGCACCGTTCCCGCTGCTTCCGGCGCCACTGCTGCCGGCACCGCCGATCACTTCGCTGAGAATGCGCACGCCGCCGGTGATGGTGCCGATCGGATCGTCGATCAGTCCGCTCCCGGTGCTGCTGCCGAAGGTCGGTTCCGCCGATGCCGCGACGGGCGCACCGATTCCGAGTGCCGCCACCATCACGGCCACCACGGCCACTCGCTTGTTTCCACGTCCGAAATCGTTGCGACTCATCACATTTCCTCACCGTACCGGGCGGTCCTTCCGCTACTGCCATGATGTCAGTGCGCGAATCCCGGGCTTGTCATTCGATCGGACGAAAAGCCTGACGCGAGCCCGAACGGCTCCCCGGTTCTACCCGGGCTCCCCCGATCGGGGGCGCCGGACCGTAACCGGGGCGCCACTCGACGCGGCCCCTGCCCGCGGGGCACGGGGCACGGGGAACGGGGCACGGACAAGGCGAAGACAGAAGAAACAGTGTGGGCGCAGAGGGGTTCGAACCCCCGACCGCTGGTGTGTAAAACCAGAGCTCTACCGCTGAGCTATACGCCCTCGCGTGCCGGCGTGAGAACCCCCCGGCGAACGCGGTCAAGACCCTAACGCGGCGAGCGCGTTCTCCCAAGCGCCCTGGTCACGAGCTTCGCCCGGTCCCATCATCTCCGCGAACCGGATGACGCCCTCGGTGTCCACGAGGAAGGTGCCGCGGTTGGCGAAGCCCAGCTTGTCGTTGAACACCCCGTACTGCTGCGCGACCTCGCCGTGGGGCCAGAAGTCGGACAGCAGGGGGAAGAGATAGCCCTGCTCGGCGGCCCAGATCTTGTGGGTGGGCGGCGGGCCGACGGAGATGGCGACGACGGCGGTCTCGTCGTTCTCGAACTTCGGGAGTTCGTCGCGGACTCGGCACAGCTCGCCCTGGCAGGTGCCGGTGAAGGCGAGCGGGAAGAAGATCAGCAGCACGTTCTTGCGTCCGCGGTAGTCGGACAACGAGACGGGCTGATTGTTCTGATCCTTGAGCGTGAACTCGGGCGCCTGCGCGCCCACCTCGAGGGGCATCAGCGCTTGGCGGGGCGAGCCTTGGGCTGCACCAGGCGGCTGCCGATCCAGGACCCGAGGTTGGTCGACGACGTCTGCGTCAGACCGGCCGTGGGGGCGGACTCGGCGATCTCGCTGGGCTCGACGTGCCCGGACTGGCCGGTCTTGGGCGTGAGCACCCAGACGAAACCGTCGTCGGACAGGGGCGTGATGGCGTCCATGAGGGCGTCGACCAGATCACCGTCGCCGTCCCGCCACCACAGCAGCACGACGTCGACCACCTCGTCGGAATCCTCGTCGACGGTCTCGCCGCCGATGGTCTCTTCGACGTCGGCCCGCAGGTCTTCGTCGGTGTCCTCGTCCCAACCCAATTCCTGCACGACCATGTCGTGGGTGATTCCGAGCTTGTGGGCGTAGTTCCGATCGTCCGCCGCGGCGACCACGGTCGTGTCCTCCTCATGGGTGGGGTGGTGAAGCAGGGCCGTGCAGGTCCGAGTTCGCCTCGGCCCGTGGAGAAAGTGTGCAGTAGACAAAGCGAACATGCTCGGGCGCCCCGGCGCAAGCCGACGCACCCGCGAACCGTTGAATTGATTTCACGGGTACCCATTACCAGACCACCTGCACCGGACGGGGGTCGATGGGGCAGGATTGACCTCGATCACCATGAGACCGAAAGGCGAGTCGGCGTCACAGGACCGGCCCGCGATGGAACGGGGCACCACCACGCACCCGCCAGATCGAGGAGAGACGTTGTCGGAAGCGACCAAGGAAGGGCGCGACGGGGCTGCGGCCGACGTCGGCGCAGTGGCTCGGAGTGCGAACTCGGACGGCCGGGTGCGAGTGATCCGAGAGGGGGTGGCCTCGTATCTCCCGGACATCGATTCCGAGGAGACCTCGGAGTGGATGGAATCGTTCGATCAGCTTCTCGAACGGTCCGGCCCCCAGCGTGCGCGGTATCTGATGTTGCGGATGCTCGAGCGGGCCGGTGAGAAGCGTGTCGCGATTCCGTCGCTGACCTCCACCGACTACGTCAACACCATCCCCACCGAGAACGAGCCGTGGTTCCCCGGCGACGAGTCCATGGAACGTCGCTACCGGGCCTGGATCCGCTGGAACGCGGCGATCATGGTGCACCGCGCGCAGCGTCCCGGCGTGGGCGTCGGCGGTCACATCTCCACGTACGCGTCGTCGGCGGCGTTGTACGAGGTGGGCTTCAACCACTTCTTCCGCGGCAAGGACCACCCGGGCGGCGGCGACCACATCTTCATCCAGGGTCACGCCTCCCCCGGCATCTACGCCCGCGCGTTCCTCGAGGGCCGCATTCCGGCCGAGCGGATGGACGGATTCCGGCAGGAGTACAGCCACGCCGATCAGGGCGGCGGTCTGCCGTCGTACCCGCATCCGCGGTTGATGCAGGACTTCTGGGAGTTCCCGACGGTGTCGATGGGCCTGGGCCCGATGAACGCGATCTACCAGGCGCGGTTCAACCACTACCTCGACGACCGCGGCATCAAGGACACCTCCGATCAGCACGTGTGGGCGTTCCTCGGCGACGGTGAGATGGACGAGCCGGAGTCGCGCGGTCTGGCCCACGTGGCCGCCACCGAGGGTCTGGACAACCTGACCTTCGTCATCAACTGCAACCTCCAGCGCCTCGACGGGCCGGTGCGCGGCAACGGCAAGATCATCCAGGAACTGGAGTCGTTCTTCCGCGGTGCCGGCTGGAACGTCATCAAGGTGATCTGGGGCCGTGAATGGGACGCGCTGCTGCACGCGGACCGCGACGGCGCCCTGGTGAACCTCATGAACACCACGCCCGACGGCGACTTCCAGACGTACAAGGCCAACGACGGCGGGTACGTCCGTGATCACTTCTTCGGCCGCGATCCGCGGACGAAGGAACTGGTCAAGGACCTCTCCGACAGCGACATCTGGAACCTCAAGCGCGGTGGGCACGACTACCGCAAGGTGCACGCCGCCTACGCCGCGGCGATGGCGCACAAGGGTCAGCCGACGGTGATCCTGGCCCACACCATCAAGGGCTACACCCTGGGCAAGCACTTCGAGGGCCGCAACGCCACGCACCAGATGAAGAAGCTGACCCTCGACGACCTCAAGGCGTTCCGCGACATCCAGCACATCCCGATCTCCGACGAGGAGCTCGAAAAGGATCCGTACCTGCCCCCGTACTACCACCCGGGGCCGGACGCGCCGGAGATCCAGTACATGCTCGACCGCCGTAAGGCGCTCGGCGGGTTCGTTCCCGAGCGACGCACGTCGGCGAAGCCGCTGGCGATGCCGCCGGACTCGACCTACAAGTCGATCATGAAGGGGTCCGGCAAGCAGGAAGTCGCGACCACCATGGCGTTGGTGCGCGTGATGAAGGAACTGTTGCGCGACAAGGAGATCGGGCACCGCGTCGTGCCGATCATCCCCGACGAGGCCCGCACGTTCGGCATGGACTCGTGGTTCCCGTCGCTGAAGATCTACAACCGCAACGGCCAGCTCTACACCTCGGTCGATGCGGAATTGATGCTCGCCTACAAGGAGAACGCCACCGGCCAGATCCTGCACGAGGGCATCAACGAGGCCGGGTCGACGTCGTCGTTCACCGCCGTCGGCACCTCCTACGCCACGCACGGCGAGCCGATGATCCCGCTGTACATCTTCTACTCGATGTTCGGCTTCCAGCGCACCGGCGACGGCCTGTGGGCGGCGGCGGACCAAATGGCCCGCGGTTTCGTCCTCGGTGCCACCGCCGGCCGCACCACGCTGACCGGTGAGGGCCTGCAGCACGCCGACGGACACTCGCTGCTGCTCGCCGCAACCAACCCCGCGGCCGTCGCGTACGACCCGGCGTTCTCCTTCGAGATCGCGCACATCGTCAAGGACGGGTTGCGACGGATGTACGGCGGCACCGACGGTGTCGAGGGGTTCGGCGGCGAGAACATCTTCTACTACATCACCCTCTACAACGAGCCCTACCGCCAGCCGGCCGAGCCGGAGAACCTCGACGTCGAGGGTCTGCTCAAGGGCATCTACCTGTTCCAGAAGGGACAGGTAGACGGCCCGAAGGCGCAGATCCTGGTCTCCGGTGTCGGGATGCCGTCGGGCCTGCGTGCGCAGGAGTTGCTCGCCGAGGACTACGGCGTGTCCGCCGACGTCTGGTCGGTCACCAGCTGGGGCGAACTGCGCCGCGACGGGGTCGACGTCGAGACCGAGGCGCTGCGCAACCCGGGCGAGACCCCGCGCGTGCCGTACGTGACGCAGAAGCTGCAGGACGCGGAAGGTCCGTTCGTCGCTGCCTCCGACTGGATGCGGGCGGTGCCGGATCAGATCCGTCAGTGGGTTCCGGGTGACTACGTCACGCTCGGTACCGACGGTTTCGGATTCTCGGACACCCGTACCGCGGCGCGTCGGCACTTCAACGTCGACGCCGAGTCGATCGTCGTCGCGGTGCTCTCGGCGTTGGCGAAGGCGGGACAGGTCGACGCCGACAAGGCCGTCGAGGCGGCCGAGCGCTACCAGATCGACGACGTCCTCGCCGCACCGATCTCGACGTCCGACCCCGGCGTCGCCTGACGGGTCGCTCGCGGGCGGGGGCGTAGGTTCGATCCATGACCGACGCCTCCCCCGCGCCCTCGTCCGGTGAGGACACCGACGCGTCCGCGTCCGGCGAGGAGACGGAGTCGGCGCGGGACGCCGAGCGCATCAGAGAACGTCGCGAGATCCGCAGGGCCGCGGCCGAGGTGGGAACACCCGGCGCGGCCCTGCGGCGCGCTCGGCAGGAGCGCGTGCCTTTGCCCGACGCCCTGCTGCGCCGGGTCAAGCAGTTCTCGTCGCGTCTGTCGACGGAAGCGTTGACGCAGATGGAGGGCCAGTTGCCCTTCGTGCGCGACCTGGACGCCAGCCAGCGGGCCAGCGTGCAGCTGTTGGTGCAGACGGCCGTCGTGAATTTCCTCGAGTGGCTGCAGAATCCGGAGAGCGACATCCGGTTCAGCCTCGACGCGTTCCAGGTGATTCCGCAGGACCTGGCGCGGCGCCTGACGCTGCGTCAGACGGTCGACATGGTCCGGGTCGCCATGGAGTTCTTCGAGCAGTGGCTGCCGGCACTCGCGCGCAACGACGAGCAGTTGGTGGCGCTCACCGAGGCGGTACTCCGGTACGGGCGCGAGTTGGGGTTCGCGGCGGCGTCGGTGTACGCGAGTGCGGCGGAGTCGCGCGGCGCCTGGGACACCCGCCTCGAGGCGCTGGTGGTCGACGCCGTGGTGCGCGGGGACACCGGCTCGGACATGCTCTCGCGCGCGGCGACGCTCAACTGGGACGCGACGGCGCCGGCCACGGTGTTGGTGGGGTCGCCGCCGCCCGATCAGGGTGTGTCGGTGGTCGGCACCGTGCACTCGGTGGCCAGCCGCCACGGCCGCGCCGCGCTGGCGGTGGTGCAGGGCACACGGTTGGTGATGGTGGTGAGCGGCTCGATGTCGGGGGACCCCGCGTCGGCGGCGTTCCTGAACGATCTGATGGCGAACTTCTCGACCGATCCGGTGGTGATCGGTCCGACCACCCGCACGTTGGGCGCGGCGCATTCGAGTGCGGTGGAGGCGTTCGCCGGCATGCAGGCGGTGGTCGGCTGGCGCGGTGCGCCGCGCCCGGTGCACGCGGGCGAGTTGTTGCCGGAGCGAGCGTTGCTGGGCGATCCGGCGGCGGTCGGCACGCTGAACGACGCCATCGTCACCCCGCTCGCGGCGGCCGGCGGTGGCCTGTCGGACACGCTCGACGCGTACCTCGACTGCGGCGGGGCGGTCGAGACTTGTGCAAGATCACTGTTTGTTCATCCAAATACTGTCCGCTATCGACTGAAGCGCATCGCCGACGTCACCGGTCGCGACCCCACCAACGCGCGCGACGCGTACGTGCTTCGTGTTGCTGCAACAGTGGGAAGACTGGCGCAATCGCATAACGAAAGTCCATCACCGATAACAAGCGTCACAGCCGGAACATTTGGAAACCTCATACGGTAACGAATCTTGCGCCTCGGACGATGCGTCGCTCTCTGCAGGGGGTTTGTAGGGTTCCGACAAATCGAGGTCGTGAGGTTCATCGCGGACGACATCTCCTCGAGAGGGCCTCACAGTGTTCTCTTATGTCCGTGACTGCGTTGCTCTCGCCCGGACAGGGCTCTCAGAAACCCGGCATGCTGACGCCGTGGCTCGAACTCCCCGGAGCCGCCGACCGTCTCGCCGTGTGGTCGCAGGCTTCCGGTCTCGACCTCGTTCGCCTCGGCACCACTGCCGGCGCGGACGAGATCACCGACACCGCGGTGACGCAGCCGCTGGTCGTCGCGGCCGCCCTGCTGGCGTTCGAGGAATTCGAGCGCGTTCACGGCCTCCCCGAGAACCTCGTCGTCGCCGGACATTCCGTGGGTGAACTCGCCGCCGCCGCGGTCGCCGGTGTCGTCACCGCCGACGAGGCCGTTCGCCTCGCCGCCGTGCGCGGCGCGGCCATGGCCGAGGCCTGCGCGCAGGCGCCGACCGGCATGTCCGCCGTGCTCGGTGGGGACGAGGACGCCGTGCTCGAGCGACTCACGGAGCTGGGCCTCGAGGCCGCCAACCGGAACGCCGCCGGCCAGATCGTCGCGGCCGGCCTGCTGACCGGTCTCGCCGACCTCGCCGAGAACCCGCCCGAGAAGGCACGGATCCGTCCGCTCCCGGTGGCCGGCGCGTTCCATACGCGCTTCATGGCTCCGGCCCGCGACGCCGTCGACACCGCAGCTGCCTCGATTCGACCGGCCGACCCGACTCGTCGGTTGCTCTCGAACTACGACGGCCGTGAGGTCACCACCGGCGCCGAGGTCCTCACCAAGCTCGCGGCTCAGGTCACCCGTCCCGTCCGGTGGGATCTGTGCACCGCATCCCTCAAGGCGGCCGAGGTCTCCCACCTGGTCGAACTCCCGCCCGCGGGCACCCTGGTCGGCATCGCCAAGCGCGAGATGCGCGGCACGCCCACCACGGCTCTCCAGACTCCGGAGGACATCTCCGGCCTCACCCTGCCGGTCTCGGTCGGCTAGGTTACTGCGCGCGGCGAACCCTGCCGCGCGTCCCGGTTCGCCGGGGCCCACCCGGTCGACGTCCGTCGCCCGGAACCCGGTCGGCACGCGCCGCCGGGACGAGATCTGCTTCCGATCGGTCGCGCGCGTCCGATCGGGGAACGACGCAGTCACAACCAAGAAGGGAGCCACCTACGTGGCCACGCAGGAAGAACTCATCGCCGGACTCGCCGAGATCATCGAAGAGGTCACCGGCATCGAGCCGTCCGAGGTGACCGTCGAGAAGTCCTTCGTCGACGACCTGGACATCGACTCGCTGTCGATGGTCGAGATCGCCGTGCAGACCGAGGACAAGTACGGCGTCAAGATCCCGGACGAGGACCTCGCGAGTCTGCGCACCGTCGGTGACGCCGTGTCCTACATCCAGAAGCTCGAGTCCGAGAACCCCGAGGCGGCCGAGGCCATCAAGGCGAAGTTCGAGGGCCAGAGCGGCACCGCAGGCGAGTGAGCCAGGCCGTGACCACGCCCAACACAGCCAACGGGGGCTTCCGCAACGTCGTCGTGACCTCGCTCGCGGCCACCACCTCGATCGCCGGTGACGTCGACGCCACGTGGAAGGGTCTGCTGAACGGCGAGAGCGGTATCGACGTTCTCGAGGACGATTTCGTCACCGAGTACGATCTTCCGGTTCGCATCGGCGGTCACCTCGCCGTGAACCCGTCGTCGCTGCTGTCCCGAGTGGAGCAGCGACGCATGAGCTACGTCGAGCAGATGGCGTTCGTTCTGGGCAAGGAAGTCTGGAAGAACGCCGGCAGCCCCGAGGTCGATCCGGAGCGCCTCGGCGTCTCGATCGGCACCGGCCTCGGTGGCGGCGACGCCCTGCTCGATGCGGACAAGAAGATGCGCGAGGGCGGATACCGCAAGGTGTCTCCGCTCTCGGTCCAGATGATCATGCCCAACGGCCCGTCGGCCGTCGTGGGACTCGAACTCGGCGCTCGCGCCGGGGTGATCACGCCCGTGTCGGCGTGTTCGTCGGGCTCCGAGGCCATCGCGCACGCGTGGCGCATGATCGTCATGGGCGATGCCGACGTCGTGGTCACGGGTGGGGTCGAAGGACACATCGACGCGGTGCCGATCGCGAGCTTCTCGATGATGCGTGCGATGAGCACGCGGAACGACGATCCGAAGGCCGCCTCGCGTCCCTTCGACGTCGATCGGGACGGCTTCGTGTTCGGTGAGGCCGGCGCGCTCATGGTCATCGAGTCCGAGGAGCACGCCAAGGCTCGTGGCGCGACCATCCACGCGCGACTGCTCGGTGCCGGAATCACGTCGGACGGCTACCACCTGGTGGCCCCCGATCCGGCCGGTACCGGAGCGGCGCGTGCGATGCGTCGCGCCATCGAGACCGCGGGTCTCACCGCGGCGGACATCACGCACGTCAACGCCCACGCCACGGCCACCCCCATCGGGGACACCGCCGAGGCCGCGGCGATCGGCGCCGCCGTCGGCAAGCACGCCTCGGTGTACGCACCGAAGTCGGCACTGGGCCATTCGATCGGCGCCGTGGGCGCCCTCGAAGCGGTCCTGACCGTCCTCAGCGTCCGGGACGGCATCGTCCCGCCGACGCTGAACCTGGACAACCAGGATCCGGAGATCGATCTCGACGTCGTCAAGGGCGAAGCCCGTCGCGGCGAGATCGGTTACGCGCTGAACAACTCGTTCGGCTTCGGAGGGCACAACGTCGCCCTCGCCATCGGTCGAGCCTGACCGACGGCGAGAGCAGCTCGACCCCCGGGTGGGGCGGGGCGCACGGTGAACGATCACCGACGCGCCCCGCCCCGACCCACCACTCCCGGCCCGGATCGCCTCGCGGACCGACGGCAGAAGGAGAAGTTCCGTGACCGTTCTCGCTCCCCACGCGCGCGGCGCGGCCGACGTCGATCCCCGCGATCCGCTGGCCCGTCTCGAACGACTCTTCGACTCCGCCTCCATCGCCCTGCTGCACCCCCGTGACAAATCCGGGGTCGTAGCTGCGCGTGGGGAGATCGACGGCGTCCCCACCATCGCCTACTGCTCCGACGCCACCGTCATGGGCGGTGCCATGGGCGTGGACGGCTGCAAGCACATCGTCTCGGCCATCGACACCGCGCTGGACGAGAACGCGCCGATCGTCGGCATCTGGCATTCCGGCGGCGCCCGTCTCGCCGAGGGTGTCGAGGCGCTGCACGCCGTCGGTCTCGTCTTCGAGGCCATGGTGCGCGCGTCCGGCCGCATCCCGCAGATCTCCGTCGTCCTCGGCTTCGCCGCGGGCGGCGCGGCGTACGGGCCGGCTCTGACCGACGTCGTCGTGATGGCCCCGGAGGGTCGCGTGTTCGTCACCGGGCCCGACGTGGTCCGCAGCGTCACCGGCGAACAGGTCGACATGGCGTCGTTGGGCGGTCCCGACACCCACTACAAGAAGTCCGGCGTGTGCCACATCGTCGCCCATGACGAGCTGGACGCCCTCGCCCGCGGGCGACGCCTGGTGTCGATGTTCTGCGATCAGGGCAGCTTCGATCTTGCCGCGGCCCAGCACGGCGACACCGACCTCCGCGCGCTGCTCCCGGACTCCAACCGCCGCGCGTACGACGTGCATCCGGTGATCCACGAACTGCTCGACAACGTCGAGGGCGAGTCGTCGTTCGAGGAATTCCAGGGCGGCTGGGCGCGCAGCATCGTGACCGGCCTCGGTCGCCTCGGCGGCCGGACCGTCGGGGTGATCGCCAACAACCCGATCCGACTCGGTGGCTGCCTGAACTCCGAGTCCGCGGAGAAGGCCGCACGCTTCGTCCGACTTTGCGACGCGTTCGGCATCCCGCTCGTCGTGGTCGTCGACGTGCCGGGCTACCTCCCCGGCGTCAGCATGGAGTGGGAGGGCGTCGTGCGCCGCGGAGCGAAGCTGCTCCACGCCTTCGCCGAGGCCACGGTCCCCCGCGTCACGCTGGTCACCCGCAAGATCTACGGCGGCGCGTACATCGCGATGAACTCTCGCGCGCTGGGCGCCACCGCGGTGTACGCGTGGCCCGAGTCCGAGGTCGCGGTCATGGGCGCCAAGGCCGCCGTGGGCATCCTGCACAAGAAGGCCCTCGCCGCGGCGCCCGAGCACGAGCGCGAGGCGCTGCACGACCGGTTGACCGCCGAGCACGAGGCCATCGCCGGTGGTGTCGATCGGGCGGTCGGTATCGGCGTGGTCGACGCGGTCATCGATCCCGGTACCACCCGCAGCACGCTCACCCGTGCCCTGGCCGCCGCACCGGCGCGGCGCGGGCGGCACAACAACATCCCGCTGTAGCGGCCCGCCGGGGTAGGCCCGGCGAGCCGAGCCGGATCAGCTCGCGAGCCAGGTCACCTCGGCGCCGGTACCGCCGAGACGGAACTGCTCGAGTTCGTCGTCCCAGGCCGTGCCGAGGGCGTGGTCCAGGTCGGCGGCGAGGTCCGCGCCGCCGCCGGCGAGGATGGCCTTGATGCGTTGCTCCCCCACCACGACGTCGCCGTTGGCGGACGTGATGCCGTGCCACAGGCCGAGTCCGGGAACGTGGGCGAAGCGTTCGCCGTCCACGCCCTCACCGGGGTCCTCGGTGACCTCGAAGCGCAGCATGCGCCACGAGCGCAGGACCGCGGCCAAGCGCGAGCCGGTGCCGACGGGCCCCACCCACTCGGTGGTGGCCCGCAGCTGACCGGACTGCGCGGGCTGCGCGGTCCACTTCAGATTGGCGCGCGCGTCCAGCGCATCCGACAGTGCCCATTCCACATGCGGGCACAGCGCAGCCGGAGACGAGTGGATCCAGACCACACCCGTCGTCGCGTCCGCGAACTGATTTCGTGCGTTCACCGTTGCCTCCAGCCTCGACGAGGGACGTCTTCCCCAACGGCCCGACGAGTCGACTGCGCGACGGCTGCATACCAGTGTGCCTCGAG
This sequence comes from Rhodococcoides kroppenstedtii, assembly GCF_900111805.1. Lineage (GTDB taxonomy): Bacteria > Actinomycetota > Actinomycetes > Mycobacteriales > Mycobacteriaceae > Rhodococcoides > Rhodococcoides kroppenstedtii. Next base: position 237,739 of record NZ_FOJN01000001.1, read on the forward strand.
TTACCGCTGTTACACCAGTCGTACGGAGTGTCGCGGCAGTTCAGGCGGCGAGTCGGTCGAGAACCCGGTCGGAGAGCTCGGTCCACACCGGCTTGGCCCAGTCTCCGAACGCGCGGTCCGCGAGCACGACCACGGCCAGGTCCGCCTCGGGATCGACCCAGCAGAACGTGCCCGACTGACCGAAATGCCCCACCGTGCGCGGAGAATTGCCGGTCCCGGTCCAGTGCGGCGACTTGCCGTCCCGGATCTCGAACCCGAGGCCCCAGTCGTTGGGCCGCTGCGAGCCGTAGCCCGGCAGGATCCCGGCCAATCCGGGGAACTGCACGCCGGTCGCCTCGCGCAGCGTCTCCGGTGCGAGCAGGGTCGGCGCGAGCAGTTCGGCCGCGAACGCGGTCATGTCCCCCGCGCTCGACCGGGCGCCGTGTCCCGCGGAGCCGACCAGCTCGGTCGCCGTCATCCCCAACGGCGCGAGCACCGCATCCGTCAGGTACTCGGGGAAGTCGATCCCCGTCCGCTCGGTGACGTGCTCGGCCAGGAGCTCGAAACCGGCGCTGGAGTAGATCCGCTTCTCCCCCGGCTGCGCGCTGGGCGTCCGGTCGTCGAAACCGACGCCCGACGCGTGGGCCAACAGGTGCCGGACGGTCGCCCCGGGCGGACCGGCGGGCTCGTCGAGAGTGATGGCTTCCTCCTCCACCGCGACGAGGGCGGCGTACGCGACGAGCAGCTTGGTCACCGAGGCGAGTTCCTGCACCCGATCCGCGTCGCCGTGGCGGGCGACCACCCGGACGTCGCCGTCGGAGCGTCGCAGCACGGCCGCCGAGACGGCCGGAACGGGCCAGTCGCCCAAGGGAGCCAGCAGGTCGTCGTCACCGTCGTGAGGAGTCACGAGGCGACCCTAGACGACGCGTCGGTCCGCCCGTCGGGCCGTGCGAACCGCGTCGGCGGACTAGCGTCGTGGCTCATGACGACCGACGCCGCCGGCACGCGCACCGCGTACGGCACCTGCGCCCTGTGCGAAGCGATGTGCGGACTCGAGTACACGGTGGGTTCGGCCGGTGTCGAGTCGGTCCGGGGCGACAAGAAGGATCCGCTCTCGCGGGGCCACCTGTGCCCGAAGGCCACCGCGCTGGTCGACATCGCGAACGATCCGGACCGGCTGCGCCGACCCGTCCGCCGCACCGCCGACGGTTGGGTGGAGATGGAGTGGGACGCCGCGATCGACCTCGTGGCGCGCCGGCTGTCGGAGATCCGGGACTCCCGGGGCCGCAACGCCGTGGGCGTGTACGTCGGCAACCCGAACGTGCACAGCCTCGGCGCCCTGACGCACGGTGTGCCGTTCCTGTCGATGCTGCGCACCCGCAACCGGTACTCGGCGACGTCGCTGGACCAGTTGCCGCACCAGTTGACCAACATGCTCCTGTTCGGACATCAACTGCGGCAGCCGATCACCGACATCGACCACACGCAGTTCTTCCTCGTCCTCGGCGCGAATCCGATGGCCTCGAACGGCTCGATGATGACCGTGCCGGATTTCGGGCGCCGCGTGAAGCAGCTGCAGGCCCGCGGCGGTCGGATGGTGGTGATCGATCCGCGTCGCACCGAGACCGCGGCCGTCGCCGACGAACACGTCTTCGTCCGGCCCGGCTCGGACGCCTTCCTGCTGCTGTCGATGATCCACGTGATCCTCGGCGACGGCGCGGAACGTCCCGCGGGCTATGTCGACGGCGTGGCCGAGGTGCGCGACGCGGTCGCGGACTTCACTCCGGAGGCGGTCGCCGAGGTGACCGGGGTGCCCGCGGAGACCGTCCGCCGCCTGGCCCGTGACCTGGCAGCAGCCGAGTCCGCCGCGGTGTACGGCCGGATGGGGGTGTCGACGCAGCAGTTCGGCACGGTGTGCCAGTGGGCGATTCACGTCCTGGACATCCTCACCGGCAATCTCGACCGCGTCGGCGGCAAGTTGTTCACCGAGCCGGCGGTCGACCTGGTGCGTCAGAAGATCACGGGCAGAGGGCACTTCGACCTCTGGCGCAGCCGGGTACGCGACCTCCCGGAATTCTCCGGCGAACTGCCGACGTCCACGCTGGTGGACGAGATGACCGTCGACGGTCCGGATCGCATCCGCGCCATGGTGGTCGCCTCGGGCAACCCCGTCCTGTCCGCGCCCGGTGGACGACGGCTGGACGACGCGTTCGCCGGTCTCGACTTCATGGTGTCCTTCGACATCTACGTCAACGAGACCTCGCGTCACGCCGACGTGATCCTGCCGTCGACCACCGCGCTCGAACGCGATCACTACGACCTGATCTTCTCCTCGTTCGCCGTGCGGAACGTCGCCAAGTTCTCCCCCGCCGTTCTGCCGAAACCCGACGGGATGCGTCACGACTGGGAGATCTTCCGCGACCTGGCACTGCGCTACGCCGCCCTTCGTCGCCGCAGCCCGCGCGAGCGCCTGACGCGGGCGTCGGTGATCCGCGAGGTGCGGTTCCGCCTGTCCCCGGCGCGCAGCCTCGACGTACTGCTGCGCCGCGGGCGCCGAGGGCTGTCCCTGCGCGCGCTGCGCCGCGCGCCCCACGGGGTCGATCTCGGCCCGCTCCGGCCGCGTCTGCCCGACGCCCTGCTGACCCCGAATCGCCGCATCGACCTCGCCCAGCCGCTGGTGCTGGACGACGTCGCGCGCGTCCGGGCCGCGCTCGCGGGCACCCCTGCCGCCGACGGGGGGCTCACCCTCGTCGGCCGACGACACCTGCGCAGCAACAACTCCTGGATGCACAACGCCCCGCGCCTGGTGAAGGGCAAGCCGCGGCACGCGCTGCTGATGCACCCCGACGATCTCGCGCCCCGCCGGCTGACGGACGGCGACGCCGTCGAGGTGCGCTCGGACGCCGGGTCGGTCCGCACCGTCGTGGCCGCCTCGGAGGACGTCATGCGCGGCGTCGTGAGCATGCCCCACGGGTTCGGTCACGAGCGCGACGGCGTCCGACTCTCCGTGGCACGCAGCGTGATCGGGCCCAGCGTGAACGACGTGACCGATCCGGACCGGGTCGAGTCCGTGGCCGGCAACGCCGTCCTCAACGGCGTCCCGGTCACCGTCACCCGAGCCGAGGACCGGTAGGCGGCAGGCCGGCCGTTCCGGTCACCGCGGGCACGACCTCGTCGGCCCACGGACCGACGGCCGCACCACGGGCCGGCCCGAACCCGAGCCCGAGCAGCGTGCGGGCCACCTCGGGGTTGTCGACGCCGGTCGCGACCGCGTCCAGGGACATCTCCCGCGCGACGGTCGCCAGGGCTGCGAGCACCGCGCGGTCCCCGGCGTCGCCGACGGCGTCGCGCGCGAACCGGGCGTCGACGGTGAGGACGTCGAGGGGCAGCCGCTTGAGGTGCAGCAGGGAGCCGTACCCACTGCCCACGTCGTCGAGGGCGATGCGGACGCCCGACGCGCGCACGGCGGCCAGGGCGTCGGCGGTCCGGGTCACCGAGTCGACCATGCCCGTCTCGGAGACGCCGACGCACAGCAGTCGCGGATCGACGCCGTACCGATCCAGGGCCGCGGCGACGGCGTCCGGAAACGCGACGGAGGCGACGAACCCCGGCGACAGCGTCACGTGCACGCGGAGATCGGCCCGCCCCGTGCGGCTCAGTCGCGTCGCGTGGGCACGGCACGTCTGCTCCACGATCCAGCGGCCCAGTTCCGGTGCGAGGTTGGACATGTCGGCCACCGGGACGAAGTCCGCGGGCCCGAGCAGCCCGCGGGTGGGGTGCGGCCAACGCACCGACGACTCCACCGCCGTCAGGCGACCGGTACGGAGATCGACCTCGGGGCGGTGGTGCAGCACCAGCGCGCCGGTCGCGACGGCCTCACCCAGGCTCAGTTCGAGGCCGTTGCGCGAGAGGGCCTCGTCGGCGGTGCCCCCGCTGTACTCGACCACCGCGTTGCCGCCGGAGGCCTTGGCGCGCAGAGCCGCCCGGTCCGCCCGGCGGAGCAGCTCGTACGGGTTCTCCGTCCCCACGGTGACGCCGACGCTCGCGGTCCGCGTCACCCGGTCGTCCCCGATCGACATTGGTTCGGCGATCGTGCGTCGTACCCGCTCGCCCAGGGCGACGCCGTCGGCCGCCGTCGTCACGTCACCGACGACGAGAACGAACTCGTCGCCGCCGAGGCGGGCGACGGCGGCGCTCGGCAACCGGTGCGTGAGTCGGTCGGCGACGGTCCGCAGGAAACGATCGCCGATCCCCTGCCCCAGGAAGTCGTTCAGCGCGGACAGCCGATCCACGTCGGCGAACAGAACGGCGATCGGCTCGTCGCCGCGCAGGCGCGTCCGCAGTTCCTCGGAGAGCCCGCGGCGCGCCAACAGCCCGGTCAGCTCGTCGTGCAGCGCGTGACGTCGCAGCTCGTTCTCGGCGGCGACGCGCCGGTGGACCTGGGCGAGCATCGCGCCGACGGCGGTGACCGCGTCGATCTCCTCGGTGCTCCACACGCGGTCGCGGAACGAGACGAAACCGAGCACGCCGAGCGTGCGGTCCTCGCCCACGAGCGGCACCGCGACCATCGTGGTCGACGGCTCCCCCGAGCCGGTGGTCACCCGATCTCGATAGGGACGCGGCTGATCGCTCGGACGGTAAATCATGACGGTGGTCTGGTCGCGTGTCGACGCGAAGACCGGGTCGGCATCACAGAACGGAACGTTGCCGAGCGGGTCCGGATCCGGAATCGACGGGCGCGGGGGCCATTCGGCCACCAGAACGGAGGCGTCGAGGTCGTGGTCGTTGTGGCGGAGGAAGCAGGTGTCGGTGCCGAAATCGGTGTTCAGGTCACGCAACAGCGCGGAGTAGACCCTTTCGACGTTCCGGGCATCCGCGTCGATCAGACCGGTGGCCAACTCGACGACGAGGGCGTCGAGCGGACGGCGGCGCGATACCTGGTCGTCGCCCATGACATGTCACCGAATCCTCCCCGGCTCACCACACCCCGCGAGACCCTGACCAGCCCGTACACCGGGCGGCACCCCGAACCTGTCACACCGTCTGTGACACCCGACAATAGCGTGCCGTCGGTCCGATCCGGAGACTTCCGCCGTCCCCGCGCATCGTATCCGCCTGTGCCACCATCGAGCCATGTCCGCGACTCCTCCTGCCGATTCCGAGGGCGTACCGACCGGCGGCGGGGGCCTGCCGTCGCTGTACTACGGAATCGCCCGCTCCGCCGACGCGACGACGGTGCACGACGAGTCCGGCGCTCTCACCTTCTTCAACGCCGCGTGCTCACGACTGCTGGGGTACGACGCCGACGAACTCGCCTCGCTCACCGGCGACGGCATCGTGCATCCGGACGATGCCGCGCTCCTCGCCGAGGCCACCGACCGCGCGACCCTCTCCCCGGGCGGGTCGGCCGACACGCAGCTGCGACTGGTGCGCAAGGACGGTTCCGACGTCCTGGTCCGCCTGGGCCTGTCGCGGGTCGAGGTTTCCGGCCGTCGCTACCTCGTCGTCGAGTCCGTGCCGGCCTGACGGCCGCACCCGCCGTGGTGTCGACGCTCGATGCGTGCCCCGAGCTGTCCGCGGTCCTCGCGCCGCGGTCCGACCGCCCGTTCGGCTACTACGTCGACCGGATCTTCGGCTACGTGGTCACCGTCGGAACTCCGCGGTCCGACCCTTCCCTCTGGCGCCGCTTCCTCGACGGTGCGCGTGCGAGCTACGCCCGGCACGGCGTCGACGCGGCGCTGGAGTTCGACCGCATCGCGGACGGTCGATCCACCACCCTGTTCTTCTCCGCGCTGGACGACGCCGGGCACCCGGTCGCCGGTGCCCGAGTACAGGGGCCGTACGAGCGGCCCGATCAGACCCACGCCGACCAGGAGTGGATCCCCGTCCCGGCGGGGCGAGCCGCGCTGCGCGAGCTGGTCGCCGCCCGGCTGACGGACGGGGTGGTCGAGCTCAAGACCGGCTGGGTGGATCCGGCCGTTCCCCGTGATCGTCGCCTGGCCGACATGATCGGGTTCTCCGGGCCGCTCGCCGGAACCGTCCTGGGCGTCCGACACACCCTGGTCACCGCGGGCGATCACGCGCTCGGCCTGTGGGAGCACGCGGGCGCCGTCCTCGTCGACGAGGTTCCCCCCACGCCCTATCCCGATGCGCGGTACCGCACCCGCGCCCTGTTCTGGGACCGGGCGACGTACGCCGACCGGGCGTTGCCCGATCATCGTCGACGGATCGCGGTGGCGTCGGAACACGTGCGCCGCACCGCCCTTCGCGCCCCCGACCGCGCCCGCGCCGCGGCCGCGGCACACTCGTCAGCCGGACAGAGGACCCCATGACCACCGCCACCGCCACCGTCCTGGACCCGCGCGATCCCGACGACCTGCGCACGCTGCACCGCCTGCGACGCAGCCCCGGCATCACCGTCCTCGACACCCTGAGCCGGCAACGCCGCACCCTCGCCGAGGTGGTGCCGACACCGGACGCCGCCGTTCTGGACGAGGCACCCCGGTGGATCCACTACCCGTGGCGACACACACTCGTCCATCTCCTCGGGCCCACCGGTTTCCGGTTGCTGCGGCTCGACCGAAACCGGAACAAGATCACCGCGGCGGAGCAGGACCGGCTGCGCGAGGTGCGGATCGGTGTCGTCGGTCTGAGTGTCGGCCACGCGGTTGCCCACACCCTCGCTCTCGAAGGTCTCTGCGGCACCCTGCATCTCGCCGACTTCGACACCCTCGACCTGTCGAACCTCAACCGCATTCCCGCGGGAATTCTCGATCTCGGCGAACGCAAGACCGATGTCGCCGCTCGTCGCATCGCCGAACTCGATCCCTACCTCGACGTCCGGTGCCGACCGGAGGGCGTCACGGCGGACTCGGCGGACGACTTCGTCGCCGGGGTCGATCTCGTCGTCGAGGAATGCGATTCCCTCGACGTGAAGGTGCTGATCCGCGAAGCCGCACGCCGACACCGTGTTCCGGTGATCATGGAGACCTCCGACCGCGGGCTCCTCGACGTCGAGCGGTTCGATCTCGACCCCGAGCGTCCGCTGTTCCACGGCGCGGCGGGGGTGGTCACCTCCGACCGTGTCGCCGGCCTGAGCACCCACGACAAGGTTCCCTACGTCATGGCCATCCTCGGTGCCGATCAGGTGTCTTCGCGCTTCGCCGCCTCGATGGTGGAGGTCGATCGCACCGTGTCGACATGGCCCCAACTCGGCGGCGACGTCGCCCTCGGCGGCGCGACGGTCGCGGCGGCGGTACGCCGGTGGGCTCGCGGCGACGCGCTGCCCTCGGGGCGTGTGCGGATCGACGTCGACGGCGTCCTGGACGGACTGGCCGATCCCGGGCAGGCCGATCCCGGGCAGGCTGTCCCCGAGCAGGCGACCGTCCCGGGTCCGGTGGAGGTCGCACAGCCCGCCGACCGCGCGGTGGACCGCATCGCGCACTGGGCGCGCCGCGCCCCCTCGGGGGGCAACGTGCAGCCCTGGTTCGTCGAGACCGCGGACGAATCGCTGACGGTCACACTCGATCCGGCGCGGACGTCGGGACTCGACGTGCGGCGCCGGGGCAGTGCCGTCGCCGTCGGGGCCGCCGTGCTGAACGCACGGATCGCCGCCGCGCACGAGGGACTCTCGGCCACGGACACAGTGGTCGACCTCGGTGACGACGTCGTCCGGGCCGAGGTCGTCCTCGGCGGCGGCGCGGTGTGCCGCGAGGAGGCGGAGCTGTTCCCCGCGATGTCCACCCGCGGCACCAATCGCCACCACGGCCGCCCGCAGCCCCTGGACACCACGACGGCAGCGGCACTGCTCGGCGCCGCCGAGGCGGAGGGGTGCCGCTGGGTGTGCAGCGACGACCGCAGCACGCTCGCGGCGATCGGCGAGATCCTCGCCGAGTCCGACCGCGTCCGTTACCTCACGCAGCACTTGCACGCGGAGATGATGTCGGAGCTGCGGTGGCCCGGAGATGCGGACCCGGACACGGGAATCGACGTCGCCACCCTCGGTCTCGACCGGACCGATCTGGTCAAGTTGGACGTCGCCCGGCGGCCGGAGGTCATGCGTCATCTCGCGGAGTGGGACACCGGCTCGGCACTGGGAGACGACTCGCGGGACCGGCTGGCGGCCACGTCGGCGGTCGGATTGGTCCTCGTCGACGGGGACCGGGCCGCCGATTTCGTCCGCGGCGGGCGCGCCGTGCAACGCGTCTGGATCACGGCGGAACGGCACGGCCTCGCCGTGCATCCGGTCTCGCCGGTATTCCTCTACGCCCGAGACGATTCGGAGTTCCGGGCGCTCGCGCCGCGTCACGCGGACCACCTCGCTCGACTGCGAAGGGAACTGACGGGTCTGCTCGTCGTGGATCCGGCAACGTCGATCGCCCTGGTTGTGCGCCTGTCCCACGGGGCCGCCCCGGCGCTGCGAAGCCGTCGCAGACGGGTGTGAACAGGCCGTTCGCGGTATGGTCACGCCGGAACCGGAACGCTCCGATTCCCGAACGCGCCGTGGCGGATGCGTTCGCGGCGCGCGAGGAGGCATCGACGGTGGAGTTGTCGCCGAGCCTCGACGTCCTGGTCACCCGCGTCGCCACCCACCTCATCGGGGCGGACGCGCCCACGGCTCCGTCCGCCTACCGCGCCGGTCTGCGTGACCTCCGGGACTGGTTCGGCGTGGACACCGTCTTCCTCCGCCATCACGACTCCCACCACCGGATCACCACGCTGGTCGCCGAATGGCCGCGGCGCGAGCACGTTCCGGATCCGGACCCACTCGGCGTCGTCGAGTTCGCCGGAGCCGATCCGGTGTTCGCGGCCACCGAGCATCTACAGGAGCCGTTGGTGTTCCGGCCGGGGTCACCCGCACGGGCCTACGCCGAGCGAGTCGAGTCGGCATCGGGCATGAGTGCGGTGTCGATGGTGGCCGTGCCGCTGCGATCGGGTCCGGCCACCACCGGCGTTCTCGGGTTGGTGGCCGCGGGCGATCGCCAGTGGACCGAGGACGAGCTCGGCGCACTCAAGGCCACCGCCTCCCTGTTCTCCCAGGTCCAGGCACGGGTGTCCGCCGAGGAACGTCTGCGCTGGGCCGCGCGGCACGACGCCCTCACCGGCCTGCTCAACCGGCGGGGCATGGCCGACGAGCTGTCCGCCCGGCTCGCGGAGGGGCGCCCCCGCTTCGCGGTGCTCTACTTCGACCTGGACCGCCTCGAAGCCCTCAACGACGTGCTGGGCCACACCGCCGGTGACGAGTTCCTGCGCACCGTCGCCGAACGTCTGCGCCGGTTCACCGACGACGACTCCTTGTTGTGCCGCTGGGGCGGAGACGAATTCGTGCTGCTGCTTCCCCGCGCCACGACCGAGGACGAGGCGTACGTCGAGGCGTGCGGCCTGCTGATGTCGGTGACCGCTCGGGTCGAACTCGCCGGCGACGTCGTCTCGCGCACCGCCAGTATCGGGGTGGCCGTCGCGCGGCCCGGCATCGACACCGTCGACTCGGTCATCGCGGGCGCGGATCAGGCCGCGATCGCGGCGAAGAGCGCAGGCGGCAACGCGGTCTCGCTGTTCACCGACGAGATTCGCGAACGCACGGCGCTGCGCAACGACATCGAGCTGCACCTGCGCGCCGCCATCGAGAACGATGCGCTGCTGCTGCACTTCCAGCCCGAGATCGACCTGACCACCGGGCGGATCACGGCCGTCGAGGCTCTCGTGCGGTGGCTGCACCCGACGCGCGGCATGATTCCGCCCGCCGACTTCGTCGGCATCGCCGAGTCGGTCAACCTGGCCACCGAACTCGGTCGGTGGGTGCTGAACGAGGCGTGCCGGACCTACGCGTCGTGGCGGCAGCGACTGGGCGAGTCGACCATCACCCTCCGGGTGAACGTCTCACCGGCCCAACTGGTGTCGCGGGACTTCATCGGCGTCGTGGAGACGACCCTCGCCCGCCACGCGATGTCCCCCGCAGACCTGTGCATCGAGATCACCGAGGTGGCCGTCGTGCACGACGTCACGCTCGCCGCCCGCGCCCTCGCGGCCGTGCGCGCGTTGGGAGTTCGTGTGGCGATCGACGACTTCGGTACCGGCTACAGCTCGCTCTCGCACCTGAAGACGTTGCCCGTCGACGCGGTGAAGATCGACCGCGAGTTCGTCGCCCATCTGGACACCGACGCCGCTGATCGCGCCATCGTCGGCGCCGTCGTCACCCTCGCCACGGCGTACCGACTCGACCTCATCGCCGAGGGCCTCGAAACCGTCGAGGCCCGCACGGCGTTGCTCGATCTCGGCTGCACCCGCGCGCAGGGCTACCTCTACGCGCGTCCCGAGCCCGCCGAGGTCGTCTTCGACATGCTGCGCGTCGGAACGCTGATGCCGTCGTGACCGCCGCAACCGTGCTCGCCGGACCGGGTAACGTATGGCGCGCGCCGCGACGGGTCGTCGGCGGCGCGACGGGGCGGTAGCTCAGTCGGTCAGAGCCGTGGACTCATAATCCATTGGTCGCGGGTTCGAGCCCCGCCCGCCCCACCGAGAATCGCCGCAGTCGCCACCTCCCTGTGGATTCACCACGCCCGATCCTCGACTCAGGTCGCCGCGTCCGCGTTTCTGCTACATTCTGTACTTCCAGTTTGTTTTGTCGGCGCTCGGCCGTCTCGTCGCCTCGTCCCGGCAGGTGATCTGAGGGTGGGGCGTCGCAGGTCGAGGGGCGCGGGAACGGTCAGTGACGTGCGAGCAGGAACCGGAAGACGGACCCACCGCCCTGGTTCGGGCCGTCGGGGCCGCGGTGGATCGCTCCGCCGTGCCGGTTCTGCTCGTGCGCGCGGACGGACGGGTGGTCCGGGCCAACCCGGCGGCCCGCCTCCGCCTCGGGGACGTCGCGGCGTCGGCCGACCGCGCCTGGACGCTCGAACTGCCCGGCAGGGCGGGTCCGCAGGACTCGCCGGCCATCGTCCGGGCGGGTGGTACGTGGTTCGGCCGCGCCGAGTTGGTGCAGTCGACCGGAAAGAGGGTGCCTGTGTCGACATCGGCGTTCGCGGTACACGACCGGGACGAGGATCCTCTGATCGTCGCCACCCTGCGCACTCCCGAGCTCACCCTCGATCCCCCGCGCGGCGCGTCCGACGAGATCCAGGCCGTGCTCCGCGCCTCCCGCGACGCCGAGGAGCGGCACGATCGGCTGGCGGAACTGTCCCGCTTGGCGTTGCGGGGTCGCATGGGCGATCTGCTCGCCGCGTCCGCCGACACGGTCGCGTACCTGCTCGGCGCCCGGCTCGCGACCATCTCCCGCGTACATGCCGACCCGACCACTATCGAGACGGTGGCCACCACCGACGGCGGTGACTCCCCTCTCGCACGCGGGAGCGACACCGTTCCGGCGTTCGTGGGGACGACCGGGACACCGTTGCTGTGGCGGGGCGAGACCCTCGATCACCGCATCGACGCCGACGCCCTGCGGAACGCGGGCTTCGAGAACGCCGTCGCGGTGCCGATCGAAGGCGGCGGGCGCCCGTGGGGTGTACTCGCCGTCTTCGGCGTCGATCCGGGGCGTCCCGCCGACGGAACCGCGGCGCCGGTGGCGCCGGTGGCCGGCTCGGACGCGATTCCCGAGCCGTCCGTTCTCGACGAGGTCGCCGACATCGTCGGTGCCGCGGTGCACCGCGTCGGGGTGGAACGCGAACTGCGCTACCGCAGTCTGCGCGATCCGCTGACCGGACTCCCCAACCGCGCCCTGGCGCACGACCGCATCGGCTCCGCCGTGGAACGCGGCCTCGTCGCCGGCTCGTGCACCGCGGTCATGCTCATCGATCTCGACGACTTCAAGTCCATCAACGACGGGCTCGGCCACGAGGCCGGGGACACCGCCCTGGTCGCGGTGGCCACCCGACTCGCGCGCGCGTCGCGGCCCGGTGACACCGTGGCGCGACTCGGCGGCGACGAGTTCGTCGTGGTGTGCGAGAACCTGCGCGACGAGGACGACGCCGTGGCGGCTGCGGCGGTGTACGGCGACGCCGTCCGCGCCCCCGTCTCGGTGGAGGGCAACGATCTGGTCATCACCGCGAGCATCGGGGTCGCGGTGACCACCACCGACGTCCCGGTCAACGAGCTCGTTCGTCGAGCCGACGTCGCGATGTACCGCGCGAAGGACACCGGCCGGGGCCACGTCGCGCTGTTCGACCGCGACGATCGCGACCACCGCCGCCTGCAGTTGGCGCTGTCGGCGGATCTGCGCGCGGCGCTCGAGAGCCGGTACCTCACGCTCGCCTATCAACCGATCTTCGACATCGGCACCGGCCGCATCACCGCCGTCGAGGCGTTGGCGCGGTGGGAGCACCCGACGCTGGGGTCGGTCAGCCCCGAGACGTTCGTCGCCATCGCGGAGCGAACCGGTCAGATCGACCGGCTGGGACTCTGGGCGCTGCACTCGGCGTGCCGTCAGGCCGCGGAGTGGCAATCGATCGCCGACGTCGGTGTCCGCGTGAACGTCTCGGCGCTGCAACTGCGTCGACCGGGGTTCGTCTCGGCCGTGGCCCGAGTGCTGGCCGAGACGGGGCTACCGGTCGGCCGACTGGGCCTCGAGATCACCGAGACCGTGTGGCTCGCCGACACCGCGCAGGTGCGCGACGCGCTCACCGAGCTGCACCGGATGGGGGTGTCGATCCTCCTCGACGACCTCGGCAGCGGACACAGCTCGGTCACCTACCTCAACCGCTACCCGGTCATCGAGGCCTTCAAGATCGACCAGAGCTACATCCAGGCCATGCCCGGCAAACGGCCGGAAGCCATCGTGTCGGCCATCGTCTCCCTGGCGCACGCGTTCGACGTCACCGTCGTGGGCGAGGGCGTCGAGACACAGGCGCAGTTCGACCGGCTGCGGGAAAGCGGATGCGATCTGGCGCAGGGATTCTGGCTCGCGGAACCGACCGACGCGGCGACCATGACGGACATGCTGCGCGAGCGCCGGGCCGGCTGAGGAACCCGAGCCGGGCACGATCCCGCGCCGAGTTACTCGGACCGGTCGTCGGGGTCGTTCCGGCCGGTGGACGTCCGCTGGACGAATTCGGCGGCCACGTCGCGCACCCGCAGTCCGCGGCGCTGCGCCTCGTCCGACAGGGCGGCGAAGGCGGCCTCTGCGTCGACGCCGTCCATGGCCATCATGATGCCGCGGGCCTGTTCGATGGGTGCCCGCTGCTCCATGGCCTCGCGCAGGGCGCGCACGGCGGAGGCGGCGTCGCTGTAGCGGGTGTGCTCCCCGATCGCGCGGCCCACCGTCGTCGTGATGCCCTCGAGCACGTCGGTGTCGATGTCGTCGAACGCGTGATCACGCAGACCGTAGAGGTTGAAGGAGCCGATCACCCCGTCGAGCGTGCGGATCGGCGACGCCAGCACCGACAGAATGCCCTCCGCACGGGCGGCGTCCGTGAAGTCGGGCCACCGGTCGTCCCGGTCGGTGCAGTCGACCACCACGCTCTCGCCGGTGCGCGACGCCTGCAGGCAGGGCCCGGCCCCTGCGTCGTACTGGTGTCGGTCCACTTTCAGGGTCAGCAGGTCGGTGTACGTCGCGGTGTAGGTCGAGCCGTCGAAATCGATTGTCACGCCGCAACTGTCGGCACCGGGGATGATGTCGTGCGCCAGGTCGACGGCTTTCTGCAGCAACTCGACCACCTGGTCGGTGTCCTCGATTCGTCCGCCCAGGGCCGCGAGAATCTCGCCGAGCCGCCCGGGCGTCAGGCTCGGTCCGGCCTGCCCCTCGGTGTCCATGGAGATATTCGATCACACGGCCCGCGAACCGGCCGGAACACTCGGCCTCCTGCTGCGTAGGCTCGTGCTCGGTCACTACTCGTTTCGACGACGAACGGGTCGGGTAGCCGTCCCGTCGGTGCCGGGTTGCTCTCGCCCGGTCCCCGGGGGACGGGCCGTGTGGCCGGTGGAGGGCAGTAATCGGGCGGTCGGCGATGACGGAGGAACTGTGGATCCGGAAGTGCAGCACGAGCCCAGCGAGATCTCCTACGACGAGAACTTCTATCCAGCGCGGCCGCGGCCGCTGAAGCCGTCGGTGCGGCGCGCCTACCGGACGCCCGGGGACCTGCCTCGCGGTGACGCGGAGGCGGACAACCCGGAGTACGTGTCCTGGCTGGTGCAGCGGTCCATGCTGCAGGACGCCAAGCTCATCGCCGAGCAGCTGTCCGGCAAGGGCAGCATGTGGCAGAACCCCTACGCCTCACCGGATCCGCGCGGCGCCGTCGAGCGCGCCCCCGTCTGGTTCACCGCCTACCCCATCTCGCTCATCGCCTCGCCGGGCCAGAGCTTCCTGGCCACCCTCGGCGACGAGTCGCTCTGGCAGCTGTTCTCGGACATCGGCATCACCGCCGTGCACACCGGCCCCGTCAAGGAGGCCGGTGGACTGCACGGGTGGCACGCCACGCCGTCGGTCGACGGTCACTTCGACCGCGTGAGCATGCAGATCGATCCGGCGTTCGGGTCCGAGGAGGAGTTCCGCCGCCTCTGCGTGGTCGCCTCGGCCTACGAGGGCATCGTCATCGACGACATCGTGCCCGGCCACACCGGCAAGGGAGCGGACTTCCGCCTCGCGGAGATGGCTTACTCCGATTACCCCGGGATCTACCACATGGTGGAGATCGAGCCGCAGGACTGGCATCTGCTTCCGCGGGTCGGCGCCGGCCGGGACTCGGTCAACATCGACGCCGACGCCGAGGCCGAACTGGCTCGCGCCGGCTACATCGTGGGCCAGCTCCAGCGCGTCATCTTCTACGAGATGGGCGTGAAGGAGACCAACTGGAGCGCGACGCCCATCATTCGCGGCGTCGACGGCGTGGAGCGCCGCTGGGTCTACCTCCACTACTTCAAGGCCGGTCAGCCCTCGATCAACTGGCTCGACCCGTCGTTCGCCGGCATGCGTCTGGTCATCGGCGACGCGTGCCATTCCATCGCCGATCTCGGCGCCGGCGCCCTGCGTCTGGACGCCAACGGCTTCCTTGGCGTCGAGCGGCGGACCGAGGGCCCCGGATGGTCGGAGGGCCACCCGCTGTCCGAGGCCGCGAACCATCTCATCGCGAGCGTGGTGCGCAAGATGGGTGGGTTCACGTTCCAGGAGCTGAACCTCACCATCGACGACATCAAGGCGATGGGCGGCAGCGGCGCGGACCTGTCCTACGACTTCATCAACCGGCCCGCGTACCACCACGCGCTGGTGATGGGGAACACCGAGTTCCTGCGCCTGACGATGAACCTCGCGCGCGATCACGGCGTCGACACCGCATCGCTGGTCCACGCGCTGCAGAACCACGACGAGATGACGTTCGAGCTGGTGCACTTCGCGACTCTGCACAAGGAAGACGAGTTCTCCTACGGCGGCGAGGTGATCAAGGGCGGCGATCTCGGAGACCAGATTCGCGCGGAGCTGTGCGAGCGACTGACCGGCCGGTGGGCCCCGTACAACCGCACCTTCACCAACAACGGCATCGCGTGCACCACGGCCTCGGTGATCACGGCGTCGCTCGGCATCCGGGACCTCGACCGCATGGACGAGACGGACATCGAGACCGTGAAGCGGGCGCACCTGCTCCTCGCGATGTACAACGCACTGCAGCCGGGCGTCTTCGCGCTGTCCGGATGGGACCTGTGCGGGGTGCTCCCCGTGCCGGCCGAGGAGGTGGCCGACCTCATCGCGGAGGGCGACACCCGATGGATCAACCGCGGCGCCCACGATCTGATGAACTACGCTCCCGACGCGACCCGCTCGGAGTCCGGTATCCCGCGAGGCCGCAGCCTCTACGGATCGCTGCCCGAGCAGATGAAGGACGGATCGTCCTTCGTGCGGCAGCTCTCGCGGATCCTCGACGTGCGGAACCGCTACGGCATCGCCACGGCGACGCAGCTCGACGTGCCGTCGGTGTCGCACAAGGGACTGCTGGTGTTGGTGCACCAGCTCGCCAACGGTCTGGTCCAGGCCACGGTGCTCAACTTCACCGGAGACGAGATCACCGCGACGGTGCAGTCCAAGCACCTCCCGGGCGGGGCCACGGTGGTGGATCTGTTCACCGATCACGAGGTCGGCACGGTCGACGAGCTGGGAAGTTTTCTGCTGACACTCGCTCCGTACCAGGGCATTCCGGTGATGCTGAAGGGCTGACCACGCGGTGGCGACCCGTCGGTAACGTCAGCAAAGGGTAGGCTAATCTATCTCGCATGCGCGTTGCGATGTTCGGGTATCAGACCTGGGGTCACCGCACCCTGCAGGCCCTCCTCGACTCCCCTCACGAGGTGGTCCTGGTGGTCACCCATCCGCCGAGCGAGCACTCCTACGAGTCGATCTGGTCCGACTCCGTCGAGGACCTCGCCCGGAGCCACGGCATCGCGGTCCACCTGGCTCAACGGCCCGACGACGCCCTCGCGGCCCGGTTGCGCGACGCGGCGCCGGACATCGTCGTCGCCAACAACTGGCGCACCAAGCTGCCGCGCGAGATTTTCGACGCGCCGCCGCACGGCACGCTGAATCTGCACGATTCGCTGCTGCCTCGGTTCACCGGATTCTCCCCCGTCATCTGGTCGCTGATCAGCGGCGCCACGGAGACCGGTCTGACCGCTCACCGGATGGACGACGACCTCGACACCGGCGACATCGTGGTCCAGCGTGCGGTGCCGATCGGCGAGCGAGACACCGCCACGGAACTCGTCCAGGCCACCATCGACCTCATCCCGGAGGTGCTCACCGAAGCGCTGGCCGCCATCGAGAGCGGTACGGCCGAGTGGACACCCCAGGACCTCGCCCAGCGCACCTTCTTCCACAAGCGCTCGGACGTCGACAGCCGGATCGACTGGACCTGGCCCGCCGAGGAGATCGACCGCCTGATCCGCGCCCAGTCCGACCCCTACCCCGACGCCTGGACTCACTACCGCGGTGAGCGCATCGGCATCACCCGCGCCCACGTCTCCACCTGCTGCTACGGCGGTACTCCCGGCCGCGTGTTCATCCACGAGGGCGACGGGATGGCCATCGTCGCCGGCCCGTCGGCCCACCTCGGCCGGAATCGTGCCCTCGTCGTCGACGAGGTCCGCACCGCCGACGGCCGCACCGTTCCCGCGACGGAGTTCTTCCCCCACGGCGGCGGGTATCTGACCGACCGGCCCTGACGGCAGTCCACCACGGTTTCCACCCCGGTCGCCGGGGGAAGACGGTCGGTATGACCACCACGCGACCGACCGCCGCCGACCCGTCGACGTCGTACGACCCGGACGACGATCGCAAGCCGGATTCGCCCACGGACCTGACCAAGCCGTCGTTCCTCTACGTCGTCCGCAAGACCGCGCGCGAGTTCTCCAAGGACCAGTGCACGGACCTCGCCGCGGCTCTCACGTACTACGCGGTTCTGTCGATCTTTCCCGCGCTGCTGGCCATGGTGTCCCTGCTCGGCGTCTTCGGCCAGGGCGAGCGCACGGTGAACGCCGTCCTCGACATCGTCTCCGACCTCGGCCCGTCGTCGGCCGTCGACACGTTGCGAGAACCGATCTCCCAGTTGGTCGCGACGCCGACCGCCGGCCTCGCGTTGATCATCGGTCTCGCCGGTGCGATCTGGTCCGCCTCCGGCTACGTCGGGGCCTTCGGACGCGCGATGAACCGTATGTACGAGGTCGACGAAGGTCGGCCGGTCTGGAAGCTGCGCCCGGTCATGCTGCTGGTGACGTTGATCGGCCTGATCTGCCTCGCCGCCGGCGCGTTGATGCTGGCGGTCAGCGGACCGGTAGCGCAGGCGATCGGCGACGCCGTCGGACTCGGCGACACCACGCTCATGATCTGGAACATCGTGCGCTGGCCCCTCATCCTGATCCTGGTGGTGATCGCGGTGGCGGTGCTCTACTACGCCACGCCGAACGTCCAGCAGCCGAAGTTCCGGTGGGTCAGCACGGGGGCCGCGTTGGCCATCGTTACCTGGATCGTCGCTTCGGCGCTGTTCGGGTTCTACGTCGCCAACTTCTCGAGCTACAACGCGACGTACGGATCGCTTGCGGGCGTCGTCATCTTCCTGTTGTGGCTGTGGATCACCAATCTCGCGCTGCTGTTCGGCGCGGAGCTGGACTCCGAACTCGAGCGAGGGCGCGAACTGCAGGCCGGGCTGCGCGCAGAGGAGCATCTGCAACTGCCGGAGCGCGACACTCGTGTGTCGGAGAAGAACGCCGAGAAGGACGCCGAGCACGTCGAGCGGGGCCGCTCGCTCCGACTCTCGCGCGGCAGAGACGACTCCGCTCCGCGGTAGTCCAGCGCGCGGACCCGCCACGAATCTCCTGTGTCACCGCGGCACCTTTCGGTCGCGAATCCCGGCGTCCAGCCCTCGGCGCCCCCCGGCTCAATCCGACTCGGTGCGCCCACCGCGCACGTCTGCGAGGCATCATGTCGTCCACCCGCTCGTCCCGATTCGATCGTCCCGGCCCCGGCACCGCTCTGATCACCGGCGCGTCCAGCGGCATCGGCCGCGCCACCGCTCACCTCTACGCCGAACGCGGCTGGTCGCTCGTCCTCTGTGCCCGCGGGCGCGAAGGACTCGAGGACGTTGCCGACCAGTGCCGTCGGCGCGGTGCCGCTGACGTGGCGATCAAGCCCGTCGACGTCTCGGACGGCGACGAGGTTCACAAGATGGTCACGGAGACCGTCGAACAGTTCGGCCGAGTCGACGTGTGCGTCCACAGCGCCGCGGTCATGTCCTACGGAACGTTCCTGGACACCCCCGCCGAGGTGTTCGACCACGCGATCTCCGTCGATCTGATCGGCGCGGCCAACGTCGCACGGTCGATCCTGACCGTCTACCGCGACCAGGGCGACGGGCACCTCGTCATCATCGGCTCGCTGCTCGGACGCATCGCCGTGCCCTGGATGGGCACGTACGTCACCGCCAAGTGGGGACTGCGCGGCCTCACGCGCACGCTGCAGCAGGAAATGCAGCAGTACCCCGGCATCCACGTCAGCTCGGTGGCGCCCGGCGCGGTCCGCACCCCGATCTACGAGCAGGCCGCCACCGTGGTCGGGCGCGCCGGATCTCCCCCGCCGCCGGTGACGACGCCCGAGGTGATCGCCCGCGCCGTCGACCGCGTGGTGCGCAAGCCGCAGCGCGAGCGTGACGCGGACGCGGTCTTCGGCTACGTCAACAAGGTCGCTGCCCTGGGCTACACCGTCGTGCCGGCGGTGTTCGACCGACTCGTGGGGCCGCTCATGTGGCGCTTCGGCATCTCGCGCGAGCCCAAAGACGATGCGGAGGGCAATGTATTCCGCTCCCGAAGCCCCTATCGACAGTGATCCCCCGTCACCGGACCGATCCTGAGACAGACTGACGGGTATGGCCCCTCGACGCCTCGCTCCCCAGCACCTCGGCTCGCTGATCGGTGCCGTGTTCGGCCTCGTCTTCGTGCTCGTGAACTCCGCGACGTCGCCGACACCCGTCCGAGTGGTGCTCGTCGTCGCGGCGATGGCGGCCGCGGCGCTGGTGCTGGTGGGTATCGCGCGCGGTCCGGCCCCGTCGACTCCGCCCTCGGTGCGCCCGTTCGGGCGCGGCTACTGGGCCGTCGTCGCGGCCGAGGTGGTGGCCATCGTGGTCGGCGTGCGCGTCGTCGCAGCGGCCGGACACCCACAGGCCGGGGTCGCGTGGGTGGCCACCGTCGTCGGCGTGCACTTCGTGGTGCTCGCGGTGCTGTGGCGGCTACGGCTCTTCCACGTCCTCGGCGGGGCCCTCACCGCCCTCGGCGTGGCCGGGCTCGTCCTGGCGTTCGCGGGCGCACCCGCCGTCGCGACGGACCTGACCGCGGGTGTCGGATCCGGCGTCGTGCTGCTCGTCTTCGCCCTGGTCGGAGTGTGGAGAGCCGGTGGTACCAGGCGATTTGGCAGTGCACGGGTGCTATGAGTTAGAGTCTCTTCTCGGCCGGTCACGTACCGGCTGCAGCATTCCCCCATAGCTCAATTGGCAGAGCATTCGACTGTTAATCGAAGGGTTTCTGGTTCAAGTCCAGATGGGGGAGCTTTCGACAGGCCCCGGATCGCGCTCGATCGGTCCGGGGCTTTCTCGTGTCTCCGCCCGAGGGGTGGGGTGCACGCACGGGGGTATGACATCGGGCAGGATGGACACCCCGTCACCCGACCACCGAGAGGACCGCTGCACTCATGATGCGTTTGTTGGTCGGCGTCGCTGCCGGATACGTGCTCGGCACCAAAGCCGGCCGCGGTCGGTACGAGCAGATCTCCCGCGCCACCAAGGCCGTCGCCTCGAGCCCGGCCACCAAGAAGATCGTCACCGCGGGCCGGCAGAAGCTGTCCGATTCGCTGAACACCCAGCCGAAGCTCGAGCCCATGAAGCAGTACGACGACACGCAGGTGTTCGTCCCGCGCGACCAGCTCTAGATCGCGGGGAACTCCGCGTCGGTGGTGCTGCCCACCGCCTGTTCGAGCAGGCTGCGGCGATACTGCTCGAGCGCGATGAGGTCGCCGAAGAGCGCGTTGTAGTCCTCCGGCTTCTCGATCGGCGACATGCGCTGGAGCTTCGACTTCAGCTCGGCGACCTGGCGACCCACCCAGACTTCCTGCAGCCGGGCCAGCACGCCCGAGATGTAGCGCGGGGTCGCCTCCTCCGAGATGGGCATCGGCTCGACCGCCAGCTCGGTCACCAGGGACCGCAGGCCCTTCGCCTCGGCCTTCTTGCCGACGGCGTCGAGCCACTCTCCTCCCCCGAGTCCCGCCGCGGTGCCGCCGGCCTCCCGGACGGCGTCCGAGACCGCGGCGTACGCCGGGTGACCGAAGGTCTCCGGGGGCAGCGAGTCGAACACCGAGCCGGCGATACCGGGGTGCTGCATCACCGCCTTGAGCGCCTCCCGCTGGGGCCACAACGTCGGATCGTCCCGACGCGGGTGAGCCGGCCCGGCCGGCGCGGCGGAATCCTCGGTCGGCCGGGACGGGCGACGCAACGGTGCGGGCGCGGCGCCCTTGGCGATCTTCGCGGCCTCCTCGCGGACCCGCCCGACCACCATGCGCTCGTCGATCCACCCCACCCAGCCGGACAGGCGCGCAGCGTAGTTGTCCCGCAGCGCGCGGTCCTTCATCTGAGCGACCATCGGTACGGTGCGGCGCAGCGCCTCCACCTGCCCCTCGGCGGTGTCGAGGTTGCACTCGGCGAGCGCGCCCCGAATGGCGAACTCGAACAACGGAGTACGACGAGCCACGAGGTCGCGTACGGCGGCGTCGCCCTGGCGCAGCCGTAGATCGCACGGGTCCATTCCCTCGGGCGCGACGGCGATGAACGTCTGTCCGGCGAGCTTCTGATCGCCGGAGAACGCCTTCATCGCCGCGGCCTGCCCGGCCTCGTCGCCGTCGAAGGTGTAGATGATCTCGCCGCGCCAGAACTTGTCGTCCATGAGCAGCCGACGCAGCAACGCGAGGTGGTCGTCACCGAATGCCGTGCCGCACGACGCGACGGCGGTGGTCACGCCGGCGAGGTGCATCGCCATGACGTCGGTGTACCCCTCGACGACGACGGCCTGATGCCCCTTGGCGATGTCCTTCTTGGCCAGGTCGAGACCGAACAGCACCTGGGACTTCTTGTACAGCAACGTCTCCGGCGTGTTGACGTACTTGCCGGGCATGGTGTCGTCGTCGAAGATCTTGCGGGCGCCGAAGCCGATGACGTCGCCGGCGAGGTTGCGGATGGGCCACAGAAGTCGGCGGTGGAACCGGTCGATCGGACCCCGCTTGCCCTGCCGCGCCAGCCCCGCGGCTTCGAGCTCGGCGAACTCGAACCCCTTCTTCAGCAGGTGCTTGGTCAGCGTGTCCCAGCCGCCGGGAGCGAAGCCGCAGCCGAACAACCGCGCGGCCGCCGCATCGAAGTTGCGCTCGGTCAGGTAGTCCCGTGCGGCCTGCGCCTCGGGCGATCCGAGCTGCTCGGCGTAGAACTGTTGCGCCGCAGCGTTGGCCGCGACCAGACGCGCCCGCGTGCCGCGGTCCCGCTGGACGGAGGTACCGCCGCCCTCGTAGTCGATCCGGTAGTTCAGCCGGTCGGCGAGCTGCTCGACGGACTCGACGAAGCTGATGTGCTCCATCTTCTGCAGGAACGTGTAGACGTCCCCGCCCTCGCCGCACCCGAAGCAGTGGAACGTGCCGTGGTTCGGCCGCACGTGGAACGACGGCGTCTTCTCGTCGTGGAACGGGCACAGGCCCATCATCGAATCGCCGCGCGGCGCCTTCAGGGCGACGTACTCGCCGACGATGTCCTCGATGCGCGTCCGTTCACGAACGGCCGCGATGTCTCGTTCGGGTATTCGGCCGGCCACCGGGACAGTCTAGGCGTCCGGTCCGACGGCCCTGCACGGGCGAGCGGGGCGCTCTCCAGCCCCGGGAGCGGCCCGCTCTCCGACCCCACGAGCGGGCCGCTCTAGCCCCACGACGCCTGCGCGCCGAGGCTGGCGGCGTCGATGCGTTCGAGCCGGGACTCGGTGCAGGACGCGATCTGGTCGACGACGACGCGGGTGCGGGCGGCGTCGTCACCGGCGGCGGACCAGGCCGGCAGGAACATCGGGTCGAGCGAGGCGGGTGCGGAGTGCAGCAGCCACGCGGCGACGCGGTGGATGCGGTCGCGTTGGCGGTCCTGGCGGCGGCGGTGGCCGTCGTCGGACATGACGTACCGCAGCGCCATGGTCTTGAGCAGCGCCACCTCGGCGCGGACCAGCTCGGGAACGGACAGGTCGGCGTCGTAGCGCCGCACCGCGCGTCCGTCGGCGGCCTCCCGGGTGGACGAGACGGCGGCCGTGGTGAACCGCCCCACCAGCTCGCTCGTCATGCGCTTCAGGGCGACCGAGCGGACCAGGGTGCCGTCGTACCCGGCGGCGTCGGAGACCACCGGCAGCTCCGACAGTCGTTGCGCCGCCTCGCACATCAGGTCACGGTCCAGTCCGCGGAACTCGCGGATCGCGAGGTCGGCCAACGCGTCCTGCTCGGCCCGATCGGCGAGCGAACGGAGGTCGATGCGCCCGGCGATGACGCCGTCCTCGACGTCGTGCACCGAGTACGCGACGTCGTCGGCCCAGTCCATGGCCTGCGCTTCGAGGCACTGCCGCCGCTCCGGCGCCCCGGCGCGCACCCAGGCCAGGGTGGCGGCGTCGTCGTCGTACGCGCCGAACTTGGCGCCCGGCGACGGCCTGGTCCACGGGTACTTGATCGCCGCGTCCAGCGACGCGCGGGTGAGGTTGAGTCCGGCGCTACGACCGTCGTCGCCGAGCACCTTCGGTTCCAGCGCGGTGAGGATGCGCAGGTTCTGCGCGTTGCCCTCGAAGCCGCCGCAGGACGCGGCGACCTCGTCGAGCGCGCGCTCACCGTTGTGGCCGTAGGGCGGGTGACCGATGTCGTGGGCGAGCCCGGCGAGCTCGACCAGGTCGGGATCGCACCCGATGCCGTCGGCGATGCTGCGGCCGATCTGCGCCACCTCGAGCGAGTGGGTCAGCCGCGTGCGCGGCGTGTCGCCCTCCCGCGGACCGGTCACCTGGGTCTTGTCGGCCAGTCTGCGCAGTGCCGCCGAGTGCAGCACCCGAGCGCGGTCGCGGGCGAACGCACCGCGCGATTCGGCGGCCGACTCCGGCGCGAGGCCGGCGGACTTCGGTGCCTCCGGAACCCGGCGGTCGACGTCGGCGTCGGTGTAGGTGTCGGTCGCAGGCCGGCCGGCCATCACTGTCCTGCCGTGTAGGAGAAGTCCGCGGAGTGGTGGGTGAGCTGGTACCACAGCAGAGCCGCTGTCTCCCGGCCGATTCCGTGGATCTGCGACTCCCGCGTGTACACCGCGGGTCCCTGCCGGGTGGGCGAGGTCCACGCGTCCAGACCGGCGTCCTGCGCCATGGTGCGCGTCCGCAACGAGTGCCACGGGTCGCTCACCAGCGTCACCCGATTCAGGCCGCGGCTCTGCAGTTCGGCGGCCACCGCCTCGATGCTGCGCAGCGTGTCCGAGCCCTCCTCGACGGCGACGACGTCCTGCGCCGGCACCCCCTGGTCGACGAGGTAGGTGCGGCCCGACGCGGCCTCGGTGTAGTTGTCCCCCACCTGTTTTCCGCCGACGGTGACCACCAGCGGGGCGATACCGGCCTGGTAGAGCGCCGAGGCCTGCGCGAGCCGCGCCTCGAACACCGACGACGGCACGCCGTCGTACTGAGCCGCTCCCAGCACCACGATGGCGTCGGACGGCGTGTGATCGTCGATGCGCGCCACCTGCCACACGCGGACGGCCGTGCCCAGCACCACCAGCAGTCCCACCAGGACGACACCCGCGATCAGCCGACGGATCCACCGCGCCAGCGTGCCGCCGAACCCCAGCCGGGGTGGTCGGGTGGCCGTGTCGCGGTATCCGTCGCGGTCGTCGTAGTAGTAGTCCGTACTCATCGCGACCCAGTTTGCCAGCCGCACCTGTGACCGACGTGTGCGGCGCGCACGTGCAGGGGGCGTCCGGATCACCTGAAAGTCGTGCCAGACGACCGGTAGGTTCCCCCCATGACTTCGGCCTCCACGCGAACGGCCCGCTCCGTGCTCGCCGCGCTGATCCTGCTGACCACCCTGCTGGGCGGCGGTGTGGCGAGAGCCGAGGAGCCGTTCCGCGTCCCGGAGCAGGTCACGGACCTCTCCGGCGTCCTCGACGACGGTGACCGCGCCGAGGTCGAGGCCGCTGTCGATCGGCTCTACACCGACCAGGGGCTGCGGCTGTGGGTGGTACTGGTCGACGACTTCTCCGGCGTCCCGTACGCCCAGTGGGGTGAGCGCACCGCCGTCGCCAGCGACTTCGGCGACCGCGACATCCTGCTCGCCGTCGCCACCGTCGCCCGGTCCTACACGCTGAACGTCCCGCAGGCCCAGACCGCCATCTCGAACTCGGAGATCTCCGACCTCGAGCAGAGCAGCATCGAACCCGCCCTGCGCGAGGAGCAGTGGGCCGGCGCCGCCACCGCCGCGGCGACGGGGCTCGCCAAGGCCGTCTCGACCACCGGTTCCGGATCGGCCGGACTGTGGGTCGCTCTCGCCGTCCTCGTCCTGGTGGTCGTCGGCGCGATCGCGTTCGGACGCATCCGGACCGCCCGCCGTCGTCACGCGGCGGCCGAGGCGGCACGCACGGTCGACGGCAGCGATCCGGCCGCGCTGGCCGCCCTGCCCGCCGACGTCCTCGACGAGCGGGCGCGCGAGATCCTCACCGAGACCGACGAGGCCGTCCGCGCCAGCGCCGAGGAACTGGCCGCGGCCACGGACGAGCTCGGCGAGGCCGGCGCCCGCCCCTTCACGACGGCGTTGGCCGACGCCCGTCGGGCGCTCGCCGAAGCCCACGAACTGCGTCAACGTCTCGACGACGCGATCCCCGAGTCTCCGGAGGAACGACGCCGGATGGTCGAGCGCATCGTCACCTCCTGCGCGGAGGCGGACCGCGTGCTGGACGAGAAGGTGGCCGAGTTCGACGAGATTCGCAACCTGCTGATCGACGCGGGCGCGCGGCTCGACGCGCTGACCCAACGGCAGGTCGAGCAGACGGCGCGACTCGAGGGCTGCGCGGCCACGCTGGAGTCGCTGCGGTCCCGGTACGACGCGTCCGTGCTCGCCCCGGTGGCCGACAACGTCACGCTGGCGCGTGAGCAACTCGCGCTGGCCGACTCGGCGATCGACGACGGACGGGACGCCGCCGCGCAGCCGGTCGGTCAGCAGGGACCGGTGGTCGCCGCCGTGCGCACGGCGGAAAGTGCGCTGACCCGGGCCCGCACGCTGCTCGACGCCGTCGATCACGCGGACGAGGACATCGTGGCGGCTGTCGACCAGTTGCCCGCCGCGATCGCCGACGCGCGTGAGGACGTGGCGACGGCGGACCGGTTGGCGACGCACGGCGGCGAGGCGTTGGCGTCGGCCCGGTCGGCGACCGTGGCCGCGATCGAGCGTGCGGAGCGCTCGGGCGCCACGGACCCGCTGGGGGCGATGCACGCCCTCGTCTCCGCCGACGCGGCGCTCGACGACGCGCTCGCCGCGGCCACGGAAGCGCAGCAGCGGGACGAGCACGCCCGCGCCCGCCTCACCCGCGACCTCGCCGCGGCGTCCGCGCAGGTTCGGGCCGCGAACGAGTTCATCGCCTCGCGCAGCGGCGCCGTGAAGGTCCAGGCCCGCACCCGGCTGGCGGAGGCGGAACGGCACCTGCAGGCCGCACAGCACTTCGCGGAGTCGGACGCGCCGCGCGCCCTGCAGCACGCCGCGGCCGCTCTGTCCTTGTCGGCGCAGGCGTCGCACGCGGCGCAGGCCGACGTGGCCGACTGGGAGGCGACGCAGCGGCCGCGCCATTCCGGCGGCTACGGCGGCGGATCCACGGCCGGCGGCGTGCTCACCGGGGTGCTCATCGACAGCGTGCTGCGCGGCGGCTTCGGCGGCGGGCGCTCCTACGGAAACCGCCGCAGCGGTGGCTACGGCGGTTTCGGTGGTGGACCCCGGTCGTTCGGTGGGTCGGGGTCCTCGGGGCGGATAGGCAGGAGCTCCGGAGGCCGGTTCTAGAGTGGCCTCCGGCCCCGTGCGCCTTTTGCACATCCTGAGATGTGCAAAAGGCGCACGGGGTCAGCTGCCGATCAGCCGGGCGGCGAGGTAGCCCTCGACCTGGTCGAGGGCGATCCGCTCCTGCGCCATCGAGTCACGTTCGCGGATGGTCACGGCGTGGTCGTCGAGGGTGTCGAAGTCGACCGTGATGCAGAACGGGGTGCCGATCTCGTCCTGGCGGCGGTAGCGGCGACCGATGGCGCCGGCGTCGTCGAATTCGACGTTCCAGTGCTGACGCAGCGTGGCCGCGAGGTCCTTCGCCTTGGGCGTGAGGTCGGCGTTGCGGCTGAGCGGGAGCACGGCGGCCTTGACGGGGGCGAGGCGCCGGTCGAGGCGCAGCACGGTGCGCTTGTCCACGCCGCCCTTGGCGTTGGGGGCCTCGTCCTCGTGGTAGGCGTCGACGAGGAACGCCATGAGCGAACGGGTCAGTCCCGCTGCGGGTTCGATGACGTACGGGATGTAGCGCTCGTCGGCGGCCTGATCGTAGAAGCTGAGGTCCTGGCCGGAGTGCTTGGCGTGCGTCGACAGATCGAAGTCGGTGCGGTTGGCGATGCCCTCGAGCTCACCCCAGGCACTGCCCTGGAACTCGAAGCGGTACTCGATGTCGACGGTGCGCTTGGAGTAGTGCGAGAGCTTCTCCTGCGCGTGCTCGTAGAGACGCAGGTTCTCCGGGTCGATGCCGAGGTCGGTGTACCACTTCATGCGGTAGTCGATCCAGTACTGGTGCCACTGCTCGTCCTCGCCGGGCTTGACGAAGAACTCCATCTCCATCTGCTCGAACTCGCGGGTGCGGAAGATGAAGTTGCCGGGCGTGATCTCGTTGCGGAAGCTCTTGCCGATCTGGCCGATGCCGAACGGCGGCTTCTTGCGCGACGTGGTGAGCACGTTGGCGAAGTTGACGAAGATGCCCTGCGCGGTCTCGGGTCGGAGGTAGTGCAGGCCGGCCTCGTCGTCCACGGGGCCGAGGAAGGTCTTGAGCAGTCCGGAGAACGCACGCGGTTCGGTCCAGGAGCCGGGCTCACCGGTCTCGGGGTCGCGAATGTCGGCGAGGCCGTTCTCGGGCGGGTGGCCGTGCTTCTCCTCGTACGCCTCGAGAAGGTGGTCGGCGCGGTAGCGCTTGTGGGTGTGGAGCGATTCGACCAGCGGGTCCGAGAAGGTCTCGACGTGACCGGACGCCTCCCAGACCTCACGCGGGAGGATGACCGAGGAGTCGAGGCCGACGGTGTCCTCGCGGCTGGTGACCATGTTGCGCCACCACTGCTTCTTGATGTTGTCCTTGAGCTCGACGCCGAGCGGGCCGTAGTCCCACGCGGACTTGGTACCGCCGTAGATCTCGCCGCACTGGTAGACGAGTCCCCGGCGTTTGGCCAGGTTGGCGACGGTATCGATCTTGGACTTCGGAGCCACGGGGCCAGTTCTCCATCTCGGGTCGTGAGTCGGTGGTGGCGGAGCGCGGACGTGGTGTGTCCGGCCGCGACACATCAGACTATCGGCCCGGTGGGGTCTCGCGGACCACCGCGTCCGCGACGCGCCCCGGTTGACATGCGCCATCACGCATATCACAATGATTACGATTTGCAATAACGACGACTCGACGACGGGGTGTTCTCTCGATGAGCGTGCCGCACGCGGTGCCGGATCCCGGCTCCACCCTTCCCCATCCGGCGACGGATCTGCCGCCCAAGGAGGTGCTGACCGGCGCCGGGGATCTGCTGCGGGCGCTCGCCGCACCGGTTCGGATCGCGATCGTGCTGCAGCTGCGCGAGTCGGCGCGGTGTGTGCACGAACTGGTGGGTGCCCTCGGCGTCACCCAGCCGTTGATCAGCCAGCACCTGCGCGTGCTCAAGGCCGCCGGGGTGGTGAACGGCGAGCGGTCCGGCCGGGAAGTGCTCTACCGGTTGGTGGACGACCATCTGGCGCACATCGTCGTCGATGCCGTGGAGCATGCGACCGAGGGGTCTGCGCATGCGACCGAGGGGGCTGCGCAGGCGACCGAGGGTGCGGCTGGGACGGACGGTGCCGGTCGATGAGCGCGACGAAGACCGTCGGCCTCCGGTCGACCAAGCAGCGCAGCGCGATCTCGGAGTTGCTCGACACGGTCGACGAGTTCCGTTCGGCGCAGGACCTGCACGACGAGTTGCGACGACGCGGCGACGGCATCGGCCTGACCACGGTCTATCGGACGCTGCAGGCAATGGCCGACGCGGGCACCATCGACGTGCTGCGCACCGATTCCGGGGAGTCGGTGTACCGCCGCTGCTCCGCCGGCCACCACCATCACCTGGTGTGTCGAGACTGTGGTTTCACCGTGGAGGTCGAGGGCGCCGCGGTGGAGCGGTGGACCAAGTCCGTGGCCGGTGAGCACGGGTTCACCGACGTCAGTCACACGGCGGAGATCTTCGGCCTGTGCAGCGAGTGCGCCGCCAAGGACTGAGACTGCCGGACGGGACTCAGGGCACCAGGCCCACGCGCGCCTTCTCGACGCCGGACAGCACCAGGACCAGCATGGTCATGAGCGGCTCGTCGTCGAGTCCGGTGGCCGGGAAGGTGTAGCGCAGGATCACGTCGGCCTGCGATCCGTGACCCACCACCGAGATCGACCCGAACTGGGACTCGGCGTTGCGCGCGGCCACCTTGGCGCGCAGCCCACCGGACGACGGCCGATCCCACGCGAGGACCGACGTCAGCGCGAGCACCTCGAGACCTGGCCCCAGCGCGACGGCCCGCAGCGAGCACAGGGCGCCCGCGTACGTGAAGCCGAGCGAGCCGTCGTCGGCCACGGTGACGTCGGCGAACTGGCCGAGGATCACGCGCGTCCGGTCCTGCAGGGCCGCGACCACGTCGTGCTCGGTCATTTCACTCCCCCGAATCGCCGGTCACGCGAGGCGAACTCGACGCACGCGGCCCACAGATCGCGGCGGTCGAAGTCCGGAAACAGCTTCTCCTGGAACACCATCTCCGCGTAGGCCGACTGCCAGAGCAGGAAGTTCGACGTGCGCTGCTCGCCGGAGGGCCGGAGGAACAGGTCGACGTCCGGCATGTCGGGCTCGTCGAGGTAGCGGGCGAACGAGGCCTCGGAGATCTTCTCCGGATCGAGCTGCCCGGCCGCGGCCCGCCGGGCGATCTCGCGGGCGGCGTCGACGATCTCCGCGCGGCCGCCGTAGTTGACGCACATGGTCAGCGTCATGACGGTGTTGTCCTTCGTCAGCTCCTCCGCGATCTCGAGCTCGCGAATCACGCTGCGCCACAGCCGCGGTCGTCGCCCCGCCCATCGCACCCGGACGCCCATCTCGTGCATCTCGTCACGGCGTCGACGGATGACGTCGCGGTTGAAGCCCATGAGGAACTTGACCTCGTCGGGACTGCGTCGCCAGTTCTCCGTGGAGAACGCGTACGCCGACAGCCAGCGCACGCCGATCTCGATGCAGCCCTCCACGGTGTCCATGAGCACCGCCTCGCCGCGTTCGTGGCCGGCCGTACGGGGCAGCCCGCGGTCCTGCGCCCAGCGTCCGTTGCCGTCCATGACCAGGGCGACGTGGCGCGGAATCAGCTCCGGCTGCAGGATCGGCGCCCGCGCCCCCGACGGGTGCGGGCTCGGCGGGCGCACGGCGCGACTATCGGACGGGGTCGGCTGCTCGCGACGACGGATCACGGGTCTCATCCTGCCCGACGGTCCCGTCCGCGGGGGCACCGCGCTCGACCAGCGGCAGGGTTCGCAGTTGCCGCTCGAGGTGCCATTGCAGGTGCGCGGCCACCAGACCGCTCGCCTGCGTCCGCACCGCGTCCGCCGTCGCGACGGCCGCGGGCCAGTCGCCGCTCTGCAGGGCGGCCATGAGGTCGAGGACGCCGGCGCCCGGAGTCGCCGCCCCGGCCGGCCGGCACTGCGTGCACACCGCACCGCCGGCGGCCACGTGGAACGCCCGCAACGGGCCGGGCGCCGAGCACGTCGCGCACTCGGTGAGCGACGGCGCCCACCCGGCGAAGTTCATGGCGCGCAACAGGAAGGCGTCGAGAACCAACTCCGGTGGCCGCTCCCCGGAGCCGAGGGTGCGCAGCGCGCCGACGGTCAGCGAGTGCAGCCGCGGAGCGGGGGCGTGTTCCTCGCCGGCGAGCCGCTCTGCCGTCTCGAGGATCGCGCAGCCGGTGGTGTAGCGGGCGTAGTCGGCGACGATGTCGGCGCCGAAGGCGTTCACCGTCTGCACCTGGGTGACGATGTCGAGGTTCCGGCCCGGATACAGCTGGACGTCGATGTGCGCGAACGGTCCGAGCCGGGCGCCGAACTTCGAGGTCGTGCGGCGCACGCCCTTGGCCACGGCGCGCACCAGCCCGTGGTCCCGCGTCAACAGCGTGACGATGCGATCGGCCTCGCCGAGCTTGTGCTCGCGCAGGACGACGGCGTGATCCCGGTAGGACCTCACGACTCACCCACGCCGTCCAGTGTGGCACGTCGGCACATCTCGTCGGGACGGGCTCAGGGCGCGCCGAGGTCCCGCTGGAGCGACGCGAGGGTCCGGGCGATGTTGCGTCGCTGAAAGTCCGCGAAGAGGCTGCCCCGCGTCGCCACCTTGTCGAAGACCGCGGCGAGCGCGTCCGGCCACGGACGGTCGTCGGTCCAGGTCTCGGTGACCCGAGTACCGCCGTCGACGGGGTCGAAGCGGTACTCCCACGAGGCGATGGGAGTGCGGAGGATCGGCCGGCGCGGACCGATGGCCTGCACGGTGAACGCGAAGCGCTCCCCCGGGTCCGCCGCCGTCACCACGCAGCGCGTCGACCATCGCGCGGGCCCGCGGCGGTTGGTGCCGACGAACGTCATCCCGACGTAGGTGCCGCCACGTCGCGGATCGGCGACGACGGCACCGGTGTTCTCGGGACTCCAGCGGGCCATGCGGGTGGGGTCGGCGAGAGCGGCGTAGACCTCGTCGGGCGGGGCCGCGACGACGACGGAATCGGAGACGGTTCGAGTGCGCACTCCCGACACGGTATCCGTGCGCTCCGCCGGGTACCCGGAAGGCCAAGACCCCGATCGCCGATGTCCAGTCCGATGCCACGGTTACTGTCGAGTGACGTCCGATGCGGGGGGACGAGCCGAAGAGAGAGTGTGGCCATGAGTACACGCGGAGTGCGTGATTACGACGAAGCGGATCTGTCCGTCGAGAAGCCCAAGACGCATGCTGCCGGGCCCACCGCCGTCGCGGTGTCGATGTATCGGTCGCTCGACCGAATGGGTCCGATCCGGACCGCGAAGACGCTGCTGGACCTGAACCAGGCCGAGGGTTTCGACTGCATGAGTTGCGCGTGGCCGGATCCCGATCCCGGGCATCGACACACCGCGGAGTTCTGCGAGAACGGCGCCAAGGCCGTCGCCGAGGAGGCCGACACCCGCCGCGCCACCCCGGACTTCTTCGCCCGCCACTCCATCGCCGAGCTGGACTCGCACAGCGAGCACTGGCTGGGCCAGCAGGGCCGCATCACCCACCCGATGGTCAAGCGACCCGGCGGAACGCACTACGAGGAGATCGACTGGGACGAGGCCTTCGACCTCATCGGAGCGCAGCTGCGCGCGCTCGATCCGGACGAGGCCGTGTTCTACACCTCCGGCCGCGCGTCCAACGAGTCGGCATTCGTCTATCAGCTCTTCGTCCGGGCCTACGGCACCAACAACCTGCCGGACTGTTCCAACATGTGCCACGAGTCGACGTCGATCGCCCTGCAGGAGTCGATCGGCATCGGCAAGGCCAGCGTCACGCTCGACGACGTCTACGACGCCGAGTTGATCGTTCTGGCGGGCCAGAACCCGGGCACCAACCACCCGCGCATGCTTTCCGCCCTCGAGAAGGCGAAGAAGAACGGCGCGAAGATCCTCGCGATCAACCCGCTGCGCGAGGCCGGTCTGATCAACTTCAAGAACCCCCAGACACCGCGCGGAATGATCGGTCCCGGAACCGATCTCGAGGACATGCACCTGCCGGTGCGGATCAACGGCGACCTCGCGCTGTTCCAGGCCTTCGGGCATCTCCTGCTCGAGTGGGGCGCCGTCGATCACGAATTCGTCCGTGAGCACACCACCGGGTTCGACCTGTGGAAGCAGCACATCGAGACGCTCGACTGGGCGGAGGTGGAAGCGACCACCGGTCTGAGCCGCGCCGTCATCACCGACGCGGCCCGGATGCTCCGCGATTCCTCGGCCACCGTCTTCTGCTGGGCCATGGGCATCACCCAGCATCACAACGCGGTGAACACCGTCAAGGAGATCACCAATCTGGCGTTCCTGCAGGGGAACATCGGCAAGCGCGGTGCCGGGCTGCTGCCGGTGCGCGGACACTCCAACGTCCAGG
Source organism: Rhodococcoides kroppenstedtii (assembly GCF_900111805.1). GTDB lineage: Bacteria > Actinomycetota > Actinomycetes > Mycobacteriales > Mycobacteriaceae > Rhodococcoides > Rhodococcoides kroppenstedtii. Next base: position 270,622 of record NZ_FOJN01000001.1, read on the forward strand.
GCGACCGCACCATGGGCATCTGGGAGCGCGCGCCCCAACACTTCCTCGACGCGATCCAGAAGGAATTCGGCTTCGACCCGCCGCGAGAGAACGGCCTGGACACCGTCGACTCGATCCGGGCCATGCGTGACGGCAAGGCGCACTTCTTCCTGGGGCTGGGCGGCAACTTCGCCCAGGCCGCACCCGATTCCGACGTGACGTTCCAGGCGCTGCGGAACACCAAGATGACGGTGCACATCTCCACCAAGATCAACCGGTCGCACCTGGTGTGCGGCGACACGGCGTTGATCCTGCCGACCAAGGGACGGACCGAGAAGGACATCCAGGCCAGTGGGCCGCAGTGGATCTCGGTGGAGGACTCCACCTGCTCGGTGCACTCCTCGCGTGGTCCGCTCGAGCCGGCGAGCCCCCACCTCAAGTCCGAGGTGGAGATCCTCACCCGCATCGCGGAGGCCACCATCGGCGACCGGTACGGGTTGGACTGGAAGGGTTTCCGCGACGACTACCGGAACATCCGCGAGCACATCTCGCGCGTCGTCCCGGGGTGCGCCGGATACGAGGTGAACGTCCGTCGCCCCGGCGGCTTCGTCCTGCCGCACCCGCCGCGGGACTCGCGGACGTTCCAGACCGAATCGGGTCTCGGCCAGTTCGCCGTCTCGCCCATCGAGGCGCTGCAGGTCCCTCCGAAACACCTGCTGCTGCAGACGTTCCGGAGCCACGACCAGTTCAACACCACCATCTACGGACTCTCCGACCGCTACCGCGGCATCGAGGGCGGGCGCCGCGTGATCTTCATGCACCGCGGCGACATCGCCGAACTGGGCTTCCGTGACGGAGATTTCGTCGACATCACCACCCGATGGGAGGGCGACGACAGGGTGCGCTGCGCGGAGAACTTCCGCATCGTGGAGTACGCCACGCCCAAGGGTTCGGCGGCGGCCTACTACCCCGAGACCAACCCCCTCGTGCCGCTCGATTCCACTGCGGCGGAGAGCAACTGCCCCACCTCCAAGGGCATCGTGGTGTCCCTGACTCCGGCCTCGGCGCGGCACAAGGCGTCGGGTGACGGGCAGGATCGGGTCCGGTCGGACGAGGGGCACAAGTCCCACCCCCAGCCCGAACACCTGTCCTGACCCCAGCGGTCCTCGGTGCACCGGTTGCAGCCACACAGGTTGTGACCGGTGCACGTGGCCGACGACCCGTGCAACCCGCTCGGGTTCCCGCCACCCGCACGGGTTGCAACCCGTGCACTTGGCTGCACCCTGCGCAGCTCGCTACCTGCTTCGGTTTCCGCAACCTGCTACGGGTACAACAGGAGCAAGTTGCTGGAACCGGAGCAACTTCGGAGCGCGCACCTCCGACTCGAACGTCAAACGGTCCCCGGGACCACAACCCGCTCAGGTTCCAGCCACCCTCACCGGTTGCAACCCGTGCACTTGGCTACACCCTGCGCAGCTCGCTATTTGCTCAGGTTCCAGCCACCCTCACAGGTTGTAACCCGCGCACTTGGCTACAACCTGCGCAGCTCGCTACTTGCTTCGGTTTCCGCAACCTGCTCCGGGTACAACAGGAGCAGGTTGCTGGAACCGGAGCAACTTCGGAGCGCGCATCTCCGACTCGAACGTCGAACGGTCCCGCGACCACAACCCGCTCAGGTTCCAGCCACCCTCACAGGTTGTAACCCGCGCACTTGGCTACAACCCGCGCAACCTCGCGACGCGCGGAGCCACCCTCAGAAACCGAGCTTGCCCATCTGCTTCGGATCGCGCTGCCAGTCCTTCGCCACCTTCACGTGCAGGTCGAGGTAGACCCTGGTGCCGAGGAGCTTCTCGATCTGGGTACGGGCGGCTGTCCCCACCTCGCGCAGGCGCGCACCGCCCTTGCCGATCACGATGGCTTTCTGCGACTGCCGCTCGACGTAGAGGATGGCGTGGACGTCGAGCATGTTGTCGTGGCCCTCGCGGGGCAGGACTTCCTCGATGACCACGGCGAGGGAGTGCGGGAGCTCGTCGTGCACCCCTTCCAGGGCGGCCTCACGGATGAGCTCGGCCATCATGGTGTCCTCGGGTTCGTCGGTCAGCTCGCCGTCGGGGTAGAACGCCGGGCCGGGCGGCAGCACGGACGCGAAGACGTCGACCACCACCTCGACCTGCTCGCCCGACGCGGCGGAGACGGGCACCACCTCGGCGTCGCCGCCCAGGAGGTTCGAGACGGCCACCAGCTGTTCCATGAGCCGCTGTTTGGACACCTTGTCGATCTTCGTGACCAGCCCCACCACCGGCGTGCGCGGCGCGTTGGCCCGCACCTGCTCGAGGATGAACCGGTCGCCGGGGCCGATCTTCTCGTCGGCGGGGATGCAGAACCCGATGGCGTCGACCTCGGAGTAGGTGTCGCGCACCAGATCGTTGAGCCGCTGCCCCAGGAGGGTGCGGGGACGGTGCAACCCGGGCGTGTCCACCAGGATCAGCTGCGCGTGGTCCCGGTGCACGATGCCGCGGATGGTGTGGCGCGTGGTCTGCGGGCGTGACGACGTGATCGCGATCTTGCTGCCCACCAGCGCGTTGGTCAGGGTGGACTTGCCGGTGTTCGGCCGGCCCACGAAGCACACGAAGCCGGATCGGAACTCCGTCTCGTCGCCCTGGTCGGTTCCGGTCATCTCCGATGCTCCTCACGCTGCGTCTCGGCACCGTCGGCCGATCCGGGGGTTCCTCTGTCTCGACCCGACTCCCCGTCGGCGTCCTCGTCGTCACGGGTGAGCTTCTCGGCCAGCACCGTGTGCACCCGCACGCGGCCGCGGGCGTCACGCCCACCCTCGGCGATCAGCCGCAGACCGTGCGCCTCGACCACCGAGCCGGGCAGCGGGACGCGGCCGATCTCGTAGGACAGCAGGCCACCCACGGTGTCGACCTCGTCGTTGTCGATCTCGATGTCGAACAGCTCGCCCAGATCCTCGAGCGGGAGCCGGGACGACACGCGAATTCGGCCGTCGTCCAATGGATCCACCGGCGCGACCTCGTCGGTGTCGTACTCGTCCGCGATCTCTCCCACGATCTCCTCGAGCACGTCCTCGATGGTCACCAGTCCGGCCGTGCCGCCGTACTCGTCGACGAGCACGGCCATGTGATTCCGGTCGCGCTGCATGTCGGCCAGCAGGCCGTCGAGGGGCTTGGAGTCGGGCACGAATACGGCCGGCCGCATGATGTCGTCGACCCGGACGCTCCGCCCGCCGTCCGAGGACGTGTAGGTCCGCTCGACGAGGTCCTTCAGGTAGACGATGCCGAGGATGTCGTCGACGTTCTCTCCGATGACGGGGATGCGGGAGTGCCCACTGCGCACGGCGAGGGTGGTGGCCTGGCCGGCCGATTTGCCGCGTTCGATCCACACCATCTCCGTGCGGGGCACCATGACCTCGCGTGCGGAGGTGTCGCCCAGCTCGAAGACGGACTGGATCATCTGGCGTTCCTCGGCGGCCACGACGCCGCGTTCCTGCGCGAGGTCGACCAGTTCCCGCAGTTCGATCTCGGATGCGAACGGCCCGTTGCGAAATCCACGACCGGGCGTGATGGCGTTGCCCACGAGGATCAGCAGTCGGCTGATCGGACTCAGCAGCACGCCCAGCGCCCGGAGCGGGTAGGCCGCGCCGAGGGAGAGGGAGTAGGCGTGCTGACGGCCGAGCGTTCGGGGCCCGACGCCGATGACGACGTAGTCGACCACCACCATCACCGCCGCGGCGACACCGAGCGCGACGGCGGGTTCGAGCAGATCCAGCAGGGCACCCGCGAAGACGACCGTGGAGCCGATCTCGCACAGGATGCGCAGCAGCACCATGAGATTGACGTAGCGGGGCCGGTCGGCGAGCACGCGCAGCAGTTCGACGGCGCCGCCGCGTTGGTCCTTGACCATCTCCTCCACACGCGCCGAGGAGACCGTGTTGATGGCCGAATCGACGGCGGCGAACAGGCCTCCCAGCGGTACCAGCAGCACCGCCAGCACGATGAGGGCCGGAGCGTCGGTCACCGGGTGGACTCACCACCGGGCGAGGTGAAGCCGGTCTTGCCCAGGAGGCGACTGTCGCGTTCGGCGGCCGCGGCCTCGCGCTCGCTGCGGCGCAGGCTCTCGTACCACTCCTCGAGCAGACTGTTCTGGAGACCGAACATCTCCTTCTCCTCGTCCGGCTCCGCGTGGTCGTAGCCCAGCAGGTGCAGCACCCCGTGCACGGTGAGCAGCGCCAACTCATGCGCCAGCGAGTGACCGGCCTTCTCCGCCTGATCGGCTGCGAACGACGGGCACAGCACGATGTCGCCCAGCATGGACGGTCCGGGTTCCGGCGCATCGGGTCGGCCGCCCGGCTCGAGCTCGTCCATCGGGAACGACATCACATCGGTCGGTCCCGGCAGGTCCATCCACCGCATGTGCAGATCGGCCATGGTGGGCGAGTCCACCAGCACCATCGACAACTCCGCCGCCGGGTGGACGTCCATGCGCGCGATGGCGAACCGCGCGACGGAGATCAGGTCCTCCTCGCCGACGTCCATTCCGGATTCGTTGGAGACCTCGATGCTCATGCGATCACCGTAAACGACCGTCGGCGTCCGACCGGAATCACCGGCGACGTGCGGCGCGATTCGGTCCGGCGTTCCCGCGGGCCGCGTCGTGGCGGTCGTAGGCGTCGACGATGCTCGAGACGAGACGATGCCGCACGACGTCCGACGAATCGAGCCGAGCGAAGTGGATGTCGTCGATGTCGGTGAGAATCTCCGTCGCCGCCCGCAGGCCCGACGTCGAGCCGCCCGGCAGGTCCACCTGCGTGATGTCGCCGGTGACCACGATCTTGGAATTGAAGCCGAGCCGGGTCAGGAACATCTTCATCTGCTCGGCGGTGGTGTTCTGCGCCTCGTCGAGAATGATGAACGCGTCGTTGAGCGTGCGGCCACGCATGTACGCCAGCGGCGCGACCTCGATGATCCCGGCCTGCATCAACTTCGGAATCGCCTCGACGTCCATCATGTCGTGCAGTGCGTCGTGCAGCGGGCGCAGGTACGGATCGATCTTGTCGTGCAGCGTGCCGGGCAGGAACCCCAACCGCTCCCCCGCCTCGACCGCCGGCCGGGTCAGGATGATGCGCGAGATCTGCTTCGCCTGCAGTGCCTGCACGGCCTTCGCCATGGCGAGATATGTCTTGCCGGTACCGGCCGGACCCACCCCGAAGACGATGGTGTTGGCGTCGATCGCGTCGACGTAGCGCTTCTGGTTCAGCGTCTTCGGCCGAATCGTCTTGCCGCGACGCGACAGGATGTCCAGGCTGAGCACCTCGGCCGGACTCTCACTGACCCCACCGTGCAGCATCGCGACGGTGCGTCGCACCGCGTCCGGCGTGACCGGACCGCCGGCCGCGACCACCCCGGCCAGTTCGGTCAGCACCCGCTTGCCGACGGCGATGTCCGACGGCACACCGTCGAGCGTCACGACGTTGCCACGCACGTGCACGTCGGCGGACAGCACCTGTTCGAGAGCGCGAAGGTTCTCGTCGGCCGATCCGAGCAGCGGGAACATGACGGCCGGGTCGAGCTCGAACGACTCGGATGTCGCGGGCACAGCGGCTTCGCTGAGCAAGGGGCGGGCGGAGACCCGAGCCGACCGAGCGGCCGAGGAACGAGAAACGTTGTCTGTCACGTGTGCGGTATGGCCTGCTTTCGGTGCTCGTGAACTGCGGCGCTCGTGAACTGCGCTGTCCGTACTGACACCGAGTCTAACCGCGCCCACCGACAGCGCATTCCGATTACTCGGTGGGGTGCGCCGAAGGCGGAACCGGAACCGCGAGAGGCGACCCGCCCGACCACCGGTCGGTCAGCACCCCGATCGCGCCCAACGCCACCGACGCCGCCGTGGACGTCCGCAGCACCGTCGGTCCGAGGACGGTCGGACGGGCCCCGGCCTCGGACAGCGCGGCGAGCTCCTCGTCCGACAGACCGCCCTCCGGTCCGACCACCAGCACGATTCGAGTCGCGGCGCGCAACCCGGCATCCGCCAGAGGCTCGCGCGCCGATTCGTGCAACGCCAACGCCACCCCGCCGTCGCGCACACAGCCGGCGACGAGATCGAGGACGTCGGCCGTCGACGCGAGGTCGGTGACCTCGGGAAAGAGAGCGCGTCGCGACTGCTTGGCCGCGGCCAGCGCCGCGTGGCGCCACTTGGTCACGCCCTTCTCCGCCTTCGGACCGGACCACCGCGAGACGCACCGCGACGCCTGCCACGGCACGACGACGTCGACACCCGCCTCGGTGGCCGACTCCACGGCGAGCTCGGCCCGGTCGGACTTCGGCAGGGCCTGCACGACGGTCACGGGCGGCGTCGGCGCGGGCACCGTCCGGACGTCGTCGACGACGAAGTCCAGGGTGTCGCGCGCGGTCCCGGTCACCTCGACCGTGGCCAGCGTTCCCCGTCCGTCGGACAGCACGATGTGCTCACCGGTGACGGTGCGCCGCACCGTCACCGCGTGGCGCCCCTCCGGACCGGCCAACACCCCGCGCGCTCCGATCGGCGGCACGTCGGCCAGGTGATAGACGCTGGCGACCACGGATCAGCGGGAGAACGCGTCGCGCAGGCGCGAGAACAGACCGCCCGTGTGCTGGGACGACGTGGTGACCACCTCGGCGTGATCGCGCTCACGGTGCTTGCGCAGTTGCTTGAGCAGTTTGGTCTCGGTGGAGTCGAGACGGGCGGGAATCACCACCTCGAGGTGCGCGTGCAGATCGCCGCGGACACCGCTGCGCAGCTTGGGCATGCCGTGTCCGCGCAGGACCTGCACGGCACCCGGCTGCGTTCCGGGGTCGATGGAGATCTCGGTGGGTCCGCCGAGGATCTCCTCGATGGTCACCTGCGTCCCCAGCGCCGCCTCGGCCATCGGCACCCGGATGGTGCAGTGCAGGTCGTCGCCGTCACGCACGAACGTCGAGTGGGTCTTCTCGACCACCTCGGCGTAGACGTCCCCGGCGGGACCGCCGCCGGGGCCGACCTCGCCCTGGCCCGCGAGCCGGATGCGCATGCCGCTGCCGACCCCGGCGGGCACCTTCACCGCCAGGTCACGACGCGCACGAACCCGTCCGTCGCCCGCGCACTTGCGGCACGGATCCGGGATCGTCTCGCCGGCACCGCGGCAGGTGGGGCACGGACGCGCGGTCATCACCTGGCCGAGGAACGACCGCTGCACCGACTGGACCTCGCCGGCGCCGCCGCAGGTCTCGCAGCGCACGGGCTTCGAGTCACCGTTGGTGCCCGATCCGGTGCACACGTCGCACAGGATCGCCGTGTCCACGGCGATGTGCTTGGTCACGCCGGTGGCGCACTCCTCCAGAGTGAGCGTGGTGCGCAGCAGCGAATCCGAGCCCGGCTGCACCCGGCCGCGGGGACCGCGGGTGCCGCCGCCTCCGCCGCCGAAGAAGGCCTCGAAGACGTCGCCGAGACCGCCACCGAAGCCGGCGCCGCCGAAGCCGCCCGCGCCTCCGCCGCCGCTCTCGAGCGGGTCGCCGCCGAGGTCGACGATGCGGCGCTTCTCCGGGTCGGACAGCACCTCGTAGGCCGCGCTGATGTCCTTGAACTTGGACTGCGCGGCCTCGTCGGGGTTGACGTCCGGGTGGTACTCCCGCGCGAGCTTGCGGTAGGCGCGTTTGATCTCCTGGTCGCTGGCCTTGCTGTCGACGCCCAGGGTGCCGTAGTAATCGCGTGCCACGTGAGTGCTCATGTCCTCTGTGTCGTGTTCGTGGTCGTACTAGGTGCGTGCAGTGGTCGTACAGGTCGTGGTCGGGTACCCGCGCGCGTCAGCGTTCCGCGAGCACTTCGCCGATGTACCGGGCCACCGCCGCCACGGAGGCGATGGTGCCGGGATAGTCCATCCGTGTCGGTCCGAGAACGCCGAGACCGCCGAGAATGTTTCCCGCGGAACCGTAGCCGGTGGACACCACGGACGCGCCGCGCATCTCCTCCACCTTGGTCTCCTCGCCGATCTGCACCGTCACCCGCCCCGTCTCCTGGGTCGCGGCGAGCAGCTTGAGAACCACCACCTGCTCTTCCAGCGCCTCGAGGACGGACCGCAGCGAGCCGGGGAATCCGCTGAGCGCGGCGAAGTCGGCGGCGTTGCGGGTGAGGTTCGCGGTGCCGCCGAGCACCAGACGCTCCTCGGGGTGTTCGACCAGCGTCTCGACCAGCACGGTCGCTGATCTGATCACGGCGTCCCGCAGATCGTCCGGGGCGTTGTCGGCCAGTTCCGACACGGCGATCGACGCCTGCGCCAGACGCTTGCCCTCCAGCGCCCCGCCGAGAAGGGCACGGAGGCGGGCCAGGTCGTCGTCGCCGAGGACGTCGCCGAGTTCGACGATGCGCTGGTCCACCCGGCCGGAGTCGGTGATCAGCACCAGCAGCAGCCGTGCCGGCGTCAACGCGACCACCTCGAGGTGACGCACCGAGGACGCCGACAGCGTGGGGTACTGGACGACGGCGACCTGCCGGGTCAGCTGCGCCAGGAGTCGGACGCCCCGACGTAGCACGTCGTCGAGATCGACGCCCGAATCCAGGAACTGCAGGATGGCTCGCCGCTCGGCGGCGGACAGCGGCTTGACGTCCGCGATGCGATCGACGAACTGGCGGTATCCCTTGTCGGTGGGGATGCGGCCGGAGCTGGTGTGCGGTTGGGTGATGTACCCCTCCGCCTCGAGCACGGCCATGTCGTTGCGCACGGTGGCGCTGGACACTCCCAGGTTGTGGCGCTCGACCAACGCCTTCGATCCGATCGGCTCCTGGGTGGCGACGTAATCGGCCACCAGAGCACGGAGGACCTGGAAACGTCGATCCTCGGTCGTCGACACTCGTTCCTCCCTCACGCTCGTCCTGCCCGACCAGCCGATTCTAGTCGCCGGCCGGCGGCCCTACCCCGTGTGGCCGACCACCTCTACTGTGACGTGAGTGATCTTCAAGGGAGTGCGCGACGGCAAGCCGTATCCCGAGCACGGTCTGTCCCTTCGGGACTGGTCCAAGATCCCGCCGCGGCAGCTGCGGCTCGACGAGATCGTGACCACCACCAAGGTGCTCGAACTCGACCGGCTTCTGTCCGAGGACAGCACGTTCTACGGAGACCTGTTCCCGCACGCGGTGCATTTCCGCGGCGTCGTCTACCTCGAGGACGGTCTGCACCGGGCCGTGCGCGCGGCGCTGCGGAATCGCACCGTGCTGCACGCCCGGGTCTTCGACTACGACGCGATCATGGGGTAGGTGCCGGCCGAGCCCGCTCAGTCGAGCACGTCCCGGACGACGCCGTCGGCGAGGAGTCGTCCGCGGTCGGTGAGGACGTAGCGATCGCCGCGGCGGTCGAGCAGTCCGGACCGGACGGCGTCGTCGGCCCGGTCGCGCTCCGCCGGGTGCAGGTCCTCGGCCGCGACACCAGTACGCAGTCGCACGGTGAGCATCACGCGCTCGAGGTGGCGTTCGTCGTCGGTCAACACCTCGCTGTCGGCGACGGGCAGCAGTCCACCGGCCAGGGTCTCGGCGTAGCGGGCGGGGTGCTTGACGTTCCAGAACCGGGTGCCGCCGACGTGACTGTGGGCCCCGGGGCCGATCCCCCACCAGTCCCCGCCGTCCCAGTAGCCGAGGTTGTGTCGGCAGGCGGCGCCCTCGCCGCGGGCGAAGTTGGACACCTCGTACCAGGCGAAACCGGCCGCGCCGAGCGTCGCGTCGATCCGTTCGTAGCGGGCCGCGAGGACGTCGTCGTCGGGCATGGGGATCTCGCCGCGTCGGACGCGACGAGCCAGCGCCGTGCCGTCCTCGACGATGAGCGCGTAGGCCGAGACGTGGTCGACGCCGGCGTCGATCACGGCGGCGAGCGACGCGTCGAGGTCGGCGTCCTCCTCGCCGGGGGTGCCGTAGATGAGATCGAGGTTGACGTGCGTGAAGCCCGCGTCGGCCGCCTCCCGGGCCGCCGCGACGGCGCGACCGGGCGTGTGAGTCCGATCGAGGGCGGCGAGCACGTGCGGCGCCGCGGACTGCATGCCCAGCGAGACGCGGGTGTAGCCGGCCGCGCGGATGCCGTCGAAGAAGGCCGGAGAGGTCGACTCGGGATTCGACTCGGTGGTCACCTCGGCGTCCGGCGCCAGGTCGAACGCGGCTCGGGTCGCGTCCAGCAGGTCGGTCAGACCACTCGCCCCGAGCAACGACGGCGTCCCGCCGCCCACGAAGACGGTGTCCACCGTGGGAACGGCCCCGGCCTCGCGCGCGAAGACGGCCGCGGCCGACTCCAGTTCGCGGCGCACGCCGTCGAGCCACGACTGCGGGGACGCGGAGCTGCCCAGCTCCCCCGCGGTGTAGGTGTTGAAGTCGCAGTAGCCGCACCGCGTCGCGCAGAAGGGAACGTGGAGGTAGAGCCCGAACGGGTGGGCGGGCCGCGAGAACGCCGCGCTCGGCAGCGGATGCGCCGCCGCAGTGGCGAGGGGTGGAGAGGTCACCGTGTCCATTGTCCTCCCCCGGTCCCGGGGCGTACGACGGGAGTGTCCGCCCGCCGTGGCAGAATGTGGCGCATGACCGTCGTGGAGATCATGCTGGTGGCTCGCCGCCACGTCGATCTCGCGCGCGTCTGCAGCTGTCTGGGGCCCATCGTCTGACCTTCCCGCCAGCCCGCACACTCCCGGCCGGTCGGGGACGAGGTGTGCGGACCAGCCCTCCGGACCCTCTCGCTCCCGCCCGCGCCCCGAATCCTCTGGAGCGCGAACTTCGTGACGACACCTGAGACCGCATCCCCCGCACCCCGCGCGCGATCGCCGCGGCCGGCCAAGCGCCGGTCCGAGGGCCAGTGGGCGCTGGGCTACCGGGAACCGCTGAACCCGAACGAGCAGAACAAGAAGGACGACAACCCGCTCAACGTGCGGGCGCGGATCGAGAACATCTACTCCAAGCAGGGCTTCGACAGCATCGACAAGAGCGATCTGCGGGGCCGGTTCCGCTGGTGGGGTCTCTACACCCAGCGCGAGCAGGGATACGACGGCACGTTCACCGGCGACGAGAACATCGACCTCCTCGAGGCGAAGTACTTCATGATGCGCATTCGCTGCGACGCGGGCGCCCTGACCGCGCAGCAGCTGCGCACCCTCGGCGAGATCTCCACGGAGTTCGGCCGCGATACCGCCGACCTCTCCGATCGGGAGAACGTCCAGTACCACTGGATCCGGGTGGAGGACGTACCCGAGATCTGGCGTCGCATCGAAGCGGTCGGCCTGAAGACCACCGAGGCCTGCGGCGACTGCCCGCGCGTCGTCCTCGGTTCGCCGCTCGCCGGGGAGTCGCTCGACGAGGTGCTCGATCCCACCCCCGCCATCGACGCGATCGTCGAGCGGTACATCGGCAAGCCCGAGTACTCGAACCTGCCGCGCAAGTTCAAGACCGCCATCTCCGGCCAGCAGGACGTGGTCCACGAGGTCAACGACGTGGCGTTCATCGGCGTGAACCACCCGGAGCACGGCCCCGGCCTCGACCTCTGGGTCGGCGGCGGACTGTCCACCAACCCGATGCTCGCGCAGCGTCTCGGCGTGTGGGTGCCTCTCGACGAGGTGCCCGACGTGTGGGAGGGCGTGGTCTCGATCTTCCGCGACTACGGCTACCGCCGCCTCCGCAACAAGGCGCGGCTGAAGTTCCTGGTCAAGGACTGGGGCGTCGAGAAGTTCCGCGAGGTCCTCGAGACCGAGTACCTGAAGCGGCCGCTGCTCGACGGGCCGGCGCCGGAGAAGCCGACGCGCCCCATCGACCACGTCGGCGTGCAGAAGCTGAAGAACGGGCTGAACGCGGTGGGCCTCGCCCCGATCGCGGGTCGAGTGTCCGGCACCATCCTGCAGAAGGTGGCCGATGCCGCCGAGCGAGCCGGCTCGGACCGCATGCGGTTCACCCCGTACCAGAAGCTCATCGTCCTCGACATCGCCGACGAGAAGCTGGAGCAGTTCATCGCCGAGATGGACGCACTGGGGTTGCCCGCGCGGCCGTCCGCATGGCGCCGAAACCTCATGGCGTGCAGCGGTATCGAGTTCTGCAAGCTGTCCTTCGCCGAGACCCGCAAACGGTCGCAGGTGCTGGTGCCCGAGCTCGAGGAGCGGCTGGCGGACATCAACGCGCAGCTCGACGTGCCGATCACCGTGAACATCAACGGCTGCCCCAACAGCTGCGCGCGCTCGCAGGTGGCCGACATCGGGTTCAAGGGTCAGCTGGTCGACGACGGCAACGGTGGCCAGGTGGAGGGCTTCCAAGTCCACCTCGGCGGCAGCCTCGGCTTCGACAGCGCGTTCGGCCGCAAGCTGCGCCAGCACAAGGTCACGAGCACCGAGCTCGGCGACTACATCGACCGTGTGGTGCGCAACTTCGTCAAGCACCGCACGGAGGGCGAGCGCTTCGCCCAGTGGGCCGTGCGCGCGGACGACGCGGACCTGCAGTGACGCGCGTCGGGAATCGGGAACCGCGGGGTGGCGTTCGTCACCACGTCACCACCTCCTCGCGAAAGGGTGCGTCATGAGCGTTGCCACTCACCGCCATCTGTCCGAGCAGCAACTCCGGGAGATCGCCGAGCGCGGCGCTCGTGATCTCGTCGACGCCTCGGCCGAGGATCTGCTCCGGTGGACCGAGGACACGTTCGGCGACGACTACATCGTCGCCTCCAACATGCAGGACGCAGTGCTGGTGCACCTCGCCGCGCAGATCCACCCCGGCGTGGACGTGCTGTTCCTCGAGACCGGCTACCACTTCCCCGAGACGATCGGCACGCGCGACGCGGTCGAGCAGGTCTACGGCGTCAACGTCATCGACGCGTCCACCACCGTGTCGGTCGCCGAGCAGGACCGCCTCGAGGGCAAGGACCTCTTCGCGCGCGACCCGGCCCGCTGCTGCGCCCTCCGCAAGGTGGTGCCGCTGAAGCGGGAGCTCGCCAACTACAGCGCCTGGGTCACCGGGATCCGGCGGGTCGAGGCGCCCACCCGTGCCAACGCCCCCCTGGTCTCGTTCGACGAGGCGTTCGGTCTGGTGAAGATCAACCCCATTGCGGCGTGGTCGGACGACGACATGCAGGACTACATCGACCGCCACGGCATCCTCGTCAATCCCCTGGTGGCGGAGGGCTATCCGTCCATCGGGTGCGCGCCGTGCACCGCCAAGCCCGCCCCCGGAGCGGATCCGCGCAGCGGCCGTTGGGCGGGAAGCACCAAGACCGAGTGCGGTCTGCACTCCACCGAGGAAGGAACGCGATGACCGCGGCGACCGAACGGGTCGTCGACGTCACCCACGTCGACGAACTCCGCGCTCTCGAAGCGGAGTCCGTGCACATCATCCGAGAGGTCGTCGCCGAGCTCGAGCGCCCGGTGCTGCTCTTCTCGGCCGGCAAGGACTCCATCGTCCTCCTGCGGTTGGCGGAGAAGGCGTTCCGGCCGTCGCCGGTACCGTTCCCGGTCATGCACGTCGACACCGGGCACAACTTCCCGGAGGTCATCGAGTTCCGCGACCGGCGGCTCGCCGAGGCCGGCCATCGCCTGGTCGTCGCGTCGGTCCAGGAGTCGATCGACTCCGGGCGCGTGCGCGAGATCGGCGGTCCCAGCGGATCGCGCAACCGTCTGCAGACCCGCACGTTGCTGGACGCGTTGGAGGCCAACAAGTTCGACGCCGCGTTCGGCGGCGCGCGTCGCGACGAGGAGCGCGCTCGCGCCAAGGAACGCGTCCTCAGCTTCCGTGACGAGTTCGGGCAGTGGGATCCCCGCGCGCAGCGACCGGAACCGTGGTCGCTCTACAACGGCCGGATCAAGCGCGGCGAGCAGGTGCGAGTGTTCCCGCTGAGCAACTGGACCGAACTCGACATCTGGCGCTACATCGAGCTCGAGCAGCTGGAGCTGCCCTCCATCTACTTCGCGCACGAGCGCGAGGTCTTCGAGCGTGACGGCATCCTGCTCGCCACCTCGGAGCACACCTCCCCGACCGAGCACGAGCAGGCTCGTGTCGAGACCGTGCGCTACCGCACGGTGGGTGACCTGACCATCACCGGGGCGGTGCGGTCGCAGGCCACCGACATCGCGGGCGTGATCCGGGAGATCTCCGCCGCCACCGTCTCCGAGCGCGGGGAGACCCGCGCCGACGACCGCACGTCCAGCGCCGCCATGGAAGATCGCAAACGCGAGGGGTACTTCTGATGACCGTCACCGACGTTCGGCCCGGTGCCGACGCCTCCCCCGACTCCGGCGGCGTGGCCCCGCGCCAACTGCTGCGCATCGCCACCGCCGGGTCGGTCGACGACGGCAAGTCGACGCTCATCGGACGGCTGCTGCACGACACCGACAGCCTGCCGCTGGACCACCTCGAGTCCGTGACGGACGAGGACGGCGTCGCCGACCTCGCCGCGTTGTCGGACGGTCTGCGCGCCGAGCGCGAGCAGGGCATCACCATCGACGTGGCGTACCGGTTCTTCTCCACCCCCACGCGCAGCTACGTCCTCGCGGACACGCCGGGCCACGAGCGGTACACCCGCAACATGTTCACCGGCGCGTCCAACGCCAACGTCGCCATCCTGCTCGTCGACGCGCGCGCGGGAGTGCTACGCCAGACGCGGCGCCACGCCCGCATCGCGACGCTCGTCGGCGTGGACCGGCTGGTGGCCACCGTCAACAAGATGGACATCGTCGGCTATGACGAAGCCCGATTCCGCGCCGTCGAGGCCGAACTGGTCGCTCTCGGCGCGCGCCTGGGCACCGAGATCCTCGTCATCCCCATCGCCGCGAAGCCGGGCGACAACGTCGTCCACCGCTCGGCGGCGATGCCGTGGTACGACGGGCCGACGCTGCTCGATCATCTCGAGGGCATCGACCTGGCCGCCCCGGCTCCGGTGGCGACCGAACTGCGTCTGCCGGTGCAGTGGGTCTCGCGTCCCACGGTCGGTGAGCGCCGCCGCTACACCGGCCGCCTGTCCGCCGGAACGCTGCAGGTCGGCGACCCGGTCGTCGCGCTCCCGTCGGGCTCGCGCAGCGTGGTCACCGCGCTGGACACGCTGGACGAGAACCGCGACGTGGCGGTCGCTCCCCTGAGCGTGTCGGTAGAACTGGCCGACGACATCGACGTCGCGCGCGGCGACGTGCTGGTCAGCGGCCGTGAGGGCGCGCACCTGCCCGTCCTGGCCCGCGAGATCGACGCGACGGTGTGTTGGCTCGGTGAGCAGCCCGTCGCCGTCGGCGATCGCGTGGCTCTCAAACACACGACGACGACGGTGCGGGCCACCGTGCACCGCATCCACTCGCGTCTGGACCCGGAGACCCTCGACGAGACCGCGGGCCCGTCGGCGCTGTCCCTCAACGACATCGCCCGGGTCACGCTGCGCACCAGCGCGGTCGTCGTCAGCGACGACTACGTGGACAATCGCGATGCCGGGGCGTTCATCCTCGTCGACGAACACACCAACGACACCGTCGCCGCCGGCATCGTGGAAGGCGCGCGGGGCATCGCGGACCGAGGCGAGTCGGTCGCGTGGACGCCCTCGGCCCTGCCCGCCGACGACCGTGCCGCCCGTACGGGCCAACGCGGTGCCGTCCTGCTGCTGGTGAATCCGGACGGCGTCGCCGCGTCGGCCGCCGGCATCGAGGACGCGCTCACCGCGCGCGGACGCAACGCGTACGCACTCGACGGCGCAGCACTGCGCAGTGCGCTCGATCTGTCCCCCGACGCCCGCTCCGCGGCGATCCACCTCGCTCGGGTCGCGCGGCTGCTCGCCGACGCGGGCGTGGTGGCCGTGCTCGCCCTCGACGCCGCGGATCCGGCCGTCCTGGCGGCCGTCCACCAGGAGATCGACGCTGCGGGCGTGGAGCGGCACGACGTCACGGACGCGGACGCCGCGCTCCGGGTGCTCGGTCTGGCGTAGAGATCGGCCGCCCGGCCGTCAAGACCGCGTCAGCGCGGTGACGGCCGGGCTACCGAGCGGGCAGTCTCGCGGGGTGACCTTGCGTGAGACGCTCCCCTCGCTCCTGTCCGACACCGCGGACCTGTTGTGGCCCAGCGATGTTCACTACCGCTCCGGTGTCCTGGCCGCGCGGGGCTCGGACAGTGACCACCTGCTCCCGGACCTCGTCGACCGCGCCGGCGACGCCGCCGTGGTGCGGACCGCGTCGGGCACTCTGGTGGCGGTCGTCCGCGCGGTGGCCGTCGTGCACGACCACGGACTGCTGCGCGTGGTCACCACTGGAACCCCCAGCGGCAGTCGTCCCGCGCGTGCGCGGGTGGCGTCGCGCCACGCCCTCGCTCGGCCCGTTCCGGTCCGCCTCTGCACCGCGGGAGTCTGCCTGTGCCCCGCCGTCGACCTCGCCGCCGACGTGCGCGCCGGCGACGTCCTGGCTCTGGTGTCCGCCGCCGGCGGGGCCCCGATCGCGGGACCGGTGATCGATCTCGGTATTCAGCCGAGGGGCGCGGAACCGGTGATGGTCGGAACGCGCGTCGCTCGCACGTACACCGTCTCGCCGCTGGTCAGGCCGAGCGCCTCGTTGTCGCCGCGGGTGATCTGAGCGAAGAAGAGCTCACCCGTGGCCGCGTTGCGCAGCTCCACTCGTACCTCGAAACCGAGGTGGACGACGCGCTCGACGGTCGCCCGCAGCACGCCGGCGCTCTCCGCAGTGCCTTCCTCCTGAGCCCGAGCCAGATCCGGTGTCCGACCGACTCTGATGTCGTGGGGACGCACCATCTGACCGTTCACGCGGGAGACGTCGCCGAGGAAGGACATGACGAAGTCGTTGGCCGGCCGGTCGTACAGATCGCGGGGCGTCCCAACCTGCTCGATGCGCCCGGCGTTCATCACGGCGATCCGATCGGCGACGTCGAGCGCCTCTTGCTGGTCGTGGGTCACGAGCACCGTGGTGACGTGGACGTCGTCGTGCAACCGGCGCAGCCAGGTCCGTAGGTCCGCGCGGACCTTGGCATCGAGCGCTCCGAAGGGCTCGTCCAGCAGCAATACTCGGGGGTCGACGGCGAGCGCACGCGCGAGCGCCATGCGTTGGCGCTGCCCACCGGACAGCTGCGCCGGAAATCGCGTCTGAAAACCGGTGAGACCGACGATATCGAGCAGCTGGTCGACCCGGTCGTCGATCTCGGCCTTCGGGCGCTTGCGGATCTCCAGTCCGAAGGCCACGTTCTTGCGCACGGTGAGGTGCTTGAACGCGGCGTAGTGCTGGAAGACGAAGCCGATGTCGCGCTTCTGCGGGCTGACGCTGGTGACGTCGTCACCGGCGATCACCACCGCTCCGCCGTCCAGCTCCTCGAGCCCGGCAATGGACCGCAGTAGCGTCGACTTGCCCGACCCGGACGGGCCGAGCAGCGCGGTCAGCGAGCCGGACGGGATGTCCAGCGAGACGTCGTCGAGAGCGACGAAATCGCCGTACTGCTTCCGCGCGTCGCGGACGGAGATCTCGATGGCGGCGGCCGTGGTGGCCGTGGTGGACGTGGCCGAGTCTGAGCTCACGGTGGTCACTCCTTGGTTCGCTTCCGGTCCAGGACCGTCATCAAGAGCAGGACGACGACGGCGACGGCCATCAGCAGCGTCGACGCCGCGTAGGCGCCGGCCTGGTTGAAGTCCTCGTAGCGGGCGTTCACCAACAGGGTCAACGTCTGCGAGATGCCGGGCAGGTTGGTCGAGACGATGATGACGGCGCCGAACTCACCCAGCGCACGGGCGACGGTGAGGACGACGCCGTAGGTCAGGCCCCAGCGAATGGCCGGCAGGGTGATGCGCCAGAACGTCTGCCAGGACGTCGCGCCCAGCGTCGCGGCGGCTTCTTCCTGTTCCTGGCCGATCTCGTGCAGCACCGGTTCGACCTCGCGGACGACGAACGGCAGGGTGACGAAGATGGTGGCCAGCACCATGCCCGGCAGCGCGAAGATGACGGTGATGCCCCATCCGGCGAGTGCGCCGAACCATCCGCCCGCACCCCACAGCAGGATGAGGGCGACGCCCACGATGACCGGCGACACCGCGAACGGGAGATCCACCACGGCGTGCAGAAGTCCCTTGCCGCGGAAGTTGCCGCGGGCCAGGGCGAGCGCCGTGACCACCCCGAACACCACGTTCAGCGGAACGACGATCGCCACGATGAGCAGCGACAGCTGCAGGGCCGACTGCGCGGCGGGCGTGGTGATCAGCTGGAAGAACTCGACGACGCCGTTCTCGAACGTGCGGTAGAGGATCGCCGCGAGCGGGAAGACGACGAGGATGCCGAGGTAGAGCAGCGCGACCGTGCGCAGCCCGATGCGTGTCCCGGGTGCAAGCTTCATCGCTGCGCCTCCCGTCGAGCGAGGCGGTTGCCGGACACCCGCAACACGAACAACACCACGAACGCGATGGCCAGCAGCACCACCGAGATGGCGGCGGCGTCGACCGGCTGATCGGTCTCGATCTGTTCACGGATGAGCTGCGAGGCGATCTGTGTGTCGCCGGGGATGTTCCCGCCGATCAGCACCACGGAGCCGAACTCGCCGAGAGCGCGGGAGAACGCGAGCCCCGCACCCGAGAGGATCGACGGCAGCAGCACGGGCAGCACCACCCGCCGGAAGACGACGAGGTTGTTCGCCCCGAGGGACGCGGCTGCCTCCTCCACCTCGCGGTCGAGTTCGATCAGCACCGGCTGTACCGCCCGCACCACGAAGGGCAGCGTCACGAACGCGAGCGCCACGATCACGCCCGCCTTGGTGGCGTTCAGGGTGATGCCGACCGGGCTCATGGGTCCGTAGAGCGAGAGCAGGACGAGCGACGCGACGATGGTCGGCAAGGCGAACGGCAGGTCGATGAGGGCGTTGACGATGCCCTTGCCGGGGAAGTCGTCGCGCACGAGCACCCAGGCGATGAGGGTGCCCATCACGACGTTCACCGCCGTCGCGGCGACCGACACCTGCACCGTGACGCGCAACGTCGCCAGGGCTCGGGGGTCGGTCACCGCGTCGAGGAACGCGCCCGGTCCGTCGGAGAGCGAGCGGCTCGCCACCGCGGCGAGCGGGAGCAGAACGATGATCGAGAGCCAGAGGAGGACGGTGCCGAGCGTCAGGGGGCCACCGGGCAGGCCGGAGGCCGGTCGCTTCCTACCGGGCAGGCCGGAGGCCGGTCGCCTTCTCCCGGGCAGGCCGGAGGCCGGTTTTCTACGGCGTCCGACACTGGACCTCTCCGTGGTGCTCATGGTCAGCTCGACGCCTTGTAGATCGCGTTGATGGCACCGTTCTCGCCGAACAGGTCCGCGTCGACCGCGGTCCAGCCACCGAGCTGGTCGATGGTGTACAGCGTGCCGGGCGTCGGGAACTTGTCGGCGAATTCGGCGGCGACACCGGGATCGACCGGCCGGAAGCCGGACTCGGCCCAGATGCGCTGTCCCTCTTCGGTGTACAAGAACTCGTTGAGGGCGTTGGCCTGCTGCAGATTGGCACTCCCCTCGACGACGGCGACAGGGTTGTCGATGCGGAAGGTCTGCTCGGGCACGAAGTGCTCGACGGCCTGACCCTGGCTCTCGAGGAGCAGCGCCTCGTTCTCGTAGCTCAGGAGCACGTCGCCCTGACCCTGCAGGAAGGCTTCCGACGCGGAGCGTCCGGAGTCCGGCTGCACCGGGAAGCGCTCGACGAGCTGGGTGATGTAGTCGAGGCCGGCCTGCCGGTTCTGGCCGCCGTTGCTCACCGCGGCGTAGGGGGCGAGGAGGTTCCACTTGGCCGAGCCGGAGCTGAGAGGGCTGGGGCTGATGACCGACACGTCGGGCCGGATCAGGTCCTCCCAGGTGCGAATGTTCTTCGGGTTCCCCGGGCGCACGACGAACGAGACGACCGAACCGAACGGAACGCCGCCGGTGGCGCTCGCGTTCCAGTCCTCGCTCACCTTGCCCGCCTTGACCAGACGCGTGACGTCGGGCTCCACGGAGAAGTTGACGATGTCCGCGGGCGCGCCGTCGGCGACCTTGCGGGACTGGTTGCCCGAGGCGCCGTAGTCGGCGTTGATCGTGACGTTCTCGCCGGATTCGGTGGCGCGGAACGCTTCTCCGATCGCGTCCCACCCGTTCTTGGGGACGGCGTAGCCGACGAGCGTGAGCGACGGGCCGGAGGTGGTGGCGGCGGATTCACCGACGGTGTCCGACGAGCCGGTGGAGCACGCGGTGAGCGTGAGAGCGGCCACGGCGGCGGTGACGGTGACGGTGAGCAGGCGAACGCGACGAGATCGGAACACGGGGTGAGAACCTCTCGGGAACGGCACGGGGCGCGCGGGCGGCGACGACCGTGGGGCACGACGGGGAGGAAAGGCGAAGCGACCGAGGATGCGTCGGCACGGACACGGCCGAACGCGAAGAGTGTCAGCGACAGTCGACGTCGGCGACGGCCAGCATGCCGACAGCGATCAACGCCAACTGGTGGCGGATCGGTGCGGGCGCGGCGTCGAACACAGCCGAGAATCTAGCAGAGGACTCCGACGTGCCCGTTCTCGACGTGATGCAGACCACGCGGGCCATCACCGCGTGAGCAGCCACGCCACCAGGACGAGCAGCACCAACACGATCAGGGTCAACGTCACACGCGAGCGGGGCACGCTTCTCACTCTCGACTCTCGGTGGCCGCGGGGACGGCACCGGTGGGGCGATCCTCGCCGATCACGCGGCCGGGGTGATCCTTGCCGACCACGCGGCCGGGGTGATCCTTGCCGACCACGCGGCCGGGGCGATCCTTGCCGACCACGCGGCGGCGGGCGTCGAACAGCGCCGACAACACCACGTCGGCCACCACCGCGACCACGGCCGCGGCCGGAACCACCACGGCCAGCACGACGGCGACCTGGGGGACGAACGGCAGCCCGGCGATCCAGAGTTCCACTCCGTCCCACCACGAGGCCACCGCGTTCATCGGTCTGAGCCTAGCCCTCGTGGCACGACGACAGGATCGCCCCTGCGCGTCACCTGGACGCCCGGCCCCCTCGCACCGATGATGTGTCGATGAGCCCGTTCGACGAACAGTCCGCCGTTCCTCGCGTCGCGACGGCCGGAGAGGCGGTGTTCGGTCCGGCCAGTCCGGACGGCGGCGACGAGGGTGGGGCGCTCGACGCGGTCCCCCAGACCACGGCGGGGTGGGCGCCGCATCGCTCGGCCTTCCCGCCCATCGACGACTACGCGTTCCTCTCGGACTGCGAGACGACGTGCCTGATCGCCCGGAACGGGTCGGTGGAGTGGATGTGCGTGCCGCGCCCCGACTCCCCCAGCGTCTTCGGCGCGATCCTGGACCGCGGCGCCGGTCACTTCCGGATCGGCCCGTACGGACAGAACGTGCCGGCCGCGCGTCGCTACCTGCCCGGTGGCCTGATCGTCGAGACCACGTGGCAGACGGAGACGGGCTGGCTGATCGTGCGCGACGCCCTCCTCATGGGGCCCTGGCACAACACCGACGAGCGCTCCCGGACCCACAAGCGGGCGCCGTCGGACTGGGATGCCGAGCACTGCCTGCTGCGCAGCGTCAAATGCGTCAGCGGCACCGTGGAGCTCGAGATGAGCTGCGAGCCCGCCTTCGACTACCACCGCAAGCAGACCGTCTGGGAGTACACCGGCGACGTCTACGAGGAGGCCACCGCCACCGCCCGACCCGAGAATGGTGACCAGCCGACGCTCAAGCTGACGACGAACCTGCGCATCGGGATCGAGGGCCGGGAAGCTCGTGCTCGCACCCGCATGAGCGAGGGCGACAACGTCTTCGTCGCGCTGTCGTGGTCGAGCCTCGAGCCGCCGCGCACCTTCGACGAGGCCGCCGACAAGATGTGGCAGACCGCGGAGTGCTGGCGACAGTGGATCACCATCGGCCGCTTCCCGGACCATCCGTGGCGCGGATTCCTCCAGCGCAGCGCGCTGACTCTGAAAGGCCTGGCCTACGCACCCACCGGCGCGCTGCTCGCTGCCAGCACGACGTCGTTGCCGGAGACCCCCGGCGGTGCCCGTAACTGGGACTACCGGTACGCCTGGGTGCGGGATTCGACCTTCGCCCTCTGGGGTCTCTACACCCTCGGGCTCGATCGTGAGGCGAACGACTTCTTCTCCTTCATCTCCGACGTCACCGGCAACGCCGACGGAGAACCCGTTCCCCTGCAGGTGATGTACGGCATCGGCGGGGAGCGCACCCTCGAGGAGGAGGAACTGAACCACCTCTCGGGATACGACGGCGCGAGCCCCGTCCGCGTCGGCAACGGTGCGTACAACCAACGCCAGCACGACATCTGGGGCACCATGCTCGACTCGGTGTACCTCCACGTCCGCTCGCGTGAGCACGTTCCCGAGTCGCTGTGGCCCCTGCTGAAGCGTCAGGTGGACGAGGCGAAGAAGCACTGGCGGGAGCCCGACCGCGGCATCTGGGAGGTGCGCGGCGAACCCCAGCACTTCACGTCGTCGAAAGTGATGTGCTGGGTCGCCCTCGACCGCGGCGCGAAACTCGCTCTGCTGCACGGGGAGCGTGGGTACGCCGAGGAGTGGAGCGCCGTCGCCGACGAGATCAAGGCCGACATCCTCGAGCACGGCGTCGACGACCGCGGGGTCTTCACGCAGCGTTACGGCGACGACTCGCTGGACGCGTCGCTGCTCCTGGTCGTCCTGCTGCGATTCCTCCCCGCGGACGACGAGCGGGTCCGCGCGACCGTGCTCGCCATCGCCGACGAACTCACCCAGGACGGACTGGTCCTGCGCTACCGCGTCGACACCACCGACGACGGCCTGTCCGGCGAGGAAGGCACCTTCACCATCTGCTCGTTCTGGCTGGTGTCGGCGCTCGTGGAGATCGGGGAACTGCACCGCGCCAAGCGCCTGTGCGAGCGGCTGCTCGGGTACGCCAGCCCCCTCAAGCTCTACGCCGAGGAGATCGACACCACCACCGGCCGCCACCTGGGCAACTTCCCCCAGGCCTTCACCCACCTCGCGCTGATCAACGCGGTCGTGCACGTCATCCGGGCCGAGGAGGCGGCGCAGTCGGGGCAGTTCCAGCCCGCCCACGGCCACTCCTGACTCTTCCTCCGGCCTTCCCGCCGTTTCCGACCGGCCTCCGGCCTTCCCGCCGTTTCCGACCGGCCTCCGGCCTTCCCGCCGTTTCCGACCGGCCTCCGGCCTTCCCGCTGCCCCTTCCTGCGTTCGCGGACCGTGCACCGTCCGCGAACGCAGGAAACGCCCGCGGGAACGGGTGGGGACAGCGGCCCGGACTGTGGACAACCGCGGCTCGACGGACACGTCCGGGTTGGGGCTCGGGTCAGGATCGTGTTCGTGACCCTCTACCACCGCCGCACCGGCGACCACACCGACCGGCAACTGCACGGACTCGTCCGCGACGGCTCCTTGGCGCGGGTTCGGCGCGGCACCTACACCGACGGCAAACTGTGGCGCAGCGCATCCGACGCGGACCGGTACCGCCTCGCGGTCCACGCCGCGATGACCTGTCGCGCGCAGGCCGTCGCCAGCCACGACAGCGCAGCCGCACTGCTGGGTCTGCCGGTGCTCGCGCCCCGCCGCGACCGAGTGCACGTCACCGTCGACGGCCGTGGCGGCGGGAAGACGACGGCGGCGACCGTCGAACACCGGGTGCCCCTGTCCGACGTCGACGTGACCGTCGTCGACGGCGTTCGGGTCACGACGCCGGCCCGCACCGCCCTCGACCTCGCGTGCGTTCGGCCGGCCGTACACGGACTGTGCGCCGTCGAGTCGTCGCTCCGGCTCGGCGCCGAGGACCTACCGGGTGTCCTGAGGCGGATGGGTCGCCGCCACGGGATCCAACTCGCCCGCCGCGCCGTGGAACGGGCCAGTCCGCTCACCGAGAGTCTCGGCGAGTCCTTCTCCCGCGCACTCATACTGGGCTGGCCCGAGATCCCCGAGCCGCGACTGCAGCACGAGTTCCGCGACGAGCACGGACTTTTCGTGGCCCGCACCGACTTCGATTGGGACGGCAGACTGGTCGGCGAGTTCGACGGCGCCGTGAAGTACGAGGGCGGCGGCCTGACCGTGGTCCAGGAGAAGCTCCGCGAGGACGCGCTCCGGGCCCTCGGGGTTCACGTGGTTCGCTGGACCTGGCAGGACCTGCTGCACCCGGAGCGGCTGCGCGCGATCCTCACCAAAGCCCTCGCCCGAGCAATCCGGCCTTCCCGCTGACCCCTCCCGCGTTCGCTGACAGTGCACCGTCAGCACACGCAGGAACGGTCCGCGGGAAGGACTACTTCTTCGGCTTGTCCGACGCCGCGTCGGAGGACAGTGCTGCCACGAAGGCTTCCTGGGGGACGTCCACGCGACCGATGGTCTTCATGCGCTTCTTACCCTCCTTCTGCTTCTCGAGGAGCTTGCGCTTACGGCTGATGTCGCCGCCGTAGCACTTGGCCAGCACGTCCTTGCGAATGGCGCGGATGTTCTCGCGGGAGATGATCTTGGAGCCGATGGCCGCCTGGATGGGCACCTCGAACTGCTGACGCGGAATGAGGTCCTTGAGTTTGCCGGTCATCTTGTTGCCGTAGGCCGCGGCGGCGTCCTTGTGCACGATGGCGCTGAACGCGTCGACGGCCTCGCCCTGCAGGAGGATGTCCACCTTGACCAGGGCCGCGACCTGCTCACCGGACTCCTCGTAATCGAGGGAGGCGTAGCCGCGGGTGCGGGACTTCAGCGAGTCGAAGAAGTCGAAGATGATCTCCGCCATCGGCATCGTGTACCGCATCTCGACGCGCGTCTCGGACAGATAGTCCATGCCACCGAGCTCGCCGCGACGGCTCTGGCACAGCTCCATGATCGAACCGATGAACTCGCTCGGCGAGATGATCGTGCACTTGACGATCGGCTCGAAGATGTTGCGCGCCTTGCCCTCCGGCCAGTACGACGGGTTGGTGACGACGTGCTCGCTCCCGTCCTCGAGCTCCACGCGGTAGACCACGTTGGGCGAGGTGGAGATGAGGTCGAGGTCGAACTCCCGCTCGAGCCGCTCGCGGGTGATCTCCATGTGCAGCAGACCCAGGAACCCGCAGCGGAAGCCGAATCCGAGCGCGACGGACGTCTCCGGCTCGTACGTCAGCGCCGCATCGTTGAGCTGGAGCTTGTCCAGCGCATCGCGCAGATTGGGGTAGTCGGACCCGTCCACCGGGTAGAGCCCGGAGTAGACCATCGGCCGCGGCTCGCGGTACCCGGTCAGCGGGTCGGTCGCGCCGTGCCGGGCGGTGGTGACGGTGTCACCCACCTTCGACATACGGACGTCCTTGACGCCCGTGATGAGGTACCCCACCTCGCCGACGCCGAGGCCCGTCGTCGCCTTGGGCTCGGGCGAGACGATGCCCACCTCGAGCAGCTCGTGGGTGGTGCCCGTCGACATCATCTTGATCTTCTCGCGGGGGACGACACGGCCGTCGACCACACGCACGT
This sequence comes from Rhodococcoides kroppenstedtii, assembly GCF_900111805.1. Classification (GTDB taxonomy): domain Bacteria; phylum Actinomycetota; class Actinomycetes; order Mycobacteriales; family Mycobacteriaceae; genus Rhodococcoides; species Rhodococcoides kroppenstedtii. The sequence goes on from NZ_FOJN01000001.1 coordinate 296,031, forward strand.
ACGTGACGACGCCGCGATACGTGTCGTAGACCGAGTCGAAGATCATGGCGCGCGCCGGGCCGTCGGCGTCGCCCACCGGGGCGGGCACGCGCTGAACGACACGATCGAGCAGCGCCTCGACGCCCTCGCCGGTCTTGCCGGAGACCCGCAGCACGTCGTCGGCGTCGCACCCGACGATGTGGGCGATCTCGGCGGCGTAGCGGTCCGGATCGGCGGCGGGCAGGTCGATCTTGTTCAGGACCGGGATGATCTCGAGGTCCTTGTCCAGCGCCAGGTACAGGTTGGCCAGGGTCTGCGCCTCGATGCCCTGCGCGGCGTCGACCAGCAGGACCGCTCCCTCGCACGCCTCGAGCGCGCGCGAGACCTCGTACGTGAAGTCGACGTGGCCTGGCGTGTCGATGAGGTGCAGCACGTGCTCGGTGTCGCCCACCTTCCACGGTAGCCGCACGTTCTGGGCCTTGATGGTGATGCCGCGTTCGCGCTCGATGTCCATGCGGTCGAGGTACTGCGCACGCATCGACCGGTCGTCGATCACCCCCGTGAGCTGCAGCATCCGGTCCGCCAACGTCGACTTGCCGTGGTCGATGTGGGCGATGATGCAGAAGTTACGGATGCGGGCGGGATCCGTGAACGTCGTGTCCGCGAAACTGGCGATGGGAAACTCCTCGAGACGAGCGTGGTCCGCAGGTGTCGGACGGCGCACCGCCCAGAATATCCGCACCCGCGACGCGCGGCGGACGTCGGTGGTCACCGACGCCCGCCACGCGAGCGAATCAGGCCGGCGCCGCTGTCACGATCAGGCCGGCCCGGCCGCGGTGGCGGGCCCGTCCCCCGCCAGCGTCGACGACAGCGCGGGCACCAGCGCGTCGAGCAGGTACGGCAGCGACAGCGGCGAGGTGAAGTAGATGGCGCCGGCGACGACACCGTCGGTGAAGACCACCCGGTTCTCGCGGACCTCCTGCAGCGACGCGTAGACGGGGTCCGCCTCGAGCGCCGTGCGGTCGTCCGTGTCCTCGGTGCCCCAGATCAGGACGTCGGCGGCGTCGAGGACGGACAGGTTCTCGAGCGGGATGTAGGCCTGGGCGTCCTGGGCGGTGACGAACGAATCGAGCTCGTCCGGGATGGTGAAGCCGAGCGAGGTGAGGAAGTCGGTGCTCAGCCCGTCCTGGTAGGCGATGGCGTTGCCGTCGTAGAACGCGTTCTGCAGAAACACCGCCTTGGTGTCCGCGAACTCGGGGTGCTGTGCGGCGGCGTCGCGGTAGCGGTCCTGCACACCGCGCACGAGCGCGTCGGCCTCGTCGGGCTTGCCGACGGCGGCGCCGATGGTGCGTACCTGCTGGTCCCAGGGCTCGAAGTACGGCAAGTCGGGGTCGCTGTGCGCGATGGTGGGCGCGATGGCGCTCAGGCGCGCGTAGTCGTCGGCGCTCATTCCGGCGTTGGTGCCGATGATGAGGTCCGGCTCGAGGGCGCTCACCTTCTCGAACTGGATGCCGTCGACCTGGCTCAGCACCTCCGGCGTGGCGTCCCCGAGCAGGTCGCGGGCCCACGGCCAAGTGGCGTACGGCTGATCGCCGTACCACTCGGTCACGCCGACCGGCACGATCCCGAGCGCGAGCAGGGTGTCCTGCTCGGTCAGCCCCACCGACACCACGCGCTGCGGGTTCGCCGGGACCACCGTGTCGCCGAACGCGTGCGTCACCGTCGTCTCCCCCACCGCGTCGCCTTCGCCGCCGGACGAGCACCCCGTCAGGACGAGCAGGCACGCAGCAGCGACGGCGACCAGCAGACGACTCCGTCGTCGCGGTCGATGTTCGGTGGTTCTCATCATCACTCCCTGGATCGCCCGGTTCGCCCGGTTCCTCCGGGACGGGGTGAGGGTAGCCGAACCTAATCTCGCGTGGGTGAGTCACGATCGTCGGACTCGGTAATCTGAATCCCATGCCAACGCTGGGACAGATCGGGAAGAAGCTGGGCCGCCTCGCCGTCGCGGAGGGGCCGCGCCTGTTCCGTCAGTTGCAGCGATCCGGCGCTCTCGACCGCGTCCAGGAACAGCTCGCGGGACGTCGCCCGAGCGCGCCGTCCGCACCCGCCGGGCGTCCGGTGAGCACCACGTCCGCCCCGACGGCGGCGCGTGCCCGCCGCATCGAGTACGCCCCCGCGCTCGACGGCGCCGCGGACCCCGGCGAGATCGTCTGGACCTGGGTCGCCTACGAGGAGGACCCGTCGCAGGGCAAGGACCGGCCGGTGCTCGTCGTCGGCCGCGACGGCGCGACGCTGCTCGGCCTCATGCTCTCCAGCAAGAACCACGACGGCGACCGTGACTGGCTCGCCGTCGGTTCCGGCCCCTGGGACGCGCAGGGTCGACCCAGCTGGCTGCGCCTGGACCGCGTCCTCGACGTGCCCGAGGCCGGCATCCGCCGCGAGGGCGCGATCTTCCCGCGCGAGAAGTTCGACGCCGTCGCCACCCGACTGAAGTCCCAGTTCTCCTGGCACTGAGCCGGATTCACGGCCACCCGGCCGCGGTCACGCCAGCCGGGTGATCTCCACGACCACGTCGAGCTCGGTGGATCCGCCGCCGGAGAAGATGCCCTTGAGCGGCGGCACGTCCGCGTAGTCACGCCCGATGCCCACCGAGACGTGCTGTTCGCGCACCGGCACGGCGTTGGTCGGGTCGTATCCCCACCATGATCCGGTCCAGGCCTCCACCCACGCGTGGGACTGCCCTTCCACCGACTCCCCCACCACCGCGTCGGCGGTCGGGTGCAGGTACCCGGACACGTACCGCGCCGGAATCCCGATGCTGCGCAGCATGAGCAGGGTCAGGTGGGCGTAGTCCTGGCAGACGCCCTTCTTCTCCGCGTACGCCTCGACGGCGGAGGTGTGCACACCCGTGGTGCCGGGAACGTAGGCCATCTCGGCGTGCACCCACTCGGCCACCGCGGTCACGGCCTCGTAGGGCGTGCGGTCCTTGGCCAGCTTCTTGGCGACGGACGCCAACTGGCGGTTGGCGGGCACGTAGGTGCTGGTCCCGAGCAGCTCGTCGAACCGGTCGGTCACCGAGTCCGCGTGCAGGTCACCCCACTCCGACGGCTCCGCGGGCGGGGTGAACGCGTCGGTCTCGACGACCGAGGAGCCCACCACCTCGAGCGACGTGTGCGGGGCATGGAGGTCGAACGCCGTGACCGCGGTGCCCCAGTAGTCCGTGTAGCGATAGGAGCGCGTCGCCGGATCCGTCTCGACGCGGTTCAGGATGACGTTCTGGCGATTGTCGCTCCGAGGGGTCAATCGCGCCTCGTTGTACGACGACGTCACCGGGGCGTCGTAGTTGTAGCCCGTGGTGTGCACCACGCGCAGTCGCCAGCTCACAGCTCTCCCCCCACCTGCGCGACGTCCGTGCGCGCTCCGGCATCCGTCCACGCCACCCAGGGCGCCGCGTGGAAGTACTGCGTCGAGATCGCGTCGCCGACGTCGCTGCACACGCTCTGCAGGGCCATCAGACGATCCTGCAGGTCCTCGAGCAGCGCTCCCGGCTGCAGGAACTCGAGTTCGCTGCGGGCGCGGCCGAGCAGACGCTGCGCCTCCGCGGTCGAGCCCACGCGACTGTCCGGCCGGTGGTCGAGCTCGTCGAGCGACGCCTCCGCCTGACTCAAGGCGTAGAAGATCGAACGCGGGAACAGTCGATCGAGAACCATGAACTCGAGCACCCGCTGGGCGTCCAGTGCGCCCCGATAGGTTCGCAGGTAGGTGTCGTGCGCTCCGGCCGAGCGCAGCACCGTGACCCACGCCGGCGACGACGGCCGGTCACCCGCGCGGGCGAGCAGGAGTCGGACCGTCATGTCCACCCGTTCGACGGACCGGCCCAACAGGAGGAAGCGGTACCCGTCGTCACGGCTGAGCGTGGAGTCCGCCAACCCGGCGAACATCGCGGCCCGCTCCTCGATGAAGCTGAAGAACTCGTGCGGTCCGAGCCGCTTCGAGGCGCGGATGCGATCGTTCAGCGCGTTGTAGGTGGTGTTGAGGCACTCCCACATCTCGCTGGACGTGACTTCCCGTGCGCCGCGGGCATTCTCGCGAGCGCTCGACAGCGAGTCGACGATCGATCCCGTCCCGTTGCGCGAGAAGGCGACCAGTTCGGTCAGCGACCACACGTCGAGTCGTTCGGTGGGAAGCTCGAAACCCAACACGCGCAACAGGACTCGGGACGCGTGGTCGGGATCGACCGTGGCGTCCTCGAGCAGCTGATGCACCGTGACGTCGAGAATCCGAGCGGTGTCGTCGGCACGCTCGACGTAGCGCCCGATCCAGTACAGCGATTCCGCGTTGCGCGCCAACATCACTCGGCCCCCGTTCCGGTGGTGTCCGTGCGGCCCTGCTGCTGCTGTTGGATCTGCGACGATGTCAGCTCGGGACCCTGCGGCGCGGTCGGTGACGACGGCGGTTCGCTCACGATCTCCTGACCGCCCAGTTCGCGTTCCTCGGACGAACTCCGGCTCGCGAGCACCCAGGTGTCCTTGCTGCCGCCGCCCTGGCTGGAGTTCACCACCAGCGACCCTTCGGGCAGCGCGACGCGCGTCAGTCCGCCGGGCAGCACCCACACGTCGTCGCCGTCGTTGACCGCGAACGGCCGCAGGTCCACGTGGCGAGGTACCAGCTGATCGCCGATCTTGGTGGGCACCGTCGACAGTTGCACCACCGGCTGGGCGATCCAGCCCCGCGGATCGGCCTTGATCTTGCGCGTGATCGCGTTCAGCTCCTTCGCACTGGCGTCGGGACCGAAGACGATGCCGTAGCCGCCGGATCCCTCGACCGGCTTGATCACCAACTCGTCCACGCGGTCGAGGACTTCCTCGCACTCCTCCGGGAGCCAGCAGCGGTAGGTGTCGACGTTGGCCAGCAGCGGCTTCTCGTGCAGGTAGTACTCGATGATCGTCGGCACGTACGTGTAGGTGAGTTTGTCGTCGCCGACGCCGTTGCCCACCGCGCTGGAGATGACGACGTTGCCGGCGCGCGCCGCGTTGACGAGCCCGGCCACTCCCAGCACCGAATCGGGCCGGAACTGCATGGGGTCCAGGTAATCGTCGTCGATGCGGCGGTAGATGACGTCGACCTGCCGCTCGCCCTCGGTGGTGCGCATGTAGACGACGTTGTCGCGGCAGAACAGGTCGCGGCCCTCGACGAGCTCGACGCCCATCAACCGGGCGAGCAGCGAGTGCTCGAAGTACGCGGAATTGGCGACGCCCGGAGTCAGGACGACGATGGTGGGGTCCGCCTCGTTGATGGCGGCCGCAGCGCGCAGGGCCCGCAACAGATGGGTCGCGTAGTCCCCCACCGCGCGCACCCGGTGACTCGCGAAGAGGTCGGGGAAGACCCGCGCCATGGTGCGCCGGTTCTCCATGACGTAGCTGACGCCGGACGGTGAGCGGAGGTTGTCCTCGAGCACGCGGAACGTGCCCTCCGCGTCGCGCACCAGGTCGATGCCGGCGACGTGGATGCGCACGCCGTTGGGAGGCACGATGCCGAACGCCTCGCGGTGGAAGTGCTCGCAGGAGGTCACCAGCCGCTTGGGCACGACACCGTCGCGCAGGATCTCCTGGTCGCCGTAGATGTCCGCCAGGAACATCTCCAGCGCCTTGACGCGCTGGGTGATGCCGCGCTCGAGCTTGTTCCACTCGGCCGCGGCGATGACGCGGGGCACCAGGTCCAGCGGGAACGGCCGCTCCTGACCGGACAGCGAGAAGGTGATGCCCTGGTCGACGAAGGCGCGGCCGAGCGCGTCCGAGCGGGCCTCGAGCTCACCGGCGTCGGAGGGAGCCAACGCCTTGTGGATGCCCTTGTACGGTCCGCGCAGGCCACCGTCGCCGTCGAACATCTCGTCGAACGCGAGCCCGTACCGGCCCACGTCGCTGTACCCGCCGAACACCCCGTCGGTCGTCGACGAGCGAGCGGTCGACCGGGACGACCGTGCCGTCGATTTCTGCGACTGCGCGGATTTCGACGTCGTCTTCGCCGGCTTGTCCGGCTTCTCCGTCGCGGTGGACCGTGGGCTCATGGCGTCATGGTGCCTCACCGGGTGCGTCCTGGCACGGGGGACACGACAATTATCGTCGGTCACAAGAGCCCCGGCCGTCACACTCGTCGGGCGACGGTGTCCCCCGGCGGCGGGCGAATTGGGTTCACGGTCCGTCGCTGGTAGTCTCGACCGTCGGGCGTGGGCACGTCATCCGTGCCCGCCGCATGCTTAGCACGAGCACAGCACGTCACGGCCAGGATCGTTCCCCGGAGCCAGCCGTCCCGGACCGAGTAGAAGCGAAGGATATTTCAGCGTGGCCAACATCAAGTCCCAGGTGAAGCGCATTGCCACCAACGAGCGTCAGCGTCTGCGCAATCAGTCGGTGAAGTCGTCGCTGCGCACCGCCGTCCGGTCGTTCCGTGAGGCTGCTGCCGCCGGCGACAAGGACAAGGCCGAGACCCTCCTGCAGTCGACCAGCCGTCAGCTCGACAAGGCTGCCAGCAAGGGCGTCATCCACAAGAACCAGGCCGCAAACAAGAAGTCGGCGCTCTCCCTGGCGTTCAACAAGCTCTGATTCGCGCCACGGTCCGCTTCCCTCGGGGAGCGACGCGCCGTGCCGTGCCCACCACACCCCGGTCGCCCTCGGCGGCCGGGGTGTGGTGCGTTCCCTGGGTCGAGCACCGGCCGACCTACCGCGCCGCGGCCAACCCCGCGACGACGGTGACCGCCCGCTCCACCGCGTAGTCCGCGTCGGCGGCCTGCCCCTTCACGTCCGCGTTCAGCGCGGCTACCACCTGCAGCGCCGCGGCGATGCGCTCGGGATCCCAGTGCCGGGCCTGCGCCTGCGCCTTCTTCACCTTCCACGGCGGCATCCCGAGTTCCGGCGCCATCCGGAACGGGTCGCCGCGGCCCGCCGACCCGACGCGGGCGACCGTGTGCACGGCGTCGGCCAGGGCGTCCGCCAGCAGGACGTGCGGCGCACCGCCCAGCATCGCCCATCGCAGCGCCTCGAGCGCCGCTGCCTTCTCCCCCGCGACCGCCTTGTCCGCGATGTCGAACCCCGTCACCTCGGCGCGGCCCGAGTAGTACCGCTTCACGGCGGCGACGTCGACCTTCCCGCCGGTGTCCGACACCAGCTGGGAACTCGCGGCGGCGAGCTCGCGCAGGTCCGAACCGACGGCGTCCACCAGGGCCGCGATGGCGTCCGGTGCCACCCGCACGTCGTGACGGCGGAACTCCCCGCGCACGAAGTCGATGCGGTCCGAGGCCTTGGTGATCTTGGCGCAGTCGTGCACCACCGCACCCGCCTTCTGCAGCACCCCGACCATCGACTTCGCCCGTCCCCCACCGGAATGCAGGATCACGAGCACCACCCCGTCGATCGGTGACGACGCCGCGTCCTGCAGCAGCGTGACCGCGTCCTTGCCCGCCTCGGCCGCGGCCTCGAAAATCACGGCCCGGTCCTCGGCGAACAGCGAGGGACTGAGCAGCTCCGCCAACTCGGCCGTGGTGGTGTCCCCGGCCCGGATGGTGTCGACGGGGAGATCCGCGCCCCCGCCGGCCGCCCGACGCAGCGCCGACACGATGGACGAGACGGCACGCTCGACGAGCAGCTCCTCGTCACCCAGGACGAGATGAAGGGGCTCGGGGCGGGTCGCTGCACTCACCGGACGATCGTGCCACGGGCGACCGACAGCCCCGACCCTCCCGACCCCCTCGCGCCCGGACCCACCACCACACGCCGATCGCACCCACCGCGATCGCGCCCACCACCAGCGCACCGGCGAGCCCGTCGGGGGTGGGAATCACCGCGCCGGGCGCCGACGCGCACACGCGCGCGACCTCGACGAGCCACGCGAGGGGAAGCCGCGTCACCCCCGCCACCAGTGCGCCGACGTCGACGTCGACCACGGCGATCAGGGCCGCCGCGGCGCCCACCACCGTGACCGGACCGACCACGGGCGCCGCGAGCACGTTCGCGACGACCGCGTAGAGGCTCGACCGGCCCGCCATCGCCGCCACGATCGGCGCGGTCACCAGATGGGCGGCCACCGCGACCACGACGGCGCCCCGCACCGGCGACCGCGCGGGCCGACCGTCCGGCGCATCGGGATCTCCGACCCACCAGCGCAGCAGCACGGGCGCCAGCAGCACCAGCGCCGCGGTCGCCGTGACCGACAACGCGAAACCCCACGACACCGCCAACGCCGGGTCCACCGCGAGCATCACGATCACAGCGGTGGCGAGCGCCGGCATCGCGTGGCGTCGTCGCCCCGTCAGCAGCGCGAGCAGGCCGAGCACCCCCATCACCGCCGCCCGCAGCACGCTCGGCGACGGACGGGCGATCACCACGAACGCCACCAGCGCGAGCCCGGCGAGCAGCACGGTCACGCGCGGACCCAGCGTGCACGCCCGCGCCAGCAGCACCACCGCACCCACGAGGAACGCGAAGTTGGCGCCCGACACCGCCGTCAGATGCGACATGCCGGCCTCGGTGAAGTCTTCCTCCACATCGGGCAGCAGCCCCGATCGGTCGCCCACCACGATGCCCGGCAGCAGACCTGCGGACTCGGGTGGCAACGCCCGCTCCGACGCGGCGGTCAGCGCGCCCCGGACGGCGGTGGCCGCCGCCGCCCACCACGGCGGGTCGCCCGGGCTCGGCGGGCCGGTCGGGCGTGCCACGGCGGCGACGAGGCCCGGTCGGTCCGGCACGGCCAGGCGGGCCCGGAACGTCACGGGCGTCCCGTACGCCACCCGCATCCACTCGGCTCCGGTGGCGAGAACGGTCAGATCCGCCGGGCCGGTCACCGCGTCGCGGCCCGACGCCACCCGATGCGCCCGCACGGACAGCACCACGAGAGACGCACCGGCGCCGTCGATTTCGCGGGGATCCTCGCTGACGGTGCCGTCGACGCCGACGAACCGTCCGGCCTCGGCGTAGGCGCGCACCGGCCCGGTGTCGACCGTGTCGACACGCAGCGCGGCCGTCCCAGCGAACGCGGCGGTCACCACGAGCGCGGCCGACGCCACCGTGACGATTCGCCGCCGGGAGCCCATGGCGGCGGTCCACAGACCACACCCGGCGGCCATCGTCACGCACGCGACCGCCAGGACCACCGCGGCGGACGCCCCCGCCCCGACCCCGAGTCCGCACGCGATCCACGCCCCCACCGCCGACGGCACCAGGCGCAGGTCCGGAACGGTCGAATCCTGCTGTTCCGCAGCGTCGTCGGCCCCGCCGGGGTCGTCCGTCACGGCACCACCAACTCCGTCAGCTTCTCCAGACGTGCCGGCCCGATGCCGGTCACCTCGGCCAGCTGCTCGACACTCGCGAAGGGGCCGTTCTCCTCCCGCCACGCCACGATCGCGGCCGCGGTGACGGGACCGACGCCCGGCAGGGCGTCGAGGTCGGCCTCGGTGGCGGAATTGAGCGAGACCCGTCCCGGTGCGGCAGCCTCGCCCAGAGCCCCGGCGGTCGGCGGCGCTCCGTCCGCGGTCAGCACCCCACCGACCGGGGCCGTACCGCCGACCCCCACCACCACCTGCTCGCCGTCGGCGACGGGCCGGGCCCAGTTCAGGGTGAGCATGTCGGCCTCGGGCCGATGACCGCCGGCCGCGGCCACGGCGTCGGCAACGCGGGAGCCGGCCGGCACGGTGACCAGTCCGGGCCGCAGCACGGCGCCGACCACGCTGACGACCATCGACCCGGGCGGGTCGGGCTCGGCAGAGGGAACCGACTCCACGGCCGGTCCCGCCACGGACGGGAGCGGCGGCACCGCGACCACCTCGGGCGCGTCGCGCATCAGCAACCCGGCCGTCCCGAGAACCAGCACGACCCCCACCACCACGAGCGCCCGCAATCCCCGCGAGCCGAGATCGAGCCGGACGCCCCGCAGGCGCGGCGTCGGTCGCTCGGGCCGCACCGGACGGTCGTCGAAGCCGGGCCCGTCGGCGAGATCGGACGCGAGGTCGGATGACGTCATGCCCGCGACGCTAGGGTCCGGCGTCGACGCGACCTCCGCATCGGAACGAACCCGGGGACAACCTCGGACCCGGGGATGGACGACTCAGGTGCCCCGCAGCACCCGCAGCATCGCCTCCGCGACCCGCTCGTGCGAGGCCCAACCCCAGTGGATGCCATCGGGATTGGTGGTGCCGGCGCGGAAGTCGTCGATCACCGCGGCCTTCAGATCGACCAGGGGAACGTTCGCCGAGCGAGCCCACGCGGTGGTCGCCCGCACGGCGGGCTCGCGGCCCGCGTGCACCCGTCCGTAGGCGTCGCACTCGTGGACGGACGGCAGGGTCGCCACCATCGGTAGGTCCGGCCGCACCGCGGCCACCGCACCCCGGATCTGCTCGAGGTAGTCGACGGACAGCGCGGGCGGCAGCGCCACCGGACGGCCGAGTCGCGACAACCGGGGTTGCGCCCATCCGTATCCCGCGCGGACGGCCCGTCGCAGCGCCGGCGGCCGGACGTACCGGATCTGCTCGCGGAGGGCGGTCGGCAGCGGCGAGGGCAACGAGTCCATGCCGCTCGTGCCCACCACCAGCGCCCCGGCACGAGGTATCGCCGCCCAGACCCGCGGATCCTGGGTGAGCGCCCACCACGCGTCGCGACAGGTCCAGCCGATGCGGGCGACCAGCTCGACGTCCCAGCCGAGTTGGCGGCCCACGAGCGACGGCCAGATGCGCGGATCGTCGGCGGGCAGCCCGCCCTCGGGCCCGTAGTACGACAGCGAGTCGGCCAGGACCAGCAGCACCGGCCGCTCGGTCACAGCACGTCTCCGGCGACGGCCGCGGTGGCGTTCCAGATGTCCAGGCGCCAGGGCGGCTCGGACTCGTAGCGGGAGAGCTGAACCCAGCTCGCGTTGCCGAGCCCGCCGAGCACGGGCCACGACTCCACCGGCAGCGCGAGCAACGACGCCGTGAGCGCGGCGATGGTGCCGCCGTGTGCGACGAGCACCACCGGGTCCGCGGTCCATGCCGCGTCGCTCAGCAACTCCTCGACGAGAGGCCGGGCGCGGGCGGCGACGTCCAGGCGCGATTCACCGCCGGGCGGACGGAACTCGGAGTCGCTGCGCCAGGTCTCCCGAATACCGGGCGACGACGCGTCGATGTCGGTGTGCGACAGGCCCTGCCAGTCCCCGAGGTGCGTCTCGCGCAACCGCGGATCGGTCTCGACCGGCACCTCGGCGTGCGTGCCCAGGGCGCGGGCGGTGTCGTGCGCACGGCGCAGATCGGAGGTGACGATGCGATGCGGACGCAGCGTCGCGAGCTCGCGCGCCGCGAGGTCGGCCTGCCGACGCCCGAGGTCGGTGAGGTCGGTGTCGAGGTGACCCTGCATGCGCCCGGCCGCGTTGTACTCGGTCTGACCGTGCCGGAGCAGCACCAGCCGACGCACCGGCAGCGGAGCACTCACGCCGTCGGGGCGCTTCCGTTCGGCTCGTCGTGGCCCTCGTCGGTGCCGTACGTGGTGCGCTCTTCGGACCGCACGCCCTCGATCTCGAGCACGGGGCAGTCCTTCCACAGCCGCTCGAGGGCGTAGAAGTGGCGCTCGTCGTTATGAAGGACGTGGACCACGACGTCGACGTAGTCGAGCAGCGCCCAGCGTCCCTCGCGGGTGCCCTCACGGCGCACCGGCTGGTGGCCCGCCTCGCGCAGCTTCTCCTCGATGTTCTCGACGATCGCGTTGACCTGACGCTCGTTGGGCGCCGACGCGATCACGAAGCAGTCGGTGATGACGAGCTGTTCCGAGACGTCGATGACCATGACGTCGGCGGCCAACTTGTCGTCGGCGGCGCGGGCGGCGACGGTCGCGATCGCGACGGCATCGGATGTGGCACTCACTGCGGAACTCCCGGGTGTTCGGTGGACGACGGTGCCGGTTCGGAGACGGTGTCTCGTCCCCCGGCTCCCGCCGAGCGATAGAGGTTGCGTTTGGAGATGTACTGCACGACGCCGTCGGGTACGAGATACCAGACGGGTCGCCCCTCGGCGGACCGCCGACGGCACTCCGTCGACGAGATGGCGAGGGCGGGGATCTCGACGAGCGTGAGCACGTCGCGGGGCAGCCGGGCGAGGTAGTCCGCCAGGTGGTCCGCCTCGAGCTCGTACCCCGGCCGGGACACCCCGACGAAGCGCGCCAGACCGAACAGTTCCTGCCAGTCCTGCCAACCGAGAATGCTGCCCAGCGCGTCCGCCCCGGTGATGAAGTAGAGCTCGTCCCCGGGGTGCTGGCGTGCGAGGTCACGCAGCGTGTCGACGGTGTACGTGGGCTTGCCCCGGTCGATGTCGACGCGGCTGACGGAGAACCGCGGGTTCGACGCCGTCGCGACGACGGTCATGAGGTACCGGTCCTCCGGCGGGCTCACGCTGCGGTCGTTCTTCTGCCACGGTCGACCCGTGGGCACGAAGATGACCTCGTCGAGATCGAACCGATCCGCCACCTCACTGGCCGCCACGAGGTGGCCGTGGTGGATCGGATCGAAGGTGCCGCCCATGACGCCGAGCCTGCGCGGACGCGGCTCGGACCCGGACGGCCGCGAGGGCCCGTCCGGAGAGGTCGGCGCTGGGTGCACGAGCGTCGACTCTACGTGGCCGGGAGCAGGCGCCCGACCACGTCCGCCAGTTGCGACGCCGAGCGGCACTCGTGCATGGGGATCACCCGGCGGTAGACCTCGGCCGCGGAGTCCCCGGTGCCCCACTGGGCCCGCGGTTCCGGGTTGAGCCAGTGCGCGTGCCGGGCGACGGCGACCGCGCGGGCGAGGGACTCGACCCGAGGGTCCCGGAAGTTGGTGCGGGCGTCGCCCAGGACGAGCACCGACGACCGCGGCGTCACGACGGACAGGTGCCGCATCGCGAACGATTCGAACGAGTGCCCGTAGTCCGAGTGGCCGTCGTAGGAGACGAGGTCGGCCTCGGCGATCATGCGGCTCACCGCGTCGGTCACCCCTGCCGACGCGGGCCCGGAGAAGAACCGGGTGACCTCATCGACGGTGTCGACGAACGCGAACACCCGCACGCGCGAGAACTGCTCGCGCAGGGTGTGGACCAGCGACAACGTGAACTGACTGAAGCCGGCGACGGACCCGGACACGTCGCAGAGAACGATCAGGTCGGGTCGGGCACGGCGCGGCGCCTTGGTCACCAGCGTCACCGGCACCCCGCCCGTCGACATGGACCGCCGCAGCGTGCGCCGCAGGTCGATCGACCCGGCGCGGGACCGACGACGACGCACGGCCAGCCGCCCGGCGAGAATGCGGGCGAGCGGGACCATCGATCGTCGCAACGCGGCGAGTTCCGCCTCCGACGCGCGCAGGAAGTCGACGTCCTCGGCGGCGCGGGGAACGCCGTACGACGCCACCCGCTCGCGGCCGAGCACCTCGGCCGTGCGGCGTCGTACCTCCTTCTCGATCATCGAGCGGAACTCCGCGACCCGCACCGCCGCGGTGCGGCGGACGAGCTCGCTCTCGAAGTCGCCCGACGTGGGCGCGCCGGGGTCGCTGGTGCGTCCGCGCAGGCCCTCGACGATGCGGGCGAGCAGCGTCTCCGGGGCGACCTCACGCAATGTCTGGTACTCGGAGAAGGAGTCGCCGCGGGCGGTGGAGTACTTGCCGTACGTCTCGACGACGTCGCCAACCAGGCGTCGCACCTCCGCCATCGCCTCGTCGGACCCGTCCGCGAGGAGATCGGCCAGCACGTGCTTGAGGGCGTCGAGATCGACGCTTCCGTTGTCCCGCCGCGGCGGGGTGACGACGGCATCCTCGTCGGCCGTGCGGGCCCCGATCGCGGCCGGGAACCACAGGTCGAAGAGGGCGTCGAACGCGGGCCGGTGCGACGGCCGTCGCACCAGGGAGCAGGCCAGTCCCTCGCGGACGGCCTCGCGGTCGAGCAGATCGAGCACCGCGAGCACGGCACCGGCGTCGACGGTCTCGGACGGGCCGACCGCGATGCCCCGACGGCGCAGAGCCTCGACGAAGCCGACCAGGTGCGCCGGAATTCCGGCGACGTCGGCGGCGGCCGTCATCAGCCCAGGCGCAGTTCGGCGACGGCCCGCTCGGTGTCGGAGCGGTGCTTGAGCACCACGCCCAACGTCGACTTCACGACGGAATCGTCGACCGAGTCGACCCCCAGCGCGAGCAGCGTGCGGCCCCAGTCGATGGTCTCGGCCACCGAGGGCACCTTCTGCAGCTGCATGTCCCGGAGCACCTGGACGATGCGGACGATCTGCTCGGCCATCGCGTCGGGCAGCTCGGGGACCCGGCTCGCGAGGATGCGGCGTTCGAGGGCCGCGTCGGGGAAGTCGAGGTGCAGGAACAGGCAGCGCCGCTTGAGCGCCTCGGTGAGCTCACGGGTCGCGTTGGACGTGAGGACGGTGAACGGCCGGCGCGTCGCGGTGACGGTACCGAGCTCGGGAACCGTGACGGCGAAATCGCTGAGCACCTCGAGGAGAAGCCCCTCGATCTCCACGTCCGCCTTGTCCGTCTCGTCGATGAGCAGAACCGTCGGGTCGCTGCGCCGGATCGCGGTGAGCAGCGGCCGCGGCAGGAGGAACTCCTCGGAGAACACGTCGTGCCGCGTGGCGTCCCACCCGGACCCCTGATCGGCCTGGATGCGCAGGATCTGCTTGGCGTGGTTCCACTCGTAGAGTGCGCGGGCCTCGTCGACGCCCTCGTAGCACTGCAGCCGCACCAGTTCCGCGCCGGTGGCCTGCGCGACGGCCCGCGCCAACTCGGTCTTGCCGACTCCGGCCGGCCCCTCGACCAGCAACGGCTTGCCGAGCCGGTCGGCGAGGAAGACCGCGGTGGCCGTCGCCTTGTCGGCGAGGTAGCCGGTGGTCGCGAGCCGGGCGACGACGTCGTCGACGTCGGTGAAGACGGGCACGATGTTCGCGGCAGCGGAGTTCGGCGGGGCAGAAGTCACCAGGAAGCCTCTTCGGTCGTTGTGGTGGAGGTCGGTCAGGACGGACGGACGTGTCCGTCGCCCCACACGATCCACTTGGACGAGGTGAGCTCCCGCAGGCCCATCGGTCCTCGGGCGTGGAGCTTCTGCGTGGAGATGCCGATCTCGGCGCCGAAACCGAACTGCTCGCCGTCGGTGAAGGCCGTCGAGGCGTTGACCATGACGGCCGCGGCGTCGACGCGCGCGGTGAACGTCCGCGCGGCCGCGACGTCGCGAGCGACGATGGCCTCGGTGTGGCCGGTGCCGTAGCGGTCGATGTGCTCGATCGCCCCGTCGACGCCGTCCACCACGGCGAGCGCGATGTCGTGCGAGAGGTACTCCTGCTCCCAGTCCGCCGCGGTGGCCGGGATCAGGCCGGGCAGGTCGCCGTGGACGCGGACGTCGTGCTCCTCCAGTGCTGCCACCAGCCGCGGGACGGCCGCGTCGGCGACCGCGCGGTCGATCAGGACGGTCTCGGCCGCGTTGCACACGCTGACGCGACGGGTCTTGGCGTTGAGGACGATGCGTTCGGCGACGTCGAGGTCCGCCGAGGCGTCGACGTACACGTGGCAGTTGCCGACGCCGGTCTCGATGGTCGGCACCGTCGCGTCCCGCACCACGGCGGAGATGAGGCCGGCTCCGCCGCGCGGAACGACGACGTCGACCAGCCCGCGCGCACGGATGAGATGCGTGACGGTGGCGCGGTCCTCCGACGAGAGCAACTGGACGGCGTCGGCGGGCAGCCCGACGGCGACCAGTGCGGCGCGCAGCACGTCCACCAACGCCGCGTTGGTGCGTGCGGCGGACGACGAGCCGCGCAGCAGCACGGCGTTGCCGGACTTCAGCGTGAGACCGAAGGCGTCGACCGTGACGTTGGGCCGCGCCTCGTAGATCATGCCGACGACGCCCAGCGGGACGCTCACCCGACGAGTCTCGAGTCCGTTGGGCAGGGTGGTGCCCTCGAGCGTCACGCCCACCGGGTCCGGCAGACCCGCCACCTGCCGCAGGCCCGAGGCGATGCCGTCGATGCGGTCGGACGTCAGGCGCAGCCGATCGAGCACCGAATCCGGAGTGCCGTCCGCCGCGGCGGCCGCGACGTCCTCGGCGTTCGCCGCCAGCACCGGGTCCGCCGCGGCGAGCAGCGCGTCGGCCGCGGCATGGAGCGCCCGGTCCTTGTCCGCCGTGGTGGTCTGTGCGAGGACGCGCGCCGCGAGCCGGGCGCGCCGGGCCGCCGCGTGGACGGCCTCCTCGAGGGAGACGGATGCGGGAGAGACAGCGGTCACGAGCCCAGGGTAAACGCCGGGAATAGTTCGCCGCCGAGCCGGTTGGCCACGAACGAGAAGCGAGTCGAGACGAGGAGTGGACCGATGAGCGTGCTGTTCGAGCCCCTGACCCTGCGGGAACTGACCGTCCCCAACCGCATCTGGATGTCGCCGATGTGCCAGTACTCGGCCGACGCCGAGGGGGCCGCGGTGGGCGCGATGACCGCCTGGCACCGGACGCACCTGATCTCGCGGGCCGTGGGCGGCGCCGGGCTGATCGTGACCGAGGCGACGTCGGTGTCCCCCGAAGGCCGGATCAGCCCGTGGGACCTTGGCCTGTGGACCGACGAGCAGGAGCGGGCGCTCACCGAGGTCGTCGCCGAGATCGTCGCGCACGGCAGCGTCCCGGCGGTCCAGCTGGCGCACGCCGGTCGTAAGGCGTCCACCGACGCACCGTGGCGCGGCGGCAAGCCGTTGCCGGCGGACAACCCGCTGCACTGGGAGACCCTCGGCCCGAGCGCGGTCCCGTTCGGCCACTACCCGGCTCCGCGGGAGATGTCGGCCGACGACATCGATGCGGTCGTCGACGACTTCCGGGCAGCGGCGACGCGCGCCCACCGCGCCGGCGTCGAGGTGGTCGAGATCCATGCGGCGCACGGCTACCTCCTGCACCAGTTCCTCTCCCCCGCGAGCAACCACCGCACCGACGAGTACGGCGGCGACTTCGACGGTCGTGCCCGGTTCCTGCTGCGCGTCGTCGACGCCGTGCGCGAGGTCTGGCCGGCCGACCGCCCCGTGTTCGTGCGCGTCAGCGCGACCGACTGGACCGGCGAGGACCGCGGCGTCGATTCCGACGCTTGGACCCCGGATCAGACGATCCTGCTGACAGAACGGCTGCAGGATCACGGGGTCGACCTGATCGACGTCTCCACCGGCGGCAACGTCGCCAAGGCGGAGATTCCGGTCGCGCCGGGCTACCAGGTGCCGTTCGCGCGGCGGATCCAGAGCGAGACCACCGTTCCCGCCGCCGCCGTCGGGCTGATCGACGAGGCCAAGCAGGCCGAGGACGTCGTCGCCTCCGGGGACGCGGTCGCCGTCCTGCTCGGCCGCGCGCTGCTGCGCGATCCGTACTGGCCGCGCCGAGCCGCGCAGGAGCTCGGGGTCACGATGACGCCGGCGACGCCGCCGCAGTACGAGCGGGCCTACTGACCTCGCACCGGGCGTGAGCGATCCCAGACGATCGCCGCGACGAGCTCGAGCGCGAGCCGTCGCGGCGTCGGGTCGTCGGGCTCGATCATCGCCTGCGACATGGCGCCGTCGTACACGGCCACGACGCTGCGACCCAGGGTGTCCTCGTCGACGGCGGGTTCGCGCCCGAACGCGGCCAGCACGCGCACGATCATGGGCAGCAACGCGTGGCGCAGCGCCGCGCGGTGCTCGACGATCACCGCGGCGACCTCGGGACGGCGGGCGGCGTACGCGGAGAACTCGGCCGTGAGGACGTGCCAGGAGACGTCGGCGGTGAGTCCCGACAGCCCGTCGACGACGGTCGCGGTGAAGGCGCGGTCGACGGACGTGCCGGCGGGGGCCGTCACCTGCACGTCGTCGACCGCCGCGCGCAGTCTCTGGACGAGGGCGTTCGCCTGACGTTGCCAGAGGGCGAGGAACACCTCGTCCATCGAGCCGAAGTTCGAGTAGAAGGCACCGCGGGTGAAGCCGGCGCGCTCGCAGATCTGCTCCGGGGTCGAGCGTCCGAAACCGCGTTCGGCGAAGACGGCCAGGGCGCCGTCCAGTACACGTTCGCGCGTCGCGGCGCGGCTGCGTTTCGGCCGGGCTGTCTCGGTGGTCACGGAAGTCGGTCCTTGTCGGTCGGGAGTTCGATGCACTACTGTATCGAACTGCCACTCGATACAGTAGTGAATCGAGCACGGCCACCGACTCCGTCGAGAGGGACCTGCCATGTCCACCGAGATCGCACCACGTCCGTCGGCGTTCCGCCGCCCCCTCACCTGGGCCGTGCCGGTCGTCGTCGTGTCGGTGCTGATGTCGCTGCTCGCCGCGCTCTATCTCGGCGGGGTGGCGGACCCGCAGAAGAACCTGCGCCACTTCCCCCTCGCGCTCGTCCAGAACGACGAAGGCGACCTCCTGCCGAACGGACAGCAGGCGAACCTCGGCGCCTCCATCGCCGACGGCATCGAGAAGGGCCTCGACGCCGACCGGTTCGACCTCCGCGTGGTCGGCATCGCACAGGCTCAGGAAATGCTCGCGAACGGTGACGTCTACGCCGCCGTGGTGATCCCCAGCGATTTCACCAAGCGCGTCACCGTGCTCGCCGAGGCCGCGGCCGTGCCAGGCGACGTCGAGAAACCGATCGTCACCGTCATGACCAACCCCCGCGCCGGCACCCTGGGGTCGACGCTGGCGAGCACCGTCGCCGATCGCGCACTCGCGGAGGCGAATTCGACGGTCGGGTCACAGCTCGTCGACCAGGTCACCGCCGGTCTACCGGAGGGAACGGTCCTGACCGGTACCGCCGCGATCACCCTCGCCCAGCCCATCGACGTCGTGGTCGCGCCGTACGACCCCCTGCCCGACGGTACCGGACTCGGCCTGTCCGCCTTCTACTACGCGCTGCTGCTCGTCCTCGCCGGCTTCACCGGCGCCACCATCGCCAACGCGCTCGTCGACGGGGCCATCGGCTACCTGCCGCTCGAGTACGGACCGTTCTTCCGGCAGAAGCCGGCGGTCCCGGTGAGCCGCCTGCGCACCCTGGTGGCGAAGTGGCTGACCATGGTCGTCGTCGGTGCCGTCGTGTCCGGGCTGTACCTGGCCATCGCCGCCGCACTGGGGATGCCCACCCCGCACGCCCTGCTGCTCTGGCTCTACGGTGCGCTCGCGATCAGCGCCGTCGGCATCACGGCCATGTCCGTCGTGGCGGTCCTCGGCACACCGGGTCTGGTGATCAACCTCGTGCTCTTCGTCATCCTCGGACTGCCGTCCGCCGGCGCCACCATCCCCCTCGAGGCCACTCCCCGACTGTTCGGATTTCTCGCGACGTTCGAGCCGATGCACCAGGTCTACCTCGCCGTCCGCGCGATCCTCTACTTCGACGGACGGTGGTCGGCCGGCCTCGCACACGGGCTGACGATGACCTTGATCGGTCTCGCCCTGGGGCTCGTGGTCGGCGCCGCGGTCGCCGCGCTGTACGACCGGCGTGGCCGTCGACGTGCCGTCACCGCTCCGTCCGCACGAGGCGAGGCTGTCGGTACCGACGATTAGTGTCGGCGTCGTGGCCCCTCCGGAACCCCCGCGCATCACCGTCGTCGGCAGCATCAACATGGACGTCTCGGCGCGGACGCCGTCGCTGCCCGCCCCCGGTGAGACGGTCGCCGGCACCGACCTGGTCCTCGGCCGCGGCGGCAAGGGCGCCAATCAGGCGGTGGCCGCCGCGCGCGCCGGCGGACACGTGCGCTTCGTCGGCGCGGTGGGTGACGACGCGTTCGCGCCGGACCTGCGGACGAGCCTGCGGACCGAGGGTGTCGACGTCGCCACCCTGCGGACTGCGCCCGGGGCCAGCGGCGTCGCCGTGGTCACGGTGGACGACGCGGCCGAGAACACCATCGTCGTCGTCGCCGGGGCGAACGACGCCCTGACCGAGCTGGGAGCGGACGACGTCGCGGCGATCGAGGGTGCCGACGTCCTGCTGCTGCAACTGGAGATTCCCGTGCCCACCGTCGTGGCCGCGGCCGAGGCCGCCCGCCGCGGCGGCACCACCGTCTTCCTCAATCCGTCGCCCGTCCGGCCGGTGCCCGACGCCCTTCTCGACGCCGTCGATGTCCTGGTGGTCAACGAGAGCGAACATCACGCACTCGGTGACGCCGTCGACCGCACCCCGCACGTCGTCACCACCCTGGGCGCGCGCGGTGCCCGCCATCGGGGCCCGGACGGGGCCGTCGTCGAGGTGCCCGCGCCCCGGGTTCGCGCCGTCGACACCACCGGCGCCGGCGACGCGTTCACCGGCGCCCTCGCCGTGGCGTGGCGCGACGGGCCCGAGGCAGCGGTGCGACGCGCGGTCGTCGGCGGAGCGCTCGCGACCACCCGATCGGGTATCGCCGCGCCGACGGCCGCCGACATCGACGCCGCCGCGGGAGAGCTCGCGTGAGCACTCGCGAGCGCGCGCAGGAATTGCTCGCGGACCTGGCCGGCCCGTCGGCGGTGCTCCGGGACGATCAGTGGACGGCCATCGAGGCGCTGGTGGTGCACAAGCGACGCGCCCTGGTGGTCCAGCGCACCGGCTGGGGCAAGTCCGCCGTCTACTTCATCGCCGCGCGGTTGCTGCGCGAGCAGGGGCTCGGGCCGACGGTCATCGTCTCCCCGTTGTTGGCGCTCATGCGCAACCAGGTGGCGGCCGCCGAGCGCGCCGGTGTCACGGCGGCGACCATCAACTCGGGCAACGTCACCGAGTGGGACGACGTGCATGCCCGCGTCGCGGCCGGGGAGCTCGACGTGCTCCTCGTCAGCCCGGAACGGTTGAACAATCCGGACTTTCGTGACCAGGTGCTGCCCTCGCTGTCCGCCGATGCCGGTCTCGTGGTGGTGGACGAGGCGCACTGCGTGTCCGACTGGGGGCACGACTTCCGGCCCGACTACCGCCGCATCCGCTCCCTGATCGCCGAACTGCGTGACGGGGTTCCCGTGCTCGCCACCACCGCCACGGCCAACGACCGGGTCGTCGCCGACGTCGCTGCGCAGCTGGGCGTGGGCGGTGCCGACACCGAGGTGCTGCGCGGCGGTCTCGGCCGCGACTCCCTCCACCTCGCGGTGGTGCGCATTCCGGACCCCACCGCTCGTCTCGCGTGGCTGGCCGACCGGCTCGAGTCGCTCCCGGGTTCGGGCATCGTGTACTCGCTGACCGTCGCCGGCGCCACCGACCTCGCGGCACTGCTGGCCGAGCGGGGTGTCGCCGTCGCCGCCTACACGGGCCAGACCGACCCCACCGAGCGCGAAGCGGCGGAACAGGATCTGCTGGCGAACCGCGTGAAGGCACTGGTGGCCACCTCGGCCCTCGGCATGGGATTCGACAAGCCGGACCTCGGGTTCGTGGTCCACGTGGGGGCGCCGTCCTCCCCCATCTCGTACTACCAGCAGGTCGGTCGCGCCGGCCGCGCCACCGAGCGCGCGGAGGTGATCCTGCTGCCCGGCCCGGAGGACCGGGAGATCTGGAGCTACTTCGCCTCGGTCGCGTTCCCCCGCGAACACGTGGTGCGCCGCGTTCTCGAGGTGCTCGACACCGAGCGACCCCAGTCCACCCCGGCGCTCGAACCCCTCGTCGAACTCGGCCGTACCCGTCTCGAGATGGTCCTCAAGGTGCTCGACGTCGACGGCGCCGTCCGCCGCGTCAAGGGCGGGTGGCTCTCGACGGGTGCCGAGTGGACGTACGACCGCGAGCGCTACGAGCGTCTCGACGCGGCGCGCGCCGCCGAGCAGCAGGCCATGCTGGACTATCAGACCACCGACGAGTGCCGCATGGCCTTCCTGCGGCGGCAGCTCGACGACCCGTCGCTCACCGGTGACGCGGACGTCGATCGCTGCGGGAAGTGTGACAACTGCACGGGCACCCCGCTGTCGGCGGACGTCGACGCCGAGACCGTCGACCGCACCCGTACCCGGCTGGACCGCCCCGGTCTCGATCTCGCCCCGCGCAAGCAGTGGCCCACCGGGCTGGCCAAGGTGGGGGTGTCCCTCTCGGGCCGCATCACCGACGGGCCCGAGCCCGGCCGCGTGCTCGGCCGGCTCACCGATCCAGTGTGGGGACCGCGACTGCGCGCCCTCGTGGACGGCGACGACGGTCCGGCGCCCGACGCGCTCGAGCAGGCCTGCATCGCGGTCCTCGCCGGGTGGACCTGGGCGAAGCGTCCCACCGGAGTCGTGGTGATGGAGACGTCGCGGCCCGTGCTGATGGAGGACCTCGGCGACCGACTCGCCCGCGTCGGGCGACTGGCGCCCCTCGGCGTGCTGCGTCGCCGTCCGGACGCCCGGCCCGTGTCGGGTGCCAACTCCGCGTTCCGGGTGGCGAGCCTGGTCGACGCGTTCGACACCCCCGACCTGACGGCGCACGACGGGCCTGTCCTGCTCCTCGACCTGCTCACCGACACCGGGTGGACCACCACGGTCGCCGCCCGTGCTCTGCGCGCGGCCGGGGCGGACGCCGTCCTCCCCTTCGTGCTGGCGGCGCGGGCGTGACCGATCGCGCGTCGCTGCGATGGCCCAACCTGCGTCTGCTGTGGACGTTCGTCAGGCCGCATCGGCGCATGTTCGTCGGAGGCCTGCTGCTCGGGCTGCTGGCGACCGGCTCGTCGCTCGCGACTCCCCTGGTGACCAAACGACTGCTCGACTCGTTCGAGGTGCCCGGCGCCACCACGTCCGCGGTGACGGTGCTGGTGATCCTGCTTCTGGTGGGCATCGTCGTCGGCTTCGCGCAGCGGCTGTTGCTCGGCACGATGGCCGAGCGGGTGGTCCTGGAAGCCCGCTCGTCGATGGTGAGCCGGTTCTTCGGCGCCACCGTGCCGGCCGTCACCGCGCGCCCGGCGGGCGAGATGCTCACCCGCGTCACGTCCGACACGGTGCTACTGCGCGAAGCGTCGTCGTGGGCGCTCGTGGAGATCGTCAACGGCACCATCGCGATCGTCGGCGTGGTGATCCTCATGGCCACGCTCGACCTTCCCCTGCTCGGGACGGCTCTGCTCGGCATCGCCGGCATCGGTGTCGCCGCCGGACTGCTCATGCCGAAAGTAGCTGCGGCGCAACGCGACGCGCAGGCCGCGATGGGACGGCTGGGCGGCATGCTCGAGGGTGCTCTGCGCGCGGTCCGCACCGTCAAGGCCAGTCGAGCCGAGGACCGCGAGGGCGACCGGATCGTCGACGAGGCGCGAGTGTCGGCCTCGTTCGGCATCCGGTCCGTCCGACTCGAGGCGTGGGCCTGGACCATCACCGGCAGCGGCATCCAGCTCACCATCATCGCCGTGCTCGGCGTGGGCGCGTACCGCGTGTCCTCCGGTGCGCTCGCGGTGTCGTCGCTGGTGGCCTTCCTGCTCTACGCGTTCCAGCTCGTCGGACCGGTCGCGCAGTTGACGCTCTACGTCGCCCAGCTGCAACGCGGTGTCGCGGCCGCCGCCCGTATCCGCGAGGTGCAGCTCATGGAGCCGGAGCCCGACGCGCCCGCCACCGTGGCCGTTCTCCCCACCCGCATCGAGGACGCCCCGTCCGCGCTGGAGTTGCGCGGCGTCACCGCCGGGTACGGCGACGACCGGTCGGCCGTCCACGCGATCGACCTCACCGTGGCGGCCCGCGGCCACACGGCGCTGGTCGGCCCGTCCGGCGCCGGGAAGACCACCCTGTTCTCCCTGCTGCTCCGGTTCCTCGAACCGCGCGACGGCGAGCTGATCCTCGGCGGTGTTCCCTACGCGGCGCTGTCCCACCGACAGATCCGCCAGCGCATCGGCTACGTCGAGCAGGCCACGCCCACCCTGCCGGGGACCATCGCGCAGAACCTGCGCCTGACGCATCCCGACGCCTCGGACGACGAACTCTGGGCAGCGCTGAGCCGCGTGCGGCTCGCCGAGAAGATGGAGTCGTTGCCCGCCGGTCTGGACACCGAGTTGCGGGACACCGCGGTGTCCGGGGGCGAGCGTCAGCGCATCGCCCTCGCGCGGGCCATCGTGCGGCCGCCCGACATCCTGCTGCTCGACGAGGCCACTGCTCAGGTCGACGGCATCACCGAGGCCGCGATCCACGAGGTGATCCGCGACCTGTCCGCTCGGGGCGCCGTGGTCACCATCGCGCACCGACTGTCGACGGTGATCGACGCCGACACGATCGTCGTCCTGGAGCAGGGCCGCGTCCGCGCGCAGGGCTCGCACACGGCGCTGCTGACCTCGGACACCCTGTACCGCGACCTGGTGGAGGCGCTGCGGATCGCGACCTGAGCGGCGAGACGTGGCTCAGACGGCGGCGAGCGTCGGATCCCCACCGGTGACGGCGTCCACCACCCGGCGTCCCACGTCCGCGGCGTCGCCCCCGGCCGCCTGCTCGAGGTCCACCGCGCGCACCGTGACACCCGACGCCGCGAGTTGCGCGGCCAATTGCTCCGCCAGTCGGTCCAGCAGGGCCGCCGCGAGCGATGCGCCGTCCAGACCTGCGGTGACGGCCGCCCGGTGCGGCACCAGGATGATGCCGGAGTGCTGACACATCATGTGCCGGGCGGCGGCACGGGCGGTGATGAAGTGGGATCGCAAGGCCCCGAGAACGGGACCTTCCAACTCGGCCAGTTCGGTGTAGTCGACGCGGCGGTGAGTCTGCTCGGCGACGGGTGTGGGACCCACCAGGTCCACCGAGATGTCGATGCTCCCCGAGCACGCCGCGACGACGTCGACGTACTCGTCGACGTCCACCTCGTCGAGAACGTCGAGCACCTGCGCCTCGGCCTGTCCGCCGAGGTCGGTGATCCGCCGCACGACGGCGTCCAACCGGGTGCGGGAGCGGCCGACCAGGTGCACGCGCGCTCCACCGCGGGCGAGAGCCGACGCGACGGCGCTGCCCACCACACCACCTGCGCCGTAGACCACGGCGTTGGCACCGGACAGCAGCACGTCGCCTCCTCGTACCCGCTCGCCCGACACGGACTCTCGCGGATCGTGGCCTCAGGGTACTGAGACGACGTCCTCGTCGTCGGCCTTTTCGGCGGCCGGAGCGTCGGGTTCGTCGGACGTCGCGGCTTCGCTCGGGGTCTCACCGCGGCGCACGACGACCGACGCCACCGCCAGGGTGGCGAGCGCCGCGAGCACCGCGACGAGGGTCGGCAGGCCTGCTCCGCCCACCGCATCGGTCAGCGCCCGCACGATCTGACCGACCGGGGTGACGTCGGCCGCCTGCGCCAACAGCCCACTCGCGCCGCGCAGCACCGCGCCACCGAGGATCACCTGCACCAATCCGAGCAGCGCGAGCACGGCCGCGCCGACCACGGGACCGAGGACGAGCCGCACCGCGCGGCACGCCGTGACCACCGCGGCGACCCAGAGGCCGACGGTCACGGTGGCGACCGCCGATCCCGCCAACGAGGCACCGGTGTCGACGAACGTCAGGGCCAGGACCATCGCCGCGGCCGCACCGACGGCGCCGATCACCGCGGCCCGCGCCCGCGGGACCAGGAACCCGACCAGCGCGGCCGCCAGGACGGCGAACACCGCGGTCAGGTACGGCCAGCTCTCGACAGCAGGTCGCACGACGAAGGACGACCCGGTCGGGTCCACTTCGGTCGACGCCGCGGCGGGGAGGGACGAGGACGCCTTGTCGACGTTGGAGCGCAGCGTGGTGAACATCCCTTCCATCGGTCCGACGCCGTCGCGCAGACGCGTCGTGCCGTCGACCAGCAGGACGCCGCCGTCGTCGAGCTGGACCAGACCGTCGCGCAGCTGCGCCGACCCGTCCGTGGCCCGGACGATGCCGTCGACGAACGGCGACGACGGATCCGACAGCTGGTAGGACACCTGCCGGGCGCCGTCGCGGAGCCGTTCCAGGTCGGCGAGAACCCCGCCGTTCAGGCCCTGGGTCCGCAGGAGGTCGAGGACCGTACGCAGCTGATCGGCGGTGGCCGCCGCCGCGGGGTCGGTGGACGCGGCCACGGAGTCGAGTGTCTGCTGCACGATCACCTCGATCTGCCCCTGGGCGGCGCCCACCCCGGTCAGCGCGCCGACGACCCGGTCGACGCCGCCGCTGACCTGCGTGGACCCGTCGCCCAGCTGCCACAGTCCCTGCCGCAGCTGGGTCATGCCGTCGGCCAGCTGATCGCCGCCGTCGCGGGCCTGCCCGAGCCCGTCGGCCAGTCGATGTGCGCCGTCGTCGAGTTCGACACTGCCGTCGGTCAGTTCGGTCATGCCGCCGGTGAGGATCTGCAGCGGGAGCGCCGTGTTGCCGAGCGCGCCGCGCGTCGCGGCGAGAGGGTCGCTCGCCTGCGACGCAGGAACGACGCGCGTGGGTCCGCCGGCGGACCCGTCGTCGTCGGTCGTCGCCGCGACGACGACCCCCGCCGCGAGAGTGGGCACCATCAGCGCCAGCAGCAGCCCGGCCGCGGCGCGGCTCCGCCTCGAGGGCCGCAGAGGCAGCCGAGGCCGCGAACCCCCCGAACGCGCCGGGACCAGGCGGGACAGCGAGGACGACACGCGCATCATGGCCGGACGATAACGAGAAATGGCTGGAAAAGGTGGGTGCCATGCCGCAGCGAGCAGCGCGAATCGGCTCGAGAGAGACGGACCGACGTGTGACCACCTTCACACAGCCGCTGCATACAGGGGATTGACGGGGTTCCTCCGGCCCGTCTCCGTCATGGCGCCTGACTTCCCGCGGCGTCCTTGTTACGTTCGATTGCCATATG
Source organism: Rhodococcoides kroppenstedtii (assembly GCF_900111805.1). Taxonomy (GTDB): domain Bacteria; phylum Actinomycetota; class Actinomycetes; order Mycobacteriales; family Mycobacteriaceae; genus Rhodococcoides; species Rhodococcoides kroppenstedtii. Next base: position 322,672 of record NZ_FOJN01000001.1, read on the forward strand.
ACGCCCGTGTTACAGAGCGCGACCTCGACCCCGCCCGATCTCGACTCCCGACACGAATACCGTCCACCGACGGTCGACGACGGTGTCCGCCTCTGGGAAATGGCCCGCGATTCCGAGGTGCTCGACGTCAATTCCAGTTACTCGTACCTGTTGTGGTGCCGCGACTTCGCGGCGACGTCCGTCGTCGCGGTCGACGGTGGCGATCGACCCGTCGGTTTCGTGACCGGTTACCTCCGACCGGACGCCCCGCACACGGTGTTCGTCTGGCAGGTCGCCGTCGACGCCGCTCACCGCGGCCGAGGACTCGCCCGCGGCATGCTCGACTCCCTCGTCGACCGGGTCGTCTCCGAGCACGGCGTCACCACCCTGGAAACCACGGTCAGCCCCGACAACGCGGCGTCGATCGCCACGTTCACCTCGCTCGCGCGGCGGCGGGGCACCGGCATCGTCCGCTCGGACCTGTTCGCCGCCGGGTCGTTCCCGGACGCGCATCAGCCGGAAGACCTCTACACCGTCGGCCCCTTCGCGGCCCCCACCACCGATTCTCAGGAGACCTCATGAACCAGATCACCCCCACCCCGGACGTGTTCGAGAACCACGAGTCGCAGGTCCGCAGCTACAGCCGCCAGTGGCCCGCCGTGTTCGACACCGCGCAGGGCTCGTGGATCACCGACGAGAACGGCAAGCGTTACCTCGACTTCTTCGCCGGCGCCGGTGCGCTGAACTACGGCCACAACCACCCGGTCCTCAAGACCGCACTGGTGGACTACATCATGCGCGACGGCATCACCCACGGCCTCGACATGTCCACCGTGGCCAAGCGCGACTTCCTGGCCACCTTCACCGAGAAGATCCTGGCGCCGCGTGGACTCGACTACAAGGTGCAGTTCCCCGGACCCACCGGGACCAACACCGTCGAGGCCGCCCTCAAGCTCGCCCGCAAGGTGACCGGTCGCTCGTCGGTCATCAACTTCACCAACGCTTTTCACGGAATGACGCTCGGCGCCCTGTCGGTCACCGGCAATTCCATGAAGCGCGCCGGCGCCGGCATTCCCCTGGTGCACGCGACCCCGATGCCGTTCGACAACTACTTCGGCGGCGCCACCGACGACTTCCAGTGGATGGAACGGGTGCTCGACGATTCCGGCAGCGGCATCAACCGTCCCGCCGCGGTCATCGTCGAGACCATCCAGGGTGAGGGCGGCGTGAACGTCGCCCGCGCCGAGTGGCTGCAGGCCCTCGCCGAGCTGCTGAAGCGCCGCGACATCCTGCTCATCGTCGACGACGTCCAGATGGGCGTCGGCCGCACCGGCCAGTTCTTCTCGTTCGAAGAGGCCGGCATCGTGCCGGACATCGTCACGCTGTCGAAGTCCATCGGCGGCTACGGAATGCCCATGGCGCTCACCTTGATCCGCCCCGACCTCGACGTGTGGGGGCCGGGCGAGCACAACGGCACGTTCCGCGGCAACAACCCCGCTTTCGTCACCAGCGCCGCGGCGATCGAGCATTTCTGGTCCGACGACACCTTCGAGAAGGAGATTCTCGCGAAGGGCGAGCGCATCCGGGCCGCGTTCACCGACCTCGCCGATCGCTTCGAGGGCGTGAGCACCCGCGGCCGCGGCATGGTGCACGGGCTGGTCTTCGCCGACGGTGACCTCGCCGGCAAGGTGACCTCCATGGCTTACGACCAGGGTCTGCTCGCGGAGACGTCCGGCCCGTCGGACGAGGTGGTCAAGCTGCTCCCGCCGCTGACCATCTCCGAGGAGGATCTCGACCACGGTCTGTCGATCCTGCGCCAGGCCACCGAGACCGTCTGCTCCTGACCCACGTCGACCCAGCGAAAGGATCCGATTTCCATGATCGTGCGCACCACCGACGAGATCACCGGCACCGAACGGGACATCGCCAGCGAGGACGGCCAGTGGCGGTCCAAGCGCATCGTCCTCGGCGGCGACCGGGTGGGCTTCTCCTTCCACGAGACCACCATCGAGCCGAACACGGTGAACAACTTCCACTACGCCAACCACGTCGAGGCCGTCTGGCTCATCGAAGGCGAAGGCACGCTCACCGACCGTGAGACCGGCGAGACCTACCCGCTCGGGCCCGGCAGCATGTACCTGCTGAACGGACACGAGCGACACACCGTCGAGACCACCACGCGCATGCGCATGCTGTGCGTCTTCAACCCGCCCGTCGTCGGCGACGAGCGGCACGACGAGAACGGTGTCTACCCGCTCATCGAGGTCCCTGCCTGACCGCCCGCGGCACGGGCCTTCTGGCTCGGGCCCGACCCCGGCATCGCCGAACGAGACCGCGCGAGCGACCTATCCTGGACGAGGTGACCTCCGTTTCCCCGTTCTCACCGTCGCAGCGCGGTCTCGTCTCGTTGGACGACGTCCTGTCCCGCGGGAACGTCGTCGCCCTCACCGGTGCGGGCATGTCCACCGACTCCGGAATCCCGGACTACCGCGGCCCCGACTCGCCGCCCCGTAACCCCATGACCTTCCAGCAGTTCATCGGGGACGACGAGTTCCGTCGCCACTACTGGGCCCGTAACCACGTCGGATGGCGGCACATGGACGCGACCCGGCCGAACGCCGGCCACCGCGCGCTCGCCGAACTCGAACGGCGCGGGGTCGTGTCCGGCGTCATCACCCAGAACGTCGACATGCTCCACACCAAGGCCGGCAGCCGGAACGTCATAGACCTGCACGGCGTCTACGGCCGGGTGCGGTGCCTGTCCTGCGAGACGCTGATCTCCCGCGTCGCTCTCGACGAGCGGTTGACCGCCGTCAACCCCGGGTTCACCGAGTCCGTCGTCGGTGCGGACGGAGTCGAGATCGCACCCGACGCGGACGCGGAGATCTCCAGCACGGCGCACTTCCGCATGGTCGACTGCGACCGGTGCGGCGGCATTCTCAAGCCGGACATCGTCTACTTCGGTGAGAGCGTGCCCAAGCCCCGCGTGCGCGCGGCGTACGACATGGTCGACGACGCCGCCGCACTGGTCGTTCTCGGATCGTCTCTGACAGTCATGTCGGGCCTGCGCTTCGTCCGCCACGCGGCGAAGCACGACAAGCCCGTCGTCATCGTCAATCGCGGCACCACCCGCGGCGACGAGTTCGCGGACGACACCCTGCACGCCGGGTGCTCGGAGGTGTTGACGTCGTACCTGTGACGGCGGTCGCCGCGGTCTTCTTCGTCAACGGCGCCGTCCTCGGGAACTGGGGCCCGCGCATTCCGGCGATCGCGGCCGATCTCTCCCTCGACGCGGCCACGCTGGGCCTCGCGCTGGCCGGGATGGGCACGGGCGGCTTGCTGGCCACCCCGCTCGCGGCGCTGGCCATTCGCGCCCGCGGCAGCCGCTCGACCACGGTGGCCTCGGCCACGCTGCTGTCCGTCGCCATCGTGCTGCCGGCACTGGCGGGTACCTGGTGGTCGCTCGGCCTCGCCGTGATGGTTCTCGGTGCCGCCGACGGCGTGATGGACGTCGCGATGAACGCGCAGGGCGTCCTGGTCGAGAAACGATGTGACCGGTCGATCCTGAACCGTCTCCACGCGGGATAGAGCGCCGGCGCCGTCACCGGTGGGCTGATCGGCGCGGGTGCCGCGGCACTCGCCGTGCCCGTCGGGGTCCACTTCGCCGTGGTCGCCGCGGTCCTGCTCGCTCTCACCGCGCTCACCGCGCGCCACCTCGAGCCGGACACCGGGCACCGCGAACCCGACAGCCCGGACCGCCCCGGGCAGCCCGATCTCGCGGGACCGCCGCGTCGTTCGGTCCTCCCGGGCCGGTCGGGTCCGGCCGCGGCCCTCGCTCTGCTCGGCGCACTCGTGTTCGTTTCCTCGCTCGTCGAGGACCTCCCCCAGTCCTGGGGCGCGCTGTACGCGACCGACCTCGGGGCGACGCCCGGACCCGCCGGACTCACCGTGGTCGCATTCTCGACGGCGATGTTCATCGGCCGCCTCGTCGGCGACGCCGTCGTGGACCGCGCGGGCCGCCACCGCGTTCTGATCGGCGGGTCCGTGGCCATCGCCTCGGCTTTCCTCGCTGCACCGTGGGTCACCTCCCCCACCCTCGCGGTGGTGATGTTCGCGGTGGCCGGCCTCGGTGCCGCACCGATCTTCCCGGCGGTGTTCGGCATGGCGGGCCGGCTCCCCGGCATCGCTGCGGGCACCGCGCTGTCGGTGGTCTCGCTGGTGGCCCGCATCGGCATCCTCGTGGCCCCGATCGGATTCGGCACCCTCGCCGGGCAGCTCGGATACGGCTGGGCGCTCTGGTCCATGGTGGTGGCGGGCCTCACCGTCGCCGCCCTGGCCACCGTGTTGCGAAAACGCACGTCAACTCACGTGCCGCAGGGGTAGCGGCTGCGGCGGTGGGGTCGATCGGTAGGTGTGGCCGGTGGGGGTGCGGAACTCCACGGTGTGCACGTCGCTGCCGTCGGTGTCGTCGGGGTCGTCGGTTCTGGTGGTGGTCCAGCCGTCGCCTTGTTTGGCGTGGTTGCAGGCCGCGCAGAGGCCGAGGCCGTTGTCGGCGGTGGTCGGTCCGCCGTCCTCGTGCGGGGTGATGTGGTCGTGGTGGCGGATTGGGGCGTCGCACCACGGGGTGCGGCAGGTGCGGTCCCGCAGGTCGATCAACCGGGCCAGACCGGTGGGGAAGCAACGGGGGACCGACTCCACCGCAGTGAGGTGGCCGTCGGCGGGGCGGGCGTAGAGCTTGCGGAGCGTCACCTCGGTGTCGGTGTCGGTGTCGACGGCGTCGTGGATCCATGCCCGTGCCGCGGCGGCGGGAATCGGCCCGTACCCGGGCACCTCGGCGGGGACGTTGCTGCCGCCGAGGAGACTCTGGTCGGAGATGACGACCTGCACCGCCACCGGTGGGCCCATGGTGGGGGCGAGACCGACGGTCCGCTCGACGAGCAGGTCCGCCATGATCTGATCGCGGGTGCGCCCGTCGGCGTCGCCGGTGGCGACAATGGTGTCCGCATCCCGGCGCAGGGTGGCCCAGACGCAGACGGCGCGGTCCATCGGCAGCAGCGCGCCGAGGTGGCCCATGAACTCCGGGGCGGGGCGGACGGTGACGCGGCGCTGCTGGGCGGCGCGGGCCTTGCGGCGGGCGACGGCGGCGGCGTCGAGTTCGGCGGCCAGCCGTGCGGCCATCGCCGCGACGGTGCTGTCGCCCTGGCCGGCCAGGGTGGCGGGGTCGGCGCAGAGGCGGGTGTCGACGAGCCGTCGGTCCTCGGCGGTGAGGCAGGCGGTTTCGCGGACCAGCAGGGTGGCCCGCCATTCGGAGAGGTCCCCGCGGCGCAGTTGGCCGAGGGTGTGGGGCATCTCGGTGGTGAGGGCGCGGGCGAGGCCGAGGTGGGTGCTGCCGCGGTGCGGTGAGTCCTTCCGGGCGAGGCCGATCTGGGTGGCGATGCCGGTGTTCCACCGGGCGGCGGGGCGCCCGGCCTCCCTGCGTTGCTGTCGGATGGTGTCGGCCACCAGGGTCGTCAACACCGCCTGGGCGCCGGCCGCGGCGGCTTTCAACTCCTCGAGCGCGGTGATGGTCTCGATCGCCGCGGCCCCACCGTCCCGGACTGCCTTGTCGACGGTGATGGTCGCGATGCGTGTCAGAAATCGTCGAATATCGTTCGGCGACAACTCGTCACCGCACAGATGTTTCTCCACGTGAATCCCCCCGAATTCGTGTCACCGACACCATGACACAGGGGTACGACACGAACGCCCGGCCGATGAACGCGACCGCCGGTCAGACGGCGACGAGATCGTCGGCGTGCACCACCGGCCGCCGCGCGTCGGGCGCGAGGTCGCTCGTCGACTTCCCGAGCATCCCCGCCAGCTCGGCCGAGTCGTAGGCGACCACCCCCCGCGCGACCGGGGTGCCGTCGTCGGCGTGCAGCGAGACCACGTCACCGGCATCGAAAGTCCCTGTGACGGAGGTGATTCCGGCGGACAGCAGCGATCGCCGACGCCCGACGACGGCCTCGACCGCACCGGCGTCGAGGGTGAGTCCCCCACTGGTGTCGGCGGCATGACGCACCCAGAATCGTCGCGCCGACAGCCGCGTCGGTCGCGCGGCGAACACGGTGCCCGTCGTCCCACCGGCCAACGCGGAGGCCGCGTCCGACGCCGCGGCCAGCAGGACGGGAACGCCGGCGTCCGCCGCGAGCCGCGCCGCGGACAGCTTGGAGGCCATTCCGCCGGTCCCCAGCGCGCCACCCGATCCGGCGACCACCCCGTCCAGGTCTTCGGGTCCGTCGACCTCCGGGATCAGCCTCGCGGCGGGATCCTTGCGGGGGTCACCGTCGTAGAGCCCGTCGACGTCGGAGAGCAGAACCAACGCGTCCGCACCCACGAGGTGTGCGACCAGCGCCGCCAGCCGGTCGTTGTCGCCGAAGCGGATCTCGGTGGTCGCCACGGTGTCGTTCTCGTTGACCACGGCCACCGCGCCGAGCGAACGCAATCGGTCGAGCGTCCGCTGCGCGTTGCGGTGGTTCGCGCGGCGGGCGATGTCCTCGGCCGTCAGCAGAACCTGGCCGACGGTCCGCCCGTGCCGGGCGAAGGACGTTCCCCACGCATGCGCCAACGCCAACTGCCCCACACTGGCCGCCGCCTGCTTCGTCGCCAGGTCCTGCGGGCGTCGTCGCAACCCCAGCGGAGCCATGCCCGCCCCGATCGCACCGGACGAGACGACCACCACGTCCGAGCCGCGTCGCATCCGCGCCTCGATGGCGTCGGCCAGCGCGTCGAGACGAGAGACGTCGAGGCCCTCGGCCATCGAGGTGAGCGCCGACGATCCGATCTTCACCACCACGGACCGTGCGGCCGCGATGGTCTCCCGCGTTCCGGTCACTGCTCGTCGGTCTCCAGACCTCGGCGGACCCGACGCGCATGCTTGCGCTCGGCCGCGCCGATGCGCTCCACCTGGTCGATACGCGAGTCGGTGCCGCGACCGGTGAGGGTGACCTCGACACCCGCGGGGGTCTGCGGTTCCCAGTCGAAGCTGACGTCACCGATGGTGACGGGAGCGCCGGGCTGCGCACCCTGCTTGACCAACTCGTCCTCGACGCCGAGCCGCGCGAGCCGGTCCGCGAGGTAGCCCACGGCCTCGTCGTTGTCGAACGCGGTCTGCTTGACCCACCGCTCGGGACGCTCTCCGCGCACGATGAAGCCGCCTGGCTCGTCGGGATCGGCGATGACGCTGAAGCCCGCACGATCCGTCGCGACGGGCCGGATGACCTGCCGACGCGGCGCCGCCTTCGGGTGGTCGCGCCGGTACTGCGCCACCAGCTCGGCCAGCGCGAAGGTCAACGGGCGCAGGCCTTCTCGACTCACGGCCGAGATGGTGAACACCGGCCAGCCCTTGGCCTCGAAGTCGGGGCGGACCATGTCCGCCAGTTCCGCGGCCTCGGGCACGTCCACCTTGTTCAGCACGACGATGCGCGGCCGGTCCGCCAGATCGCCCAGGCTCGCGTCGCCCGACAGCGCCGGCACGTACGCCGCCAACTCGGCTTCCAGCGCCTCCACGTCGGACACCGGGTCACGCCCCGGATCGAGGGTGGCGCAGTCGACCACGTGGGCCAGCACGGCGCACCGCTCGAGGTGACGCAGGAAGTCGAGGCCGAGCCCCTTGCCCTGACTGGCACCCGGAATCAGACCCGGCACGTCGGCGACGGTGAAGGTGGTCTCGCCGCTCGAGACGACGCCGAGGTTCGGCACCAACGTGGTGAACGGGTAGTCCGCGATCTTCGGCTTGGCCGCCGACAGCACCGAGACGAGCGACGACTTCCCGGCGCTGGGAAATCCGACCAGGCCGACGTCCGCGACGGACTTCAGCTCGAGAACCAGGTCGCGTTCCTCGCCGTCCTCGCCGAGCAGGGCGAAGCCGGGCGCCTTGCGGGCGCGCGAGGCGAGAGCGGCGTTCCCGAGGCCACCGCGACCGCCGGCCGCCGCCTCGAACCGGGTGCCCTCCCCGATCATGTCGGCGAGGATCCGACCGTCCTTGTCCAGCACGACGGTGCCGTCCGGCACGCGCAGGATCAGGTCCTCACCGATGGCCCCGTCGCGGTTGCTTCCAGCACCCTGCGTGCCGTTGCCGCCCTTCGCGTACGGGTGGAAGTGGAAGTCGAGGAGGGTGTGCACGCCGGAGTCGACGACGAGCACGACGTTGCCGCCGCGCCCACCGTTACCGCCGTCGGGGCCGCCGAGGGGCTTGAACTTCTCCCGGTGCACGGACGAGCATCCGTTGCCGCCCTTTCCTGCACTGACGTGCAGTGTGACGCGGTCGACGAAGCGCGACATGGGAGAGGTCCTTCCGAGCGGTGATGCAGGTGGTGAGTGGTGAAACGCCGACAGGGGCGGCCGGAGAGCACAAGCCCTCCGAGCCGCCCCTGCCGGGAACGTGTCGGTCAGCGGGAAGCATGCTTCCCGCAGTGCCGCAGGAGGATCAGACCTCTGCGGCGGCCGGAACGATGTTGACGGTCTTGCGGCCACGCTTGGTGCCGAACAGGACCGAGCCCGCAGCGAGGGCGAAGAGCGTGTCGTCGCCACCACGGCCGACGTTCACGCCGGGGTGGAAGTGCGTGCCACGCTGACGGACCAGGATTTCGCCTGCGTTGACGTCCTGGCCGCCGAAGCGCTTGACGCCGAGTCGCTGAGCGTTGGAATCGCGACCGTTGCGTGAGCTGGACGCGCCCTTCTTGTGTGCCATGAGAAACCCTCCGGGGTCGGTAGAGAGATCAGAACGTCGGACGACGTCAGTTGATGCCGGTGACCTTGAGGACGGTCAGCTTCTGCCGGTGTCCCTGACGCTTGTGGTAGCCGGTCTTGTTCTTGAACTTGTGGATGCGGATCTTCGGGCCCTTGGTGTGCTCGACGATCTCGCCGGCGACCGACACCGTGGCCAGCTTGTCGGCGTCGGTGGTCAGCTCGGCGCCGTCGACGACGAGAACCGGGTCAAGCGAGACGGCCGTGCCGGGCTCTCCCTCGATCTTCTCGACCTTGACGAGGTCACCCACTGCGACCTTGTACTGCTTTCCGCCGGTCTTGACGATCGCGTACGTTGCCATCGGACGGCTACCCCTTGCTTGTCGAACGTGTTCGCTCCCCGTGTGGGGGCGACTGGTCTCTCGGCGCGACACGACCTCCGGCGAACCGGGGGGCCGTCGCATCCAGTGATGATCTGCTGGCCGGCACAGCGGGCGGGACCCACCCGAGAGATGGGCACGACACGGCCGCGTCGCCGACAGCGACCGTCCAAGATTACGGGAGAGCGTCGTGCCGGGTCAAACCGGTGACGCCCCACCTCCCGGACCTACCCTTCCCTACTCCTCCACCGGCGGACCGGCGGGGCGACCTGCGGCGCGACGTCGGGGACGACGCACCGGCGTGGCCGCCGAGGCGGACGCCGCTCCCCCGGTGGTGACCGACGCCTCGGGCGCGGACTCCCCGGACGCTGCAGTATCCGAGTTCTCCGACGCTGATCCGTCGGCCGACGAGCCCGCGACCGGGCCCCCAGCCGAACCCACGGCCGCATCCTGAGCCGGGACGACGATCACGGTGCCGGCCGAATCCCCGGCCGGCGCGGCCGCCGCCCGTGCGACCCGGCGGGCGCGACGCGGGCGGGCTGCCGGCTTCTCGGGCTCAGCGGGCTGCTCGGGCTCTGCCGGCGCTACGGGCTGCTCGGGCTCCGCCGGCGCCACGGGCTGCTCGGCGTCGGCCTGCACCGGCTCGACCGATGCAGCGGTCTCGGCCTCCCGCACCGCCTCGACGGCTGCTTCGGCATCCGCGACGGGGTCGCCCGCCACCTCGGCGACGGGGTCGCCTTCCGCCTCGGCGACGGGGTCGCCCTGTACGACGGCGACGGGGTCACCCGCAGGCTCGTCCTGGTGGTGGTGAGCGGCCATCGCGAGGGCGACGGGATGCGGCTGGCGCGGCGCGACCTTCGCCTCCGAGGCAGCCGACTCCGCGGCGTCACCGGAGTCGGTTTCGCCGGTGGTGTCGCTCTCGGTGTCCGACGACTTGTCGCGGTCGGCGGACCGGCCGCCACGCTTGCGTCGCGACCCACCCTGCTGATCGCGCGATCCGCGCCCGCCGTCGTCCTTGGCCGTCTCGACCGGGAACTGGTGGACGACGATGCCGCGGCCGTGGCAGTGCTCGCAGGTGGTCGAGAACGCCTCGATCAGTCCGGTGCCCATGCGCTTGCGGGTCATCTGGACCAGGCCGAGGGAGGTCACCTCGGACACCTGGTGGCGCGTGCGATCCCGGCCGAGCGCCTCGGTGAGGCGACGCAGAACCAGGTCACGGTTGGATTCGAGGACCATGTCGATGAAGTCGACGACGATCATTCCGCCGATGTCGCGCAGCCGCATCTGGCGCACGACCTCCTCGGCCGCCTCCAGGTTGTTCCGCGTGACGGTCTCCTCGAGGTTGCCGCCCTCGCCGGTGAACTTGCCGGTGTTGACGTCGACCACGGTCATCGCCTCGGTGCGGTCGATCACGAGGGTGCCGCCGGACGGCAGCCACACCTTGCGGTCGAGCGCCTTGGCCAGTTGCTCGTCGATGCGGTACGCGGCGAAGACGTCCACGTCCTTGGACGTCGACTCGTAGCGCGTCACCCGCGGCAGCATGTCCGGAGCCACGGCCTCGATGTAGCTCTGCACGGTCGACCACGCGCGTTCGCCCTCGATGACCAGACCCGAGAAGTCCTCGTTGAACAGGTCGCGCACGACCTTGACCAGAAGATCCGGCTCCTCGTACAGGGTGACCGGCGACGATCCCTTGCTCGATTCGGCGTTCGACGACCGCTCCTGGATGGCCGCCCACTGCGACTGCAGCCGGGTGACGTCGCGCTCGAGCTCCTCGGCACTGACGCCCTCGGACGCGGTGCGGATGATGACCCCGGCATCGGCGGGAACGATGTCGCGCAGGATGTCCTTGAGCCGTTTGCGCTCGTTGTCGGGCAGCTTGCGGCTGATGCCCGTGGACGACCCGCCCGGCACGTACACGAGGAAGCGTCCGGCCAACGAGATCTGCGTGGTGAGGCGCGCACCCTTGTGACCCACCGGGTCCTTGGAGACCTGCACCAGCACCTGGTCGCCCGACTTCAGCGCCTGCTCGATCTTGCGACTGTTGCCGCCCAGACCTGCGGCGTCCCAGTCGACTTCGCCGGCGTAGAGCACACCGTTGCGCCCCTTGCCGATGTCGATGAACGCCGCTTCCATGCTGGGCAGCACGTTCTGCACGCGCCCCAGGTAGATGTTGCCGACGATCGAGCCCGACGACGTACTGGTCACGAAGTGCTCGACCAGAACGCCGTCCTCGAGCACCCCCACCTGCGTCAGATCGGGGTGGCCGGCGAGCGACTTCTCCCGGACGACCATGGTGCGGTCGACCGATTCCCGGCGCGCGAGGAACTCGGACTCGGTGAGAATCGGCGGACGGCGACGTCCCGCGTCCCGTCCGTCCCGACGACGCTGCCGCTTGGCCTCGAGTCGGGTCGACCCCGAGATGCCCTGAACCTCGTCCTTCTTGGCCCGCTGGCGCGGCTCGCGCTCGTGGACGACCGTGTTCGGCGGATCGTCCTCGCTGGTGGTGTCGTCTCCGTCGCCACCGCCGCTCTTGCGGCGGCGCCGACGGCGTCGACGACGGCTGGCCGACTCCCCGCCGGTCTCGTCGGATTCGGCGGTGCCGTCCTGCGAATCGTCGGACTTGTCGGACTCGTCGGACGCTGCCGTGTCGGCGGTCTCCGTGGACGCGGCGTCGGTGCTGCCTGTCGACTCCTCGGCGGTGTCGGCAGTGTCTGCGGCGTCGGCATTCTTCTGCCCGCCGCGACGGCTGCGGCGACGGCCACGCTTGGGGGCGTCGGTCGAGTCGGCACCCTCGGTGGCCGCTGCATCGTCGTCGGCTCCACTGCCGTCGGCAGCGGACTCGTCGGACGTCGTGTCGGTGGCGGTGTCCGCCCCGCCGGTCGTCGGCGTGTCGGTGGCGTCGTCGCCCGACTCTCCGCCGTTCTCACCGGTGTCGTCGTTCCCGGCGTCACCACGGCCACGGCCACGGCCTCGCCGTCCGCGACGACGGCGACGCGGTCCGCTGCCGGACTCGCTGTCGTCCTGATCGGACTCGCTGCGGGGACCGTCGGTCGGCGCGGCGTCCTTCTGCGCGGCATCGGCCGGTGCGGAGTCCGCCTGTCCGGCCTCGGCCGTCGCGGCGTCGACCTGCTCGGCATCGGCCACCGGCTCCGGCGCGGCGGGCTCGGCCGGGGCAGCCTTGCGCGTGGACGCACGACGCCGACGCGGCGCCTCCGGTGCGGGCTCGGGCTGGAGGAAGAGCGGGACGTCCGCCGGCCGCACCTCGGGAGCGGGCGCCTCGGACTCGTCCGGCGTCGTCGGCGCAGGGGCCGACGTGAAGAGGTCGGGCTCGGTGACGGACGCCGGGCTCTCGTCGGCAGTGGAGGCTCCGGCCTGCTCCTCGGCGGGAACGTCGGCCGGGTCGACGGCAGCCGCCTCGCCGGCCGGCGCGTCGAGCGCGCTGGCCACCGTCTCGGCGTCCTCACGCACGACGCTGGACTGCACGCTGCGGACGTCCTTGCCCATCTCGGCGAGCTGAGCGACGACCTGCTTGCTGGTCACTCCGAGGAGCTTGGCCAGGGCGTGAACGCGGATGCGCTCGGGGAAGTTTCTGGGCGGCTCGTGATCGGCCACGTGTTCTCCTCGGGGCCCCGGGCGCGGTCGTCGCGAACGGTCGGCCCCTGGTGGGGGCGTCGTCCGTCGACACGAACCGCGGCCACGCGGGTGCCTTGGTCTGTTCGCGGAACCCGGGCGGGTTCGACGAGGTCGGGTCGCATCTCGGCCCGTCGCCGACCGGAACGGTCGTCGACGGGTACCGCGAATGCCTGGGCGGATGGCCGGTCCGAGCGCCTCGTCCTCAGCGTCGCCGTCCGTCGAGGTGCCGGAGGGCACGACGACCGACGCGCGGTCCGCGATGACGGGCACCGGGTGCCGTGGATGTCATCCGGTCGCCTGCGCGTGGTGCGCGCCGCGACCTCCGTCAGTATCCCACACGGATGTGTTCACCCACGCCACCCGTGGCCGGAACGGTCGCCCGAGGTGTCGACCGTTCCGGGGCCGGCGGCATCAGCCCAGTTCGGGGAACCAGATCGCGATCTCCCGGGCGGCGGATTCCGGCGAATCCGATCCGTGCACCAGGTTCTGCTGGCCGTCGAGCGCGAGGTCGGCACGGATGGTGCCGGGCACGGCCTTGGCCACCGGGTCGGTTCCGCCGGCGATCTGCCGGAACGCGGCGATGGCGCGCGGCCCCTCGAGCACGGCGGCGACCAGGGGGCCCGACGTGATGAACCCCAGGAGCTCGGGGAAGAAGGACTTCTCGGCGTGCTCGGCGTAGTGCGCGGTCGCGTCCTCCTCGGACACGGTGAGCAGCTTCAGGGCGACGATGTCCAGGCCCTTGCGTTCGACCCGGCCGAGGATCTCTCCGACGAACTTGCGGGCGACGCCGTCGGGCTTGATCAGTACGAGAGTGCGTTCGGTCACGCGGCAGAGCCTAGCGTCCTGGTCACTCGCGCTGACTGGGCAGGCGTCCCTCCGCGATGCGCTTGCGCAGATCGCGGCGGAGGTAGATGAGGTACGCCCACACGCAGGAGAAGAGCAGCCCGACGATCGCGATCGACGGATGCGCCAGGAATCCCACGATCACCAGCACCTGCAGGGCGACGTTGAACTGCAACGCCCACGGTCGCCCCTGGAGGCCGGCGCCGAGCAGCATGACGATGCCGAGTCCGACGATGTAGGTCCCGCTGATCCAGGACAGCCCCCCGCCGACGGTCGCGACGACGGGCAACGCCAGAAAGACGACGATGGCCTCGAGCACCAGGGTGCCGGCGCAGACGCCGCGGAACCCCTTCCACGGATCGCGCGCGGGCGGCGGAACGGACCCGCCCTCGGGGGTCGGAGCGGTGGTCATGCTGGGTCCTTCCCGAAGAGAGTGCGCGCGGCTCCGGCGGTGACCACAGACCCGGTGACGACGACGCCCGCACCGGACACCGCCTCCCCTTCGTCCGCGACGTCCTCGGCGATGCCGATGGCGATCTCGAGGGCGTCGGGCAGGGTCTCGGCGACCACGACGCGTTCGTCGCCGAACTTGGCGACCGCCGCGTCGGCGAGAGCGTCGACCTCGAGGCCGCGGGGCGAGCCGTTCGTGGTCACGACGATCTCGTCGAAGACCGGTTCGAGGGCGGTGAGAATGCCGTCGACGTCCTTGTCCTTCATGACGGCGACGACGCCGACGAGCTTGCGGAAATCGAATTCCTCGCCGAGCGTCGTCGCGAGCGCCGCGGCACCGTGCGGGTTGTGGGCGGCGTCGACGAAGACGGTGGGGGCGTTCCGCACCCGCTCGAGCCGACCCGGATTGACGACGGTGGCGAATCCCTCGCGGACGGTGTCGAGGTCGAGGCCGTGGTCGGCACCCGCCCCGAAGAACGCCTCGACGGCCGCGAGGGCGACGGACGCGTTCCGGGCCTGATGAGCGCCGTGCAACGGCAGGAAGATGTCGTCGTAGACCCCGCCGAGCCCGCGGAGTTCGAGCTGCTGACCGCCGACGGCGACGCGGCGCGAGAGCACGACGAATTCCGACCCGGCGCGGGCGACGGCGGCGTCGGACTCGACGGCGCGGCGCAGGATCACCTCCATCGCCTCGGGCTGCTGCTCGTCGACGATCACGACGGTGTCGACGGGGTCGAGCCGCTCGGGCGCGCGCTTGACGATGCCCGCCTTCTCCCCTGCGATGGACGCGAGATCCTCACCGAGGTACTCGGTGTGGTCCATCCCGACCGGGGTGATGACGGCGACCTGGGCGTCGACGACGTTGGTGGCGTCCCACGTCCCGCCCAGTCCGACCTCGACGACGGCGACGTCGACCGGTGCCTCCGCGAACGCGGCGAACGCCATCGCGGTCAGCACCTCGAACTTGCTCATCGCGGGTCCGCCGGCGGCCTGGCTGCGCTCGTCGATCATCTCCACGTACGGCAGGACGTCGCGGTAGGTGTCGACGTACTGGCGAGGCGTCAGCGGCACCCCGTCGATCGCGATGCGTTCGGTGGCGAGCTGCAGATGTGGGCTGGTGGTCCGGCCCGTCCGGCGGTGGAACGCCCGCAGCAGAGACTCGATCATGCGCGTGACCGACGTCTTGCCGTTGGTGCCGGCGACGTGGATGGCGGGGTAGCTCGCCTGCGGCGAGCCGAGCAGGTCCATCAGAGCCCGAATGCGGGTGAGCGACGGCTCGATGGTGGTCTCGCCCCAGCGGCGGTCCAGCTCCGACTCCACCAGGGTGAACTCGGCGAGGTCCACCGGCGACGGGGCGGCGGGGGTGCCGTCCGCCGCGCCGTCGACCGGGCCGCTCACGCGGAGCCCAGGTCGCCGAGGCGCTTGGTCAGCCGCTCGACCTCGTCGCGCGCCAGCTGCTGCCGGGCGGTGAT
Organism: Rhodococcoides kroppenstedtii; assembly: GCF_900111805.1. Lineage (GTDB taxonomy): Bacteria > Actinomycetota > Actinomycetes > Mycobacteriales > Mycobacteriaceae > Rhodococcoides > Rhodococcoides kroppenstedtii. The sequence goes on from NZ_FOJN01000001.1 coordinate 338,159, forward strand.
CTTCTGTACGACGGCCTCGGGAGCCTTGGCGACGAACGCCTCGTTGCCGAGCTTCGCCGTGGTGGTCTCGAGCTCCTTGCGCGCGGCCGCGAGATCCTTCTCCGCGCGCTTGATCTCGGCCGCGACGTCGACGGTGCCGGACGTGTCGACGGCCACCGTCACGGTCGCCCGCGACAGTCGCACCTCGATGGACGCGGACTCGGTGAACCCGGCGTCGGCCTCGGGCTCGGTGAGGAACGCGAGCGCCTGCACGGCCGGCACCAGCGAGGTCAGCTCCGCGTCGTCCGTTCCCACCAGGCGTGCGGGCACCCGCTGCTTGGGCTTGACGCCCTGGTCGCTCCGGAAGCGCCGCACCTCGGTGATGAGCTTCTGGGCGTCGGCGACGCGCTGCTGCGCCACCGGATCGGCGCCCACGCCGGTCTCCTTGGGCCACTCCGCGACGACGACGGATTCACCGCCGGTGAGGGCGGTCCACAACGTCTCGGTGACGAACGGGATCACCGGATGCAGCAGGCGCAGCACGGAATCGAGCACGGTGCCGAGCACGAGCCGGGTCGCCGCGGCCCGGTCCTCGGTGTCGGCGGCAGTCCCGGCCGGCCCGGCGAACTGCACCTTGGCCAGCTCGAGGTACCAGTCGCAGACCTCGTCCCAGACGAAGTGGTAGAGCGCCTCGCAGGCCTTGCCGAACTCGTACCGGTCCAGGGCGTCGTCGACCTCGGCGCGGACCGTCGCGAGACGGTCGAGGATCCACCGGTCGGCGTCGGTCAGCGTGTCCCGCGCGGGCAACTCCCCCACCGTCGCGCCGTTCATGAGCGCGAACTTGGTCGCGTTGAACAGCTTGGTGGCGAAGTTGCGCGAGGACTGTGCGTTGTCCTCGCCGACCGACAGATCACCGCCGGGGTGCGCGCCGCGGGCGAGCGTGAAGCGCAGGGCGTCGGCGCCGAACCGGTCCACCCAGTCGAGCGGATCGATGCCGTTGCCCTTGGACTTGCTCATCTTGCGGCCATGCTCGTCGCGAACGAGCCCGTGCAGGAACACGTCTCGGAACGGGACGGGGCCGGGCACCGAGTCCGCGATCGCGGTGCCGAACATCATCATCCGGGCCACCCAGAAGAACAGGATGTCGTAGCCGGTGACCAGGACGGAGGTCGGATAGAACTTCTCGAGGTCCGGGGTCCGCTCGGGCCATCCCATGGTCGAGAAGGGCCACAGGCCCGACGAGAACCACGTGTCCAGCACGTCGGGATCCTGCGTCCAGCCCTCGGGCGCGGTCTCGTCCGGACCGAGGCAGACGGTCTCGCCGTCGGGGCCGTACCAGATGGGAATGCGGTGGCCCCACCACAATTGGCGAGAGATGCACCAGTCGTGCATGTCGTCGACCCACGAGAACCAGCGCGGCTCCTGGCTGGTCGGGTGGATCGTGGTCTCCCCCGAGCGCACGGCGTCACCGGCCGCGGCGGCGAGCGAGGACACGTCCACCCACCACTGCAGGGACAGGCGCGGCTCGATGGGTTCTCCACTGCGCTCGGAGTGCCCGACGATGTGCGTGTAGGGCCGCTTCTCGGCGACGACGCGGCCCTGCTCGGCGAGCGCCTCGCGGACCTTCACGCGGGCCTCGAACCGGTCGAGACCGTCGAACTGCGTTCCCGTGCCGGTGATGCGGCCCTCGGTGTCCATGATCGACGGCATGGGCAGCGAGTGCCGCACGCCCATCTCGAAGTCGTTGGGGTCGTGTGCGGGGGTGATCTTCACCGCGCCCGTACCGAACTCGGGGTCGACGTAGTCGTCGGCGATGACGGGAATCTCGCGGTCCAGGAACGGATGCGGGAGCGTGGTGCCGACGAGGTCGCGGTACCGCTCGTCGTCGGGATGCACGGCGACGGCGGTGTCTCCGAGCATCGTCTCGACGCGGGTGGTGGCGACCACGACGTGCGGCTCGTCGTCGTTCAGCGAGCCGTAGCGCAGCGAGACCAACTCGCCGTCGACGTCCTCGTACTTGACCTCGATGTCGGAGATGGCGGTCTGCAGCACGGGCGACCAGTTGACCAGTCGCTCGGCGCGGTAGATGAGTCCGCGGTCGTAGAGTTCCTTGAAGATGGTCTGCACCGCGCGCGAGAGACCCTCGTCCATGGTGAACCGCTCGCGGCTCCAGTCGACACCGTCACCGAGCCGACGCATCTGCTCGCCGATGGTGCCGCCGGACTCACGCTTCCATTGCCACACCCGCTCGACGAACGCCTCGCGGCCCAGCTCGTCGCGCGTGGTGCCCTCGGCCGCGAGCTGCTTCTCCACCAGCGACTGCGTCGCGATGCCGGCGTGATCCATGCCGGGCAGCCACAGCACCTCGTAGCCCTGCATCCGCTTGCGCCGCGAGAGCACGTCCATCAGCGTGTGGTCGAGAGCGTGGCCCATGTGCAGGCTGCCGGTGACGTTGGGCGGCGGCAGCACGATCGAGTAGCCGGGTCGCGCGCTGTCCGGATCGGCGGTGAAGTATCCGGCGTCGACCCAGCCCTGGTAGAGGTCGGCCTCGACGTCGCCGGGGTTCCACGCCTTCGGCAGGCGGTCGGCGGGAGTCGGGTCGGACGCAGTCGACGCAGTATCGGTCACTCGGTCGATTCTAGTTCTCGTCCGATGCGCCGGTTCTGCCCGGTCGGACGCCCAGCGCCGCGGGCATGGGCAGCTCGCGACCGAGCACGTGCGTCGAGAGGAAGGCCAGCACCGCGCCGTACCAGACGGCGATGTGGGGTGGCTTCAGGATCCAGTGGTTCTCGTCCGGGAAGTACAGGAACCGGTGCACGGTCTCCCCGTTCCCGTCGGCGGGCGAGGCGGACTCGGAGAGCAACTCCCACCACAGCCGGAGCGACTCGCCGATCGGGACGCGGAAGTCCTTGTCGCCGTGTGTGATCAGCATGGGCGTGATGATCTCGGCCACCGACAGATGCGGGGAGTTCTCGAAGGCCATCTCGGGCGTCATCTCGTGCGCCCAGTACGACGCCTCGTCCGTGGTCGGCCCGAACTGATCCAGCGCCCACAGCCCCGCGTGCGAGACGATGGCGCGGAACCGATCCGTGTGGCCCGCCATCCAGTTGGCCATGTACCCGCCGAACGAGCCGCCCATCATGGCCGTGCGCGTGCTGTCGATGTCCGGCCGGTCGATCACGGCGTCGGTGATGGTGGTCAGGTCGGTGTAGACCTCGGCGCCCCAGCGGCCCCACCCGCGCTGGACGAACTGCTGCCCGTACCCGGTGGAGAGTGCCGGGTCGGGCATCAGCACCGCGTAGCCGGCGGCGACGAGCATCCACGGGTTCCACCGCCACGACCACGTGTTCCAGCTGCCCAGCGGGCCGCCGTGCACCCAGAGCACCAGGGGCGCCTGCCATTCCGGCGACGTCCCCTCCGGGAGCGCCAGCCACGCCCGCACGCGGGTGCCGTCCGCGACGAGCACGTCGACGTCCTCCAGAAAACCCGGCAGCGTCGGCAGCGGGGCGGGCGCCGGCAGCGCGGTGACCGTGCCGTCGGTCAGCGAGAGGCGCACGGGGTGCGGCGGGGCCAGATACGACGCCCGCAGGGCGAACACGACATCTCCCCCGGGCGCGACCTGCAGGTCCGTGAACGCACCCTCGTCGGTCAGACGCGTCGCCGACGCGCGGTCGACGCGAAAGACCGGGGCGTGACCGTGGTCGTCCGCCGTGGCCAGCAACGCCGACGAGTCGGCGGTCCACGCGAGTGCGGTGGGCCACCGGTCCCAGTCCCCACCCCAGCGTTCGCTGCGGCCGGTGGCGAGGTCGAGCACCTGCGCGGTGACCCGGGGAGCCGCATCCGGTTCCGGATGCTCGGTCCGCAGGTAGGCCACCCGCGCGCCGTCCGGGGAGATCCGCGGGGACGACTGGTCGGCGTGCGGTTCGTCGACGAGAGTCTCGGCGCCCCCGGCGCCGTCCCGCAGGCCGATCCGCACCAGGACGTGGCGGGTCACGCCGTCGGCCCCGGGGACGCGTCGCGTCGCGACGACGAGGGCGCCGTCCGTCGACACGTCGTACTCGGTGTCGCGGAAGACGCCTCCGCCGGACGGACCGGCGGCGTCGGGCGTCACCGAGGTGAACACACCGTCGGGTCCGCCGATCCCGCCGCCGCCCACCACGTCGAACAGGTGGGTGACCGCCGGTCCGAGGTCGGCGTCCCAGTGCCGCATCGGGTACCCCGCGTGGAGGATCGCGGTGACGCCCTTGTCGCGCAGTGCCCGCACCTGTTCGTCCCGGTCGGGGTCGCCGAGGACCGGGCCGGTGACGACGATCCGGTCCGAGCGCGCGGCGCACCGCACGGTGTCCACCCCGCCGGCCCGGTGCGCGATACGCTGCGGTTCACCGCCGCGGAAGTCCAAGGCCCACAGCACCTTCGGGGAGGAGTCGGCGGTGTCGGCCGCGCGGCGGAACAGAAGCCGGCCGTCGGCCGCGAACACCGGATCGGATGCGGGCGCGCCGTACGTCAACCGCCGCGCGGGTTCCCTTCCCGCCGGGTCGATCGACCACAGCGCCGTCTCGAACCGAGTGCGGTCCTCGGACAGCGTCGACTGCACGGTGACCAGACGCGTCCCGTCCGGCGACAACGCCAGTCCCGCCGTACGCGGGGTGTCGAGGTAGGTGTCGGGATCGGCGAACGGGTGCGCGGCAACCATGCCCGTGAACCTAGACGCTCACCCCGACACCGCTCGAACCGAACGCTGCCCCGGCGGTCAGCGCACCAGCGGCGCGAGGCGACCGGGGATCTGGTCCAGCGCGAACGGGAGCGACAGAACCGTGCTCCAGGCGAGGGCCTCCGCGGCCTCGTCCTCGAGCACGATCACGCGCCCGTCCTGCACGACGGGCAGCTGCTGGTAGACCGGCGTCGCGTCGAGCTCGGCGCGGAGCTTGTCCCCGAATCCGCCGCCCGCGTACCAGACCAGCAGGTCGACGTCGGCGAGGGAGAGCTGCTCGGTGCTGATGGTGGCGAAGTTGGCCTCCCCCACCTGATCGGCGACCGGCGGGTTCACGAAACCGAGGTCGTTGAGGAACCGCACCTTCGGGTCCTGCGCGCCGTAGACGCCGAACTGTCCGGGGCCCTGCAGAGCGCCCACCAGCACCGTCTTGCCGGCGAACGACGGGTTGGCGGCGATCACCGAGGCGAACTTCTCCTCGACGCCGGCGATCTGCGTGTCGGCCTCGGCGGACTTGCCGACGGCGGCGCCGAGCAGGCGCGTCTGGTCGCGCCACGAGATGCCGAAGTCGGCGACTCCGGGCGGCGCGGTGACGGTCGGGGCGAGCGCCGACAGCTGGTCGTACTGGCCCTGCGTGATGCCGGCGTACGTGCCGACGATCAGGTCCGGGCCGACGGCGGCGACCTTCTCCACGTCGATGCCCTCGGCGGCCGTCCCGACGATCTCCGGCGTGGCGCCGCCCAGCAACGACTGCGCCCACGGCCAGGTCGCCCCCGGGTAGTCGCCGTACCAGTCGAAGACGCCGGCCGGGACCACGCCGAGCGCGAGGAGGGTGTCCTGGTCGTTGTAACCGACGCTGACGACGCGCTGCGGGTCGGCCGGCACCGTGATCTCGCCGTACTTCGTGGTGACGGTGGCGCCGGCCTCGTCGGACGACCCGCCGTCGGAACCCGAGCCGCACGCGGCGGCGCCGAGCGCGACGAGGGCGCCGGAGGCACCGAGGAGGAACGACCGACGTGACACGCGGGGCGACGAGGCCATGGTGAAGCAGTCCCTTCGGGAGACGGCCGTGAGCGACACGACCGGGGCAGTAGGCAGGTTAGGCTAACTTGCGTCGCTCGACATCCGCGACGCGAGGTGGCGGACGTGCGTGGCCGTCACGACGGACGCGGGTCCACTATGGAGTCATGCCCAGCGCCACCCCCCGCCCTCACCGATCGTCCGGACGGCTCTGATGGGCCGCGCGTCGGTCCGTCGTCCGGTACTCCGTATCCGGGGTCCGCACCACTCGTCGAGACCGGACACGCTGGTCGTCGAGGAACCGCTCGAGATCCGCGTCGCCGGTCGGGCTCTCGCGGTCACCATGCGTACACCGGGGCACGACGTGGAGCTCGCCCACGGGTTCCTGCTGACGGAAGGCGTCATCGCCGGCCGCGAGGACGTCGCCGTCGCGCGGTACTGCGACGGGGTGGACGACGAGGGTCGCAACACCTACAACGTGCTCGACATCGCTCTCGCGGAGGGCGTCCCGGCGCCGGATCCGGGCGTGGAACGGAACTTCTACACGACGTCGTCGTGCGGCGTGTGCGGCAAGGCGTCGCTCGACGCGGTACGCCTGACGTCCCGTCACGCCCCGGCCGGGGACCCGGTGACGGTGGACACCGAAGTTCTGTCGTCACTGCCGGACACGCTGCGCGACCACCAGCGTTTGTTCTCCACCACCGGCGGGCTGCATGCCGCCGCACTGTTCGACGCCGACGGCCGACTGCTCGTCGCGCGGGAGGACGTCGGCCGACACAACGCCGTCGACAAGGTCGTGGGGTGGGCGGTGTCCGAGGGTCGGGTCCCCCTGACCGGGACCGTCCTCATGGTGAGCGGCCGCGCGTCGTTCGAGCTGGCGCAGAAGGCCGTGATGGCCGGGATCCCCGTGCTGGCCGCGGTGTCGGCGCCGTCGTCGCTCGCGGTCGATCTGGCCGAGGAGACGGGTCTGACCGTGGTGGGGTTCCTGCGCGGTGACGGGATGAACGTCTACAGCCACCCGCACCGGATCGCGGTCACCGAGCCGGCTGCACCCGCTCGGAGCGCCGCGCGGTGACGGCACCGACCACCGCGAGCCCGGCGACCACGATCGCCATCGCGAGAACCTGCTGCCGGGCGCCGGGGTCGGTCAGCATCAGCACGGTCAGACCGGCCAGCAAAACCAAGGCGAACCAGCTCAGGTAGGGGAAGCCCCACATGCGGACGGGCAGGGGCCCGGCGGCCTCGAGCCGACGCCGGAGCTTCAGCTGGGCCGCCGCGGTCATCGCCCAGATGGCGAGGAGCGACGCGCCCACCGCGTTGAGCAGGAATGTCAGCAGCCCGTCGAGGTCGAGGTAGTTCAGGGCGACCGCGACGAAGCCGAAGAACACCGACACCAGGAGCGCCGCACGGGGAACTCCGGCCGACGTGACCCGCGCGAGCACGCGCGGGCCGTCGCCGCGGTCGGCGAGCGAGAACATCATGCGGCTGGTCGCGTAGATCTGCGCGTTGAACGCGCTGAGGAGGGCCAGGACGATCACCGCCTCCATGAACCCGACCACCCCCGGCAGGTTCGCCTGCTCCAGGACCAGAGCGAACGGACTCTGCGCGGCGGATTCGGCCGGCCCGAGGGAGTTCCAGGGCAGGAGCAGGGTGATGACGAGGATCGAGCCGAGGTAGAAGACGCTGATCCGCCAGACGACGCTGCGCACCGCACGACCCACCGACAGAGCAGGATCGTCGGATTCGGCCGCGGCGATGGTGACGATCTCGATCCCGCCGAACGCGAAGGCCACCACCAGCAAGCCGGCGGCGATGCCTGAGACGCCGTTCGGGGCGAATCCGCCGAGCCCGGTGAAGTTGGTCCAGCCGACCGGGTCCGACGACGGCAGCAGGCCGAAGACGAGCAACCCACCGATGACCAGGAAGCCGACGATCACGGCGATCTTGACCGCGGCGAACCAGAACTCGAACTCGCCGAAGTTGGCGACGCGGGCCAGGTTGACCGCGGCGAAGAACACCATCGCGATCAACGCCGGGATCCAGGGGTCGACGCCGAACCAGCGGCCCATGAACGCGGCGGCGCCGGTCATCTCCGCACCCATCACCATGATGAGGGTGAACCAGTAGAGCCAGCCGATCGCGAAGCCCGCGGTGCGGCCGAACGCCATCTCGGCGTACGTGGAGAACGATCCCGACGACGGGGACGCCGCCGCCATCTCCCCCAGCATCCGCATGACGAGAACGACCAGCAGGCCGGCCAGCGCGTAGGACAACAGCACCGCCGGACCCGCGGCGACGATGCCCGCGCCGGTACCGAGGAAGAGTCCCGCACCGATGGCGGACCCGAGGCCCATCATCGTCAGATGGCGGACCTTGAGTCCGGTGGAGAGTGAGGTGGGTTCGAGCGCGCTCATGATGGTCCGAACGCTAGCGCCGATCGGGATGTGACCTGCGCCTGGGTCGGGTCGTGCGGCCCGGGTTTCGGGTCAGGCCGGGTCGCGCGGCACCGTGGTCGGTTTCCCGGCGGCCACGTCACGAAGCCACTGCGGCACAGGTTCCTTGTCGTACTCGAGCAACTTGATCGATGCTTCGGCGGCCGCGGCCCGAACCTTCATCGAGCGGCCGCGGCGAACGGGCCGACGTTCGGTGGTGGTCATCGGAGGCCCTCCGTCTCGGTGTCGCTTCCAGTATCCCTGTCTTCGTCCCGTTCCGCCAGATCGTCGCCGGCGGCGTGCTGCGCGATCGTCTGCAGAGTGCGGCGATCGGTGGCGGCGATGAACGGAGTCGTCGCCACGGTGCCGAACACCGTCCATCCCAAGGCGGCTTCGTCGTCGTTGTCGCTGACGGTGCGGTCGAGGCACCAGGTGATGCGTTGCCACGATTGCGCACGGTTGTCGGCACGAGTCCGCTGCACAACGGTGAAGGCGACACCGCAGACGGCAAGAACGCCCACGATCAGGGTTACCCATGCCTGAGCGGTCATACGGTGACGTCCTTTCGGCGAAGAGGCGAGTCGGTCCGCGGCTCGACCACGGATCCGGACCGTAGCGGCTCCGTCCGACACGTCCCCTCCCGCGCTAACGGTGCGAACGAACACGCAGCGCGGGAACGGCGGGGCAGGGTCAGCGCACGATCAGGTCGGCCTCGGTGGCGGCGCGGACCTCGTCGACCGTGACGTCGGGCGCGGTCTCGACCAGCACCAGCCCCTCGGGCGTCACGTCGATCACGGCAAGGTCGGTGACGATGCGCTGAACGCAGGCCGCGCCGGTGAGCGGAAGTGTGCACTGCCGCATGATCTTCGGACTGCCGTTCTTGGAGACGTGGTCCATCATGACGATCACCCGCCGGGCGCCGTGGACCAGATCCATCGCGCCGCCCATGCCCTTGACCATCGAGCCGGGAATCATCCAGTTGGCCAGGTTGCCCTGCGCGTCGACCTGCATCGCGCCGAGCACCGCCACGTCCACGGCGCCGCCGCGGATCATGCCGAAGGACTGCGCGGAGTCGAAGAACGACGCGCCGGGCAGCACCGTGATGGTCTCCTTGCCGGCGTTGACCAGCTCCGGGTCGACGTCGTCCTCGAGCGGGTACGGCCCCACTCCCAGCACGCCGTTCTCCGAATGCAGGACCACCGTCACGTCGTCGGGAATGTGACCGGGAACCAGCGTGGGCATGCCGATGCCGAGGTTGACGTACTGGCCGTCCTCGAGTTCGGCGGCGACGCGGGCCGCCATCTCGTCGCGCGTGAGTGTCATGAGCGCACCGTCCGTCGTTCGATTCCTGTGGTGACCGGCCCCACGGGGACCACGCGCTGGACGTGGATGCCGGGGGTGTGGATGTCCTCGGGGCGCAGCTCACCGGGCTCGACGAGATGTTCGACCTGCGCGATGGTGATGCGGCCCGACTCGGCGGCCGGCGGGTTGAAGTTCCGCGCGCTGGCGCGGTAGACCAGGTTGCCCATCCGGTCGCCCTTCCATGCGTGGACCAGCGCGAAGTCGGCGACGATGCCGCGTTCCATCACGTACGTGACGCCGTCGAACTCGCGGGTCTCCTTCGGCTGCGACGCGAGCGCCACCCCGCCGTCGGCGTCGTAGCGCTGGGGCAGCCCGCCGTCGGCGACCTGCGTGCCGACGCCCGCCGGGGTGAAGAAGGCGGGGATGCCCGCGCCGCCGGCGCGCAGACGCTCGGCCAGTGTTCCCTGCGGGGTGAGTTCCACCTCGAGTTCGCCGGCGAGGTACTGGCGCGCGAACTCCTTGTTGGACCCCACGTACGAGCTGATCGTGCGCCGGATCCGCCCGGCCTCGAGCAGGATGCCGAGGCCCGTGCCGTCGGTACCGCAGTTGTTGCTGACCGTCTCGAGGTCGGTCGCGCCCTGCTCGAGCACCGCGGCGATGAGTGCGTTCGGCACACCGACGAGCCCGAAGCCTCCGACCGCGATCGACGCCCCGTTCGGGATGTCCGCGACTGCGTCGGGTGCCGACGCCACCACCTTGTTCATCATGACCGTCACTCTAGCGCGGTGTACGCTTGTCGGACAACAGTCCGCGATGCGGACACAATCGCAACCGCCGACCCCCCGAGGAGCGCCCGATGACCGTCCCGCTCGCCCACGACCTCTCCCCGGCCCCGAGGCCCGACGCGCCCACGGTCGTCTTCCTGGGCTCGCTCGGCTCGGACCGCTCCATGTGGAACGCGCAGGTCGCCGCGCTCGCCGACGTCGCGTCGGTGCTCACGGTCGACGTCCGCGGTCACGGCGGCAGCCCGATCACCGACACGGTCACCGACACCCGGGGATCCGGCGACGTGACGGTCGACGATCTCGCCGCGGACGTGACGGCCCTGCTCGACGGCCTCGGACTGGGTCGCGTACACGTGGTCGGCCTGTCCCTCGGCGGCGCCGTCGCGCAGACCCTCGCCGCGCAGCATCCGGAACGGATCGCGTCCCTCGCCGTGATCTGCTCCGCCGCCCGCTTCGGCGAGCCCGACGCGTGGACGACGCGCGCCGACACCGTGCGCCGCGACGGCGTCGCGTCGATCGCCGACTCCATCGTCGAGCGCTGGTTCACCGCCGAGTTCGCCGCCGCGCATCCCGACGTCGTCGACCGGTCCGTCGCCATGGTGTCCGCGGTGCCGGACGAGGGGTACGCCGTGTGCTGCGAAGCCCTGTCGCGCTTCGACTCTCGGACTCTGCTCGGCTCGATCTCCGCTCCCACGGTGGCGATCGCCGGCGACCGCGATCCCGCGACACCACCGTCGTCCCTGTCGGTGATCGCCGACGGCGTTCCGGGGGCGCGTCTCGAGGTCCTCTCCCCCGCAGCGCATCTCGCGGCCGTCGAGCGTGCCCCCGAGGTGTCCGCCCTCGTCCGCGACCACGTTCTCGCGCACTCGTGAGCGACGAGCGCACCACGTCCCCCGATCACGTTCAGTCCCTCGCGCGGGGTCTGGCCGTCGTCCGGTGCTTCGACGCCGCGCATCCGCGCCGCACCCTCGCCGACGTCGCCCGGGCCACCGATCTGAGCCGCCCGACGGCCCGACGGTTCCTGCTCACCCTGGTCGAGCTCGGCTACGTGCGCACCGACGGGACCACGTTCGCCCTGACCCCCGCCGTGCTCGAGCTCGGGTACTCCTACCTCTCGGCCCTCGGCCTCCCCGAGATCGCGCAGCCCCACCTCGAGGCACTCTCGACCGAGGTCGGCGAATCGTCCTCGGTGTCGGTGCTCGACGGCGACGACGTGGTGTACGTCGCGCGAGTTCCGGTGCGGCGCATCATGACCGTCGCGATCACCATCGGAACCCGCTTCCCGGCCTACGCCACGTCGATGGGTCGCGTCCTGCTCGCCGCGCTGCCCGACGACGAACTCGACGCCTACCTCGCGCGGACCGACTTCACCGATCTGACGGGCCGCACCGCGGTCACGCCGGACTCGCTGCGGGACCGCATTCTGGCGGCGCGGTCCGACGGCGTCGTCGTGGTCGATCAGGAACTCGAAGTCGGCCTGCGATCGCTCGCCGCCCCCGTTCACGGGCCCGACGGCGCCGTCGTCGCCGCCCTCAACATCAGCACCCCCGCCGCCCGCTACACCGACGAGGACCTGCACTCCGTGCTCGTCCCGGCCCTGCGCCGCACCGCGGCCGCCATCGACGCCGATCTCACCCGAGTCGGCGTGACCACCCAGCCCTGACCACCCGGAGGACCTCATGCCCGACGCCGTCGTCTGCACCCCGCTGCGCACCCCCGTGGGCCGCTTCGGCGGAACGTTGAAGGACGTGTCCGCCCCCACCCTCGCCACCACCGTCGTCGCCGAGATCCTCACCCGCACCGGCCTGTCCGGCACCGACGTCGACGACGTGATCCTCGGCCAGGGCTCGCCCAACGGCGAAGCCCCCGCGATCGGCCGCGTCGCGGCCCTCGACGCCGGCCTCGGCATCGGCGTCCCCGGCCGCCAGGTGGACCGCCGCTGCGGCTCCGGCCTGCAGGCGGTGCTCGACGCCGCCATGCAGGTGCAGTCCGGCGCGAGCGAGCTCGTGCTCGCCGGTGGGGTGGAATCGATGTCGCAGACCGAGTTCTACTCCACCGGGATGCGGTGGGGGGTCCGCGGCGACGCCCTCACCCTCCACGACCGACTCGCCCGCGCCCGCGTCACCGCCGGCGGCGCCGCATACCCCGTCCCCGGCGGGATGATCGAGACCGCCGAGAACCTGCGCGCGCAGTACGGCATCACCCGCGCCGACCAGGATGCGCTCGCGGTGCAGTCGCACCACCGCGCCGTCGCCGCCCAGAACAACGGGGTCTTCGCCGAGGAGATCGTCCCCGTCACCGTCCCCGGGCGCCGCGGCGACGACGTCGTCATCGACCGCGACGAGCACCCCCGCGCCGACACCACACCCGAGTCCCTCGCCCGCCTGCGCCCCCTCCGCAGCGCGATCGACCCCGAGTCGACGGTCACCGCCGGCAACGCCAGCGGCCAGAACGACGGCGCCGCGCTCTGCGTGGTCACCACCCCCGAGAAGGCCGCCGCCCTCGGGCTGACCCCGATGGTGCGCCTGGCCGGGTGGGCGGTGACCGGCATCGCCCCCGCCACCATGGGCATCGGACCGGTCTCGGCCACCGCCGCCGTCCTCGGCCGCCTCGGCTTGACCCTCGCGGAGATGGACGTGATCGAACTCAACGAAGCGTTCGCCGCGCAGGTGCTCGCCGTCCTGCGCGAGTGGGAGATCGCCGCCGACGACCCGCGGCTCAACCGCCACGGGTCCGGCATCTCCCTCGGACACCCCGTCGGCGCCACCGGAGCCCGCATCCTCACCACCCTGGCGCGGGAGATGGTCCGCACCGACGCCCGCTACGGCCTCGAGACCATGTGCATCGGCGGCGGTCAGGGCCTCGCCGCGGTGTTCGAACGCGTCTGACCGGCAGACGACGGGACCGGGTCCACCGGTCCCGTCGTGCGCCGCGGCACCGTCAGGGTGACCGCGGCGCCCACCAGGGCGACACCGGCGAAGAGGTGGAACGCCGTTGCCGACGTCACGCCCGCACCGAGCAGCAGTCCGCCGACGAGCGGACCACCGATACCGCCCAGACGGCCGAATCCGGCGCACCACGCCACTCCGGCGGCCCGGGACGACGTCGGGTAGTAGCCGGAGACGAAGCCGTAGATCAGCACCTGCGTGCCGATGGCACCGATTCCGGCACCCGCCACCGCGACCAACAGAATGCCCAGTGGCGCACCGGACGTCAGCACCACCAGAGCCAGGGCGGCCAGACAGAACGTCGCCGCGACCACGCGCTGCGGGCCGGTGCGGTCGGCCACCCGCGACGCGATCAGACCGCCGACGATGGCGCCGCCGTTGAGGACCAGCAGGAAGGACAGCGAGCCCTTCGCGTCGTAGCCCGCCTCCGACATGATCTGCGGCAGCCAGGTGTTCAGGCCGTAGGTGAGCAGCAGTCCGCAGAAGCTCATCGACCCGAGGAGGAGCGTCGGGCGTCGGAGCGGACGGCGGGCCAGGGCGGCGAAGCCGACCCGATCGCCGGGCGCGGACACCTCGGCCTCGGGCAGGGGGATTCCGGTCGACGCGCAGACGGCGCGCGCCTCGGCAACGCGGCCGCGGGCCAGCAACCACCGGGGCGACTCGGGCATGCGCACGATCGCCAGCGGCAGCAACGTCACCATCGGTAGAGCACCGAGCCAGAACAGCCCCCGCCACCCGATGGCGTCCTCGGCGACGATCGCCGCGAGGGACGCCAGCACGCCACCGGCCGGGATACCGCTGTAGACGATGGCGTTGAACAGGTTTCGGCGATCGGCCGGCGCGAATTCCGCGATCATGGCGCCCACGGTCGCCACCAAGGGAATGGACCGCGGCGGGAGCGTCGCGGTGGAAGGCGAGGGCGAGGTCGATGGTCTCGGCGCCGGTGACGTCACGGAAGACGACGCCGTCGAGCTTCATGGACCGCACCGATTCGGGGACCAGGGCCACGCCGAGTCCGGCGGAGACGAGAGCCAGGAGTACGGACGTGTCCGGTGCCTCGTGCGCGCGGCGAGGGGTGAAACCGGCTGCGCGACAACTGCGTACGACGACGTCGTTGACCGCGGAATGAGTGTCCGCGTACATCACGAAGCCGTCGTGGGCGACGTCGAGGACCTCGAGCGACGGCTCGTCCGCCAGTCGGTGGTCCGCCGGCAGCGCGAGGACCAGCGCATCGCGGTCGCCGAGCCTCGCGCGGACGGCTGGGCGAGCGATCGCCACCGCCGCAGTGTTCTCTGGATCGTCGCCCTCGCGACGGCCGCCATCGTGTTCGACGGCTACGACCTCGTGGTCTACGGCGCAGTACTGCCCACCCTGCTGGCCGATCCCTCGGCGCTCGGATCCATCGACCCCGCCACCGCGGGAGCGCTCGGGTCCTACGCCCTGATCGGGGTCATGGTCGGCGCGCTCCTCGCCGGTGCGGTCGGCGATCGCATCGGACGTCGCCGCACCATGCTCACCGCCATCGTGTGGTTCTCGGTGGGGATGGGTGCGACCGCACTGGCCCCGACCGTCGGGGCGTTCGGCGCCCTGCGGTTCCTGACGGGAATCGGCGTGGGCGCCCTCTGTGGAATCTCCCACTGTTCCCGTACATGACCATCGCGGTCACCCCGCTGGCGCAGCACCCGTCGGACATCGCGGCGGGCTGATCACCCGGGCCACGCCCGGCCGCTGCACCCCCGAACGAGACGAGCCCCCGATCCGCACGGATCGGGGGCTCGCGTCGTGTGCAGCTCAGGCGCTCTTGTTGCGTCGCTCCGGACGATCGGGCTTACGCGGAACGATGGTCGGCAGCACGTTGTCGTTCACCGTCTCCGCCGTCACCACCACCTTGGCGACGTCGTCTCGACTCGGGATGTCGAACATCACCGGGTTGAGCACCTCCTCCATGATGGCGCGCAGGCCGCGGGCACCGGTCCCCCGGTGGATGGCCTGCTCCGCCATGGCGTCGAGCGCGTCCGGCGTGAACTCCAGCTCCACCCCGTCCATCTCGAACAGGCGGGTGTACTGCTTGACCAGCGCGTTCTTCGGCTCCGACAGGATGGTGACCAGGGAGTCCTTGTCCAGGTTGGTCACCGACGCGACCACGGGCAGACGGCCGATGAACTCCGGGATCAGACCGAACTTGATCAAATCCTCCGGCATGACCTCCGCGAAGTGGTCCTGCGTGTCGATCTCCGCCTTCGACCGCACCTCGGCGCCGAAACCGACGCCGCGCTTGCCCACCCGGTCCGAGACGATCTTCTCGAGACCGGCGAACGCGCCGGCCACGATGAAGAGCACGTTGGTGGTGTCGATCTGGATGAACTCCTGGTGCGGGTGCTTGCGTCCGCCCTGCGGAGGGACGCTCGCCTGCGTGCCCTCGAGAATCTTCAGCAGCGCCTGCTGCACACCCTCACCGGAGACGTCGCGAGTGATCGACGGGTTCTCGCTCTTGCGCGCGATCTTGTCGACCTCGTCGATGTAGATGATGCCGGTCTCGGCCCGCTTGACGTCGTAGTCCGCGGCCTGGATCAGCTTCAGCAGGATGTTCTCGACGTCCTCGCCCACGTAACCGGCCTCGGTCAGCGCGGTGGCGTCGGCGATGGCGAACGGTACGTTGAGCATCTTCGCGAGCGTCTGCGCCAGGTAGGTCTTGCCGCAGCCCGTGGGGCCGAGCATGAGGATGTTGGACTTGGCCAACTCGACGGACTCGCCCCGCGAATCACGGGCCTTGTCCCCGGCCTGGATGCGCTTGTAGTGGTTGTAGACCGCCACGGCGAGCCGACGCTTCGCGGCGTCCTGACCGATGACGTAGTTCTCGAGGAAGTCACGGATCTCGGCGGGCTTGGGCAGCTCGTCGAGCTTGACCTCGCTGGACTCGGCCAGCTCCTCTTCGATGATCTCGTTGCAGAGGTCGATGCACTCGTCGCAGATGTAGACGCCGGGCCCGGCGATGAGCTTCTTGACCTGCTTCTGACTCTTCCCGCAGAAAGAGCATTTCAGCAGGTCGCCACCGTCTCCGATGCGTGCCATGGGAATCGATCCTCACTTGTCGTTCGAATTCGGCTCCCCGCGCACGCCGACGCGACGGCGGGGAGCCGAACTTCTGCCTGCGACCGTACCCGTCCACACGCCGCGCGGCAGAGATGTGGCGAGAACGTGTCGGAGTGTCCGTCAGCGGCGAGCCGAGAGCTTCCGGTACTCGAACACGGTGTCGATGATCCCGTAGTCCTTGGCCTCTTCGGCGGTGAGGATCTTGTCCCGGTCGGTGTCCTTGCGGATCACGTCGGCGTCCTTGCCGGTATGGCGACCCAGGGTGGTCTCCATGAGTCGACGCATGCGCTCGATCTCCGCGGCCTGGATCTCGAGATCGGACACCTGGCCCTGCACGCCGCCGGTGGACGGCTGGTGGATCAGCACGCGAGCGTTCGGCAGCGCGGCCCGCTTGCCGGGCGCACCCGCCGCCAGCAGCACGGCCGCGGCGGAGGCCGCCTGGCCCAGGCAGACGGTGGCCACGTCGGCCCGCACGTACTGCATGGTGTCGTAGATGGCCATCAGCGAGGTGAACGAACCGCCGGGCGAGTTGATGTACATCGTGATGTCCCGATCGGGATCGAGTCCCTCGAGCACCAGCAACTGCGCCATGATGTCGTTCGCCGAGGCGTCGTCCACCTGCACGCCGAGGAAGATGATGCGCTCCTCGAACAGCTTGTTGTACGGGTTGGACTCCTTGACGCCGTAGCTCGAGTGCTCCACGAACGACGGCAGGATGTAGCGGGAGTCGGGGCCCACGGGCGAGGTGGATCCCGGCGCGAAGGTCTTGCGGGGGTCGAACAGTTCTGTCATGGAAGTCTCCAGGTGTGAGAACGTGCCGCGAGCGGCGCGAAGGAGGGGTGACGGGTGTCGCCGAGCGTCAGTTGTCGGCTCCGCTGGTGCCCCCGGCCTGCTGCGCACGGGTGATGACGTGGTCGACCATGCCGTACTCGAGAGCCTGCTGCGCCGTGAACCACCGGTCGCGGTCGGAATCCTCGGTGACCTGCTCGAACGACTGGCCGGTGTGCTGCGCGATGAGCTCGGCCATCTCGCGCTTGGTGAGCGCGAACTGCTCGGCCATGATCGCGATGTCCGCGGCGCTGCCGCCGATGCCGGCGGAGGGCTGGTGCATCATGATGCGCGCGTGCGGGAGGGCGTACCGCTTGCCCTTGGTGCCCGCCGTCAGCAGGAACTGGCCCATCGACGCCGCGAGTCCCATC
This sequence comes from Rhodococcoides kroppenstedtii, assembly GCF_900111805.1. Lineage (GTDB taxonomy): Bacteria > Actinomycetota > Actinomycetes > Mycobacteriales > Mycobacteriaceae > Rhodococcoides > Rhodococcoides kroppenstedtii. Next base: position 355,628 of record NZ_FOJN01000001.1, read on the forward strand.
GCGTAGGTGGCGACGTCGCACTCGGCGAAGTTCATCGTGTCGTAGATCGCCATGCCCGCGGAGACCGAGCCACCGGGCGAGTTGATGTACAGCGCGATGTCGCGGGTGGGGTCCTCGGCGGAGAGCAGCAGGATCTGCGCGCAGAGCTTGTTGGCGATGTCGTCGTCGACCTGAGTGCCGAGGAAGATGATGCGCTCGCGCAGCAGGCGCTCGTAGACGGAATCGGAGAGGTTGAGTCCGGCGGTCGCGGACGTCATGACCGGAGCGGCCTGGTGGATCGATCCCGCGGGGCCGGACTTACCGACCGGGTTCGTGCTGGTCACGTTACCTGCCTTCTGGTGCTCGGATGGTGCTCGTGGTGTTGTCTCGTCCGACGCGGCGGCGGGAGGTCCCCCGTCCGCCGCACGCCTTCTCGACACCGACACTAACGAAGGACGGCGGCTCCGGAGTCCCGGAACCGCCGTCGTTCGCTGTCAGCGTTATTACTGCTCGGCGGCCGTGTTCTCGCCGCCGTCGTTGCTCTCGCCGCTGTCGTCACCGTCCGGCTCGCCGAACAGTTCCTTGGTGTCGACGCTCGCACCCGCGGTGTCGGTCACCTGCACGCGATCGACGATCGTGGCGAGGGCCTTGCTGCGGCGGATGTCCGCGAACAGGGCGGGCAGCTGGTTGGCCTGCTGCACCTGCTGGATGAACTGCTCGGGCGCGATGCCGTAGCGCTGCGCCTGGAACACGATGTTCTGCGTCAGCTCGTCCTGACCCACCTGCACCGACTCGGCGTCGGCGATGGTGTCGAGCAGGAGCTGCGTCTTCACCGACTTCTCGGCGTTGGCCTTGGCCTCGGCGTCGAACTCCTCGCGCGAGGAGCCGGCCGCCGTGAGCTGCTCGGCGAGCTTGTCCTCGTCGTGGTCCAGCGGGTGGATCGCGTCGTGCAGGGCGGAGTCGACCTCGGCCTTGACGAAGGCCTCGGGCACGGGCACCTCGGTCTGCTCGAGAAGCGCCTCGAGCACCTTGTCCCGGATCTGCCCGGCCTGCTCGACCTTCTTGACGCGACCGACGCGCTCGCGCAGATCGGCAAGGAGCTCGTCGAAGGTGTCGAACTGGCTGGCCAGCTGCGCGAACTCGTCGTCCGGCTCCGGCAGCTCGCGCTCCTTGACCGACTTGACGGTCACGGTCACGACGGCCTCGCGGCCGGCGTGCTCGCCGGCGAGCAGCGTGGTGCCGAATTCCTTCGACTCGCCGACCGACAGGCCGACGATGGCGTCGTCGAGGCCCTCGATGAGCTGGCCCGAGCCGACCTCGTGCGAGAGACCCTCGGTGGACGCCTCCTCGACGTTCTCACCGTCGACCGTCGCGGACAGGTCGATGGAGACGAAATCGCCGGTCTGTGCGGGACGCTCGACGCCGGTGAGGGTGCCGAAACGCTGACGCAGCGAGAGCAGCTGCTCGTCGACGGCCTCGTCGGTGATCTCGACCGGATCGACGGTCACGGCCAGCGACGAGAAGTCGGGCAGCGTGATCTCGGGACGGACGTCGACCTCCGCGGTGAATGCGATCTCCTCGCCGTCCTCGAGCTTGGTGATCTCGATGTCCGGCTGGCCGAGCGGCTTGAGCTCGGTGGCGTTCAGCGCATCGTTGTACTTGCCGGGAAGCGCGTCGTTCACCACCTGGTTCAGCACGTTCGCACGACCGACGCGGGCCTCGAGCAGCTTGGCGGGTGCCTTGCCCGGACGGAATCCGGGCAGACGGATCTGCTGGGCGAGCGTCTTGTAGGCGCGATCGAAATCAGGCTTGAGCTCCTCGAAGGGCACCTCAACGTTGATACGGACTCGCGTCGGGCTGAGCTGCTCGACGGTGCTCTTCACGGACATGGCTCCTTCGTGTGGTTCGTCGGGTGTTCACGGGCCCGAGCCCGGTCGGGGTCGGGATGACAGGATTCGAACCTGCGACCCTCCGCTCCCAAAGCGGATGCGCTACCAAGCTGCGCCACATCCCGTTCATGTGCAGGGGCGCAGGTACGTCGCGCCCGGACACGGCACGCGTCGGACCCCGTCCTCGCGCGGTCGATCCTACGGTGACCACGCACGCTCGGTCGACGCCGGGCCGATTTACGATTCCCGCGCCGGGTTCGGTACAGTCTCCTCGCAGGCGACGGGCCGGCGATCCCGGACTCGCCGTCGGCATGCGGGCGTAGCTCAATGGTAGAGCCTCAGTCTTCCAAACTGATTACGCGGGTTCGATTCCCGTCGCCCGCTCCAGACAGAAGACGTCGACGAACGGACACGGCCCCGAACTCCGCGGAGTTCGGGGCCGTGTTGCGTCGTGCCGGGGTTCGACAGGGAGGGTCAGCCCACCTCGGAGAGCACGTCGTCGTCCGCGAACGACGCGACGGCCTCGTCCAGGTCGCCGTACACCGTGATGGGCGAGCAGACCCCCAACAGATCGAGCGGGCGTCGCACGGCCGGGTGGGTCGCGACCAGTGCCATCGGCCGGGCGGCGACGGCCGACGCCGCATCGAGGAGCAGGACGGCTCCGGCAGACCCGAGGAACGTCACGTCGGAGAGATCGAGGACGACGGCGTCCTCCCGCCGCGCGGCGAGGCGAACCAGGATCTCGCGCAGTTCCGGGGTGGTGCCGAGGTCGATCTCGCCGCCGATGGAGAGGACCGCCACCCCGTCGCGATCGTGATCGACGACGGTGAGGTCCGCGGGTCGCGCGACGGCGCCGTCGGCACGGTCGGTGGAGGCGATGTCGTAGGCGAAGGTCTCGAGTGCGCTCATGGTGTGGCTCCCCTGTCGTCGTGCATCCCGGTCAGGGACCGGTGTCGAATCCGTGCGCGGCGCTGGTCTGCACCGAGTGCGGTATGGAGTCGTCGGTGTCGGCGAGAGGTTCGCCCCGTCCGGCGGCTGTGTCTTCAGATTCGACCGTGGACATGACGAGGCAGCGATCTCAGGGTCTCGATACGGTAACGATGACGTCGCTTATCGATAACTACGTTGCGTTTGCAATCAGCGCGTTTCGCCGCGGCCCGGTCGATCGCCGACGACACTGTCCTCATGGCGGACACAGGACCGGGCAGCGCGAGTACGAGTCGTCGCGGACCGGTGGTGGTGGGGGTGGACGGTTCGGCCGACGCGGAGGACGCCGTGTCCTGGGCCGCCGACGTGGCGGGGCGACAGGGACTGGACCTGATTCTCCTCACCGCGGTGGCCTCGGGGGTCCACGTGACCGCGACCGTCGACAGTCCGCCGGGGTCCACCGCGGACGCCCTCCTGGGCCGGGCCCGACGCGTCGCAACGGACCGGCTCGGCGATGCCCGAGTCCGCATCGACGTCGAGTCGGACCACGGCACACCGGCCGGAGTCCTGGTCGACCGGTCCGAGACGGCGTGGCTCGTGGTCGTGGGCACCCGCGGACTGGGCGAGTTCACCGGGGGCCTGTCCGGGTCGGTCAGCACGGCGGTCGCCACCCACGCGCGCTGCGCCGTCGCCGTCGTCCCGGACGGAACGGCCCGGGCCACCGGGCCCGTCGTCGTCGGCGTCGACGGGACGGCCAACAGCATGCCCGCCCTGCGTCTCGCGTTCACGACGGCCGCGGCACGCGGCGAGCGGCTCGTCGCCGTGCATGCCTGGAGCGACGTCGACCGGCATCTCGAGCCCGACGCCTGGTCTCGCACGGAGGAGGGTGAGCAGGCCGCCCTGGCCGAGTCGCTCGCGGGGTGGTCCGAGGAATTTCCGACCGTCGACGTCGAGCGCGTGGTGGTGCGCGATCGACCGGTCCGCGAACTCGTCGCCCGGTCGGCGTCCGCCTCGACGGTCGTCGTCGGACGTCGCGGCCGCGGCGGGTTCCGGTCCCTCCTGCTCGGCTCGACGTCGCGCGCGGTCCTGCATTCGGTCGAGGTTCCGGTGGTGGTCGTCCCGGCCGGAGACGAGACCAGGTGACGCCGGCTCTGCCGGACGTCGTCGAGGTCCGCTCCCTCTATCAGCCGGTGGTGGATCTGACGACGCGGGCGATGGTCGGCGTCGAGGCCCTCGCCCGCGGTCCGGCGGGCTCCCCGTTCGAGCGGCCGGAGGAACTGTTCGCGGCGGCACGGGCCGCGGGCCGCCTGCGCGAGATCGACTGGCTGTGCCGGGTCAGCGCACTGCGCGGCGCGCTCTCGGCACCGTTGCCGCCGGGTCAGGTGCTCTTCGTCAACATCGAGCCCGGGGTCACCGACGGATTCGTGCCCCCCGATGCCGTGGACCTGCTGCAGCGTGCGGAGCAGCTGTCCGTCGTCGTGGAGATCACCGAACGCGATCTGCTCGTCGACCCCGCCGCCCTGCTCCGGGCGGTCGATCGCACCCGCGGCCGCGGATGGATGATCGCGGTCGACGACGTCGGCGCCGACACCGCGTCGTTGGCGCTGCTCCCCTTCCTCGAGCCGGACGTCATCAAGCTCGACATGTCGTTCACGCAAGCCCGAGCCGCGGACGACACCGCGTCGGTCGTCTCCGCCGTGGCCGCGGAATCGGGGCGGACCGGGGCGCGCGTCCTCGCGGAGGGTATCGAGACCGAACAGCACCTGAGGCTGGCCCTCGATCTGGGTGCGGGCCTGGGCCAGGGCTACCTGTTCGGCGAGCCGGCGCCGCTGCCTCGGCGGGCTCCCGAGCCGACCCGGTCGGTCGCCACGCTCGACACGACGGCCGACACCGCCCCCGTCGGCACCGCCGTCGGCATCACCGCACGTCGTCGGCCGCAGGCCACACCGTTCGCCGTCGGCGCGGCGTCCGGACCGTTGCAGCGGGCGGACGGCGAACTCGTCGTCTCACTGTCGCGCCGCCTGGAGCGACAGGCACTGGCCAACGGCCCGTCGACGGTCGTGCTCACGACCATCCCCTACGCCTTCCCACTCGACACCGAGGCGATCGACGCAGCCCGAGGAGTCGGCACGTCCGGCGCTCTGGTCGCCGTGTTCGGGCGCGACGCGCACCGCGCCGCGCTGCCGACCCTGCCCAACCTGCGAACCATGGACGTTGCGCCCGACGACCCGATCGCGGCCGAGTACACGCTGATCGTCGTGAGTCCGCACCTCACGGCCGGGATGCTGGCCCGCGTGGTCCACGACGGCCCGGAACCCGGCTTCGACTACCGCCTCACCTACGACCGCGGCGTGGTGCTCGATGCCGCGACGTACCTGCTCGACCGAACATCCGCCGCCGCTCCGATGTTCGGACCCCCGGTGAACGGGTAGTCGCGGGTCGTGACGTCCATTCTGTCCTCCGCCCCCGCAGTTCAGGCCGCCGCCGCTCTGCCCGCTCCCCGCGGGCCGCTGTCGGAGTCGGTGATCGGCGCCCTGGCAACGACCCCCGACTCGGGATCGGCGGCTCTCGCCGGCACCGCCGTCGCCGGGGCCGATCCGTACGGTGACGACCTGCACCTCGCGCTGTACGTCTGCTACGAGCTGCACTACCGCAGCTTCGTCGGCGTGGACGATGCCTGGGAGTGGAACCCCGAGCTGCTCCGCCTGCGCGGCGACATGGAAGCCCTCTTCCTCGACCACCTGCGCGCCCGAGTGCCCGCCGGCGGCTCGGTCGACGACGAGATGGACGTGCTCGCCACCGAACACGTCGACGGCAGCGGCCCGTCGTACCACCTCCGCGATCACGGCACGGCCGAGCAGATGCGCGAGTACCTCGCCCACCGGTCGCTCTACCACCTCAAGGAGGCCGACCCGCACGCGTGGGCCATCCCGCGTCTGCAGGGACAGGCCAAGGCGGCCTACGTCGCCGTGGAGTTCGACGAGTTCGGCGGCGGTCGCGGATCCCGCATGCACCAGGTGCTCTTCCGGGACCTCCTGGAGGCCGCCGGCCTCGACTCGTCGTACCTCGGCTACCTCGATCGCGTGGGCGCTCCCACGCTGGCCCCGGTCAACCTCATGTCCTTCTTCGGGCTGCACCGGCGGTGGCGCGGCGCCGCGGCCGGTCACCTCGCCGCGACCGAGATCACCTCGTCGCCCGGCTCGTCACGCCTCGTCGCCGCCCTGCGCCGGCTCGGGTTCGACGAGCGGTGCGTGGCCTTCTACGCCGAGCACGTCGAGGCCGACGCGGTGCACGAGCAGGTGATGCGACACGACGTCGTCGGGGACCTCGTGACGCGCGATCCCGCCCTCGAGGCGGACGTCGTCTTCGGGATGCGGGCGCTCGGGTACGTCGAGGACGTACTCGCCGCGCACCTCATGGACACCTGGGCCGAGGGCCGTCGCACCATCGAGCTCTGACGCTCGTCCGATTCGTCCGATTCGGGGCCTCCGTACACTGGATTCCGAAGCCGACGTTGGAGGAACGATGGAACCCCTGCTGCTGATCGTCGTCGTCATCGCCCTGGTGGGCGCTGTCGTGATGATCTCCCAGAAGAACACCGGCAAGCGCGAGGCCGTCGCCGTCGACGACGCGAAAGCCGATGCGCGGCAAGCGATCGAGCGGCTCGGCGGACAGGTGTTCAATCTGGTCGGCAGCGATACCGCCTCCAGGCAGGCCCTGGCCGACGCCTCCGAGCGCTACACCGCGGCGGGCTCGCAGATCGACCAGGCGCGCACCTCGGCCCAGGCGCGACTGGCCAAGCAGACCGCCCTCGAAGGCCTGTACTACATCCGCGCCGCGCGCCTCGCCATGGGCATGGACCCCGGCCCGGACGTGCCCACCATCGACGGCCAGAAGTCGGCCGGCGAGGTCACCGAGGAACGCACCGTCGACTTCGAGGGCCGACAGGTCACCGCGGCGCCCGCCCCGAGCGAGAAGACGCCGAACTACTACCCCGGTGGCCGGGTCGCAGGCCGTCCCGTGCCGGCCGGCTGGTACTCCGAGCCGTGGTGGAAGCCCGCCCTCGTGGCCGGCGCCTGGGGCGTCGGGTCGATGTTCCTGTTCTCCGCGATGTTCTCGGGGATGGCCGGCGTGGGGTACGACGCGCAGGCGTTCGAGGACGGGTACGGCGACGGGTACCAGGACGGTATGAACGACGGTGGTGGTGACGGCGGCGATGCCGGTGGCGACTACGGCGACGGCGGTGGCGACTACGGCGATGCGGGCGGTGGCGACTTCGGCGGCGGGGACTTCGGCGGCGGGGACTTCGGCGGCGGTGGCTTCGACTTCTAGTCCGCCTGGCAGGTCGGGCACCAGAAGAGGTTGCGGCCCTTCATGTCCTGCGTACGGATCGGCGTTCCGCAGATCCGGCAGGGCAGACCCGTCCGCTTGTACACGTAACTGCGCGGCCTTCCGGGACCCCGGGAGGCCGCGCTGTCGTGTTCGGGGCGCAGGGTGACGATGCGCCCGCGCCGCACCCCGATCTTCATGAGGTCGACCAGGTCCACCCACATCTCCGACCATCGCTCCACATCGAGCTTCCTGCCCGGCAGAAACGGGTCGACGCCGTGTCGGAAGAGCAGTTCGGCGCGGTAGACGTTGCCGATGCCCGCGACCACGTCCTGTTCCATCAGCAACGCACCGATTGCCACCGACGACTTGTGGATGCGGTGGAACGCCTTGTCCGGGTCGGACTCTCGGCGCAGCGGGTCCGGACCGAGCCGCGCCACGAGCGCGTCGACGTCGGACTCGTCGAAGATCTCGCAGCGCGTCGGCCCACGCAGATCGGTGCCCTTGTCCCGGCCGACCAGCCGCATCCGCACCTGGCCGACCGGATCCTTCATGGGCACGGGCTGATCGGTGAACTTGCCGTAGAGGCCGAGGTGCACGTGCACGATCGCCCCGTTGTCGTATCGGTGCAGCAGGTGCTTGCCCCACGCATCGGCGCGCAGCAGCACATGCCCGGTGACCCACTCCGCGCCCTCGTCGAACCGCCCCTGCGGACTGGACACCTCGAGTTCCTGACCGGCGAAGGACTTCTGGTGCGCGCGGGCCAGACGATGCAGGGTGTGACCCTCGGGCATGAGCGGTCCTGTCCGGTGGGAAGGGTGTGGGCCCTTACTGTTCGGAGCCGGCGGGCGCTCCGGGCACTGCCGGTGCGTCGCCCGTGCGCTCGTACTCGGCGAGGATGTCGATGCGACGCTGGTGCCGCTCCTCCCCGGACCACGGCGTCTCGAGGAACGCGTCCACGATCGCGAGGGCCTCGGGCAGGGTGTGCATCCGGCCGCCGATGCCGATCAGCTGCGCCTTGTTGTGCTGGCGGGCCAGCTGCGCCGTCTCCACGCTCCACGCCAGGGCGCAGCGCGCGCCGGGCACCTTGTTGGCGGCGATCTGCTCACCGTTGCCGGATCCGCCGAGCACCAGGCCGAGGCTGTCCGGATCGGCCACCGTGCGGCGCGCGGCCTCGATGCAGAACGCCGGGTAGTCGTCGACGGCGTCGTAGGTGAACGCACCGCAGTCCACGGGCTCGTGCCCGGACTCGCGGAGGTGGTCGATGATCTGATTCTTGAACTCGAAGCCGGCGTGATCGGCACCCAGGTAAACGCGCATGGCTAGAGTTTGACAGGTGCGCGGCACCGGCTCGGCCTCCGCTCCCCCGGTCGCCGGTGTGGACGGCGCCGCCGGCCGCTGGGTGGTCGCCGTCCTCGCCGAGGGCGCCGTGCGCCTCCACCTCGCGGACACCCCGGCCGACGTGCTTCGGACGACCGCCGACTGCGCCGTGGTCGGCGTCGACATGCCGCTCGTGGTGCCGGTCGACCGAACGCGGGACTCGGAGGTCGCGCTGCGGGCCTTTCTCGGCCCGGCCCGCTCCTCGTTGTTCCCCACCCCCGTGGCCGACGCGGTCCGGGCCTCGTCGTACGAGGAGGCGTGTGCGGCGTCGCGCGCCCGGACCGGCAAGGCGATCAGCAAGCAGGCCTGGTTCCTGTGCCGGCACATCTTGGACTGGTCGGCTGCGCTGGGCGCGTCACCGGACCGGAACCGGGTGGTCGAGGTCCATCCCGAGTCGTCGTTCCGCGCTCTGGCGCCCGAGGTGGCGTTCGGGTCCAAGAAGCGGGCCCGCGGTCTCGCGCAGCGGCTCACGGCGCTGGACGCCGTCGTCGACCCGGCCGCCGTGCTGGAGGCCACGGCCTTACTGGACGACGGCCCCGCGCTCGACGACGTCCTGGACGCGGTGGCCGCCGCGTGGTCGGCCCGGCGTTGGCGCGACGGAGAGGCTCTGACGTTCGGCCGGTCGCCCGCCGACCGCATCGTGGTGTGAGACGTGCGGCGGGGGCCGACGCCGTGGCGCCGACCCCCGCCACGAGTCCGCGAAAACGCTTGTCGCTCAGTCGAACTGCGGATCCTCGTGCCGAGTTCGCTTGAGCTCGAAGAAGTGCGGGTACGACGCGAAGATCACCGAGGCGTCCCACAACTTGCCGGCTTCCTCGCCGCGCGGAATGCGCGAGAGGACGGGTCCGAAGAACGCGACGCCGTTGACGTGAATGGTGGGCGTGCCGACGTCGTCACCCACTTTGTCCATGCCGGCGTGGTGGCTCTCGCGCAGCGCGTCGTCGTAATCCGTGCTGGTGGCCGCGGACGCGAGTTCGGCGGGCAGATCCAGTGCGGCGAGCGAGGACTCGATGACGCTCGCGAAGTCCTTGTTCCCCTCGTTGTGGATTCGCGTGCCCATCTCGGTGTAGAGGGGTTCGAGGATCTCGTCCCCCTTCTCCTGCGCGGCCGCGATGGCCACGCGTACCGGACCCCACGCCTTCGTCATCAACTCGCGGTACTCGTCGGGCAGGTCGCGGCCCTCGTTCAGCACCGCGAGGCTCATGACGTGGAAGTTGGTCTCGATGTCGCGGACCTTCGCGACCTCGAGGATCCACCGCGAGGTGATCCAGCACCACGGGCAGAGGGGGTCGAACCAGAAATCCGCCACGTCCTTGGTCTCGCTCACATCTGTCCTTCCGTCGTGGAAACTGTGCGCTCGCACCCGCGCTGTGCGCGGTGCGCCCACACCTGTTTGTACCCCCATCTCCCGGACGAGACATGATGGGATGTGTCGAGCCCGTGCGGAGAGCACGAGCTCCGTTCACCTCCGCGCATCATCCGCCCACGAGAAGGAAGGGTGCACGTGGTTGCTCCCAATCTGACCAGGGACCAGGCCGAGACCCGTTCGGGCCTGATCGCCGTGTCGCACTACGCCATCGACCTCGATCTCACCGACTCGGCCGGTGGGCCGGGCGAGAAGACCTTCCGGTCGAGCACCACCGTGTCGTTCACCGCCACGCCCGGTTCGTCGACGTTCGTCGACATCGTCGCGGCCGGCGTCCACAGCGCGACCCTCAACGGCACCGACCTCGACGTCTCGGACTACGACGAGTCCACCGGCATCGCACTGCCGGACCTCGCCGAGACCAACGAGCTCACCGTCGTCGCCGACTGCGTCTACTCCCACACCGGGGAAGGACTGCACCGCTTCGTCGACCCCGCGGACGGATCGGTCTATCTCTACAGCCAGTTCGAGACGGCGGACGCCAAGCGCATGTTCGCCTGCTTCGACCAGCCGGACCTCAAGGCGACGTTCGCGCTGACGGTCACCGCGCCGTCGGGCTGGGCCGTGATCTCCAACGCGGCCGCCGGAGACACCGAGACCGGTGACGAGACCACCGGAGTACGCCACGTCTTCGAGACGACGCCGGTGATGAGCACCTATCTCGTCGCGCTGATCGCCGGGCCCTACGCCAAGTGGACCGACAGCTACAGCGACGACCACGGCACCATTCCGCTGGGCATCTACTGCCGCGCGTCGCTCGCCGACCACATGGACGCCGAGCGGCTCTTCACCGAGACCAAGCAGGGTTTCCGCTTCTATCACGACAACTTCGGCACGCCGTACGCCTTCGGCAAGTACGACCAGCTGTTCGTGCCGGAGTTCAACGCGGGCGCGATGGAGAACGCGGGCGCCGTCACGTTCCTCGAGGACTACGTCTTCCGGTCCAAGGTGACGCGCTACTCCTACGAGCGCCGCGCGGAGACGGTGCTCCACGAGATGGCGCACATGTGGTTCGGTGATCTCGTCACCATGCGCTGGTGGGACGATCTGTGGCTCAACGAGTCCTTCGCGACGTTCGCCTCGGTGCTCTGCCAGGCCGAGGCCACCGAGTACACCAACGCGTGGACGACCTTCGCCAACGTCGAGAAGTCGTGGGCCTACCGCCAGGATCAGCTGCCCTCGACGCACCCCATCGCGGCCGACATCCCCGACCTCGCGGCCGTGGAGGTGAACTTCGACGGCATCACGTACGCCAAGGGCGCCAGCGTGCTCAAGCAGCTCGTCGCCTACGTCGGACTCGAGGACTTCCTCGCCGGCCTGCGCAGCTACTTCCGCGACCACGCCTACGGCAACGCGACGTTCGACGATCTGCTGTCGGCCCTCGAGACGGCGTCGGGACGGGACCTGTCGGATTGGGGCGCGCAGTGGCTCCGCACCACGGGACTGAACACGCTGACCCCGGACTTCACCGTCGGTGACGACGGCACCTACACGGCGTTCGCCGTCGTGCAGGGGCCGGCGGAACCCGGTGCGGGCGAGCGTCGTGTCCACCGCATCGCGGTCGGGGTGTACGACGACGACGCGACCGGCAAGCTGGTCCGCACCCACCGCGTCGAACTCGACCTCGACGCGGCCGAGCGCACCGACGTGGCCGAGCTGGTGGGCGTCCCCGCGGGGCGCTTCGTCCTGGTCAACGACGACGATCTGACCTACTGCTCGCTGCGCCTGGATCCGGCGTCGCTCGAGACCCTGACGTCGCGGATCGGCGACATCGCCGAGTCGCTCCCCCGCACCCTGGCGTGGTCGGCGGCCTGGGAGATGACCCGTCAGGCCGAGACCAAGGCCCGCGATTTCGTCGCGCTGGTCGAGCGCGGGATCGACGCCGAGACGGAGGTGGGTGTGGTGCAGCGGCTGCTGCTGCAGGCGCAGACCGCCCTCGGCTCCTACGCCGATCCGGAGTGGGCCGAGAGCACCGGCTGGCCGGGCTTCGCGGACCGGGTGCTGGAACTGGCCCGGGCCGCCGAGCCGGGTTCCGACCACCAGCTCGCCCACGTCGGCGCCCTGACGTCGTCGGTGCTCGCCGACCGGCATCTGGACGTGCTGCGGGCGCTGCTCGACGGCGACACGACGGGGCAGGGCCTGACGGGCCTGACCGTGGACACCGATCTGCGGTGGCGCATCGTCACCGCGCTCGCGCGCAGTGGTGCCGTGGACACCGGCGACGAGACGCCGACCATCGACGCCGAGGCGGAGCGCGACAACACCGCAGCGGGAGCACGGCACGCCGCGGCCGCACGCGCCGCCCGGCCGCAGGCCGCCGTGAAGGATCGGGCGTGGACCTCGGTCATCGAGGACGACAGTCTGCCCAACATCACCGCGCGGGCCATCATCGGCGCGTTCCCCGGCGTCGGCCAGGGCGAGCTGCTCGCGCCGTTCGTCCAGCGCTACTTCGACGTCGTCGCCGACGTGTGGGCACGCCGCTCCAGCGAGGTCGCGCAGACGGTCGTGGTCGGCCTCTACCCGTCATGGGCGATCTCCGAGGACGCCGTCGCCGCCGCGGACGCGTTCCTGGAGGGCGATCATCCCCCGGCGCTCGCGCGGCTGGTCGTCGAGGGCCGGGCGGGCGTGGTCCGCTCTCTCCGCGCCCGCGCCGCGGACCGGGCCTGACACGCCGAGAGCCCGTCACCGATCGGTGACGGGCTCTCGGATGTTCGGGGTGAGCGTCAGGCGGACGGGCTCGCGATCGCCGCGCTCATGACGCGGACGGCCGCGACGAGACCGTCGATGAGGTCGCCGTCGCGGAACGGGCTCAGCGCGGCGGTGACGCCGAGCTGCGCGATCCGATCGTCGACCCGGTGCGCGATGCCGCGACCGGACCGGACCTCGATCACGCGCTGGTTGGGCGAGACCGCGATGAGCACGGAGTACTCGGACTCCGGCGCCGCGGCGAGCGCCTGCTCGGCACCCACGGCGGGGTCCGCACCGAGGTCACCGACGACGATGCTGAACCGGATGCCGGTACGGCGGGTCGCCTCGATCAGCGTCTCGTCGAGCTGGATCAGCTCGTCGGCCGCGAAAGGCGAGAGGTCAGGGTTGGGCGTGCCCACCTGGTGCACGCCGGAGACGCGTCCGCTGGCCGTGACGACGTGGCCGACGGGCAGGTCCTCCTCGTTCACCGCGCGATGCGCGAGTTCACCACTTGCCACTTGCCCGGCCTCCGATCAGTGCCTGCGAGCCCGCGGTGAGCTCGGCGTGTCCCGAGTGCGCAGCACCCGCTTGATGTGTGTACGGCGTGACCTCGTCCGTCGCCGTCCACAGCACCGGCGCGTGCGTCCAGGTCTGCCCCAACCGGTAGGGAGCCGGACGCGGTGCCGGTGCGCGAGACGTGATCTTCGCGAAGACGAACAACGCGAGGAAGATCACGAGCGGGATCAGTCCGAAGATCACCGTGGTTTCCAGGATGCTCACGCCGCTCAGCCTAGTGGACGGGCCCGGGGACGTCCGCTCAGGCAGCACCTTCGCCGAGGTAGGGAAGCCACGTCGGGTCGAGCTCCTTGATGCCGGCCAGCAGCCGCCAGTGCGGCCCCGTGGGGGGCGTGAGGGCCGCCCGCAGGGTCCACCCCAGCTCGGACAGCAATTTGTCCGCTTTGCGATGATTGCACGGAGCGCAGCAGGCGACGCAGTTCTCCCACGAGTGACCGCCGCCGCGGCTGCGCGGTACGACGTGGTCGATGGTCTCCGCCTTGCCTCCGCAGTAGGCGCACCGGAAGCGATCACGGTGCATGAGCGCCGACCGCGTCATGGGGATGCGGGCCCGATACGGCACGCGCACGTAGGTGCGGAGGCGGATCACGGACGGAACCTGCAGAGCCAGGTCGACGGAGCGGACCACCGGCCCCTGGTCGTCGTCGTGCACGACGGTGGCCTTCTCGCACACGAGGAGAACGACGGCGCGACGCATGGGCAGGGCGGTGAGCGGTTCGTAGGTCGCGTTCAGCAGGAGCACGCGACGGGAGAGCCAGGCCGGGACGCAGTCGTCACCGGCGGGCAGCGCGTCCCGGTGGAGCGGGTCGGCGGTCACCGAGCGCAGGGCTCGATGGCCGGAACTGGTGTGGGCCCCCGACGACGGCGCGGACGGCGCGGAACGCGCGTCGGTGGGCGACAGTTGTCGATGTTCGGCGAGGGCTGCGGGCCGGTTCTTCGTCATGCCACCTCCAGTACGCACCACACGCGCTGTCGACCCCGCCGGGGGCGGGTCTGATGCGCGTCGGTCGGCATCGCGCCGCCGGAGTGCGGCCGACGCCGACACACGTGACGTCGACAACAGTGCATCACGGATCGACGCAGGACGCACGGCGTTTCGGGGGTCGGTGAACCGTCCGGCGGGTGAATTCTCGGGACCCCGGACCGGATTCACGGGGCCGGGGCCGGGAGGCCGATCCGTAGACTGTTCGCCGTGTTCTCGACTCTTGCGCTGTCCGAGACCGGCCGCGACTGGCTGGTCGACCGTCCGCTCCAGATCGTGGGCTATCTCGCGTTGGCGCTGGTGCTCCGATTCGTGCTGCACCGGGTCATCGACCGGGTGACGCTGCGGCGCCCCGGCGACGGGCGCAAACCCGCCCTGCTCAAGCCGCTCCGCGAACGTACGTCGACGAAGTTGCAGGCCGACATCGTCCACGAACGCCGGTCGCAGCGCGCCCGCACCATCGGGTCCGTCCTGAAGTCGGGCGTGTCCGTGACCATCCTGGTCTGGTTCGTGCTGTCGGCTCTGTCCATCGTCGGGGTCAACGTCGCCCCGTTCATCGCCTCGGCCGGCATCGTGGGCGTGGCGCTGGGCTTCGGTGCGCAGAACCTGGTGCGGGACTTCCTGTCCGGCATCTTCATGCTGCTCGAGGATCAGTACGGGGTGGGTGACATCGTCGACCTCGGCGAGGCGACGGGCACCGTCGAAACGGTGGGTCTGCGCGTCACCACCGTGCGGGACATCTCCGGCACCCTCTGGTACGTCCGCAACGGCGAAGTTCTCCGCGTGGGCAACATGAGCCAGGGCCACGCCGTGGCCGTGCTCGACCTCCCCGTGGCCCATACCGCGAACATCGACACCGCGTGCGAGGTGGCGGAGCGGACCGCGACCGAGGCGATCGCGCACGGCGACTTCGACGACGACATTCTCGAATCTCCGCAGATGCTGGGCGTCGACGCGGTGACCTCCGACACCGTGACCCTGCGCCTGACCGTCAAGGTCCGGCCCGGGCGCCAGTGGGCGGTGCAGCGCCGTCTGAACCGACGGATACTGGAGGCGTTCGACGAGGCCGGTATCGCCGCGCCGTACCCCAACGGGCGCCCGTTCGGCACCGCCACCAGCTCCGCGACCACGTGAGGACTCCCCCGATGACAGCAGGCGGCGACACCCCGGCGAAACAGCCCGCGAAGCCCGCGCAGACGTTCTACGACGCCGTCGGTGGCGCGGAGACCTTCCGTGTCCTGACGGCCCGGTTCTACGAGGAGGTCGAGCGCGACGAGATCCTGCGGCGCCTCTACCCGGAGGAGGACCTGGGGCCGGCGGAGCGGCGTATGCGGATGTTCCTCGAGCAGTACTGGGGTGGCCCGCGCACGTACTCGGACGAGCGCGGCCACCCGCGGCTGCGGATGCGGCACAACCCGTTCGTCATCGGCCCGTTCGAGCGCGACGCGTGGCTCCGTGCCATGCACACGGCGCTGGCGTCGATCGACTCGGACACGATGGACGACGAGCACCGACAGCAGTTCGTCGACTACATCGAGATGGCCGCACAGTCGATGATGAATTCCCCGATCTGAGCCGCCCCTGCCGGGCCGGTCAGCCCGTGAAGCCGCCCGACCGTGCGCCCCCGCCCCGCAGCTTGCGGGCGACGCGCATGGCGAACCAGATCGGACGCGGGATGTGCGGACGCAGGATGGCGTGCTTGCGCACGTAGTGCGGCACGTGCCAGCGGGCCCAGGTGTCGGCGTGGAAGAGCGCCGCGTCGCCCGCGCGGAGGGTGCGCGGCGGCTGCCCGGCGGACGTGACGATCACTTCGCCCTCGATGACGTGGATGGTCTCGTCCTGCTCGAAGTACCAGTCGAACGTGCCGGCCGTGCAGTCCCACACCCAGGTCGACGTGGTGGTGTCGGGGCTGCAGGACCACTGCCCGCTGCGGGCGACGGGATTGCCCGCGACGATCCACGAGGGATCGATGGGGGCGGCGGTGAGCTCGACGTCGTCGAGGCGAACGGCCTCGAAAACGGGAGTGGTCATGTGCATTCCTTTACCGTGGCTTGACGATCGCCCTGAAAATACCCTACGAAACCGACTCGTGGTTGCTTTACCGTCGACGGGCGGTTGCACCGGCCCGAGGGAAGTCCACGCCACGACGGTGTCCGTCCCCGGCACTGGCACTATGACTGCTGTGAACACGCGCGCCAGCAGAGCCATCGCCGCCCGTCGCGGCGGTGCCGGGGCACCCTGGTGGTCCGACGCGGTCTTCTACCAGATCTATCCCCGCTCCTTCGCGGACGCGAACGGAGACGGTGTCGGCGACCTCGCCGGAGTTCGCGACAAGTTGGGCTATCTCGAACTGCTCGGCATCGACGCTCTGTGGCTGAGCCCGGTGATGCGGTCCCCGATGGTCGACCACGGGTACGACGTGTCCGACCCCCGTGACATCGACCCGCTGTTCGGCACGCTCGACGACATGGACGGCCTCATCACCGACGCGCACGCGCGCGGCATCAAGGTGACGATGGACCTGGTGCCGAACCACACCAGCGACGAGCACCCGTGGTTCCGGGCCGCTCTGGAGGCCGGACCCGGTAGCCCCGAGCGCGATCGGTACATCTTCCGTGACGGGCGTGGGGACGGATCCGAGCCGCCGAACAACTGGCCCAGCATCTTCGGCGGCCCGGCCTGGCACCGTGTCACCGAGGCCGACGGCACACCCGGTCAGTGGTACCTGCACATCTTCGCGCCGGAGCAACCGGACCTGAACTGGCACAACGACGAGGTTCGCGCCGACCTCGAGGCCACGCTGCGATTCTGGCTCGACCGCGGGGTCGACGGATTCCGTATCGACGTCGCGCACGGTATGGCCAAGCCGGCCGAGCTGTCGGACATGGACCTCACCACCAACGAACTGATGCGCAACGCGGACGGCGACCCGCGGTTCGACCAGGACGGCGTCCACGAGATCCACCGCGCCATCCGCCGGGTCGTCGACGAGTACGACGCCATGACGGTCGGCGAGGTCTGGGTGCGCGACAACGAGCGCTTCGCCCGCTACCTTCGACCCGACGAGCTCACGCTCGGGTTCAACTTCCGACTCGCCGAGGCAGCGTTCGACGCCGACGAGGTCAAGGACGCCGTCGACAACTCCCTCGCCGCGGTGGCGCTCGCCGAGACCGAGGGCACGCCCGGTGTGCCGACCTGGACCCTGTCGAACCACGACATCGACCGGGAGGTCACCCGGTACGGCGGCGGCGAACTCGGCACCCGCCGGGCCCGCGCGATGGCCCTGGTCACGCTCGGACTGCCCGGGGTGGTGTTCCTCTACAACGGCGCCGAGCTCGGCCTGCCCAGCGCCGACGTTCCGGACGACGCCCGACAGGACCCGGCGTGGTTCCGGTCGGGCGGCACGGAGAAGGGTCGCGACGGCTGCCGGGTGCCCCTCCCCTGGGAGGGCGACGAGCCGCCGTTCGGCTTCGGCACCGGCGAGCCGTGGTTGCCGATCCCCGCGGAGTGGGCCTCCCTGACCGTCGAGACGCAGCTCGAGGACACCGACTCGATGCTGAACTTCCATCGGACGGCTCTGGAGCTGCGGGCGACGCGGCCGGAGTTCGCCCACCCCGGACTCGATTGGTACGGCAGCCCGCCGGGATGCCTGGCCTTCCGGCGGCGCGGCGGACTGGTCTGCGCCCTCAACACCACCTCCGAGCCCGTCCCGCTGCCGCCGGGGTCGGTGCTGCTGTCCTCGACCCCCGTCGTCGACGGGATGTTGGCGGGCGACTCCGCCGCCTGGCTGGTCTGACGTCCGTCCGCGCTGCGCGGATTGTGGTCACGTGCTCAGGTTGCAACCGGTGAGGGTGACCGGAACCTGCGCGGGAACGAACCGTCAGCGCCCCCGGGTCACCATGAGCGGGATCGACGCGCCCCGAGCGCGGACGACGGAGCCGTAGCGCGCGTCGAGGCGCACCCACGAGCGGTGCAGCCGCACCCGTACGCGGTCGTCGGAGTCCTCCCCGGGCACGAACTTCATCGCGTTGAGCGCGAACACCATCCGCATGGGGATGTCGACGGACTCGTCGGCGGACCGCGCCGTCAGCACCGTCTGATCGAGCAGCGAGGTCGGTGGGCCGTGCTCCCCGCCGTGCTCGCGGGCCAGGGCGACGCCGCGCTCCGCGAGATCGACCAGAACGGGCCCGGGAATGTCCTCGACGTGGACGAAGCCGTCGGCACGCTCACCGGGAACCGGTCCGCGCCACGCGGAATCCATCGCGAACCCGGGATCGAACGGTGCCGATCCTGCGCCGGCGAGCAGCGCGCGCAACCCGTCGGCGGCGACGGTCACGTCCGCCGGCTGCAGGGAGCCGCGCACCGCGCGGGTGGCCAGGACGTCGAACCCGGTCTCGCACCAGGCGACGACGTGATCGGGCGCCCGTCGCCGCAGACGGACCACCGCGGCCGCGTCGAGCCGCGTGACGTGCCCGAGGAAGGTGGACAGGTCGCTCCGGTCGGACGGCGCGGGGAGGGTGAGCGACCGTTCGGCGAGGGCGCCGGTCACGGGCGGCCGGTCGTGTCCGCACGCACCCAACGCTGAAGGTACTCCCGCTCCGCGGGCGCGAGTCGGCGCAGGCGCTGGGTCGCGATGTCGAACACGGCGATCTGTGTGGAGGCGACGATGGACGGCGGGGTGGACATGGCCGCGCCGTGCGGTCGCACCTCGTACCCGACGGTGAAGTCCACCGCCCGCAGCTGCTGGGTCCACATCACCACGTCGAGCGGAGTGTCGTCGTGGCGGAGTTGGCCGCGGTAGCGCACGCGCAGGTCGGTGATCACGGCGCTGTTGCGGAGGGTCGCGGTGGGGACGCCGTCCGCCATCAACCACGGAATGCGCGCCTCCTCGAGCAGCGTCACCATGCGGGCGTGGTTGATGTGCTGGTAGGCGTCCATGTCGGACCACCGCACCTCGACGGGGCAGTGGAATCCGACGGGCTCGTCCGCTTCGCGATCGGTCACCCCGACAACCTAGCGGGTGCCGGCGCCCGTGCTCGCGGCCCGAACCATGCTCCGGATCTGCCGCGCCGCGACCGACAGGGTGGCGAGGTCGACGGTCCCCGATTCGCCGATCTCCGTCAGGGCCGCCCGCGCCCGACCCAGCCGGGAAGCATTGGTGGACTCCCAGTCCGCGATCATCTCCTGCGGGGTCTCTCCGGGGGCGCCGCCGTCGACGACATCGAGTGTGAGCGCCCGCAGCGACGAGTAGAGATCGTCCCGCAGCGCCAGCCGGGCGAGGGAATGCCACCGGTCGCCGCGTTCGAGCGTCGACACGGCGCCGAGCAGCCAGTCGATGCCCAGGTGCTCGCTCAGGGCGTAGTAGACCCTCGCGATCTCCACCTCGTCCGCGCCGCCGATGTCGGCGACCTCGACGACATCGAGGAGGCAGAAGACGTCGAGAAGCCGAAACACCCTGTGCGCCAGGTCCGTCGGCGCACCGAGCTCGATCGCCGCGGTGGATCGTGCGAGACCCGCGTCCGCGAGCCGACCGGCCGTCCATTCCGACAGGTGCGGCGCCATCGACCGGACCTTGCGGGCGAAGCGGGTGATCTCGGCGCCGACGGCGATCGGTTGCGGCCGGTTGGTCAGCAACCACCGCGAGCCCCGATCGAGCAGCCGCCGACTCTCGAGCACCAGGGCGTCCGAGGCGGCGGTGGGCATGTCCGTGCGTGCGATCTCGTCCCACAGGTCGTGCAGGCCGAAGATCTCGGTGGTCGCGGCGAAGGCCCGCGCCGCGTCGGTGCTGCCGACACCGGAATCCTCGGCGAGCCGGTAGGCGTAGGTCAGCCCGGCGTGATCGACGGTGTCGTTGACGATGCGCGTGGCCACCAGTTCCCGTCGTAGCGGGTGCGACCGGACCGCGCCGGCGAAGCGCTCGCGTAGCGGCTGCGGGAAGTAGTCGACCAGGAGCGGAGCGAACACGTCGCTGTCCGGCAGTTCGGTCGCCAGCAGGTCTTCCTTCACGGCCAGCTTGACGTGCGCGAGCAGGGTCGACAGCTCGGGTGAGGTGAGTCCGATCCCGTGCTGGAGGCGTCGGTCGATCTCCGCCGGGGACGGAAGGGCGTCGAGTTCCCGGTCGACGCGGCCGTCGCGCTCGAGGTCCGCGATCTGGCGTGCGTGCACGCCGAGCAGATCGGGCGCGTGGGAGCGGGAGACGCCGAGCACCTCGTTCTGCGCCACGTTGTCGGCGAGCACCAGGGCGCCCACCTCGTCCGTCATGGACGCCAGGAGGTCGGTGCGCTCGTCGGGGTCCAGATCGCCGGCGGTGACCGCCGAGTCCAGCAGGATCTTGATGTTCACCTCGTGGTCGGAGCAGTCGACTCCGGCGGAGTTGTCCACCGCGTCGGTGTTGATCTTGCCGCCCGCCAGGGCGTACTCGATCCGACCGAGGGCGGTGACCCCGAGGTTGCCGCCCTCGCCGACCACCTTCGCGCGCACGTCGGCCCCGTTGACGCGCACCGCATCGTTGGCCTTGTCCCCCACGTCGGCGTGGGACTCCGTGCGCGCCTTGATGTACGTGCCGATACCGCCGTTCCAGAAGAGGTCGACCGGGGCGCGCAGGATCGCGCGCATGAGGTCCGGCGGCGACAGCGCCGTCACGTCGTCCTTCAGGCCGAGCGCCGCCCGAATCTCCGGACCGATCGGCACCGACTTGACCGTGCGGTCGAACACGCCGCCGCCGCCGCTGATGAGGTCGGAGTCGTAGTCCCGCCACGACGAGCGCGGGAGCTCGAACAGTCGTCGCCGCTCCGCGAACGAC
Organism: Rhodococcoides kroppenstedtii; assembly: GCF_900111805.1. Classification (GTDB taxonomy): domain Bacteria; phylum Actinomycetota; class Actinomycetes; order Mycobacteriales; family Mycobacteriaceae; genus Rhodococcoides; species Rhodococcoides kroppenstedtii. The sequence continues at coordinate 376,606 of NZ_FOJN01000001.1, forward strand.
GCCGCGGGGTCGGGATCGGGGTCGAGAAAAACGTGGCGGTGGTCGAACGCCGCGACGATCCGGAGACGGTCGCTGAGCAGCATGCCGTTGCCGAAGACGTCGCCGCTCATGTCGCCGATGCCGACGACGGTGATCGGGTCCCGCTGGGTGTCGACGCCGAGTTCGCGGAAGTGCCGCTTGACGCTTTCCCACGCGCCCTTGGCCGTGATGCCCATGGCCTTGTGGTCGTAGCCCACCGACCCGCCGGACGCGAAGGCGTCGCCGAGCCAGAAGCCGTACTCGGCGGACACTTCGTTGGCGAGGTCCGAGAACGTCGCCGTGCCCTTGTCGGCGGCCACCACCAGGTAGGTGTCGTCGTCGTCCCGACGGACGACGCGCGTCGGCGGCACCGTCGCGCGGGTCTCGGGATCGAGATTGTCGGTGACGTCGAGCAGGCCCGCGATGAACATGCGGTAGCACGCCCGGCCCTCGGTCTGCGTCGCCTGCCGGTCCGCGGCCGTGTCGCCGGTGGCGACCGGCGGCCGCTTGACGACGAAGCCACCCTTGGCGCCGACGGGCACGATCACGGCGTTCTTGACGGCCTGCGCCTTCACCAGACCCAGGACCTCGGTGCGGAAGTCGTCACGGCGGTCGGACCACCGGAGACCGCCGCGGGCGACCGCACCGAAGCGCAGGTGCACGCCCTCCACCCGCGGTGAGTACACGAAGATCTCGAACCGCGGACGCGGTTGGGGCAACACGTCGACGGCCCGCGGATCGAACTTGAGCGACAGGAACGGCCGCGCCGCCCCGTCGGCTCCCCGCACGAAGTGGTTGGTCCGCAGCGTCGCGCGGATCAGACCGAGCAGAGATCGCAGCACTCGGTCGGCCTCGAGGCCGACCACCTCGTCGATGAGCTGCGTCAGCGTGTCGGCGAGCTCGGTCGCGCGCTCCTCGGACCGCGTCCCGGCCTCGTCGACCGCATCCGGGTCGAACTGCGCGTCGAACAGATCCGCGAGCAGACGCGCGGCGCGTGGGTCCGCCAGCAGCACGCCCTCGACGGTGTATTGACTGTAGGGAAAGCCGGCCTGCCGCAGGTACTTCGCGTACGCACGGAGCACGACGGCGCGACGCCAGTCCAGTCCCGCCCGCAGGACGAGCTCGTTGAAGCGGTCGGCCTCGGCCCGGCCGGACCAGACGGCGTGGAAGGCGTCGGTGAACCGGGCACCGAGCTCGGCGGGGTCGACGTCACCGAGCACCTCGGGCTCGGCAGCGAGACCGAAATCGTAGATCCAGCAGCGCACCCCGTCGGGTCGGACCACGGCGTAGGGACGTTCGTCCACCACCTCGACGCCGAGGCTCTGGAGAACCGGAAGCACTTGCGAGAGTGACACTTCCGCCCCGGAGACGTACAGCGAGAAGCGCCAGCGGCCGCGCTCGGAGTTCTCCGGGCGGTACAGGCACATGTCGATCGCGTCGCCGGTCAGCTCGCTCACGCGGGCGATGTCGCTGAGCGCGCGGGCCACGCCGAAGTCCTGCTTGTACGCCTCGGACAGGGCGGCGGCGTAGCGCGCGGCCATGTCGGGCGACACCCGTGACGTCGTCGCCGCCGCCGTGCGCACCGCGTCGTCCCAGCTGCGCGTGGCCTCGGCGACGAGACCGCGGATGCGCTCGGCGTTGGCCTCGGACACGTCGACGGCGTCCGCGGACTGACCGGTGAAGCGCACCGTGAAATGCACCAGGGCGAGCGGACTGTCCGTCACCCGCGCCTCGTACTCGATGCCCGTTCCGCCCAACTCCTGCACCAGGATTCGCTGCGTCTCGAGCCGAACACGGGTGGTGTAGCTGTCCCGCGGGAGGTACACGAGCGCCGAGACGAAGCGCCCGTAGCCGTCGCGGCGCAGGAACACCAGCACGTCACGGCGCAGCCCGCTGCGCTCCACCGCGGTGGCCACCCGGTACAGGGACCGCGCATCGGCGGAGAAGAGCTCCACCCGCGGCACCGCCTGGATGGACTCGAGCATGACCTGGCCCGACCAGGAGGTCAGGGTGTGACCGGCACGCTCGATGACCGAGCGCACCCGATCCCCCACCACCGGGATGTCGAGCGCGTTGCCGTAGAGCGCGCTGATGGTGAAGAGCCCGACGAATCGGTGCTCTCCCACCGTGTTTCCTTCGTCGTCGAGGTCGTGGACACCGACGAAGTAGGGGTGCACCGTCCGATGCACCGACGTCGAACCCGACGCCTGCGTCAGCACCAGCAGGTCCTCGCGGGCCACCACCCGGTCGGTCGGCAGATCGAAGTCCCCGACGTGCGCGGACCCGTCGGCGTCACCGGAACCGTCGGCGCGCAGGATGCCGAGCGCGGTGCCCTCGATCGGAGTCAGCCCACCGTCCCCGGCGGCGGACGCATCGGTGACGGAGTAACGGCAGCTGCCCAGGAGTCGGAAATTGCCCTCGGAGAGCCACCGCAGCAGTCGCGCCGCCCCCATCCGTGCCTCGGGACCGACGGCCCCGTCGTGGCGCTCCCGGTCGAGTCCCGCCGCCAGATCGAGCAGCCGGTCGCGCATGTCGGCGCTGTCGTCGGCGACGCGGCGCACGTCCCGGAGCACGGCGATGAGCGCGTCCTCGAGCGCGTCGAAGGTCTCCGACGACGCCGCGGGGTGGAGCACGACGTGGATCCACGACTCCAGCACCTCGCCGCCGCTCGCCTGGCGGTCGGCGTCGTCGGCGGGCGTCGCCGACCCGAGGACGCCGCGCAGTCGGCCGTCGGCATCCCGGTCGACGCGCAGGATGGGGTGGACGACGTCCATGACGGCGATCCCGACGCCGCTGAGCCAGGCGGTCACCGACTCGACGAGCATCGGCATGTCGTCGGTGACGATCTGGAGGGCCATCCCGACGCGACTGTCGGTGCCGCGGCGCAACGCCAGAACCGGGGTGCCGGGTCGACGCGACGACGCGAGCTCGGTGTGGAGCCGCACGATTTCCGCGGGGTCGACGTCGCTCGTTCGGCCGAGCTCGTCCGGATCGACGTCACCGAAGTAGGCGGCCTGTACCTGCTCCGTCGTCAGGGCGTCCGATTCCGCCATCTGCGCTCCACCTTCCGACCCGGGTTGCGCCACCGCGACGAGGGTGGGCGGTTTCGTTCGACCCTAACGGTGTCGGCCGGTCGAGAGGGCCGCGGGTGGGCGGCGATTCGGGGGCAATCCGGTTACCGGCCAGTACATTCGGTGCCGACATGCCGCGCAGACGGCGACGGCGCCGACGGAGCGAACTCCGTCGGCGCCGGCCGGTCGTGCAGGGTGCGTCAGTCGCGCGTGAGCTTGCGGTGGGTGACGCGGTGCGGACGGGCGGCGTCGGGACCGAGCCGCTCGACCTTGTTGGCCTCGTAGCCCTCGAAGTTGCCCTCGTACCAGTACCAGGCCGCCTCGTTGTCGCCGAAGCCGCCTTCCCACGCGAGGATGTGGGTGCAGGTCCGGTCGAGGAACCAGCGGTCGTGCGAGATGACCACGGCGCAGCCGGGGAACTCCTGCAGCGCGTTCTCGAGCGATCCCAGCGTCTCGACGTCGAGGTCGTTGGTGGGCTCGTCGAGCAGGATCAGGTTGCCGCCCTGCTTGAGCGTCATCGCCAGGTTCAGACGGTTGCGCTCACCACCGGAGAGCACTCCGGACGGCTTCTGCTGATCGTGGCCCTTGAACCCGAACGAGCTGATGTACGCGCGGGACGGGAACTCCTGGGTGCCGACGGTGATGAAGTCCAACCCGTCGGACACCGTTTCCCACACCGTCTTGGACGGGTCGATGCCGGCGCGGTTCTGGTCGACGTAGCTGAGCTTGACCGTCTGGCCGATCTTGACCTCGCCGCTGTCCGGCTGCTCGAGACCGACGATGGTCTTGAACAGCGTCGACTTACCGACACCGTTGGGGCCGATGACACCGACGATGCCGTTGCGCGGCAACGTGAACGACAGGTCCTTGATGAGGATGCGGCCGTCGAAGCCCTTGTCCAGGTGCGAGACCTCGACCACCACGTCGCCGAGGCGCGGCGGGTTGGGGATCTGGATCTCGTCGAAGTCGAGCTTGCGCGTCTTCTCCGCCTCCGCGGCCATCTCGTCGTACCGATCGAGGCGGGCCTTGTTCTTGGCCTGACGGGCCTTGGCGCCGGAGCGGACCCAGGCCAGCTCGTCCTTGAGCCGCTTCTGCAGCTTCTGGTCCTTCTTGCCCTGGACCTCGAGACGCTCGGCCTTCTTCTCGAGGTAGGTCGAGTAGTTGCCCTCGTACGGGTACAGGCGACCGCGGTCGACCTCGCAGATCCACTGTGCGACGTGGTCGAGGAAGTACCGGTCGTGGGTGACGGCCAGGATGGCGCCCTGGTAGGCGGCGAGGTGCTGCTCGAGCCACAGCACCGATTCGGCGTCCAGGTGGTTGGTGGGCTCGTCGAGCAGCAGCAGATCGGGCTTGCTCAGCAGCAGCCGGCAGAGCGCGACGCGCCGCTTCTCACCACCGGACAGGTGCACCACGCTCTCGTCCGGCGGCGGGCAACGCAGGGCGTCCATGGCCTGCTCGAGCTGCGAGTCGATCTCCCACGCGTCGGCGTGGTCGAGCTTCTCCTGCAGCTCACCCATCTCCTCCATCAGCTCGTCCGAGTAGTCGGTGGCCATGAGTTCGGCGATCTCGTTGTACCGCTTGAGCTGCACCATGGTGTCGCCCAGGCCGTCCTCGACGTTCTCGCGGACCGTCTTGGTCTCGTCGAGCTCCGGCTCCTGCATGAGGATGCCGACGGACGCGCCCTGCGCGAGGAACGCCTCGCCGTTGCCGGGCTGGTCGATGCCCGCCATGATCTTGAGGATCGAGGACTTGCCGGCGCCGTTGGGGCCGACCACGCCGATCTTCGCTCCCGGGTAGAAGCTCATGGTCACGTCGTCGAGAATGACCTTGTCGCCGTGCGCCTTGCGCACCTTCTTCATGGTGTAGATGAATTCCGCCACGGGTTCCTCTCGAAGTGGTCAGATGCGATCGGAGTCTACCGGGACGCCCGGCGCCGCCCCAATCGCCGGAGCGGGGTGCCGATCGCCGACCCGGGGGCCGCGCGACCGGCACCCGGGTCCTACCCGACCGGCGTCGGAACGGCGTCCCGATGCACGTCGGCCTCGTCCTCGGTGAGGTCCGGGGGGCCGTCCACGTCGGCGGGTTCGCCCGCGTCGGACTCGGCCGGGACGGTGTCGCGTCGCGGCCGCTGGAGCGTGGCCTGGCAGCGCGAGAGGTCCGGCCCGACGGCCGTCGCGGTGATCTCGAGACCGGATCGGCCCACCCCCTCCTTGGTGGTGTACTCGCTGGTGCGGGCGCGTCCGTAGACGATCACCGGGTCGCCCTTCATCAGCGAGGCCCCTACGCCCGAGACCAGTCGCCGCCAGCAGGAGACCGACGCGTAGAGCGTGTCTCCGTCGATCCAGTCCCCCGTCGCCCGGTCCTGCCGGCGGGAATTGCTGGCCACGCGGAAACCGAGCACCTCGTCCCCGGCCTGCGTGGTGCGCTTGATCGGATCGGTGATGACGGTGCCCACCACCGTCGTCCAGACGTCGTTCATCTCTCCCCCTCCCGTCCGGCGGTTCTGCCGGTACCTCGCCGAGGATGCCGTCGGGCCGCGACGACCGGGGTGCGCCGGACCGTGCCCTGGGGACGGTGATCCACAGGGCACGAGGAGGGGGTTGACAGGGTCGTTCCTAGCCGACCGGGACGGCCTCCGGTTCGAGGTCCGGGGCGGCGAGCAGGGCGGCGTAGGCGCTGTCGGCCGCCACCAGCTCGTCGTGCGTGCCCTGCTCCAGAATCCGGCCGTGGTCGAGCACCACGATGAGGTCCGCGTGCCGCACGGTGGAGAGCCGGTGGGCGACGACGATCCGGGTGCGGCCCCGGCCGAGCTCGTCCATCGCCGTCGCGACCGCCCGCTCGGTGGCGGTGTCGAGAGCGCTGGTGGCCTCGTCGAGCACGAGGATCGGTGGGTCCCGCAACACCGTGCGGGCGATCGCCAGCCGCTGTTTCTCCCCGCCGGAGAAGCGGTATCCGCGTTCACCGACCAGGGTGTCGTAGCCGTCCGGCAGGGCGAGCACGAACTCGTGGATCTGCGCGATGCGGGCGGCGTTCTCGATCTCCTCGTCGGTGGCCGAGGGCTTCGCGAAACGCAGGTTCTCCCGAATGGTGTCGTGGAACAGGTAGGTCTCCTGCGACACCACGCCCACCAGGTCGGCGACGGTCGCGAGCGGGAGCGACCGCAGGTCCACACCGTCGATCTCGACGCTGCCGGACTCCGGATCGTGCAGACGGGCGGTGAGATAACCCAGGGTGGTCTTGCCGGCACCCGTGGCACCGACCACCGCGAGCGTGCTCCCGGCCGGGACGGCCAGGTCGATGCCTTCGAGGGTCGGTGCACTCGACCCCGGATAGCGGAAGCTCACGTCACGGAACCGCACGTCGCCACGAGCCCGGCGGGGGTCCATCGCGATCGGCGCGGCCGGCTCGTCGATGTCGACCGGCAGGTCCAGGTACTCGAAGACACGGCCGAACAGGGCGAGCGAACTCTGCACCTCGACCCCGGTGTTCAGCAGCGACATCGTCGGTCTGAACAGCTGGGTCTGCAGGGTGGTGAACGCGACGAGCGTGCCGACGGTGATCGTGTTGCCGTGCCCGATGGTCACCCCGGCGAACCAGTAGACCAACGCGGGCATGGCCGCGAAGCTGATCGAAATGGTCGCCATCCGCCACTTGCCGGCCATGGTCGAGCGCAGCTCGACATCGGCGACCTCGGCGGAGCGAGACGAGAACCGTTCCGTGAGAACCGATCCCGAGCCGGTGGTCTTGCCCAACAGCACGCCGCTGACCGACAGCGACTCCTCGACCTGGACCGACAGTTCCGAGAGCAGACGCTGACGGACGGTGGAGATACGACGACGCTCCTCCCCGACTCGGCGGGCGATGCGCACGAACACCGGGAGGATGAGCAGGGAGAACAGCGCCAGCCGCCAGTCGAGCAGGACCAGGGCGACGACGGTGGCGAGCACCGTGGTCGCGTTCTGCGCGATGGACGTGGCGGTGTTGGTGACGACGGACTGCATGCCGCCGATGTCGTTGGCGATGCGGGACTGCACCTCGCCTGTCCGGGTCCGTGCGAAGAAGCCGAGCGACTGCCGCTGCAGATGCGAGTACACCTGCACCCGCAGGCGGTGCATGAGGGCCTGGCCGATGCCGTTGGACATCCACGTCTGGGCGACGCCGAGACAGTTGGTGACCACGGCGACGGCGATCATGCCCGCGGCGAGCAGCGTGACCAGCGTGGTGTTGCCGTCGGGAATGGCGTGGTCGAGCATCTCGCGCAGCAGCAGCGGCGACGCCAGGGCGACGACGGCGCTCGCGGTGATGACGGCGGTGACGGCGAGAACCCGACCCCGGTAGGGACGGAAGAGGGAGACCACCCGGCGGAGCGGGGCGGGCGACGACACAGCGGTGGTGGTGGGAGTGGGAGAGGGATGCATACGACCTCCCGGGGTTCGGTCGGCCCCGTGGGTCGCGGGCCGAATACAATGAGGTTACCTCACTATGAGGCTGACCGCTACAACGTAGGATGTGGTCCGTGCATTCCTCCGACCGCGATCTCGGCGACCTCACGATCACCGTCGCGCGCGCGCTGCGACGGCGTCATCTGGCCGCTCTCGAACCGTTCGGACTCCCGCCCTCGCACGGGCGAGCCCTGAAGGTGCTGGCGCGCAGCAACGGCCCCGTGCGGCCCGGGTATCTCGCCGATCGCCTGCGCATCGCGCCCCGCTCGGTCACCGACGTGGTCGACGCCCTGGTCGAGGCCGGGCTCGTCCGGCGTCGACCCGACGACACCGACCGCCGTGCCGTCCTGGTCGACCTCACCGACGCCGGGCGTGCCCTCGCCGCGGACGTCGCCCGCGCACAGCGACGCGCGTCGGCCGGGTTGTTCGACGTGCTCGACGAGGGCGAGCAGCGCGCACTCGAGGCGCTGCTCGGCCGCCTCGTCACGGCCGTCGATCCGTCGTGAGGTTAGGTCGGTCCCGAACCGGGAACAGGCCTGTCTCATGAGGGGACGGGTGATCGCTGCTGCGGTCGTGCGGAACGATTCCGTCGTTCCCCAACTGGTCCGCTTCGCGGCCGTCGGCGCCGTGAGCAACGTCCTCTACGTCGCGGTGTTCGTCCTGATGCAGCCCGAGGGTCGGGTGATCGCGAACGTCGCGGGCGCCGCGGCCTCCACCGTTCTCGCAAACGAGCTGCACCGCCGCCTGACGTTCCACGCCGGTGAGCGGGTCCACTGGTTCACCGCGCAGTGGGAAGCCGGCGGGCTCGCCCTCGTGGGTCTCATGGTGTCCACGGCGGCCGTCACGGCGCTCGAGGTTGCCGCCCCGAACACGAGCGCGCTCGCATCCGCCCTGCTGGTGGTCACGGTGACCGCCGTGGTCGGCGGACTCCGCTTCCTCGCGTTGCGGGGGTGGGTCTTCTAGCGGCCGTCGCGGTCGCGTCGGGCCAGCTCGGCGAACATCGCGTTGTGGGCGGCGAGTTCGGCGTCGTCGTCGCGGTCCGCGGCGCGGTCGGTCCGCACGGCTTCCTTCCGGTCGCTCGCGGACCACTGCACCAGCAGCGCGATCATGACCAGCAGCAGCGGGATCTCGCCCGTCGCCCAGGCGATGCCGCCGCCGAGACGCTGATCGGCCAGCAGGTCCTGGTTCCACGGCAGGCCCAGTCCGCGGAAGAACTGCTCCCCCATCACCGATTCGGTGCTCATCAGCGCGACACCGAAGAAGGCGTGGAACGGCAGCGACCCGAACACCATGGCCAGCTTGGTCACCGGGGACAGTCGACGCGGTGCCGGATCGACCCCGATGACCACCCAGTAGAAGAGGTAGCCGCTGAGCAGGAAGTGCAGGTTCATCAGGAGGTGCGCGCCGTGGGAGTCGACCGCCGAGTCGTAGATCCCGCCGAGGTACAGCGCGTAGAACCCGCCCACGAAGATGACGGCGGCCACCACCGGCTGGGTAAGAAAACGCGACACCGGGCTGTGCAGCGCGGCGAGGATCCATTCGCGCGGTCCGGGCACGCCGTTCTTCCCGGCGGCCGGCAGCACTCGCAGTGCCAGCGTGACCGCACCACCGAGCGCGAGCAGCACCGGCGTCAGCATCGAGAGCACCATGTGCGCGCCCATGTGCACGGAGAACATGGCCATCGAATACCGCCCGATGCCGGACGACGTGGCGACCAGCAGGCTCAGGCAGCCCAGGACCCACGCGACGGTGCGGCCGACGGGCCAGGTGTCGCCGCGTCGGATCAGGCGACGCACACCGACGAGATAGACCGCGGCGAGCACGATCGCGGCGGTGCCGAAGATCAGGTCGAAGCGCCAGTCGGTGACGAAGGTGGCGAACGACGGCGGCCGGGTCAGGTCGTAGCCGAGTTCGACCTCGGTGAGGGTCAGCTCGCGACCGTCACCGGCGGGCGGCGGGGTGCGCGAGAGTCCCACGGCCAGTCCGACAGTGGCCGCGAACACCAGCATCTCGGCGCCGGCGAAGCAGGCGAGCGCGGAGCGTGACGACGGGTCCGCGGCGAGGTCGGGCAGTGACCGCCGGCGGTGGACGTAGCCGAACGTTCCGAGCGCGATCAGCGCCACCACCTTCGCCAGTACCAGGCGGCCGTACGTGGTGTCGATCAGGTCGGACGGGGTGATGCGGACGAAGGCGTTGACCACGCCGCTCACCCCCATGACGACGAACGCGATCAGCGCGACGGCCGAGAACCGGCGAGCCGCGACGTCGGTGTGCGCGCCGCGACGACGGGCGTGCGCCAGCAGTGCGAAGAGTCCGCCGGCCCACAACGAGGCCGCGACGAGGTGGAGGATCAGGCTGTTGGTGGCGACGTCGTGCGACCCGCCGGACGACGAGTGTCCGGTGAGCGCCAGCGGCATGAGCGAGGCGAGACCGACCAGCAGGAGCACGGGAGTCCAGCCCCAGCGGAGCACGCTGCGCGCGGCGACGGTGAGGATCAGCGCGATGATGGCCGTCCACTGCCAGGCCCGTGCCAGTTCCACCTGCGCGAGGCCGGACCACAGATTCGCCGGCTCGAGCGCCTGCCCGAGCGGCTGGCCGGAGGTGTCCGACAGGGTCAGCGGTACCAGGACGATCGCGCACGCGGCCCACACAGCAGCGGCGACGGAGGCGGTGCGCACCGCGCGATAGCCGTCGACGTCGAGGACGCCGGACGCCTGCGGCGGGACCAGGAAAGCTGCGAGCAGCAGCGACCCGATCGCGATCACGGCGGCGATCTCCCCGAGCGCCCGCACCGCCGGCAGTCCGTAGGTGGTGACGGGCCCCGGATCGGGAATGCCGAGCAGCACCAGGGCCTGCGACGCGGACAGCGCGACGATCAGCGCCGCGACGACCGCCGCGACCAGGCCGGCTCCCGCGGCGACGCCCGACGACCCCGCGCCCCGCTCGGGCGTCGTCACGGGTCGGACCTCGGTGGTTGCCATGCTTCCAGGGTAGAAGCCGTTCGCCGCCCAATCACCGACAGGTTGTAGTAGATGCGCCACACCCGACGGGACCGGTGTGGCGCCGAGGGTCGCTTGGCTACACTCTCCGTGCGCCTCCGTAGCTCAGGGGATAGAGCAAGGGCCTTCTAATCCCTTGGTCGCAGGTTCGAATCCTGCCGGGGGCACTCCGCGTCCCGGCGCCCGGCCTTCCCGCTGATCGCTCCTGCGTTCACGGACGGTGCACCGTCAGCACACGTCGACACCGTCAGCGGGAAGCCCGCCGCACCCCCGTCGCCGCTACTGCCCGGCCCGATACGCCACGCCGGCAGCCAGAACCACCACCGCCAGAGCGATCGCCGGCGCGGAGAACCCCAGCAGCCGGTACGCCGCCGCTCCCGCCACGGCCCCGAGAGTCAGTGCGGTCCAGAGTCCCAATGGCTGCAGCCAGGTCGCGGTCCCGCGCCCGAGAACCCGATCGGCCACGCGCAACCCGGCGGTGACGAGCATGCCGGTCATGTAGGTGACGGCGACGGCCCCACCGCGACGGGCGAACGCGGCGTTCAGCGCACCCATGCCCGCAGTGAGGACCAGGGCCGACGGCAGGGTGGCGTGCACCAGCAGGTGCACCACCCTGGCGAGGGCCAGCAGAACCGCGACCGTCGCCAATACCGCCGACCGCCGACGACGGTCCGCGACCGCCCCGACCACTCCCCCGACGATCACGCCGACCACGAACGTCGCCACGATCGACAGGCCGACCGCCACCGCCCCGAGGTCGCCGCCCACGAGCATCACCGCGCTGCGGGTCGAGTTGCCGGTGATGAAGGACAGGAAGAAGCCGCCGAGCGCGACGAACCCCACGCCGTCGACGAAGCCGGCCACCGCGGCGAGGCCCGCCACCGTTCGGAACTCGCGCACGTCGTCGATCACGCGGGACATTCCACCACCCCGAGCCGGGTAGCGTCGCTGCGGTGATGCGCCGACTCCTCGCCGCCGGGGCGTGCGCGCTGGTACTCGCCGGATGTGCACCGTCCGACCCGCCCGCCGACCCACCAGCGACGTCCGACGGGGCCCCGCGGACGTCCGAGGACCCCACCACCGAGCAGAGCACCCCCGCCGTCGCCGGCCCCGCGGTCCCCACCGGAGCCGACGCCGTCGCGGCCGACGATCTGTTCGTCGCCGGTCTGCGGGCCGGGGCCGTCGACTTCGCCGACCCCGAGACCATGGTCATCCTCGGCCGGGGCATCTGCGCCGAGCTGCAGCAGGGCGCGCCGGTGATCGCCGAGGTGGACGCGGTGACCACCGGCAGCGGCGGCAAGTGGGACCAGGGTGCGGCCGGGGCCATCGTCGGCTCCGCGATCGGGGCGTATTGCCCCGAGTTCCGCGCCCTGCTGCCTAACTAGCGCTTGCGGCGCAACAGGAATCGCTGGATCTTGCCGCTCGGCGTCTTGGGCAGGGCGTCGACGAAGTGCACGGTCCGCGGGTAGGCGTGCGCCGCGAACTTCGTCTTCACCAGCTGCTGCAACTCGGCCTCGAGTTCGGCCGAGCCCTCGGTGCCCGGCGCGAGCACCACGTACGCCTCGACCACCTCGCCGCGGATGTCGTCGGGCTGGCCCACCACGGCCACGTCGATCACGGACGGGTGCTCGACCAGCACGCTCTCGATGTCGAACGGGCCGATGCGGTACCCGGCCATGATGATGACGTCGTCGTTGCGCGCGGAGAAGAAGTAGGAGCCGTCCTCGACCCGGCCCGCGTCGCCGGTGAGGTACCAGGCGCGGTCCTCGGTGAACCGCTCGGCGGTCTTGTCGGGGTCGTCGAGGTAGCCGTCGAACCACATGAGCGGCGAGCCGGCGACGTCGAACGCGATCTGGCCGTCGATCACCCCCGCGGCGAAGCCCGGCAGCGGCGTGCCCATCGACCCCGGAATGACCTCGGCGCGCACGTCGTCGTGCCATCCGTTCACGATGACCATGCCGTGTTCGGTCTGCCCGTAGTGGTCCCGCACGGTCACCCCCAGCGCCTTCTCGCCCCAGACGAGGACGTCGGGCGTCAGCGGTTCGCCCGCCGACGACGCCCGACGCAGGGACAGCCCGCCCACGGACGGGTCCTTGCTCAGGCTGCGGTAGACGGTGGGCGCGGCGGCGAAATTGGTGACACCGAAGGTGGTCATGACGGCGGACGTCACCGCGGGGGTGAAGCCGGCGTGCAGCATCAGGCTGCGTCGACCCATCGCCATCGGCCCGAGGATCGCGTAGTAGAGCCCGTACGCCCAGCCGGGGTCGGCGGCGTTCCAGAACACGTCGTCCTCGCGCACGTCGAGTCCGTAGGTCATGTACGCGACGAACGAGGCCAGCGCCCGCGCCGGCACCGGCACGCCCTTGGGGCGACCCGTGGTGCCCGAGGTGAACAGCTGGACGATGATGCCGTCGCCACCCACCGCGACCGACGACGCCAGGGGCTCGTTCTCGGTGACCATCGCGTCGAAACCGGGGCCGGTCTCCACGACGGCGATGCCGTCGATGCCCTCGAGCTTGGGACGCTGGTCGCTGTCGACGACGACCACGCGCGCCGCCGCGGCCGTCACTCGCATCTCGATCGCCGGCGTCGCGAACGCGGTGAACAGCGGCACGTGGACGGCGCCGAGTCGCCAGATCCCCAGCAGCGCGACGATCAACTCCTCCCGCTTGCTCATGAGCACGCCGACGCGGTCGCCCTGGCCGATGCCCATCGACGCGAGTCCCCTCGCGAAGCGTGCGGACTTGTCCGCGAGATCGCCGAACGTCAGATCGTGATGGGTGAGCGCGCCGGCGGCGTCGACGTCGACGAACGTGAAGGCGATCGCCGACGGATCGTGGTCGTCGCAGAGCACGGCAGCGACGTTCAGCGATGCGGCGCCGTAGGTCTCCGCGAGGGCGGTGATGGCGGCCGTGGTGTCGGCCGCTGCAGGTGCCGAGGCAACTCCGTGCACAGTGGTGTCCTTTCGCTCGTTCTGTGATTCAGTGTGGTCCACACCACGTGGCGCCCGATACCCTCCGAAGTGAGTGATGGGCAGGGAGACGGAGAGATGATCGCCAGTACGAGTACGCGCATGGACACCGCCGTCGCCCGGTTGCGGGAGGCCACGGGGGTCTCGCTCGCCTTCGGCGGCACGGTCGGCGCGTCGCGGAAGTTGTCGCTCGCCCATTTCTGCGGCCGCTCGGTCGGCGCACTCGACGGCGTGACCCTCGATCCCGGGCAGGGCCTGGGTGGGCGAGTCCTGCAGATCGGCCGGACCGTCTCGGTCGACGACTACACCACCACGTCGGTCATCAGCCACCGATACGACGCGATCATCGCCGCCGAGGGTCTGCGCGCCATGATCGCGGCGCCCGTCGTGGTGAACGAACGCCACGTCGGCGTGCTCTACGGCGCGAATCACCGCGTCGGCATCATCGGCGGACGGGTCCTGGATGCGTTGAGCGACGAGGCCCGTCGCGTCGGGCAGGAACTCGCGGTCGACGAGGAGCGGGCTCGCTCCGATCGGCTGCGCGAAGACATTCGCAGCGCGTACGCGAACCTGCGCATGCTCGCCGCGCGTGTCGACGATCCGGCCGTGAAGGCCGCGCTCGACCGAGCCGGAGCGGACCTCGCCGGCGCCGTGGTCGGGGGCGTCGAACCCGACTCGTCCTGCTCGCTCACCGCGCGCGAACTCGATGTCGTCGCCCTCGTCGCGACCGGCAAATCCAATGCTGCCGTGGCGGATTCGCTGGGGCTGACCGTCGGGACGGTGAAGAGCTACATGAAGTCGATCATGGTCAAGCTCGGCGCCACCACGCGCATGGAGGCGGCCACCTCCGCGCGACGGGCGGGCCTGCTGCCCTGACTGTCGGTGCAGTTGTCCACCGTGGGGGTGGACTACTGCACCGAAGTTCGCAGTTCCTTCTCCAGCGGCGTCGGGAACGACGGGGTGACCGGTGTTCCGTCCAGGACGGCGGAGATGCGGGCGGCCTCCCGCGCTATTCCCGCGACGGCGCGGGCCGGAACGTCCTCGAGCAGTCGGGTGACGACGCCCTCCCCCGGCCGCACCGCCCACCCCCCGACCACGCGGCCGTTCCACCACACGGTGGGGCCCACGTTGCCGGAGGTGTCGAAGAGCGCCGGGCGGAGTGTGTCGGGCAGAAACCACCGACGGTCCTTCCAGCCCATCGGCGTCGGATCCAGGGCCGGCAGCAGTGCCGCACCACCGGTTGCGGGTTCGATCTCGGTGTTCGACAGCATGATTCCCGGCCCCGCGTCCAGCTCGACCTCATGAATGTCGAGGGCCGCCACGGCCTTCTGCGTGTGCCCCTTGGACCACCCGGTCCACCACTGCAGGTCGTCGACGGTCGCGGGCCCGAACACCTCGAGCCACCGCCGCGCCAGCTCGATCCGCGCCTCGGCCTCGTCGATCACGGGAAGACCCTCGGGCCACCAGTACTCCACCGGCGCCCAGACGTGATGCCGCGACGACCACGACCCCCGCGGCTGCACCCGCACCATGCGCCCCTCGGCGGACAGCAAGGCGAGCAGCGTGGACGTGACGTTACGACGCACGTCGTACTTCTTGTCCGTCGTCGGCAGGAAAGCGGTGCGCAATGCCGGTACGGCCGTGGACAATTCGGCGCCCGTCGCCGTCCCGGCCGCGCGCAACGCCACGTCGACGTCCGCCTCCACGCCGGCGAGCCAGGCCTCGGCGTCGTCGATCACGGGGTCCGTCGGCTTGGTCGACAGTTCCTTGACCAATCGAGTCCGCAGGGTGCGCGCCACCCCGGCACTCGCCCCCGCCTGCACGACGGGCATGAACGGCTTCTCGACGACGAACAGGGTCCGGCGCATGGCGAGAACGCGGACCAGCGTGCGGGCGTCGTACATGGCGGTCGCGATGTCGGCGAGCGTGGCGGTCCGCGACCGGGCGATCACCTGCAGCGAGACGCTGGCGGGATCGGTCGCATGGAGCGCCAGGATGCGGGCGGTCACCGCGTCGGGCGTGAGGGACTCCCCCGTCCCCACCGCATGCCGGGAGATCAAGCGGGCGCGGCGCTGGGTGTCGGTGATTCTCACGGACACAGTGTCGTGCACGTGAGCCCGCGGCAACAGGGATAGTGGAACCCCGGCCCCGGCATCCGGGGCCGGAATTCCACGATCCACCCCACACACGACGAACGCCCCACCCTCAACGGACCGGGGTGGGGCGTCGTCGGTCGAGCTATTTCTCCGCGACCTGCTCGAACTCTCCGTCGATCACCTCGAAGGATCGGTTGTCGCGCTGGGCGCGGCGGGATGCTTCGCGCATCTCGATGCCGTCGGTGACGAGGTCGCCGATCTCCCGGGTGACGTCGCGGACCGCCGTGGCGATGATGACGGCGATCCGGCCCACGTGCATGGCGGCGGACTCGGTCAGCTCCTGCACGGTGTCCTTGTTGCGTTCGAACTTGCCGACCACGAAGGTCCTCCTCAGGCTGCGGCCTTCTCGCGCTCGATGATCACACCGGTGACGGTGTCCGGACCGGTGAACCGGTTCGGCAGCGCGAGCTTGAAGATCTTGCCCCACACAGTACCGATCTGATGGAAGAAGCCGCCGGTGTTGTACGGCAGGCCGTACTCCTCGCACAGCGCCCGAACCTCGGGGGCGATCTGCGGGTACCGGTGCGCGGGCAGATCCGGGAAGAGGTGGTGCTCGATCTGGTGCGAGAGGTTGCCGGACAGGATGTGGAACAGCGGCCCGCCCTCGATGTTGGCCGAGCCGAGCATCTGCCGGACGTACCACTGGCCGCGGGTCTCCTGCGCGGTCTCCTCGGCGGTGAAGGTCTGCACACCGGTCGGGAAGTGGCCGCAGAAGATGATCGAGTAGGCCCACACGTTGCGCACGATGTTGGCGGTCGCGTTGCCGACCAGCGTCGGGACGAACAGCGGACCGGTCAGCGCCGGGAAGACGATGTAGTCCTTCAGGACCTGGCGGCCGGCCTTGCGCCACCAGCCCTGGACCAGCGGCTTGATGTCGCTCCACTTGCGCTTGCCCTGCACCACGTTCTCGGCCTCGAGATCGTGCAGCATGACGCCCCACTCGAAGAAGGTCATCAGCAGGAACGCGTACACCGGGTTGCCCAGGTAGTACGGGTTCCACTTCTGGTCCTTGTCCATGCGGAGGATGCCGTACCCGATGTCCCGGTCCATGTCCAGGATGTTCGTGTACGTGTGATGCATGTAGTTGTGCGAGTGCCGCCACTGGTCGGCGGGGCACGCGGTGTCCCACTCGAACTTCTTGGAGTTCAGGCCCGGCTCACGCATCCAGTCGTACTGGCCGTGCATGACGTTGTGGCCGATCTCCATGTTGTCGAGGATCTTCGACATCGACAGGGCGCCGACGGCCGCGATCCACGCCGGCGGGAAGAAGCCGAGGTACATCAGGCCGCGCCCGGCGACCTCGAATCCCCGCTGGGCCTTGATGATCTTGTAGATGTAGTCGCGATCCTCCTGGCCGAGATCGGCGACGGTGCGCGCACGCAGGTCGTCGAGCTTGCGGCCGAGTTCCTCGACGGCTTCGTACGACAGGACGACGGGGCCGTCGGTGCCGGGCTTGTCGAGGGCGGTGGACGTCGGCTCCGGCTTGGAGCCCGAGCCGACGAACGGGAGGAAGGACAAGGACAGTCCGAACATGATGCCTCCTGCTGGTGGTGGTGTGGTCAGACGTCGATGTCGACGTCGCCCACGGGAACGGAGACGCACAGCTGGATCTCGGTGTCGGGATCCGAGCTCGTCTCGCCGGTCTTGACGTTGCGGGTGCATCCGGACTTCTTGACCGAGGTGCACGTGAAGCAGATGCCCATCCGGCAGCCGAATTCCGGGGTGAGCCCGACGTTCTCGGCCTGCTCGAGCAGCGTGGCGCCGTCGTTCTCCGCCGTGGCGCCCGACGCGGAGAACGTCACGGTGCCCGTGGCGTCGCCGTCCGCGACGGGCGTGGCGGTGACGAACTCCTCCTTGTGGAGGGCGTCGGCGAGCCCGAGCTCGTCGAACACGGCGGTGACACCGTTCATCAGCCCGGGCGGCCCGCACAGGAAGGTCTGCGCCGACCTGTACCAGGGCGCGGCGGTGGCCAGGTGGTCGGCGTCGAAGAAGCCGTGGAGATGACCACCGTCCTGCTGATCGGTGTACGCGTACACGACGTCGACGTTGTCGTTCTCGGCCGCGATGCGGTCGAGTTCGGCGCGGTAGCAGACGTCCTTCTCGGTGAACGCGTAGTGCAGGAACGCGACGCGCCCGGTGTACCCCTCGTGCACCAGGGTGCGCAGCATCGACATCACCGGGGTGATGCCGCTCCCGCCGCTGATCAGCAGGACGTGGCTCGGCCGAGGCGACGGGAGCTCGAACGTTCCGGTGGCGGGCGCGAGGCTCACCACCAGTCCGGGCTCGGCCGCGTCGACCAAGTAGGTGGAGACGATGCCGTCCTTCTGCTTCTTGACGGTCAGCTCGATGGCGCCGTCGGCGCCGGCGGCACCCACGGGCGAGTAGCACCGGGTGTGCCGGATGCCGTTCACCACGACGCCGATCTGCACGAAGTGTCCGGCGGTGTGGCCCTCCCACTGCCAGGTCGGCCGCAGGGTCAGGGTGACCGTGTCCGCGGTCTGACGGCGGACGGCGACCACCTCGGCCCGCATCTCGTCGACGGTGACCATGGGGTCGACCAGTTCGAGGTAGCGGTCGACGGCGTGGGGCGTGGTCAGGGTCTCCAACAGGCGCGGACGCAGCTTGGACAGCAGGGACGGACGGCGGCGAGCGGCCGGTTCGGCGATGCTCATCGAGCCTCCTTCGATGTCGGCGGGATGCGGGCGTCGGATCCGCACCCGACAACAGTGCACATCCGTTCACTGGAATCGAGTGTGACAGCCCGGACCAGGGACGTTCAAGGCCAATGTGACAACGGACACGTCCCTTCACCAGCAGTGACCCGGACACCACCGATATCGGCGGAGTGCACACGCATTCACGCAGGTGGGCTACTGTGAGCTCATGTCCGACCGATCCGGAACCGCCACGGCCAGCCGGGCCGAGCGCAAGGAGCGCACGCGCCGTGCGCTGGTCGACGGCACGCTGGCCACGATCGAGGACCGCAGTTTCGCCAGCGTGAGCCTTCGGGAGGTGACCCGCGCGGCGGGCATCGTCCCGACGGCGTTCTACCGCCACTTCGCGTCGATGGAGGATCTCGGCGTCGCCGTCGTCGAGGACAGTATGCGCATGTTGCGACGCGTCATGCGCGACGCGCGTCGACACCCGTCGGCCGAGAACGCGCGCGAATCCCTGGGCCTGCTCGTCGGTCAGATCCGGGACCACGACGTCCAGTTCCGCTTTCTCCTCCGCGAGCGCAACGGCGGAGTTCCCGAGGTCCGACGGGCCATCGCCACCGAGCTGCGGCTCATCGTGCACGAGCTGGTTCAGGATCTCGAACGCATTCCGGCACTGCAGGATTGGCCCACCGACGATCTCGACATGGTCGCCAACCTCATCGTGAACACCATGCTGGCGGCCGTGGTCGACCTGCTCGACGTGCGGCCGAACAGCGTGGCCGAGCGTGACGTCGTCGAACGCGCCCTCGCACAACTGCGTGTGGTCATGCTGGGCATGGGTCAATGGCAACCGCGCACCGCGGTCCGGGAGCGAGGCCCCGCCGCACGCGGCTAGCGTGGGGCCCATGCGCATCCCCGTGGGCGACCTGACCTTCGACGCACGCGAGTACGGCGACCGGGCGAACCGCCCGGCGTTGCTGCTGCACGGCTTTCCCGAGACCGGCGCGAGCTGGCACGACGTCGCCGTCCGCCTGGCCGACGCCGGCCGGTACGTCATCGCCCCGGACCAGCGGGGCTACTCCCCCGACGCCCGACCCGACGGCGTCGAGGCCTACCGCATCGAGGAACTCGTGGCGGACGTCGTGGGGATGCTCGACTCCCTCGGCCTCGACGCGGTCGACCTGGTGGGGCACGACTGGGGCGCCATCGTCGCCTGGCACGTCGCCGTCTGGCATCCCGCGCGGGTGCGCTCGCTCACTGCCGTGTCCGTCCCCCACCCCGGCGCGTTCGGCTGGGCGCTGCGGAACGACGCGGATCAGAAGGAGCGCAGCGCGTACATGCAGCTGTTCCGTCAACCGGACAAAGCCGAGGACGTTCTGCTGGCCGACGACGCCCGTCGCCTGATCGCCATGTTCTCCGGCGCGGCGGATCCGACGATCGTCGAGCGCCACCTGCCGGCCGTCGTGGATCGCGCCGCGCTCACCGGCGCGCTGAACTGGTACCGCGCCATGACCCGCGAGTTCGGCGACCTCGGTCCGGTGACCGTGCCCACCACGTTCGTGTGGGGCAACGACGACACCGCCATCGGGCGCGTGGCGGCGGAGCGTTGTGCGCAGCACGTCGACGGGCCGTACGAGTTCGTCGAACTCGGCGTGAGCCACTGGGTTCCGGAGGACGACCCCGACCGTCTCGCGGACGAGATCCTCGCTCGCTGAGCATCTCTCGGGCCGAGTCAGACCACCGCGTCCCGAGCCAGATCACCCCTCGGCGCGGCGACGGGGAGCAACGCGGCCAACCCGGCGGCGAGCACCACCAGCAGCCCGACGATGCCGGCGCGGTCCGAGCCGAACACGAAGACGAAGAACCCGAACAGGCTCGGCGCCAGGAAGGACACGGCGCGGCCGGTGGTGGCGTAGAGCCCGAACATCTGACCCTCGCGGCCCGGCGGCACGATGCGGGTGAGAAACGTGCGTGACGACGACTGCGCGGGCCCGACGAACAGGCACAGGATGAGGCCGAAGATCCAGAACATCGTGGGCCCGGACACCACCAGCAGGACGATGCCGGTGGCGATCATGGCGGCCAGCGAGACGACGATGACGCGCTTGGGTCCGATCGCGTCGTCGACACGCCCCGCGGCGAGCGCCCCGAGCGCCGCGGCGACGTTCGCCGCGACGCCGAACAGCAGCACGTCGGCGGCCGAGATGCCGTAGACGGTGACGGCGAGGACGGCGCCGAAGGTGAACACGCCGGCGAGACCGTCCCGGAAGAGCGCACTGGCGAGGAGGAACCACACCGTGCGGCGGTCGGTGCGCCACAGATCGCGCACGTCGCGCAGCAGGACCCGGTAGGACTCGACGTACCCGGCGCGGGCGGCGGCGGAGTCCGCATCGGTGCGCGGCAGCTCGGGCACCGCCAGCAGGACCGGTAGGGAGAAGACGAGGAACCACGCCGCGGCGAACAGCGCGACCAGGCGGATGTTCAGACCGTCCTCGGTCGAGATCCCGAGGAAGCCACGCGTGTCGCCCTCCCCGGCGATGAAGCCGAAGTAGGACACCAGCAGGAGCACGATGCCGCCGAAATAGCCCATCGCCCAGCCGAACCCGGACACCCGGCCCAGATTGTCCGGCGTGGAGACCTGCCGGAGCATGGCGGTGTAGGGCACCTGAGCGAGTTCGAAGAGAACCGACCCACCGGCGAGCAGCACCAGTCCGAGCCACAGGTAGTGGTAGTCGTCCTTCACGAGGAACAAGCTGGCCATCGCGGCGACGGTGGCGATGCTCAGCAGGAAGAGCGACCGCTTGCGCCGCCCCCTGGCATCGCTGCGCTGGCCGGAGACCGGAGCGCTCAAGGCGATGAGCAGTCCGGCCAGACCCAGCGACCAGCCGAGCCACGAACTGGCGGAGACGCCGCCGGGGAGGTCGTCGCCGACGGCGTCGGTGAGATAGACGGAGAAGACGAACGTCAGGATGACCGCCTGGAAGGCGGCGCCGCCCCAATCCCACAGGCCCCACGCCGCGATCTGCTTCCTGGACACCGTGCCGGGACCACCGACCACCACCATGCTCGCAGCATAGGTCGCGACGGGGACGGCTCGATTCCGGTCCGGCGCCGCGCCTCGTCCCTAGACTCGGCGACCGTGACCGACACCTCGCAGGCGCACCGGTATCCGACGCTGCTCACCCCGATCACGATCGGCTCGGTGACCCTGCGCAATCGCGTCGTGATGGGCTCGATGCACACCGGGCTCGAGGACCGTGCGCACGACGCCGGCAAGCTCGCCGCGTACTTCGCCGAGCGAGCCCGCGGCGGGGTCGGCCTCATCGTGACGGGCGGGTACGCCCCGAACCGGCGCGGATGGCTCCTCCCCTTCGCGGCCAAGCTGACCAACCGTATCGAGGCGCGCCGGCACCGCCGCATCACCGCCGCGGTGCACGACGAGGGCGCCCGTATCGTGCTGCAGATCCTGCACGCGGGCCGCTACGCCTATCACCCCGGCGCCGCGTCGGCGTCGTCCCGGAAGTCCCCCATCTCCCCGTTCCGTCCGTGGCGGCTCACGGACCGCGGCATCGAGCGGCAGATCGACGCC
This sequence comes from Rhodococcoides kroppenstedtii, assembly GCF_900111805.1. GTDB lineage: Bacteria > Actinomycetota > Actinomycetes > Mycobacteriales > Mycobacteriaceae > Rhodococcoides > Rhodococcoides kroppenstedtii. The sequence continues at coordinate 398,509 of NZ_FOJN01000001.1, forward strand.
TACGTGCGGTGTGCACGCCTGGCACAACGAGCCGGCTACGACGGCGTCGAGATCATGGGCGGCGAGGGCTACCTGATCAATCAGTTCCTCGCCCCGGCGACGAACCGCCGCACGGACCGCTGGGGCGGCTCGGCCGCGCACCGCCGTCGGCTGCCGGTGGAGATCGTGCGCCGCACGCGGGCGGCCGTGGGTCCCGACTTCCTGCTGATGTTCCGCCTGTCGATCGCGGACCTCGTGGCGCACGGGCAGACCTGGCCGGAAGTGGTGGCCCTGGCCCGCGATCTGGAGGACGCGGGCGTCGATCTGCTCGACTCCGACATCGGCTGGCACGAGTCCCGCGTCCCCACCATCGTCACGTCGGTCCCGCGCGCCGCGTTCGCCGACGAGATCCGTCGCCTCACCGACGTCGCTCGCGTCCCGGTGGTGGCCACCAACCGCATCTCCATGCCCGAGGTCGCCGAACAGTTGCTCGCCGACGGCGACGCGGACCTGATCTCGATGGCCCGTCCCATGCTGGCGGACCCGAACTGGGTGACCAAGGCGGCCGAGGGCCGGCGCGACGAGATCAACACCTGCATCGCCTGCAATCAGGCGTGCCTCGACCACGTCTTCGTCCACCGCAAGGCCTCGTGCCTGCTCAACCCGCGGGCCGGCCGGGAGACCGAACTCGTTCTCGCGCCGACCCGGCGAGCCCGAGACGTCGCCGTCGTCGGGGCCGGACCGGCCGGGTTGGCCGCCGCCGTCGAACTGGGTCGACGCGGCCACCGCGTGACGCTTTTCGAGTCCACCGACCGCATCGGCGGCCAGTTCGAGATCGCTCGCCGCATCCCCGGCAAGGAGGAGTTCACGGAGACCATCCGCTACTTCACTCACTCGCTGGAGCGCGCCGGCGTCGACGTCCGCCTCGGCGTCACCGCCACCGTCGACGACCTCGTCGGCGCCGACCACGTCGTCCTCGCGACGGGCGTCGTCCCGCGGGTGCCGACGATTCCCGGAATCGACCACCCCAGCGTGGTCAGCTACGCCGACGCGGTCCTCGGCCGCGCCCCGATCGGCGATCGCGTCGCGGTGCTCGGGGCGGGCGGCATCGGTGTCGACGTCTGCACGTTCCTCACCACGACGTCCTCGCCGACCCTCGACGTCGCACGGTGGCGACGTCAGTGGGGCGTGACCGACGACCCGGCCGCGCGCGGCGGGCTGACCGAACGACGACCCGAGAGCCCGCGACGGCAGGTGTACCTGCTCCAGCGGACCGAAGGACGCATCGGCACCCGGCTCGGCAAGACCACCGGATGGGTCCACCGCGCGCATCTCGTCGACGGCGGCGTCGAGCAACTCTCCGGCGTGACCTACCACCGTATCGACGACGCCGGCGTGCACATCTCCGTCGACGGCCGACCGCGCACCCTGGCCGTCGACACCGTCGTCGTCTGCGCCGGTCAGGAACCCGTTCGGACGCTGCTCGACGCCGTGACGACGGCCGGGATCGGTGTCGACGTCATCGGTGGGGCCGAGCGCGCCGCGGAAATCGACGCGAAGCGGGCCATCGAGCAGGGGACGCGGGTGGCCGCACGTTTGTGACCTCTCCCGGTGCCGGACCTCCGCCGGCTTCGCTAGCCTGAGCGGTCGTGAGCCTCCCCGCACCCACCGTCGATGCCCGTGCCGTCGTGACCGGAGCGTCGTCCGGCATCGGCGAAGCCCTCGCCGCCGAGCTCGCCGCTCGCGGTCACTCGCTGATCGTCGTCGCGCGGCGCGGTGACCTGCTGAACGCCCTCGCCGACCGCCTCACTCGTGAGCACGGTGTGGCCGTCGAGGTGCGGGTCAGCGACCTGTCCGACCCCGGGCAGCGCCAAACCCTCGCCGACGAGCTCGCCGACCGCGACGTCTCGATCCTCTGCAACAACGCCGGCATCGCCACCTTCGGCCCGGTGGCGAAACTCGATCCCGACTACGAGCGCGCCCAGGTCCAGCTCAACGCGGTGGCCGTGCACGACCTCACCCTCGCCGTCCTCCCCGGCATGATCGCGCGCGGCGCCGGCGGTATCCTGATCACCGGCTCCGCCGCGGGCAACATGGCCATCCCGAACAACGCGACGTACGCCGCCACCAAGGCCTTCGTGAACACCTTCTCGGAGTCCCTGCGCGCCGAACTCGCCAGCACCGGCGTGCACTGCACCCTGCTCGCGCCCGGCCCCGTCCGCACCGAGACCCCCGACCCGGCCGACGCGTCGATCGTCGACAAGCTCGTCCCCGACTTCCTCTGGATCGACAGCGCCTACACCGCGCGACTGTCCCTCGACGGGCTCGAGAAGAACAAGATGCGCATCGTACCCGGCATCCTCAGCAAGGGCATGTCCGTTGCGGGACAGTACAGTCCGCGTTTCATCACCGCGCCGATCGTGGGCAGCTTCTACAAGAAGCTCGGCGGCGAGTGATCACCGCGGACGTCGCTATCTCCGGCTGACCCGACTGCCGTCACCGCCGGCGGCGCCCCGTCCCGAAGATGCTCCGCGAGATCTCCCGCCCGGCCGCGCTGGCGGCCGACCGCAGGAAACTCTTCACCGCCGGATTGCTCATGATCCGCTCCGCGGCGGACGGGCCGGCCGGCTCGGGAGCCGGCAGCGGCGGCAGGTCGTACGTCTGTGGCAGCGGCGGAAATTCGGGCTCGGCCGTCGGCTCCACCGGAGCGGGCGCGGGGGCGAGCCGGGCGGACAGGCGCTCGTACGCCGAGTCGCGATCGACGGTCTCCGCGTACGTCGCGTGCAGCGAACTCGCCGTCGCCGTGGCGGCGATCGCCTCGGTGCCGATGGTGTCCATGAGCGACTGCGGCGGCCGAATCCTGGTCCACGCCACGGGAGTCGGCGCGCCACGCTCGGACAGCACGGTGACCACGGCCTCGCCGGTCCCGAGCGTCGTCAACGCCTCCTCGAGGTCGTAGTCCTCGCTCGTGGGGTACGTCCGCACCGTCTTGGTCAGCGCCTTCTGATCGTCCGGGGTGAACGCACGCAGCGCGTGCTGGACGCGCGCCCCGAGCTGGGAGAGCACCGGCCCGGGAACGTCGGTGGGCAGCTGCGTGCAGAAGAAGATGCCCACCCCCTTCGAGCGGATGAGCTTGACCGTCTGTTCCACCTGTTGCAGAAAGGCTTTCGACGCGTCCGCGAACAGCAGGTGCGCCTCGTCGAAGACGAACACGAGCTTCGGCTTGTCCAGGTCGCCTTCCTCCGGCAGCGTCTGGAACAGGTCCGCGAGGATCCACATGAGGAACGTCGAGAAGAGAGCGGGCCGGGCCGCGAGCGGGCCGAGCTCGAACAGCGACAGCACGCCGCGCCCGTCCGGCGTCACCCGCAGCAGGTCCTCGGTGCGGATCTCCGGCTCGCCGAAGAACGTGTCACCACCGTCCGCCTCCAGATTGACCAGCGCCCGCAGGATCACGCCGGCCGTGGACGACGACACTCCGCCGATGCCCTTCAGATCCGCCTTGCCCTCGTCACTGGTCAGGTGCGTGATCACCGAACGCAGATCCTTCAGATCGAGCAACGCCAGACCCTGCGTGTCCGCCCAGTGGAAGATCAACCCCAGCGTGGACTCCTGGGTAGCGTTCAGTCCCAACACCTTCGAGAGCAGAATGGGACCGAACGAGGTGATCGTGGCGCGGACCGGAATCGCGCCGCCCTCGGTGCCGAGGGAGAGGAACTCCACCGGGAAGGCGCCCGGCTGCCACCCCTCGGCGGCGGTCTCGGCGGCGCGAGCCCGGATCTTCTCCGAGTCTGCGCCCACCTGCGACAGACCGGACAGATCACCCTTGACGTCCGCGAGCACCACGGGAACGCCTGCGAGCGAGAGCTGTTCGGCGATCACCTGCACCGTCTTGGTCTTGCCGGTACCGGTGGCGCCGGCGACGAGGCCGTGCCGATTCATCGTCGCCAACGGCAGCCGCACCCGCGCCGACGGGTCCGCCGCGCCGCCGAGCACCACGCTCCCGAGTTCGACGGCCGCGCCCTCCGTGGCGTAACCGGCGGCGATGGCAGCGGAGCGGGATGCGGCATCGGTCATGGGACGACCCTAGCGCCGAGGTCTAGGGTGAGCGGGACAACGGCACCGAACGTGAGGCACGACGTGAGCAAGGATTTTCTGGTCTGGATCGACTGCGAGATGACGGGTCTCGACTTGGCCTCGGACAAGCTGATCGAGATCGCCGCGCTGGTGACGGACAGCGACCTGAACGTTCTCGGCGACGGGGTCGACATCGTGATCCACGCCGACGACGACGCGCTCGCCGCCATGCCCGACGTGGTCACCGAGATGCACGCCAAGTCGGGACTGACCGAGGAGGTCCGCCGCTCGACGGTCACCCTCGAGCAGGCGCAGGAGCAGGTCCTGGCGTACATCCGGGCCCACGTGCCGGAGAAGGCCGCCCCGCTCGCGGGCAACTCCATCGCCACCGACCGGGGATTCCTGGCCCGCGACATGCCCGAGCTCGACGGCTACCTGCACTATCGGATGATCGACGTCAGCTCCATCAAGGAACTCTGCCGCCGGTGGTACCCCCGAATCTACTTCGGTCAGCCGCAGAAGGGCCTCGCGCATCGAGCCCTCGCGGACATCGAGGAATCGATCCGGGAGCTGAAGTACTACCGGCAGACGGCGTTCGTGGCCCCGCCCGGCCCCAGCACCGAGCAGATCGGGGCGGTCACGCGATCCCTCACCGACGGGGACGCCTGACATCGGCCGGCGGCGGGGACCGATTGGCTTCCGGCCGCCGGGTCAGGCTAGTATCGAACGCGCTGCGCGCCCGGTGGGTGCGTCGCGATGGTGGGCGTAGTTCAGTTGGTAGAGCACCAGGTTGTGATCCTGGCTGTCGCGGGTTCGAGTCCCGTCGTCCACCCCATACGCGAAGGGCCCCGTTCATCCGACCGGGGCCCTTCGTCGTGTTCGGCTAGTTCTTGTTCAGCGTCTGCGCCTGCGCCGACTCCTCGAACTCCGGCGTGTCGAAGGTTTCGTCGCCGAGGGGATCGGTCGGTTCGGCGTCCGCGACGTACTGCGCCTCGCCCGTCTCGGCGTCGACGTCGACAGCCGACTGCGGCACGTCGTGCACCGCCAGCAGGACGTGGTCGTTCCCAGCCGGGGATGCCACCCCGTCCGTCGACGGTCGGAGGCCGGCGAAGGTGGCGGAGAAGCCTCCCGACCCGGTGCGCGTCGATCCGGGCTGTGCCACGGCCTCGCCGCCCGCCTGGGTCACGCGGATGTAGCGCGGGGTGGTCGCGACGTCGTAGCGGAATGCCTTCAGCATCGACACACAGGCGAGCACCAGCACGATCGAGAACGGCACGGCCGTGGCGATGGACGCCGTCTGCAGGGCTGTCAACGATCCCGCCCCGCCGATCAGCAGGAGCACCGCGGCCGCCACACCTTCGAGCACGGTCCAGAACACCCGGGTGATCTTCGGCGTCTCGAGATTGCCGCCGCTGGAGAGGATGTCGATGACCAGCGACCCCGAGTCGGACGAGGTGACGAAGAAGAAGACCACCACCAGGATCGCGAGCACGCTGGTGAAGGTCGCGAGCGGAAACCCGTCGAGCAGCTGGAACAACGAGGTGTCCGTGCCCACCGTTCCGTCGGGGAGCAACATATCGCCTTGTTCGCGCTGACGGAGAATCGCGGCGTCGCCGAAGAACGTGAACCACAGCGAGCCGATCACGGTCGGGGCCAGCAGAACACCGAAGACGAACTCACGAATGGTGCGGCCGCGGGAGATCCGGGCGATGAACATGCCCACGAACGGCGCCCAGCTCATCCACCATCCCCAGTAGAAGATGGTCCACGCGCCGGCCCAGCCGTCGTCGGCGAACGGGGACGTCCGCAACATCAGGCCGGGGAACGCCTGGATGTAGCCGCCCAGGTTCTGGACCCAGGTCTGCATGAGGAAGAGCGTCGGACCAGCGATCAGCACGAACAGCGCCAACATCGCCGCAAGTCCCATGTTGATGTTCGACAACCACTTCAGGCCCTTGGACACACCGGAGACGACCGAGAACGTCGCGAGTCCGGTGACGAACACGATGAGGGCGACGACGAGCCAGTTGGTGGTCTCGATCCATCCCAGGAAGTCGAGGCCCGCGGAGATCTGCTGGACTCCGAAACCGAGGGACGTCGCGACACCGAAGAGAGTGCCCACGATTGCGACGACGTCGATCGCGTGGCCGATGGGGCCTTCGATGCGCTGCCGTCCCAGCAGAGGTTCGAGCAACCACCGCACCGAGAGCGGTCGGCCCTTGCGGTAGGTCATGTAGGCCAGACCCAGGCCGACGACGACGTAGATTGCCCAGGCGTGCAGACCCCAGTGATACAGCGTCAGCTGCATCGCCTGGTTGGCGGCGGCATCGGTGGCACCGGCGACACCGCCGGCCTCGGGCGGATCGATGTAGTGCGACAGGGGTTCGGCCACCCCGTAGAACACGAGGCCGATACCCATACCGGCGCTGAACAGCATCGCGAACCACGAGAGCACTCCGAATTCGGGAGACTCGTCGTCGCGACCGAGCTTGATGTTGCCGATTCGACTGGCACCGCAGTAGATCGCGAACGCCACGAACAGGGTGGCCACGAGGATGTACCACCAACCGACGCCGTTGGTGATGGCGGCGTTCAGTTCCTCGAAGGCTCCCTCGGCCGTGGACGCGAACACGACGGAGAACAGGATCATCGCGACGATGATGACGGCGGCCGGGACGAACACCGGTTTCGTCAGACCTCGCCACGCGGACCTGATGGACGACATGGTGATGGGACCTCGGTTCTTCTCGCAGGAGCGGGCGCGTTGGGACCCGATGGGCAGGGGAACGCTATCCGTTCACCCGACCGAGTCACCAATCCGGCCGTTTTCCAAACCGGTCGGTCACGCCGTCACCTGCGTGACGTCACCGCAGCGCGTCGAGATCCGTTTCGAGCAGAAGAACTTGGTAGGACGAGTACTGGGACGCGGTGAAGTACAGCTTGTCACCCGAGGACCGCGGGTGGACGAAGGGCGCGTACAGGCCGCCGCCCGGGTAATTGCCGATGTCGTTGTTGGTCACCAGGGTGGTCGGCGCCGACCACGGACCCTGCGGCGACGGGGCGGTGCGGGCGAGGATGCGGCCCTCGACGTCGTTGCCGTAGAGCATGACGAACCGACCGAGGTAGTCGTTCCACGTCACCGACAGCTCGCCGACGGGCTGCTCGACGACGGGAGCCGCCGCGGCGACGTCCGGGGACCACCCGGATCCGTTCCAGTACTCGAAGCGCTGCAGGTTCAGGATCTCGTTGGGCGCGACCCGGCCGAGGTAGGCCGCGCCGAGGCGACCGTTCGGAGTGCCGTACTGGTAGACCATGCCGTCCCGTCCGCGCACGAAGGCGGACTGCTGGAACTTGCCGTCGAGCTGCTCGGCGCCCGGCAGCGTGACCCCGGTGTTGTATCGGGTGGTGCTCGGCTCCGGCGTCCACGTCTGGCCGTTGTCCCGCGACGTCGCGGTGAAGGCGTAGTTGGTGGACCAGACCGATCCGTTCCAGCCGCGGACGGACATGAACTGCAGGTACTGCACCCCGTCCACGGCGATACCGGCCGTCGGCACCACCGTTTGCTCCACCGGCGCGAGTCCCAGCGCCGGAACGGCCTGCTGGGCGAACCGCGGTTCCGAGCCCGTCACCACCGCACCCGAGCGCACGTCGCCGGGTGCGGCGTCGTGCACGGTCAGACCGTCGGCGAGATTCGCGTCGTCACTGCGCAGCACGACGTTGTGCCGCCACTGTCCGCCGGGAACGACGCAGCTGCCGAAGGTGTCACCGAAGGCGAGCAACGTCTGTCCGGCGCCGTTGTCCCAGGAGACGCCGAGATCGGTTCCGGTGACGCCGAAGCGGTCGAAGGTGCGGTTCGGCCCGGCCTGTCCGCTGACCCAGTCGACGATGCGGGTGTTGGGGCCGTCGTATCGCGGGGGTGCGCCCTGCGGTCCCGCGGCCTGCTGTCCGAGCCCACCGATCCCGGTGATGCCCGTGCCGGAGATGCCGCCGCACGGTTCTGCGGAGGCGACCGCCGGTCCGACCACCGCCCCCGTGATCAGCGTGCCGACCACGATTGCCGTCGTCGTCAGAGCAGCGGCCAGCCTGAAGTTTCCGCGCACGTTCGGTCGTCCCCCACGTCATCCCCGGCCGCGCCTCGGTCCGAGACGCGGTTCTGCCGCTCAGATGATGGCACGACATTCGCCGCATCACGTCGTCGACCCCGTTTCGCGAGACGGTCTCGGATCGACTGCCGGTTACGAGCGCATCACGCCGACCGCGCGAATTACGGTGATGTAATTGGGCATTGGTGTGACCGCGAGATACTTCTGTGACGTAAAGTGGCCGCTGGCGCTCTTGGGGAAGGTGCGCCGCACAGATACTCGTGTTGTTCGTGAGACCTGTCGAGTGTGGATGTCGAGGGAAGGACATCGACGTCGACCGGCCTCGTGCGTCCGTCGGACCTCACGGTCCCGACGGTCGTCGGCGACGTCTGCTCGGCTCACCTCCTCCGTCTGCGCCGGTCGTATCGACGACGCCCGCATGCGGGCGCAACCGGAGGTAGCACGTGCATCACGAAATCGACACGTCCACTCGGGAATCGGGGTCCCGTTCCGTCACCACCCGCCGGGGAAGGCGGGCGATCGGGGGCGCCGTGCTCGGCGCAGCGCTCACGGGAAGCCTCGTCCTGGGGGCCGCCCCGGCCACCGCGGCACCCGCTCTGCCGCCCCTGCCCGCGATCCCCGGCCTGCCGGCGATTCCGGGTCTGCCCCTCACCGCGAAGCAGCAGGCCGCGATCCTGGCCGCCGTCTTCGACGCGACGGGCGTGTTGGTCCAGGAGGTCGCGGGGCTGGTGCTCGGCGATCAGTTCCTGACGCCGCCCAGCGGATCGGCCGGGCCCGGCGCCGCGCCGGCGGTACCGCCGTTCACGTCCACCCCGGGCATCGGGGGCTCGCGCCTTCCGCTCGCGCCGGGATCGTTCGAGGTGTCGTCGGGCTTCGGAGGACGGGGCAACCCGACGGGCGGCGGCTGGCAGAACCACCAGGGCATCGACTTCGCGGCGCCGTCGGGCACCACGATCTTCGCCGTCACCGGTGGAACCGTCACCCGAGCCGGCGACAACGGCGACGGCTACGGCAACCTCGTGATCGTCAAGAAGGGTGACACCGAGGTGCTCTACGGCCACCAGAGCCGCATCGACGTCTCGGTGGGCGACACCGTCGCTCCCGGCCAGGCCATCGGCGCGGTCGGCAGCACCGGCGATTCCACGGGTCCGCACCTGCACTTCGAGGTACGGCGCGGCGGTGAGGCGGTCGATCCCGTCGGCTACCTGACGGCGCTCGGCCTTCGGGTCTAGACGACGTCCGCGATTCGAGTTCAGACGGACTGGGCGTTACCGGCTTTCCATTCCTCCCACGGAATGTTCCAGTCGCCCAGTCCGTCCGTGCCCGGCAGCGTTCCGCCCACCGTGTTCTTCACGATGGTGATGTCCCCGCGCTTCATGTTGTCGTAGACCCACTTGGCATTGGCCGGGCTGAGATTCAGGCACCCGTGGCTGACGTTCGTGTATCCCTGCGACCCCACGGACCACGGTGCGGAGTGAAAGAAGATGCCGGAGTAGGACATTCGGGTCGCCCAGTCCACGGGAGTGCGGTAGCCCTGGGCCGAGTCGACCGGCACGCCGTAGGTCGACGAGTCCATCACCATCGAGGCGAACTTGTCGCCGATCGTGTAGACCCCGTTCGGGGTCGGGCTGCTGTTCTTGCCCATCGACGTCGGCATGGTCATGACCTGCTCGCCGTTGACGGTGAAGGTGACCTGCTTGGTGGCGTCGTCCGCCACCGCGATCACCGCGTCTCCGATGGTGAACGACGACCGGGCGTTCTCCTGGCCGAACAGTCCGTCGCCGAGGTCACGACCGAACACGTCGACGGCCACGTCGACGGTGGTTCCGGGCACCCAGTAGTTCTGCGGCCGCCAGCGCACCTCCTTCTGGTTCACCCAGTAGAAGGCACCCTCGACGGGCGGATTCGTGGTCACCGTGATGGCGTTCTGCGCCGCGACCTTGTCCGGCACCGGCTCGTCGAACTGCACGGCGACGGGCTGACCCACACCGACCACCTCGCCTTCCGAGGGCAGCAGGTACGGCTTGGTGAGATTCCCGGGTGAGGTGGTGGTGAACGAGGTCGTCGACGTCGCCTCACCGCCCAGCCCGTAGGCGCGCGTGTCGACCGTGTAGGTCTCGTTGTAGTCCAGGGGTGCCGTGGCGGTCCACGAGGCACGGTCGGCGGCGAGGGTGCCGTCGACGGCTTGCCCGGCGGAATCGGTGAGAGTGACGCGCGACAGGCTGCCGTCGACCACGGACACCGTCACGGGAGCGGAAGGAGAGAAGCCGACCGACGCGTCGGGGGCCGGCAGCGTGACCTTCGGCTTCATGAGTTCCGACAACGGATTCGAATCGATCGGCGCGGGCGGCGCAGCGGCGTCGTCACCGGCGCCGGCGGTGCATCCCGCCACGACGAGCGACATCACGGCGGCCGACGCCACCAGCACGACACGCCCGCGAGCAGCAGCGACGGACGGGAACACCTTCACGAGAACCCCACTTCGACACGCACGACCACCGACCCGCTGCACATGATGCCAGCCACCAGCGGAGAGTCACCACTCCCGCGGCGGAATCGGGGGTCACGGTCCGGTACCGAACCGGCAGTGGCACGTCACAGCGGCCACTCGACCGGCCGAGTGAGAGAAGGGTGACGGCGCCGGCCGTGCGCCTCTCGGCAGAAGGCCGCTCGCAGCGGCGAAAGGGGTGGTACCCGGGGCATGGATCCGGCGCCGTCGACTTCCACAACGCACCGTCCCCACCGATCATTCCCGCGCCCGCGATCGTCACTAGTGTGGGTCGGGTGAGAGCACGAGCGGCGTGGGGACCGTGAGGACACTGCCCCGGTGGGTCCTCCTGCCCGCTGCGGTGGGCCTCGCGCTGGTGGCCCTGCCTCTGGTCGCGATCGTGCTCTCGGTCGAGTGGTCTCGCTTCCCGTCTCTCGTCACCAGCGAGTCCTCGCGCGAGGCGATCCTGCTGAGTCTCCGCACGTCCGCGGCCGCGACCGGACTCTGCGTCCTGCTCGGCGTTCCGTTGGCGCTGGTGCTCGCCCGGTCGCGGGGGCGTGCCGCCGCGATCACGCGCGCGGTGGTGCTGCTGCCCCTGGTCCTGCCGCCGGTGGTGGGCGGACTCGCACTGCTCTACGCGTTCGGCCGGCGTGGTCTGCTGGGGGACCGCCTGCAGGCGCTGGGAATCGAGATCGCCTTCTCCACCACGGCGGTGGTGCTCGCCCAGACCTTCGTCGCGCTGCCGTTCCTGGTGGTCGGACTCGAGGGTGCGCTACGCACCGCCGGAACCCGATACGAGAAGGTGGCATCCACTCTGGGTGCCCCACCCACCACGGTCCTGCTGCGGATCACCCTTCCGTTGGTCCTCCCGGGACTCGCGTCCGGGGCCGTGCTCGCCTTTGCCCGGGCGCTCGGAGAATTCGGCGCGACCCTGACCTTCGCGGGGTCGCTGCAAGGCGTCACGCGCACCCTCCCGCTGGAGATCTACCTGCAGCGCGAGACCGACCCGGACGCTGCGGTGGCCCTGTCGGTCGTCCTCATCGTGGTCGCGGTCGCGGTGGTTTTGGCCACCGGCGCCGGGCGACCCCGGAAGGTCCGGTGAGTGCCGTGACCGGGGACACGGGGACCGACACCGCGATCAGCGTCCGTGCTCGCGTGCCCGTTCGCGGACTGGACCTGTCCGTCACCGCGCCGGCCGGGTCGGTTCTCGCCCTCCTCGGACCCAACGGTGCGGGAAAGTCCACTCTGGTACATGTCGTCGCCGGGCTCGTGCGGCCCGACGACGGGACGGTGCGGGTGGGCACCCGCACCCTCACCGACACCGCGAGCCGCGTTCACGTCCCGCCGCATCGCCGCGGGGTCGCGCTGCTCGCCCAGGACCCACTGTTGTTCCCGCACCTCACCGTTCGCGAGAACGTCGCCTTCGCGCCGCGCGTCCGGCACGATCGCCGGCGTGCGCGAGCGATCGCGGACGACTGGCTGGCGCGGGTCGAGGCCCACGATCTCGCGGATCGTCTGCCCCGACAGCTGTCGGGCGGTCAGGCCCAGCGGGTGGCCCTGGCCCGCGCGCTCGCGGCGGACCCGGACGTGCTGCTACTGGACGAGCCGTTCGCCGCGATGGACGCCGACGCGACACCGGCCTTGCGCCGACTGGTCCGGGACGTGGTGAGCGGAAGCCGATGTACGACGATGGTGGTCACCCACGACCGCGTGGATGCGCTCTCCCTCGCGGACGACGTGGTGGTCCTCGACGGCGGGCGGGTGGTCGAGGAGGGGCCGGTGGCCGACGTCCTCGCGACCCCGCGCAGCGCCTTCGCCGCGGCGCTCGCCGGAACCACGGTGATCCACGGCGTCTTCGGCGACGGGGACACCCTTCGTGCCGAGGGCGACGTCGTGGTGCACGGGAACGCGATCGATCACCCCGGTCACGGCCGGCCGGGGATCGCGTCGATCGCGCCGACCACCGTCTCGGTGTTCGCCGTGCGACCGGTCGGCAGTCCCCGCAACGTCATTCCCGCTCGGATCGTGGAGGTGGACGCCGTCGGGTCGGGCGTGCGGGTGACGGCTCGGGCAGCCCCGGGCGTCCTCGCGGCCCACATCACCTCGGCCGCGGCCACCGAACTGGACCTGCGGCCGGGATCCGAGGTGTTCCTCGTCGTGAAAGCGACCGAGGTACGGCTGTACCCGACGCGGCGGTGACGATTGACAGCCGATTCGCGGGGTACGCGACAGACATGACCACACCCGAGAACGACCACGACACACCGACTCTCGACGACGTCATCGTTCCGACGGAGACTCCGCACCCCGATCGGCACGAGCACGGCAAGATGCCGCACCCCGTCGACGACGCCGAACTCGAGGAGCGCACCGCACACGAGCGCGAGGAAACCGGCAGCGCCTGACGCACCGACCGGAAGGCGGGCCGGGAGCACTCCTGCTCCCGGCCCGCCTTTCTGCGTCCGACGTCAGACGCTCTGCAGGAGCGTGAAGGAGCGGTCTCGCACCAGCAACGTGGCGGGCTTCTCCCCCACCTGCTGGTCGGGGTCGCTCGAGATGGCGAGCGTCCACGACTCGTCCGGCAGCGTGAACTCGACGGGCGTCTCTGCGGCGTTGAGCAACCACAGGAACACGGTGTCCTCGGCGGAGGACTTGTAGAGCACGGCGAGGGACTTGCTCGCGCCGTCGTTCCAGTCCTCGTCGCCCATCGCCGCGCCGTCGGCACGTTGGAAGTCGACGGTGTCGCGATCACCGTCGGACTCGGCGTGGCGGTACCACACCGGACGCAGCCCGGGGTGGTCACGACGCAGGGTGATCAGCTCCGTGGTGAAGGCGACCAAAGCGTCGTCGGCCTTGGCCCAGTCGTACCAGGAGATCTCGTTGTCCTGGCAGTACGCGTTGTTGTTGCCGCCCTGGCTGCGGGCGAGCTCGTCGCCGCCGAGGATCATGGGGACGCCCGCCGAGAGCAGGAGGGTGCCGAGGAAGTTCCGGCGCTGACGATCACGCAACGCGTTGATCTCCGGATCGTCGGTGGGACCCTCCGCACCGCAGCCCCAGGATCGGTTGTCGGACTCGCCGTCCTGGCTGTCCTCGCCGTTCTCCTCGTTGTGCTTCTCGTCGTACATCGTGAGGTCGGCAAGGGTGAAGCCGTCGTGCGCGGTGACGAAGTTGACGCTGGCCAGGGTGGGACGCCGGTCGTTCTCGTAGACGTCGGGACTGCCCGAGACGCGTTGTGCGAGAGCGGGAAGCGCACCGTCGGTGCCGCGCCAGAAGTCACGGACGTCGTCCCGGAACTTGCCGTTCCATTCCGACCACCGTGCCGGGAAGCCGCCCACCTGGTAGCCGGCGGTGTCCCAGGGCTCGGCGATGAGCTTGACCGGCGCCAGAACCGGATCCTGGTGCACCATGTCGAGGAACGCCGAATGCCGGTCGAGGTCCTCGTCCTGCCGGGTGAGGGTGCTGGCGAGGTCGAAGCGGAAGCCGTCGACGTGCATCTCGGTGACCCAGTAGCGCAGCGAGTCCATGATCAGGGCCAGCGCGGCGGGGTGACCCACGTTGAGGCTGTTGCCGGTGCCCGTGGTGTCGAAGTAGGCGCTGCGCTCGTCCGGCACCAACCGGTAGTGCGAGCCGTTGTCGATTCCCTTGAGCGACAACGTCGGTCCCAGGTGGTTGCCCTCGGCCGTGTGGTTGTAGACCACGTCCAGGATCACCTCGAGACCGGCGGCGTGGAGCGCCTTGACCATGGCCTTGAATTCGGTGACCTGACCACCGGTGTCGCCGGCCGAGCTGTACTCGTTGTGGGGTGCGAGGAACCCGATGCTGTTGTAGCCCCAGTAGTTCCTTCGCCCTTCCTCGAGAAGGTGCGAGTCCTGCACGAACTGGTGGATCGGCAGCAGTTCGACCGAGGTGATGCCCAGCCGGGTGAGCTTCTCGATCGCCGCGGGGTGCGCCAGTCCGGCGTAGGTCCCGCGGATGGCCTCGTCGACGTCCGGGTCGAGGGCGGTGAACCCCTTGACGTGCGTCTCGTACACGACGGTCTCGGACAGGGGAACACGCGGCGGTTCGTCGTCACCCCAGTCGAAGTCGTCGTCCACCACCACCGACCGAGGCATGAACGGTGCGGAGTCCGCGTCGTTGCGCGTCTCGGGCTCGTCGTGGTGGTGACCGAAGACCGCCTCGTCCCACTCCACGGCGCCCGTGATCGCCTTCGCGTACGGGTCCAGGAGCAACTTGGCGGGGTTGTGCCGCAGACCCTCGGCGGGATTCCAGGGCCCGTCGACGCGCAACCCGTAGCGAGTGCCGACGGTCATCGGGACCAGACCGTGGAACACGTGGCCGGTGTACTCGGGAAGTGCGGTCGACTCGAGCTCGGATCCCGACTCGTCGAACGTCACCACCGTGACGGTCTCCGCCGTCTCGGAGTACACCGCCACGTTGGCCGTGCCGTCGGCACGAAGGGAAACGCCGAGCGGGTACGGGGTGGACGCGTGGGAGGGGCGATCGGCGGAACTCACGAATGTCTCTCGATTCGTCGGCGAAGCTGCAGGGACGGACCGCAGGCTTCTACCCGCGTCCGTCGGACTCGAAACGATTGGCCGACCGTACGGGCGGGTAACGACAGGCCATGCCGCACGCCCTGACCTTCGCGAGCGTGTGGCCGGCACTGGTGCGGTCCCGCGTCGCGATCCGGTCCGGCATGCGTCGCCGGATGGCGTCGCGGGACACCGCCCTCGTCGCGGCGGGCGTCACGTTCTACGGCGGAATCGCCGTCGTGCCGATGCTGCTGCTCGGCCTGAAGGCGACCGCGGTTCTTCTCGGCACCCCGACGGTCCTGCGGTACGGCGATGCGATCGCCTCGATTCTCCCCGACCCGGCGGGGGCGCCGGAGGCCGTCCGCGCCCTGTTCCTCGCCGGGACGTCGATCGGGTGGATCGGTGTCGCGGTGGCGATTCTCCCGGCCACCTTCTACGGGGAGGGCATGCGCCGCGCCCTGCTCGTCTACGCACCGCACGAGGAGACCTACATCGGGTGGCGGGGCCGCGCGTTGTCGCTGCCGGTGCTGGTGATCACTCCCCTGCTGACCGTGCCGGTGCTCGTGGTCGGGAACGCGCTGGCCTCGATCGACGGCGGTGTCGCAGGGGGCCTGTTCCGGGTGTGGCTGGGCTTCGTGACCGTCTGGCTCGTGCTGTCCGTGCCCCTCGGGTGGACGTTCCGCGTGGTCGCCCCGATCGCCCTGTCCCGGCTGGCCGTGGTGGTGGGCACCCTGACCACGGCGTCGTTCGTCGCCGGCTTCCTCCAGGGCTACGTTCTGTTCCTCGCGATCCCGATCGACTGGTCCGGCCCGTTCGGGGGCCTGGAACCGGTGGGCGCCGCCGTCGCGACGGTGTTGTGGCTGTTCCTTCTGCACGTCATCGTGCTGATCGGCTGGGTCTTCACGCTCGAGTGCGACCGACTCGTGGTGCGTCGTGACCCCGCAGCCGCCGCCGCACGGTGACCACGAGCTGACCGAACCCGATCAGCGCCAGCGCGGCGGAGACGGCGGTGCCGACGGCGGCGAAGAGTGCGGTGTCGCCGACGAAGGCGCAGCCGATCAGCGTCACGGTCACCGCGATGACCCGCGAGGGCCGCTCCCAGACCGTGACCACCCCGATGTCGTCCAGTCCGGCGGACACGGCCCGCGCGCGCAGGGTCTCGTGGAGCAAGGTGAGCGCGGCGACCGCGAGGACGGCGGCCACGGGCCCGCCGAGCACGAGGAGGACGCCGAGGGCAGCGAGATCGGAGATGCGGTCGGCCACCGAGTCGGCCACGTAGCCCAGGGCGCTCGACCGTCCGCGCAGGAGCGCGACCGCCCCGTCGAGGCTGTCGGTCAACGCGCTGAGGATCAGAAGGACGGCCGCGAACCCCGCCGACCACGGCCCACCGAGCGCGGCGACGCCGAGTGCGGCCAGCGCCATCAGAACCCCGGCGGTGGTCACGGCGCCGGGTGTGACGCGGCCACGCACGAGAGGCCGCGCCACCCGGTACGTCAGACCGAGCCAGCCGCGCACCAGCACCGAGGACTCGACGACGTAGTCGCCGTGCAGCGCCGACCAGGCCCGAAGGTAGGAGTCCCGGTCCGTCGGGACGGGCTCGACGGGACGGCGACGGCGACGGCCGGAGAGAGGATCGGACCCCGGCGCGCCGGGGCCCGAGATCGCATCGTGGTCAGTGACCACCGGGGTCCAGGAGGGACTTGCCCTCGGAGGCCTTGACACGCTTGCGTTCGAGCAGCACCACGGCGAGTCCGGCCAGCAGCAGGACCGGCGAAGCGATGCCCGTGATCAGCACCCAGCCCTCGAAACCACCGCCCGCCGCCGTCAGGGCCAGGCCCAACGCCGCCAGACCCAGGGCCATCAACACGTACCCCGGCCAGTTGCGGCTGTCGGTGATGGCCTCACCGGCGTGCGCGCGGATGGTGCGCACATCGTCCTGGGGGTGCTCGTTCTCGCGCTCGTAGTCGGGCACGACACTGTCCCTTCGTCTGGTGATCACCGCAACGCCGTCGGCTGCGGGGTGCCCCGGCCTCGGTGCCGGGAAACTCCGCATCGTGGGGAGTTCACCGGCGTCGGGAGGGACGCACACGCTGTATTCGGATCCGGTCCGGTTGCGGTCGCCGTTGGCCCGTGGCGTGTGACACCGACGACAGGCCACGAGCCGCCCACACCCGTGGGTTAGGGTCGGCTAATGGCGATCAGCGGCGGAGGGGTTCTGCGCCGCGCGCTCGTCCGACATCGCGCCCGCATGGTCGGGTCGTCGCTGCTGTTCTGCCTCCACCAGTTCTGCGAGACCATGGTCCCGGTCGCGATCGGCATCATCGTCTCCCGCGCCGTCGAAACGGGTGACGTCACGGCGATGCTCCTCTCGCTCGTCGGGCTCGCGGCGTTGTTCGTCGTCCTGTCCTTCGCGTACCGCATCGGCGCCCGCATCATCGTCGTCGCGATAGAGCGCGAGGCGCACCTGCTGCGCGTCGAGGTCGCCCGCACCGTGCTCGACCCGCGCGGGATCGACACCGAATTGTCCGCGGGAGAACTGCTGACGGTGGGCACCTCGGACGCGGAGAAGACGTCGTGGATTCTCGACGTCGTGGCCCGCTCGGCGTCGGCCACCACGGCGCTGGTGGTCACCGCCGTGGCGCTCCTCGTCGTCGACGTTCCCCTGGGCCTGGCCGTGGTGATCGGCACCCCCCTGCTGCTGCTCGTTCTGCAGTGGTGCGCCCCCGTGCTGACCCGCGCGGCGACCGCCTCGCAGACCGAGATCGCCCGCGTGTCCGGGCTCGCGACCGACCTCGTCGGCGGCGTGCGGCCCCTGCGGGGCATCGGCGGCGAGGGCGCGGCCGCTCGGCGCTACGCCGAGGCGAGCCGACGCGCGCTGGACGCCACCCTGCGCCTGGCCCGCGGCAACAGCGCCTACCTCGGCCTGTCGGCGACCGTCGGGTCCCTGCTCGCGGCGGGGGTCGCGGGCGGCGCCGGTTATCTGGCCCTCACCGGACGGCTCACGCTCGGCGAACTCGTCACCGTCGTCGGCCTCGCCCAGTTCTTGGTCGAGCCGCTGTCGTCGCTCTCCCGGCTGCCCGGTGTCACGGCCGTCGTGCGCGGGTCCGCCGACCGTGTCGCCACGGTCCTCGGGGCACCGCCTCTCGTCGAGGGCGCAGTGCCCGACCCCGACGCCGCTGCCACCGACGCCCGCCCGTCGGTCCGCGCGCCCCGGCTCGATCTCCACGCCGTCGCGCACGGCTCGCTCCGCGGTATCGATCTCGACGTGGCGCCGGGCGAGACCGTGGGAGTGGTCGCCTACCGCCCGGCCGACGCGGAGTCCCTCGTCTCGGTGCTTTCCGGTCAGGTTCCGCTGGACCCGTCGGCGGGCCGTGTCGGCGTCGGCGGCACCGACGTGCGCGAACTCCCGTTGACCGAGGTCCGTCGCACCGTGCTGGTCGAGCCGCACGCCGCCGACCTCTTCGCCGGAACCGTGCGGACCAACATCGTCACCCGCGCGGCGGACGAGGCCCGACTGGACGCCGCCGTGACCGCCTCCGCGGTGACCGACCTGATCGACCTGCACGAGGCCGGCCTCGACCATCCCGTCACCGACCGCGGTGCGAGCCTGTCCGGGGGCCAGCGCCAACGCGTCGCCCTCGCCCGCGCCCTCGCCGCCGATCCCCCGCTCCTGGTGCTGCACGATCCCACCACCGCCGTCGATTCGGTGACCGAGCACGCCATCGCCGACGGCATCCGCACCCTGCGAGCGGGACCCGACCGCGCCACCGTCGTCGTCTCCACCAGTCCGGCTCTGCTCGCGGTGACCGATCGCGTCGTCGTGATCGACGACGGTCGGGTCGTGGCGCGCGGCACCCACCGCTCGTTGTCGACGACGGACCCGACCTACCGCGAGCGGGTGTTGCGATGACCGGGACCGAGTTGCTCCCCATTGCGTCCGGCGCCCGCTCGGGCCGATTCCTGCTCCGCGAATTGGCTGGACATCGCGCCGCGACGCTCGGCGCCGTCGTCCTCGGCATCGTCGCCGCGGCCGCGACGGTGGTCCCGGTGTACGTGTTCGGCGTTCTCGTCGACCGGGTGACCGAGGGTGCACCGGCGTCGACGATCGTCGGTGTCGTGGCGGTGATCGTGGTCGCCGCCGTCGTCGGCGGCGTGTTCACCGGCCTCGGGGCGTACACCGTCGCACTGCTGGGCGAGCGGATCCTGGCCTCGCTGCGCGAACGCGTCGTCGCCCGTGCGCTCACCCTGCCCGTCGACCGGCTCGACCGCGCCGGCCGCGGCGATCTGCTCTCCCGCGTGGGTGACGACGTCGCGGTGATGGCCAAGTCCCTCGGCGAGGTGGTTCCGCAGATCCTCGCCGCCGTCCTCCTGGTGGCGGTCAGCATCGCCGCGATGCTGGGGGTGGACTGGCGACTCGGGCTGGCCGGGATGGTGGCGATCCCGCTCTACGTGATGGCGCTGCGCTGGTATCTGCCCCGATCCGCACCGCTGTACGCGAGCGAGCGCGTCGCCATGGGCGAGCGGGCGCAGGCTCTGGTCAGCAGCATGCAGGGCGCGCGCACCGTCCGCGCCTACGGCGTCGAGTCCGAACACCTCGCGCGCATCGACGCGGCGTCGGCCGGCGCCCGCGACATCGCCGTCACGGTGTTCCGGCTGTTCACGCGGTTCGGCTCGAGAAGCAATCGCGCCGAGTGCGTCGGACTGTCGGTGGTTCTCCTCGCCGGGTTCCTGCTGGTGCGCGACGGGTCGGTGACCGTCGGCGAGACCACCGCCGCTGCGTTGCTCTTCCATCGCCTGTTCAACCCGATCGGCATGCTCATGTACTCGTTCGACGACGTGCAGTCCGCGGGCGCGTCGCTGGCCCGCCTGGTCGGCGTCCTCGACCTGCCCGACGAGCGGCGCGCCGTCACCGGCCGCGAACCCGAATCCGGCCGAATCGAACTCGTGGGCATCCGCCATTCCTACGACGGCGTGCACGAGGTGATCCACGGGCTCGACCTCACCGTCGCCGACGGCGACTCCGTCGCCCTCGTCGGATCCACGGGCGCGGGCAAGTCGACGCTCGCCGCGATCGTCGCCGGTTCGACCGAGCCCACCGCCGGGACCGTCCGAATCGGTGGGGTCCCGCTCACCGAGCTCGCCGCGGACCGGGTCCGCCGGCACGTCGCCGTCGTCAGCCAGGAAGTCCACGTCTTCGCCGGTCCGCTGATCGACGACCTGCGTCTGGCCGCGCCCGACGCCTCGGACGACGACGTGCAAGCCGCCCTGAACCTGGTCGGCGCCGGGTGGGTGGCCGACCTGCCCGACGGCGTCCACACCGTGGTCGGTGAGGGCGGTCTCGCCCTCACCGCCGCGCGGGCCCAGCACGTGGCGTTGGCCCGGCTGGTTCTGGTCGATCCGGCCGTCGCGGTGCTCGACGAAGCCACCGCCGAGGCCGGGAGCGCCGGCGCCCGCGATCTCGAGGACGCGGCCCGCGCGGCCACCCGCGGTCGCACCACCGTCGTCGTCGCCCACCGACTCACTCAGGCCGCGGCGGCGGACCGAGTCGTGGTGCTCGAGCACGGACGCATCGTCGAGCAGGGGTCGCACGACGACCTCGTGCATGCCGGGGGCCGCTACCACGACCTGTGGTCGGCGTGGAGCGAGTCCCTCGCGGACCGTTAGCCTGTCGCACGCTCGCCGGGTCGAGCGGACCGCAGGATCGGGACCGACGCGAGCGTGTCGGGCACGGGCGCCCCGTCGGTGACCACCAGCGCCACGTCGGCCGCATCGGGTTCGTCGCCGCGCCGGAACCAGCCGAAGCGTGACGACGACGCCGCCTCCTCGCCCATCGCGGTGACGTCCGCGTCGGTCGGCGTTCTGGCGATCGAGCCCGACACCGAGCCACGCGGCTCGGCCGGTGGCGGGAGGGGCTCGTCGGGCGCGAGTGCGGGCCGGTCGAGCAGCACGGCGACGCGGCCGGGCACGACGAGGGCGCACGCCAGCAGCGCCCACCGATCCGGCGGGTCGGGGGCGTCGTCGCCGAGTCCGCGCGCCAGTCGGCGCAGAGTCGACCATTCGGCCGCACCCGGGTCGAACCGGTCGGCGGGCATACCCCACTCCCCGAGCAGCGAGACCGCCGCGCTCGGGGTCACCGGGTCCGGCGGCAGGGGCAGGGGCCAGCGCGGGTGGATCGAGCCGGGCCACACGTAGCCGATGGGTCCCCGCCACTCGGCCGGGTAGAGGTCGGGGCCCTTGTCGGCCAGCGCATGTCGGTGGCTCGCGTGGACGGCGTCGTCGCCGAGCCACGGCGGCAGCAGGCCGGCCCGCCGCAGCCGGTCCACGTCGGGTCGGGCACCGCCGGTGTAGTCGAGCAGTTGCGCCTCGAGCGCGTCGGCGTGACCCCGGGCGGCCCATTCGCGGCACGTCGCCACGCCGTACGCCACCAGCGCGGGGGTGAATCCCCGCCACATCACCACCGCCGGGTGGTTCTTCCAGCCGTAACTCGGCCAGATCAACGCACGCAGAATCTGGAAAGTCTCGACCCGCTGCTTGCCCAGGCGGCGGTCGTCGAGAAGCCGGGCGCTCCGACTGAATCCGGGGTCGGGGAGGAAGGTCTGCATCCTCCCCGACTACCCGTCCTCGGGCTCGTCGATCAGGACGGCAGGGCGCCGGGCGTGCGCACCACGATGGGCACACCCGGGAAGACCGCGGCCATCTCGGACCGCGACTTGCGCAGCGCCGCAGTCCCGTAACCCTTCTTGCGGTGGTCCGGGTGGATCCAGACCCGCAGGTCGATCTCCCCGTTCTTCAGCTCGCCGAAGACCAGCCCGACGCTGTCCTCGCCCTCGCGTGCGACGAACCACGCGGCCTGCTCCGAATCGGAGCGATCCCGCGCGGAGGCGATCTCGGCGTCCAGGTCGCCGGCCGCGCCGCCGGAGCCGTCCCCGGCACTGCCGACGTCGGCGAGGCGGGCCGCGAACAGCTCCCGGTCGCTCTCGTCGGAGAACGCCCGCAGGGTCAGTCCGTCACCGGCGCTCGCGGGCCGCTCGGCGAGCGTGAACGTCAGACGAGCGTCCAGGTCCTCGAGCTCGGCGGCGTTGTTGCGGCGGGCGTCCTTGGTGAGCTGGTCGAACGCCATCCCCATGACGGCTTCCCCGCCCAGACGGGACGTCTCGAGCAGACCGGAGATGGCGGCCACCGCCTGGTCGCGGTCGTCGGCCTCGACGATGGCGTCCAGGACGTCGTGGCGGCGGTCGAAGGCAGCCAGCAGGGCCGCGGTGATCTCGCGGCGGGCGGCGGCACGGTCGTGATCGGTCACGGCGTGATCGTATGCGCTACCGCGCCCAGTTCCACCAGAAGCACGCCCACCACGATCAGTCCGATACCCGCGAGCATGCGGCGGGTGAGCGGCTCGGCGAACAGAAAGCGCGACGCGACCGCGGTGAGCGCCACGCCCGCCGCCGCCCAGATGCCGTACGCGACCCCGAGCGCGAGCCCGGCGCGCAGCGCTCCGAGCAGCGACGCGAACGCCACGGCATAGCCGACGGCCACCACCGCGTAGAGCGCCCGTCGTCCGCCCACCGCACCGCGCAGGGACAGGGTCGCGGTCACCTCGAACAGGATCGCCGCGACGAGGTAGACGTACTGCATCAGGAGTCCGCCTCCGCCGCAGGGTGCGAGCCCGTCTCGACCAGCAGCACTCCCGCGATGATGAGCGCGATGCCGCCCGCCATCACGAGCGTGAAGGTCTCGCCGAAGATCGCCCATGCCAGCACTGCGGTCAGGGCGACCCCGCTCGCCCCCCAGATGCCGTACGCGACACCGATTCCCATGCCCCGCTTCAACACCTGCACCAGCATCACGAACGCCGTCGCGTAGCCGATCACCACCACCGCGTAGAGGGCAGGGGCGTTCTCCGACCCCTTCATCGACAACGTCGCCGCGACCTCTGCCACGATCGCACCCACCAGGAACCACCACGCCATGCGCGGAACGCTAGCCGGTCGAGGCGGCCCGGTGTCGTACCCACACGTTCGCTTCGACGTACACGGCCGTGCCGTGGACGACGTCGCAGAGCACCGGGGCGAGAGCGCCCGGCACCTCGATCGGGCCGGATCGATCGAACGGCAGTCCGGTCCACCGGCGCCACTCGTCGAGCGTGCCGGCGATCACCATCGACCGTGGAGCGATACCGGCGATGTGTCCGCCCGCACGGATGTGAACCCGAAGCCAGGGATCGACCGGCAGGCCGTCGTCACGCACACGCGACGCGTACTCGCTCATCGGAACGCCGGGATCGACGGGCCCGCTCGGCCGAACGGGGACGATCACCTCCGACAGGCCCGTCCGTGCGGCGCATCGCCGGACCTCGGCCAGGAGGAGGGACGACAGTCCGTCTCCCTGCCGGTCCGGCCGCACCGCGATCTCGAGCGCGCAGAGCACCGTCGGGGCCACTCCCGCGAAGGACTGGGTGACGCCGAGTCGGATCGCGGCGTCCCAGCCGTCGGCGGGGAGGGCGTCCGGGTCGAGGCGCAGCGGAAGCGCGTACCCCTTTCCCACGACCTCGTCGCCGTCGAGCGCGATCACCACGTGATCGGCGACGCGGGTCACGACGTCGGGCCGGTAGAAGAACGACGACACGGGGTCCTGCAGCATGAACTCGGGCCAGGAATCGGGCATCGACCACATCGAGTCGAACAGGTCGGGACGATCGGCCAGGGTCACCACCGAAACGGTCATCGCATCATTGTCGACGGCGCCGATTGGGGGCGAACGCCGTGGGTATGTCGCTCCGATGAGCGAGGAGCGACGTGGCCCTGACCGCGACGACGCCGTGTCGGCGGACCGATCCGGTGTGCTACCGCCGGTGCTCCCCGCCGACCCGATCCGGGCGCGCGGGCGACGGTTGGTCGAGGTGTCACGACTCGGCGATCGCCGCGTGGTGGAGGTGCGCACCGAGGACGGCGTGGACCTCGCGGTCGGCATGCTGCCCGACGGCACACCCTTCGCCGTGGGCAACGTCTGCCGGCATCAATTGGCCAAGCTCGGACGGGGCCGGGTCACGGACCGCGGTTGTCTCGAATGTCCCTGGCACCGAGCCGAATACGATGTTCGAACCGGAAAGATGGTCACCGGTCCGCAGGGAATGATCTTCGGCTTCCCGCCCTACTCCGCGGCGGTGCGGGCGATCGGGTCGCTGGTTCCGCTGTCGACGCGGCGGGTCTCGCTGCTGGACGGGTGGATCTGTCTGGTCGACGGCTGAGGCCCCGACCGGGTGCGTGCGCGGGCGACGAGAGCCGCCGGCGCACGCACCGCGTCGGGTCGCGATCAGGACGCGATCTCGAGGAAATCCGTCAACGGCAGCAGGTTGCCGAAGTCGAAGTTGAGGAAGCTCAGGCCATTGAGGAAGCTGAACACGAATGTCTCCTTCTGGTGATGTCGCGATCGGTCTCGCGTGCGCCCAGTAAGGACGGAATCCATTGCGTGGCTTCATTGTTCCGCATTGTGAGTGATCACCGACTCCATTGTGGGCCTGCACATCGACCGGCCGACGCGGGATGCGGGGCCATCGCTACCCGACGTTCGGCGGCGTGACGTCGAACCACGGCATCGCCTCCTCCAGCTCACGGGCCAGACGCAGGAGTTGCGTCTCCCCGCCGGGCGGGGCGACGAAGTGCGATCCCACCGGCAGCCCGGACGCGGTGCGGAACAACGGCACACTCAGGGCGGGCCGCCCGGTCAGGTTGGCCGCCTGCGTGAAGGGCACCACGGACAGATTTCTCATCACGCCCGCCTCGACGGCCCCCACGCGGGCCAGCACCGACCCGAGACGCAGGGCGAGTGCGGCACGCGCCCCGAGCCGTTCGAGCCGGGACGTCGCCAACTCGCCGATCCGCGGCGCGGGCGTCGCGGTGGTCGGGGTCAGCAGGAGGTCGAAACGACGGTGGAAGTCCGACAGAGCGCGAACGTGGTCGTGCCACCGGGCCAGCGCCGCGTCATGGTCGACGGCCGTGGTGCGTCGGCCCAGTTCGGCCATCACCATCGTGTCCAGCTCGACGTCGGCGGACCGCGGCGATCCGATGGCGGCGACCTCGCTCGCGACGTTCACGAACCAGGGCAGCAGGAAATCCCGCGCGAGGGCCTGCTCGTCGACCGGCGGCGGCACGTCCTCGACGACGTGCCCCAGGTCGACCAGCAGCGTGCGAGTGCGCCGGAGAGCGTCCACCACCTCGGGGTCCGGAGCGTCGCAGAGGGCCGACGTGCTCTGCATGCCGATACGCAGGCGTGGCCCCGGGGTGTCCAGCGCGGACAGATGAGTTTCCGGGAGGGTCGGCGTGACGTACGGCGCCGCCGGGTCCGAGCCGCGCAGGACGTCCAGCATGGCCGCGGCGTCCCGGACCGAGCGGGTGAGCACCCCGGTCACCGCACCGCCGTGGAAGAACTCGCTCGAGCGCGGTCCGCAGGGGACGACCCCGCGACCGGGCTTGAGCCCGACGAGACCCGAATAGGCGGCCGGGATGCGAATGGACCCGCCGCCGTCGTTCGCGCCGGCGGCGGGCACCACACCGGCGGCCACCGCCGCCGCGGAGCCACCCGACGACCCACCTGGCGAGCGGGAGGTGTCCCACGGGTTGCGGGTGGGCCCGAAGAGATCGGATTCCGTCACACCCTTCGCCCCGAATTCCGGGACCGCGGTCCGTCCGATGACCACCAGACCCGAGTCCAGCCACCGCTGCACCACGGTGTCCGTCTCCGCGGCCCGCGCGTCCCGGTAGGCGCGTGATCCCGCCGTCTCGACCACGCCGGCCTGGGCCTGCGCCAGATCCTTGAGCAGGAACGGCACTCCGGCGAACGGCCCGGACAGCGCGGTCCGTGAGCGGGACCGGGCATCGTCGTCCTGCCACTGCACGACGGCGTTCAGCGCGGCGTGAGTGCGGTGCGCGCGATCGAGAGCGACCTCGACCAACTCGCCCGAGGTCACCTCACCGTCCCGCACCAGCGCGGCGAGACCCAGGGCGTCGTACCGGCGGTACTCCTCGAAGTGCACGCGGCCGACCCTAGGGGTTCGCGGACGATCACGAGGCCGCCTCGCCGCCGCCCGGGATCCGTCCCGGTCCAGCCGGACAGTTCTGTGACGGCAACATTCCGACCGCGGCCGCACCTTGCTACCGTGCCGGGCGTCGGTCGGGGGCGGCCGACCTTCATCGTCTCGGGGGGCGACCATGACACACGACGACTCGACGAGCGGACGACCGTCCGACGCGCTCCGCATCGGCCGGCGTCGGCTCGTCCAGGCGATCGCGGCGGGCGGGGCGCTCGCGCTGTCCGGCGGTGGGACGGCAGGGGCGACTCCCTCCGGCGCGACCGGGCGACGAATCGACCTGCACGGACACATGATCCCGCCCGACTACCGCGCCGCCGTCCTGCGCGCCGGCCTCCTCGCTCCCGGTGGTCTTCCGTTCCCCGCCTGGTCGCCGGAGGGCGCCCTCGACTTCATGGACCGGTTCGGCATCGCCGCGCAGGTGCTCTCGGTGTCCGATCCCGGTGTGCGCTTCGCCTCGGGCGGGGACGCAATACGGCTGGCGCGCTCGTGCAACGACTATGCCGGTGATCTTCAGCGTCGATGGCCCCGGCGTTTCGGATCCTTCGCCACGGTCCCTCTCCCGGACGTCGCGGCGACGCTGACGGAGATCGCCTACGCGCTCGACGTGGTGGGGATGGACGGGGTCACGCTGCTGTCGTCGTACGACGGTGTGTACTTGGGCGACCCGCGGTTCGAGCCGGTGATGGCACTGCTGGACGCACGCTCGGCCACCGTGTTCGTCCACCCCGGCGAGATGCCGGCGCCGTCGAAACCCGAAGTGCCCCTGCCGGACTTCCTACTGGAATTCCCGTTCGACACCACGCGGACCGCGACGAGTCTCATCCTGTCCGGCACGCTGGACCGGTATCCGCGCATCCGATTCGTCCTCGCCCACGCCGGCGGGTGCCTGCCGTTCCTCGCGACTCGCTTGTCGACGCCGCGCACGGTGGTTCCCGACGCCGTGCCGTCGGTTTCCCTGCTCGGGATCGGTGAGGCGTTGCGCCGCTTCTACTACGACACCGCGTTGTCGGCCTCGGCGTCCTCGATGCGGAGCGTTCTCGAGGTCGCGGACGTCGGTCAGGTGGTCTTCGGCACCGATTGGCCGTTCAGCGGCGCCACCTTCGCGGTGGCCGAGACGGCCGATCCGGCGCCGGGACTGTCCGACGTGTTCGACGGGCCGCAACGGGGGCTGATCGAGAACGCCACACCGCTGTCGCTCGTCCCGCGGCTCGCCGCAGCGATCGGGTAGATCCGCGGCCGGCCGTGGTGATCGGGTGGCTCAGCCGCCGATGCGCTGCGCGAACATCACGATGATGCCACTGGGACCGCGCAGATAGGTCAGGCGGTAGATGCCGTCGTACTCCGCGATACCGCGGAGAGGGTGACACCCGTGCTGCGCCGCGATGGCCAGCGAGGCCTCGATGTCGTCGACCTCGAACGCGACTCGATGCATCCCGATCTCGTTGGGGCGGGTCGGTTCCGTCTCGATCGGCTCCGGGTGCCGGTAGTGGAACAGCTCGAGACGGCTGTGACCGTCCGGCGTCTGCAGCATCGCGATGTCGGAGTGGTTCCCGTCCAGACCCACCGCCGTGTCGGTCCACTCGCCCTGCACGGTGTCACGACCGACCACCTCGAGGCCGAGGTCGGTGAAGAATGCGACAGCGGCGTCGAGGTCCCGCACCGCGATCCCGACGTTGTCCATACGGATCGGCATGACCGACACGGTAGTCGGCTTCCGCCGTGTCGTCAGCGGAGTCGTGCGTAGGACTCGACGGCGTCGGCCGCGGTGTCGACACCGCCGTGCGCCCGGACGTCCGCGCGGATCTCGGCCGCGCGGGGTTCCAGATCGACTGCCCGCTCCACGGCGGCCCGGAGTGTCTCCGCCGTCACCTCGTCGAACGGGAGGTGGACGCCCGTTCCGATCTCGTCGAGCATCGCCGCGTTGGCGAATTGATCCACCCCCTGCGGAATGGCGACCGTCGGCACGCCGAACCACAGTGATTCGGTGCATCCGCCCATGCCGGCGTGGGTGACGAACACGCGCGCCGACTCGAGCACCGCCAGCTGCGGAACGTGCTCGTGCACCTGGACATTGGGTGGAATCGGTCCCAGGGCGGCAGGGTCGACACGACGCCCCATCGACATCACCACCTGCCACGGCGTGTTCCCGAAGGTCTCGATGCACAGCCGGTAGAAGTCCGGTCGATCGTTGTAGCCGGTGCCGAAGGACACGTAGAGCACGGGTCCCACCGGAGCCGACCACGTCCGATCCGCCAGGCGGGCGGGATCCAGGCAGGGTCCGACGAAGCGCACGGACTCACGGACGCGATCCGCGTGCGGCTGCATGATTCTCGGTACCAGGGACAGACAGTGCTCGGGATACGTGTTCCAGTCCCACGGGTCGGCCTCGATCCCGTTGTCGCGCAACCATTCCGCGTACGCCTCGCGGTAGGCGACCCCGGTCGCCGACGTCCGCATCGGGGTGAGGACGTCGGCAAGATCGTCCTCGTAGCCGTCCCAGGCGACGTACGCGGGCGACAGCTGGACCGCGGGGACGCCGTAGCGGACGCCGAGTATCGGTGCGGCCAGTCCGCCGATGTCGTAGAGCAGCAGGTCCGGACGATCGCCGTCGTACGCCGTCGTCAGCACGGGAAACGCGGCGATCGCCTCGTCGAGGAACACGTGCATCGCCGCAGCCGGGTCGTCCGGCCAGGTCTCCTCGCCTTGCGGGAGAAGCGAATCGAACGGCACCACCCGAGCACCGGTCGGCTCGACGAAAGAGGCCAACGACTCCCCGACCGCGTAGGTGACTCGGTGACCCCGCCGCACGAGCTCCGCGATCACGGCGAGCGACGGATAGATGTGACTCGGGGCCGTGGTGCCGATCATGGCGATGTGCAGCGTCGCCGCCTCGGCCGGGCGGGCGGGGTGGACGACCATCGGGCACCTCGCGGGGTGGGGGGGAACGGACGCGTCGACCCTAGAGGCGACCCCGTGGCGCGTGCACGCGAATAATCGGGCGCACACGGACGATCGGACCGCTCACGACCCTTCGGCGCGACGGCGCTCCCGCTCCACCCGGCGCTGTTCCTCGGCCCGCGCGCGGCACTGGCGCAGGAACTCGGCGTCGGCCTCCGGACTCTGCGCAACGGCGCGGCCGGGCCGGACGTCGTATTCCGCGAAGCCCGAGCGGGGCCGGGACGGCTCGCTGCCACCCCAGATTCCGGCACCGATGGGCCTGCCGACCGTCAGCCACAGCAGCGATCCGATCAGCGGAAGGAGCAGAACGACGAAGAGCCATGCCATCTTCGGGATGTGGCGCACACCCCCGTCGTCGGCGGTGATCACGTCGATCAGACAGAAGACCAGCAAGGCCATCGTCAGCAGACCGAGATACGGCACGGAAGTCACCTCGTCGATTCGGAACGTTCGGTACGGAACCGCTCGCACTATACGGGCCTGCCGTGAACTCGGGGCGTCCTTCGCGACGTCGTCAGGCTTCGTCGAGCCTCTCGGCAACCAGGACGAGCGCGGACGCGACACGCCGCAACCGATCGAGCACGCGCGGTGACGTGAAGACTTCCCACGGCACGGGCGGACCCGACTGCGACGCGACGTACCCGGCGAGGTCGGCGACCGCACCGGCCACCGCCGCAGCGACGACGGCGCTCTCCGAGAGTGCACTGTCGCAGGTGCAGTCGGAGACGGCCACGACCTCGCGAATCTCGGCAGCCACGGCGTGCGCCTCGCGGCGAGCGTCGTCGACGGTGAACCCGAGCTCGTCGTACCAGGACGCCGCGGCGCAGTCCGCGGCCTCTCTGGCCGTCGAGATCGTGGTCGTCAGTGGCGACGAGTCCTCCGTCGTTCGCCGCACCAGACCCAAAGCCGCCGCGAGGGTGAGCAGGTCGCGCGGGCCGGGATCGTGCCACGGTATCGACAGCAACAACGCCGACGCGGCCGCCAACGGCACCGTCGCGCACGCCGGGGAGGCGCGGCAGCCGTCGGAACGTCGAGCAGTCACCGCAGCATTCGTGGGTGCCAAAAGAATGGATGGGTACCGTTGTTCGGGTCACATTCCTTTCCTGATCCGGCGGAACGGAACCGAGCCCGAGTCCACGAGTGGCGGCGCACGGGTTCTGACCTAGGCTCACGGGCGTGACCGCGCCCGACTTCTACTCCGAACTGCGGGCCCTGCGACTCGAACGGGTTCTCGACGCCTCGGTGGAGATCATCACCGAACGGGGCTGGGACGCTCTCAGCATGACCGAGGTCGCCAAGCGCTCCGGAGTCCCCCGCCAGAGCCTCTACAAGGAGGTGGGCACCCGCACCGAGCTCGGACGCGCCGTGGTCGATCGGGAGGTCGGCCGTTTCCTCGAACAGGTCAGCAGCGGTTTCGCCGCACACCCCGACAGCTTCGAGGACGGCATCTCGGCGGCGGTGCGAGGCGTCCTCGACCACGGCCGATCCAACGCCGCCCTGGCCGCCGTCCTGCGTCCGGGACACGATTCCGGCCTGCTCGCGATGGTCACCGTCAACCCCGATGCCGTGCTGGGTCAAGCGAGCGCTGCCGTACGCGCACTCGTCGGCGACCGGGCGTCCGAGGCACTGGTCGACTGCGTGGTCCGGCTGACGCTGAGCCATCTCGTGCAGCCGACCGTGGACGTCGACGAGGCGGTCGACCGCATCGATCGGGTGGTCCGCAGCTTCGAGTGATTCGCCCCAGAGCCACTGCTGCGCATCCCGTTTCGGTGTCCTAGAGGTCGAGAACCAGCTTGGGCGACAGCGATCGCGACACGCACGTCATCACGGTGTCTCCGCGCTCGCGCTCGGCGCGGGACAGCACGGAATCGCGGTGGTCGGGGGTCCCGCTCAGGACATCGGCCTCGCAGGTGCCGCAGATGCCTTCCATGCAGGATCCGATGACGTCGGCGCCGGCCTGCTCGACCGCGTCGAAGATCGTCGTGCCGTCGGCGACGGTGACGGTCACGCCCGTCCGCGCGCACTCCACCTCGAACGAGTCCAGGGCGCCGTCGGGCGCAGCGACGGTTCGGGCCGCGAAACGCTCGAGGTGCAGGACCTCCCCCGGCCACGGGGTGCACCGCGTCTCGACGGCGTCGAGAAGAGCAGCCGGTCCGCAGCAGTAGACGAGGGTGGCCGGGCGCGGCTCGCCCAGCACCGTGTCCAGATCGAGGCGTCCGCCGCGCTCGTCCTTGGCCCAGACGGTCACCCGATCGTCGCCGTCGAACTCGTCGAGAAACGCCATCGACGACCGAGACCGGCCGACGTACACCAGGTTCCACTCGGCCCCGGCGGACCGCGCTGCGGCGATCATCGCGCGGATCGGCGTGATGCCGATACCGCCGGCGAGGAAGAGGTAGCGCGGCGCGGGAACGAGCGCGAAGTTGTCGATCGGACCACGAGCCCGGAGGGTGGAGCCCTCGACGAGCTCGTCGTGCACGTGGGCCGATCCGCCGCGGCCGTCCGGTTCCCGCAGAACGGCCACCGTCCACGACGACCGATCGGTGAGATCTCCGCACAGCGAGTAGTGCCGGATCAGGCCGGGCTTCAGCGTCAATTCGACGTGGGCGCCGGGGGTCCAGGGCGGGAGCGAGCCGCCGGCGGTGTCGGTGAGCGTGAGTTCGACGACGCCCTCCGCGACCGTTCGCCGTCCCGTCACGCGCAGGTCGAGTTGCGTCCGTTCGGCGCTGCGCCCGCCGCGCGGGACCTCCGGTGCGGGTGCGCTCGCCGTGGACCCACCCGCGTCGGGCGTGGTGCTGGTGCGGTCGGCCTTCGTGGCATTGCGTTCACGCCAGGTGCCGTACTGCCGGCGCTCGCCACCCTTCGGAGTGAGCACCACCGACATCGAGCCGTAGCCGCGGACGAAGTTCGACTGCACCCGCGTCGGCTCCTCCACCACCTCGATGTCGTCGAAGCGCGTCAGCAATTCCTCCCACAGGATGCGCAGCTGCATCTCGGCCAGGCGACTTCCCATGCACCGGTGCGTCCCGATGCCGAACGCGAGGTGATGGCGGGCGTTGCGCCGGTCGATGACGAAGTCGTCGGGGTTCTCGAACGTGCGCTCGTCCCGGTTGGCCGAGGCGTACCACATGACGACCTTGTCGCCCTTGCGAATGAATTGCCCGTTCAGGACGGTGTCGCGGGTGGCGACGCGACGCATGTACGCCAGCGGCGTTTGCCACCGCAGGATCTCGTGCACCATCTTCGGGACGAGTGCGGGGTTCTCACGGAGGCGGTCGAACTGCTCGGGGAACCGGTTCAGGGCCAGCAGTCCGCCGGTCATCGAGTTGCGGGTGGTGTCGTTGCCGCCGACCACGAGCAGCACGATGTTGCCCAGGAACTCCATCGGTCGGTCGATGAGGTCCTTTGTGTCCTCGGACAGTTGCATGAGAGTGATGAGGTCGTACCCCGGCGCCTCCCCCGCGGCCAGCCGTGCGGCCTTGTCGTGCCAGAGCGCACTGAAGCTGCGGGCCGCCTCCGCCGCCGCCCGGTACGACGCATCGGTGTCCGTGGACCCGCCCGTCGCGGACGCGCTCGCCGCCACCAGGTCGGTCCACTCCACCAGCTTGCGACGCTCGTCGTACGGGAAGTCCAGCAGCGTCGCGAGCATACGGGACGTCAGCTCGATACTGACGCGGTCGACCCAGTCGAAGGGCTCACCCACCGGGAGCTCGTCGAGGACCTCCGCGACGCGTGAGCGGATGAGCCCTTCCATCTCCTCCAGGTTCTGGGGTGCGACCACTCCCTGGACCGCGGCGCGCTGCTGATCGTGACGCGGCGGATCCATGGCGATGAACATCTCGATGTCCAGACCGTCCGGCGGCGCACCGAGGATGATCTGCGGTTCGGCCGAGAACGTCTCGAAATCCTTGTCGACGCGGACGATGTCGTCGTACCGGGTCACCGACCAGAACGGCCCGAACGCACTGTCGGCCCGGTAGTGGACGGGCGATTCGTCGCGCAGACGACGGAAGTAGGACTCCCACGCTCCCTGACGCCACAGGAACGGGTCACTGACGTCGATGTCGGTCAGATCGAGGTCCGCGACGTCGGGAATCGGCGATTCGGTGAAGTGCGGTTGCCCGTCGTCGACCACGAGTCGCTTGGCGCGCTGCCACAGATGCAGTCCCTGGATCTGGCGTTCCATCGGGACCACGGCCTGAGCCTTCGTGATGATCGTGTCGCGAACGCGCATGACGACTACCGCCTCGGTGATGAGTTCCGTTCCTGGTGACAGAACTAAACCACGCGTATCCGAAGATGACAATAGGTGCTGATTTGTCGCACCCTTTCGATCCCGGCGCGCAGCGCGCCTGGCTACGCGCAGGTTGCAGCATGCGTACGTCGAGGTGCGCTGCGCCGCCTCGCTGCCCTCGATCGTCGACCACTCGGGCCGAGCCCAGCACCCGTTGACTTCGAGTCAACGACTTGCGACGATGACGGTCCGGTTTCGGGGCGTGTGGAGGTGTGCAGTGGGGGGCGGCGCTGACGTGTGGGACGGATACGGCGAACGCCTTCCCGGTGCGTTGCCGGCGAGCCGGTGGGAGGACCACGTTCGCGTCGTGGAGACGGCCTCCACCCCGGTGAGCTGCGTCGACCTCCCACGCGACAATGCGCCGACGCTCGTTCTCCTGCACGGCATCTCGGCCGGATGGCGGTGGTTCGCG
This sequence comes from Rhodococcoides kroppenstedtii, assembly GCF_900111805.1. Lineage (GTDB taxonomy): Bacteria > Actinomycetota > Actinomycetes > Mycobacteriales > Mycobacteriaceae > Rhodococcoides > Rhodococcoides kroppenstedtii. The sequence goes on from NZ_FOJN01000001.1 coordinate 432,435, forward strand.
CACCTCTTCCCGGCGCTGTCGGAGCATTACCGTGTGATCGCGGTCGACCTTCCGGGGTTCGGCGCATCGCAGTTCTCGCGTCGTCACGTCACGTTCGACGGACTGGGCGACTCGGTCGTCGATCTGTGCGACGCACTCGACGTTCACGCACCCGTGGTGGTGGGCCATTCGATGGGCTCCCTGGTGGGAACGCGCGCGGCCGTGCGGCACCCGTCGCGGCTGGGTGGACTGATCATCACCGGCGGACCGATTCTCACGCTGGTCCACCTCGGCCGGCACCCGGTTGCCACGTTCCGGCGGAACCCGCGCTCGGTCGCCACCCTGGTCGCCGAATCCGCGATGGTGGGATTCCCGGTGCCCTCGTCGGCCTCCCGGTTGGTCGCCGAGTCGGAGCGCCTGCGCCGAGCGTTGTTGGGCGGCTTCGTCGCTCGGCCGGACCTGCTCGACACCGAGGTCGTGCGCGCCACGATGCACGATCTGGGCGCGCCCGCCACGTTCCCGGCCCTGGTCTCGGCCGTGACTCGCGATCCCGGCCGCGACCTCGAGCAGGTGCAGTGTCGCACTCGGATCTTGCGGGGCGACGGCGACGCCCTGTCCCCACCGGAGGACGTCGAGACCTTCCTGTCCCGCGTCCCGTCGGCGGACGAGGTGCGGTTCGCCCACACCGGTCACTGGCCGCACATCGAGCGCCCGCGCCGTTTCGTCGAGGAAGTTCATCGTTTCGTCTCCTCCGACGACGTTGCCCTCGGCCCGGATCCGAGCCCTCGACGATGATGGACTGGCTCGACACCGCGGAGGCTCTCGTGCTGTCCCCGTGGCTCTACGTGATTCTGCTCGTCGTGTCGTTCCTGGATTCGTTCCTGCCCGCGATTCCCAGTGAACCGTTCCTCGTCGTCGCCGGGGTCGCCGCGGCGAACGGGGATGCGAACGTAATGCTCGTCGTCGCCGCGACGGCACTCGGGGCGTTCGGCGGGGATCTCGTTCCCTACTTCGCCGGTCGCGCGCTCGCCGATCCCGTGTTGCGACGCCTACCACCCGGCACGCGTCGTCGACAAACTCTCGACTGGGTGGGCACACAACTCGCCGACCGCCCCGGGCTGATACTCGTCACGTCGCGATACATTCCGGTCGGGCGCTACGTCGTCACGCTGAGCGCCGGGATCAGCAGGCTGCCGTGGCGCATCTTCGGTCCCTACACCGCGATCGCGGTGCTCACCTGGAGCATCTACATCGTCATGGCCGGCTATCTCGGCGGACAAGCGCTGCAGGACAACGTGATCCTGGCTTTCTTCGTGGGACTCGCGGTGGCGCTCGCCGTCACGCCGCTCACGCAACTGGCCCTGCGGCGGACATGGGGTCGACCCAGGCGTCTCAGGGCCGGGGGGCGTCCACGGTGACCACGTGATTTCGATACGCCCACACCGCCGCCTGCAATCGCGACCGCACGCCCAGTTTCGGAAGTAGCCGGGCGAGATGGGATTTGACCGTGCCCACCTCGACGACCAACGCGGCGGCAATCTCCTCGTTCGACATCCCTTCGGCCAGAAGGAGCAGAATCTCCCGCTCCCGCGCGGTGAGGAGATCGAGTGCCCGTCCCGCGACGCCGGCTTCGAGCGCACGGAAGACGTAGTCGTCGGTGTCAAAGGTGGTCAGGATCAGCACCGGAATCCGCGGGTTCCCCGGCGACCGGAGCAACCCCACCAATCGCCGCAGGTCCTCGAGGACGGACGTGCTCTGAGCGCGGATGAACAGTGCGTGCCGACGGGCGGCATCTTGGCATCGGCCGTCGCCAAACAGGTCGGCACCGTCGGGGCAGAGCGAAGTCACGCCACCCCGGTTCCTCAGCGAGCCCCGTGGTGACCATCTGGAACGCCAGCACCGGTGCGAAGGCCACCAATGCTGCCGTGCTGGGAGCGGCGATCGCACCGCCCGAGAGCGCCAGACCGGTCAGCAGCATCGCAGCGGGAACCCCCAGCACCGTGATGGCATACCAGCGCGGCGCGACCTCCCAGTGCCACAGCCTCCTCCCCCATGCACGCAGACCGGCGCGGCCGTCGACCACGGCGGTCACCAGGAACGCCGCAGTGATCGGCCCGAGGTAGGCCCCGGGCAGTACATCGAGAATCTGGCTCGAAGGGTGCAACCCGGTGCGCACGATTCTCCGACGGACGAGGTGGTCGCTCGACCTCCTGTGCGCCGATTCCCACCTCACCGGTCGGCGTCGACCGCTCCCGGGAACCTCACAGCGGAGGGTCAGGGTCCTCCATGGTCACCCCGGAAGTATCGATCGCACCGACGAGATCGACCGCGACGAACAGGAGCAACCGGGATGACCACCGTTCCCACACCCACGAACACCCCTGATGGACCCGCCTACGACGGGCGCCTGCTTCCCCGACCGAGCGAAGACGTCGTGGACCAGGGCGCCGGATTCGACGTCACCACCCTGATCAGCCGCCGCCGCGTGCTGAGCATCCTCGGCGCCGGCGTCGGCGCGCTGGCCCTGGCCGCGTGCTCGAATTCGTCCGGCGCCACCACCGGGACCGCCACATCGTCGGCCGCGACAACCGCTGCCGCCGGCACGGAGATTCCCGACGAGACCAACGGCCCCTACCCCGCCGACGGCAGCAACGGCGTCAACATCCTCGAGGAATCGGGGATCGTGCGGTCCGACGTCACCTCGAGTCTCGACGGCGGCACCACCGTCGCCGGGGTACCGCTGTCGATGACGTTCACCGTCACCGACCTCGCGAACGACAACCGGCCGTTCGAGGGCGTGGCCGTGTATCTCTGGCAGTGCGACGCCGCCGGTCTGTACTCGATGTATTCCGAAGGTGCGGAGGACGAAACGTACCTGCGCGGCGTGCAGGTCGCCGACGCTGCCGGGAGCGTCACCTTCGACACCATCGTTCCCGGTTGCTATTCCGGCCGGTGGACGCACATCCATTTCGAGGTCTACCCGGACGTCGCCTCCGCCACCACGGCCGACACCGCGATCGCCACCTCGCAGGTCGCCTTCCCCCGGGACATGCTCGACACCGTCTACCAGCTCGACACCTACCCGGGATCGGCGTCCAACCTCGCTCGGATCGGAACCCTCGACGACGACAACGTGTTCGGCGACGGATACGACCTGCAGATGGGCACTTTCATCGGCGACCCCGCCTCCGGCTACGTCGGGTCCCTCGCCGTCGCCGTCGACACCACCACGGAACCGACCGCCGGCGCAGCGCCCGGCGGCGGTGGACCCGGCGGCGGAATGCCTCCGATGGGCGGTGGCACTCCCCCCGCCGGCGGCCCGCCCGCCGCCCCGACCTACTGACCCCACCCCACGACACCCGAAGGAAACGCCATGTTGCACAACCTGACCGGCTGGCACGCGCTGATCGTCCTTGCGGTCCTGTTACTCGTCTTCGGCTCGACCAAGCTCCCCTCGCTCGCCAAGGGCGTCGGCCAGTCCCTGCGCATACTCAAAGACGAGGCACGCGTCACGTCCGCCGCCCCAACGGAGCGCGTGGCATCGGCCGACCCGACCGCCGACGACGGTGCGCCGGTTCCGATCCGACACGCGTCGTGACCACAGCCACCGCCGCGCGCGGCACCATGCCGCTCGCCGGGCACGTCACCGAGGCACGCCGTCGCGCGACCCGCGCGGCGGTGGCCTTCACGGTCGCTCTCATCCTCGGCTTCGTTCTCGCCGATCAGGTACTGGACGTTCTCCGCGCCCCCGTGGAGGAACTCGCACAGTCCCGTCAGGCCAGCTTGAACTACGACACCGTCACCGGCGCCTTCGATCTGCACGTGCGGATCGCACTCGTTGCCGGCGTCGTCCTCTCCAGCCCGATCTGGTTGCGGGAACTCCTCGCCTATCTGACCCCCGGTTTCACCCGGCGGGAGAAGAAGTACGTCCTGGGGTTCTCCGCGGCCGCGGTGCCGCTGTTCGGCGCGGGGTGCACGTTCGGGCTGCTGCTCTTCCCACGCATGGTTACCGTCCTGGCGGGGTTCTCCTCCGACCAGGACAGCACCATCCTCGACGCGTCGTACTACGTCGATTTCGTCATGAAGATCGTCCTCGCCACCGGGATCGCTTTCGTACTGCCGGTGATCGTGGTGATGCTCAACTGCCTCGGCTTCCTGTCTGCACACAGGCTTCGACGCAGTTGGCGCATATTCGTCCTCGTCATCGTCGTGTTCAGCGCACTCGTCACCCCTGCCGCGGACGTGATGTCGATGTTCCTCGTCGCGCTCCCCATGTCGGCACTCTTCGGCGCCGCCGTCGCCGTCACCACTCTGCGCGACAACCGAGTCCAACGACGCACCCGCGCCGTGACACCCACCGACCCGACACCCGTAGGAGATCCGGCATGTTCGGTCTGACCCTCGAGAAGCTGTTCCTCGTCGCTGTCATCGCCGGCGTCGTCCTCGGGCCGGCCCGCCTACCGGGCTACGCCCGGCACCTCGCCCGAGGTGTCCGCAGCCTGAGACAGTTCGTCGACGCCACCCGCGCCGCGGCGGAGCAGGACCTCGGCATGCCCCTGCGGCGCTCGGAGTGGGAGTCGGTGAATCTGCGCCAGTACGACCCGCGCAGAATCGTGCGCGACGCCCTCGAGGAACCGTCGCCGGTCGAGACCACCGAGGGGGCAGCTTCGGCGCGGCCCGGGCAGAAGTATGTCGTCACCGGAACGTCGTCGCACCCGGTACGTGTCCCCATCGACGCCCTCGACGCGGACGACCCCCGACGCATCGCAGCACGACCCAACGCGAGCACCTCGACTGCCGAGTCCCCACCCCCGGTGGCGGCGGATCGCCGCTGACCCCGTCCTCACCGGCGGTGTGCACCTCGCGTCAGGGGGCCTCGAGAGTCGATGCAGCTCGTCCTGCCGAGTCCCTCGGAACCAGCCGAGTGAGCTGCGTGACGTGCTCGGGGGTCAGGTCGGCGAGCGAGTTCACCTGCAACAGCTGCATGGTGCGCACGATCTGCTCGCGCAGGATGTCGATCATGCGGTCGACGCCCGCGCGGCCGCCTGCCATCAGGCCGTACAGGTAGGCCCGACCGACCAGCGTGAACGACGCCCCCATCGCGATCGAGGCGACGATGTCGGCGCCGTGCATGATGCCCGTGTCGACGGCGACCTCGAAGTCCGGCCCGACCTCCCGCACCACCGACGGCAGGAGATGGAAGGGCACGGGCGCTCGATCGAGCTGGCGCCCACCGTGGTTCGACAGAATGATGCCGTCGACCCCGCGCTCGGCGAGCTCGACCGAATCCGCCACGGACTGAACGCCCTTCACGACGATCTTGCCGGGCCAGATGCTGCGGATCACGTCGAGATCGGCGAAGGAGATGCTCGGGTCCATGGCCGAGTTCACGAGCTCGCCCACCGTTCCCCCGGTCGAGGACAGGGACGCGAACTCCAGCTTGGCGGTGGTGAGGAAATCCCACCACCACCACGGCCGCGGGATCGCGTCGGCGATGATCGACGCCGTCAGTTGCGGAGGGATGGAGAACCCGTTGCGCTTGTCGCGCAGCCGCGCTCCGGCGACGGGGGTGTCGACGGTGAACAGCAGCGTGTCGAAACCGGCGCGGGCGGCTCGCTCGACGAGCCCGAAAGAGATATCGCGTTCCCTCATCACGTAGAGCTGGAACCAGTTCCGGCCCATCGGGTTGGCTGCGCGCACGTCCTCGATCGAGGTGGTTCCGAGAGTGGACAGGCAGAAGGGGATGCCGGCGGCGCCCGCGGCACCGGCACCCGCGACTTCGCCCTCGGTCTGCATGAGGCGGGTGAACCCGGTCGGTGCGATACCGAACGGGAGGGACGACGGACCGCCGAAGACGGTGGTCGAGGTGTCGACTCGGGAGACGTCACGCAGGATCGACGGGTGGAACTCGATGTCGCGGAATGCTTGTCGTGCTCGGAACAACGAGATCTCAGCGTCGGCGGCGCCGTCGGTGTAGTCGAAGGCGGCCCGCGGAGTACGCCACTTGGCAATCTTGCGGAGGTCCTCGATGGTGAGAGCAGCATTCAGCCGACGGCGGCGCGGGTGCAGATCCGGCTTCTTGAAGGACAGCAGCTCGCGCAGTTCGGCGGGGTTGGGCAGTTGGCGTTCGACGGGCATGGGCTCGATCTTCCCTCGTAGTGGAGCGGCGTGTCTGCGTACGAGTGGGGGTGTCGATGGAATCGTTGCCCCTGCGTTGCGAACAGGTCATTGATCGTCGGAGCTGACGCCCCCTGACAAGTGAACGTGTCGGAAGCCTGGATCGAGTCGGAGCCGCACCGCACGTGCTCGACGACGTCAGGTGTGGGCACGCTCGTCGACACCTCGTATGGCACGCAGTGGGGCCACCGAACGCGTGATTGGAACGAAGACCGGCGCCTAGAATCGGGTCGACAACGAGGTCAATGATCCGGCCGGTACCCACAACGGTCGAACCGATATCACCGCGAAGGCCAGGAGGCGCAGATTCGATGGCTGGTCTCGTGATCGCTGGAGTTCTCCTCGCACTCGGGGTGACGCTAACCGTGCGCTCGAATGTCGAGATTTCACGGTCGAATCGGGGCTTCCGGCTGCCGGTCCTGTTCGGCCGATTCGCCGTGCGTCCGTCGCGGGCCGTCTTACGACGCCGGCTGCTGGGGACTGTCGCGATTCTTGCTGGGGCCTGGCAGATCTTGGACGTCATATGGAACGTACGACCAGGTTGGGCCATCGCAGCTTTTGCAGCTTTCGCGATTGGCGGCTGCTTGCTACCCCCTCTTGTCGTGACCCTGCGCCACAACCGACACCACCCGGCGGCCGAGAGTCGGCTGTAGCATTCGAACAGTCGCAATAGCATCACCGTCATCGTGCGCGAGGGCCACGGACAGCACTACTCCGCGCCTGCCCGAACCGTCACGTACCCGTTCAACGTTTGTTGCAGCATCCGCTATTCATCTCGAGTTCCAGTCGCCTGCCGAGAACGTACCGATAGCCTGTTCTCGTGCCGTCGACCATCCTCGCCGAGTCCGGCCTGAGTGAATGCCACCTCAGCCCGGACTGCGTCGAGTCTTTCAATCAGCTCTTCGTAGATGTCGCCGTCGGTGTCGTCGTCATCTCGGCGTGGTTCATCGTGGGAGCGTTCGTCTCGATCGCGGCACAGGGTCGGCTGACGGGGTCGACCAAAGCGTTCGCTATCGCGTCCGCGTGGGTCCTGCCCGTCGTCGGATCGGCGGTGTACGTCATGCTCCGGAGGCGTCGGAGCACCCGGCATCCCCCCGCTGCCGCATCCGATGGGCGAAGTGCGGACCGGCCTCGGTAAACCCTTCGAAGAACCTGCGTGCTGGACGCCGCACGGGCGGCGGGTCGTCCACGAGCAGGGGATTGTCTTGCTGGGTGCGCCCGTCGACCCGAAGGACCGGCAGCCACGTCGATAGCGTGACGGCCAGTGTGCCCACCAGTCTCGGGCCGAACACACACAGCGACTGCTCCCACGGGTGGCCGAACGTCCCCTCGCTGAAGTCGGGCAGCACGAAGGTGTAGTAATCGCCGTCCGGGTAGACCGGCACCCCCCACACGGCGTCAGGGGCTGACGCATGCTCGGACAGGTCGAGGCGGTAACCAGGATGCTGCCAATCCAGCACCACGACTTCGGAAGGATCCGCGATGCCGAGCAAGCAGCGGACAGTCTCCGCGTTGATCGCCTCCATGCGAGCAGCCCATATCGCGGGCACCGCGGTCGCGTCGAACCGCAGGTCGAACGTGACCGACGGCGCCGGCTCGGTGATCGCCGGCCAGGCGTCGGCGTGCAGACCCGGCCGGAGGGCGCCGAACGCGGCCCGGAACCGTGACCACGCCTCGTCGACCTGCTCCCTGTCGAGGTACGTCCACCCGGGCGGTAGAAGATCACCGTGGTCGACGGTGCAGGGCGTCATGGGCTCGATCGTGCCGCACCGGCCTGTTGTCGGGCCCCGTCACCGTTCGACCGCGCGCGCCGCGCGGCGACCGATCACGAACGAGACCAACGCTGCGGTCACGCACGTCAGCGCAGCGAGGGTGATCGCACCCGAGCTCGCCGCGATGACGGTGCCGGCCTCGGGAAGCTCGATCGGTTCACCCGTGACCCACATCAGCACACCGCTCGGCCGCCTCCCCAATGCCGAGAAGCCCAGGACAGCAATCATCACCGGCAGCAGGATCCCCAGGGTCATGACAGAACGGTCCGTTACCGGCGTCGACAGGAAGGAGTAGGCGGCGGCTGCGGGGAGAACTGCGGCGTAGGCGATCGTGGAAACAGGGTTGTCCCAGAGCAGTCCGGAAACGCACACTGCCGCCAAGATGCAGCACCCCGCCACCGTCGACGGAAGTCGGCGGGCCATGACGAAACCCGCGGCGATTCCCACCAGCGCGAGCGGCCCCAACCACCACCCACTCCAAATCACGTCGTTGACCGCCGTGGCGGCGACTGCCAGGCCTGCGCAGAGGAATCGGCCGTCCGCACCGGACCGCAGCGCGACAACTGCCACGACGACCACAGTCACAGCGACGGCAGCCACCCATTGCCCTGGGGACGAGGCGCTGTCACCGAACGACACGTAGACACCCCAGATGACCACCGCTGCAATCGGTGCTGCGGCCGACCGCGATAGTGGCGGCCGTGCAGGCAACGGCGGCAACCACTTCGACGTCGCTAGGATGACCACACCGACCAGAACGAGCACCGCGATCGGAACCAGCGTGGTCGCGGAATTGCCTCCGAGGCTGATCGACCAGTCCCGCGGTGAACCCAGGCGCGCATCGACTTCTCGCCGTGCGAGGTCAGCGGACGCCGCACCGAGAACCAGAGCGGTCAGACAGGATCGTTCCGATCCAGCAGCGGACACCGCGAAACTCAGGAGCAGACCGGCCGCCACCCCCGTTGTCGTCGGTGCCAGACCCGTGGGCACCGAGACCACCGACGGCGCCGCAAGCACCGCGAGTCCGACAACAGCGACGACAACCGGGGCAGCCCGGTTACCCCCGCTGAACCGGATTGCTACCACGGCCACCACGAGGGCAACGCCCGCAGCCCACGACGGATTCAAGAACAGGTCGGACCAATTGTTGCCGAACGCATACTCGGAGCGAGTGGCGGTCTCGGCCTGGTACAGGTCGATCGGCCAGGCATTGCTCAGAGCCCATACGGCCACCAGTGCAGTCCCGGCAATTGCACTCGAGCGGAGGAGGATTGGGAACGAGAACGACACGTGGTCACCCTACGGCCCCGTGTCTCGTCAGCGCGCCGTCATCCACAGAAGGCCGTTCGTGCGCGGATCGACGGTGATGTAGAAGCCCGCTGCGCAATGGGACGGCCAGCAGAGGCTCACCCGCCCGTGGGTTCCGAGCCAGAGCAGCGGACCGCACTGTCGTTCACGTGCGCACACCCCGGCTCGCGCTTACGCTCATCACCATGGGCAATCCGCGCACCGCCGCCATCGGTCTGTACCTACTGGCCGTGATCGTGCGCGTCCTGACGTGGTCGGGGACCTCAGCGGTTCAACGCAGCGCGGATGTCGTCCTGCTTCTCCTGGCCGGCGCCGTCGTCGCGGCGATTCTCTCCGTCGGGTACCGAAAGAGTGAATCGTGACCGAATGGGTGGAAGTCCTGCGTGCCCTCACCACACCGAACGACGCACCGCTGCACGGGACCATCCGAGAAGACCCCAATTCCCAGCGTGACCCGGTCACGTTCAAGACCGCCGGGTATCGGCCTATGTTCGTCCGAGCTGTGGACGACTGCATCGTCTGGCTCCACGGTCCCGCAACGCGCGTGGAGTACGACGGTGCCCCCGTGTTCATCACCGACGGCACCACCGCCTGGGACTTCACCCCCGACCCGCAGCGCCCGTTGATGGGGCCGTCGGATCGGGTGCACTACTTCGGCAAGAATCAGTTCCTGATCAAGCGACGCTCGGCCGCGGAATGGGCCGGTGACGACTTCACCAGACCGACCGGGCCCATCACCGAGGAGACGTTTCTCGACCGTCGCTGTTGGACAGTCGAACTCGCCCCGCCCGAACGCAAGCCGCACCCGATGCGCATCTGGGTCGACATCGAGACAGGCCGGATACTCGGCTACCGAATCGACGCGGTCGGCGTCGGCGCGCACTATGTCGACCTGACGGTCGGCCAACCGGTCGATTCCTCGATGTTCGCCTGGAATGGTCCCACACAGACGCAACAAGAGCGTCAGGACGAACTCCGTCGCCGCAGCGACGACATGAAAAGGCATCAGGCGCAGTGGTTTGCGGACACCGTGACCGCCGAGCGGCTCATCGCGCGCGTCCCCGTCGACTTCACCCCCACCACCGTGCCGGTTGCGGACGAAGCAACAGGCGCATTCGAGGGGCACAACGAGCACACCATGCTAGCCCGGAACCCACGGTCCCCCGACGGGAGCTGGGCACCCAGATGGGGCCCGCTGCACTACGTGTGGTCCACACCCGACTGGGACTGGGCGGCCGCGATGAACGAGGTCGACATCGACGACGACACCGTGCACGCGTTGCAGAACGCCCTCCACCCGGGCGTCCCCGTCGACCGCCAGCGACGCATCGATCCACCCCGCCGCGGCCGAGTCGATTGAGCCTCCCGATAAGCCCCTACGAGCTACCGTTCGTCTCGTTTGGGCCGACGGACCTGCCCAACAGCGTTCCCAGAGGAACCTCGATCTCGCCGACGTGAATGCTGCGTCTCCTCGAGGTGTGCCACCCCTGCGCCGCGGCCAGGACCGCACCCAACAGCGCCACCGCCACCACAGAGAATCCGATGCGGCCCAACATGATCAGTGATCCGACGCCGAGTAGCACCAGTGCCGCCACGCTCCCCCAGCGCGCGGCCGGGCGCGGCCACAACGCCGGCACCGCACACAGCAACGCAGCGCCCACGACGACCGCGGTCGCACCCCACCCGACGATGTCGAGGGTGGACATCATGCAGGTGGCGGTGGCGTCGATGATCTCGCACGAGCTCACCTGGTACTCGCGAATCGACCCGGCGACGACACCCACCGCGGCGACAATGGCCACGATCGAGGCCAGCACCAACCACGCCCACCGCGCCGGTGCCCCGGCAGTTGACCTTTCGCCGTGCATCGCCGCTGTCATCGCCTCAGCCTAAGCCGGTGGCTGGTCGTCCTCGACCCAGTCGAGCCGCTCCCCGTTTGACTCACTCACCCACAGGCGGACATCGTCGGCGACGATCCTCGCCGCGTCGGTGAACCAGTACGTCTCGTCCGGTGCCCACCCGGCGATGACGCTCGCACAGTCGTCGTCGACCGGAATCTCCGTCGTCGCAGCGGACAGGTATCCCGCTGCGGTGAGGTGGACGCCGTCGTACACTTCGCCCACCCGCAACCAGTCCGGGATGACCCACCTGCCCGCCCGACCGGTGGTGCGGTACCACTCGTGTCGCTTCTGCGCCGTCACCTCGAGCGAAAATCGCCGGCACAACTGCGCCCACGCCTGTGGCCTGTGGCCCGTCGACCTCGAACACCCGAGCACCCTCCGCGACGGTGACGCGCCGCGACACCGCTCGCGGCGGGTCCGAGCTGTCCTCGACGAACCACAACCCCGCAGGCGTCCCATCGGCCAACAGACGAGACGAACACAGCGTCGGCGGCGTCGACCACCACTCACCCCCAACGCTGGCGGTGGGATCCGTGGGCCGCTCCCGCAGGGCGCGCTCCTCCTCCACTGCGGTGCGAACGGACCACTCGGACAACACCTCCGCCGCCGGCCGCCCCACCGCGGAATCGTCGAGAAGGTCCGCGTCACCGAAGCTCCATCCCACCGCCCACTGCTCGTTCAGCGCCGCATCCGCCGACCACCACTCGGTCCACGGGGACTGCGCGACGTGCTCGGCGACCCGCCGCAGCGCTCCCCGCACGGCATCGGTCGCGGCGAGAACGTCCGCGCCATCCGGTTCCTGCCAGTACCGCGCTAAGTCCATCGAGAACTCCATCGCTTGCCGCACCGCGGTCGCGGTCATCTCCGGCAACACCACGCGGGTGAGTCGGTCCGCTACTTATTCGGCGGTCACTACCGTCCGCCGCACCTCCTCCGCACCGGGACCGAACATGACCACCCCGGAGCCCCGATCGACGTCGAGGCGATACGCCGCCAGGAACACCGCCCTGTGAAACGAGTTGTCCGACTGCACCTCCGACAACCGTTCCGCCGCATCTGCATATTCGAGCAGCAACCGTCGAGCACGCGGACCCGCCAACAACGTCTCGACCACACTCATCGCTTCACCATCCCAGACAGACGACGACGGCCCCCACCGATTGCCGTGTCACACGAGTCGCGCAGCGATACCCGCCACGTCGATCACCTCGGGGTCGGCCATCACGGGGCTGTCCGTGCGGAACCGGCGCACCGCACCGTCGATGACGAACACCTCTCCGTCGGCGCCGGCAGCGACCCGTGCCGTGTGTGTAGAGACCGGCACACTCGTCACCGGCTCGAGGCTGGCCGAATCGTGCACGGTCAGCACCCAGGACGCCCGCGTCCGATCCACCACGACAGGTCCTGGCAACGGCCACCACCCGGCCGACGTGCCGTTCGGGGTGGGCGTCACGGTCCAGGACAACTCGTCCGTTCGACCTCCTCCGACGGGGTGTCTCGCGAAGATGCGTTCTCTGCGAACGCTCAGGTCGGACTCCACCACCCCGACGTCTGCACCGTGCACCAAGCGCAGCGCATCGCCCATCAGAAAGGGCTTCCGGTGCCGGTTTCGCACCAGCGGGATCGCCGATCCGACCGTGCATTCGCCCGAAGACGACACCCGCACCAGATGCAGCTCCGACCTCCCCCGTGGAAGCACCGCCGCGTAGACGTAATCATCCACCACCACGATCGAACTGACATGACCGGCGACGGCGGCAAGGTCGACCGGTTCGCGACTGGGCGAATACTGCCGCCACACCGCCGTGCCCGTGCTCGCGACCAGACTCTCACCGGCCGCGGCACCGGCGACCACTGGCTGATCGTCCACCCGCACCGGATCCGCACCCTCGGTCACCCAGAACGTGCCGTCCTGGCCGGTGACCCAGCATCCCGACGGGGTCGCGTACACCCTCCGCGGTGTTCCGATCGCCCCCGGCAGTACCACGCGAGTGGCGCGGTCGTCGGCGTCGATGCGCAGCACCACCGGCAACGCGGAATCCACCACCCACAACACACCACCCGCGACACTCACGTCACCGGGCACCAGCTCCGGCCGAACCGGCAGCGCCGGAACGTTGTCCAGGTCCAGATCGACCACGACACTGGTCTCCATATCGGCGCTGTCTCCGTCGTGCTCGGTGTCCCCCAAGCCGAAGAACCGCGGAGCCGTGTCCACCTCACGCAGCCGGTAGTGACCGGGGACGGAATACCAACCCCCGGCGCCCCGGCGCTCGTACCGTTCGGACGCCATCCGCACTCGCGTCACCCGGCCGCGGAACCGACCTCGCATGTCGGGCCCGAACGACCCCCAGAACACCCCGGTCAGGTCGACCTGCCCGGTCCGCGGAACGGCACCCCGCCACGACGCCGTCCACCCGTCCCCACGCAGCAACCCCGACCACTCCCACCGGCGCGAAGTCTCCTCGCCGGTGTACTGCCAAACCGGGGGCCGGTCCGATGCCACCAACTCCGCCCGCACCCGCACCGCATGCGGTGCATCGGCACCGGCTTCGATGAACTGCAATGGCCCGGCCAACACTTCGCCGCGGCGCGGCACCGCGATCTCACCGTCGCCAATCACCCACGAGTCGATCCGAACAACCAAAGTACGAGGACCGGTCACGACCGCTCACCCCGCACGGACTCGGCGTTCCCATCGGCGGGACTGTCGGGTTCCGGATCGTCGTCGGTGTCGGGGGCTTCGGCGAACCAGGCACCAACGGTGATATTGGCCAACACGGCCGCAGTCGCCGGGTCGTCCTCGGGCCGCCGCTGCACCCACACCGCCGTCCCGACCGCCGCATCACCGACGTCGACGGCGGTCGTCTCGTTGCCCGTGCGGCGCAGGAACCCGCGGCGCCCCGACATCCACTGGACACCGTCGGCGTCGGTCACCATAGCCGGCCGCCGACGATGTCGTTGCACCTCGAACACGGTCTGCCAATCGGTCACCTCCCGCAACGACTGCGTCGCGGGGTCGCACACCCACAACGCCACCGCATCGGCCGGCCGACGAATGATTCCGTGCCGTCGATCAGCCATAAGTCGATCCGACGTCGACCCGACCACACACACCTGCCCGTCGACGAGGACACTGGGCTGAGCGCCGCCGGCGCACACACGCTCGTCGGTGACCGTATCGGCACCGTCGACGACGACGCGATGCACGTCGTGCATTCCGACGATCCAGCATCCGTCGTCAGCAGCGTGTACGCGGCGGGTGAAGTCGCCGCTCGGCTCCTCGATCGGCAACGGCAGCAGGACCTCTCGCACCACCGGCGGATCCTGACGCGGGTCGATGCGCAGCACGGTCGGGTCCGATCGGTGCATCACCCACACCACCCCGGCACCGGCATCGATCGCGCCCGGGTCGAACGGGGTCCGATCTGTCGGAGGGTCGCCCAACTCGAGGTCGACGAGCACGCCTGTCACCCCGCGGTGGGGCAGGCCGTCGTTCGGGAAGGAGAACGGCTCGAACTCGACGGGAACCTCGTCCACCGCGTTCAGCGACTCGGTACCACCGACTTCTCGCCGCCCACCACCCTCGATCGGATCCAGGCGGACCTGCACCGACTGCAAGGACGACACACGGCCGCTCACCGCGACCGGGCCGTTGGGATCGTTACCCAGAGTCGCCACGAAGTACCCCTGGACCGCCACCCGACCGGAACGCGGCGCATCCGACCGCCACCCGGCGCTCCACCCCTCGCGGTAGAGCAGATGCCACCAATGTCGCCTGCCGTCACCGCTCTCGCGTGGCGCCATCCCGTAGGCAGGAACCGCGAACGCGGTCAGCGAATGGTTCAGTCGCGACGACGTCCCGGTGATCAGCTCGGCGAACACCTCGACGTCGTCACCGACGGACGCCCGCGGAAAAGACCCGTCCCCGATCACCCACCACGGCACGAGAATGCGGAACGGTGGGAGTGGTGGCGAAGATGCTGCCGCTGATAAGGATTCGGACGGTACGAAGTCGTACATGTCGAAGCCCCGAGTAGTAGGAGGAACGCCGCACGACGGCGGCGGACTCGGGGTCACCTTAGATGAGGGTATCTCACGGGTACCGGCGACGACCATAGCTGAACCTCGTGCGAGCGGGACGTGGCCATATCGGATCACCGCTGATCTCGCCGTACACGATATGTTCCAGGCGCTCTCCTGCTGTTTGACTACGAGAATGGTCCTGCAAGTTCCGAAAGACCCCGCGCCGGCCGCGTGGCTCACCCGTTCAGGAATCGCGTGGGACGTGCTCGCTACCTTCGGACCGCACACCCTGTACCCGGCGCACGCCCGCCTGCGATACATCCCCGACGACGGCGACGCCCCGAGGCCGGAGATTCCGCCGCGGCCCCTCGGCGAGCAGGGCGACGGCCCCGTCATGGCCGAGCTCTGCGACATGCTGGCCGCGGACACCACCACGCCGCAACTCTGCTACTTCTGCCTGTGGGAGGGGTGGCCGGAGATCGACGAGACCATCACCACGGGTCCACCCGTCGTAGCCATCCCGAATCGCACCTACCACCTGTTCTCCGGCCCTCTGAGCGACGTCGGACAGTGGTGCGCCCAGCCCACTCCCGACATGCCGCCGGCGGCGTTCATCTGGCCGGCCGACCGTGCCTGGTGTGTGGCATCGGACGTCGACCCGACCTGGGCCTTCATCAACGGATCCGGGGCGACGATCTCCCGACTCGTCGCCCAGACCCGACTCGACATCGTTGCGGCCGATCCGCCACGAACTTGCTAAGAATGGGGGCATGGAGCAGCAGCGCACAGAGCTCGCCGAAGAAGACGTTGTGAAAGGTCAGTGTGTTGTGTACGTCGGACCTGACAACGCAGAAGAGATATACGAGGACTGGTCGCGTCCTCGAATCCTGACTGCGGGTCATCCCGGGAAGATTTACGATCCGTCTGTTCAGCACATTCGTGTCGAGTGGGTTGGTCTAGAGCATGAGCCGATCAGCTACGCCACCGGCTTCTGCACCAACCGATCGGAAGTCGGGCCAGAAGGCCGGGCGTTCATACGTGGTCTAGCGAAAGTATCTGCCGAGGAGTACGAGGAACTAGCGTCGAAGGTTGTGCGAGGAACCCCGCGGGGAGGAGTTTGATTCTTACGCTACCGGCGCTATGAAGCAGACCTCTCGTGGAGCGCCCTAGTGGTCACCTCGTACGTCCCAATGTGACAGGGTGCGAAGCGCGCAATCGAGGCGACGATCGCACATTCTCGGCAATGTTCCGTGCGCCGCACACACATCGAGGACGATCCCGTCCGGTCGAACGACAGAGCGGAATCCGAAGCCTACGTCCCGGTCGGCGTCGTCGACGGCGGTCGTGTTGCGGCCGTCGCGGATAGGGTGAGTCGATGGGCACGTCGCCGTTTTCGCACGAGCGCGTCTACGCCGCGCTGACCGCCCCGCCGACACCTGCGGGCCAGCGTCCTGACGCCCCGTCGTGGTGGGAAGCCTCCGTCGTCGTGATCACTGCCGTTGCTGCGGCAGCCTGCGCCGTCCTGCTGTACTCGCTCACCCCACCAGCGGCCATGATTTGGCTTCTCGCCGCATCCGGTTGGCTACTGCTCGTCCTCGGTGCAGTGTGGCTCGTGCTGACGATTGTGGGATGGGTTCGGTTCCGAGCGTGGAAACTGTCGTCGATTGCCGTCGTTGTCGTGGCTGCGACTGTGGTCCTGGCCGGCATGTCGGTGCCGTTCACCGTCGGGTTCGCGATGTCGAGAAGCTCACTTGCCGAGGTCGCAGTGGACTGCGCCGCACCCGGCGGCGGCCGTATCGGGGTGTACGTCTTCGAGGGCCTCGAGGCAGCCGACGGTGGATGCCTGATCTACGTCGAGGGCGGAGTCGTCGACCAGGTCGGATTCGCCTACCTCCCAGACGGTGCACCCCGCCTCGGCCCACCCGCCGGCGAACAGGAGATCGGCTACGCCGAACTCGACGGCGATTGGTACACCTTCCTGCGCCGATTCTGAGCACTACGACGTCAGGAGTGAATGCCGCTCCCGCAGGCGTTCATCAGCCGTCGGCCTTGGGTGACTCCGGTCGGGCGACGGTGCGGAAGACGACTCCCGGGTGGCGGTCGCTGCCGTACTCCCATCGGATGGTTGTCGTGGGCCCGCTGCGGCGAGGCCGCACGCTGACGGCGCGATAGTCCTAACCGTCCTGCCGCACTCGCTCCCACTCGAAGTCCACGGTCTATCCCACGATCGGACCGTGAACGCCAGTGCGGGAGATGTGAACGGACTCGTTCCTGCGTGTGGGAGGCAGGGTGATCGCCCACAGGTGGCCGACGTGGACCCAACACCCGCCGGGTGTGTCGGGCGACTCCACCACGCCCCATCCCTCGTCCCCCCACATTGCGATGACACCGGTGCTGGTCATGACCTCACCCTAGGTTCTGAACCCGACGAAACGGACCGCATGGCATCCTTGGTGCATGGTCGACCGAGACGAGACCGATGTGTCGGTTGACACGAGCGACGCCGGAACCGTCGACATGTTCGTCTGCGACGCGCAACGCCGTTCACGCGATGCTTCTCGGGTGCAGTGGGTTTCGTTGTCTCCGTTGCTTCTCGTCGGCCTGTGTCTCCCGGTCGGTCTCGTCGTCGCCAACTCGCGAACGGTCATCGGTGACGCGGTCGCCTGGTGGATGCTCCTCGGCGTGTTCTCGCTCGTGGTGTTCATTCCACTCGCCGTGGTGGGATCTCTCGGGGCATCCGCACTTCGCCGCGCTCGTCCGTGGCTCGGGCGGTGGCTCGGTTCGATCGGCGCGACCGCGGCGATTCTGACGTATGCCTCGTTCGTGTTCTCGGTTGTAGAAACCGTTGTCGCCCCCGAAATCCGTGATCCGAACAGCTGGGGCCCTGTACTCACACCCGGCGCTGCGGCGCTCGTCGTCCTTCCCTACGCGATCGGGGTCGCCGCCAATACCTCTGTGCTCGTTCGCTTGTGGCGACGTACGGGCACGTTCACCGATCGCGTCCACAACGGCACGAGGGGAGCAGCACCCTGACTGCGGTCACCGCGCGCTTCGGACACGATCAACACCCGACCGACAAGGAGCCTCGATGAAACGCGTTCTGCCCCTCGCGCTTGTCGTTCTCGGCTCGATCGCATCACTGATCGCCTATTTTGCGAAAGACACGTTCCTGCTGTGTGATCGAAATCCCCGTCCGACTCGACCTCACCCCGTTCTGGGTCGAGGTGCCGGAGAGAAACACGGGCGAATTCGTCGCATCTCTCGGGCCCCCCGACAAGCGTAGGACGGGGCGGCTCATGCGCCGCCGACGCTCGCCCGAGCCGTGGGCGGTGAGATCTCCCCAGGAGCAACGGGCATGGTCGACACCGGATTTCGACTGGATGTGCGAGGTGACAGTGGGCAGGATCGACGACGCCGGCCTCGCCACGTTGCAGCAGCGGCTGCACCCCGGTGTGCCCGTGACCGGGGCACCCGAGCTCGTCGCACCGCCGGAGACGTCATGGTGAACCACGCCGGGGACAGCATGGGAGCCCGCCGCGAACCGCGGATGCTGCGGCCACGATTCGTGTTTCATGTCGCCGGCCGTGTGTGGGTCGTCGACGAGACGCAGCCGGTGGCGGCACTGTTCGACCCACGCACCGCGGAGTTCGAGACGCTGACCTCGTGGACGGAACTCCCGGCCGCTCCACCCGGCGGGCGCCCCTCGTACCTCGCCGCCGACGACACCGGCCTCTGGGTGCAGAACGACCGAGGTGGTCCGCTCGCACGCGTCACCGCCGACGGCATCGACCGCGCCGAATACACCGACGGACGCGCCCTTCTGGGAGCGGGCCGGTCCGGCGCATGGTGTTTCACGACGCACCGGAGGCGACAACCCGCCCTCGCGCGGACGGCGGACACACCGCCACCGCCGTTCCCACGGCAGTCGTTCCTCGTCGCGCTCCCCGGCGGCGGAACCCGGACCGTCCCCGTCGTCGATGCCGGTGTCGTCTCCGTCGAATCGGACGAGAGTCACCTGCACATCGGACTCGAGCACCACCCGTGGTCGCGAACCCGGTAGCCGGCCGCGCACCCGACAGCCCTGGCTTCGAGGCAGCATTCGCGTCGTCGGTGTCGAGCATTCCGCTGCACGGCCCCGTTCCCGCACGCATCGAACCGGGCACAGCACATCGGAACGAACGCACGGTGGGATACACGAGCGAATACGCCAATCTGACCTACAACGAAGCGCACTACCGCAAACGCGCGTCCGACGGCGACGTGCGGTGGTACTGGGGCCTCGAATCCCGGAGGAGCGCCACCACCGTCATCAACGCCTACCGCGGCGACACCGTGGTGTTCACGACGAAATGGACCGAACTTCGGGTTGTGGACGGTACGGCAGCCGGCGGACGATTGTGGGCGATCACCCGCCCCGACCAGGCCGGCGCCCGCGGCGTCACCGTCCTCGACCCCAACGGCGACACGACACCGATACCCGCCACCGCGATCGACGTCACCGATCACCGTTGGCCCCTCGGCCCGCGACCCCTCGACCATGCCTCCTACGTCCGACATTGTCTCGGCCAATCGGGCGCACTCTCGTGCCCCGACGGCATTACCGATTTCACTGCGACCTACGAAGGGGAATGGCCGCACGGGCAGGTACATGTCTCCTACCGCCACGCCGACTATCCCGGCCTCACGCTGACAGCCCGACGCAACATCTACGACGAGAACGGCGCCCGGCTGGATCGCGCACCCGACTACATCGCCCATTCGCTCGTCGAACAAGCCGGCACCGGCGCCTATCCCCCGGTCGATCGTGCCGTCGACGGCGTTCTGTGGATCTGAGCCCCCACCGCCGCGGCAGTCGACGGCATCGGCCGGATCTCCAGATCCGCTCACTGCCGAATGAATAGTGCGGTTTTCACCGAACGATGGCTGGGTCGAACGCCTTCCGGCCCGGTCGGCGGTGTGTGCGATGGTGGACCTATGAAGCGGCACGCGTTGTGGACGTTCGCAGGAGCTGCGGTTGGTCTTGTCCTGGCAGCGCTTCTCGCGCTGCTGATCCCGGCAGGGAGAGTCGACTACGCTTTCGTCGGCGACGACGAGGGGTCGGCGCTCCTCGATTTCGCGGGCCCGATCGTTCCAATGGTCGGAGTCGTGGCGGGGGCGGTGGCCGGCCTTTTGGTGAGCAGGCGGCGGTCTCGGCGTAGCTGAACCAGCGGCCAGGCACCAGGCAGGTCCGCTCCCACACAACGCACACCCATGGAACGATGCCGGGTGTGTTGCACCGTGTGCGTTAACGCTCCTTTTACTATTCTTGAGAGTCCTATGCTGATTCGATGGTGTCGACAGGTGTAGTCCGCGAATGGCATTTCGCCGACCAGTGGGGCGTCATCGACTCGGACGACACCTTGGGCGGCGCCTACGCAATGTCACACGCAGTGCGCGTCGAGGGCGTCGCCGACCTCGATCGGTCGCCGGCTCTCGGCCTTCGCCCCGGCACGGAGGTCGACTTCGAATGGAGCACCTCGGACGAGCCCATCAACGGCATGCACTACCTCGTCGAGCGCGTCTGGCCGCGCGGTACGACCGCGCCAGCATCAGAGGGGGCGTTTCATACGAGCCTCTGGCTCAGCGTCGACGGCCCCGGCCCTGACGGGCTGACCGTGATGCAGGAAGAATTGGATCGCGACAGCGCGAAGTCTCCCCCACTCGAACCGCTGCGGTTCTTCACCGCCACAGGTGCGGTGCGTACGTGGCACGACGAACACGGCTGGGGCGTACTCGATTCCGACGCAACTCCGGGCGGGGTGTGGGCGCATTTCTCCGCGATAGTCGGTGAAGGTTTTCTGACTCTGAAGCCCGGTCAGCGGGTCGAGTTCGACTACGAGCCAGCGATCCAGGACGGGTTCTACTTTCGAGCCGTGACGGTCCGGACGCTATGAGCAGATGGCTCTGGAGCCGAGCGGCCATGGAAAGGCGTCGGCGCATTCAGCGACTCTGCGCGTCGCGTTCGACGCGCTCGGCACTCGCCGGGTCACTCGTCGTTATGACGGCGGCGGGGTGTTCGAATCCGTTCGTCGACCGGATCGCCTTTCGGCCACCCACGGCGGTGGTCACGTCGTCTCCGACGTGTCTCGCGGAGAACATCGTCACCGATTTGACCGGACTGGGGCCGTGGGATCCGGCACTTGCCGGCAACGCACCCGAGCCGGGCTACCCGCCCGCCGACTTCCGCGTGGTCGGAGCGCTGCGTTGTGAACGCGGAACCGACGCCAGCGGAATGAGGACCATCGACTCGGTGCGTTTGGAGGGCGACGTGCTCTCCGTCTTCTCGGCGTTCAGTGCCGACTCGTTCCGGTTCCCCGACGGGACTTATGCAAGCTGCATCAATTTCGGCGTGGCCCCGGTGGGCTTGTGGCTGGTCGACGACACAGGCGCAGCGTTCCGTCCGGCGTGGCCGGCGGACCCGTGCAACCTGCAAAACGCCCCGTATCTCGCCCTTCGACACCTCACCGAAGTCGGACGGTCCTCGCACCCCAACGGACTCGACGACCGGTTCGCCACAAGCTGCGAACAGGATTCCCACGCGGCATCATTCGAGCCGACAACGGCGGACGACGTGGCCGCCGCCGAAGAGCCGAGCGAGAATACGGCCGCGTAACCGCTCCCACACTGACGCTCCCCGTCGACGACGTCGACGCACTTGTCGTGTGTACCTACGAGCCGCCCGACAGCGAACCCTCACCGGACGGAGGGGACGTGGTCGCCGGCACGCGCACTGTCCTCGACCGAGGCAGCAGTGCGGGACTCGTCCGATCGATCGTCGATGCTCCCTTGGCCCCGGCCTGCAACCTGTTCAGCACCCGCGTCGCCTCCACCGAACTGGTACGCCCGGACGGGTCGGGATCAACCCCCGTGTCGTTCGAACTCGACGGATGCCGCCGGGTCGCCGGACTCGGGGACTACCGCGTGACACCGCCGGCCGCGCTCACCGCCCTATCCAGCGCCTCGTGATCACGAACGTTCGATCGGGGCATGCGTTTTCGACACCCTGTCCTGGCGCGCGTCCAGGTCCGACGCGGACGCCGATCTCGTACCGGTCCGCCGGTGACCCTGCGCTCCCTTGCACTACGGTGACCCGATGACGGCATCCGGGACACCGAAATTCACCTGGCGCGGTGAGGTCATTGGACCCCTTGCCGCCATTGCGGCGGTACTCGGGACGCTCGTCCTCGGCTTCTACGCGGCGATGTGCGCGGCCGGCTTTGCTCCGGACTTGCACCCGGGTTACGCCGTCCCCTCCCACCTTCGGCGAGGCACCGACCTCCCGCCGCCGCCGACCAGTTACTGGGTCATTTTGTGCGCGCCTCCACTCACCATCGCACTGCTCGGCGGTGCAGCCATGCTGTTCGCGGGGCGCGTTCGCTGGATCGCTTTCGTCGGGGCGCTGACTTTCCTCGTCGGGTATCTCCCGTTCGCAGTCTTCGTCGTCTCACTCGACATCGGGGGCTTCGCACCGACCTGAGGACGTACTGCAACCCCGACGCCCGAGTCGACGAAGTCGGAGGGACACCACCGGCCGTGTCGGCCCCCCGTGGTTGCGGCGTCACAGTCGGCGCCGACGACATCACCCAGCAAAACGCGCTCTCGGTAGTCTGCCCCCATGTCCAGTCGACTACGGGGTTCCGACCTCGTGGACACGGTGCCCGGCCGAAACTTCGTCGCCGGCTTCGCCCGGGACTTCGACCGAGACGCACAAGATCTGTCCATCAACGAGTTTCTTCGAGGCTTGTCCATGGACACCCTCCTCTGGGAAGCGCAGAAAGACATCAGCACGTACCTGTACGGCACCGGGATGGACGACGCCCTCCAGGTGAATACGCGCGACCCGGCGATCGTCGCCATGGCGGCGGCGATCGCCGAAGAACTCGGATCGCCAACGCGGGACACATTCACCTCACCCCAGCGACACTCGGGCCGAGTCGAGACGCTGGCGCCGCCGTCGGTCCGCAACAGGACAGGCTCAACCGAGGTCTTACCCGACGGCGCCCTGTGGACGGCAACTACCCTCGACGACGGCGTCGACACCTGGACCCATAGCCGTGAGAGCGAGCCCGAGTTCGTTTACGAACTCCGCTTCGCGCCGACATCGGTGAAGGTCGCGCGGATCGACAGTCACGACGATTGGCGGCGCCTGATCACCGCGCACACCCGACACGGTTCGGAGCTTGACCCGGTTCTCCGGACACCTGATCTGTAGCGTTGCTGCTGCAGGAGAGGAGTCCGAGCCATGCCCGCTGCACATCCAGAGGAGTTCC
>NZ_FOJN01000011.1 GCF_900111805.1 Rhodococcoides kroppenstedtii
TGGCGGGCCACCCTGCTGGTCCGCGAAACCGCCTGCCTCACCGCCGAGGACCGACGGCTCGTCGACACCCGCCTCTGCGCCGACCCCGCCACCCTCACCGGCCAGGGCGACAGCACCGTCGCGGCGATGGCCGCACGGCTGGCCGCCGAACTCGACGCCGCCGCCGTGGTCCGCCGCAAGGCCCGCGCCCCCAAGAATCGCCGCGTCACCGTCCGCCCCGCCCCGGAGTTCATGGGCCACCTCGGCGCCCTGCTGCCGATGGACCGCGCCGTGTGCCTCTGGGCCACCCTGCGCCGGGATGCGGACACCATTGTCGCCACCGGCGACGCCGACGGCCGCACCCGCGATCAGGTCATGGCGGACCTGCTGGTCGAGCGGACCATCGGCCTCGCCCCTGTGACGAGCCCGCCCGTGGCGGTGCAGGTCGTCCTCTCCGACGAGACCCTGCTCGGCGGGAGCGACACTCCCGCCGAGGTGCCCGGGTACGGGCCGATCCCCGCCGCCGCAGCGCGGGAATGGATTGCGGGCGCCGTCGACTCCGACGCGACGGTCACGCTCCGCAAGCTCTACGCCACACCGGACACCGGACAACTCACTGCGGTCGAATCGGTGGCTCGCTGCTTCCCCACCGGCCTGGCCCGGCTGATCGACCTGCGGGACCGCACCTGCCGCACCCCCTGGTGCGACGCCCCCATCCGCCACCACGACCACATCCGACCGCACGAGGACGGCGGCCCCACCACCGCCGACAACGGCCTCGGGTTGTGCGCCGCGTGCAACCACGCCAAACAGGGCGACGGCTGGACCACCACCAGAACCGAGAACCCCGACGGGACCGACGTGCACACCGTCGAGTTCCGCACCCCGACGGGCCATACCTATCGATCCGTTCCTCCCGCGCTTCCGACGCCCTGGAAACGGGCGGGCTGAATGACGAAGGAAAACGTCCTGCCCGATTCCGCCGGATACTGCGCGCGACGGCGGGATGCCGTTCGGCGAGACGTCGGTCACATCCACCGACGGGCTACACTGGGTCTCGCTGCCGCGCTCTCGTTCGCGGCGTACGTCGTGGAATCAGCACGAACTTTTCTTACGGCGATCGATACTGCCCACCGGCAGTCTCGCCATTCTGTGCCCCGTCAGCGGGGCGCTCCGATGCCCGAAAGGCACTCGAACTCTTCATGACTGTCACTTTTGCCGACCTCGGCGTGAACGACCGCCTCGTCCGCGCCCTCACGGCCGCGGGTATCACCGCGCCGTTCCCCATCCAGGCCGACACCCTGCCCGACACCCTGCGTGGTCGCGACGTCCTCGGACGCGGAAAGACCGGCAGCGGAAAGACTCTCGCGTTCTCCATCCCCATGGTCGCGCGGCTGTCCGAGACCGCGTCGCGGTCGCGCACCCCCAACCGTCCGCGGGGCCTGATCCTCGCCCCCACCCGAGAGCTCGCCACCCAGATCGCGGCCACGCTCGAGCCGCTGGTGCTCGCGTCGAATCTTCGCGTCACCACCATCTTCGGTGGGGTGTCGCAGAACCGTCAGGTGACGGCCCTCGATCGCGGCGTGGACATCGTCGTCGCCTGCCCGGGCCGCCTCGAGGATCTGATGAAGCAGCGCCACGTGTTCCTCGACGAGGTCGAGATCACCGTGCTCGACGAGGCGGACCACATGGCCGATCTCGGCTTCCTGCCCGGCGTGACGCGCATCCTCAAGGCCACCCCGTCGCAGGGGCAGCGTCTGCTCTTCTCCGCGACGCTCGACAACGGCGTCGACAAGCTGGTCAAGCAGTTCCTGTCCAACCCGGTCCAGCACTCGGTGGACGAGGAGAACTCCCCCGTCGCGGCGATGACGCACCACATCTTCGAGGTCGGCGGCGCCGATGCGAAGAAGGTCCTGGTCCAGCGCCTCGCGTCCGGTGAGGGCCGCCGCATCCTGTTCATGCGTACCAAGCACCAGGCACGCAAGCTCGCGCGGCAACTCACCGAGGCCGGCATTCCGTCGGTCGATCTGCACGGCAACCTCTCGCAGGCCGCCCGCGACCGGAACCTCGCCGCCTTCTCGGTCGGCGACGCCCGCGTCCTCGTCGCCACCGACGTGGCCGCCCGCGGCGTGCACGTCGACAACGTCGAGTTGGTGGTCCACGTGGATCCGCCCGCCGAGCACAAGGCGTACCTGCATCGCAGCGGTCGTACGGCCCGCGCCGGCAGCGCCGGTGACGTGGTCACCGTCGTGCTCCCGGAGCAGCGTCGTGACGTGGCGGTGCTGCTGCGCAAGGCGAAGATCGACGCCGCACCGCAGCGCGTGACCGTCGACACCCCCGCCGTGGCGGAGCTCGTCGGCCCCCTGGCCGCGTACGTGGCACCGGCCCCCAAGGAGCCGGCCCCCGCGCCCAAGGCTCGCGGTCCGCGTACCGGCGGCGGCCAGCGGTCCGGTCAGCCGCGCACGGGACAGCAGCCGCGGTCGCGCTCCTCCCGCGGCGGGCATGCCGGCAACTCCGGTCGCCGCGGCGGACGTCCGACGTCGGCGCGCAGCGAATCAGCCGGTTACCGGGGCTGATCGCCGCGCGATTCCGACGCTGAGCACCGCCGCCACGGCGCAGAGCCCTGCGGCGCCGAACCAGGCGGCGGTGTACTCACCGGTGGTGTCGCGGATCGCGCCCGCAGCGACGGACGCGGCGCCCGCGCCGATCTGGTGCGCGGCGAAGACCCACCCGAACACCAGGGGCCCGCGGTCGCCGAACACCTCGCGACACAACGCGATGGTGGGCGGCACCGTGGCCACCCAGTCGAGCCCGTAGACCACGACGAAGACCACGATCGACGGGTGCAGCGCGTCCGACAGCAGGGTGGGCAGGAACAGCAGCGCCACCCCGCGGAACGCGTAGTACGCGCCGAGGAGCAGCCGCGGATCCACCCGATCGGTGAGCCATCCCGACGCAATGGTCCCCGCGATGTCGAAGATGCCGACCACCGCGAGCAACGTCGCCGCGGTGGTCTGCGGCATGCCGTGATCGTGCGCGGACGGCACGAAGTGCACGCCGACCAACCCGTTGGTGGTGGCCCCGCAGATCGCGAACCCGACGACCAACGCCCAGAACGTCCGCACCCGTGCGGCGTCGAGCAACGCCCGTACCGCGCGTCGGGCCGGGTTGCCGACGACGGCCCGCGCGGGCGGCTCCTCCGTCGCCCCGTACGGCAGCACCCCGACGTCCGACGGACGGTCGCGCAGGAACCGCGCGACGAGAGGAACGACGGCGAGCGCACCGCCGGCCACCACGAGCGAGGCGGTACGCCACCCCGCTCCCTCGGCGAGCCAGGCGACGACGGGCAGGAAGATCAGCTGGCCGGTCGCGCTGCCCGCGGTGAGGATGCCGGAGACCAACCCGCGCCGGGCGACGAACCATCGGTCGGTGACCATCGCCGCGAACACCAGAGCCATGGAGCCGGTGCCCAGCCCGATGAGCAGCCCCCAGGTCAGCAGAATCTGCCACGGCGAGGTGACCAGCACGCTCAGCGCGCTGCCCGCGGCGACGACCGTCAGGGCGATCGTCGTGACCCGGCGGATGCCGAAGCGCTCCATGAGGGCGGCCGCGAAGGGCGCCGTGAGCCCGAACAACAGCAGGTTGATACCGACCGCCGCGGACAGGACCGACCGCGACCACCCGAACTCGTCCGTGATCGGCACCATGAGCACGGACGGCGCCGCGCGGAAGCCGGCCGCACCGACCAGGGCGAGGAACGCGACGGCGGCGACGATCCACGCGGGATGGAGGCGTCGGTCGGTGCCTCGGCGGGCGACGACGGTCACACACCGCTCCTTCCAGCTCCGGCGATTCGGACACTCGGTGGCACACTCGACGGAGTGACGGTTCGGGCTGACAGGAGACTACATCCGGAAGAAACGGCCACCGGCTCGGTCATGACGGCCCTCGCCGTCGCGTTCACCGTCATCGGCGCCGTGATTCCGGTGGCGGGTGCCCTGCAGATCGTGGCCATCGTGCCGCTCGCCGTCGTCGCCCAACGCCATCGCCTGCGTGCGCTCGCCGTCGCGGGAACCGGCGGGGCGCTGGTGGCGTTCGTCGCCGGCGGGTTCTCCTCCGCGCTCACCATGACGGTCACCGCCGTCCTCGGCGGTGTGGTGGGCAGCGCCGTGCGTCGCCGTCGAGGATTCGGCACCGTGCTGCTGTGGTCCACGGTCACCGGCACGGTGGTCGGCGGGCTCTCCGTCCTCATGCTCCTCCTGCTGTCCGGACTGCGCGACCTCTTCCTCGGCGTCCTCGAGAACAGCATCCGGGGCACGGCCGACGTTCTCGGCCGGGTGCTGTCCGCCGACCGGGTGTCGCAGATCGTCGGCGACGCGGTCGCGGTCGGCATCGGCTACTGGTGGGCCTTCGTCTTCACCTCCGCGGTCTTCTCCACCGCCGTCAGCGGCGCCGTCGCGTGGTGGGTCCTGCGCGCCACCCTGACCCGACTCGGCGAGTTGGAATCCCGCGGCGTCCTGCCCGACGCCGCCACCGCGGAGTCCACGCCCGATCCCGTGCCGCTGCGCCTGACGGGAGCGACCTACCGCTATCCCGGCCACGACGTCGACGCGCTCGGTCCGCTCGATCTCACCGTGGTGCCGGGCCGCTTCTACGCGGTGGTGGGCGCCAACGGTTCCGGCAAGTCGACCCTGGCGCGCATCCTCGTCGGGGCCGCGCCCACCGGCGGCCGCGCCGATCGGCCGGGATCCACCGGGCTGGGCGCCGTCGGCGGGACGGCGATGATCCTGCAGCATCCCGAATCGCAGATCCTCGGCACACGCGTGGCGGACGACGTCGTGTGGGGACTCCCGCCGGCGTCCGCGCCGTCGCGCGAGCGTGTCGACGCCCTCCTCGCCGAGGTCGGTCTGGCCGGCTACGGCGATCGCGACACCTCCGGGCTGTCGGGCGGCGAACTCCAGCGACTCGCCGTCGCCGCGGCCCTGGCCCGTGAGCCGAAACTCCTCGTGGCCGACGAGGCCACCGCCATGATCGATCCCGCCGGCCAACGCGAGTTGGTCGCGCTCCTGGCCGAGCTGCCGCGGCGTCGACACCTCGCCGTCGTCCTGATCACCCATCGCGCCGGCGAGGCCGCATTGGCCGACGAGGTGGTGCGACTGCATCGCGGCCGCCGCGTCGTGCACGATCCGACCTGGATGTCCGGCACCGCACCCCCCTACGGCGCCGTTCCGGTTCTCGGCCCCGACGTGCTGGTCCTGCGCGGCGTCGGGCACGTCTACAACCGCGGAACCCCGTGGGAGCGCCGCGCGCTGGCGGGTGTCGACCTCACCGTGCGACGGGGCGAGGGCCTGGTCGTCGTGGGCGGCAACGGATCCGGCAAGTCGACGTTGGCGTGGATCCTGGCCGGCCTGACCACGCCCACCGAGGGCACGTGCGAGGTGAACGGCAAGGCCACGTCGAAGGCGGTGGGGACGGTGGCGCTGTCCTTCCAGCACGCGCGATTGCAGCTGCAGCGTCGCACGGTCGCCGAGGACATCGAGGCGGCGGGCGGCGCCGGCACCAGCGGGACCGACGTCTCGGCGGTGCTCGACACGGTGGGACTGCCGCGGGAGATCGCGGGCCGACGCGTCGACGAACTCAGCGGCGGTCAGATGCGGCGCGTCGCACTCGCCGGCCTGTTGGTGGGCAAGCCCGACGTGCTGGTTCTCGACGAGCCGCTGGCCGGACTGGATCCACCCGGCCGCCGCGAGATCACGTCGCTGCTGGCCCATCTGCGGTACCGCGGCCTGACTCTGGTGATCATCTCGCACGATCTGGAGATGCTGGACACCGTGCGCTCCCGCACGGTGGTCCTGGACCAGGGCGTGCTGCGATCCGCGGGTCAGGAGGCGCGTCGATGAAAGGCACGCTGCTGCGGGAGCTTCCGCTCTCGACTCCGATGCACCGACTCTGGGCGGGCACCAAACTGGTGGCCGTCGCCGTGATCTCGGTGTCGCTCCTGGTGTGGCCGACGTGGCCGATGGTGGGCGCGATCGCCGGACTGCTGCTGGTCGCCGCGGTGGTGGCACGGGTTCCGTTGCGCGCGGTACCGATTCCGCCGTGGTGGCTGTGGGGACTGGTCGCGTTCGGCGCGGCGGTGAACGCCGTCGTCTCCCCCGAGGCGGTGTGGCTCTACGCCCGCGGCATCCTGTTCGCGGTGGTCCTGCTGTGGGCGACGATCACGATGGCCTGGACGACGGCGATGGCCGACGTCGCTCCCGCGTTCGCGACCCTGCTCGCACCGCTCCGTAAACTCGGTGCGCCGGTGGACGATTGGGCCGTCTCGACGGCCCTGCTGCTGCGAGCCCTGCCGATGCTGCTCGACGACGTCCAGGTTCTGGTGGCCGCCCGACGCCTGCGTCCCCGGAAGGGAACGCGCAACGGCAAGGCCCAGGACACGTTCCTCGTCGACATCATGGCGGCGATCGTCTCGGTGGCGATCCGGCGGTCGGCGGACATGGGCGAGGCCATCGCGGTGCGCGGCGGCACGGGATCGATCACCGCGACCCGCGCACGGCCCGGTCTTCGCGACGCCGCGGCCACGGCGATCGTGATCGCGGTCTGCGTCGCGGGAGCGGTGTCGTCCTAGAGCCGGACCCTCCCGACGGCGGGTCAGGCGAACAGGCGCTCGAACGTGTCGAGCGACGAGTCGATGTCGCCCTTCAGCGCGCGTGCCACACCCGATCCGACGGGGCCGAACAGCGGTGCGCCGCCGAGGTCGATGCGCATGGCCAGTTCCGTACCCGCGCTCTTCTCCGCGACGGTCAGCGTGAGCGAGACCTTGACCCCGCCCTTGCCGGACCCCTTCAGCGCCAGTTCGCGAGGGGGCGCGTACTCCTGGACGGTCCACGCCACCCGGTTGCGCAGACCCTTCACCGAGACCACGGACGAGATCTGCGTGCCCTCACCCAACTCGTCGGGAATGTCGCTGCGCCAGCCGTCGTGAATGGAGAGCCACTCCTCGTACCGGGAGAGATCGGACGCCGCGGCCCAGGCCGCGTCGGGGGACAACGGAACGACGCGGACCACCTCGAGTTTCGCCACGGCCGCAACACTAGCCGGTGGGGAACTCGCGGTGGCCCGCGTCGCGAGAACTCGAGCTAGTGCGCCACGACCTTCTCCACACCGACACCGGTGAACGAGCGCACCTCCATCTCGGCGGCCTTTTCCTTGCTCTCGTTGTCCTTGCTCGTCAGCGTGCCGATGGCACCGAGCAGGAACGCGAGCGGGATGGACACGATGCCGGGGTTCGACAGCGGGAACCAGGCGAAGTCGGAGCCGGGGATCATCGCGGTCTTCGAGCCGGACACGGCCGGGGAGAAGACGATGAGCACGATCGTCGAGATCAGGCCGCCGTACATGCTCCACAGCGCGCCGCGGGTGGTGAAGCGTCGCCAGAAGAGCGAGTACAGGATGGTCGGCAGGTTCGCTGCCGCCGCCACCGCGAAGGCCAGGGCCACGAGGAACGCGATGTTCTGACCGTTGGCCAGGATGCCCAGGCCGATCGCGAGGAGGCCGATCACGACGGCGGTGATGCGCGAGACCTGGACCTGCTTGCGGTCGTCCACCTCGCCCTTCTTGATGACGCTCGCGTAGATGTCGTGCGCGAACGACGCCGAGGCGGTGATGGTGAGGCCGGCGACCACGGCGAGGATCGTCGCGAACGCGACGGCCGAGATGATGCCGAGCAGGATCACCCCGCCGAGCTCGAAGGCGAGCAGCGGTGCGGCGGAGTTCTGACCACCCGCCGCGGCGAGGATGCGGTCCGGGCCGACGATGGCCGCGGCGCCGTAGCCGAGGACGAGCGTGAACAGGTAGAAGGCACCGATGAGGGCAATGGCCCAGACCACGCTGCGTCGTGCTTCCTTGGCCGTGGGCACGGTGTAGAAGCGCATGAGCACGTGCGGCAGACCGGCGGTGCCGAGCACCAGGGCCAGGCCGAGCGAGATGAAGTTCAGCTTGGAGGTCTCGGATCCGCCGTACTGCGCACCGGGAGCAGCGACGTCGCGGGCGGCGACGGCCTCGCTCGCGGAGCCGGACACCATCTCCTGTGCACTGCCGATGATGGTCGAGATGTTGAAGCCGAACTTGGCCAGCACCAGGATCGTCATCAGTCCGGCGCCGGTGATGAGCAGCGCGGCCTTGATGATTTGCACCCAGGTGGTGCCCTTCATGCCGCCGACCAGGACGTACACGATCATGAGTACGCCGACGACGGCGATGACGATGGACTGACCGGTGCGGTCGGAGATGTCGAGCAGCAGTGCGACCAGACCGCCCGCGCCGGCCATCTGGGCCAGCAGGTAGAACAGCGAGACGGTCAGCGTCGACAGTGCGGCCGCGGTGCGGACCGGGCCTTGCTTCAGACGGAAGCTGAGCACGTCGGCCATGGTGAATCGGCCGGTGTTGCGGAGCATCTCGGCGACCAGGAGCAGGGCCACGAGCCACGCGACGAGGAAGCCGATGGAGTAGAGGAAGCCGTCGTACCCGTAGACGGCGATGGCGCCGGCAATACCGAGGAAGCTCGCCGCCGAGAGGTAGTCACCGGCGATGGCGACGCCGTTCTGCGGGCCGGAGAATCCGCCGCCGGCGGTGAAGAACTCGGCGGAAGTGGAGTTCTTCTTGCTGGCCCGGATGACCACGACCATCGTGACGATCACGAAGACCGAGAAGATGGAGATGTTGACCAGGGGGCTGCCGACGGTCTCGGCGGCCGGCGCCTGCGCGAGCAGACCCACGCGATCGGAGAGTGTCACTGGGGGGTTCCTTCGAGTTCGGCGCGGATGGCGGCCGCCTTGGGATCGATCTCACGGTTGGCGAACCGGACGTAGATGCCGGTGATCACGAACGTCGTGACGAACTGAGCGAGGCCCAGCAGGAGCCCGACGTTGATGTTGCCGAACACCTTGGTCGCCATGAAGTCGTGCGCGTAGGCGCCGAGGAGAACGTAGGCGAGGTACCAGACGAGGAAGAACGCGGCCATCGGAAAGACGAAGCCGCGCAGACGGTTCCGCAACTGCTGGAACTCCGGGGAGTTCTGCATGTCGACGAAATCCTGCGGGGTGGGGGTGCGGCGCTCGGGCGTCGCTCCGGGTCGAGCATCGGCGGCTGTCACAGGGACTCCTACGGGTGAGGAAAGCTACTGCGCAGAACCTAGTGAGACCGCGGTCACACGAACAAGACCGTGGCCCGTGTCTCACGCCGAAGGGCAGCGCGGTGCGCCGAGCGGTCGGCGAGCCACGGTGAACGGTCACCGTCACCGTCTCCGTCCCGTCTCCGTCAGGAGAGCCGCTCCTCGCCCAGACCGAGTCGCTCGGGAGCGTGCATGGCGGACATGATGCGACCGATCCCGGCCGGCACGGTCCGCCGCGTCAGCACCGACACCGCCACCATCACCGCAAAGGCCGTGGGCACGCTGACGGCCGCGGGGTAGTCGACGACGGCCCGCGCCCAGCCTCCCAGCACGGTGTCCGGCACTCCGCCGAGCACGGCCGCCGTGGCGGCGCCCGTCGAGAGCAGCCCGCCCACGACCAGTCCGGCCGCGGCGCCGGCGGGCGTCAGGCCTCGCCACCAGATACCGAGCACCAGCAGCGGACAGAGCGTCGAGGCCGCGACCGCGAAGACGAGCCCGACCGTGCGGGACAGGTCCAACGTCACCAGTCCCACCGACAGGGCGAGCGGCCCCGCACCAGCGACGATCGCGGCGATCCGAAAGTCCCGCACTCGTCCGCGGAGCACGTCCGTGCTCAGCACGCCGGCGATGGTCACCAACAGACCCGACGACGTCGACAGGAACGCCGCCATCGCCCCCGCCGCCACCAGCGCGGCGAGGGCCGTGCCGACCGCCCCGCCGACCGCCGCGGACGGCAGCAGGAGCACCGCCGCGTCGGACGCCCCGGTGATGAGCAGCTGCGGGACGTACAGGCGGGAGAACACGCCGAGCAGGGTCGGGAAGAGATAGAAGAGCGAGAGCAACCCGACGACGGTGAGGGCCGTGCGCCGCGCCGCCGGGCCGTCGGGATTGGTGTAGAAGCGCACCAGCACGTGCGGCAGACCCATCGTGCCGAGGAACGTCGCGAGGATCAGCGAATAGACCTGATAGAGCGGGAACGGCCCGCCGAAACCGTTGCCCGGAGCCAGCCACGAGGACCCTTCGACCGGTGCGCCGGAGACCACCGGCACCGGCGATCCGGCCGGCAGCTCCAGCGTGGTGCCCGAGGCCAGCGTGTGGTCGCCGTCCGCGAGGGTGATCGGGCCGTCGACCGCGACGTCGTCGATCGTGCCCCGCACGACGACGGGAAGGTCCGACGCCACCTGCACCACCACGTCGGTACTGATCTCGACGGTGGTGGCCGCCTCGACGGACGGCGGTGCGGGCGTGCCCATCTGGCGTGCGTCGCCCACGAAGTGGACGGCGAGGACCAGCGCCGGAACGGCGACGGCGGTGAGCTTGAGCCAGTACTGGAACGCCTGGACGAACGTCACCGACCGCATCCCGCCGCCGACGACGTTGGCGATGACGATCAGGCCGATGGCGGCCGCCCCCACCCAACTCGGCACGCCCAGAAGGATGTTCAGCGTCAGACCCGCACCCTGGAGCTGCGGGACCAGGTACAGCGCGCAGATGCCCGCGACCACCAACATCGCCAACGTGCGCACACGCCGTGACTCCAACCGGAACTCGGCGAAATCCGGCACCGTGTAGGCGCCGGACCGGCGAAGCGGCGCCGAGACGAAGAGCAGCAATCCGAGGTAGCCCGCCGTGAAACCCAGTGGGTACCACAGCGCGTCGGCGCCGTACTTCGCGATCAATCCGGCCACGCCGAGGAACGACGCCGCCGACAGGTACTCCCCCGACACCGCGGCCGCGTTCCAGCGGGCACCGACACTGCGGGAGGCGACGAGGAAATCCGACGTCGTCCGGGCGAGCCGCACCCCGTACACACCGACGGCGACGGTAGCGACGGCGGACGCGATCACCGCCGCCACGGTCGCGGCGCTCACCACGTCAGGGCCACCGGTCGTCGACCAGGTCGGCGAACTCCTGCTCGTTGCGTCCCGCCGCCCGCACGAACGCCACCCCTACCGCGAGCAGCACGGGATAGGCCGCGACGGCGAGGATCCACCAGGGCACCCCCACACCCCACAGGCGCGCGGTCCCCGCCGCCGGCGCGACCACCCACAGCAACGGAATCAGCCCGACGAGCAGCACCACCACCGCGGCCATGCGCAGGGCGAGCGCGAGCTGGGCACGGATCAATCCGCGCACCATCGCCTCGCCGACGGCGGTCTGCTCCTCGACCTCCACCCGGGTGCGCACGATGCGAGCACCACGGCGCGTGGCGAGCACGACGCGTTCGCGCGGCGGCGGCACGTCAGCTCCCGCGACCGACGAGCGCAGCACGCGGCCCCCGCACCACGCGGTCGCGCAACTCCCGGGTGTGCCGCCGACTGACCGGCAGCTCGACGGGCGGGCACTCCCCCTGACCGCGCAGGCACACCACCACGCCGGAGCCGACCGTTCGGGTGCCGCCGATGCGAGCCACCGACACCAGGTACGAGCGGTGCACGCGCAGGAACCCGTGATCGGCCCAGCGCGCCTCCAGTGCGGACAGTGCGATGCGCACCAGATGTGTGCCCGTCGTGGTGTGCAACCGGGCGTAGTCGCCCTCCGCCTCCACCCACAGGACCGTCGACCGCGGCACCATCGTGGTCACGCCGCCCAGTTCCACCGGAATGACGTCGTCCGCGTCGGCGGCGGGCGCTGTGGAGGTGGGCCCGGGCGCGGACCCGGCACGCTCGACGATGCGGCCGACCGCCTCCGCCAACCGGGCGTCGCGAAGGGGCTTGAGCAGGTAGTCCACGGCGCCGATCTCGAACGCGGCCACTGCGCGATCGTCGTGCGCGGTGACGAACACGACGGCCGGCGGCGTCGCGAAGTTCCGCAGCACCCCGGCCAGCTCGAGACCGTCGAGACCGGGCATGTCGATGTCGAGGAACACCGCGTCGACGGGCTCGTCCCGCAGGAGTCGCAGCGCGGTGGTCGCGTCGGACGCACCCTGCACGGCCTCGACCGACGGGTGCCGACGCAGCAGGTACAGCAACTCGTCGAGGGCGGGCCGTTCGTCGTCGACGGCGAGCAGGCGAAGTCCGTGATGGTCGGTCACAATGCGTCGATCGTGCCATGTCCTCTCGTACCGAGTGAGTGACTCGGCGGGTTTGCCGTGCGCGCTCGGACGGTCGGCGGATCAGGGCGCGCGACGACCCAGCAGGGCAATGCCGATTCCGGCGACCAGGACGGTCCCGACGACAATGCCCAGCGGCAGCACGACGTCGCCGAGCAGCGAGGTGGTCGGGGCGTCGAGTGGGGTGTAGGCCGTCCACCCGACGTCGCGGACGGCGGGAACGGAGACCGCGAGCGGGACGGCCAGGCCGAGCGCCCATCCTGTCGCCGTCGGCGTGCGCACGACCGAGGCGAACAGGAAGGCCGCCGCCGCGGGGAGCACCAGCAGGCCCGCGACGAACCAGAGGTTGTCCCACGGCGGGCCGTCGGCAAGCGAGGTCAGGCAGACGAGGACGAGCACCCCGATACCGACACTCGGACGCGGCCACCGCCGGCCCAGCGCCGCCCCGAGCACGATCAGTGCCAGCAGCACGACGATGCTGCCGATCGTCCATGCCGGGCCGGCCGCGACGTCGATCGCGACACCGGCCGCCGTCGACGCTGCTGCGAGCACCGCCGTGCCCGCCAGGATCGGCACGACGACACGGCCCGGAATCGGAGTGGATCGTCGGTCGGGAGCCGCCGGAAGGTCCGACCGCAGCGTCGTCCACACCCACGCCACCGCGGTCAGCGCGGCCACAATCGGCACGACGACGGGCGTCGGCTGTTCGGAGGCGAGGACGTACTCGGCGTAGCGGCCCGGGACCTCGCGTCGGCCGGGGTCCAGGCTCTCGACGAGTCCCCCGACGAACAGCCCGCCGACGGTCGCTGCGGCGAGCCAGGCGCGCCGAGCGGACGTCGCCCCGGCCAGGACCGACGCCGCGCCCAGCAGTACGCCGCCGGCAATCGTGCCGATCGGCACCGCCATGTCCGGAGACGCGGCCAGGAGCGACGCTCCGGCCGTCAGTGCTGCGCCGATCCCGGTCGCACTCGCCAGCGCCGCCCGCCGGACGAGTGCAGCCACCACACCGGCGGCGATCACGGCGCCCGCGAGGACGACGACACCCGAGTCCACCCCGCCGATCGATCCGGCGGCGACGACTCCAGTCGTCGGCTCCCGCGTCAGCAGAACGGCCGCGAGGAATCCGGACAGGACGAGGGCGACCGTCGCTCTCACGCGCGCACCCCGGGACGGAACTTCGGCACTCGCATGCTCACCTTCGTCCCGGCGTCGGGCGCCGTCTCCACGACCAGGCCGTAGTCGTTGCCGAAGGCCGCGCGCAGCCGGTCGTCGACGTTGGACAGGCCCACGTGCACACCGTCCGCGGCACCGAGGTCGCCCGAGCGCAGAAGTTCGGGATCCATGCCCACCCCGTCGTCCTCGACGCTGATCGCGGCGTCCGTGCCGGCGTCGGCGGCGACGATGGTGATGCGCCCTCGCCCGCGTCCGGCCACACCGTGCCGCACGGCGTTCTCCACCAGCGGCTGCAACGCGAGGAACGGCACGACGACGCCCAGGACCTCCGGCGCGATCTGCAGAGTCACGTCGAGCGAGTCACCGAAGCGGGCGCGCTCGAGGGTGAGGTAGCGATCGATGTTGCGCAGTTCGTCCGCCAACACGGTGTATTCACCGGCGGAGCGGAAGGAGTAGCGGGTGAAGTCGGCGAACTCGAGCACCAGCTCGCGTGCGCGATCCGGATCGGTCCGGACGAACGACGCCACCGTGGTCAGGGCGTTGTAGATGAAGTGCGGGCTGATCTGCGCCCGCAGCGCGCGGACCTCGGCGCGGTCGAGGCGCGCCCGGCCGGCGTCCAGCTCGGCCAGTTCGAGCTGCTCGCCCACGTAGCGCGCCACCTCGGTGCAGACGCCGAGGAGGCCCGGTCCCGGTTCGGCCGCCGTCACGACGCCCAGCACGCACACCACCCCGGCCGACTCGGTGAGCACCGGCTGGACGACGACGGACCGCGTGGTTCGTCGGACCAACACCCGACGTTCGGTGTCGATCGCCCGACGTGCGGTGGTCGGGAAGTCCGAGGTCTCCTCGTCGGCCGGCCCGTTCAGCGCCAGCACCGTGCCGTCCGGGCCGGCGACGATCACCGCGTGGGCGCCGGTCAGGGTGCGCAGGTGGGGCGCCGCGTCGGCGGCGGAATCGGCGTCGAGTCCGCGGCGCAGCGGGCGCGCGGCGGACGACGCTGTGGACAGGGCCGCGTGGACGGCGCGTTCGGTGGTCGTGGTGAGCGGCCGCGTTCCTCGCCGCGTGATGACGACGACGGCGGCGACCACCGCCGCGACGATCGCGACGAGCACCACCGCCGTCGTCGCGGTCACGAGAGCAGGTCACACGTGTTCGCCGACGGCGTCCCGACGAAGCGGTCGGTCACCCACGACACCGCCTCGTCGGTGGCGGCGGAATCGGCGTGGCCCTGATCGGGTCGGAAGCGGAAGTCCAGACGGTCACCCCCCGCGCACGCGGCACGCGACGCCTCCTCGGTCCACTCGGGTTCGATGAGATTGTCCCGGCCGCCGACCAGCACCATCATCGGGGCGGTGGCACCGGACTGCGGAAGTGCGTTGCGACCCAACCACTCCCGCATGGCGGCGTAGGCCTCCGGCGAACTCGGGCGAACGTCGTCGGGACCGATGGCGGCCACGGCCGTCAGCTTCTCGGCAGCGAGCGGACCGGTGCAGGCGAGCAGGACGTCCTTGCCCGCGAGCAGCCCACCGGAGAGGAAGTCCGAGTCCCGGAATTGCGGGTAGGACACCAGGAATCCCTCGACGACGAACGGCAGGATCCCGCGCTGCGGCAGCGTGAGGTCGCCGAGCCCCTCCGGCGGGGCGATCGCACGGAGGTCGGCCGCGGGAGAGAGGTTCGCCGTCCCCACCAGCTCGAGGCCGTCGCCGTACGTGGCGGCCATCTCGTTGGCCGCCCACGAGGCCTGTCCACCCTGCGAGACGCCGACGGCCGCCCAGCGAGTCCCGGTGCCGGGCACCACGTTCCGCGCCGCACGCACCGCGTCGATGACGTCGTACCCGGCGGAGGGCGCATCGAGGTAGGGATGCGGTCCGGGGCTGCCGAGTCCCTGGTAGTCGCTCACGGTCACCACGGCGCCGCGCTCGAGGAACGGCGTCACCATGCCGATGGCGCCCAACAGGTTCGGGTACAGGGACGGCGCGCACTCGTCCGTCACGCCGGTGGTGCCGTGCGCGACGGACACCACGGGCCATCCGCCCGCGGGGGGCAGACCACCGGGGACGAAGACGGTGCCCGTGACGTCCACGCCGCTGCCGTCGATCCCGAAGGTCGACCGATAGGTGATGCGATGCGCGGTGGCGCCCAGCGCCGTGACGCTCTGATCGACCTGACCCAGCACCACGTCGGAGGTGACGGCTCCGCGCTCGTCACCCTGCGGCGCAGGAGTGGTGGGGGCGGCCGTGGTCGTGCCGGAGGACGACCCGGCGGCGGACGACGACGTCGAATCCGCCCCGCATCCCGCCACGGCCAGCACCGCGGCCGCCGCGATCGTCCCGAACGTCCGGCGGTACCGCACTTCCGTCAGCCCCTCTCGGTGGTGAATCGCTGCAACCGGGTCTCGGTGGCCGCCTGCTCGATGTCGAGCCCGTCCAACACGGTACGCAACACCTCGTCGTCCAGTTCGCCGCGATCCCGCGCGTCGAGCAACGCCTCGCGCTGACGGACCAGCACCGTCCGTCGCCAGCGATCGAACGCGGCGCTGGTGGCCGAGAACCGGTCCGCGGGCTGCTCCTCGTCCTCCGTCTCGTCGGCCTCGAGGCGGGCGAGGGTGACCCGTCGCACGCGGTCGACCACGCCCTCGGCGTCGGTGCCCTTCAGCGATCGCCGTGCCTCGTCGAGGCAGTCGACGACGGCCCGTCGGGAGATGCGGCGCGCCAGGGCGCGTTGCTCCTCGACGTACCGGATCTCGGCGGGGTCGGCGATGTCGAGGCGCCGGATGACCATCGGCAGGGTGATGCCCTGGATCAGCAGGGTCCCCACCGCCACGGTGAACGCGATGGCGGAGATGACACCGCGGCCGGGAAAGTCCGCGCCCGAGGCGGTCACGAACGGCACACCGGCCGCCGCCGCCAGGGTGACCACCCCGCGCATGCCGGCCCAGGACAGCACCAGGGTCTGCGTCCAACTCAGCTCGGAGTGCGGTCGAGACCGAATCCTGCCCACCACCCGTCGCAACGCGGTGCCGACGAACAGCGCGAGGGGCCGGACCGCCATGACCAGGAGCAACACGAGCAGGCCGTAGAGGAAGACGTGATGGACGGGGAGTCCTTCCCCGCGCAGATCGTCGACGACGAACTTCAGCTGCAGACCCATGT
Source organism: Rhodococcoides kroppenstedtii (assembly GCF_900111805.1). Classification (GTDB taxonomy): domain Bacteria; phylum Actinomycetota; class Actinomycetes; order Mycobacteriales; family Mycobacteriaceae; genus Rhodococcoides; species Rhodococcoides kroppenstedtii. Next base: position 16,529 of record NZ_FOJN01000011.1, read on the forward strand.
ACGCGAACACGAACGTCTCGAGCACCAGGTCCAGCGTCCGCCACACGTGCCGTTCCTGGATGCGGGTGGGGATGGCGTCGGAACTGCGCGCCGACCCCAGAACGAATCCCGCCGTGACGACGGCGAGCACACCGGAGGAGTGCACCTGCTCCGCCGCGAGGTATGCCGCGAAGGGAACGATGATGCCCAGGACGGTCTCGAGGGCGCTGTCGGCCAGATGCCGACGCACGAAGCGCACGACCCGCCCGACGATCCACCCGACTCCGATACCCGCGGCCACCTCGTAGGCGAAGAACAACACCGGCGGTTCGAGGTCGATGCGATTGCCCGTCACGGACGCGACGGCGATGGTGAACAGCGTCAGCGCGGCGGCGTCGTTGACCAGCGACTCCCCCGTGAGAATGGACATCATGCGGTGCGGGAGGCCGAGCCGCCGCCCGACGGCCACGGCCGACACTGCGTCGGGAGGCGCGACCACCGCCCCCAGGACCAGGGCGGCGCCCAGCGTGAGTTCGGGAACCAACCAGGACGAGAAAAAGCCGACCGCGACGGTGGTGATCACCACCAGGCCGACGCCGAGTCGCACGATCGCCCGCAGGTTGCGACGGAAGGACGCGAAGGAGAAGTCGATCGCCGCCGAGTACAACAACGGCGGAAGGATCACGCCCAGAAGCAGTTCCGGGTCCAGAGCCGGCCGCGGCAGGCCGGGGACGAACGAGGCGACCGAGCCCACCGCCACCAGGACCAGCGGCGCCTGGAGGTCGAGCCGACGCGCGAAACCCGCGACGACGACGGCACCCGCGACCACGAGAAGCAGGAGCCAGCCGTCCATGCGGATCGACTACCCGAGCGCCGGTGATCTACCGGGTCACTTGTCCGGGATCGCCTTCTTCGCGGCGTCCTGCACCTTGTCGATCTGCTGGGCGTACTTGCCGCCGGTCTTCTTGTCCGCGAAATCGGCGGCCTTGTCCACGGCCTGCTCGATCTTGTCGGAGTTCTGCGCAGCGGCCTGCTTGCCCTTGCCGATCAGCTTCTTCAACTCGTCCGCGAATGCCATGGCGCCCAGTTTACGTCGTCCACCACCGGCGACCCGGTTGCGGCCGGATCAGATCCACGCGCTGGCCCACCATCGGAACCACCACGGGCGTCGACACCGGGTCCGCCGCGGCAAGCAGCCGCTCCACCGGCTCGGCCCAGGAGTGGAACGCCAGGTCGAACGTGCCCCAGTGGACGGGGAGAAGGACACCGACGTCCGATCGACCGCCCTGAAGGTCTGCGTGCGCCCGGACGGCCTCCTCGGGGTTCATGTGGATGTCCGGCCACCGCACGTCGTACGCACCGATGGGCAGGAGCGTGAGATCGAACGGTCCGAGGCGGGATCCGATGTCGCCGAACGCCTCGGTGTACCCGGTGTCCCCACCGAAGAACGCGCGATGCTCGGGACCGACCACCGACCACGACGCCCACTGGGTGGTGTCGCGCGCGAAGGTGCGGCCGGAGAAGTGCCGGGCCTCGAGACAGGTGATGCGCAGCCCGGCGACTGCACTGCCGTCGTTCCAGTCCAGTTCGACGATCCGGTCCTCCGGCACCGCCCACCGCCGCAGGTGCGCGCCCACGCCCAGGGGAACCAGGAACGGCGCCTGCTGGGTTCGGACCAGCGTGGTGACGGTGTCGCGGTCCAGGTGGTCGTAGTGGTCGTGGGAGATCAGGATCGCGTCGATCGGGGGAAGCGCTTCGAGCGCAACGGGAACGGGATGCAGACGCGAGGGTCCCACCACGCGCGACGGGGACACGCGGCGACTCCACACCGGATCGGTCAGCACGCGGCGGCCGTCGATCTCGACGATCACCGACGAGTGCCCGAACCAGGTGGCCGCGAGATCCGCGGCGTCGGCCGGTGCGAGCGGGGTGGCCAGTGGGACCGGACGCGGAGGCTTGCCGCGATCGCCGCGACGCAGCATCGCCATGCCGATGCTCGCCTGCTCGGCCGGATCGACGACGGACGCGGGCGCGGTGTTGTGGAATCTGCCGTCCCGATAGTGGGACGACGCGGCCGCGTAGGGCCGCACCGCCGCCCGGCTCGCCCCGAGCGACGACGGCACTCCCCGCGCCGCCGATGCCACCCATGCCGCGCCTGCCGCCGCCACCGCGGCGGCCACGGCCGTTGCGATCCTCACCTGCTACCTCCCCTGGAACACCGGGTCGCGCTTCTCCCGACGTGCGGTGCGCGCCTCGACGGCGTCCTCGCTGGCCCAGGCGGCCCGATACGCCTCCTGCTGGGCCTCGGTGTCCGGGGCGCGGGTGCCGTCGTCGTTGAACACGAGCTTGAGGTGCCGCAGCGACAGCGGCGCGAGGGTCGCGATGCGGTCGGCCCACTCCTGCGCGTCGCTCGGCTCGCCGAGGCGGTTGGCGAGTCCGCAGGCCAGGGCCTCCTCCGCGGTGAGCCGCTCCGCCCCCAGGAGCACGGTGCGCGCCGGGCCTCCGCCGGCCAGCGACGTCAACCGGCGCACCGTCCAGGAATCGACCGCGATCGCGAGCCGGGTGGAGGGAATCGCGAAGAACGCCGACGGCGACACCACCCGCAGATCCGCCGCCAGTGCGAGTTGCGTGCCCGCGCCCACCGCCGGTCCGTTCACGGCCGCCACCACGGGAATCGGCAGCGTCTCGATCGAACGGTGCAGCGCCACCAGTGCTTCCGGGAACTCGGTGGCGGCGATGTCCCCGCTCAGGTCCGCTCCGGCGCAGAAACTGCTGCCCTGACCGGTGATCACGACGACACGGACCCCGTCCGCCGGCGCGGCTTCGACCGCCGCGCGCAGTTCCCGGCACAGCTCGGCGTTCAAGGCGTTACGCCGCTCCGGCCGTTGCAACTCCACCGTCAGGACGCCTCCGCGCCGACTCGTTCCGATCACGTGCCGAACCTACCTGCTGTACTGAACGCATGCAGGAGGCTGTGCGCGAGGTCGAGGTGGCGGTGATCGGCGCCGGGCAGGCAGGACTGTCGGCGTCGTACTTCCTGCACCGCGCGGGCCTGACCGGACCGGACGGCCACGTCGTCCTCGACGGCTCGCCGGGGCCGGGCGGGGCGTGGCAGTTCCGGTGGCCGTCCCTCACGCTGGCCACCGTCAACGGCGTGCACGACCTGCCCGGGCTGCCGTTCGCCGAGACGCTCGGCGAGCACGACGATCCCGCCGCCGTCCCCGCGTCCAAGGCGGTTCCCCACTACTACGCCGAGTACGAGCGACGGTTCGATCTGCCCGTCCGGCGGCCCGGCCGGGTGTCGGTGGTCTGCGAGCGCGGATCCCGCTACCGCGTCGAGGCCGAGGGTGGGGTGGTGTCGGCCCGCGGGCTGATCAACGCCACCGGAACGTGGGAGCACCCCTTCGTTCCCGTCTACCCGGGCGCGGCGACCTTCCGCGGACGCCAGCTGCACACCAAGGACTACGACACCGCCGAGGAGTTCGGCGGACAGCGCGTCGTCGTGGTCGGCGGGGGAATCTCGGCCGTCCAGCTGCTCGACGAGATCTCGCAGGTCGCCACCACCACGTGGGTCACCCGCCGCGAACCGCGGTTCACCGAGGGCGAGTTCGGCCCGGAGCAGGGGCGGGCCGCCGTCGCCCGGGTGGAGGAACGTGTGCGCGCCGGTCTGCCTCCCGGGTCCGTCGTGTCGGTGACAGGTCTGCTCCTCACCCCGGCACTGCGCGCGGCCCGTGATCGCGGTGCGCTGCAGCGGCTTCCGATGTTCGACGAGATCACGCCGACGGGGGTGCGGTGGGCCGACGGATCGACGCGCGACGCCGATGTCATCCTGTGGGCCACCGGGTTTCGCAGCGCGCTCGACCACCTGGCGCCGCTGCGACTCCGGGAACCCGGCGGGGGCATCGTGCTCGACGGGGCCGTGCCCACCCGCGTCGCCACGCGACCGACCGTCCATCTGATCGGCTACGGCCCCTCCGCGAGCACCATCGGCGCCAACCGCGCCGGACGGGTCGCCGTCCGAGAACTACTGACCGAGTTGGGGATTCGATGACCGCCGTTCTGCGCCTCGACGGACTGACCGCGTACCGCGGCGAGCGCACCCTGTTCTCGGGACTCGACCTGACCGTCGGACCGGGTCAGGTGGTCGGACTGGTCGGCGCCAACGGTGCCGGCAAGTCGACCCTGCTGACCATCGCGGCGGGGGTGTCCGACGCCGAGTACGACGGCAGCGTCATCCTCACCCCGTCCGACGCCACGGTGGGCTACCTCGCCCAGGAACCGGGCACCGTTCCGGACGAGACGGTCGCGGCGTTCCTGCAGCGGCGCACCGGCGTTCGCGGCGCCGAGGATGCGATGAACGCCGCCGCCGACGCGCTGGGCAGCGGCGACGGCGAGGACACCTACACGCCCGCGCTGGAACGGTGGCTCGCGCTCGGCGGAGCCGACCTCGCCGAGCGGACGGACGCGGTGCTCGACGAACTGGGCCTCTCGGTGGACGTCGACGCGCCGATGGCCTCGCTCTCCGGCGGTCAGGCCGCTCGGGTGTCGCTCGCGGCGATCCTGCTCGCCCGCTACGACGTTCTCCTGCTCGACGAGCCGACCAACGATCTCGACCTCGCAGGACTAGACCGGCTCGAGCGATTCGTGGCCGACGCACGGTGCGCCGTCATGATCGTCAGTCACGACCGAGAGTTCCTCGCCCGCGCCGTCACCGGCATCGTCGAACTCGATCTCGCCCAGCAGCGCATCGCGGTGTACGACGGCGGGTACGAGGCCTACCTCGTCGAACGCGCCGTCGCGCGTCGTCACGCCCGCGAGGAGTACGAGGCGTACGCGGACACGCGAGCGGGACTCGAGGAACGCGCACGCATGCAACGTAACTGGCTCGAGCACGGCGTGCGCAACGCCCGTCGTAAAGCATCGGACAACGACAAGGCCGGACGCAAGGTCCGAGCCGAGTCGACCGAGAAGCAGGCGGCGAAAGCCCGTCAGACCCAGCGCCGCATCGAGCGACTCGAGGTGGTGGAGGAGCCGCGCAAGGAATGGGAACTGCGGATGGAGATCGCCGCCGCGCCCCGCAGCGGATCCGTGGTGGCCACGCTGCGCGACGCGGTGGTCGCGCGTGATCGATTCCGGCTCGGGCCCATCACCGCGCAGATCGACGCCGGCGACCGCATCGTCGTCACGGGCGCGAACGGATCCGGGAAAACGACTCTGCTGCACCTCATTCTGGGGCGGGTGGCCCCGACGTCGGGCTCGGTGAGTCTCGGATCGGGTGTCGCGATCGGGGAGATGGACCAGGCGCGGTCGGCCTTCGCCGGCGATCGGTCGGTGGCCGAGGTGCTCTCCGCCGCGGTGCCGGAGTGGCCGGACGCGGACGTCCGCACGCTCGTCGCCAAGTTCGGGTTGCGAGGCGATGCGGCGCTGCACCCGGCGCACACCCTCTCCCCCGGTCTGCGGACCCGGGCGAGCCTCGCCCTGCTGCAGGCGCGCGGGGTCAACCTGCTGGTGCTCGACGAGCCGACCAACCATCTGGACGTTCCCGCGATCGAGCAGCTCGAAGCGGCACTGGCGTCGTACGAGGGCACGCTGCTGCTGGTGACCCACGACCGTCGGATGCTGGACGCGGTGACCAGCACGCGGCGCTGGGTCGTCGACGAGGGGCAGCTGCGCGAGAACTGACCGTTTCGCCGCACTGGTTGACAAGTCGTTGTGTTTTTACAACACTTCGATACATGAGCCCGGTCAAACGGGGAACAACCCTCCCCATTCACAACCGCATCGGCGTCCTGCGCGCCGAACGGCGCATGACGCGAGCGCAGCTGGCCGACCTGGTGGAGGTCAATCCCCAGACCGTCGGCGCGCTCGAGCGCGGTGATCACTACCCGAGCCTCGACCTCGCCCTGCGCATCTGCGACGTCTTCGACCTCCCCGTCGAAGCCGTCTTCTCCCGGACCGAGTTCGGCCCCCTGTCGGCCGAGGTCTATCGACGCCCGACCACGACGGAAGGTGACCGATGAGCGACACCGCGTTCGAGCGCTACCAGGCTAGACGCACTCGGAAGTACCTGCAGCGCCAGGAACAGACCGCACGCTGGCTGCCCGGGTGGCGAACGCACGCCCGGCGTCGGCTGCTCGTCGTCCTGCTGGGCGTCGTGTTCGCCGCCATGATCGCCGCGGGGGTGGCGACGGCATTCGCCCCCGGCGCCGGTGTCCTGGCCTTCGCCGCACTGTGCGTCGTCTTCATCCCGGTGTGGACGACCCTGCAGATCGTCTCCGAGCGCGGAGACAGTCCCACCGGTGCACTCGACGAGCGAGAACTGGCTCAGCGCAACGAGGCTCGGTCCCTCGCCCTGACCGTCACCCAGACTCTCACCCTCGTCCCCACGTTCTACCTCTACCTCGGATCGCAGTGGTCCTCGATGGACGGGACCACCCTGGCGGCCTCGGGCTCGATCCTCGTGCTCGCGTGCTTGATGATCGGCGGCTGCAGTGCCACCGCCGTGTTGGCGTGGACGCGACCCGATCCGGACCCCGAGGATGAATCGGACACCTATCGAAAGGGCACGGCATGAACGGCTCCACCCTCGAGATCGACGGACTGCGCAAACGTTACGGAGACACCGTGGCGCTCGACGGCGTCGGCTTCACCGTCCACCCCGGCGAGGTTTTCGGCTTCGTCGGCAGCAACGGCGCCGGCAAGACCACCACGATGCGCATCACCCTGGGCGTCCTCTCCGCCGACGCGGGCGAAGCTCGGATCGACGGGCGACCCATCGACCTCGAGGTGCGCCGCACCGTCGGCTACATGCCCGAAGAACGCGGTCTCTACCCGAAGATGAAGGTGGGCAACCAACTTCGGTACCTGGCCGAGCTGCACGGACTGTCCCGGTCCGACGCCACCGCGGCCGTTCAGCGGTGGACCGAGCGCCTCGGCATCGAGGGCCGCGTGAACGACACCGTCGACTCGCTGTCCCTCGGCAACCAGCAGCGCGTCCAGCTCGCCGCCGCCCTGGTCCACGACCCGGCCGTCCTCGTGCTCGACGAGCCCTTCTCCGGACTCGACCCTGTCGCCGTCGACACCATGAGCGACGTCCTGCTCGAGAAGGCGAACGCCGGTGTGCCCGTGCTGTTCTCCAGTCACCAACTCGACCTCGTACAGCGTCTCTGCCACCGCGTCGGCATCATCGGCGGCGGACGCATGAAGGCCGTCGGGCCCGTCGACGAACTGCGCGGCCGGGACGGCACCACCCTCACCGTCCACGCCCCGCACGCCCCGGCCGGCTGGGCCGACCACCTGCCCGGCGTCACCACCGTCTCCCACGAAAACGGGCGCACCGCACTGGCACTCGGCGAGAACGCCGACGACCAGGCGATCCTCGCCGCCGCGCTCGCCACCGGACCCGTGCACGAATTTGCCCGCACCCTGCCCTCCCTCACCGATCTGTACCGAGAGGTCGTCGCATGAACGAGCAACTGTCGTCGGGCCGCGCGATCGCCCTGGTCGCCCGTCGTGAATTCGACGTCCAGGTCCGCAAGAAGAGCTTCCTCGTCTCCAACGCCATCGTGCTGCTCGTCATCATCGGCGGCATCGTCGCCTTCTCCTTCTTCTCCGGTGGCGACGACGCCCCGGAGCGCACCCCCGTCGGCGTCGTCGGCACCACTGCCCTCGGCGACACCATCACCGCCGTCGGCGACCAACTCGGCACACCCGTCGACGTCCGCGCTCTGACCGACGCGGACGACGCCCGCACTCAGGTCGAGAACGGCTCCGTCGACGTCGCCGTCGTTCCCGGACAGGCCGGGGCCGTCACCGCCGTCACCAAGGAGGACGTGACCGGCGGCCTGAAGACGGTGCTGGACACCGCCGTCGCCACGCAGGCGCAGAACGACGCACTCACCGCCGAGGGCGTCGATCCTGCCACCGTGGCGAGAGCAGCCGCCGGAGCCACCGTCACCGTCGACGCGCTGAACCCGCCCGACGAGGACCGCGGCCAACGCCTCGCCCTCAGCTTCGTCGCCGTCATCCTGCTCTACACCCAGATCATCACCTTCGGCATGTACGTCGCCATGGGCGTGGTCGAGGAGAAGTCGTCCCGCGTGGTCGAACTGCTGCTCTCCACCGTGCGGCCGCTGCAGCTGTTGTGGGGCAAGGTGCTCGGCATCGGGGCCGTCGGCCTGGTCCAACTCGCCGCGTACGGTGCCGCGGGCCTGATCGCCGGCACCGCCACCGGAGTCCTCACCGTCACCGGCGCCGCCGTCGGCGTGTTCGTCTCCACCCTTGGCTGGTTCGTCCTCGGCTACGCGTTCTTCGCGGTGCTCTACGCCGCCGGTGGGTCCATGGTGTCCCGGCAGGAGGACGTCAACTCGACCACCATGCCGTTGCTGATCGTCATCCTCGCCATGTTCTTCGCCGCCTTCACCTCCATCGACGACCCCTCCGGCACCCTGCCGACCGTGCTGTCCTGGATCCCGCCGTTCTCCGCCATCCTCATGCCGCTCCGCATCGCCGCCGGGGTGGCCGAGCCCGTGCAGATCGTGGGCACCATCGCGCTGATGATCCTCGCGACCCTCCTTCTCGCCGTCGTTGCGGCGAAGGTCTACCAGCGCTCCATCCTGCGTATCGGGCGGACCGTGTCGTGGAAGGAAGCACTCGGGCGCTGAGCCGTGTGGTCGGGTCGCGGTCGGTGGTGCCGGCCGTGGTCCGGGTGGGGGTCCCGCGCAGGTTGCAGTCACCTTCACCGGTTGCAACCCGCGCACCTGACCACAACCCGCGCAGGTTCCCGCCACCCCCGGTGGCTGTGGTTCAGTCTCAGCAGGGCGCACCCGGCGCCCGGATCGGAGGCATGGTGGTGAGGCCCACCGTTCTCGTGGTGCAACCCGACCCGCGGGTCGGCCTCGACAGGTTCGAGGCGTGGCTGCGGCAGTCGGGGGTCGACCTCGACGTGGTGCGCCCCTGTGACGACGAGGTCGTCCCGGTGGTCGCGGAGCACGACGGCATCATCGTGCTCGGCGGGTACATGAATGCCCTCGACGACGAGCACTACCCGTGGCTGACGAACATCCGCGCGCTGATCCGTGACGCCGCGGCGACCGACGTTCCCACCCTGGGCATCTGCCTCGGTGGTCAACTGGTCGCGGACGCGCTCGGCGGGCAGGTGACGGTGGGCGACGGGCCGTCGGAGATCGGGGCGGTGCGGCTGGACCTGACCGACACCGACGACGATCCGCTGTTCTGCGAGTCGGGGCCGTCGATCCTCGTCGCCGAGCACCACTACGACCGCATCGCGCGACTGCCCGACGGCGCCCAGCTACTGGCCTCGTCCGACCGGTACGAGAACCAGGCGTTCCGAGTGGGTCGGGCCGTGTGGGGGGTGCAGTTCCATCCGGAGGTCTCGCCCGGGCGCTTCGAGCGCTGGGTCGCGGACTCCCGCGCGGCGGCACCGGACGACGCGGACCGGCTTACTGCCGCGTTCGCGGACCTGGTGGCGCACGACGCGCTGATCGAATCGGGTTCGGCGATCCTCGCGCGCCGGTTCGCCGACGTCGTGCGAGCACACCGGCGGACCCCGGCGGCCGCCATGATCGGAGCGGAGCGATGACCGGACAGAAGGCGCGGATGCTCGCGGGTGAGCCGTACCGCGCGGACGATCCCGAACTGCAGGCCGACGCACTGCGCGCAGCGGAACTGCTGCACACCTACAACCACTCGGCACCCGGAGATGCCGCCGCACGACGAGCGCTTCTCGAGGAACTGCTCGACGAGGTGGGAGACGGTGTCGAGATCCGGCCACCCCTGCAGGCGGACTACGGATACGGAATCCGCATCGGCGCAGGCACGTTCGTGAACTTCGGTGCCGTGCTGCTCGACGTCGGCCGGATCACGATCGGGGCGGACTGTCAGATCGGGCCGAACGTGCAACTCCTCACCGCCACTCACCCCCTCGAACCCGAAGCCCGACGGGCGAAGTGGGAGTCGGCGGAGCCGATCACGGTGGGCGACAACGTGTGGCTGGGCGGCGGCGTCATCGTGTGCGCGGGCGTCACGATCGGGGAGAACACGGTGGTCGGGGCCGGGGCCGTCGTGACGACGGACCTGCCGCCGAACGTGGTCGCGGTCGGCACGCCGGCGCGGGTGGTCAAGAACCTCCCGACGGACTGATCAGGACCCGCGGAGCGACGCCACCACGGCCTCCACGCGGCGGGCGCGGGTATCCGCCCGCTTCGCGTCCGCGACGGAGCGGGCGTGTTCCTTGCGGGCCGACGGGGCGAGCGCGTCGAACGCCGCCCGCAAGCCTTCCGCGTCCAGGGCCTCGGCGAGCTCGGTGGGGACGTCGACCTCGCGCGGCTGCTCGTCGAGTTCGACGAGGACGTCGACGGTCTGCCCCGCCTCGACTCCGAGTTCCGCACGCACGGCCTTGTTCAGGCCGACGAGGTTCTCCCCACCCATCCGGCCGATCCGGACGCGCACGGTCACTCCCCCGATGGTCACCCGCACCGGCGGGGTCTTGGCGGAGCCGAGCGTCGCGACCTGATCGTCGGTCAGGACGATCGCTGCGGCCGGACCGCGGCGGGCGAGTTCGGTGGTCAGACGGAGGCCGGTCACGCGGCACAACGTAGCGGAGCCGAGGCCGCCGCGCGCGGGATACTGATTCCCGTGACGGTCTCCGCGCGCGCACTGATCGACCTCGTGGTCGACCCCGGCACCTACGTGTCGCTCGACGAGCCCCCGACGTACGGGCCCGTGTCCGACGCCTATCGCACCGACTTGCGACGCGCCCGCGAGCGCAGCGGGGTCGACGAGTCCGCCCTCACCGGCGACGCGACCGTCGGCGGGACGGCGGTGACCCTGATCGTCGGCGAGTTCTCGTTCCTCGCCGGCTCGATCGGGCACGCCGCGGCCGAACGCATCACCGCCGCGATCGAGCACGCCACCGCCCGGGGTCTGCCACTCATCGCCTCGCCGTCGTCGGGCGGGACCCGAATGCAGGAGGGCACGGTCGCGTTCGTCCGGATGATCACCGTGTCCGCCGCGGTGACCGCGCATCGGGCCGCCGGGTTGCCGTACCTGGTCTATCTCCGCCATCCGACCACCGGCGGGGTGTTTGCCTCCTGGGGGTCGCTGGGGCATCTGACGTTCGCCGAACCCGGTGCGCTGGTGGGCTTCCTGGGTCCCCGCGTCTACGAGGCTCTGTACGGCGCGCCGTTCCCCGAGGGCGTGCAGACGGCGGAGAACCTGGCCCGGACGGGCGTGCTCGACGCGGTGATCGAGTCGGCGGCGCTCCGCGACACTCTCCGCCGCGTCCTGGCCGTGACGACGCCGGGCGGGCTGCCATCGGCCGATGCGACACCGCCGCCGACAGACGACACCGTGCACGCCGCCTCGGGGAGCGCCTGGCAGTCCGTGCTCGAGAGTCGTCGACCCGACCGTCCCGGGCTGCGGGAGTTGCTCGCCGTCGCGGCCGACGACGTGACCCTGCTCAGCGGCACCGGCCACGGCGACGTCGACAGCACCGTGGTGTCCGCGCTGGCACGGTTCCGCGGCCGTCCGTGCGTCGTCTTCGGGCACGACCGCGCGGGCCAGACACCCGAGCGCACGATGGGTCCGGGCGCGCTGCGCGAGGCTCGCCGCGCGATGCGGCTGGCGGAGGAGCTGCGGTTGCCGCTGGTCACGGTGATCGACACGCTCGGCGCGTCGCTGTCCCGCGAGGCGGAGGAGCGCGGACTGGCGCCGGAGATCGCCCGGTGCATCGCCGATCTGGTCACCCTGCGCACGCCGACGGTGTCGGTCCTGCTCGGACAGGGCACGGGCGGTGGGGCCCTCGCCCTGCTGCCGGCGGACCGCACCGTGGCGGCCGCCCACGCCTGGCTCGCCCCGCTGCCGCCGGAGGGGGCGAGCGCGATCGTCCACCGGGACACCGCCCATGCCGCGGAACTGGCGGAGGCGCAGGGCATTCGGGCCACGGACCTGCGGGCGACCGGGATCGTCGACACCGTCGTGGACGAGGGCACCGACGAGGGCACGGCCGCAGGGGACTTCCTCACCCGGATGGGCGACGCGGTGGCGCGTGAACTCGCCGCGACGACAGCGCTGGGCGAGGACGCGCGCGCGGCGTCACGACGACGACGCTTCCGGCACCTCGGCGTCAGGCCCGCGCCCGGTGGCGCCTGACGGCGTCTCGGTTGGAACACACGGTGCCGCAATACCGTTGGCGGCCGGTCCGGGAGAAGTCGGCGTAGACCCGGGTGCAGTCGGCCGCGGCGCAGCGCCCCAAGCGGTGCATCCCGCGGCCCACCAGGTGCAGCGCGGTGCCGACGCTGACGAGCGCGCGGACCACGTCGGCGAGCGGTAGATCCGGATCGCGGTAGTGCAGATGCCACCCGTCGCCGGCGTGATCGGTCAGGCGCGGGTATGCCGAGGTCTGCGCGAGCAGGGCGTTGAGCGCCTCGGCGCGCCGGGTGTCCGTGGGGGCGTCGACGACGCCAAGCCACTCGGTGAGGAACGCGCGGGCGCGGCCCAGATCGGTGTGAGCGGAGACCGTGTCGTCGGACATGCCGGCGGCGAGACACCGCTGTTCGAAGTCGGCGACCGTCGCGGGCGGGTCGTTCACCAGATCGACGGCCATCCGCACCGCGTACTCGCCGTAAGGGTTGAGATGCACAAGACCATTACAGCAGACTCGGCGTCATGACCACCATCGCCTGCCTGCATCGTTGGACCGAGCTGTCCCGGCACCCGACCAGCGAGGGTGTCGTGATCTACGAACGGTGCCACTGCGGCGAGAACCGCATCGTGACAGCAACTCTCGTGCGGTCGGTCACGACGGCGTAGGACCGGTTATGAGGACGTCGTGGCACGACAGATCAGGACGACGTGGTCACGATGGTCGGGACCATCACCGCCACCGCCACGGCCGACCAGACGTCCTCGACGGCCTTGCGCACGGCCTCGGACGCCCATTGCCCCTCGGCGATCTCCGCCGCCCGCTTCTTGATGGACCGCTTGTCCGCACCCGGGAAGACCTTCGGCACCGCGTCGATGGACGACAGCAGTGCCACCAGCGCGCAGGTCCGCGCGTCGGGGTCCCGGCCGTCCACCAGCACCCAGTGCAGCGTCTCGCGAACCTGCGCCTCGTGCGCCGTGTCCCGGGCGGGCCAGGACGTGGTGGGGAAGAGCCCGAGCACCCGCCCCTTCTGCTCGTCGACGAAGCCGCGGTCGATCACCCGCGTCAGCACTCTCTCGTGCATAGCCTTGTGCAACTTCTCCACGGCGCTCTTCGGCGTCATGGGCCGTTTGGCCCCGTCGATCGCGGCCACGGCCTCCTGGAGGATCGGCTCGTCCGGTCGCGGACCCCGCACGGCGAGGCGCCCCTTCTTCACGTCCTCGCTGTCCTGCGCGACCGTGACCACGCCGGACATCGCGAGTTCGAGGATCACGGCTCCCGCCACCGCCCGCGGAAGCTTGGTGCTGTCGACCACGGGCTTTCCCGAGCCGTCGTCCAGCAGAAGCAGCAGCAGATCCTCGGCGATCAGGGTCATGGCTCGACCATACGGACCCCCGACGCGGAACGGGAGGACCCGACGCGACGGACCGGCCGGCGCGATCCGGACGACGCCCGCGCGAAACGGATAGTGCCCCCGCCGGGCCGTCCGTAACGTCCGCCGCCATCAGTGATCCACGACACGTGATCGGCCCCGATCGCGACGTCACACGGATGGAGGAGGACGAATGACAGCAGTCGATCTCACCGGGCGGACCGCCGTCGTCACCGGCGGCGCCACCCTGCTCGGGCGGGGCGTGGTCGCCGCCCTCGCCGAATCGGGTGCCACCGTCGTGATCGCCGACATCGACGACGAGAACGGCGAGCACGCGGCGGCGGAGGCCGGTGAGTCGGTGACGTTCCGGCACCTCGACGTCACCGACGACGCGGCGGTGACGGCGTTCATCGGCGCCGTCGTCGATGCGCACGGAGGACTCGACATCGTGGTCAACCTCGCCGCCGTCTACCTCGACGACGGGTTCGCCACCCCGCGGGCCGACTGGTTGACCGCCCTCGACATCAACGTGGTGTCCATGGTCGCGCTGGTCCAGGCCGCCCACCCGCACCTGGCGGCCTCACCGCACGCCGCCGTCGTCAACTTCACGTCGATCTCGAGTTCGGTCGCGCAGACCGGGCGCTGGGTCTATCCCGCGTGCAAGGCCGCGATCGCGCAGCTCACCCGCTCGATGGCCATGGATCTCGCCCCCGACGGCATCCGCGTCAACTCGGTCAGCCCCGGGTGGACGTGGTCGGCGATCATGGACGGCCTCTCGGGCGGCGACCGCGCGAAGACCGACCGCGTGGCCGCACCTTTCCATCTGACCGGGCGCGTGGGCGATCCGCGGGAAGTCGGCAACGTCGTCGCCTTCCTCGCCTCCGACGCCGCCTCCGTCGTCACGGGGGCCGACTGGGCCGCCGACGGCGGCTACTCCGCCATGGGCCCGGAACGTGCCGTGCCCGCCATTCCCCAACTCGCCGAACAGGATCCCGCATGACCACCACACCTCGACTGCTCGTCGGCGTCGTCGGCGCCGGTTTCGCCGGCCTGTCCTCCGCGCGCGTCCTCTCCGAGCTCGGCCACGACGTCGTCGTCTGGGAGAAGGCCCCCGACGTCGGCGGCGTGTGGAGCGCCACCCGCCGCTACCCGGGTCTGAAGACCCAGAACAACAAGGGCACCTACGCCCTGTCCGAGATGCCGATGCCGAAGCACTACCCGGAATGGCCCTCTGGAGAACAGGTTCAGGCCTACCTCGAGGACTACGCCCGGAAGTTCGGCATCCTCTCCGCCGTCGAGTGCGACACCGAGGTGGTCTCCGCAACCCCCGCGGCGACCGGCGGCTGGGACGTGACGACGGCGAGCGAGAGAGGCAGCGACACACGCCACGTCGACCACCTCGTGCTCGCCAGCGGCATCTTCTCCGAGCCGTTCGTCCCGCCGTTCGAGGGCCGGGAGGACTTCCTCGCCGCCGGCGGCGAGATCATGCCCGCGGGCGATCTTCACCACCTCGATCAGGTGGCCGGCAAGCACGCGATGGTGGTGGGCTACGGGAAGTCCGCCTGCGACATCACCGTCGAGGTCGCCGGCGTCGCCGCGTCGACCACCGTCGTCGCCCGCGAGCTGCTGTGGAAGCTCCCCCGCAAGATCAAGGGCGTCCTGAACTACAAGTACCTCATGCTCACTCGACTCGGCGAAGGCATCTTCCGGTACCACACCGTCAGCGGGGTGGAGCGCCTGCTGCACGCGCGGAACTCCCTGATCGCCGGCGGCATGGTCGACAGCGTGGGCTCGGTGACCACCAAGCAGTTGCAGCTCGAGAAGCTCGGCCTGATACCTCTGGGCACGTTCGCCGACATCGCCCGCGCCACTGTGTCGTTGGTCAGCGAGGGCTTCTTCGAGGGCGTCGCCGACGGGCGCATCGACGTTCGTCGTGACACCACCGTCATTCGACTGCTCGAGAAGGACGGACACCCGCACGCCGAACTCTCCGACGGCTCGGTGATCCGCACCGACGTGATCCTGGCCGCGACGGGGTGGCGCCAGACCATCCCGTTCCTGCCGGACGAGGTGTTGAACCGGTTCACCGACGAGCGTGGCGATTACGTGCTCTACCGCCAGATCCATCCGGTGGGGGTGGAGGATCTGAGCTTCGCCGGCTACAACTCGTCGTTCTTCTCCCCGCTGTCCGCCGAGGTGTCGGCGCTGTGGATCGGCTCCTTGCTCGGCGGCAACCACACCTTGCCGAGCGACGACGACATGCGTCAGCAGGTGGCCACCCGTCTCCGGTGGATGCGCGAACGCACTCGTGGGAACCACGCGCGTGGCACCAACGTCATTCCGTTCTCCGTGCACAACATCGACGAGACGCTGTCCGACATCGGCCTCGGTGTCTCGCGGCTGACCAAGGCGAAGGAATGGCTCCTGCCGGTGAACCCGAGTGACTACCGTGACATCGTGCAGAAGCTGAAGAAGCGAGTGCGGCGGTGACAGCAGCCCGGACCGGTCCCGCGGCGGCGGAGACGGTCGACGCCGTCGTCGTCGGGGCGGGCATCAACGGCATGGTCGCCGCCGCGGAACTGGCGGGCGCCGGATGGTCGGTGGCGCTGGTCGACGAGCGAGATCGGTTGGGCGGCTTCGTCGCCTCCGACGAACTGACGCTCCCCGGTCACGTCCACGACACCTTCAGCTCCTGGCATCCGCTGTTCGTCACCGGCGGTGCGTACGCGGACCTCGGACCCGATCTGCACCGCCACGGCCTGGCGTATTCCAACACCGACGGTGCGGTCACCGCCGGGATCTCCGACCGCGGCACGGTGGTGGCCCACCGCGATCCGACGGTGACGGCGCAGTCCTTCGAGCACGACGACGACCGACGCGCGTACGCCGACATGCTGGCCGAGCTGGAGTCGTGGGCACCGCACGCGTTCGGTGCGCTGGGATCGGAACTGCGGCCGGTCGACCTGGCCCGGCTCGGCGCCGGCGCAGTGCGCGCGCTCGGACGCGACGGCAGCACGGACTTCGTCCGGGTCGCGCTGCAGAGCGGACGAGGTTACGTCCGAGAACGGTTCTGCGGCTGGGAAGTCGACCAGTTGTGGTCGCCGTGGCTCCTGCACGCAGGCCTGTCCCCCGATCACGCGACCGGCGGGCTGATGCTGCCGATCATGGCGTTCAGCATGCACGCCGCCGGCCTCCCGGTGGTCACCGGCGGCGCCGGGGAGTTCACCGCCGCGTTCGGACGGCTGCTCGCCGAGCGGGGAGTCACCGTGGTCACGGGAGAGCCGGTGTCGCACATCGACGTCGCCGACGGCCGGGCCGTCGGGGTCCGCGTCGGCGACCGCCGCATCGCCGCCCGGCGGGCCGTGCTCGCGTCGTCCTCCACGCCGCGTCTGTACCAGGAGATGCTGGGTGCCGACATCGCTCCGGCCGCCGGCCGACGCGCCGCGGCGCGCCATCGTCCCGGCCGGGCCGCGATGCAGATCCACCTCGCGCTCGACCGCCCGGTCGAGTGGACGGATTCCCGCCTTCGGGAGGTTCCGCTGATCCACGTCGGCGACGGCGCCGGGAGTACCGGAATCGCCTGTGCTCAGGCCGAAGCCGGGCTGCTGCCCGCCGAACCCACCGTGGTGGTCGGTCAGCAGGACGTGCTCGATCCGTCTCGCAGCCCGGCCGGCGCGGCCACCCTGTGGGTGCAGCTGCAGGAGGTGCCGTGGGCGCCGATCGGCGACGCCGCCGACTCCGTCGCCGCCGACGGGACCTGGACCGAGACCGTCACCGCCGCCTACATCGACCGGGTTCTGGGCCGCATCGAGCGGTACGCCCCGGGCCTGCGGGACTCGGTGATCGGCAGGACGGTCCTGACCCCCGCGGACCTGACCGCGGCCAATGCCAATGCCGTCCACGGTGATCCGTACGGCGGCGCGGCCGAGATCGACCAGTCGCTGCTGTGGCGGCCGGGGACCGGCACCGGGCACCGCACCGGCATCGACGGGCTGTTCCACATCGGGGCGTTCACCCACCCGGGTCCCGGATTGGGCGGGGGCTCCGGCCACCTCGTCGCCCAGCAGCTGATCGCCCCCTCCCCGACCACCCGCGTCGCCACCCGGCTGCGCGGTCTGACCGAAAGGTTCCGACCATGACCACCACCCTGGACAGCCTGCTCACCGACCTCGCCTCGGGTGCCGTCCACGTCGTCGACCTCACCGCCCCGCTGTCGCCCTCGACGCCGGTCCTGCAGTTGCCGGCGCCGTTCGCGAACACCATCCCGCTCTCCCTCGAACCGGTCAGCAACTTCGACGACGACGGTCCCGGCTGGGGCTGGAACAACATCCACACCGGTGAGCACACGGGAACGCATGTCGACGCGCCGGCACACTGGGCGACGGGCCGCGACGGACACACCGTCGACACCATTCCGCCCGGCCGATTGGTCGGCCCCGCGGTGGTGCTCGACTTCCGTGACGAGGTCTCCCGCGATCCCGACTTCCTGCTGGAGCCCGCTCATCTCGACGCGCACGTCGCGGAGCACGGTCCGTTGCCGGACGGCGCCTGGCTGGTCTTCCGGACCGGCTGGAGCGCCCGCAACCACGACGCCGACGCGTTCCTCAACGCCGACGACTCCGGTCCCCACACCCCCGGCGTCTCCGTGGCGGGCGCCGAGTGGCTGGCGGCGTCGTCGATCACCGGTTTCGCCGTCGAGACCGTCGGGGTCGACGCCGGCCAGGCGGGCGGCATGGACCCGATGTTCCCGGTGCACTACCACCTGCTCGGCGCCGACAAGTACGGCGTGACGCAGCTGCAGAACCTCGACCGTCTGCCCGCCACCGGCGCCGTCCTGGTGGTCTCCCCGCTGCCGATCGTCGGCGGAACCGGTTCGCCTGCACGCGTTCTCGCGTTCGCGCCGGGGGCGGCGTGAGCACCGCGACGACCCCCGCGACGTCGGCCGTGAAGCCCGCCGTGTCCACCGCCACGGTCGCCGACGTCGTCGCGGAGGTGCTGACCGAGTTGGGGGTCGGCCACGCGTTCGGGGTGGTGGGCAGCGGCAACTTCGCCGTCACCAACGCCCTCATCGCGCGAGGCGTGCCGTTCACCGCCGCCCGGCACGAGGGCGGCGCGGCGTCGATGGCCGACGGCTACAGTCGCTTCGCCGCCCACCCGGGCGTTCTCACCCTGCACCAGGGATGCGGATTGACCAACGCCGTCACCGGAATCGGCGAGGCGGCGAAGAGCCGCACACCGATGATCGTGCTCACCGCGGACGTGGCGGCGTCGTCACGACTGTCGAACTTCCGCATCGATCAGGACGCGCTGGCCCTGTCGGTGGGTGCGGTGCCCGAGCGCGTGCATTCCGCCGAGACGGCGGTCGCGGACGTCACCCGGGCCTGGCAGACCGCCGTGCACGGACGCCGCACCGTCGTGGTGAGCCTGCCGCTCGACGTGCAGGCGGCACCGGCCCCGGCGTCGACGACGGTGCGCCGACCCGTCGCCCCCGCCCCGGTGCGGCCCGCGGAGTCGGCCGTCCGGGAATTCGCCCGGCTGATCGCGGAGTCGGAACGACCGGTCTTCGTCGCCGGCCGCGGCGGGCGGAACGCGGGAGACGAGATCGCCGCGCTGGCCGATCACGTCGGCGCGCTCGTGGCCACGTCGGCCGTCGCGAACGGCCTGTTCCGCGGGCACGAGTTCGATCTCGGCATCTCGGGCGGGTTCTCCGCGCCGCTGACGGCCGAGCTGATCTCGAACGCCGACCTGATCGTGGGGTGGGGGTGCGCGCTGAACATGTGGACGATGCGGCACGGATCGCTCATCGGGACGAACACGGCGGTGGTGCAGATCGACGACACCGCCGAGGTTCTCGGTGCGCACCGCCCGGTGACGCTCGGCATCCACGGGGACTGCCGGACGACGGCCGTCGACGTTCTGGCTGCCGTCGGCGACACCGCGCGGCGCTATCGGACCCCGGAGGTATCGGCTCGCCTCGCGGAACGACGCTGGTGGAACGACACCCCCACCGAGGACCTGTCCACCGCGGACACGATCGACCCGCGCGTGTTCTCGGCCGAGTTGGACCGGCTGCTGCCGGCCGAGCGCCTGGTCGCGATCGACTCGGGCAATTTCATGGGGTACCCGTCGACCTACCTGCGCGTGCCCGATCACCACTCGTTCTGCTTCACGCAGGCCTTCCAGTCGATCGGGCTGGGGCTGGCCAGCGGGCTCGGCGCGGCGCTCACCCGTCCCGACCGGCTGCCCGTGATCGGCACCGGTGACGGCGGGTTCCTCATGGGAATCGCCGAGCTCGAGACCGCGGTGCGGCTGGGCACCCCGCTGGTGATCGCGGTGTACGACGACGCCGCGTACGGCGCCGAGGTCCACCACTTCGCCGGGCCCGAGCACGCCGACGACGACGTCGACCTGTCGACCGTCACGTTCTCGGACGTCGACCTCGCCGCGGTGGCGCGCGGCTACGGCGCCACGGGCGTCACCGTGCGGACGACGGCCGACCTCGCCGCGGTGGCCGCATGGCTGCAGTCCCCGCAGGGTGTCCTGGTGATCGACGCGAAGATCGCGCCGGACGGCGGCGCCTGGTGGCTCGCGGAGGCGTTCCGAGGGCACTGACCACGCGCTGTATGACAGTTTTTCGACGATCGAAACATCGACGCAACAGTCGCTTGGTATGATCGGGGTCACACTCGAGTGGATCGAGGGAGGACCATGACCACGCTGCTGCGTCGCCACCCGGTGCTGGCCACGACCGATCTGGACGAGGCCCGCACCTCCGTCGGCGAAACCTTCTGTCCGCACGGTCTCACCGTCACCGACCGACGCGGCGCCTTGTCGCTCGTGCACAACGCCGCGTCGGTCGGCTGCATTGGTATCAACTACCTCCGCTACGGCGACGAGGTCCGCATCACCCCGGGCACCTTCGGCTCGTTCTACCTCGTCCAGATCCCGCTCGGCGGTCGCGCTCGGGTGCGCGTCGGCGACACCGACGTGGTGTCGGACCGACGGTTCGCGTCCCTTCCCTCGCCCACCCTGCCCGTCGACATGGTGTGGTCCGCCGATTGCGAGCAACTCCTGGTTCACATTCCGCGCGACGCCGTGCAGTCCGCGGCCGGCACGGACGAACCGGTGGTCTTCCACCCGCTGGTGGATCTGGCCGCGCCGACGGTGGCGAGCTGGATGCGATTGGTGCGCTACGCCTGCGACGAGGTGGACAGCGAATCGGGGCTGCTGCACTCACCCCTGGCCGCCCGACATTTCGAGCAGGTGATGGTCGGCGGCTTGCTGGCCGCTCAGCCCAACACCAGCACGCACGGGCCGCGAGCGGAGGAGACCGTGGTGACCTCGCGGGCGGTCCGGCACACCCTGTTCCTCATCGAGGAGCATCCCGAGAAGTCGTGGCGCGTCGCCGATCTGGCCGCCGAAGCGGGGGTGAGCGCCCGGACGCTCCAGGCGTCCTTCCATCGGGAGCGCGGCACCACCCCGCTCGAGGAGCTGCGCCGCGTCCGGCTGGCCAGAGCCCACGAGGACCTCGTCGCCGGCGGACCCGGCGCGGAGAGCGTCACCGAGGTCGCGGCACGGTGGGGCTTCTTCCACCTCGGCCGGTTCTCGCAGGCCTACCGGGCCGAGTTCGGCGAAAGCCCCTCGCGCACACTGGCGAGCTGACCGCCGAAGCGTTCCGCCCACTCGGGCGGCCAGGCGCACGCCTGCCCGGTGGACCGATCGATGTGCACCACGACGTAGGAGCCCCGGGCGGCAACCACGGCCTCGCGGCCGTCGAACGCCGCACCCCGCACGGTGAAGTCGAATCGCAGGGACGACGATCCGACGCGGGCGACGGAGAGCTCCGTGGTCACCTCCTGCCCGAAATACAGCGGGGCGAGAAAGTCGACCTCGTACCGCACCCGCGGCACCCGCGGGAAATACACCGAGCCGAGGCCCCACTCGCGAACGAGTGCGGCCTCGGCGGATTCGACGAATCGAACGACGGTGCTGTTGTGGTAGATCCCGGCGGCGTCGGTGTCCATCCACTCGACTCGGGACCGGTAGGAGAACGTCACGGCACGTTCCTACCCGACGGGGACGGCCGTTCGCTCCTCGGCCACCGTGTGCTCCCCGGCCACCGTGCGGTCCGGGGTCCACCGCACGTGCGTCGTGTCGTCGGCACCGTCTCGCAGCAGCGACAGCCGCGGGGGCACCTTGTCGGTGCGCGACGTCGGCGGCCGGCGCCGGCCCGCCTTCCACGGCAGCGGCCACGACGCACCCGCCCCCGTCCAGTCCTGTTCGGCCGCCGCGTGCAGCGTCCAGTTGGGGTCGTAGAGATGCGTCCGCCCCAGGGCACAGAAGTCGGCGCGACCCGCCAGGAGAATGGAATTGACGTCGTCGTACGACGAGATCGCCCCGACGGCGATCACCGCCACGCCCGCCTGCGCGGCCACCTCGTGGCGGATCCGATCCGCGAACGGCGTCTGGTACGAGCGTCCGAACGCGGGCGTCTCGTGCTTGATCACCTGACCGGTGGAGACGTCGATCGCGGCGGCGCCGTGCGCGACGAACGCCCGCGCGATCTCCACGGCGTCGGTGACGGTGTTGCCGTCCGGCGCCCAGTCCGTCGCGGACACGCGGACCGTCACCGGGATCGACGACGGGACCGCGGCGCGGACTGCGTCGAACACCTCGAGCGGGAAGCGGAGTCGATTCTCCAGCGACCCACCGTAGGAGTCGGTGCGGTGGTTGGCGATCGGCGAGAGGAACGACGACAGCAGGTAGCCGTGCGCCGCGTGCACCTCGATCAGATCGAAGCCGGCCGCGACGGCCCGCTCGGCCGTGGCGACGAAGTCCCGCACCACGGCGTCGAGATCGGCACGCGTGGCCTCCCGCGGCACGTGGCACCCGTCGCCGTAGGGCAGAGCGGACGGGCCGATCACCTCCCAGTTGCCGTCCTCGAGCGGCTGGTCGATGCCGTCCCACATGAGCTTGGTCGAGCCCTTGCGGCCCGAATGTCCGATCTGCACACCGATCTTCGCGGCGCTGTTCTCGTGGACGAAGCGCGTCACCCGCGCCCACGCGTCCCGCTGCTCGTCGGTCCAGAGGCCGGGGCACCCGGGGGTGATGCGTCCCTCGGGCGAGACGCAGGTCATCTCCGTCATCACCAGTCCCGCGCCGCCGAGCGCCTTCGAGCCCAGGTGCACCAGGTGGAAATCGGACGGCACACCGTCCGTCGCGACGTACATGTCCATGGGCGAGAGCACGATCCGGTTCGCCAGCTCGAGCTCGCCGATCCGGCCCGGGACGAACATGGCGGGGGCGGACGCGACTCCGTTTCCGGCCGCGAACCGCGACTGGACCAGCGCCGCGAAGTCCGCGTCCCGCTCCCGCAGGTTGTCGAACGTGATGCGGCGTGAGCGCGTCAGCAGGTTGAAGACGAATTCCGTGTCCGCCTGATCGGCGTACAGGCCGATGTTCTCGAACCACTCGAGCGACGCCTGCGCCGCGCGCTGCGTGCTCTCGACGACCGGTTTGCGCTCCTCCTGGTAGGCGGCGAGCGCGGTCTCGATGTCGGCGTGCTCGTGGACGCACGCCGCCAGGGCCAGGGCGTCCTCCATCGCGAGCTTCGTCCCGGAGCCGATGGAGAAGTGCGCGGTGTGGGCGGCGTCGCCAAGCAGCACGACGTTGCCGTCGAACCACCGCTCGTTGCGCACCGTGTGGAAGTTCAGCCACTTCGAGTTGTTGGTCAGAATCTCGTGGCCGTCCAGCGTGTCGGCGAAGATCTCACGGATGCGCTCGACCGCGTACTCGTCGGAGACCCCGGGCGGGAAGTGCTCGTGCTCGGTGCGATCCAGACCCGCACGGCGCCAGACGTCCTCGTGCATCTCCACGATGAACGTGGAGCCCTGGTCGGAGTACGGGTACCCGTGGATCTGCATGGTGCCGAACTCGGTGTGGGCGACGATGAACTGGAACGCCTCGAACACCTTGTCGGTGCCGAACCAGATGTACTTGTTGTTCCGGCGGTCGAGGGTGGGCCGGAAGACGTCCTCGTACCGCGTGCGGACCGCGGAGTTCAGTCCGTCGGAAGCGATCACCAGATCGTAGGTCCGCCGCAGCGTGTCCGGATCCGGTGCCTCCGTCGAATACTGCACGGTGACACCGAGATCGGCGACCCGCCGCTGCAGTACCTTCAGCAGTTCCTTGCGGCTCATCGCGGCGAAACCCTGGCCGCCGACGGTGTAGGACCGGCCGTCGACCTCGACGTCGATATCGGTCCATCGAGCGAAGAGTCGCTCCATCTCGTCGTGGACCACCGAGTCCGCGCCCTCGATGCTGCCGAGCGTCTCGTCCGAGAACACGACGCCGAAGCCGAAAGTGTCGTCGGGAGCGTTGCGCTCCCACACGTCGATGCGGTGGGTGGGGTCGAGCTGCTTGGCGAGAGCGGCGAAGTAGAGCCCACCGGGCCCGCCGCCGACGATGGCGATCCTCATGACCGTGCCTCCTGGTCCGCCGGCGCCTCGAGGGCCTGCCGGAGCTTGAAGTGTTGGAGTTTGCCGCTCGAATTGCGCGGCAGGGTGTCGACGAAGCGAATCCGGCGCGGGTACTTGTACGGCGCCAGTTCGGCTTTCACGTGATCCTGGATGGACCGCACCGTCTCCTCGGTGCCCGATACGCCGTCGCGCAGGACGACGAAGGCACTGACGATCGATCCGCGATCCGGGTCCGGCTCGCCCACGACGGCCGCTTCCATCACCGCCGGATGGCCTTCGATGCAGGCCTCCACCTCGGGTGCGCCGATGTTGTACCCGGACGAGACGATCATCGAATCGGTACGGGCGCAGTAGAAGTAGTACCCGTCCTCGTCGCGATAGAACGTGTCCCCGGTGATGTTCCACCCGTTCTCGACGCGCTCGAACTGACGGTCGTCGGCGAGGTACCGGCACCCGACGGGCCCGATCACCGCGAGCCGACCGGGCGTTCCGTCCGGCACCGGCTCGCCGTCGTCGCCCAGGATCGACGCGCGGTACCCGGGCAGCGGCTTGCCGGTGGAGCCGGGGCGAGGCGCGTCGGCCGCCGCCGTCGACAGGAAGATATGCAGCAGTTCGGTGGCCCCGATGCCGTCGATCACCTCGAGGCCGATCTCGTCGCGGATCCGGGTCCACACGCCGGTGGGGATGTGCTCGCCGGCGCTGACGGCGACGCGCAGGCCGGCCAGCCTGGACAATCTGTCGGCCTTGATGATCTGACGGTAAGCGGTGGGCGCGGTGGCCAGCACCGTGACCTTCTCCGACTCCACCAGATCGGCGAGAGCCGGCGGGGTGACGGCGTCGGTCAGCAACGCGCACGCCCCCGCACGCAACGGGAAGACGACCAACATGCCGAGGCCGAAGGTGAACGCGAACGGCGCGGTGCAGGCCACCACGTCGTCGCTGCGCAAGCGCAGACCCCGAGCCCCGAACGTGGCGTCGATGGCCAGGACGTCGCGATGGAAGTGCATGCAGAACTTCGGCGTTCCGGTGCTGCCGGACGTCGGGGCGAGCAGGGCGACGTCGTCCGCCGCCGTCTCGACCGGCACGAAACCCGTGGGCTTACTCGCCGCTCGGGCCACCAGATCGTCGGCGTCCGGTCCACCGACCGGCACCACCACCAGATCGGGAGCGGAGTCGTCACGCACCGTCCGGACGTCGTCGACCGCCCGGTGGTCCACCAGTGCCACCGTGGGGCGCGTCTTCTCGACGATCGGCCCGAGCTCACGCGCTCGAAGGGCGCTCATGACCACGACGGCGACGCCGCCGGCTTCGAGCACCGCCAGCCAACAGGCCACGGCCAGAGGGGTGTTAGAAGATCGGAGGAGAACGCGGTTGCCGGGCTGCAGGTTCAGGTCCTCGGTGAGCACCCGCGCGATCCGATGGGTGTGGTCACGCAGGTCGCCGAGTGTCCACGCGATGCCGTCGGGAGTCCGCAGGGCCGGGCGGTCCGCACCGAAGCGCTCCACGGCGCGCTCGATCAGTTCCGCCCCGGCGTTGAGCCGATCCGGGAACTGCAGCTCGGGCGTGGTGAATTCGAGCGTCGGCCACAGCTCGGCGGGGGGCAGGTTGTCGCGAGCGAAGGTGTCGACGTACGCGCTCGGCGACAGCGCGTCGGGGCCGGTGGTCCCGGTGGGAACGGTCACTGTCGGGTCGGTAGCGATGTCCGTGCTCATGTCACGGCTCCTTCCGAGTCGGGTCGATCATGCCTTCCTGGACGACAGTGGCCAGGTGAATACCGTCCGGGGTGAAGAATCGTCCGAGTCCGACACCGCGACCGGCGTCGGCGGACAGGGCCTCCTGCGTGTAGAGCAGCCACCCGTCGAGATCGCCGGGGGCGGGAGCGCGGTGGAACCACATGGCGTGGTCGAGGCTGGCGGTGACCAGACCCGGCTCGGCCCACGGATGACCGAGAGCGCGCAGGACGGGCTCGAGAATCGTGTAGTCGCAGGCGTACGCCAGGGCCGCGACGTCGCGCTGCGCGTCGGTCAGGCCCGGCACCGGACGCAGTGCGTCGAACGGACGAATCCACAACGCCTGGTGCGGATCCCGTCCCCCGTCGACCTCGAGGTAGATCGGCCCGGGCACGTGGCGCATGTCGACCCCGCGCCCGCCGCTCCAGTACTGCTTGCTCACCTCGGTCATCGACGCGTCGTGGGTCACGGGGCGGTCCGCGAGGTACTGCGCGGACGACGGGAGGTCGTCGGGAGACGGGAGGTCCACGGGGGCGACGCTCGCCGTCGAGCCGCTCTCGCCGCCGGCGGCGAACGAGGCCAGCGCCAGATACGCCGTCTTACCGTTCTGCAGTGCCCGCACCTGCCGCGTGGCGAATCGCCGTCCGTCGCGCACGATCTCGACGTCGTAGTGCACCGGTGCCCCGATGTCGACCGGGCGCAGGAAGTACGAGTGCATGGAGTGCAGCGTCTTGCCGTCGGTGACCGAGCGGAGCGCCGCCGCGGCTGCGGCCGCGACCATGTCGCCGCCGTACGCCTTGGGCCACGGGCACGGTTGCGTCACCGCGGTGAACGCCAGATCCGCCGCGACCGGGTCCGCCGGCGTCAGGGTGATGGCGTCGGTGACGACGGCGGAGGTCGGGGTGGTCCCGGTGACGAGCGGGCCGCTCACGGTGGTCACGGCCGGTCCAGCCAGTTCGGCAGCGACTCGTCGGCGACGGCGGGGAGGTTCACCACGATGTTGTCGGGGGTGCGGGTGGTGAGCCAGTGCAGCGGCTCGGTGCGGGAAAGGTTGCATTCGATGTGGGGCATGAAGGGCGGCACGAAGACCCAGTCGCCTTCGTCCATGTCGATGTAGTCCTGGTAGTCCTCGCCGAAGTAGATGCGGGCGCGGCCCGAGAGGACGTAGCCGCCGGTCTCGGCCTCACCGTGGTGGTGGGCGAGGGAGCGGTAGCCCGGCTCGTTGCTGACCTTGCCGTACCAGATCTTGGTGGCGGGGGTGTGCTGCGGGCCGACGCCGGAGATGCGCGTCGCGCCCTCCGTCTGACCGGTGCGGCCGTCCTCCTCGCCGGCACGGGTGACGACGGGAATCACGCGCCCACCTTCGCTCGCGTACATCGAGTTGTCGCCCTCGAGGATGTAGTAGGTCTGTGCGGTCATGGCTGGTCTCCTTCGGTCGGCGAATTCTGTCGGGTGGTGCGAATGACGTTGCGGAGCAGTCCGATCCCTTCGATCTCCGTCTCGAGGACGTCGCCGTCGGCGAGCCAGCGGGCCGGGTCGCGGGACATGCCCACGCCGCCCGGCGTGCCGGTGAGGATCAGATCCCCCGGCCGCAGCACGGTGAAGGTCGAGGCGTACGCGAGGAGATCGGCACTGTCGAAGACGAGGGTCTTCGTCGAATCCCGTTGCACCTCCTCACCGTTGACCCGGCAGGTGATGGTCAGGCCGGCGGCGGGATCGACTTCGTCGGGAGTGGCGACGACGGGCCCGACGGGCGTGGTCGCGTCCCAGGCCTTGCCCTGGAACCACTGGAGGGTGCGTCGCTGCCAGTCACGCATCGAGATGTCGTTGGCCACGGTGTATCCGAGGATCGCGGCCTCGGCCTCGGCCCGGGAGGCATGCCGAATCGGTCGGCCGACCACCACGGCGAGCTCGGCCTCCCAGTCCACCTGCGCGTCGTCCGGCACGACGATGTCGTCCGTCGGGCCGATCAGCGTGTCGGCGAACTTCGCGAACAGGGTGGGGTACTGCGGGCGATCGCGGCCGGTCTCGGCGATGTGGTCGCCGTAGTTCAGGCCGCAGCAGATCACCTTGGTGGGAGTCGGGACCGGCAGCGTCATGGCGTCTCCCGGTCGATGGGGTCGCGGCGGTTCATGTAGCGAGTTTTGCACGACCGTCGCAAGTACGCAATAGATCGGTTAGGCTCGATCCGACGGCACCCACCGAGACGAAGGATCGACATGACGCACCTGCCCGTGAACCCCGCCGCCCTTCCCGCCCCCAGCGGCTACTCGCACGGCACCCTCGCCGGCAACACCCTCTACCTGGGCGGTCAGACGGCGCTGGACAAGGACATGCGCATCGTTCCCGGCGGCATCGTCGAGCAGTTCCGGCAGGCGTTCGGCAACGTCCTCACCACGCTCGCCGAGGCGGGCGGACAGCCCGAGGACCTCGTCAGCATCACGATCTTCCTCACCGACATCCCCGATTACCAGGCGCACGGCCGGGAGATCGGACGCGTGTGGCGGGAGCTCGCCGGCCCCGTCTACCCCGCGATGGCGGGCATCGGCACCACGGGGCTGTGGCAGCCCGAGGCCCTGATCGAGATCATGGGCACCGCCGTCATTCCCGAGGAGCGGCTGCAGCGGCCCAGCAGCTGAAGATCGCCTCCCGAGCGCAGCTCTCGTCGGCGAGGCCGACAGCAGAACCTCGTCGGCCACGGCGTGAAGGTCCTCATCGATGGTCGGCTGCACTGACACCGGCACCGAACCACTCACGGCCGCCGAGCGACTCTTGTGGCGCCTACCGTTCGCGGCGCGTGCGCACGACCCGCACTCGCGCCAGGGCAAGCAGCGTTGCGACGACGGCACCCGTTGCCGCGCCGATCAGCGGGAAGCTCCACCACGGCAACCACAGCTGGGTCCACCAGTTCGTTGCGTCGCGGAAGAACGGATTCAGTTCGATGAAGCTCGGGCCGGTGAACGCCTCGTTCGCCTCGGCAACCGAGCCCTCGTAGACGACAGAGTCGTTCCGGCCCGTGGCGTAGAACGCCACTCCCAAAGCACCGAGCAGCACCGCTCCGAGGACCGCACCGAACAACGCCGTCCACCCGACCAGCTTCGTCACAGACGCAAGACAATCACGGCGCTGCACCATCGTCCCGCTGCGCTATCGGTTACGGCTCGCGGCTGCAGGTGTGAGAACGAACGGCGCAGCCACGCCGACACCCGCCGCGGTGTCGTCGGGTTCGTCGCCAACGCACTCGTCGTGATCGGCGCGCTCGCCGTCGGCGCTGTCGTCATCCGCGCACTCGTCGCGGGCGCGGCGGTACTCGCGCTGATCGCGGCCGTGTGCCTGTTCGCCATCCCGCTCGCGTTGCTCGGCGGATCGGTCGGCAACGGCAGCAAGGGCACCTACACGCGCCGCCACTACTGACCCTCGCGCCGCCACCCCACCACATGGCGCTTGTCGAACAGGTCCCGTGAGTAGATCGCGGACGCGAGGACCGCAACCACACCGATGCTTACTGCGAACGGCCAGTAGTCGGCCGCCGTATTGCCCGCGAAAAGCACTTGCGTCATGAAAACCATGACCACGGCCGCAACACCGGCACCGGTCGGAACCGCCAACACGACGGCCTGCACCCACCGCGGCGCGGTCGGGGCCAGGACGCGCATCACCGCCCGCACGGCGAGCGCGACGAGAATAGCCGCGCCCCCCCCAGCAACGTGCAC
This sequence comes from Rhodococcoides kroppenstedtii, assembly GCF_900111805.1. Lineage (GTDB taxonomy): Bacteria > Actinomycetota > Actinomycetes > Mycobacteriales > Mycobacteriaceae > Rhodococcoides > Rhodococcoides kroppenstedtii. The sequence continues at coordinate 45,964 of NZ_FOJN01000011.1, forward strand.
ACCACGACCACAGTGATCGGCACGCCCGCGAGAACCCAGGCCACGAGTCCCACAAGGTTGAGTCCGTCTTCGGAGATGTCGATGGCGATCACGACGACCCAGGTGGCGATCGTGCAGAACGCCGGCCAGAGCATCGCCTGCACCCGCCAGCTCAGCCCGGTGCGTCGATAGCGAGGGTCGTCGGGGTCGGGCACGCCTTCGAGCCTCCCACGCCGCCGAGCGGTGTCGTCGGTGTTCGACCGTCGGCGAGTGTCACGGTCGAGCGCCATACGACGCGGCAGGCGGCGAGACGACGCGCCCGCCCGGTGAGGTACATACCATCACCCTGCAATCCCTGAAAGTCGGTTACACTTTTGGGCGTGCGGATCGCGGTGATACCCAGCGCCCGAGCGCATGGCATCACCGACAACGAGATCCGCGCCGTGATGCCGTTCTACGTCGCGCGGATCGCGTTGACGCCGCGAATGGTGGGGGCACAGCCGTTTCTCTACATCACACCCGCGGCCGACGGCGAACCCTGGATCGAGGTCATCGCCGACCTCCGCGACCCCGAGGTAGCGGTGGTGTTCCACGCGATGATGCTGCGCCCCGCTCTCGTCGCCAACCTCGAGCTTGACCAGTTCATCACCCCGATCTACAGCCGCCAACGACGATGACGAGGAGAAAGCTCATGGCAGACCCGGTACGCGAAGAGGACTACGGGGCAATGGCCGACGACTACGCCACCACCCCACCCACCTCCGACGAAGTCGTCGCCATCGACGTCAACCCAGCAGCACTGGCCATGGGGCGCCCCCGTGCCGGCGCCGGCAAAGGCCGCAACACGCCGGCCATGTCCGTCCGATTCCCCGCGACCATGCGCGCCGACATCCACCGCCGCGCACAAGCCGACCGCGTCCCCGACGCCGACGTCATCCGACGGGCCGTCGCGGAATACCTCCACCGCCACCCCGTCACCTGAGACGCCACAAAAGTGTCGTTCACCAGGTCACCGGCCACGTACCCGCACCGCACCCGCGGCGGCCGGCGGGTGCTGATGTGACAGGGCGGCCTCGGCTCGGGACACCGTTGCGCGTCGCCGCGGTGACACCGGCCATCGTGGTGGCCCTGCTTCTCTGGGTCTACTTCCGCGACATCGTCGGCAACGGCCTGAACCCGGGTACGTGGTGGTGCATCGAGCACTACGGGTTCCCCGCGAACTTCGACTACATCGCGCACACCGGTGCGGAGCGAATCCGGTCCGGTGTCACCGACTGGTGAAGCTGGACACGGCCGGGGATGACGTTCAAGTTCACCGACGTCGTCACCAAGTCCTCGGTCGAGGTTCGACCACCCGCGTCGCGGAGCGTAGCGGCGGCGGGGCTCTGGCTCGCCCTGGCCGGCGCCACCGCTGTCCTCATCGTTCTGCGGCGGACGCGACGGAGCTGATGTGTCGATCCGATACGGCACCTGCCAAGCGCATCGGGCTGTGCGGCCATCATCGGCACCACATCGTGAGGAGTGCAACGCATGACCGAGAACATGCCGCCCATGCGGCCCGTGCACGACAACGCCCCGGCCGAGACCAAGCGCTCACCGCTGTACTACGCGTACGGGGTGCTCGTCGGACTGGGAGCGTCGACGACCACTTTCTCGTGGTCGTCGGTCGGGCTCTACCCGTTGGCGGGGGCGCTCGTCCTCGTCGGCGCGATCGCATTGGGACGCGAGTTCGTGCAGCGGCGGTCACGCCGCCGAACCGCTGATCGTTGACCGTTTCGGCAGGTGCAGACCCCACGCGGGTCCCCCTGCATCGCAGAATCGCACCATGTCCGCGTAACCGAAGGGTGTTCTACCGTAAGGGAACGTGCCTGCCAGCAGTTCCGCGCGGCGGGACCTCAGATCTGCAATCCGTATCGCCGGCAACTGCACTGAGCGAGAATTGGGATAGACGCTAAACGTATTCTCAAGGTCACTGCGCAACAACTCCAATGTCTCGGCGCCCGGCGACTCGGGGATCGCGTCCAGGATTTGCCCCTTCTCGATGTGCCGCTGCTCCACAGTGACGCGAAAACCGCGAAAGACTCCGTCAGCGTCCGCAGCAGAACGAAACTCGGCGAAGTCCACGTTGGCGGTCGCCAGATTGCTCTCCACATCACCTAACTGATACGAAGCCACGCGGACGGTCGCCGGCGAATCAGCCTGCGAGTCATCGAGATCGACCACCAATACCGGGTGCTCGGGATCGGTTAGCGTAATCCGGTCCGCCAGGAACAGGTACGAGGACGAGTGCGACCGCGCCGCCTGTATTACCTGGCCGGTCGTCGCACCGTCGAAGTCCCGGTCGTCGACTGCGGTGAACGGAGAGGTTCCCGACTCCTTTGCCGGGTCATCTCCGTCTCCGCGAGTCTCGGCCACTACGGCATTCCAGGCGGCGTCGTCACCGAACCAGGTCCTCACGAGAACAGACCCGTCATCCGGTATGTCGTGAGGCATAGTCACGAGCCTAGCGACCCTGCCCCTTCGGAGAAGCCGCAAATGCGGCGCGAAATATGGTGCTCTCCCTCGCGACCCGCGGATCAACAGCTCGACGACTACGGCGTCGGGTGGAACGGTACTCGCCCGTGCACCTCGCGGCGGGTGGCCGCTCGTGGCGGCGGAGGGGTGGTACCGGGCATTGGAACGGAACACAGTCAATTTCCCGAACGGTGGCGGTGCCGGAGGAATTCCGGTGTCGTCGGCTGCAAGGGCCCGTGTGTGATTGGGTGACGCGCATAACGACGCTGATGGCGTGGGCCGCCATCGCAGGTGCGGTGATCGGTCTGGTGTTCCCGGGCGCCGAGCACTTCGCCATGACCGCCGACGATGGGTCCGTCGTCATCTACGAAGGTTCGTACGAACCGCTGTTCGGTGCGGACTTGGCAAGGCCGTCGGATGAGTGGAACCGTGCATTCGAGGATTTACTGAAGTGGTGGAACCAGATGGTTCTCCCCTGGTGGGCGTATCCGCTGATCGGCGCCGCCTCAGCGGCGGTGCTGGCTGCGCCGTTCGCGATCGCCGGTGTACGTGTCGTCCGCGTCCGACGCTGACGACGGGCGATCCCTTGCCGTGACGCTGCGTGGGCCCGCTCCGGTGTGAGGCGTCCTCGACGAGCATCCGAGACGCGAACCCGGCGACCGCAGTGTCGACTTAAGACACTCACTTGGTCTGTGCGGTCGAACGATGCCACGAGGCACCGACTCGAAACAGGCCGCCGACAACGACGCGCACGCCCGTCGGGAGTCGAGGACTGCGCCTGTCAGGTGTTGACGAGACGGCTGACGCGGTGGAATGTCACCCCGAGCAGGGTTGCGATGTCGCGGACGGGAACCCGAGCGGCGGCGAGTTCGCGTGCGAACGTGGCGGTGTCGTCACGGACCTTCGCCTCCTCGACCTCGATACGCTCGCGACGGGCACGAAGGTCGGCCACGCGGGCGGTGAGGTCACCGTCCCCGGCGGTGAGTTCGACGTGCACGTCGATGCTCACCTCGTCGAGTGCGGTGCCGGTCTCGAGGGCCACCAGTTCGCGGGCGGCGGTGTCGACGTCGCCGAGTCGGCGGGCCTGGGTGAGGGCGTCCAGCTCGGGGACGGCGACCATCCACCACTCGCCGTCGCGGGTCACCGACACCGTGTAGGTCGTGCTCACTGCTCTCGCTCCTCCTTCATGGCGGCAGGGCGTGGCGAAAGGCGCACAGTTACCGCGGCGCGGGAGCCTCGTCCACGTACGCGTGCGCCGGCTTCTCCAGCAGCTCCCGGATCGACCCGAAGAGGTCCCTGGCCGCGGCGCCCGGCCACGGGTCGGGGAGCAGGCTCGCGGGCAGGCCCGGATCGCGGTAGGGCAGCCGTCGCCACGCGGTGAGCACGCGCACGTAGTCGGCGAACGCGGAGGCGGGGTCCGCGGCGGGATCCGCAGCACGCCACCGCTCCGCGATCGGGGTGACACGGGAGACGAAGCGTCGATAGGACGAGGCGAGCTCGTCCAGGTTCCACCACTGCCCGACACGGTCGGCGGCCTCACCGGAGATCAGACTGCTGCCGGTGAAGACGTCGGCGTAGCTGTCGAGTCCCGCCCGCGTGAGGACGACGCGGCAGTCCTCGGCCAAGTGGACCGGGGCGATCCACACTCCCGACGTGACGTTGCCGAAACCCATGCCGGACAACCGGGTTCGGAGTGCGTGCCGGTTCTTGCGTTCGCTCTCGGGCACCGAGAACACGACCATGACCCACTCCTCCCCCGTCTCGGGGGGCGGGGTGAAGATGCGGCGATCACCGAGGGCGAGGATCTCACGCGCGACGTCGGACAGCGCGTAGCCGGCGGTGGTGCCCCGCTTCTCGGCCACGAGGATGCCCCGTCGCTTCAGGCGCGAGACGGCCGAGCGCACCGCCTGGGCGTCGACCCCGAGCGGTTCGAGCAGCCGGATCAGCGTGCCGACCCCCACCCAACCGCCGAACTCGCGCACGTAGAGGCCGAACACGGTGACGATGAGGGACCTCGGAGGCGCCCCCTCGGGGCTGCCGTAGGCGCCGTCGATGTCGGCAGCGAGGTCGGTCGCGAGATCGTCGGCGGCGGCGAACTCGGCCTCCGCAGCGCTCTCTCGGACACCGGTCATGCGAACATCGAACCACGCGCGCTCCCGGCAATTACAGTCGGAGTCATGACCGAATCGGGTGCCTACCGCCGGGCGTACGACGCCGCCGCCACCGATCCGGACGCCTTCTGGCTGGACGCCGCGACGGCCGTCGACTGGGACGTTCCGCCCACCCGCGCCCTCGATTCGTCGAGGCCGCCCTTCTACCGCTGGTTCCCGGACGGCCGGCTCAACACCTGCGTCAACGCCCTCGACCGCCACGTCGCCGGTGGTGCCGGTGACCGCGTCGCACTGATCCACGATTCGGCGATGACCGGCACCCGGGCGTCGTACACCTACGCCGAGTTGCTGGACCTCGTCGCCCGCTTCGCCGGCGTGCTGCGCGAGCACGGTGTCGGCACCGGTGACCGCGTGGTGATCTACCTGCCGATGATTCCGGAGGCGGTGATCGCCATGCTGGCGTGCGCCCGCCTGGGCGCCGTGCATTCCGTGGTCTTCGGCGGATTCGCCGCCAAGGAACTCGCCGCCCGTCTCGACGACGCCGCCCCGGTCGCCGTCGTCACCGCCACCGGCGGCCTCGAACCGGGCCGCACCGTCGACTACGTCGAGCCCGTCCGCACCGCGCTGGACCTGTCCACGGCCTCGCCGTCGGCGGTGATCGTGAAGCGTCGCAGCGAGATTCCCGCAGACGTGCCGGCCGACTGGGTGGACTTCGACGACGCCCTCGCCGCCGCGGCGCCCGCCGATCCGGTCTCCGTGGCGGCCACCGATCCGCTCTACGTGCTCTACACCTCCGGCACCACGGGCAAGCCCAAGGGCGTCGTGCGGGACAACGGTGGTCACGCCGTGGCGCTCACGTGGTCGATGCGGGCTATCTACGACATCGGCCCGGGGCAGGTCATGTGGACCGCCAGCGACGTCGGGTGGGTCGTCGGCCACAGCTACATCGTCTACGGCCCGCTGTTCGCCGGGGCGACGACGGTGCTGTACGAGGGCAAGCCCGTCGGCACCCCGGACGCCGGGGCGTTCTGGCGGGTGATCGCCGATCACGGTGTGCGCGTGCTGTTCACGGCTCCGACCGCACTGCGGGCGATCCGCAAGGTCGACCCCGATGCCGCCTTGCTGGCCGACCACGACACCAGCTCGCTCGACGCACTGTTCGTCGCGGGCGAGCGCCTCGACCCGGACACCTTCGCGTGGGCGTCGCGGGTTCTGGACCGACCCGTCGTCGACCACTGGTGGCAGACCGAGACCGGGTGGCCCATCTGCGCGAATCTTCGTGGCCTGGAACCCATGCCGATCAAGGCCGGCTCGCCGACCGTGCCGGTGCCGGGTTTCCGGGTCGCCGTGGTCGACGCATCGGGCGACCCCGTGCCCGCCGGAACCGAGGGATCCATCGTGGTCGAACTCCCCCTGCCGCCCGGCACGCTCACCGGGCTGTGGAACGACGAGAGGCGCTTCGTCGAGTCGTACCTCTCGGCGTTCGACGGGTACTACCTCACCGGCGATTCCGGGCTGATCGACGAGGACGGGTACCTGACCGTCCTCGGCCGCACCGACGACGTCATCAACGTGGCCGGGCACCGATTGTCCACCGGCAGCATCGAAGCCGTCGTCGCCACGCATCCGGCCGTCGCGGAGTGCGCGGTGATCGGCGTGCACGACGAGACCAAGGGGCAGAAGCCATCGGCGTATGTCGTGCTCAAGGCGGGCGCCGACATCACCGAGGACCAGCTGCGGACCGACCTGATCGCGGCCGTCCGGGCGGACATCGGCGCCGTCGCCTCGTTCAAGGACGTCACGGTCGTGGCCGCCCTGCCGAAGACGCGCTCGGGGAAGATCCTCCGCAAGACCATGCGCCAGATGGCCGACGGCGCGGAAGTGGTGGTGCCGTCCACCATCGAGGACGCCTCCGTACTCGACGCCCTCGCCGAGGCGTTCCGCGGACGGGTCTGAATTCTGTGCAGTAATCGGCGTACAGCGCCGATTACTGCACACGATCGGTCGGTACCCTCGGTCGCCATGGACACCTCGTGGTGGGAGCTGCCGGACGTCGTCCCGGTCACCGTGGACGGGGCATCGGTCGCCACCGTGGTGCTCGGCCCGAGCACGGAGGACGCCGCGGGCGACGTGGTGTTATGTCACGGCACCCCGTGGTCCTCGGCGGTGTGGGGAGCGGTCGCCCGTCGCATCGCCCGCACCCACCGGGTGTTCCTCTGGGACATGCCCGGTTACGGCCGATCGACGATGCACCCCGACACCCCGATCGACCTCGCGGCGCAGGGATCGAGACTCGCTGCGCTGCTGGACCACTGGGGGCTCCATCGCCCGCACCTGGTGGCGCACGACGTCGGCGGCGCCGTGGCCCTGCGCGCGCATCTGCTCCACGACCGAGACGCCGCGTCCGTGTTCCTGTGGGACGTGGTGACGCTGGACCCGTGGGGCTCACCGTTCTTCGCGCTCGTCCGCGACCACGTCGACGTGTTCTCCGCCCTTCCCGAGCGACTGCACGGCGCGCTGGTCCGCGAGTACATCGCGGGGGCGGGCGCCCGGCTGACGACGGAGTCGATCGAGCGTCTGGCCGCCCCGTGGCTCGGTGACGCGGGCCGACTCGCCCTCTACCGCCAGATCGGCGCGTTGCGTCCCGAGCACACCCGCCCGGTGGTCGCGCGGCTGGCGGACACGCGGTGCCCGGTGAGCATCGGGTGGGGCGAGGACGATCCGTGGATCCAGGTCGAGCAGGCGCAGCGCCTGGCGGACGCGCTGCCGGGGGATCCGCCGGTGACCATCCTGCCCGGCGTGGGGCACCTCGCCCCGGTCGAGGCGTCCGAGCAGGTGGCCGAGACCCTCCTGGCCCACCTGCGCCGCGTCAGTCCTTGATGGCCGCGAACCGCCGCAGCGCCTCCTCGCGCTCGTGCTTGTGGTCGACGATCGGCTCCGGGTAGTCCTCCGGCCGCCCGTCCTTCAGGGCGTGGACCGCCTTGCCCTCGACGCCGCGCAGTTCGGGCACCCACCGGCGCACGTAGTCACCCTGCGGGTCGAACTTCTCCCCCTGCGTGGTGGGATTGAACACGCGGAAGTACGGCGAGGCGTCGGTGCCCGTGCCCGCCGTCCACTGCCACCCGTGCTGGTTGCTCGCGATGTCACCGTCCATCAGGTGCTGCAGGAAGAATCGCGCCCCGCGCCACCACGGCAGGTGCAGATCCTTGACCAGGAACGACGCGACGATCATGCGTACGCGGTTGTGCATCCAGTTCTCCGACACCAACTGGCGCATCCCGGCGTCGACGATCGGGAAGCCCGTGCGGCCCTCGCACCACGCGTCGAACAACTCGTCCGCGTGCTTGCCGGAGTCCAGTTCGATCTTGTCGAACCGCTTGTCGTAGTTCTCGCGGGCGCTGTCGGGACGCTGGAACAGCACGTCGGCGTAGAAGTCGCGGAAGCACAGCTCGCGCCGATACGGTTCGGCCGCTTTGCCTTTCAGGTCCGCGAGCAACGTTCGCGGGTGGATCATCCCGTACTTGAGGTGCACCGACATGCGGCTGGTGCTGTCGAGATCGGGCCGGTTGCGCTCGTCGCCGTAGCCGCTCGCCCGATCGTCGACGAAGTCCTTCCACGCCGAGAGCGCCTCTTTCTCCCCGATCTCGGCGTCGACGTGATGCTTCTCGCTCGGAACCTTCACGCGCCGAGGCCCTCCCGAGACGTCGTCGGGGTCGATCCACGACGCCGTCGAGGCCGACGTGTCCGCCGGGTCCCGCCAGCCGTGTTCCTGCCACCGCTTGTAGAACGGCGTGAACACCTTGAAGGGGTCGCCGTCGTCCTTGGTGATCCGCCCCGGGGAGACCGTGTACGGCGAGCCGGTGAAGACCAGGTCCACCTTCTCCCCCACCTGCTCGTCCCGACGTCGTCCGTACGGTCCGAAGTCCTCGCTCGCGTGGACGGCCTCGGCCCCGACGGCCTTCGCGACCTTCGGCACCGCCGTCACCGGGTCGCCCTTCACCACCAGCAATCGGCCGTCCAGCGCCTCGTCGAGGGACCCCAGGGCGCGGTAGAGCACGTCGCGGCGCGCGGCGCCGGCGGGGTTCAGCAACGCAGGGTCGAGCACGAACAGCGCCAGCACGTCGCCTCCGGCCTCCGCGGCGTGCGCGAGAGCGGGGTGGTCGCCCAACCGAAGGTCGCGGCGAAACCACAGGACGGTGGGCGCGGTGCTCATGATCGGAGTTCGTACCCGAAATCCCCGCGCGACGAACACGGCAGAATGGCCCCGTGCCCGATTCCGCCACCGTTCTCGTCGTCGACGACGACGCCGACGTCCTCGCCTCCCTCGAACGCGGACTCCGCCTCAGCGGGTTCACGGTGATCACCGCCCCGGACGGCGCCGTGGCACTCGACCTGGTCGAGGCGCGGCGACCCGACGTGGTGGTCCTGGACATGAACATGCCGGTGCTCGACGGCAGCGGGGTGGTCTCCGCGCTGCGCGCCCGGGGCAACGAGGTGCCGGTGTGCGTGCTCAGCGCGCGCAGTTCGGTCGACGATCGGATCGCCGGGCTCGAGGCGGGTGCGGACGACTATCTGACCAAGCCGTTCGTTCTCGCCGAACTCGTCGCCCGCATCAACGCGATGCTCCGGCGCCGGACGGTTCCGGCCGAGGAGCCCGACGGCGCCGTCGTCGTCGGACCGCTCACCGTGGACGAACCGGGTCATCGCGCGATCATCGCCGGTCGCACCCTCGACCTGACCAAGCGGGAGTTCGAGCTGCTCGCCGTGCTCGCCCGCAACCACGGCGTCGTCCTCAGTCGCGAGCGCCTGCTGGAACTCGTCTGGGGCTACGACTTCGTGGCCGACACCAACGTCGTCGACGTCTTCGTCGGCTATCTGCGCCGCAAGATGGAGGCGGACGGCACGCCGCGCGTCCTGCACACGGTCCGCGGCGTGGGGTTCGTGCTGCGGCCCGGAGCATGAGGCGCGCCTTCTCGCTGCGCGCCCGTGTGGCGGCGGCGACCGCCCTCGGGGCGATCATCATCGTCTCGCTCATCGGCTGGTACGTGGCCGCGGCGATCTCCCGGAACAACGTGCTCCAGCTGGACCGGCGGCTGGAACTGGCGTCCGACGTCGTCGTGCCGCGAGCGCAGACGTTCGAGATGTTCCTCGGCTTCCTCGGGGAGTCCGAGGCGTTCGGGATCACCATCCGGCAGAACGGCACCGTCCGGGCGAGCACGCAACCGGAGCTGCCGGCACTCGGGCCCGGATCGACGACGGTGGACGTCGACGGGGTGCCGTTCCGCGTCTACACCGCCGACGTCCCCACCCGCGCGGGCGCGACGGTCTCGATCGCGGTGCCCCTGTCGGAGGCCCAAGACATCACGGACGACCAGCAGTGGCAGGTGCTGCGGGCCGGCGTCCTCGCCGTCGGCGCGTCGACCGTGCTGGGCTGGTTGCTCGGCGGCCGCGCCGTGCGGCCGCTGATGCGGCTGACCCGCGACGTCGCGCGCGAACCTCCCGTCCCGCCGCGGCGGTCCACCGGGGTGCGGGAAGCGGACGAGCTCGCCGCCGCCGTGGCGGACATGCTTCAGCGCGTGGAGGACGCCCGCGCGCGCACCGAGAGCGCCCTCGAGACGGCCCGTGACTTCGCGGCGGTGTCGGCACACGAACTGCGGACGCCGCTGACGGCCATGCGCACCGACATCGAGGTCCTGCGCACCCTCGATCTCTCCGACGAGCAGCGGCAGGAGATCCTGGCCGACCTGCAGCGCACCCAGGGACGCGTGGAGACGACGCTCGGAGCGCTGGAGAAGCTGGCCTCCGGCGAATTGACGACGGCGGCCGAGCGCGTCCCGATGGACGCCGTGGACGTGGCCGATCTGGTGGCGCGGGACGCGGCCCGCTCGGTGCCCGGCGTCGCGGTGCGGGTGGAGGCGACGGAACCCGTTCCGCTGCACGGCCATCCGGCCGGTCTGCGGCTGGCCCTGGACAACGCCGTGCGCAACGCGGCCCGTCACGGCCGAGCGAGCACGGTGGTGATCGGCGTCGAGCGCACGTCGACCGGTGCACGGATCGTGGTCGACGACGACGGCACGGGCATCCCGGAGGCCGAACGGGAGCGCGTGTTCGGCCGCTTCGAGCGGGGCGCGGGAGCGGCGCCGGGCGGCTCGGGACTGGGGCTGGCCCTGGTGGCCCAGCAGGCTCACCTGCACGGCGGAACCGCACGAATGGAGGAGAGCCCGCTGGGCGGGGCACGCGTGGTGCTCGAGGTCGGTGAGGACCCCGGGTCGATCAGGCGTTCAGCAGATCGATGACGAAGACGAGCGTCTTGCCGGACAGCCGGTGGCCGGCGCCGGCGGGACCGTAGGCGAGCTCCGGCGGGATGGTCAGCCGGCGACGGCCGCCGACCTTCATGCCGGGAATGCCGTCCTGCCACCCCTGGATCAGACCGCGCAGCGGGAAGGTGATGGACTCGCCGCGGTTCCAGGACGAATCGAACTCCTCGCCGGTGTCGAACTCGACGCCCACGTAGTGGACCTCGACGGTGCCGCCGGGCTTCGCCTCCGCACCGTCGCCGACGGTGATGTCCTCGACCACGAGATCGGTGGGCGGCGGGCCGGGCTGGAACTCGATCTCGGGCTTGGTCACGACATTCTCCTCGTCTGACCGGGCGGGCGCCCGATCGCGAACTACGGTGTTCGTACCGAATCACCCTAACGCGGTTGTCGTCAGCCGATCGGCGACGGCATGCGTTCGACCGTGTAACCGCAGGTCGAGCGGCGGTCCAGGACCGGATCGTGCAGCTCGACGCGCCACGACGAGGCGAACTGCTCGACCCCCGGCGCCATCTGCACGGTGCCGGACAACAGGACGGTGCCGGCGCGGAAGAGATCGCGCTCGGCGAGCGCGTCCAGCCAGTGGTCGGGCGTCAGCAGGTCCGCGAGCGACGCGTCCTGGATCAGGACGTCGTCCGCCCACGCGCGCAGTGTGATGCGGTCGAGATGGTCCGCGACCTCGGTGAGTTTCCACGCCGTCTCGCCGAGGACGTCGGGCGAGGCGTTCTTGCTCCACGCCACCCCGTGCACCTCGAGCTCGCGGTCGGTGTGATCGCACGCCACGGTCAGCAGGACGTCGTCCCGAGTGTCGCCGGTGACGATCAGCGCCCACTCCGCCTCGCCGGACGTGCGCCCGTGCTGGACCGCCACCGACGACGTCTGCTGCGCCAGGTAAGGCGAGACGGGGTAGAGCGCCGGCGTGGTGGTGGGAGCGGGCACACCGAGCTCCGCCAGTTCGGCGATGTGGGCGGCCACCTCCTCCTGGTTCCGGCCGGCGTATCCGGCGTTGAGAAGGGCGTGGACCTCGACCGTCCGGGTACTGCCGTCGGGCAGAGCGAAGGTGAGGGTGGTGGCGTCGGTCATGAGCGGTCTCCGTTCAGGTGCTGTCAGAGCTGGAATCTCGTGGAAACTCTGTGTTTCGTCTGCGCCCGGGGCTTGCGCATACGTTCTGTATACAGCAAGTATATGACCTACGACACCCCGAAAGGAACTCCATGGACGCCACCACGCACGACGGAAGGCAGACAGCGCGGCCCGACCGCAAGTCCCTGACCAAGGCTTTCGCGGCCAGCCTGACCGGTACGGCCCTCGAGTGGTACGACTTCGCGGTCTACTCGGCCTCCGCCGCGTTGATCTTCCCGATCATTTTCTTCCCCGAGTCCGACCCGCTCACGGGAACCCTGCTCGCGTTCTCCACCTACGCCGTCGGCTACGTCGCACGCCCCGTCGGTGGGTTCGTGTTCGGCCGACTCGGCGACGTCATCGGACGCAAACAGCTGCTGGTGATCACGCTGCTGCTCATCGGCGTCACGACGTTCCTCATCGGACTCCTTCCCGGCTACGCCAGCATCGGCGTCGCCGCGCCGATCATCCTGGTGCTGCTGCGCTTCGCCCAGGGTGTCGCCGTCGGCGGCGAATGGGGCGGCGCCGTCCTGCTGTCCAGCGAGTACGGCAATCCTCGGCGCCGCGGATTCTGGTCCTCGGCCGCTCAGATCGGCCCGCCCGCCGGCAACCTCATGGCCAACGGCGCTCTCGCCGGCCTCACGTTCGCCCTCACCGAGGAGCAGTTCGAGTCCTGGGGCTGGCGCGTGGCGTTCCTGTTCTCCGCGGTGCTGGTCGGCTTCGGACTCTGGATCCGCCTCAAGCTCGAGGACACCCCCGTCTTCAAGGCCATCCAGGAGAGCGGCGACCGGCCCGAGGCGCCGATCACCGAGGTCTTCCGCACGCAGACCCGTCCGTTGATCGCGGCGATCCTCTCCCGCATCGCGCCCGACGTGATCTACGCGCTCTTCACCGTCTTCTCCATCACCTACGGCGTGTCCAAGCTCGGGTTCGTCCGCAGCGAGGTGCTGACGGCCATCCTCATCGGCTCCGCCTTCCAGCTCGTCACCATCCCGCTGGCCGGTGCCGTCAGCGACGTGATCAACCGCCGGCTGGTCTACGCCGTGGCGGCCGTCGGCGGCGTCGTGTGGGTCGCCGTGTTCTTCCTGCTCATCGGCGGCAGCTCGTTCGGCATGCTCGTGCTCGGCGTGGTGGTGGGGCTGACGTTCCACTCCTTCATGTACGGGCCGCAGGCGGCCTTCGTCACCGAACAGTTCTCGCTGCGGCTGCGCTCGACGGGTGCGTCGCTGGCCTACACCATCGCCGGAGTCTTCGGCGGCGCGATCGCACCGCTGATGTTCACGTTCCTGTTGGACCGCTTCGACAGCTGGGTCCCGGTGTTCTCCTACATCGTGGTGACCGGCGCCCTCACCGTGCTGGGCCTGATTCTCGGGCGCGGACCCGACCCGGTCGAGGAGGAGCAGTACGTCGCGCGGAACCTCACCCCCGCAACAGAATCCGCGTCGTGACCGTCAGGTGTGCATCGATCGCCTCCGCCACCGCGGCGCCATCGCCGGCGCGGAGCGCGTCGACGATGGCCCGGTGCTCGGTGCACACCTGATGCTTTCGGTCCGGAGCGCCGAACAACGCCGACAGACCGGCTCGCAGCTGCCGCGCGCGCAGTCCGGCGTACGTGTGGGAGAGCAGTTCGCTGCCCGCGGCGTCGATGAGGTGTTGATGGAACGCGCCGTCGAGGGCGATGAACGTGCGGGCATGATCCTCGGCGGCACCCTCGCTCAGCGCCTCCTGCTGGTCGAGGGTGTCCGACATCCGTTCCACCGGAACGCTTCCCGCCGTCAGACACAGATCGGCCGCGTGCCGTTCGAGCACACCGCGCAGATCCATCAGCTCCCCGATCTGACGGCCGGACATCGGCGGGACGTACGCCCCGCGGCCGCGGACCATCTCGATCAGCCCCTCGGACACGAGCAGCAGGAGCGCCTCGCGCACCGGCGTCCGCGAGACGCCGATCTGCGACGCCAGCTCACCCTCGTTGAGAAACGTCCCCGTCGCGGCCGGCGACGACAACACCTGGTCGCGCAGGTAGGCGTACGCGCGCTCGCGGCCCGACAGTTCGTGCATACAGTATGTATACCCGAGCATCCACCACCCGTGGTCGGTCGTCGACCGTCCGTCCCCACGTCAGGAGTGTTCCATGAAGATCCGTCTCGCTCAGGTCACCACGTCGCGTGACCCGAAGGAGAACCTCGACATCGTCCGCGACGCGGTGCGCAGCGCGGCCGACGCCGGGGCCCGACTGTGCGTGCTCCCCGAGGCGACCATGCGCCGCTTCGGTGGGTCCATCGTCGACGTCGCCGAGCCTCTCGACGGACCGTGGGCGAGCGCGGTGCGCGCGGCCGCCGACGAGGCCGGCATCACCGTGGTGGCGGGCATGTTCACCCCCGCCGCCGACCACGGTGACGGCGAATCGGGTGCCGCCGAGCGGGTCCGCAACACCCTCCTGATCACCGGCGGCGGCGTCGAGGCCTCCTACGACAAGATCCACCTCTTCGACGCCTTCGGATTCGCCGAATCCGACACCGTCGCACCGGGATCGGATCCCGTGGTGGTCGACGTCGACGGCGTCGGCGTCGGCTTCGCGACGTGCTACGACATCCGGTTCCCCGGCCTCTTCCAGACCCTCGCCGATCGCGGCGCCCAGCTGATCGTCGTCCCGGCGTCGTGGGGTCGCGGACCCGGCAAGGTCGACCAGTGGACGTTGCTCGCCCGCGCCCGCGCGCTGGACTCGACGACGTTCGTCGCCGCGTGCGGCCAGGCCGACCCGGCGGCGTCGGGCATCGAGATCACCGGCACCGCCCCCGTCGGGATCGGGCATTCGATGGTGGTCTCCCCCACCGGGGAGATCCTCGACGAGCTCACCGACGCGCCCGGCGAGCTGACGATCGACCTCGACGTCACCGACCTCGAGGCCGTGCGCCGGAACCTCCCCGTCCTCGCGAACCGCGTCTTCTGACCCACCGCACACGGACAAGGGGGCACCGGCCGAAGCCGGTGCCCCCTTGTCCGTGTCGCGCGTGGTGTCAGCTGCGCCCGTCGATGCCCTCGTAGGCACGCTCGGTGTAGCCGGTGTAGATCTGACGCGGACGGCCGATCTTGCCGTTCGGGTCCTGGTGCATCTCCTGCCAGTGCGCGATCCAGCCGGGCAGGCGGCCCAGCGCGAACAGCACCGTGAACATGCGCTCCGGGAAGCCCATCGCGCGGTAGATCAGACCGGTGTAGAAGTCGACGTTCGGGTACAGCTTGCGCTCGACGAAGTAGTCGTCGTTCAGGGCGACCTCTTCGAGCTTCATCGCGATGTCGAGCAGCTCGTCACCGGAACCCAGCTTCTCGAGGATCGAGTGCGCGGTCTTGCGAACGATGGCCGCACGCGGGTCGTAGTTCTTGTAGACGCGGTGGCCGAAGCCCATGAGCTTGACCCCCGCCTCCTTGTTCTTCACCCGGTTCAGGAAGTCGGCGCTGTCGCCGCCCTCGCCCTGGATGCGGTAGAGCATCTCGAGCACGGCCTGGTTGGCGCCACCGTGCAGCGGACCCCACAGCGCGTTGATGCCGCCCGAGATGGACGTGAACAGGTTGGCGTCCGAGGACCCCACCAGGCGCACCGTCGACGTCGAACAGTTCTGCTCGTGGTCGGCGTGCAGGATCAGCAGCATGTCGAGGGCCTTGACCAGCTCCGGATCGGCCTCGTACGGCTCGGCCGGGAAGCCGAACGTCATGCGCAGGAAGTTCTCGACGTAGCTCTTGGAGTTGTCCGGGTACAGGAACGGCTGACCCACCGACTTCTTGTACGCGTACGCCGCGATGGTCGGCAGCTTGGCCAGCAGACGGATGGTCGAGAGCTCGACCTGCTCGGGATCGTCCGGGTCCAGCGAATCCTGGTAGTACGCCGACAGGGCGTTGACCGCCGAGGACACCACCGGCATGGGGTGCGCGTTGCGCGGGAAGCCGTCGAAGAACCGCTTGAGGTCCTCGTGCAGCAGCGTGTGCCGACGGATGCGGTCGGTGAACGCGTCCAGCTGCTCGGTGGTGGGGAGCTCGCCGTAGATCAGCAGGTAGCTGACCTCGATGAACGAGGACTTCTCCGCCAGCTGCTCGATCGGGTACCCGCGGTAGCGCAGGATGCCCTCGGCACCGTCGATGTACGTGATCGCCGACTTGGTGGACGCGGTGTTGACGAACCCGCCGTCCAGCGTCGTGTATCCCGTGTTCGCGAGCAGCTTGCCCAGCTCGATACCGTCGTTGCCTTCGGTGGCTCGCGCGATGGTCATCTCGTGTTCGCCACCGGGGTAGATCAGCTTGGCGGTGGCGGCGTTGTCGGCATTCTCAGCGGGCACGAAGGGTCCCTCTCGAGCTCGGTGGTAACGGAACTTGTGGTGTCGGAGATAAAACCTAGCCGTCGGTGACCTCGGACGCCCACGGAGGGTCCGCCCCCGGCCGCGAAACGGTGATCGCGGCGGCGCGTACGGCGAACTCCGCGGCCCGTCGCCACGCGTCGTCGTCCAGGCCGCGCAGCGCGTCCGGACCGTCCACGCCGTGCCCGGTGAGGTGGTGCAGCATCGCGCCGTGCACCGTGTCGCCGGCGCCGATGGTGTCGGCGACCTCGACCGTCACCCCGTCCACCGACACCTCGCCGCCCGCGGTGACCACCGTGATGCCGTCACCGCCGCGGGTGATCACCACGGCGGTGACGCCCGCCGCCAGCCAGTCCGCCGGCGTCGTTCCCGACGGGCCCTCCGCCAGCCACGCCGCGTCCTCCACGGACACCTTGAGCACGTCCACCGACGGCAACCACCCGCGGAACCGCAGCCGATAGCCGTCGCCGTCGGTCATCGCGGCCGGTCGGATGTTGGGGTCGAGCATGGTCACGACACCGTCGTCGTGCAGGCGGGCGAGCAGCGCGGCGTAGACCGACGCGCCGGGCTCGTAGAGCAGCGACAACGTCCCGAACGACGCGGCGGTCACCGACTCGGGAATCGTCGCGGGGTCCTCGACCAGGCGGTCCGCCGTCCCCTCGGCGTAGAACGAGTACTCCGCCGAGCCGTCCGCGCTCAGCGTCGTCAACGCCAGCGTCGTGAGCTCCGGGCCGCGTTGCAGCACGTCCAGGCCGACGTGCGACGCCTCGAGCCAGGCGACGAGGTCCCGCCCGAACGGGTCGGTGGAGATGCGCGAGAGGAATTGCACGTCGGACCCGAGGCGGCCGAGGGCGACCGCGACGTTGAACGGTCCGCCGCCGAGCCGCGGCGCGAGCGTCGGGCCGCCGTCCTGCGGCACCAGGTCGACCAAGGCCTCGCCGCACACCAGGATCGTCACGACGCGCTCCCTGCTCCGTCGGTCGCGACGCCCAGTCCCCACGCGCCCGTCCACGTCTCCCCCGGTGTCAGGACGACGAGGTCGACGCCGGAGTTCAGGGCGTCCGGCGGGCACGTCATGGGCTCGATCGCGAGCGCCCGGCCGCGATCCGGATACGCCTGATCGTGCGCGGGGTCGGCCGTGAAGACCTGCACCCACGGGAACCGTGCGTCGGTCCACACGACCGTGGCCGGGCCGTCGGGCGGCGTGAGGTACTGGCGCGACCTCCCGTCGGCGTCCGGCACCAGCGCGCTGAACGGGGTGTCGAGCCACACGCCCGCGAGGCGCCGCGGCGTGGCGAAGTCGGCGTCGGTGCCGGCGACGGGGACCGGGCCGCCGGCCGGCAGGTTCCGCTCCGGATCGAGCGGCAACCGCACCCCGGCCGACAGGTGCAGCGTGCACTCGTCGAGCGGCGCGTCCCCGGCCCGGGCGAAGGCATGGACGCCGAGGCCGAACGGCGCCTCGGTGTCGCCGAGGTTGGTCGCGGTGTGCGTGACGGTCAGCCCGTCGTCGGCCAGCGCGTGGCGGACGGTCAGGCGCAGCGGGAACGGCCATCCCGGCTCACCGCCCACCTCGATGGCGTGCGTGACGGACGAGTCGGTGCGGTCGACGACGTCCCAGTCCCGGCGGCGGACCAGACCGTGACTGGCGTTGTTCCGCGCCGCCTCGGTGATCTCGAGACGGTGCGTCGTACCGCCGAAAGCGAACTCGCCGTCGCGCGTGCGGTTGGGCCACGGCGCGAGGACCAGACCGGCCGACAGCGGTGGCTTCTCCCCGGCGGGCCAGGTCTCCGTCAACGCCCGCCCCGACCGCTCGAGCAAGCGCAATCCCGCTCCCCGCCGCGCGACGTCGGCGCGGTACTCGCCGTGGGCCAACGCGGTGGTCGCGTCCTCCGGTGCCATGGCAGCACGCTACCGCGATCGCTACAGTCGACGTGGTGTCCACTGCTCTTCCCGCTTCCGGTCCGGTCGAGTCCCCGGCCGTGACCCCGCGGTGGTTCGACCGCACCGTCGTCGACATCGTCGTCGTCGTGGCCGCGCTGGTCGTCTTCAACCTCACCGCCCACTTCGCTCCCACCCCCGTCGCGGTCGCGGCCGTGCCGGTGGGTGCGCTCCTGCTCGTCGCCTTCGCCCGCGCCCGCGGGGTCCAGTGGGCCGATCTCGGACTGCGCAATCTCGGCCGGGGTGCCCGACACGGCGCCGCCGCTGCAGCCGTCACGCTGGCCGTCGTCGCGATCGCGGCCTCGATACCCCTCACGCAGAGCGCGTTCCTCAACGAGCGCTACGGCGTCAACGTGGGGGCCACCCTCGTGGCCGCCCTCGTCATCATCCCCCTGCAGACCGTCATTCCCGAGGAGCTCGCGTTCCGCGGTGTCCTCCACGCGAAACTGTCCCGCCGCTTCGGTTTTCGCGGTGTGGCGATCATCGGATCCCTGCTGTTCGGACTGTGGCACGTCGCGTCGTCGCTCGGCCTGACGGTGGGCAACGACGGGTTCTCGGCCGTACTCGGCACCGGGCTGTTCGGCCAGATCGTCGGCGTCTGCGGCGCCGTCGCCGGCACCACGATCGCCGGTTTCGTCTTCACCTGGCTGCGCCATCGCGGGCGCAGCGTGCTCGCCCCCATCGGTCTGCACTGGGCGCTCAACGGCGCCGGCGCGCTCGCGGCGCTCACCGTGTGGCAGATGACCCACTGACGTCCGTTCCGGACAGATCCAGTCCGTCCGCGAGGTCCTCGACGAGTCGCTCGAGGTAGCGGTCGGTGTCCGCCGTGACACCCACCAGATGGCCGAACCGGTCGAACGACACGGCACCGAAGACGGTGATCCACGCACTCAGCGTGCGCTCGACCAGGTCGTCGTCCAGCACCGCCGCGCTCGCCTCGCCGATGGTCTCGCGCACGAAGGCGCGCACGGGTTCGTACAGATCGGTGCGCGCGCCGGACCCGTCCCGTGGCCGAGCCAGCCGGTCGTTCACGACGATGCGCACCAGAACCGCGGTGGGCCGCGTCGCCGGACCGACGGTGTCCCGTGGGGCGGAGTAGCCGGGGACGGGTGAGCCGTAGAGCAGGGCGTACTCGTGCGGGTGCGCGGCCGACCAGTCCCGGATGGCCGCGCACGCCGCTCGCCACCGAGTTCGCGGCGACTCCTCGGGGCGATCCGCGGCCTCGACGGCGGCACCCAGCTCGTCGTAGCACGCGACGATCAACGCCGTGAGCAGGTCGTCCCGGCTGGCCACGTAGCGATACACCGCCGACGAGACCTTGCCGATGTCCCGCGCCACCGCCCGCAGCGAGAGGGCCGCCGGACCCACCTCGGCCAGCTGCCGCCTCGCCGACGCCAGGATCTCGGCGGTCAGCTCGTCGCGGGCTCTCTCCCGTGTCGTGGTCATGGACCGACCCTAACCGAGAGCAGTGCTCTTGACATTCGAGAGCAGTGCTCTCATTCTGGGGTCGAGAGCAGTGCTCTCCATTTCCCGAACAGGAGCTCACCATGTCCGATCGTCACGTCGTCGTCGGGGCCGGTCCCGTCGGCACCCACCTCGCCCGTCTGCTCGTCGCGCGCGGCTCCGAGGTGGTCCTCGTCAGCCGCCGCGGGGTCGGCGTTCCCGGCGCCACCGCTGCCGCCCTCGACGCCGCCGACACCGACGGGCTCACCGCCCTCACCGACGGCGCCGTCGCGCTGTACAACTGCGTCAACCCCGCCGACTACACGCAGTGGCGCGCCGTGTGGCCACCGATCGCCCGGTCGCTACGGACGGTCGCCGAACGCACCGGCGCCGTCCTCGCCGTCACCGGGTGCCTCTACCCCTACGGGCCGGTGCCCGGCGGCGTCATGCGCGAAGACATGCCCGATGCCGCCACCGACGCCAAAGGCGTTCTGCGCGCGCAGATGTGGGCCGAGCTTGCCGACGCGCACCGGGCCGGCACCCTGCGCGCCGTCGAGGTACGCGCGTCCGACTACGTCGGCACCGGCGTCGGCGCCAACGGCCACGTGACCCGCGTCCTGCCCGCCGCCCGCGCCGGCCGGACGGCATGGGTGATCGACGCCGCCGACGTTCCGCACTCCTTCACCGACGTCCTCGACGAGGCCCGCGCCCTGGTCGCCGTCGTCGACGACCCGTCGACCTGGGGACAGGTGTGGCACGCGCCCACCAACCCGCCCGTGACGCTGCGACGCGCGATCGGCGACGTTCTCGATGCGGCCGGGATCCCGCCGGTGCCGGTGCGCGTGATTCCGCGCGTCGTCACGCGGGCCGGTGAGCTCGTCGTCCCGATGATGCGCGAGCTGAACGAGCTGTCCTACCAGCGCACGAGGCACTACGAGATCGACTCGACCCGGTCGCAGGAGAAGCTCGGCCTCGCGCCGACGCCGTGGGAGCAGGTGTGCCGCCGGACGGGCCTGTGAGTCAGGCCGCCGCGCCCACCCGGTACTTCACGAACGCCGGGATGGCGAACGCCGCCACCGTCACGCCCACGATCACCAGCACGCCGCCGCCCGCCGCCGCGGCCGCCGTCCCCACCAGGAACGCGGCCGCGCCGTGCAGGACGTCGCCCACCCGAGGCCCGCCGGCGACCACCACGATGAAGACGCCCTGGAGCCGACCGCGCATGTCGTCGGTGGCCACGGACTGCAGCATCGAGCTGCGGAACGCCGCGGAGATCATGTCCGCGCCGCCGCCGAGGGCGAGAAATCCCAGCGCCGCGTACAGCGCCCACCCCCGCTCCCCGACCGTGGCCAGCGCGATCGACACACCGAACCCGATCATCGCGACGCCCCACACGACGATGCAGGCGATCACCGCGACGCCCTGGCGTCGTACTCGCGGGAGCCAGCCCGAGAACACGCCGCCCAGCACCGCACCCGCCGACAGCGACGCGAACAGCAGGCCGAGCACCAGACCACCTTCCGCGGGATCGCCGAAGGTCTCGGTGGCCACCTCCGGGAACAGCGCCCGCGGCATGCCGAAGACCATCGCGACGATGTCGACGACGAACGACGCCAACAGCACCTTCTGCGTGGCCAGATACGCGAAGCCCGCGATCACCTCGCGCACACCAGCACGTCGGACGTCGCCGGTGGGCGGGATGGGCGGCAGCCGCAGCACCGCCCACAGCGTCACCGCCAGGGCGACGGTGTCGATCAGGTACAGCGTCGGCAGGCCGAACGCGGGGATGAGTGCACCCGCCAGCATCGGACCCGCGATCGCGCCGAAGTTGAACACGGTCATGTTCAGCGAGTTCGCGGCGGGCAGATCCTTCGCGTCGATCAGGCGCGGGATGATCGCGCTGCGCGTGGGCTGGTTGACCGCGAAGAATCCCTGTTGGACGCCGAGGAGGATCAGGACGACCCAGACGTTGTTCGTCCCCAGATGCGCCTGCAACCAGAGCAGGAACGAGGTGGTGCCGACGCCGATCGTGGTGATGGCGAGGAGCGTGCGGCGGTCCATCACGTCGGCGAGCGCGCCGCCCCACAGACCGAAGACGATCAGCGGCACCAACGCGAACGCGCCCGCCAGCCCCACGTACGCCGAGCTGGAGGTGATCTGAAAGATCTGCTGCGGCACCGCGACCACCGACAACTGTGCCCCGATGACGGTGACCACGCCCGACGCCCACAGGCGTCGGAAATCCCGGTTCTTCAGCGGGGTGGTGTCGGCGAGAACGCGACTCACGGCTGCAGGCGGACCACGGCGCCGTCCTGCGGCGTGACCCGCAACCGGTTGTGCAGCCTGTTGTTCCGTCCCTGCCAGAACTCCACCGTCTCGGCTGCGATCAGGTAGCCGCCCCAGTGCGGCGGCACCGGGACCTCGCCGCCCTCGAACCGCCGCGCCACCTCGGCGAGCTGCCGTTCCAGCTCCACCCGTGAGGCGATGGGCCGCGACTGCTCCGACGCCCACGCCCCCAGCTGCGACCCCCGCGGGCGGGTCGCCCAGTACGCCGCCGTCTCCTGCTCCGACACCCGCGTCACCGGGCCGCGCACGGTGACCTGCCGCTGGATCCCGATCCACGGGAACGTCGCCGACGCGACGGGACGACCCGCGAGGTGACCACCCTTCTCCGAGGTGTGGTTGGTGTAGAAGACGATGCCGTCGTCACGCATCTCCTTGCACAGAACCGTCCGCGTGGCGGGCCGCCCCTCCCCGTCCACCGTGCCGAGCACGATCGCGTTCGGCTCCGGCAGCCGCGCGTCGATCGCCTGCTGCAACCACGATCGCGCGAGCGCGAGCCACCCGCCGGCCAGATCCGCCTCGGTGACATCGGCGTCGCCGCCGTAGGCGACCCGCATGTCGGCGAGGTCGACGCGCTGGGATTCGTCGTTCACTCGTCGGAAGGTACTCCCGGCGTCCGACACGCGAAGCGCAGCACTAGGGTGCGATTCATCGGGCCTGTCCGCCGGCCCCACGCACGAATCGAGGTCTTGCGATGGCACCGACGTTGCCCGAGAACTTCTCCCCCGGTCTCGAAGGCGTCGTCGCCTTCACCACCGACATCGCCGAGCCCGACAAGGACGGCGGCGCACTGCGCTACCGCGGCGTCGACATCGAGGACCTCGTGGCCCGCGGCGTGACGTTCGGCAACGTGTGGGCGCTGCTGGTCGACGGCCGATTCGGCCCCGGACTGCCGCCCGCCGAGCCGTTCCCGCTGCCCATCCACACCGGCGACGTCCGCGTCGACGTCCAGGCGGGACTCGCGATGCTGGCCCCCATCTGGGGGTACCAGCCGCTGCTCGACATCGACGACGACACCGCCCGCGAGAACCTCGCCCGCGCCTCCGTCATGGCCCTGTCCTACGTCGCGCAGTCCGCCCGCGGCATCTACCAACCCGCCGTTCCCCAGTCGCGAATCGACCAGTGCGCCACCGTCACCGAACGGTTCATGACCCGATGGAAAGGCGACCCGGACCCCGCCCACACCGAAGCCGTCGACGCCTACTGGGTCTCCGCCGCCGAGCACGGCCTCAACGCATCCACCTTCACCGCGCGCGTGATCGCCTCGACGGGCGCCGACGTCGCCGCGTCGCTGTCCGGCGCCATCGGCGCCATGTCCGGACCCCTGCACGGCGGTGCGCCGGCCCGTGTGCTGCCGATGATCGAGGAGGTCGAGCGCACCGACGACCCCCGCGGGCTGGTCAAGGGCATCCTCGACCGCAAGGAGAAGCTCATGGGCTTCGGGCACCGGGTCTACCGCGCCGAGGACCCCCGTGCCCGCGTCCTGCGCGCCACGGCGCAGCGACTGAACGCTCCGCGCTTCGAGGTGGCCGCCGCGCTGGAGCAAGCTGCCCTCGCCGAGCTGCGCGAGCGGCGCCCGGACCGCGCCATCGAGACCAACGTCGAGTTCTGGGCGGCGGTGATCCTCGACTTCGCCGAGGTGCCGGCGCACATGATGCCCGCCATGTTCACCTGCGGCCGGACCGCCGGCTGGTGCGCGCACATCCTCGAGCAGAAGCGGCTGGGGCGGTTGGTGCGGCCCGCCGCCGTCTACACCGGGCCCGAGCCCCGCTCCCCCGAGTCCGTGGAGGGGTGGGCCACCATCGCGTAGGTCGGGCGGCTCCCCGGTTGTGGTGCGGCGCCCCGGATCGGGGGCGCCCGATCGGAATCGGGGCGCCGTTCACCGAGTCCGAGGGTCCGGCAACGCGGCCGCGAGCTCGAAAGCACGACGGATACGCTCGGCCAGGGCGTGCGGCGCCGCCAGATCCGCCAACACCCAGCGGACGACCACCCAGCCGTGAGAGCGGAGGAGGTCTTCCCGGCGCTTCTCCTCGAACAGCACCCGCTTCGGCGTACTCCCCGTCGGTACCAGCTCCGAGTACTTCACGAAACCGTCGAACTCCCCGATGACGCCCACGTCCCAGAGGAAGTCCGGTCGAGCGAGGAAGCGGCCCGACTCGTCGTACAGCGCCACCTGCAGCCGCGGTGGCGGGAACCCCATCGCATGCAGCATGACCCGACTGCGCGACTCACCGACGCTGCCGCTCAGTCCGTCGAGGAACCTCACGGCCCGAGTTGCCGCCCGCCGCCCCGCGCGAGAGCCGACCGCCACCGCGTCGTGCACCTCGGCAGCCGTCACCGCGCCCGATCGCACTGCGGAGTCGCCGACGCAGACGGCCGCTTCGAACGACAAAGTCCGACCGAGATCCGCCACGGTGCGTGCGACGGTCGTGACCGGGAGGCCGTCGACCGTCGTCACGTGGTCGCCGGGCAGGGACGCAGCATGTAGGTGCCGGCGCGTGGTGCGCTTGCCTCCGCGCGGACGGTCGACGGTCGTGTGCACCAGCGTGAGGTCGGGGTTCCACAGACCGAGACGGTGCACGACCGCCGCGGACTGATGACTGACCACCGAGCGATCGCCCGTCACGGCGGCCCGGATGTCGTCGAGGTGCCTCTGCTCCGGAGACATCCCCTCCCGACGAGCGGCGTCCGCGTAGACACCGGGCCGAAGGCGGACCAGGGTGCCGTCGCCGACCGCGCGCCTGATGCCGTCGTCGGTGGTCCCCAGCGCCAATAGTTCCCGGCGCGTCCACAGCTCGCCGTCCCGTGTTCCCATGTACTCAGCCTGAGCCGCCGCGGTCGCGCGGCGGGCTCGCCCGAACCGACCTGTGGAGCGGCTCCCCGGTTGTGGACCGGCGAACCCGATCGGAGGCGCCGGAACGAAACAGGGGTGCCGTTCACCCGACCGGGGGGCGGACCGCACCGGGGCGCGGGACCTGCACCGACTACCCTGAGGGCGCCGGTACCGCCACGACCATAAGGACTCATCGACACATGGCCGACAACCTGACCATTCCTGCCGACCTCAAGCCCGGTGACGGACGCTTCGGGTGCGGCCCGTCGAAGGTTCGTCCGGAGCAGTTGCAGTCCCTGGTGGACGCGGGGGCGTCGGTGTTCGGCACCAGCCACCGCCAGAAGCCGGTCAAGGACGTGGTGGGACGCGTGCGGGACGGCCTGCGCGAGCTGTTCGCCCTGCCCGACGGGTACGAGGTGGTGCTGGGCAACGGCGGCACGACGGCGTTCTGGGATGCGGCCGCGTTCGGCCTGATCCGCGAGAAGTCGCTGCACCTGAGCAACGGTGAGTTCAGCAGCAAGTTCGCGTCGGTGGCGAAGGCCAACCCGTTCGTCGGCGACCCGATCGTGGTGACCGCGGAGCCGGGCAGCGCGCCCGAGCCGACGTCGGACCCGTCGGTGGACCTCATCGGCTGGGCCCACAACGAGACGTCGACGGGTGTGGCCATTCCGGTCTCGCGTCCGGCCGGGTCGGAGAACGCGCTGATCGCGATCGACGCGACGTCGGGAGCGGGCGGTCTGCCCGTGAACGTCGCGGACTCGGACGTCTACTACTTCGCGCCGCAGAAGAACTTCGCCGCCGACGGCGGTCTGTGGGTCGCGCTGATGAGCCCGGCCGCGCTTCAGCGCGTCGAGGAGATCGCCGCGAGCAAGCGCTGGGTGCCGGACTTCCTGTCGCTGCCCATCGCGATCGACAACAGCACCAAGAACCAGACGTACAACACCCCCGCGGTCGCGACCCTGCTGCTGTTCGCCGACCAGATCGAGTGGCTGAACGGCAAGGGCGGCCTGGACTGGGCCGTGCAGCGCACCGCAGATTCGTCGTCGCGCCTGTACGACTGGGCGGAGAAGTCGGAATACGCGACGCCGTTCGTCACCGACCCGGCGCACCGCTCGCAGGTGGTCGGCACCATCGACTTCGACGAGAAGGTCGACGCCGCCGCGGTCGCGAAGACGTTGCGCGCCAACGGCATCGTCGACACCGAGCCGTACCGCAAGCTGGGCCGCAACCAGCTGCGCGTGGGCATGTTCCCGGCGGTGGAGCCGGACGACGTCAGCGCCCTGACGGCCTGCATCGATCACGTGGTCTCCCACCTGTCCTGACGGGTCTGCGTGTCCCCCCGGCGGATGCATCGAGGTGCATTACAGTCGGGGGGAGGTGCAGTGCGAGGGCCCGAGCCGAAGGAGTGATCGTGCGAGAGATCCACGTGATCGGCCTGGCGTCCGACGGCAAGTTCATCGTGTGCGCCGATTCCTCCGGCGAGAAGTTCCGTCTCCCGGCCGACGAGAAGTTGCGTGCTGCCGCTCGCGGTGACGCCGCGCGACTCGGACAGATCGAGATCGAGATGGACTCTCTCATGCGACCGCGCGAGATCCAGGCGCGTATCCGATCCGGCGCCTCCATCGAGCAGGTGGCCAAGGAATCCGGCATGCCGGCCTCGAAGATCGAGCGCTACGCGCACCCCGTGCTGCTCGAACGGTCCCGTGCAGCCGAACTGGCGCAGCAGGGCCATCCGGTGCGCCCCGACGGCCCGGCGGTGATGACCCTCCTCGAGATCGTGACGCAGGCCTTCCGGGGCCGCGGCCACACCATGGAGTCCGCCGAGTGGGACGCCTGGCGGGACGAGGACGGGCACTGGATCGCCCAACTGACCTGGCCCGCAGGGCGTCACACCAACACCGCGCACTGGCGGTTTCAGCCCGACGCGCACGGCGGAAGCGTCACCCCGCTCGACGACGCCGCCTCCGAGCTCGTCGACCCCGATTTCGGTCGGCAGCTGCGCGGCCTCGCGCCGGTCGCGGCGGTGCAGGACGCGCCGTCGCAGCAGACTTTGGACGATTACTACGGCGTCGACTCCGACAGCGACCGGGAGGACGCAGCCGTCCTGGACGCCGCGGCGGCCCCCTCCCCGAGCGAGGACGCGTCCGCCGGCGCGGAGACGGCGGACGACTCCGCCGAGGACGCATCCGACCGCGATCCTCGCCCCAAGCCCGCACCCGCGCACCCCGCCGCGAAGGACAAACGGGGCAAGCCGTCGATGCCGTCGTGGGAAGATGTGTTGCTGGGAGTCCGCAGCAACGGTCGCTGACGCGCCGAGACATCCGGACGACGAGGAAGGGGCGCCCGGTGGGGGTGGGTACAGCAGCGTTGTGGTTCGTCGATGCGGTGGATCCGAGTGCGATCCTGCGGCCGGGAGTCCGGTCGAGTCACGACGCCGCGGCGGCCGTCGCGCGACGCCTGCATCCCGGCCTCGAACCGGACCTGGTCGGCATGGCGCCGCTCACGGCGTTCGGGGTGGCGTCCGAGCCGGATCGGGTCCTGGTCGGGTGCTTTCCGGGAGTGACCGTGGTGTGCGCGGCGGAACCCGCCGCGGTGCGCCCGTCGACGGTGTCCGAGACGTGGCGCACGCTCTCCCCCGCCCGCACGGTGTACCTGGTGGCCTCCGAGCGCGAGCACGCCTGGGGTGCGTTCGCGCAATGGACCGACGGCACGCTGCGCCGGTCGTTCAGCGCGGGCCCGACGTACATCTTCGAGGACGAGGGCCTGCCGCAGCCATGGGAGCGTCCGTTCTGGTCCGGCGAGCACCCGCTGCGCTTCGACGGCGACTACCCGGATCCGCAGGCGCTGCCGTTCCACCCGCAGGAGTTCGCCGATGCGGCGGGCGCGCAGTGGCTCGGCGTCCGCATGATCGGTGGCGCGCAGGACGGCGACGTCGATCCGACGTCGGTTCTGTTGTGCGACTTCGTGATGCGTGATCCGGCCGCGCGGCCCGCACCGAACTCGGCGCCCGCGTCGTCGGGAACGCAGTCGACCACGGACGACCAGCCCCGCAAGCGCGGGCTGTTCCGACGGCTGGTGGGCTGATCTACCCCGTCCGCACGCGCTCGTAGAACGCCATCGCCGCGGCGGTCGCGACGTTGAGCGAATCGGTTCCCGGCGCCATGGGAATGCGGGCTCGAATGTCCGTGGCGCGCATGGCATGTTCGGTCAGGCCGGGTCCCTCCGCGCCGAGGAGGAGTGCCACCTTCTCGCCCGTCATCGCCTCCGCCAGCGGCACGGCCTCCGGGTTCGGCGTCAACGAGATCAACTGGAATCCGGCGTCACGCACCTGCCCCAGACCGCGCGGCCAGTCCGGCACGGTGGCGAACGGCACCCGCAGCACGTGGCCCATCGACACGCGAACGGACCTGCGATACAACGGATCAGCCGTCGCACCTCCGAACAGGACGGCGTCGGCGCCGAGACCCGCGGCGTTCCGGAACATCGACCCGAGGTTCTCGTGGTCGTTGACTCCCTCGAGCACGGCGACCGTCCGCGCCCCGTCGAGCACGGCGGCCAGCTCCAGCGGCGGCGGGCGGTGCGCCGCGGCGAGCACGCCCCGATTCAAGTGGAAGCCGACGGCCTCGGCCATGATCTCGGCGGTGGTCCGGTAGAACGGCACGTCGACCCCGTCGAGGTCCTCCGCCAACTCGGTCAGCCGCCGGTCCACCCCGAGCAGCGAGATCGGCTCGAAGCGGGACGCGAGGAGTCGCTGCACCACCAGCACCCCCTCGGCGATGACCAGGCCCTTGCCGCCGGGCAGATCCGGCCGGCGGTCCGAGGAGTTGAGATCCCGGAAGTCGTCGAGGCGGGGATCGGCGGGCGAGGTGATGTCGACGACGTGGACCACGCAGGTGATTCTCCCACCGGACGATCCACCCGACGCACGCGCCCGATAGTGTTCCGTCTCGATGACTACCGACGACACGATCACCCTCCGCCTGGCCACCGAGGACGACTGGGACGCCATCGCGCTGCTCGATGCGCACGCCTTCGGCGAGCACCAGAACAGCGAGGACATGGCGGAGACCAAGCTCCTCACCGCGTCGTCGGAGATCTTCCTCGCCTGCGACGGCGATCTGCCGGTGGGCGTCACCATGCACTTCCCCATGGACGTCACGGTTCCGGGCGGCACCACGCTGCCCGCGACGGGCGTGTCCTGGGTGTCGGTCGCGCCCACGCACCGTCGTCGCGGCATCCTGCGCCGGATGTTCACCGCGCAGCACGAGCGGTTCGAGGAGGCCGGCAAGCCGCTGTCGGTCCTCACCGCCAGCGAGGCCACCATCTACGAGCGGTTCGGCTACGGCCCGGCGACGCAGGGGGTCACGTACACGATCGACCGCCGGTTCGCCGCGTTCCGCCCGGACCTCCCGCCGCCCGTCGGCGCGCGTCTGGTGACCAGCGAGCAGGCCCGCGAGCTGCTCCCGGACATCCACCGGCGGTGGCAGCAGCGCACCCCCGGCGCCCAGCCGATGCCGCAGACCCGGTGGCAGCGCTTCTTCGCGGACCGGAAGAACGCCCGCGGCGGCTTCTCGAAGCTGTTCTTCGTCGTCCATCCCGACGGCTACGTGGCGTTCCGTCGCGGGTACCGGGTGGGGACGGCGGGAGCGCAGGACGCGCGCATCGTCGATTTCCGGGCCGTGACCGACGAGGCCCGGTCGGCGCTGTGGCAGGTGCTGTGCGGCATCGACCTGGTGGAGACGTTCGAGGTGACCCTGCCGGTCGGCGATCCGCTGCTGACCCTGCTCACCGATCGGCGGGTGCCGCAGGTCCAGTCGGTGAAGGACGGCCTCTGGGTTCGCCTCATGGACGTGCCGGCGGCCCTGTCCGCGCGGACGTACGCGGTGGACACCGATCTCACGGTGGCGGTGGAGGATCCGTTCCTGAACGCGGGCGGGGTGTTCCGATTGGTCGTGCGCGACGGTCACGCCGACGTGGTGCGGACCGACCGTGAACCGGACATCACCGTGTCCTCGTCGGTCCTGGGCAGCCTCTACCTCGGGGCGCATCGCGCGCGGCAGTTCGCCGCCGCGAACCGAGTGCAGGCCACCAGCGAGCGGGCGCTGCACGAGTTCGATCTGACGTTCGGCACGCCCCGTCAGCCGGAGATCGGCTGGTTCTTCTGATCCGGTACGGCCACTCCAGCCGAGTCCGCTGACGTCGCGCGCGGCCCGCGGGTGACGACGACGGCCGCCACGGTTCCGGCGACGACGGAGACGATGCCGCCGAGGACCAGCGGTGCGCGCGGGTCGAGGACGTCCGCGGCCCAACCGAGGATGAGACTGCCGATCGGGGTGCCGCCGAGGAAGCACAGCATGTAGATGCCCATGACCCGCCCCCGCATGTCCGACGGGACGGTGGCCTGCAGGATGTTCATGGCCACGGTGGAGAACGTGAGCTGGACCAACCCGGCCGGAATCAGCAGGACCGCCACCGCCCAGAACGCGGGAGCCAACCCCGCCGCCGTCTCGAAGACCCCGAACACGATCGCGGACGTGACGAACAGCCGCAGCCCGGGCGTGCCGCGTCGCCGGGCGGCGAGGGTGGCGCCGATGAGCGTGCCGACGGCGAGCACCGTCGAGAGCAGCCCGTAGGCGTCGGCGCCGCGGCCGAAGGTGTTACGCGTGATCACCGACAGCGCGAGGGGGAAATTGATGCCGAAGGTCGACACGACGGACACGGTCGCGAGCACCACACAGAGATCGCGCCGGCTCGCGACGTAGCGGAACCCTTCGCGCACCTGCCCGGACTGTCGGGGCGCGCGGTCGACGCGGAAGAGTTCGTCGGTCCGCATCGCCGCCAGACCGGCGAAGACGGCGGCGAAGGACACCGCGTTGGCCAGGAAGACCCACCCGGTGCCGACGGCGGTGATGGCGACGCCGGCGATGGCGGGACCGACTATGCGGGCGAGATTGAACGTCATCGAGTTCAGACCGATGGCGTTCGGCAGTCGGTCCGGTCCGACCATCTCGATGGTGAACGACTGCCGCACCGGGGCGTCGACGGCGGACGAGCATCCGAGCAGCAGGGCCAGCACGTAGACGTGCCAGAGTTCGACGACGCCGCCGACGTCGAGCAGGCCCAGCACCAGACCGAACACGGCGGCGGTGGCCTGGGTGCCCATGAGCAGCCGACGCTTGTCGTAGCGGTCGGCCAGCACGCCGCCCCACACGGAGAGCACCAGGGTGGGGCCGAACTGCAGTGCCATCACGATGCCGACGGCGACGGCGTTGCCGTCGGACAGCGTCAGGACCAACCAGTCCTGGGCGATGCGCTGCATCCATGTCCCGACGAGCGAGACGATCTGTCCCGACGCCCACAGGCGGTAGTTCCGGGTGTGCAACGCGTCGAAGAGCGACGGGCGATCGGTGGTCCCCGACGATCCCCGCCGAAGCCGGAGTCGAGGAGATCGTTGCACTCCCTAAATATTACTCCGACTCGTTGACGATGGCCGACATGATGTCGACCGTCCGTCGCACCGCCGCGAGCTGCTCGGCGTCGAGTCCGCGCAGTTGCTCGGTGAGCCACGCCTCGCGCGCGTTGACCTCGTCCTCGATGACCTGCCGACCGGCATCGGACAGGGACACGATGATCTGCCGACCGTCGGTGGGATGCGGAATGCGGTCGACCAGCCCCAGCTCCCCCAGCGAGGCCACCACCCGCGTCATCGACGGCGGCTGCACCCGTTCCTTCGCCGCGAGCGTGCCGGGCGTCATCGCCCCTTCCCGCGCGAGCGTGGCGAGCGCGGACAGCTGCGTCAGGGTCACCTGACTGGTGCGACGGCCCCGCAGGTGACGCGTCAGGCGCACCACGGCCAGGGAGAGGTCGCCGGCCAGTTGGCGCAGTTCCTGAGGCATCGCAACAGAATAGCGGGACGACTCAGGCCAGGGCGTCACGGATCGGGCCGACGGCGAAGTACAGCGCGAACAGGACGGCGACGATCGCCATCAGCGGGTGCACCGAGCGGATCTTCCCGCGCCCGATCGCCAGCACCACCCAGGTGACGAAGCCGACGCCGATGCCGTTGGCGATGGAGTACGTGAACGGCATGACGACGATCGTGAGGAACGCGGGCAGCGCGATGTGGAACTTCGAGAAGTCGATGTCGGCGACCTGGCCGATCATCAGCGCGCCCACCACGACCAGCGCGGGCGCGGCCGCCTCGATCGGCACCACCGAGTAGAGCGGGGTGAGGAACATCGCCGCCAGGAAGAGCACGCCGGTGATTACGTTGGCCAGTCCCGTGCGCGCCCCCTCCGCGATGCCCGACGCCGACTCGACGAAGACCGTGTTCGACGACGCCGACCCCGCGCCGCCCGCGACGGCGCCGACACCCTCGACGACGAGGGCCTTGCCGACGCCCGGCAGCGTGCCGTCCTTGTCGGTCAGCCCCGCTTCCTTGCCGAGTCCGGTCATCGTCCCCATGGCGTCGAAGAAGTTGGCGAGCACCAGCGTGAACACCAGCAGGCTGGCGGCCAGCACCCCGATGCGCGTGAACGCGCCGAGCAGGTCGACGTCGCCGACCAGCGACAGATCCGGCAGATCGATCACCACGTCCGGCAGCTGCGGCACGCTGAGGTTCCATCCCTTGGGGTTGACCCCCGCCGACGCGCCGGTGTCGGTGACGGCCTCGACGATCGCGGCGACGACGGTGGTGACGACGATGCCGATCAGCAGACCGCCCCGCACCCTGCGCGCCACCAGGATTCCCATGAGCAGCAGTCCGAAGACGAACGTCACCGTCGGCCACGACGCGATGGACCCGTCGATACCGAGCCCCACCGGCACGGTGGTCCCGGCGGCGTCGGGAATGCGGCGGACGAAGCCCGCGTCGACCAGACCGATGAGGGCGATGAAGGCGCCGATGCCGGCGGCGATGGCCGCTTTGAGTTCGCGGGGAATCGCCTCGAAGACCGCCGTACGGAACCCGGTGAGGGCCAGGATCACGATGATGATGCCGTCGATCACCACCAGGCCCATCGCCTCCGGCCACGTCACCTGCGGCGCGATGGTGACGGCCAGCAAGGTGTTGATGCCCAGACCGGCGGCGATGGCGAACGGGTAATTGGCGACGACGCCGAACAGGATGCTCATGACGCCGGCGACCAACGCCGTCACCGCTGCGACCTGCGGCACCGGAAGAATGTTGCCCAGAACGTCGGTCTTCGCCGCGGCGTCGTCGGCGGAGAAGCTGCCGAGGATCAGCGGATTGAGCACCACGATGTAGGCCATGGCCACGAACGTGACGACGCCACCGCGGATCTCCGCCGAGAGCGACGATCCTCGATCGGTGATCTTGAAATACGAATCGACGAAGGAGGTCGCTCGAGACATGGAGAGCAGAGTAGGGCACGAGTAGCGTTGCCGCCGTGTCGGTACCAGGTGACGGCCTCACTCCTCCGCCCGCGATGCCCGCCCGGTGGACGGACCCGGCGCCGGTGATCGGTGGGGGCACCGTGGCCTTCGCCGCCGCGGCCGTCGCGGCCACCGTCGCCGAGTGGTCGATCGCGCCCACCGCGTGGGCGGGAACGGCGTTGGGCGCGCTGGGTTTCGGGCTGTTCGCTCTGCAGCGCCGGGCGGCTCGCCACGGCCGTCGGACCGCGCAGAAGGGGCTCGTTCCCCCGCCGGTGTGACCGGCCTCATGTGATCGGCGGCACGGCGAAATGCCCTCTGACGTGCGCAAACTCACCCCTGTGCGCCTTGAGTAACCTGCCGGAAACATCGAGAATGGTTATGTCAGTTCGGGAACCGGACAGGCACCGTCACACACGAAATCAACCATGAGGTCAGCAGAAGTGAAGTACATCGACACGTTCCTCAACCGCCGCCGCCACGTTCGCGCGCTCCGCGATCTCTACGCGCGCGCCAATTCCGTCGGCAGCCCCTCGATGCGGGACGAGCTCCTCGTCATCGCACAGCGCCGCTGACGCTCTGTGTCACTGCGTCGCTGACGCCCTATGTCACAGCGCCGCTGAGCGACGCACGAAGGGCGAGAGTCCCCCACAGCGCCCCGAGCGCCCACCCGGCCAGCACGTCCGTGCACCAGTGGGCGCCGAGGTAGAGGCGCGAGAATCCGATGAGCAGCGTTGCCGCCGTGAGAACGGCGGCCGCTGCTCTTCCTCGTTTCCGGGCCCGGTCACCGGGTGACCCGACCGACCGGCGACCGAGAAGACCGCGACCGATCAGCACGATCGCGACCGCGGCCACCATCGCCGACATCATCGCGTGCCCGGACGGGAACGACCAGGTCGACAGGTCCACGAGACGTTCCGGAGTCGGAGGCCGAGTCCGGCGCACCGCGTACTTGATCCCGTTCATCAGGCCCCAGCCGAGCAGCATCACCGCCAGGGTGGCCAGAGCCGCCCGGCGATCCCCCCGCCGCCACACGATCGCCGCGAGGATCATAGTGAGGACGGCGACGCCCACGGTGTTGCCGACCGTGGTGACGACGGTCATCACGTCGGTCACCCACGGCGTGCGGTGGTCGACCATCCACGTCAGGACCGCCGTGTCGAGTTCGTTCGTGCCGTCGATCATCGAATCCTCGCCAGGTGCACCGTGCCGTCGGGGTCGACCCAGTAGGGCACCCGCCGCTCCCCGATGCCCGACGCGGTGACCACCAGGTCGTCGTGGACGACGACGTCGGCCGGCAGGGTGACGGCGGTCGACGCCCGAGTCGCGGCGGCTGCGTACGCCGCCAGCATCGGATCGTCGGCCACGGCGACGACGTCACCGGCATCGCGGACCGTCACCGTCAGCGAGTCCGTGGTGTCGACGTCGAGCAGGTCCGCCACCGCGTCCGGATGCGCACCGCCGGGAACGGCGCGGTCGGGCGGAACCACCGCGATCCAGGCCGGCCCGCCGAGCACCGTCACATCGTCGGCGGACACCACCCGGCCGGCGAGAGTGCGGACCTCGGCCGGGGGATCGACGTCCCGCACGTCGACGCGGCCGGCCGCGACGTCCTCGCCCAGCGCCGCGTACGTCGCGAGGACGACGCCGGGACGCACCGCACGATCAGGGTCGGCGAGTCGTGCGAGCAGGGCGCGCGCGGTGGCGGCGTCGTCGACGCGGTCGTGGGCCCACAGCGCGGGGACGGCGGTGGCGCGCACCGCGGGAGCGACGTCGAGGACACCCGCGAAGACGTCGTCGTCGGGTCGGCGAAGCAATCCGAGTGGTGTGCCGTCGATCTCGGCGTGGCGCCGGAGCCACCACGCGGTGTACCCGTTCCGGTCCGTGAGCAGCGGCGCGAGAGTCGAGTCGCCCACCATGAGGTCGAGCGCGGCACCCCACCGGTCGGGATCGACCCACTCGAGGTCGCGGACGGCCCGCACGTCCGCGGGCTCGCCGTCGACGGAGTCCCACCAGGCGTCCTCGTCGTCGAGGTCGTGGTCGGGGCCCAGCGGCGCATCGTCGACGACGGTGCCGAAGGTGGTCCCGACGCCCACCACCCGGAGGGCGTGCGCGCCGTATCGCTCCACCAGGCTCGGCTCGACCACGCCGAACGGATGGTCGTCGCTCAGCACCGCCAGGACGGGCGCGTCGGCCAGCAGCAGCTCGTCCGCCGCGCGGTCCTCGCCCGCCGCGTCGCGCAGCGGGAGTTCCCCGAGCCCGGCGACGACGGTGTGCTCGGGCACCAGACTCGCGACGGCGAGCACCTCGTCCACCAGGGCGTCGGGAACCCCGTCCGGGTCGACGAGCCGCTCGGCGAGAACGGGGTCCGCGAGCAGATCCACCGCCCGCGCGGGGGTCGCGCCCAGGCGTCGCAACAGGGGATGCACGGCGTCGGGGTGGGCCACCCGCGCCCAGCTCACCGCCCCCACCCGTTCCTCGGCGACGACGACGGTGCGGGGGCCGGTGACGGTCCGGCCGTCGGTGAGCGGCACGGGCATCGCCGCGCACTCGGCGACCTCGCTGCCGGGCAGCAGCGCGTCGACCGCGGCGTACACCGAGCGCCACCACGCGGGCACACGGTTCAGTCCGGACAGTGCGTCGACCACCTCCGCGGGGCGCAGGACGCGGACCCCGACACGCGCGAGCGTGCGCGCGGCATCGCCGTCCGACACGGCGGGGTCGACGAGGCCGGGAATCACGTCGGCGAGCAACGCGGCGAGCTCGTCGGTCAGGCGGTCGACGACGGTGGCCGCGCCGGGCCGATACGCCCGACCGTCGACACCCGGGACCCAGGCGGTCTCCGCGAGCTCGGCCGCGAGGGCCTCGCGAAGGGCCCCGTCGACGACCGACGCGGGCACCCCCGGTCGGGGGACGGCGAGGGGACGCTCCGCCGGCGGCAGGTCCGCCACCAACGCGCCGTACCCGTCCGCGAGCGGTCTCGGATCGACGCCGGGGAGGATCCGGCGACGATCGGGCTGCATCGCCACGTCCGCGACGACGACGGCGGGCAATGTCGTCGTCTCGTCGGAGCGGGTCGGTGCGCGCAGCACGTCGGTCTCGACCGGACGGACAGCGCCGTTCGTACTCACGGGCAGGTACCAGGTGGCGTGCGGGGCGGCGCCGCGAAGGTAGGACCGCTCCCCCACCGTGACCGTGGTCCAGGCGCCCGGTCCGTCGGTCTCGACGCGGCGAGTCTCGCGTTCCCCGACGGTGATTCGACCGATGGCCGGCAGTTCGAGGAGCAAGTCGGGCGCCTCCGCGGACGCGGCGTCCAGGACCGCCTCGGCGTCGGCGACGTCATGAAGGACGATCTCGGTGTCCCACCCCGAGTCCGGTGCCGCGTCGCTCGGCCAGGGCAGGCGGAACATCGGCACGTCGAGACCGCGTGCAGCGAGGACGGACTGGTCGATCCCGTTCTCCTGCAGCGTGTCTCGCGTGGCATCGGCATCGAAGACGACGGACCCGGCGCGCGAGCGAACCTCCACCCGAGCGGTCAGGGCGCGCACGGCGGTGAACCCGACGCCGTATCGCCCGACGTCGCCGCCGCCCTTGTCGGACGCGCGCAGGGCCGACAGCGCCCGCACACCCGAGACGGTCAGCGGCGCACCGACGTTCGCGCAGTACAGGGTCGAGCCCACGAGTCGCAGCGCCACCCGGCCGGGGGCGTCCGCGCGACGGGCGGCGTCGGCCGCGTTCTGGACGAGCTCGGTGACGGCGCGGTCGCGATAGCCGCCGACCACCAGATCGTGCTCGGCCGCCGCGTCCTCGATCAGCCGGGTCGGCGACGACGCCCAGGCGTCCAGCACGGCGCGACGCAGCGCGGCCGTACCGAACGGGTCGGTCACTCCGCGGGGGTACCGGCGTCGGACGGGGCGTCGGACTCGGCAGCGGCAGGCTCGGCAGCGGCAGGCGCGGCCTCGGCGGGCGCGCTCTGCGGGCGGGCCTCCACCTCGAGCGCGCCGTCGTCGTACGCCTCGAACGCGGGAGAGCCTGCGCCCGTGGGCATCTCGGTGTCCGAGTGCGCGCCGCAGCCGTACTCGGCATGCACCACCCGACCGTCGGCGGCGAGCTCGTTGCCGCACACCCCGAACGCCGCGCTCAGCGAACCCTGCAGCAGCAGGAAGAACCCGCACGTCCCGCAGTGGGCGGGGGCCGATCGAGCCATCGCCGCCTCGGGGCCGAACTCGCTCTCGGCCCACCGCTCGGCGGTCTCCAGCCGACCTTCGCGGCTCATCACCTGCGGCCGGCCCAACCCCAGCTCGAGGGCGACGTCGTCGACCGCCGGATCACCCGTCGCGCGATAGCCCGGCACCAACCGGACGTCGTCGTGCCGCGGCGGCAGCAGATCACCCGGGGACAGGTCACCCGGGCGAATGCGCTCGTCCCACGGCACCCATCCGGGGGCCACCAGGGCGTCGGGACCGGGCAGCAGCGCGAGCTCGCTGACCGTGACCGCCTCGGCCTCCGCGGGGGCGGCGACGACGACGGCCCACTGCCACCCGCCGTACCCGGGCAGGTCGGCGGCGAAGCGGTGGATGGCGGCGGCGTCGTCGACGGCCTCCACGCCGAGGTGCGCTCCCACGGGGCCCTCGCCGGCATCGACCGCGGCGGCGCGCGCCACGTCGACCGCGTCGGCGAGCAGCGGGCGGATCTCGGTCACGGACGGAGCAGTCACGTCGACCATTTTGCAGCATCGCTGCTTGGATGGACCGATGCGGTCCGGCAGCCATGCTCCCCCGACGCGGGCCCGTGCCCTCGCTCGCGTCGTCGTGCCCCTCGTGGCCGGGTCCGTCGTGACCGCCGGGTGTTCGCCGGCGAGCACGCCCGCCACGCCCGTCGGGCAGGCCGAGCGCCTCGAGGTCCGCATACTCGCCACCGAGCCGCACGATCCGACCGCGTTCACCCAGGGCCTCGAACTCGACGGCGATCGGCTGCTCGAGGGCACGGGCCGCTCGGGGCAGTCGCGCATCACGGCGACCGACCGCGCGACCGGCGAGGTGCTCGCCCGCGACGACCTCCCCGCACCCCTGTTCGGCGAGGGCATCACCCGCGCCGGCGACGTCGTCTGGCAACTCACCTGGCGCGACGGGATCGCCGTGGTGCGCGATCCGGACACGCTGACGGAGCTACGGCGGGTGACCTACGACGGCGAGGGCTGGGGCATCTGCGCCACCGACGACGCATTGATCACCAGCGACGGGTCGGACACTCTCACCGTGCGCGACCCGGTGACGTTCGCCGTCCGCTCCACCCGGTCGGTCACCTCCGCCGGGCAGCCGGTCACCGCACTCAACGAACTCGAGTGCACGCCGGACGGCGTGTGGGCCAACCGCTGGCGGACCGACGAGATCGTCCGCATCGACCCCGACTCGGGCGAGGTGACCGCCGTCGTCGACGCCGCACCGCTGCGCGCGTCGCTCGATCCGGACGCCGACGTCGACGTGCTCAACGGGATCGCCGCCGTGGACGGCACCGATCGCTTCCTCGTCACCGGCAAGCTCTGGCCGACGATGTTCGAGGTGCAGTTCGTTCCCGCCGACGCGTGACGGACTCCGCCGGGGCATCGGTGACACCGGGCTCGTATGGGGAACAATGGAACCCGTGACAGGCCAGGGAGGTGACCACCCGCAGAACCCGGAGCGCCATCCGGGATGGGACAACTACTCACCCGCCGAGCCGCGACCGACTCGCGGCGCGCGGCGCACCCCGTTGCCGCCCCTGCACCCCGTCGGCGAGACCCCCACCCGTCCCGAGTCGGAGACGGGCCGCGACGAGGGAGCGGCCGGTCCGCGACGGCCCGCGATGCCGCGCAAGCTCACCGTCACCCGCGTCGCCGCCCTCCGCAGCCGGGAGATCACCGGCAAGGGCATCGCCACCTTCCGCCGGGCGGCCACCGCCGACGGCGCCGACAAATCGGGCCTCACCGCCCTGACGTACGCCACCATGGCCAACTTCGCATGCGACGCCGCCATGGCGGTCGCGCTCGCGAACACCCTGTTCTTCTCCGCCGCCACGGGCGAGGACAAGACCAAGGTCGCGCTCTACCTCCTCATCACCATCGCGCCGTTCGCGGTGATCGCGCCGCTGATCGGACCGATGCTCGACCGGCTGCAACGGGGCCGTCGGATCGCGCTGAGCACGTCGTTCGCCCTGCGCGCGGTCCTTGCGGTGGTGCTGGTCTTCGAGTTCGACTCCTGGCTGCTCTATCCGGCAGCCCTCGGCATGATGGTGCTGAGCAAGTCCTTCTCGGTGCTCAAGTCGGCGGTGACCCCCCGTGTGCTGCCGCCGGACATCGACCTGGTGCGGGTCAACTCCCGCCTCACCGTCTTCGGCCTGGTCGGCGGCACCATCACCGCCGGGGCCGTGGCCGCCGCCATCGCGTTCGCGCTGGGATCCGCCGGGGCGCTGTGGTTCACGTTCGCGCTCGCGCTCTTCGGCGCGTGGCTCGCGATGCGCATCCCGTCGTGGGTCGAGGTCACCGAGGGCGAGGTCCCCGCCACGCTCGGCTATCACGCCGACGCCGACACCGAGTCCCTCGGTGTGGTCCCCGCGCCGTCGAAGCGACGCCAACCCCTGGGCCGCGAGGTCCTCACGGGCCTGTGGGGCAACGGCACCATCCGCGTGCTCACGGGCTTCCTCACCCTCTACATCGCGTTCGTCGCCAAGTCGAAGACCGAGCACGAACCACTGCAGCAGGCCCTCATGCTCGCCCTCGTCGGCGCGGCGGCGGGCCTCGGGAACTTCGCCGGCAACGCCGCCGGCGCGCGGGTCAGGCTGGGACGACCGTCGGTTCTGGTGGTGCGGTGCACCGTCGCGGTCACGGTCGTCGCCGTCCTCGCCGCCGTTCTCGACGGCCTCGCCACGGCCGCCGTCGCGGCCCTCGTCGCGGCCGCCGCGAGCGCGCTGGCGAAGGTCTCGTTGGACGCGTCGCTGCAGAACGACCTGCCGCCCGAGTCGATCGCGTCGGGCTTCGGACGCAGCGAGACGGTGCTCCAGCTCAGCTGGGTCCTCGGCGGCACCCTCGGTGTGCTGTTGCCCACCGAGTACTGGATCGGCTTCACGGTGGTCTCCGTGGTCCTTACCATCGGGCTCGTGCAGACACTCCTGACCCACCGGGGAACAACGATGCTCCCCGGATTCGGCGGTAACCGACCCGTTCGCGCGCATCAGGAGGTGGCGCGGCCCGACCACGTCGCGCACCCGACCACCGACCGCGGCGGCGTTCGATGACCACCCGGCGCGTCCTGCTGGCCGTCGGCGTCCTGGTGGCCGTGGTCGGCGTCGCGTTCGTCTGGGTGGTCGGCCGCGCGATCGTCGACGCGCCGGAACGGACACCGCGCATTTCGGCGTTCGCCGACGGCCGCTTCGCCGAGGTCGAGCCGTTCCGGTACTGCCCGGTGCAGGAACCGCTGTGCGAGTACGAAGGCAGCACCGCGGTCCTGCCGGTGCGCCCCGGTCACCCGCTGCAGCTGTCCCTGCCCGGCGAGATCTCCGACAGCCCCTGGGGTTTCGCGGCCGTCTACCAGGACCCCGAGACCGGCGAGGCCCTCGAGGCGGACGACTACTTCGCCCCCGGAACACGGAACACCCTCACGGTCGAGCCCACGCGCGACGGCCTCGACCTGGTCGGCGTCGAGGTGCGTCTGCCGTCCGGCGTGATCGACGTGGACACCAACCAGGAAGAGATCGTCAGCCACGCGATCTGGTCCATCGCCACGACCCGCGAGGGCCAGGGCGGCGACAGCGGGGACGGCGGGACCGGAACCGCCGAGGACGGCTAGGTCAGCTGTCGAGCTCGCGCGCGACCGCCCGGACCACCTCGGAGATCTTCTGGGCGGTCTTGCGGTCGGGGTAGCGCCCCTTGCGCAACTCCGGCTGCACCGTCGCCTCGAGCAGCGTGATCATGTCCTCGACCATGCCGTGCAGCTCGTCCGGCGAGTGCCGCTTGGCCGCTGCGTCCTTGCGCGCCGCGGCCGCCGCGTTCTGGCGGAGCGACGGAGTGGGATCGAGCACCTTCAGCGACAGCGCCTGCGGACCGCGGCGGCCCGCGGCCATCCCGAACTCCACGCGCTGGCCGGCCTTGAGCGAGTCCACACCCGCCGGCAGCGCGGACGCGCGGACGTAGACGTCCTCGCCCTCGTCCTGCGCGAGGAAGCCGAAGCCCTTGTCGACGTCGTACCACTTCACCTTGCCGGTCGGCACCGCTCTCACCCGTTCGTCTCGTCGTGTTCGACCGGTCGTGCTCGTCCGGTCGTGATCGTCCTGTCGTGTTCCGCACTGCTCGCCGACCGCAGTACGACTGCGGCGCAACGACAAAGCGCGCCTCACGCGCCGACCGGGGTCGGCGGGAAGACGCGACTGTGATCATGGTACTCCGGCCCCGACTAGGCTCTGCCGCGTGACCGCCTCGACCCGCACTCCCCCGTTGCTCCTCGCCGCGCTGATCAGCTTC
Organism: Rhodococcoides kroppenstedtii; assembly: GCF_900111805.1. Lineage (GTDB taxonomy): Bacteria > Actinomycetota > Actinomycetes > Mycobacteriales > Mycobacteriaceae > Rhodococcoides > Rhodococcoides kroppenstedtii. Next base: position 87,798 of record NZ_FOJN01000011.1, read on the forward strand.
GGCCTGGGTGTCCTCGCGATCGTGTCGATGTTCGTGATCATGCTGGTGTCCGACCTCTCGCCCGGCATCTGGCTCTACCTCGCCGCGATGCTGTGCCCACTGGGGCTGCTGCTCGGACTGGTGCACGCGCTGCGTTCCGGTCGTCGCGCACGCTGACGCACCTGTCGACCCGCCCGCCGACCGGCATACTGGACCGATGCGGCTGCTGCTGAACATCGTCTGGCTGATCTTCGGTGGGCTGTGGCTGGCCCTCGGCTACTTCCTGGCCGGCATCGTCTGCTGCATCCTGATCGTCACCATCCCCTTCGGACTGGCGGCGTTCCGCATCGGCGCGTACGCACTCTGGCCGTTCGGCCGCACGGTGGTCGACCGCCCCACCGCGGGGGTCGCGTCGCTGATCGGCAACGTCGTCTGGATCGTCGTCGCCGGCATCTGGCTCGCGATCGGGCACGTGATCACGGCCGTCGCGATGGCGATCACCATCATCGGGATCCCGCTGGCGCTGGCGAACCTCAAGATGATCCCGGTCTCGCTCATGCCGCTGGGCAAGGACATCGTGAACACCGACGCGTACGGGCCCGGCGCGGTGCGGCCCGGACCGTCCTACGCGAAGGGTCGCGTCGGGTAGAAGAGCCGGTCTCCCGCGCCCGTCGCGCTGCGCGAAAAACCCGCACGTACGGTCTAGAGTGCTGTGCGTGATACCGAAGTCCTCGTCGATCCGTACCTTCGAATCACATCGAGTCTTCGTCGCCGCGACGATCGTCGGCGCGGTCGTGGCGGTGATCGCGCACGATCGACTGATCCCGTTCGACGTCCCCAAGTTCGGGCTCTTCCGCTTCGGTATCGACGCCCTGGTCTACCGCGCCGGCGGCGCGACCGTGTGGACGTCGGCGCCGCTCTACGCGCACGACCTGGTCGGCGAACTGCCGTTCACCTATCCCCCGTTCGCGGCCGTCGTCTTCGCCCCGCTGGGCCTGGTGTCCGAGGCCACCACACACCTGATCTTCTGGCTCGGCAACCTCGTGCTGATCTACCTGATCGTGCGGTTCTGCTGGCTGCACCTGGGGTTCCGCGACGACCGCAGCCTGCACGTGGTCTCCGCGGCGCTGACGGTGATCGTCACCTGGCTCGAGCCGGTGCGCATGACGATCTGGCTGGGACAGATCAATCTGGCTCTGCTCGCCCTCGTCCTCTTCGACCTCGGCCGGGGCGAGCGCAGCCGGCTCCGCGGCATCGGCGTCGGCATCGCCACCGGGATCAAGATGACGCCGGGGTTGTTCCTGATCCACCTGGGTCTGACCCGGCAATGGGGCGCGCTCGTCACCGCGGTGGTCACCGCGGCCGCCACCGTCGTCGTCGGCTTCGTCGTCCTGTTCTCCGACGCCGCGACGTACTGGTTCGGCGCGATCTCGGATTCCTCCCGGATCGGAGACATCACCTCGGGAGCCAATCAGTCGCTGCGGGCGTCGGTGCCGCGATGGTTCGGCGTGGCCGACTCGAACACGGTGGCGTGGATCCTCGTGGCGGCCGTCGTCGCAATCGCCGGACTGCTGGTCGCGGCCGCCGCCCACCGCCGGGGCCTGCCACTGCTCGGCCTGATCGTCTGCGGCCTGACGGCGCCGCTGATCTCCCCGTTCTCCTGGGGCCACCACTGGGTGTGGCTGCTCCCGCTGTTCCTCGTCTGCGTGGACGTGGCCCTGCGCTCCTCGTCGCCGCTCGCGTGGCTGCTTCCGACGGTCGCCGCCCTGCCGCAGATCGCGTGGTTCTGGGTCGCCCCCGGTGACGTCTACGCCATCGGGACGTTCATGCTGCCGCCGTCGTCACGTCTGGAGGGCGTCGCCTACCAGACGGTCTACCCCACCACCGGGGTCCTGGTGATCGTGGTGGTCGCTCTCGTCCTTCGCTTCTGTGACTTCCCTCACATCACGAGTCGGTCACGGAGCGATGACGAGACGGGTGTCGACGCCCTCAGGGGCTCTCATCTGCACGAACCCGTACCCACTCCTCACAACGCCCGCGCGACGCGTCGACCAGCGGACGTTATGGAACGGTGACATCACTGCCCGTTTCGTAATAGTGTCCCCTTCGGCCGGAACACACGGCCACGTTCGACCCGCCGCGCTCAACCTCGTCCCGCGGGAATCGAACGGACATCACGGACCGAAGTCAGGGGCGAGGGCGGGGGACCCACCACGTCCTTCGTAGATGACCGGCCGACCGTCGCACCCCCCCCGGGAGCGGCGCGGCCTCGGGGTGAAGCCTCGCCCGTTCCAAGCCGGGAACGACGCGGGGCCGGGCTACCTCTCAGCCCGAATCCGACAGCTGACCTCGCAGGCGCGTGTGGAGAGGAAACAACGAACATGGGACGTCACCGCAAGCCGAGTACCGCAGGCAAGACCGTCGCCAAGGTCGCCGTCACCGGCGCCCTGGTCGGCACCGCCGGCATCGCCTTCAGCGGCACCGCCACCGCGGCACCCGACTCCGACTGGGACCGGCTCGCACAGTGCGAGGCGGGCGGCAACTGGGGCATCAACACCGGCAACGGTTTCCAGGGCGGACTGCAGTTCTCGCCCAGCACCTGGACCGGACACGGCGGCGGCGAATTCGCTGCCACCGCCAACCAGGCCTCGCGCGAAGAGCAGATCGTGGTGGCCGAACGCGTGCTCGAGTCGCAGGGCTGGGGCGCCTGGCCCTCCTGCTCCGCCAAGCTCGGCCTGTCGAGCGCCCCCACCCAGCGTGATGCACCGGCCCAGACGGCGCCCGTGCCCGCGCCGGCCCCTGCCCTCCCGGACCTGACCAGCGTCCCCTCCACCGAGCAGGCGCTGCAGGGACTGACCGACCTCGTCCGGACCGTCACCGACGATCCCGCCGTCGTCGAGTTCGTGCGCTCCGCCGTCGCCGACCCCCAGGTCTCGGCGTTCATCGAGGCGAACCAGAACCTGCTGCCGCGCTGATCTCCCGCGACACGACGACGAAGGCCCCGCACCGATCGGTGCGGGGCCTTCGTCGTGCCGACTGCTCGGCGGGCTGCGCGTTCGTGCCGACTGCTCGTCGGGCTGCGGATCAGCGGTTGATGACGGTGTGCGGGTGCGCGTAGGGCAGGGACTCGGGCGGCAGCGGGAACTCGATCTCCTCGCCGTAGGGAGAGAGATTGCCCGCCCGGGCCGAGGTCAGTTCCGTCACCGCGTGGTCGTCGTCGCCGTTGCCCTGCGGCCAGCCCGGATCGACGTAGCGCTTCTTCTCGTTCTTCGCCATACCTCATTCTGGCATCGACCGGTCCCGGCGTGGGTAACGACCCGGTCACTCCCGCACCGGGGAGTCCCGGCCCCGGCCGGGCATGTCGCACCCACGTTCTACGCTCGATCACGATGAGCACCGATCCGGGCGAGACGCCCCCGCTCGCGGACTGGCTGGCCGCGCGCAGCGACGAGGAGCTGGGCGAGCTGCTGCGCCTGCGTCCCGACCTCAGCGTTCCGCCCCCGGCGACGTTCGACATCCTCGCCGTGCGCGCGGAACAGCGCGCGTCGGTGCTGCGCGCGGTCGAGGACCTCGACACCCCCACCCTGACGGTGCTCGAACTGCTGCTCTTCGAGCAGGGCGACACCGCCGCCGTCCCGCGGAAGCGCCTCGACGCGCTCGTGAACAAGCAGGCCACCAAGAAGGCCGTCGACGCCGCGCTGGCCACCCTGCGGTCGCTCGCACTGGTGCGCGGGACGACGGACCTGCGGACCGTGTCCGCGGCCCGGGACGCACTGCCGTGGCGCGTCGGTCGTTTCGTGACCGCCGATCGCGGCCTCACCGAGGAGTCCGTCGCCGCGGCGCTGGAGCAGATCGACGACCGCCGGCGTGAGCTGCTCACCACCCTCTCGCGGTCGAGCAACCTCGGTCGCACCCGCGACGCCGCACCGGGCACCCCGTCGGACCGTCCCGTCCAGCAGTTGCTCGCGGCCGGGCTGCTCGGTCGCGTCGACCACGAGACGGTCGAGCTCCCCCAGCAGGTGAGCCAGGTGCTGCGCGGCGAGCCGGTCTCCGACCCGACCAGGCTCACCCCACCGCCCGCCGAGCGCGAGATCCAGAACCCGCGGGACGTCGACGCGGCTGCCGCGGGCGAGGCGCTGGAGTTGCTGCGGCTGTGCGAGAACGTGCTGGCGGCGCTCGGCAGCACGCCCGCTCCCGCACTGAAGGCGGGCGGGCTCGGAGTGCGCGAGCTCCGCCGGATCGCCAAGACCTGCGACCTCGACGAGACTCAGGCCGCGTTCCTCGTCGAGCTCCTCGCCGCGGCGGGCCTGCTCGCCTCCGGCGCCCCGGACCCGTCGCCGCCGTCCGACACCGACGATCACTGGGCACCCACGTCCGCCGCCGACGCCTGGCTCGCCTCCCCACCCGCGGTGCGGTGGGCGGCGCTGGCCGGTGCCTGGCTCGACCTGCCGCGGCTCCCGTGGTCGGTCGGCATGCGCGACGCCAACGACAAGCCGATCGCCGCGCTGTCCGACGAGGCCCGGTCCGTCGCCGCGCCCCGTGACCGCCGCGTCGTCCTCGGCGTCCTCGCCGACCTCGACGCCGGCGTCACCGTTGCGCGGGACGACGTGGTCCGCATCGCCACGTGGCGACGGCCGCGTCTGGCCGGCCGGCTCACCCGGCACGCGGTCTCCCGCTACCTCGACGAGGCCGGGGGCCTGGGCATCCTCGGCCGCGGTGCGGTGTCGACGCCCGGACGCGCTCTGCTCGCCGACACCGACCGCGACGCGGCCGCGGCCGCCATGGCGGACGCCCTCCCCGATCCCATCGACCACGTTCTGGTCCAGGCCGACCTCACGGTCGTCGCGCCCGGCCCGTTGACGCCCGAGTTGGCCCACACCATGGCCACCGTGGCGGACATCGAATCGGCCGGCGCCGCCACGATGTACCGGGTCGACGAGAACACCTTGCGCCGGGCGTTGGACAGCGGCATGTCCGCCGCTCAGCTGCACGGGTTCTTCGGCGCACGGTCTCGCACGCCCGTCCCGCAGGCTCTGACCTACCTGATCGACGACGTCGCCCGCCGGCACGGCCGCCTGCGCGTCGGCATCGCGTCGTCGTTCGTCCGGTGCGAGGATCCGGCCCTGCTCGCCGAGGTCCTCGCCTCACCGGCCGCCGAGGCGCTCGCGCTGCGCGCGCTCGCCCCCACCGTGGCGGTGTCGCAGGCCCCGCTCGGCGACGTGCTCGAGGCCCTGCGCAGCGGGGGTTTCGCGCCCGCGGGCGAGGATTCGTCGGGCACCATCGTCGATCTGCGTCCCCGCGGCGCCCGGGTCCCCGTGCGCCGGAACCGCTCCGCGTATCGCACTCCGGTGGTGCCCACCGCGGACCAACGGGGACGGTTGGTCGCCGAGATGCGGGCCGGCACCAAGGCCGCCACCGCCCGGCGCACCGAAGGCGTCCGAGCCGACGGCACGCGGGCGAGCGGCGCGGCCACCATCTCCCTGCTCCAGCGCGCCGCGATCGCGCGGGCCGCGGTGACCATCGGGTACGTCGACGCCGCCGGGGTGTCGAGCCAGCGCGTCGTGGCTCCGGTCAGCGTCGGCGGGGGTCGGCTCGACGCCTGGGACGAGGACGCGGGGACCATGCGGCAGTTCACCCTGCACCGCATCACCTCGGTCGATCTCGTCGATCGGTGATCGGTCACACGGTCGTCGTCCGTCCGTGAACGGGCACAATGGAGTGGTTGCGCTGCGACCGTACCCGGTCGCGCGTGTGAGGAGAGTGAATCAGTGACCGACGGACCACTCATCGTCCAGTCCGACAAGACGCTCCTGCTCGAGGTGGATCACGAGCTCGCCCCGCAGGCCCGCGCCGCCATCGCCCCGTTCGCCGAACTCGAGCGTGCGCCCGAGCACGTCCACACCTACCGCGTCACCCCGCTCGCGCTGTGGAACGCGCGCGCCGCCGGGCACGACGCCGAGCAGGTGGTCGACGCCCTGGTCACGTACTCGCGGTACGCCGTGCCGCAGCCGCTGCTGGTCGACGTCGTCGACACCATGGCGCGCTACGGCCGCCTGCAGCTCGTGAAGTCGCCCGTCCACGGCCTCTGCCTGGTGAGCCTCGACCGCGCCGTGCTCGAGGAGATCCTGCGCCACAAGAAGATCGCCCCGATGCTGGGCGGACGCGTCGACGAGGACACCGTGCTGGTGCATCCGAGCGAGCGGGGCCGCCTCAAGCAGATGCTGCTCAAGGTGGGCTGGCCCGCCGAGGACCTCGCGGGGTACGTCGACGGCGAGGCCCACCCGATCGACCTCGACTTCACCGGCGGTCACTGGGAACTGCGCGACTACCAGCAGATGGCCACGGACTCCTTCTGGGCCGGCGGATCCGGCGTGGTGGTCCTGCCCTGCGGCGCCGGCAAGACCATGGTGGGCGCCGCCGCGATGGCGAAGGCACAGGCGACGACGCTCATCCTCGTCACCAACACGGTGGCGGGCCGGCAGTGGAAGCGCGAACTGATCGCGCGGACCTCGCTCACCGAGGACGAGATCGGCGAATATTCGGGCGAGCGCAAGGAGATCCGCCCGGTCACCATCGCGACCTACCAGGTGATCACGCGTCGCACCAAGGGTGAGTACAAGCATCTCGAGCTGTTCGATTCGCGCGACTGGGGGCTGGTGATCTACGACGAGGTGCACCTGCTCCCCGCGCCTGTGTTCCGGATGACGGCCGACCTGCAGTCCCGCCGTCGGCTCGGTCTCACCGCCACGCTGGTCCGCGAGGACGGCCGCGAGGGCGACGTGTTCTCGCTGATCGGGCCGAAGCGGTACGACGCACCGTGGAAGGACATCGAGGCGCAGGGTTGGATCGCGCCCGCGGACTGCATCGAGGTGCGGGTGACGCTCACCGACGCCGAGCGGATGGCGTACGCCGTGGCGGAACCGGAGGAGCGGTACAAGCTCTGCTCCACCGCGCACACCAAGATCGCCGTGGTGAAGTCCATCCTGGACAAGCACCAGGACTCGCCGACGCTGGTGATCGGCGCGTACCTCGACCAGCTCGACGAGCTCGGCTCGGCCCTCGACGCCCCCGTCATCCAGGGATCGACCAAGAACAAGGAGCGCGAGGTGCTGTTCGACGCGTTCCGACGCGGCGAGATCAGTCGACTCGTGGTGAGCAAGGTGGCCAACTTCTCCATCGACCTGCCCGAGGCCTCGGTGGCCGTGCAGGTGTCGGGAACGTTCGGATCCCGCCAGGAGGAGGCCCAGCGGCTCGGTCGACTGCTGCGCCCCAAGCACGACGGTGGCCAGGCACACTTCTATTCGGTGGTCTCCCGCGACACGCTCGATGCCGAGTACGCCGCCCACCGGCAGCGATTCCTCGCCGAACAGGGGTACGCCTACCGGATCACCGATGCTGACGACTTGCTGGGACCGGCGATCTGACCGTTCTGGCAGGATCGTCTGTCGACCCAACAGCGCGAGGAACGGCGAGCGAGTGCGGCATTTCGAGTTTGCGGTGGACCACGGACACGCCAAGGCGGTGAACGAGACCCTCGGGGACGTCCGGCGTCTCCGCGTGTCGTCGATCATCGTCGGGTTGCTCTTCGCGGCCGGCGCGGTGTGGCTCTACCTGCGGCACTCCCCCTGGTCGTACATCCTGGCCGCCGTCCTCGCGGTGGCCGCCGTGATGTCGTGGTGGGTGTCGGTGTGGGCACCGCGGAAGGTCGGATCCATCGAGGACCTGTACCGGCGCGGCCCGCTGGTTCCGGCCATGGTGTCCGAGACCCGCCCGCGCGGCGCGACCATCCTCGCCCTGATCGACATCGCCAAGCCCGAGACGGCGGTGCCGCACTACGCCCTGGTGGTGCGCAACGTCCGCGCTCTGCCGGGGCACACTCTCACCGAGGGCGAGCGGGTGCCGTCCGTGGCCGTGCTGAGCGATCGCAACACCTCCTCCACCGCCGAGACGTGGCAGTTGGTCAGCCCCATGCCCATCGCGTGGGGCACGCGGGACCGCGGGGTGCTCCGCCGGGCCGTCGACGCCGTCGACCCGGTCGAATGGCAACTGCTGCGGAAGAACCTGGCCGTGTCGGAGAAGGTGCGCGGCGCCGAGAACGAGCGCATGCTGATCGACCCCCACGACCTGCCGGCCGAGCTCCTCGACCGGGGCGACGACGCATGACCGCAGCTCGCACCGTCCCCCGCCTGCGCCCCTTCGCCTCCACCGTCTTCGCCGAGATGACCGCCCTCGCCGGCCGGTACGACGCCGTCAACCTGGGCCAGGGTTTCCCGGACACCGACGGGCCGCCGCGCATGCTCGAGGTGGCGCGCGAGGCCATCGCCTCGGGACTGAACCAGTACCCGCCGGGACCGGGCATGCCCGTCCTGCGTCACGCGATCGCCGACGACCGCCGACGCCGCTACGGCCAGGACCTCGACCCGGACACCGAGGTGCTGGTCACCGTGGGTGCCACCGAGGCGATCAGCGCCACCATGCTCGCGCTCGTCGAACCGGGTGACGACGTCCTGCTGATCGAGCCGTACTACGACGCCTACGCGGCGGCGGTCGCCCTCGCCGGGGCGACCCGGCGGACGGTCCCGCTGGTGTCGGACGGCGACCGCTTCGTGCTCGACGTCGACGCGCTGCGCGCCGCGGTCACCCCCGCGACCCGCATGATCGTGGTGAATTCGCCCCACAACCCCACCGGCACGGTCTTCTCGCGCGCGGAGCTGACGGCGATCGCCGAGGTGGCCTGCGAGCACGATCTGATCGCGCTCACCGACGAGGTGTACGAGCGGCTGGTCTTCGACGACGCCGAGCACGTGCCGCTGGCGACGCTGCCGGGCATGGCGGACCGCACGATCACGGTCTCCAGCGCGGCCAAGACGTTCAACGCGACCGGGTGGAAGACGGGCTGGGCGTGCGGTCCGGCGCCGTTGATCGCCGCGGTCAAGACGGCCAAGCAATTCCTCACGTTCGTCGGCGGCGCGCCGTTCCAGCCCGCGGTGGCGCACGCGCTGACGGAGGAGGGCGACTGGGTGGAGGCGCTGCGCACCGACCTGCAGCGCAAGCGTGACCTGCTGTCCACGGCCCTGGCGGATGCCGGTTTCGGCGTGAAGCACAGCGCGGGAACGTATTTCGTGTGCGCCGACATCGCACCCCTCGGCGAGACGGACGCCGACGCCTTCTGCCGCGCGCTGCCCGAACGGATCGGGGTGGTCGCCGTTCCGGTCGACGCGTTCGTCGATCACCGCGAATCCTGGTCCACCCTGGTGCGATTCGCCTTCTGCAAGAAGGACGAGGTGCTTCGGGACGGCGCTCGTCGCCTCGCCTCCGTGCGACGGGCCGACTAGGCGCGCGATGGAGAACCCGGCGGCACCGACGGTCTCGGTCGAGTTCGTTCGTATCCCCGTGCTGCTGGCCGGCGAGACGGGCGTGGACCTGTCGTCGTGCCTGCGCGCCGCCGACATCGATCCTCGGATCCTCGATCGGCCCGACGCCCGGCTGACGGCCGACCAGGTCACGCGGCTCACCCGCGCCCTGTGGCAGATGACGGGCGACGAGCTGATGGGACTCGGCGCGGAACCCGTGCGCCGCGGCACGTTTCGGGTCATCTGCCTGACCATGATCCATCGGCCCGACCTCGGACGGGCACTCGAGCGCATGGCGGACGTCAGCCGCGTGTTCGCCGGTGTTCCCCGATCGGTGCTGCTCCGGGGCGGCGGGCGCGCGCGGCTCGAACTGGCGCCGACGCCGCCGATGATCGGGGCGCACCTGTCCCCGGAATCGGCCGCGGCGGCCAGCCGCCTGCAGGCAGAGTTCGTCCTCATCCTCTGGCATCGCTTCTCGGCGTGGCTGATCGGACGTCGTCTGAAGCTGACCGCGGTGCACCTGCCCTTCCCCGAGCCGGGCTACCCGTCGTGGCGGACGTACGACGACATCTTCGGCGTCCACGTGACGTTCGGCGCGGAGGTCGGCGCCCTCGAATTCGACGAGGCGGTCCTCGCGTCCCCGCTGGTGCGGAACGAGGCCGATCTGGAGGACTACCTCCGAGAGTCGCCGAATCTCCTGTATTCCGAACGGGATTACGGCTCGTCGGCGTCCGCGGTGGTCCGACGCGCCCTCGCCCTCGGGGCGTCGGGTCGGGCGACGAGCACGGCGGACATCGCCGCGATGCTCTCCATCAGCGTCCCCCACCTGCGGCGGGTCCTGCGTCAGGAAGGCACGTCGCTGGGCCGACTGCGCGAGGACGTGCTGCGCGACGCCGCGATCGCCGGACTCGAACGCGGGGAGACCGCCGAGGAGCTCTCGGCGCGGCTCGGCTTCTCGGAACCGAGCGCCTTCCGCCGCGCGTTCAAGCGGTGGACCGGCCGGACGCCCGGCTCCTACCGGGACGGCGCGAGCGCCGACAGCACGAACTCCGCGGCCTTCTCGCCGATCAGCACCGACGGGGCGTGAGTGTGGCCGCGGATGATCGACGGCATGATCGACGCGTCCGCCACCCGGAGCCCGTCGAGACCGCGCACCCGGAGCTGCGGGTCCACGACCGACCGCTCGTCCGTGCCCATCCGGCAGGTGCCGACCGGGTGGTAGAGCGTGTGCGACATCGTCGCCACCGCCAGCTCGACGACCTCCTCGATGCTCGCGCCCGCCGGCGCGACGGGCCGCACGAGCTCGCCGAGGCGTGACCGCAGGGGCTCGGTGGCCGCGATCTCCGCGCTGCGCAGCAGTCCCGCCGTGAGCGCGGCATGGTCGGCGCCGTCGGGATCGGAGAGGTAGCGGGGGTCGATCACGGGCTTGTCCGCGGGATCGGCGGATCGCAGCGAGATCGTGCCCGTGCTCTTCGGCTTGAGCAGGATCGCGCCGAGAATCGCGGCGTGGGCGGTGGCGGGCACGAGGCCCTCGTCGAAGAACGGGGCCGGCGCGAACAGCAGTTCCAGGTCCGGCAGGTCCAGTCCGTCGTGGCTGCGGACGAAGCCGTAGGCCTCGGCGACGTTCGAGGTGAGCATGCCGCGCCGCCGCACCAGGTAGTTCACCAGCGACGGCACCTTCTCCGCGGCGAACAACGTGTCCGACTGCACCCCGTACCCGAGAGCCGAGACGAGGTGGTCGAGCAGGTTCTCCCCCACCTCGGGCACGTCGCGCACTACCTCGATGCCGTGCTCGCGCAGGTGTGCCGCCGCGCCGACGCCGGAGAGCATGAGCAGCTGGGGAGTGTTGACCGCGCCGCCGGAGAGGATCACCTCGCGCCGGGCGCGAACCACCTGACGTCGCCCGTCGCGCTCGTACTCCACCCCGACGGCGCGTGTCCCGTCGAAGACGACGCGAGTCACCAGGGCCTCGGTGATCACGTCGAGGTTCGGCCGCGACGACGCCGGGCGCAGGTAGGCGTCGGCGCAGCTGAAACGGGCGCCGCGCTTCTGCGTCACCATGGTCTGCGTCATGCCCTTGGGTGTCGGGAGGTTGGCGCGCTCGGTGGACAGACCGTGCGCGGACGCCGCCTCGAGGTACGCCGCCGTGATCGATCGCGGGCTGCGCTGGGCGGACACGCGCAGCGGACCGCCGCGCCCCTCGTCGTTCTCGGTCGCCCCCTCGATGTCCTCGATGCGGCGGAAGACCTCGACCGCCGACTCGAACGACCAGTCCGCGCCGGCCGCCTCGGCCCACTCGTCGTAGTCCGCGGCGAACCCGCGCACCCACATCATGGCGTTCAGCGAGGACGATCCACCCAGCATCTTCCCGCGTGGCCAGAAGATGCTGCGGCCGGCGAGTCCGGGCTGCGGTTCGGTGTCGTAGTTCCAGTCCAGCTCGGACCGGAACAGTTTCGAGAAGCCCGCGGGAATGTGGACGAACTTGTTCTTGTCCTCCGGCCCCGCCTCGAGCACGACCACGTCGATGTCCGAGGCTGCACTGAGCCGGTTCGCCAGCACGCAGCCCGCGGATCCGGCACCGACGACGACGTAGTCCGCGATGCGGGTGGTGTCCACCATGGGTCGAGTCTGCACTCCGCGTCCCGTCCCGGTACCCGGAATCGCGCGATCCGAACATTCGTTCGATCGAGCGCGTATCATCGGTCGCATGACGTACGCACTGCAGGCGTCGCTGTTCGACGACGCCGCCGCGGGCCCGTCGCTCGCGGCCCTCGCCGGCGCCCGGCGCACGCACCTCGGCGACGGCGCCTGGATCGACCTGCTCCCCGGGTGGATGAGCGGGTCCGACGCGGTGTTCGACGCACTGGTGGCCGACGTGCCGTGGCGCACGGAGCGACGGCCGATGTACGACCGGGTGGTGGACGTGCCGCGGCTCGTCTCGTTCTTCCCCGACCCGGACCGGCTTCCCCACCCCGCGCTGACGGACGCACGCGCGGCCCTCGACCGGCACTACCGTGCCGAACTCGGGGAGGACTTCGCGACGGCGGGACTGTGCTTCTACCGCGACGGCCGGGACAGCGTGGCCTGGCACGGTGACGACGTCGGCCGCGGCGCGACCGAGGACACGATGGTGGCGATCCTCTCGCTCGGCGCGGCGCGATCCCTGCTGCTGCGACCGCGCGGCGGCGGGCCGTCCCGGCGGGCCACGCTGGGCCACGGCGACCTGGTGGTGATGGGCGGCTCCTGCCAACGCACGTGGGAGCACTGCATCCCCAAGTCCACCAGGCCCACCGGCCCGCGGATCAGCGTGCAGTTCCGTCCGCACGGCGTGCGCTGACGGCATCCGCCAGCATCCGCAACGCGTCCTCGGTGGCCGCCCAGCCGAGGCAGGCGTCCGTGATCGACTGTCCGCGAACGAGAGTCGACACGTCCGCGGCCAGGTCCTGACGGCCCTCGACCAGGAAACTCTCGATCATGACCCCCGCGACGAAGCGATCGCCGGCAGCGAGACGACGCGCGACGTCGCCGAGCACGTCCGTCTGGCGGCGGTGGTCCTTGGCACTGTTGCCGTGACTGGCGTCGATCACCACGCGCGGACGGCGTCCTGCGGACATGAGCCTGCGGGCGGCGTCGTCGACCGAGGCGGCGTCGTAGTTCGGGCCGGAGGCACCGCCGCGCAGGATCACGTGGGCGTCGTCGTTGCCCTCCGTCGCGACGACGGCGAGTCGGCCGTCGTCGTCGACGCCCGGATGGACGTGCGGAGCCGCCGCCGACCGGACGCCGTCGACGGCCACCTGGACGTCGCCGTCGGTGGCGTTCTTGATTCCGACGGGGAGAGGGAGCCCGCTCACCATCTGGCGATGAATCTGACTCGCCGCGGTGCGGGCACCGATCGCGCCGTAGGCCACGAGGTCGGCCAGGTGCGGGGCGAGTGTCGGGTCGAGGAACTCGGTGGCCACCGGCAGTCCTCGCTCGACCACGTCGGCGAACACCCCACGGGCCGTGGCCAATCCGGCCCCGAGATCGTGCGATCCGTCGAGGCGAGGATCGGACAGCAGACCCTTCCAGCCCACCGTGGTGCGAGGTTTCTCGACATAGACGCGCATCGCGACCACCAGCCGGTCGCCGAGCGTCGTCGCGATCGGCGCGAGGCGGTCGGCGTATTCGAGGGCGGCGGGGACGTCGTGCACGGAGCACGGACCGACCACGACCGCGAGGCGGTCGTCGTCCCCGCGCAGGGTCCGACGCAGGGCGGATCGTGAGTCGTCGACCCGGGCGGCCGCGGCCGCCGACAGCGGGACGGCACGACGCAGGTCGCGCGGAGAGGGCAAGGGCACGGCGGCCAGGCGCGGAGCCTGGTCGAGCAGAACGGTCACGGTGGAATCCTCAGGGAAAGGACCGGACACGAACCGGATCACACACGCCGAGCGCGAGCCGGTTCAGCCGGCTCGTCGGGTGGGAAGGGGTCAGCGCAGCAGTTCGCCGACCGTGCCCCCGAGGGCCGGCCTGTCGAACCAAAAATATGCGCGCTGCACGGAAGGGACAGTACACGACGGGCCGCGTGGGAGGATCGGTCGATGACGGCCTCGGGCACCTCCTCGCTTTCCCGCATGCAACGCAGCACGGCGTTCGAGCGCGCGGCCCGCGCCGGTCACGCCGTGAGCGGCGTCCTTCATCTGCTCATCGGGTGGATCACGATCCGCCTGGCGTTCGGACAGGGTGGCAACGCCGACCAGTCCGGGGCGTTGGCGGAGCTCGCGTCGAAACCCGGTGGGCGGGTGGCCCTCTGGGTTGCCGTCGTCGCCTTCGTGGCGTTGGCGCTGTGGCGCGTGACCGAGGCGGTGGTCGGCAAGAAGCGCGAATCGGGGTCGGACACGGGCGATCGCCTGAAGGCGGCGGCACTGGCCGTCGTCTACCTGGCGTTCGCGTGGTCCGCGTTCGGGTTCGCGCGCGGATCGGGTCGATCGAGCGGGGAACAGAACGCGGGCATCACAGCTCGCCTGATGCAGTCGACCCCCGGCAAGGGCGTCCTGCTGATCGCCGCCGCCGTGATCGTGGGGGTGGGCGTCTACCACGTCTACAAGGGGGTCTCGACGAATTTCCGGGACGACCTCGACGGGTCCGTCGGGCGCGGCGTGACGTGGCTCGGCATCGCCGGATACACCGCGAAGGGGATCGCCCTCGCCGGGGCCGGTCTGCTGGTCGCCGTCTCGGTCTTCACCGCGGATCCGAGCAAGGCCACCGGCCTCGACGGCGCGGTGAAGACTCTCGGCGCGCAGCCCTACGGACAGGTGCTCCTGGTGCTCGCCGGACTCGGCATCGGCTTGTACGGGATCTACGCCTTCGTGCTCGCGCGGCGCGCCACGATGTGACCCGTCGGGCGTCGGAGACGTAGATCGGTTGTGCACAACTGAATTGTGCGCTACCTTCATGGAGTGACCGACGCCCTCGCCCTCGACGCGCAGCTCTGCTTCGCGCTGTACTCGGCATCACGGGCGACCACGGCGGCCTACCGGCCGCTTCTCGAACCGATGGGCCTGACCTACCCGCAGTACGTGGTGATGCTCGCGCTGTGGGAGCACGACGGCGCCTCGGTCCGGGAGCTCGGCGACCGCCTGGCCCTCGACTCCGGCACCCTCTCGCCGCTGCTCAAGCGCATCGAGAGCCTCGGGTTGGTCACCCGTCGACGCGACAGCGCCGACGAACGGCGCGTCGGCATCCACCTCACCGACGCGGGACGGGCGCTGCGCGAGCAGGCGCTGCCCGTCCCCGAGTGCATCGCCCGGCAGTCCGGCCTCACCGCCGAGGAGGGCGCGCAGTTCGTCCACCTGCTCCGGCGCGTGGCGACGTCGTTACGCGCGCAACCCGACAACACCCACCCCGACAACGCTCACCCCGACACGACGGAGGAACCCCGATGAAGACGCTCTACACCGCAGAGGCCCTGGCCACCGGCGACGGCCGCAACGGACACGGCCGCACCACCGACGGTCGCATCGACGTCGACCTCGCCACCCCGAAGGAACTCGGCGGCGCCGGCAACGGCACCAACCCCGAGCAGCTCTTCGCCGTCGGCTACGCCGCGTGCTTCCACTCGGCGCTCCGACTGGTGGCCGGGCAGCAGAAGGCCGACGTCAGCGATTCCTCCGTGGGCGCGAAGGTGAACATCGGCCCGACCGACGCAGGCGGCTTCCAGCTCTCCGTCGAGCTCGAGGTGACACTGCCGAACCTCGACCACGACACCGCGCAGGCGATCGCCGACAAGGCGCACGAGGTGTGCCCCTACAGCAACGCGACCCGCGGCAACATCGACGTGACGGTCACCGTCACCGACGACTGAGACGCCGTCACCGACGACTAGAAGGTGTAGGTCACGCCCGTGAGCTTCTCGGACCTCTCCCAGAGCTCACGGGCGGTCCGCTCGTCGCGGGACGCCTTGTTGGACCCGACTTTCTTCGGGTGCCCGGCGACCTCGAACAGTCCGTCCGGCCCGTAGTACCCGCCCGGCGTCACCGAGGGGTCCGTGGCCGCGAACAGCGCCGGCAGCGATCCCATGTACGCGCTCTGCGCGAAGAGCTTGTCGCTGATGTTCGAGAAGAAGTCCTGATACGACTCGGTCCGGCCGGTCAGCTCGGTCTTGGAGTACCCGGGGTGCGAGGCCACCGCGGTGATCGACGATCCGGCCGCGCGCAGGCGACGGTCCAGCTCGTACGTGAAGAGCAGGTTGGCCAGTTTGGACTGCCCGTAGGCCGCCCAGCGGCTGTACTTCCGGTGCTCGAAGTTCAGGTCGTCGAGCTTCAGGCCGGGGATCTGGTGGGCGAAGCTGCTCATGGTGACCACGCGATCCTTCACGCGATCGAGCAGCAGGCCCGTGAGGGCGAAGTGACCCAGGTGGTTCGTGCCGAACTGCATCTCGAACCCGTCGGCCGTCCGCCCGAACGGCACGGCCATGATGCCCGCGTTGTTGATCAGCACGTCCACCTCGCCGGTGTTCTCCGCGAACTCGCGGACCGACGCGAGGTCCGCCAGATCGAGGCGACGCACCTGCGCACGGTCCCCGATCTCGGCGGCCACCGGCTCGGCCTTGGCGACCGTCCGGCACGCCAGGATCACCGTCGCGCCGGCGCGGCCGAGTGCCTTGGCCGCCTCCGCTCCCAGTCCCGAATTGGCCCCCGTGACGAGGAACGTCCGCCCCTTCTGGTTCGGAATGTCCGTCTCGACCCACTTGTGTTTCGCCACCGCGTCCCCCTGATCGTCGGTATCGCACCGCAGCAACGCTGCCGCGGGCGGTCTCGACCCTACCCGGGGAGGCCGCTGTTCGGGGCGGACCTGCCCGACCCACGGCATCGGGGCAGCGCGCGCCTAGGGTCGTCGAATGCCCGCTCCGCTGCCCGTGCGCGACGGGCTCAACCCCACCCGCATTCGCATGCCCGACCCCCCGGCGTCGTACCCGACGGTCGTGACCTACTTGAAGGCGCGCTTTCCCGACGACGCCGACGCCCTGGCCGCGAAGATCGACGCCGGCGAGGTGGTCGACGCGCGGGGCACCCCGATCACCGCGACCACGCCCCTGGTCCCCCGCGCCGACGTGTGGCTCCACCGTGACCCGCCCGCGGAGCCGGAAGTGCCGTTCGCTCTGCCGGTGCTGCACGCCGACCGCGACCTGGTGGTGGTCGACAAGCCGCACTTCCTGGCGACCACCCCACGCGGGCGGTTCGTCGTCCAGTCCGCTGTGGTACGCCTGCGTCGAGAACTCGGCAACGACGAGCTCTCCCCCGCGCACCGCCTCGACAGACTCACCGCCGGCGTACTCGTCTTCACCGCCCGCCCGGACGTCCGCCGGGCCTATCAGGAGATGTTCGCCGCACGCGCGGTGACCAAGGTCTACGAGGCGGTCGCCCCGGTCGGCGACGTCCCGAGCCTGATGCGCAGCCGCATCGTCAAGACCAGGGAATCGCTGCAGGCCCGCGAGGTGCCCGGTGAGGTGAACGCCGAGACCCGCGTCGAAATTATCGACACCGCAGGCGATCTCGCGCTGTACCGGTTGCGTCCGACGACCGGGAAGACGCATCAGCTTCGGGTGCATCTGGCGTCGGCGGGAATCCCGATCGTCGGGGACTCCCTGTATCCGGTGCCTCGCGAGGTGGCCGTCGACGACTATCGCGATCCGCTGCGTCTGCTCGCGCGCAGCATCGCGTTCGACGATCCGATCACAGGCGCACCGCGACGCTTCGAGTCCGCGCGGACCCTTCCGCCGTTCGGACCGCCAACCGATGGGAGATCGCCGCGAGGGTGACCAGCCCCAGCGCGAGGTTCGTCAGCGCGGCGAAGCCGATCTGCGCGAAGTCCACGAGCGCGCCCAACAGCGCGTAGATCAATGCGGCCACTCGCAACCACCGCAACGGCCCGAGGGCATCGGTGCGGTGCAGCGCGATCACGGCCGGCAGTCCCAGCGCCACGGTCAGACAGGCGGTGATCCACAGAATCCCGCCGGACACCGTCATGCGCTCGACCGTCACCTCGAGATCGTCCGTCGCGACGTCGACGCCGCCCGTCGCCAGGGCCACCGCTCCACCGATCACCCCGACGATCGCGCTGATCACCATCAGCCACGCGAGCACCGGCACCCACCGCGGACTCCGCACCCAGCGCGGCAACCGCCGACGCAGGTGGTAGCGCAGTCCGGCCGCACCCGCCGACACCGGTGCGCTGCGGCGCAGCAGCACCTCGAGCCCGGCGACGACGTCGGGGTCCGCCCCGGCCTCGCGTGCCCGGCCCAGCAGTTCCAACCCCTTCTCGCGGCGGTGCGCGGGGAGCCCGCCGGCGACACCGTCCGCGGCGATGGCCGCGGCGTTCGCGAGACATTCACGCGGCGTCGGCTCCGCCGCGTCCCGCAGCAACCGCGTCGCCACCAGGACCAGCACCACGGTGACGTACATGATCTCGGCCGCCGGTCCGTAGAAGTAGTCGTTGTCTCTCGTGACGAACTTGCCGACCTCGTCGAGGAACAGGCCGAACCCGATCCCGCCCAGCACCACCGCGACCACGCGCGCCCCGAAACCGAGGAACAGCCAGCCGATCACCAGCGCCGCCATCATCCCCGCCCCGCCCCACAGGGCGTGCGCGATGTGCAGGGTGCCGTTTCCCACCTGCGGGTAGTCCATGATCTCGAGGTAGGCCCGCGTGATCAGGATGGTGGCGACGGCGACGATCACGAAGGACTCGACGGCGGAGGTCCCGTGGGCACTGCGCACCACCGTGCGTCCGCCGCCCCGCGTCCGTCCCCGCGGAGTGGACCGGGTGTCGTCGACCGGGGTTGTGGCCATCGCCAATTATGGGCACCGTTCTCGCCCGACGGTCTCGATCCGGTGAGTCCGGCGTCGGTAGACTGCGCCGATGAAACTCGCCGCCACCGTCGTCACCGCCGCAGCCGCCCTCACGCTCGTCCTGTCCGGGTGCAGTTCCGAAGACCAGCAAGCCGCGCAGGACACGGCGGGCAACATCGCCGAGAGCGCCCAGAACGCCGCCGAGGGCGCGGTGAGTTCGGCCCGCTCCGCCGCGCCGGGCCTCGGATCCAGCGCGGAGAGCCTCGGCGACCGAGCGGGATCGGTGTTCGACGACGCCAAGCGGGCCACCTTCGTCGCCGCGTACAAGGCCCAGTTCTCGGCACTGTCCGAGGGCAAGTCCGACGAGGAGATCGAGGCCTTGCTGGGCGGGATCTGCCAGCAGATCTCGGACGGCAAGGACGAGGCCGAGATCAAGACGGACATCGAGGCGCAGGCCACCAACAACGGCAACGCCCCCAGCGCGGACGAGGCCGGCCGCATCTTCGACCAGGCGAAACTCGCCTGCCCCTGATCGTCGCCGCGAGGTTGTCGGCGGGTCGGGTTAGCGTCGCAGCATGACCGCCCACCCCGCCCGCGCAGCATGACCGCCCACCCGGCCGCCTCGCGCACCGTCCGCCCGTCCGCAGGGTGTCCGGGAGTCGTGCCCCCGTACCTGCTGCAGCGGCTCGCGTCCGCACCCGCCGAGCGCAGCGCGCGGCTCGACACCGCGCCGTCCGTCGCGGAACGCACGCTCGCACTCGACGCCGAACTGCGGCTGCGCCGTGACGGGGTGCGCGCCGGGGCGGCACTCGGGTCCCGCGGCGCCGTGGCGGGCCGTCTGCAGCGCACCGTCGCCGACGCGAAGGGAACGCAGACCCTGCCCGGCGACGTCGTCCGTCGGGAAGGCGAGCCCGCGGTGGGCGATCCGGCCGCGGACGAGAGCTACGACGGGCTCGGCGTCACCTACGCGTTGTTCGACGAGGTGTACGGCTGGTCGAGCCTGGACGGTCGCGGACTGCCCCTCGACGCGACGGTGCACTACGGCGAGCAGTACGACAACGCGTTCTGGGACGGCAGCCGCATGGTGTTCGGCGACGGGGACGGCGAGGTGTTCACCCGCTTCACCGTCTCGCTGTCGGTGATCGCGCACGAACTTGCGCACGGGTTCACGCAGTACACCTCGCAGTTGGAGTACTCCGGACAGTCCGGAGCGCTCAACGAGTCCATCTCGGACGTCTTCGGCGTCCTCGCCGAGCAGCGTGCGCGGAACGAGAACGCCGAGGACGCGTCGTGGCTGGTCGGCGAGGGCCTGTTCCTCCCCGACGTGCAGGGCAGCGCACTCCGGTCGATGCTGCGCCCCGGCACCGCGTACGACGACGACGTGCTGGGGCGCGATCCCCAGCCCGCGGACATGGCCGGGTACGTCGAGACCACCGAGGACAACGGCGGCGTCCACATCAACTCCGGCATCCCCAACCGCGCGTTCGCCGAGGCCGCCGTGGCCCTCCGCGGACCGGCCTGGGACCGTCTCGGCCAGGTGTGGTTCGACACCTGCACCGGCGGGACCCTGACGCCCACCGCGGACTTCTCCGCCTTCGCCGCCGCCACCGTCGCCGCGGCGACGACGCGGTACGGGACCGGGTCCGACGTTCACCGGGCCGTCCTGCAAGGGTGGACTACCGTGGGTCTCGGGCAGGGCCTCGGGCAGGGTCTCGAGCAGGGCGGATCCGACGCTCCGGACGAGGTGAGCAGGAGGACGTGACGTGGACATCGTGGTGGTGCGCAGCGGCGGCGTGGCGGGGATGACCCGACGCGCAGCGGTGGACACGACCACGCTGGGCGACGCCGCCACCGAGTGGGAACACCTCGTACGACAGGCGATCCCGCAGATCGTCGACCTGCCCGCGCAGGCCGATCAGCGCGTCCGGGACGCCTACTCCTGGACGCTGGAGATCGGCGAACACCGATGCGAGACACCGGATTCCGCCCTCACCGGCGCACTCCGGGAATTGGCCGAGCGCACCCTGCGCGAGGGCCGTCGGCCGCGCTGAACCCCTCGCCCGGCTCGCGTCAGCGCAGCAGCCGGGCCACCTCGGCCGCCGCCCGCCCACCGGAGACCAGGGCGCCCTGGATCGACGGCGTGTCCCGGTGATCGCCGGCCACGAGCACGCGCTCACCCGTCCGCAGCGGTCGTCGAAGCGGCGTTCCGGCGGCCTGGACGGGCAGCGCCCGTGTCACGTCGTGACGGACGATCACCCGCCACGAGGCGGTCGAGGTGGCCCAGAGGCGGGTCAGTTCGGCGCGCACGGCGGCCTCCTCCGCGGGACCGGCGTCACCGAGCAGCGTCGTCGCCTCCACGAGGGTTCGGCCGGGTGGCGCGTAGCCCGGGGCGATGGCGCTCAGCTGCGCGGTGTTGACCACGACACCCCCGGCGCCCGAAATGCGGAGGAACGCATCGGGTTCCAGCCCGTCGGCGTCGAACCACCACGTCGACAGACCTCGCATCGGCGACGTCGCCGCCGACGTCAGATCGGCGGCGTCGCTCGCGTCCGTCGCGATCACCACCGCCCGGGCCCGTAGCGTCGCGCCGTCGGCGACACCGACTTCCGGCACCGCGCCGTCGGTGACCCGCTCGACGCGGGCGGAGTACGTCACGTCGACGCCCTCGGCTCGCGCGAGCTGCCGGGGGAAGGCCTGCATGCCGCGGTCGGGAACACCGGGCGTCGCCAGCAGGAAGCTGCGCAGCACCAATCGGACGTAACGATCCGAGGTGTCGCCGACTCCGTCGGCGAGGACGCCGCTGAGGAACGGCGACAGAATCGACTCACGGAGGGGTCCGCGCACGCCGAGACGGTCCCAGTCCGCGGCGAGGGCGGCGTCCGGAGCTGACTCGAGCCGCCGAACCGGGCCCAGCGCCGGCAACGCCCACCGCGCGGCGCCGACCACCGCCCGGGGGCGCACGAGCCCCAGGCCGACGGCCGAGCGCACCGTCGCAGCGAGCAGTCCGGGGTGGCGAGTGGGGTCGGCGAGGGTGCGGGACCGACCGGACCCGTCGACCACCCGCACTCCCCGTCCGGCGGTGCGCAGATCGAGAGCGTCGACGTCGACGTGGCGCCGCACGGCCGGATACGACGGGTTGAGCAACTGGAAGCCGCGATCGCATCGGAACCCGTCGACGACGTCGGTGCGGATCCGTCCGCCGGGGGCGGTGTCGGCCTCGAGAACGCGGGCGCTGATTCCTCGGCGGTGCAGGGCGGCAGCGCAGCGAAGTCCGGCGATGCCCGCCCCCACCACGATGACGTCGGCGTCGATGTCGCTCATGGGATGTCGATACCCCGCCGGCGCTGTCGCCTATCGAACCCGGATCCAACCCCTGAACGACGAACGACCACCTGCGCGAGCAGGTGGTCGTGGATCGTGGTGGCCAGAGCCGGGATCGAACCGGCGACCTTCCGCTTTTCAGGCGGACGCTCGTACCAACTGAGCTACCTGGCCGAGGATGTCCGATCGAACTGCTGGACACCGGTTGTGCACATGTCTTGCGACCCTGACGGGACTCGAACCCGCGACCTCCGCCGTGACAGGGCGGCGCGCTAACCAACTGCGCCACAGGGCCTTGCTGTACTGCTGGTGAAACCGAACTGTTGTGTAACTCGAACTGCTGTCGTGCTCGCCCGGAGAACCTTACTGCATCTCCCGGCCGGAACAAATTCGCTCCGTGTCGGGGGTTCCCGACCATCTCGGTGCTGTCACCACACCGACACGTACCCCCTACGGGATTCGAACCCGCGCTACCGCCTTGAAAGGGCGGCGTCCTAGGCCGCTAAACGAAGGGGGCCCGCCGGATTGCTCCGGCCTCACCCTCCGGCGCGTGCCGTTGGGAGCTTCGATAGCTTAGGACACCGCCGCTTCGACTTCCAAATCTGCAGGTCGGAGGGCAATTCGGGGGTCGGGACCCCCGCAGGCGTCAGGCGTCCGCGCCCACCGGGGCGAGCACGTCACGCCACCCACGGGAACGCCAGCCGTCGAGCCACTCCGGCGACGCCATGGCCATCAGGAGGACCTCCAGTGACTCCTCGAACAATGCGGCCAGATCGGTCTCGTCGGCCGTCAGGTCGGACATGTACCGCTGGCCGGCGAGGGAGGTCACCAGAACGCGGGTGAACTGCCGGGGATCGATGTCCGGACGCAGCAGGCCCTCGCGGTGCGCTTCCGCGGCGAGATCGGACGCCGTCTGCCCCCAGATCGCCCCGGCACCCTCGCGGATGGTCGCGTAGAACTCCGGCTCGATGATGAGACGGAACTCCGCGCGCACGACGACACTCTCGTCGAAGGAACGCGCCAGTTCCACGATGAGGGAATGCAGCCACTCGAGAGCGTCCACACCCGCGGGGCGTGGGGTCGACATGACCTCGCGGTACTTCTCGCTCGCGGTCTGCAGCACCGCGCGCGCCAGGTCTTCCTTGGAACTGAAATGGAAGTACATCGCGCCTTTCGTGGCGCGGGACCCTTCCAGAATCGTGTTCACCGACGCGGCGGTGTACCCGCGCTTGCTGAACTCGTGGGCCGCGGCCTCGACGATCGCCGCACGGGTCCGTCGGGCGCGTTCTTGCTGTGCCATTGCGCGTGTGCCTCCGAATTGGGCGCCTCGCGGCGCCGTGAAAGTGACGCGAGCGTAACCGACAATCCTGAAAACTCCCTCGAACCCGCCCGAAAACAGCCCGAGGGTGCCAATTGATCGGTCGGCCCGGTCGATGCATTCGGTTCCGCGGTCACATTCGAAAACGATTCGTCGTGTCCGGAAAGTCCGAATACCGATGCGCGCGAACGGCTGTGTGCGCGTATCCGACTCCAGAGTACGCGCGCCGCCCCGGCCGTCGCGGTCGTCCGCGCGATGCGCCGGCGCCGCGTCCCGCCAGGACCGATCGAACAAGCCGCGGGCGCCGATCGGTCCGACTGTGGCGATGAGTACACTTCTGCCACGTCCGCCCCTGCGGCGGCAACGTCGGCCCCTATAGCTCAGTTGGTAGAGCTACGGACTTTTAATCCGCAGGTCCCAGGTTCGAGCCCTGGTGGGGGCACCGTGAACGGCGGCCGGACCGAGGTGCGCACACCCCGGCCACTCCCCGACAGCACAGTGCCGATCGTCGGTCTTACGGATATTTCACAGCCGATTCGGCCGTCCCGCCGGGCCTATACTCGAACCGGTCGGCACGCAGCCCCGTAACCGAACTCGGCGCCCGTTCGATGGGTGTCGTCGAGACACGCATTCGGGTCGCCGGCGCGGCGCACGCCGCACAGCGAGGCCCGACGAGACACCCCACAGCGCGGTTACGGTGCCGTAGGCTGTTTCGGATCGACATCGACACGGAGGATTGGCATGGCACGGGATCTGACCCAACTCGAGCTGCTCAGCGAGCTGCAGCCGGTTGCGGAGGAGAACTTGAACCGGCACCTCTCCATGGCCAAGGAATGGCACCCGCACGACTACGTCCCGTGGGACGAGGGTCGCAATTTCGCCGCCCTCGGCGGCGAGGACTGGTCGCCCGAGCAGTCGCAGCTCGACGAGGTGGCCAAGGCCGCCATGATCACGAACCTGCTCACCGAGGACAACCTGCCCTCGTACCACCGCGAGATCGCGGAGAACTTCTCGCAGGACGGCGCGTGGGGCACCTGGGTGGGCCGGTGGACGGCCGAGGAGAACCGCCACGGCATCGTCATGCGCGACTACCTGGTGGTGACTCGCGGCGT
Source organism: Rhodococcoides kroppenstedtii (assembly GCF_900111805.1). GTDB lineage: Bacteria > Actinomycetota > Actinomycetes > Mycobacteriales > Mycobacteriaceae > Rhodococcoides > Rhodococcoides kroppenstedtii. The sequence goes on from NZ_FOJN01000011.1 coordinate 112,207, forward strand.
CGATCCCGTCGCCCTCGAGAACGCCCGTATGGAGCACATGACCAACGGATTCGCCTCCCCCGCCGGGGAGAACGGCGATCAGATGGGCTTCCTCCACTCGGTCGCCTACGTCACGTTCCAGGAGCTCGCCACCCGCGTGAGCCACCGCAACACCGGCAAGGTCTGCAACGACCCCATCGCCGATCGCATGCTCCAGCGCATCGCCGCGGACGAGAACCTGCACATGATCTTCTACCGCAACCTCTGCGGAGCGGCGCTCGACCTCGCGCCCGATCAGGCGCTGAAGGGTGTGTCGGACATCGTGCAGAACTTCGTGATGCCCGGCGCGGGCATGCCGAACTTCCGACGCAACGGTGTCCTCATGGCCAAGCACGGCATCTACGACCTCCGCCAGCACCTGGAGGACGTGGTCATGCCGGTCCTGCGCAAGTGGAAGATCTTCGAGCGCACCGACTTCGGCGCCGCCGGCGAGCAGACCCGCGACGAGCTCGCGGCGTTCCTCGAGAAGCTCGAGGGCCAGGTGCTCAAGTTCGAGGAGCAGCGCGACCGCATGCTCTCTCGCGAGGCGGCGAAGCGGCAGGCCGCTCAGGCCTCCTGACCTCCGGCCACCGGGCGTCGTCTCGGCCGAACTGGCCGTGACCGCCCCGTGACCCGTATTCTCGATGATGCCCGGCCCCCGTCCGACGGCGGCCGGGCATCGTTCTGTCGACACGCCGACTCCCCCGTCGGCCCCCCGAGTGCGTTTGGTGCGTGATGTCCCCATGGCTTTGCAGATCGGTTCGTTGACGCTGCGCAGTCCGGTGGTCCTCGCCCCCATGGCCGGCGTCACCAACGTCGCGTTCCGCACCCTGTGCCGCGAGCTCGAGGACGAGCTGACGGGGTCGACGTCGGGGCTGTACGTGTGCGAGATGGTCACCGCGCGCGCACTCGTGGAACGTCAGCCCGCCACGCTGCACATGACCACGTTCGGCCCCACCGAGACGCCGCGATCCCTGCAGCTCTACACCGTCGACCCGCAGACCACGTACGACGCCGCGAAGATGATCGTCGACGAGGACATGGCCGATCACATCGACATGAACTTCGGCTGCCCCGTGCCGAAAGTGACCCGCAAGGGCGGCGGCGCGGCACTGCCGTACAAGCGCTCGCTGTTCGGCGCCATCGTCGCCGCGGCGGTGCGCGCCACCGAGGGCACCGACATCCCCGTCACGGTCAAGTTCCGTATCGGCATCGACGATGCGCACCACACCCACCTCGACGCCGGACGGATCGCGGCCGGCGAGGGCGCGGCCGCAGTGGCCCTGCACGCACGGACCGCCGCTCAGCGGTACTCCGGCACGGCCGACTGGTCGGAGATCGCGCGGCTCAAGGACCACGTGCGCGACGTGCCGGTCCTCGGCAACGGCGACATCTTCCACGCCGACGACGCCGCCCGGATGATGACCGAGACCGGGTGCGACGGCGTCGTCGTCGGGCGGGGGTGCCTCGGTCGTCCGTGGCTCTTCGCCGAACTGTCCGCCGCGCTGCGCGGCACGGAGCGCCCGACGCCGCCGACCCTCGGCCGAGTCGCCGACATCATGCGTCGGCACGCGGAACTGCTCGCCGACCACCACGGCGAGGACCGCGGACTGCGGGAGATGCGCAAGCACGTCGCCTGGTACATGCGGGGCTTCCCCGCGGGCTCGGATCTGCGGCAGAAGATGGCCACCGTCTCCACGCTGGTGGAGCTCGACGGTCTGCTCGACCAGCTCGATCCCACCGTGCCGTTCCCCCCGGACGCCGAGGGTCCCCGCGGACGGCAGGGCTCGCCCTCGTCGGTCGCGCTGCCCGACGGGTGGCTGGACGACCCGGAGGACTGTGCCGTCCCCGCGGGCGCCGATCTGATGCACTCCGGCGGATGATCGCTAGGATTGCGTCGATCGCGCGACCTGCGGTCGGTGCACGAGAGGGAGACCGCACGCGTGGGTGACGACGACGAGACGCGCGCACCCGGCGTCGGCCGACGTGCCCCGTGGGAACGTCCGATCTCCCGGCTTCACGATCCGGAGTCCGGCACGAACTCCTCGCCGGAGTCGTCCCGCGACGACGAGGCGAGTGCCGACGTCCCGGCGCCGACTCCTCGAAACGGCCCCGCCGACACCCCTGCCCCGACCGACGATGCGGACGCCCGCCTGTCCGTCGCGGAACTGGTCGACAAGGTCGCCCGCATCACCTCCCGCCGTCGGGACGGTGCGGGCGAGGACGCACCCGCCACCACCCCGCCTCCCACCCCGGCACCACCCGCGCCGACCCCGACTCCCGCACCGCCGGTCGAGAACGGGTCCGCATCGGCGACCGAGGACGACCCCACCGTCGTGCTGCCGGCCGCCGCGCCCCCGCGCAAGGGACCCGAAGCGGTGGGCACCGTCGCACCGCCCGCCCTCACCCGGCTCGCCCTGTCGAAGGCCCGCAAGCGGGCGCGGATGCGGCTGGCCGGCCGCGTGTCCGTCGCCCTGGTCTCCGTGCTCGCTCTGCTGCTCACCGGCATCGTCTGGGGCTACCTGCGCGCCACCGACCGCGGCTTCGCCCAGGTGTCGGCTCTGGACACCGAGTCGACGGACGTCGTCGACGCGCCGGGCCAGTACGGCGACGAGACCTACCTCATCGTCGGCACCGACACCCGCGCCGGTGCCAGCGGGGAGATCGGCGCCGGTACCGAGCTCGACGCCGAGGGCGCCCGGTCCGACACCGTGATCCTCATCAACATTCCGGCCGATCGCAGCCGGGTGGTCGCGGTGTCGTTCCCCCGCGACCTCGACGTGACGCGACCCGAGTGTCAGGCCTGGGACTCGACCACCGGCGACTACACCGACGAGGTCTTCCCGGCGGCGGACGGCGACAAGCTGAACGCGACGTACGCCCTCGGCGGCCCGAAGTGCCTGGTCAAGGTGATCCAGAAGATGTCCGGCCTGCGTATCGGGCATTTCGTCGGCATCGACTTCGCCGGTTTCGAGTCCATGGTGGACGAGGTCGGCGGTGTCGACGTGTGCACCACGCAACCGCTGATCGACGACGAGCTCGGCACCATCCTCGCCACGACCGGCGAGCAGCGCGTGGACGGGCGCACCGCGCTGAACTACGTCCGTGCCCGGAAGGTCGAGGCCGAGGGGACGGGCGATTACGGCCGCATCAAGCGTCAGCAGGTCTTCCTGTCGTCGCTGCTCCGGTCGGTGCTGAGCAACCGCGTGCTGTTCGATCCGGGCAAGCTCAACGGGTTCGTCACCGCGTTCACGCGCGACACCTTCGTCGAGAACGTGAAAACGGCGGACCTGCTCACGCTCGGCAAGTCGCTGCGCGGAGTCGACGCGGGCGCGGTCACGTTCCTCACCGTTCCGACGGCCGGCACCACGTACTACGGCAACGAGATTCCGCGGACCGACGACATCGACGCCATCTTCCGCGCGATCATCGACGATCAGCCGCTGCCGGGTGAACAGCGCGCACCCGAGACCGCTCCGACGACTCCGGATTCGACGGACACCCGCGCCGTCGCCACGACGCCGCAGGTCTCCCTCGATCCCACCGCGGTGTCCGTGCAGGTGTCCAACGGCTCCGAGGTCGGCGGGCTCGCGGCTACCACGGCGGACTCGCTCGCGGCATACGGCTTCCAGATCGTGGGCACGGGCAACGCCGACGCCACGACGACCGGCCCGACGGTGGTGCGCTACGGACCGGGCTCGATCGCGGAGGCCGCGACGGTCGCGAGCGCTCTTCCCGGTGCCGTCCTGCAGGAGACGACGTCGCTCGGCGGCATCGTCGAGGTGATCCTCGGCGGCGCCGACGCCGGCACCGTGACCGCGCCCGCCCCGGTCGGCGAGACGCTGCCGACCTTCGACACGGCCGTCGACGGCGCCCCCACCGACGTGGCGCTGCCGAGCGACCTCACGGTCACCAACGCCGCCGACGCGACCTGCATGTAGTCGGCTGCGCGGCATTCACCCGCCGTTCACCGCCTGCATCCCGGCCCGATCATCACCCGGGCCTAGAATCGGACCATGCGCGTGGCTTACAACGAACAGATGACCGAGCTCGCCGACCTGCTCGGCGAGATGGCCGGGCTCGCCGGTCAGGCCATGGAGCGGGCCACGCAGTCCCTCCTCCAGGCCGACCTCCGCATCGCCGAACAGGTGATCGGCGACCACGAGCGCATCACCGATCTCAGCGCCCAGGCCGAGGAGCGCGCGTTCGCGCTGCTGGCCCTGCAGGCCCCCGTCGCCGGCGATCTCCGGTCCGTGGTGTCCGGCATCCAGATCGTCGCGGACATCGACCGCATGGGTGCACTCGCCCTCCACGTCGCGAAGATCGCCCGTCGTCGCCACCCGGCGCACGCCCTCCCCGAAGAGGTCAACGGTTACTTCGCCGAGATGGGACGCATCGCCGTCGCGCTCGGCGCGTCGGCGCGCGAGGTCCTCGAGACGCGCGACCCCGAGCGGGCCGCGAAGCTCCGCGAGGAGGACGAGGCGATGGACGATCTGCACCGGCACCTCTTCAGCGTCCTGATGGACCGTGAGTGGAAGCACGGCGTGGCCGCGGCCGTCGACGTGACGCTGCTCGGCCGGTTCTACGAGCGTTTCGCCGACCACGCCGTGGAAGTCGGTCGTCGCGTGATCTTCCTCGTCACCGGTGAACTGCCCTCCGACATGCCGACGCCGCCGGCGCAGCACGTCAACTAGATCACCCACCCGGTCCGGCTCGTCCGGGCCGGGCCCGCCGGTTCGCCGGCCGCCACGAGCACGAGAAAGGGCGCCCCTCGCGAGAGGGGCGCCCTTCGTCGTCGTCGAGTGTCTAGCCGAAGCGGCCGGAGATGTAGTCCTCCGTGGCCTTCTTCGAGGGGTTGGAAAAGATCTTCTCGGTGTCGTCGATCTCGATGAGGTTGCCGGGCTTGCCGGTGGCCTCGAGGTTGAAGAACCCGGTCTGGTCGCTGACGCGGGCCGCCTGCTGCATGTTGTGCGTGACGATCACGATGGTGAAGTCCTTCTTGAGCTCACCGATCAAATCCTCGATCGCGAGGGTCGAGATGGGATCGAGCGCCGAGCAGGGCTCGTCCATCAGCAGGACGTCCGGCTGCACGGCGATCGCGCGCGCGATGCACAGACGCTGCTGCTGACCGCCGGAGAGGCCGCCGCCCGGCTTGTCGAGCCGGTCCTTGACCTCGTTCCAGAGGTTCGCGCCCTTGAGGGAGTTCTCGGCGATCTCGTCGAGTTCCTTCTTGCTCCGGCCGCCCTGCAGCTTGAGCCCGGCCACCACGTTGTCGCGGATCGACATGGTGGGGAACGGGTTCGGGCGCTGGAACACCATGCCGATGGTGCGGCGGACGCCGACCGGGTCCACGCCCGCGCCGTAGATGTCCTCGCCGTCGAGCTTCACCGAGCCCTCGACGCGGGCACCCGGAGTCACCTCGTGCATGCGGTTGAGGGACCGCAGCACGGTCGACTTGCCGCAACCGGACGGACCGATGAAGGCCGTCACACTGCGCGGCGGAACGGACAGCGTCACGTTCGACACGGCGTGGAACTTGCCGTAGTAGATGTTGACGTTGTCGAGATCGAGACGTTTGGCCATGACGAAGTCCTTCGGTCAGAAACTCTTGGGGGCGAAGAAGCGGGAGACCAGCTTCGCGCCGATGTTGAGCACCGCGACGATGAGGATGAGGGTGAGTGCAGCGCCCCACATCCGCTCGCTGGTGAGCGCGGCCGTACCGGCCTTCTGCAGGTCGACCATCATGAGCGGCAACGAGGTCTGCGGCCCGGCGAACAGGTTGAAGTTGATGGCGGTGGCCGATCCCACCAGGATCAGGACCGGCGCCGTCTCCCCCATCACGCGGGCCAGCGCGAGCATGATGCCGGTGACGATGCCGGAGAGCGCCGTCGGCAGCACGATCTTGGCGATCGTCTTCCACTTGGGCACCCCCAGGGCGTACGAGGCCTCACGGAGGTCCTGCGGCACGATGCGCAACATCTCCTCGGCGGACCGCACGATCACCGGGATCATGAGGAGCACGAGCGCGAGGGACACCGCCAGACCGGAGCGGTCGAAGCCGAACGTGGCGATCCACAGCGCGTAGACGAACAGCGCGGCCACGATGGACGGCACGCCGGTGAGGATGTCGACCATGAAGGTGGTCGCGCGGGCCAGGCGGGTGCCCTGCCCGTACTCCACCAGGTAGATCGCCACGAAGATGCCGATCGGGATGGAGATCAGCGCGCAGAACAGGCCCTGGAGCAGGGTGCCGACGATCGCGTGGTACGCGCCGCCGCCCTCGCGGAACGGCGTGACGCCGGCCTGCGAGTACGTCCACCAGTCGGCCGTGGCGACGGCGCTGATCCCCCGCGAGACGACGGTGTAGAGCACCCACACCAGCGGAACGAGGGCGATCAGGACGGCCAGGGAGACCAGAACCGTCGCAGCGCCGTCGGACGCCTTGCGACGGGCGGACACACCCTGGAAGGTCGGTTCCTTGACGGGCCGGTCCATGGTGGCGGTGCCACCGGCTGTGCTCGTGTCGGCCACGGTCAGTCCTTCTTTCCGGCGATGGCGGCGCGGGCGCCGGCGTTGACGAGGAAGGTCAACACGAACAGCACGAGTCCGGCGGCGATGTACGCGCCGGCCTGCAGCTCGTTGTTGAACTCCGCCGCGGCCAGGGCGATCTTGGTGGCGAAGGTGTTACCGCCGTCGAAGAGCGTCCAGCCGAACGTCTGCTGCGTGCTGCGAATGATGATGTAGAGCGCGATGGTCTCACCCAGAGCGCGGCCGAGGCCGAGCATCGATCCGCTGACGAAGCCGGACTTGCCGAACGGGATCACCGTGGTGCGCACCACCTCCCAGCGGGTGGCACCCAGGGCCAGCGCGGCCTCGATCTGCCCCTTCGGGGTCTGCACGAACACCTCGCGGGTCACCGCGGCGATGATCGGCAGGATCATCACGGCGAGGACGATCGCGCCGGTGAAGATGGTGCCGCCACCGGCGATGGACACCGAGCCGGTGGCGAACAGCGGGATCCACGACAGGTTCTCGTTCAACCACTCCGCGACGGGCGCGATGGCCGGAGCCAGCACGTAGAGGCCCCAGAGGCCGAACACGATGGACGGCACCGCGGCGAGCAGGTCGATGACGTATCCGAGCGGGCCGGCCAGACGCTTCGGCGCGTAGTTGGTGAGGTAGATCGCGATGCCGAGAGCGACGGGCATCGCCAACACGAGCGCGACGATCGACACGGTCGCGGTGACCAGGAAGAGGTCCCGGACACCGAACAGCATCGCCGAGGTGTCCGACGTCGACCACTGGCCGTTGTAGGTGAAGAAGTTGACCGTGTTGTTCTGCAGCGCGGGGATCGCCCGCCACAGCAGGAACGCGCCGATGGCCGCGATGAGAACGATGACGAACACACCCGAGCCGGTGGCCAGAGTGGAGAAGACGCGGTCACCCGGGCGGGTGACCGTCTTGTTGCTCTTGGTGTCGGGCACTGGCGTCGGCGCTTCCGTCCTTCGAGCGACGCCGGCCGTGGTCGCCGTGGCCGGGGTGACGTCGCTGATCGAATGAGTGTCGCTCATACCGCTCACAGTCTCGTGTCGTGGGGGTACGGCGTCGCCTGCACCGTGATCCGTGGTGTCGGGCATGGTGCAGGCGACGACCAGTGTGTCAGGAAATGGCGTTGATCGCGGTCACCAGACGCTCCTTGAAGGCGTCCGGCAGCGGCACGTACCCGGCCTCCTCGAGGCCTTCCTGGCCCTCGTTGGCTGCGCTGAGCAGGAACGACTTGACCGCAGCCGAGGTGTCGGCGTCGTACCCGGCCGAGCAGACGATCTCGTACGTGGCCAGCACCAGCGGGTAGGAGTCCGGCTCGCTCGAGGTGAACAGCGCGTCGGTGTCGAGCACGAGGTCGTTGCCCTCGCCCGAGAAGGTCACGGCGTCGATGGCGCGACCGGCGGTCTCGCTGCTCAGCTCCACGGGGCCGGAACCGAAGTCGAGGCGCGCGGTGGCGAGGTTCTCCTGGTCGGCGAAGCCCTTCTCGACGTAGGTGATCGAGCCGGGGGTCGCGGCGGCGGCCTGGGCGACACCGGACGAGCCGTTGGCGCCCTCGCCGACTCCACCGGCCCAGTCCGAGCTGTGGTCGAGGGTCCAGGACTCGGGCGCCGCGTCGGAGAGGAAGCGCTGGAAATTGTCGCTGGTGCCCGAGGAATCGGAGCGGTAGATCGGGGTGATGGCCGTGGACGGCAGGGACACGCCCTCGTTGACCGCGGCGATCGCCGGATCGTTCCACGTGGTGATGCGGCCGGTGAAGATCTGGGCGACCAGGTCCGGCGTCAGCACCAGATCGTCCACACCGTCGAGGGTGTAGGCGACGGCGACGGGGCCGAAGACCAGCGGGAGGTTCCAGGCGGGGTTGCCGGCGCAGCGCGTGGCGGCGTCGGCGGCCTGCTGCTCCTTGATGGCGGAATCGGAGCCGGCGAAGTCGACCAGGCCGGCGACGAACTGGGTCCGGCCGTTGCCGGAACCGCTGACGGTGTACTCCACGGCCTGACCGGCGCAGACGCCCGAGTAGACCGAGGTGAAGTTGGACATGGCGTTCTGCTGGGCCGACGAGCCCTCACCGGTGATCGGGCTCTTGCCCTCACAGGTCGCCGCGGACTCGCTGCCGCCGCCGGCCTCGACGTTCGCGTCGCTGCCACATGCGGCCAGCGTCATGCCGCCGGCGGCCAGGACACCCAGAAGGGCAATGCTGCGCTCGAGCTTCACCTGTCTCCTCCAAGACCAGCCCGCTGCGATCGGTCGTCGACCGGCGGGCGCGAGAGATGCGGTGACGTGACCGCAACGGACAACACGCGCTGCCCGACGCGAAAGGTAAGCGGCCTGCGTGGACGAATCCCCGCGCGCATGTGAACGGAAGGTGAACAGGCGGACGTGGAGCCCGATTCGGGGTGCGATCTCCGTCTCAGCGACGGGCGTACGCGGTGTCCGTGTGGAACCGGGTGAAGCCGAGTCGATCGTAGGTGTGCACGGCCGCGGCGTTGTCGGCCTCGACGTAGAGCAGCACCGCCGACAGCCCCGCGTCGACCAGATGGCGGACACCGGCGAGCGTCAGCACCCGCCCGAGTCCCCTGCCCTGCTCGGCCGGGTCGATCCCCACGACGTACACCTCGCCGAGCGCCGGGTCGGACCCCGCCGGCGGATGCACCTTGGTCCAGTGGAACCCGAGCAGCCGGGTGTCGTCGTCCGCCGGGGTGGCGACGAACAGTCCCGCCGGGTCGAACCACGACTCGGCCTTGCGCTCGTCGATGTCCTCCTGCGTCCACCCGCCCTGCTCTGGGTGCCAGGAGAACGCGGCGTTGTTGACCCGCAGGATCTCGGCGTCGTCACCGGGGCGGTAGGTCCGCACGACGATGCCCTCGGGCGTCGTCGGCTCCGGCAACGCCTCGGTGGACGGACGACGCATCTGCAGCAACTCCCGCGCGACCACGAGATCGAGCCGCTCGGCGACGCGCTGCGCCGCGGGCAGGTCACCGTGCGCCCACACCCGCGCCGCCGGGCCGTCCAGGACGTGGTCGACCAGGCGGGTACCGACGCCGTGACCCCGGTGATCGGGGTGGACGACCAGTTCGGCGATCTGCGGCGCCGAGTCGGTCGCCACGGCGACGACGGCGTACCCGACCGGCACGTCGTCCCGGACGGCGATCACGTGGCGGTCGTCGCCTCGGCCGTCCAGTGCCCGCACGGCCTGCTCGGAGAGCGGGGCGGTGCCGTCCACGGCCGTCGCGCGCCCGATCGCGTCGCGGATCGCGGCACGCTCGTCGTCGGTGGGGCGTCGGTCGGCCAGGGCGACGGTCACGTGAGCAGCTCGTTCCGGGGGTCGGTGCGGGCGTCGGTGCGGGATTCGTCGGAACCCGCGAGATCGTCGTCGGCGACAGCATCGGTGCCGTCGTCGTCCGCCGGGTCGGCGCCGCCCTTGCGGGCCGACGGCCGCACCGCCTTGTAGCCGACGTTGCGGACCGTGCCGATGAGCGATTCGTACTCCGAGCCGAGCTTGGCGCGCAGCCGTCGCACGTGCACGTCGACGGTGCGGGTGCCGCCGAAGAAGTCGTATCCCCAGACCTCCTGTAGCAGCTGAGCGCGCGTGAAGACACGGCCGGCGTGCTGGGCCAGGTACTTGAGGAGCTCGAACTCCTTGTAGGTCAAGTCGAGGGGCCGTCCCCGCAGTCGGGCCGTGTAGGTGCCCTCGTCGATCACCAGCTCGCCGAGGGTGATCCTGCCGGTCGCCTCCGTGTCCGCCACGCCGCCGTGCCGACCGGCCGACAGCCGCAACCGCGCGTCGAGCTCGGCGGGACCCGTGGTGGGCAGCAGGATGTCGTCCACACCCCACTCGGAGTTGACGGCCACGAGCCCGCCCTCGGTGAGCACGGCCACCACGGGAACGGAAGATCCGGCCGCCCCGAGCAGACGGCAGAGGCCGCGCGCCGCCGCGAGGTCGGTCCGGGCGTCGACCACCGCGACGTCCGCGTTGCCCGCCTCGAGCAGCGACGACACATCGGCCGGCACGGGGCGGACGTGATGGGCGAGCAGGGACAGGGAGGGCAGCACCGAATCCGGGTTCGCGTCGGAGGTCAGCAGCAACAGCTCCATGCGGCCCTCCTCTCCCGGTGTGTGCGCCGAGGGACAGACTAGCCTGTGGCACGGGCGATGCCGGGTCACGGCAGCCCCGTCCGACCGAGCCGGACGGGTGCACGGCCGAAGAGGAAGGACCGCAGTGCGCAAACTGATCGTCGGGCTCGTCGCCCTGGTGGCCGTTCTCCTGGCCGTCGATTTCGGCGCCGCGGCCTACGCCGAGTACCGCGTCTCCCGGGCGCTGCGCGACGGCGGCGATCTCGTGTCCGATCCCGACGTCACCGTGCACGGTTTCCCGTTCCTCACGCAGTTCGCCGACGGCCGGTACTCCCGCGTGGAGATCCGCGCCCGCGAGGTCCCGACGCCGTACGTCGAGAAGACCACGATCGAGGCCACCCTGCGTGACGTGCGCATTCCGCCGTCCGACCTGGTCGACGGCGCCGTGCGCACCGTGCCCGTGGGCGAACTCGACGCCCGCGTTCGGATCGACGCCACCGACCTCGGTCGCTTCCTGGACATTCCCGACCTGCAGGTCTCGGCGCCGCCCGCCGACCGCTCCGACGGCACGGGCGGCTCGGGCGGATCCGGCGAGACCACGGCGGGCGCGGTGGTCCTCTCCGGCACCGTCCCGGTCGGACCGATCGACACCGCCGTCAGCGTGACCGCCGAACTCCTGCTCGACGGCGACGGTGTGTCGATCGTCGCAACCGATCTGTACTTCGGCCCGGAGGGCCGGGCGGACTACACCGTTCCCGACTTCCTGAAACCGGCCGTGCTCGGTCTGTTCACGCGCACCATCGACACACAGCAGCTTCCCTTCGGTCTGCGCCCCACCGAGGTGCGAGCCGAGGGCGGACAGATCGTCGTCGAGGGCGAGGCCGACGACGTGACGGTCGACCTCAGCGAGATCGGGACCTCGTGACCGGGATCCTGGTGCTCCTCGCGGTCGTCGCGATCGCCGTGCTGATCGGGCTGATCGTCCGGCGACGCGACGGGGCCGTCCGCGCGGGCCGAGGCGCCGGGCCGGACGACGCCCGTCGGCGGGCCCTGACCGCCGCCGGTGCCGCCGAGGGGTCGGTGACCGTGCTGCACTTCTCCGCCGACTGGTGCGGACCCTGCAGCGCGGTGCGCCGCGTGGTGGCCGCGAGCGTGCAGGCCCTCACCGACGACGGCCACCGCGTCCGCGACGTCGAGGTCGACATGGAGGACGACCCCGCCCTGGCCCGCGATTTTCGCGTCATGTCCCTGCCCACCACCGTCGTGCTGGATGCGAACCTCCGCGAGCGCTTCCGGGCCTCCGGTGTGCCCGGGTCGGCCGATCTGCGGGCCGCCGTCCTGGCCGCCGCGGCACCCGAGCGGGACTGACCGAGAAACGGTGGTCACCACCCGCGCTGCCGGGACGGCGCGGACGTGCGTACGATGGGCGCCGTGATCGCCAGCCGCGAGCTTCTGCTCACCCGACGCCGCACAGTGGATCTGTGCCGCCTCGGCGGCTGTTGCTGCCGCTGCCGCTGAATCACCGGCTCTCCCCGCCGACCGCACTCGCGTGCGACGCGCCCCGATCGGGCCCCTCCCGCGACGGCCCGGCGCCCCGGGGACGAGCACCCGACACCCCGCCGAACGGCCGTGTGTCCCCTCCCGGTTCGCAGCCCATCCCGCAGGAGCATCCCGCAGTGTCTCTTCATCACCCCGACTCGACCCGACGCGAGTCGTCCCGTTCCGTCTCCCGCGTCGACGTCCGCGGTCCCCGCACCGTCGCCTGGGTCACCACCGCGGTGCTGGCCGTCGTCCTCCTCCTCGCCGGCGCGAGCACCGTCGCCGCGGCCGTTCTCCTCGGCGTCCAGGCCGTCGTCTTCGCGATCGGCGCGCTGCGCGGCCCCGCCGGGCACCCCTACGGCGTCGTGCATCGCGCCCTCGTGGCCCCGCGCCTCGGTCCCGTGACCGAGACCGAGCCGGTCCCGCCGCTGAAGTTCGCGCAGGCCGTCGGGTTCGTCTTCGCCGCCGTCGGCACCGTCGGTTTCGCCGCCGCGGTCCCGGCTCTCGGCTACGTCGCCACCGGCTTCGCCCTGGTCGCGGCCATCCTCAACGCCGCCTTCGGCCTCTGCCTGGGCTGCAAGCTCTACCCGCTCGCGAGCCGGTTCCTCCCGGCGCGCACCACCGCTGTTCCCTCCTGACCCGACTCCACCTTCCGAGCACCGACCGCATCACCGAAAGGAAAACCATGGCCCGCTCCGACGTCCTGGTCTCTGCCGATTGGGCCGAGCAGAACCTGAACGCCCCGAAGACCGTGTTCGTCGAGGTCGACGAGGACACCAGCGCCTACGACGGCGGTCACCTCGAGGGCGCCGTGCGCCTCGACTGGAAGAAGGATCTGCAGGACCCGGTCCGGCGTGACTTCCTCAACCAGAAGCAGTTCTCCGATCTGCTCTCCGAGCGCGGCATCGCCAACGACGACACCGTGATCCTGTACGGCGGCAACAACAACTGGTTCGCCGCGTACGCCTACTGGTACTTCAAGCTCTACGGCCACCAGGACGTCAAGCTCATCGACGGCGGCCGCAAGAAGTGGGAGCTCGACGGCCGGCCGCTGTCCAAGGACACCGTGGAGCGCGAGCGCACCCAGTACGAGGCGCAGACCCCGGACCTGTCCATCCGCGCGTTCCGTGACGAGGTCATCGACGCCATCGGGACCAAGAACCTCGTCGACGTGCGCTCCCCCGACGAGTTCTCCGGCAAGATCCTCGCCCCCGCGCACCTTCCGCAGGAGCAGGCGCAGCAGCGCGGCCACGTCCCCACCGCCATCAACATCCCGTGGAGCACCACCGCCAACGAGGACGGCACCTTCAAGGACGACGACGCCCTCGAGGCGCTGTACAAGGAGAAGGGCTACGACGACGAGAAGGCGACCATCGCCTACTGCCGCATCGGCGAGCGCTCCAGCCACACCTGGTTCGTGCTCAAGGAGCTGCTCGGCAAGCAGGACGTGAAGAACTACGACGGCAGCTGGGTCGAGTACGGCTCCCTCGTCGGCGCCCCCATCGAGCTGGAGGTGCGCTGACCATGTGCGGAGCACCCGTCCAGGGACAGACCCTGCCCGCCGGAGTCGACGTCGAGAAGGAGACCGTGATCGTCGGTCGCGTCCTCTCGGCCGAGGACCAGCAGCCCGTCGGCGGCGCGTACGTGCGCCTGCTCGACGAGTCCGGTGAGTTCACCGCCGAGGTGGTCGCCTCCGGAACCGGCGACTTCCGCTTCTTCGCCGCCCCCGGCACGTGGACCCTGCGCGCACTGTCCTCCACCGGCAACGGCACGGCCACCATCGCGCCCGAGTCCGCCGGTGTGCACAGCGCCGACGTACTCGTCGCCAAGTAGCTCGGCCACCACACCAGCACCGACGACACAGCAGCCCCGCCCCGAACGATCGGGGCGGGGCTGCTGTGCTTCTCGGATCGGCGCTATTTACCCGGCTCCGCCGGGCTCGTGCTATTTACCCGGCTCCGCCGAGATGCCCAGCGACTTCAGAATCTCGTCGAACGTCGTCGGGATCGATTCCTGCTCCGGCGCCGGCGGCGCGAGGTAACCCGGGTTGACGGGCGGGATCACCTGCGGCGCACCGGATTCCGACGGCGCAGCGGATTCTGCGGGCGCGGCGGGAGCGGGCGGGGCCTCGCTCTGCTCGCGGGCGAGGTCGGTGATCCAGCGGATCATGCGCTCGCTCTCCCAGTCACGGCCGTTGTCGGGGAAGTTGTCCCAGTAGTAGAGGTGCTGGACGAACCCCAGTTCGAGGTACGGCTTCTCCCACAGCTGCGGGATGTCGGCGTTGTCCTCGGCGAATCCCTCCGCCTCGGCGGCCAGCTTGGCCTCGACGATCGGGCGGCCGGGACCGAGCGCCCACTGCACGGCGTCGGACACCTCCTGCGGCGACGGCAACGGTGGTGTCGGGCTGGTGTCCTCCGTCCGATCGGACACGCGGAGCATCACGTCGAGGACCGACTCGTCCGAGGTGGCGAAGTCCGGGTCGGTGAACACGTGGGCGATGGTGCGTGCCGCGAGGTCGGACGCCGCGGCCGCGAAGTCCGTGAGCAGCAGACCGGGTGCCGCGAAGGTGAAGTGCATCTGCCCGAAGACGTTCGCCGCCAGCGGGAGGATGCCGAGCCGCAGCGGAGCGTCGCAGGCGATGTCGCCCGGCCGGCAGAACCACTTCATCTTCGGCGTGAGAGTGCCGTAGTCCTTGGGCTCCGACGACATGAAGCCGCCGCCGGACGGTCCCGGCTGCCCGAGCGACGGCGTTCCGGCCGGCCGGTAGGGGTCACCGACCAACGCGACGCCTGCAATGTCGTCACTGGTCACCGAGGCGGTTGCGGGGCGGGAGCCGATGTCGACGGCGAGCCGCTCCATCACTTCCGCGCCCACGCTGTAGCCGAGCAGGACGAACTTGGTGGAACTGCCGCACTTCGCCTTGTTCTCCTCCAGGAACCGGTCGGTGCCGGCCAGAGCCTCGCGCACCGACTCCTGGTAGGTCGGCACAACCTCGGTGGGGCTGACACCGTAGGTCGAGGAGTAGGGAACGTAGACCCAGCCGACGCGCCCCGGGTGATCGGCGTTGGCCTCGCCCGTCGGGACCGTGACGTTGCCGGTCCAGTTCGACCACGGCAGCCGGTCCACCTCGTCGAGCGGGTTGCGGGTCGACTCGGAGTCCGTGGCTCCGGTGACGGCGACGATGAGCACGTCCGGGCAGTCGAGGGCGTAGTTGTTGGGGTCGACGTCGATCTTCGTCCCGGCCCCGAAGACGTCGAGGATCGACTCCACCGGATCGTCCCCGAGACCCAGGGGGTCGGACGGCGTGATCGGTGCCGCCAGCGCCGTCGCGCCCCCCGCCGACAGCAGCAGCGTCGCGGCGACGACCCCCGTCCGTCGTCCCGCCGCCGTCCACCACGTCCTCGTCACGCGCATCGAAACCGATCGTCCTTTCCGGGGTACACCTCGGGCGCGAACGGGCCCGCGGCCGGGCGCAGCGCCCGATCGGTTCGAACCCTATGAGAGATGCAGGGGCGACGGATGCGAGCCGATTTGTCAGATGACACAAGGTTCACGACTCGAGGTTCGATCCGGCCGATCAGGGAAACGAGCCCCGCGACCGACCTCGGCCGGGCCGTGCGGCCGTGGGTGTCTACACTGGGACCGTGGTCATCTTCTTCGAGGTACTCCTGGTACTGGCGTCGATCCTCATCGCCTGGTTCTCGCTCTACGTCGTCTACCGCTTGGTCACCGACGAGTCGTGAGTGACCGGCTGAGCGGCGACGAGGCAGTCGCTCGCGCCGAGGAGCGCGCCAAGCAGACCGCGACGCGCAACATCCCGTCGCTTCCGGACCTGCCCGCGCCCGCCGATACGGCGAACCTGCGCCTGGGCGAGGACATCTCGCCGGCGATGCTGGCGCTGCTTCCGCTGGTCGGGGTGTGGCGCGGCGAGGGCGAGGGCCATGACGAGCAGGGTGACTACCGGTTCGGTCAGCAGGTCGTCGTGAGCCACGACGGCGGCCCGTACCTCGTCTGGGAATCCCGGAGCTGGCGGGTGACCGACGACGGCGCCTACGCGGCCCCCGATCTGCGCGAGTCCGGCTTCTGGCGCGTCAGCGGCAGCGACGCCGCGGGCGCCGAGAACCCCGAGACACTCGAACTGCTGCTCACCCACTCCTCGGGTGTGGTCGAGCTCTACTACGGCCACGCCCGGAACCAGTCGTCCTGGGAGCTGGCCACCGACGTCGTGATCCGCAGTACGTCCGCCGCGTTGGTGGGCGGAGCCAAGCGGCTCTACGGCATCGTCGAGGGCGGCGATCTCGCCTACGTGGAGGAGCGCGTCGGACCCGACGGCGACCTCTCTCCCCGGCTGTCCGCGCGCCTGGAGCGCTACGCGGGCTGACCGTCTTCGGCGTCGGCCTGCTCGGTGTCGGTCTGCTCGGTGCTCTCGTTCTCGATCTTCCCGTCCTCGTCGACCATGTCCGCGAAGGCGGTGCCCGACACCGTGCCGTCGGTCCCCGGGAGCGTGACGGTCTTGCGCGCCCCGGTCTCGTAGCGCTCGTTGAGGCCGTCCATCTTCTCCCCGGCCCTGTCCAGATCCTCCTGTGACAGTTCGGGTCCCACCGTCTCGTCGGTCTTCTCCGTGCTGTTCTCCCGGGTCTGCTGCTCGTCGGCGCTCATGAGACAAGCGTGACACACGCACGCACCGGACGGAGGCGATTGCTCGGTCTGCGATGACCGGGCACAGCCCGGGCGAGCCCGAACAGGAAGCGGCCCCCGAGCCGTACCGGGTGGGCATCTTGCGAGAAGACGCGCACCGGGTCTCGGTCTGGACGGACCGAGGGCTCGGGGGCCGGGTAGCTACCTGGTATTCGCCCGCCGCTCGCGCGGAGATTCCGGTGAATACCGTCAGCGGGTGCGGCTAGCGGGCAGCCACCTCACGTGTCCATAAGTCATACAACTTCGAACCACCTCCTCTCTCGTGTACCGACGACGCTACGCCCGCCCGAGCGGAGTCGGCAACGATTTTTTCTCGCGGTGAACAGGAGAGAGTCCGCACTCCGGCCGGAACCGGACGGTGGGTGATCACCACCGCCGTGGTCGCCGGATCCAGCAGGCCGGACCCCGGGTCGAGCAGTGCGGCGAGCAACCGCGCCGAGCTCGCGTCGTCGAGGTGCTCGGTGGGCTCGTCGACGATGACGACGGGTGCGCGGGACACCACGACGCGGGCCAGCAGCAACCGGCGACGTTGCCCTCCCGAGAGGGACCGGTCACCCCCGACGAGAACCGTGTCCGGCCCGTCGGGCAACGCACGCACCCACGCGCCCAATCCCGTCGCGTCGAGGGCGGCGAGCGCCTCGTCGACGCCGAGGTCGCCCCGGACCACTCGAAGGTTCTCGAACACCGACGTCTCGAAGACCCGCGCATCCTCCGCGAAGAAGGTCACCGCGGCGCGAACGTCGGCCGGGTCGAGGTCGGACAGGGTGCGTCGACCGGTGGTGGCGTCGCCGAGGCTCACCGTGCCGGCCACGGCGGGCAGCAGGCCGGCGGCCGTCAGCGCCACCGAGGTCTTTCCCACCCCGCTGGGACCCACCAGGGCCACCCGCTCGCCCGCAGCGATCGTCGTCGTCATCGGCGCGGTCCCTCGGTCGGTCGCATATCCGGCGACGACGCCGTCGAGCACCAGCTCAGGACGCGCCGTGGCGAGCCGCGCACCGGGAACCGGCGGCTCCGGCGTCGTCGTACCGCTCCCGATCAGGTCCACGATGCGCCGCGCCGCCAGTCGGCCGCGCGTCACGGCGACCGCGGCGGCGGGAAGGACCGACGTGGCCTCGAACGCGGCCAGCGGCACGAGGACGACGATCGCGAGCGACATCGGGGACGTGCCCCCGGCGAAGGCCGTGCCGGACCCGTACGCGACCGTCCCGACCAGCAAGGCCCCGACGACCGCGACGCCCGTCGCGAGCGGCCCCGCCGCAGCAGCGAGAGCGGACCATCGCGCGGCGCGATCCTCCGCGGCCGCGACGTCACATCGGGCGGCCGCGGCGCGGGCGCGGACGTCCGCCAGTCGACCGGCGACGCGCAGTTCGGCGGCGGACTCGATCGCCAGGACCGTGGACGCTGCGGCGTCCGCACGGGCGCGGGCGTGATCGGCGTCGTCGTCGGTCTGCGCGCGGGCGGTGAGGATCGGCGTCACGACGCCCGCGAGGAGAAGACACCCCGCGAGGATCGCCGCGGCGGCCGGCGAGAACGCGGCGAGCAGTCCGACCGACGCGACGGCGAGCACGGCGGCGACCGCGGCCGGCACGAGCGCGCGCACGACGACGTCCCCGATCGCGTCGACGTCGTCGCCGGTGCGCACCACGAGATCCCCGCGGCGCAGTCGCCAGGCCGCCGTCGACTCCCTCTGTGCGAGAGCGCGATACAGCGCTGCGCGCAGGGCGACCGTTCCGCGGAGTGCGACGTCGTGGGTCGCCAGCCGTTCGAGATACCGGCAGATACCGCGGCTGATGCCGAGCGCGCGCACCGCCACGACGGCGACGGACAGGTGCAGGACGGGCGGCATCTGCCACGCCCGGAGGATCAGCCACGCGGACAGCGCCGACAGGGCGAGCGCGCTGCCGAGCGTCGCGACCCCGGCGAGCACGGCCCACGCGATGCGGCGACCGTCGAGGTCGGCCAGGGCGAGGACGCGTCGGAGGTCGGTCATCGCGAACTCCACACCGGTGCGTCGGTCACGCTCACCACCCGGTCCGCGGCGGCCAGCACGTCGGGGGTGTGCCCCACGATCACCACCGTGCGCCCCGCGGCGGCGAGGCGGACCAGCGCCGCGAGAACGGCTGCCGCACCGGCGGAGTCGAGGTGCGCGGTGGGCTCGTCGAGCAGCAGAACCCGCGCCGACGACGCCAGGGTCCGCGTCAGGGCCAGGCGTTGCCGCTCCCCCAGCGACAGGCCGTCGCCGCCGTCGCCCAGCCGGGTGGCCCACCCGTCCGGTGCGGACGCCACCACGGCGTCGAGACCGGTGGTCACCGCGGCGGCGGTGACGAGGTCGTCGTCGTCGCACCACACGTTGTCGCGGATGGTGCCGGCCGTGATCGCGGGGCGTTGGGGCAACCACGCCACCGACGCCCACCACCGCTCGAGGTCGAGGTCCGCGACGTCCACGTCGCCCACCGTGACGCGGCCGCGATCGGGTTCGGTGAGGCCGAGCGCGACGGTGAGCGCGGTCGATTTGCCGGACCCGTTGGGGCCGGTCAGCACGGTGACCTCGCCGGGCCGGCACTCGGCGGACAGCTCGTGTGGTGCCGGGCCGTCCCGTCCGTCGACCGTGACGCCGTGCCATCGAAGCGGTTGTGCGACAGGCGGATCGACGGTCCCCGTTCGGGGTCGTTCGGCGTCCTCGTCGAGCAGCGCGAACACGCGATCGGCCGCCTCCGCGCCGTCCTCCGACGCGTGGAAGGCGGCACCCACCGCGCGCAGCGGGAAGTAGATCTCCGGGGCGAGGATCAGCGCGACGATGCCGGGGGCGAGCTCCATCTCACCGCGCACCAGCCGGAGACCGATCGTGACCGCCACGAGCGCGACTCCCAACGACGCGAGCAGTTCCAGCACCATCGAGGACAAGAACGCGGTGCGCAGCGCGCGCATCGTGGTGCGGCGGTGGCGGTCGCCGAGCTCGGCGACGCGCTCCTCCGGACCCTGCTCGCGTCCGAGTGCGCGGAGCGTCGGGACGCCGGCGAGCAGGTCGAGCTGGCGCCCGGCCAGTGCGGCGGTGGCGTCCAGCGTGCGACGCGAGCGTCCCTCGGTCAGCCGGCCGATGAGAATCATGAACACCGGGATCGTCGGCAACGTCACCGCGACGACGACGGCCGAGAGCGGGTCGAACCACGCCACCACCGCCAGCGCCGCCGGTGTCACCGTAGCGGCGAGGAGCAGCGACGGGACGTAGTCGGTCAGGTAGGGCCGCAGGCCGTCGAGGCTGCGCGTGAGCACCGTGGTCCACTCCGCGCGCCGGTGGTCGAGACGCCGGTCGGGCACACGCGCCGCGGCGTCCAGCGCGTCGGCCGTGAGGTCCTGCACCACCCGCGTCGCCGAGCGGTGCGCGGTGCGGGCACGCAGATGCGTCGCGACGACACGGCCGAGCACCGCGACCCCCAGGATCGTGAGTTCGACGGTCCAGGCGCCGGGCGTCCGTCGTGCCGGATCGGTGACCACGCCGGCGAGGATCGTGCCCACCGCGACGGCGATCACGACCACGCAGACGGTGGTGACCAGGGACAGCCCGGTCGACACGAGCAGGTAGCGACGACCCGCCGCGGACCGGCTCCACAGACGCGGGTCGACGGGCCCGCGCCGGCGACGTCGGGTGGTCATCGGGCCAGCCCGATGGACTGCGGAATGTCGGCGACGGACAGTCGGCGCCGGAAGACCCAGTAGGTCCACGCCTGGTATCCGAGCACCACCGGGGCGACGATGACCGTCGCCCATCCCATCACCCGCAGCGTGTACTCCGAGGACGACGCGTTCTCGACCGTCAACGACCAGGCCGGATCGAGGGTCGACGGCAGCACCGCGGGGAACAGGGAGGCGAAGAGCAGGACGACGGCGCCGGCGATGGTGACGGTGGTGCCGAGGAAGGCCCAACCCTCCCGGCCCGCGTGCGCGGCGACCACGGCGGCGACGAGCGCGGCCACCGCGACGCCGACCAGCCACCAGGTCCAGTCCTTGCCGTGGGCCAGCTGGGTCCAGAGCGCGAACGCGCCCGTCGTGGCCGTCGCGGGCAGGGCCAGGCGCCGGGTGAGCGCCGCGGCGTCGCGGTGCACGTCGCCGGACGTCTTGAGCGCCACGAACACCGCGCCGTGGAACAGGAACAACAGTGCCGTCGTCGCGCCGCCGAGCAGGGCGTACGGAGTCAGCAGATCGAGCAGTCCGGACACGACCTTCTTGTTCTCGTCGACGGCCACGCCGCGCACGATGTTCGCGAACGCGACGCCCCAGAGCACCGCCGGTACCCAGGAGCCGATGCCGATGCCCAGATCGCAGCGACGACGCCAGATCGGGTCGTCGATCTTCCCGCGGTACTCGATGGCGCAGATGCGCAGGATCAGGGCGACCAGGATCAGCAACAGCGGCAGATAGAACCCGGAGAAGAGCGTGGCGTACCACTCGGGGAACGCGGCGAACAGGACGCCGCCCGCGGTGATCAGCCAGACCTCGTTGCCGTCCCATACCGGGCCGATCGTGTTGAGCACCACGCGTCGTCGCTTCTCGGCGATCTCGGCGGAGGCACTGCGTCCCAGCACCGGCATCAGCATGCCGACGCCGAAGTCGAAGCCTTCCAGCACGAAGTAACCGACGAACAGGACGGTGACGAGGACGAACCAGAACTCGGGAGTGGCCATGGCGGTGCTCCTAGTACGCGAACGACAGCGGGCGGGCCGCGCCGTCGGAATCGTCGGTGTCGTCGGCCTCGGCGTGCGGGTGGCGATCGTGCTCCAGCGGCCCGGCCTGCACGTAGCGGCGCATGAGGCCGAACCACACGGCCCCCAGCGCCGCGTAGACCACCGTGAACGTCGCGAGCGAGGCGACGACGAGGCCCACCGGGTGGTCCGACACGCCCTGGTCCACGGTCAGTCGGATCGCGTCGACGCCCGTCGGGTTGGGGGCGACGATCCAGGGCTGGCGACCCATCTCGGTGAAGATCCAGCCGGCGCTGTTGGCCAGGAAGGGCGTCGGGATCGCGAGAAGCGACAGGCGAGAGAACCAGCGCTGGTCGGGAATACGGCCGCCCCGCGTCACCCACAGTCCGGCGAGCGCCAGCGCGGCCGAGCCGGCGGCGAGGCCGATCATGGCGCGGAACGCCCAGTAGGTGACGAAGAGATTGGGCCGGTAGTTGCCCGGTCCGTACATCTGCTCGTACTGCGCCTGCAGTTCGGTGACGCCCTGCACGGTGGCACCGGTGTCGCTCTCGGCCAGGAACGAGGTCAGACCGGGGATGGCGACGATGTGCTGCACGCTGTCGCAGTCGTTGTGCGTGCCGATGGTGAGGATGGAGAAGGACGCGCCGGTTTCGGTGTGGCACAACGATTCCGCGGAGGCCATCTTCATGGGCTGCTGGTCGAACATGAGCTTGCCCTGGATGTCGCCGGTGATCGCGAGGGCGGCTCCGGAGACGATCATGACGACGAAGGCCAGGCGTGCGGCGGGCCGGAACATGCTGCGTGCGTCGGACTCCGGGCCGGTCTCACCGCGACGGGCGCTGCGCACCATCCACCACCCGGCGATCCCGGCGACGAAAGTCGCTGCGGTGAGGAAGGATCCGGCCACGGCGTGCGGGAACGCGGCGAGCGCGGTGTTGTTGGTGAGCATGGCGACGATGTCGACCAGCTCGGCCCGCCCGGTGTCCGGGTCGTAGATCGCCCCCACCGGATGCTGCATCCAACTGTTGGCGGCGATGATGAAGTACGCGGAGGCGTTGACGCCGATCGCGACCAGCCAGATCGTCGCCAGGTGCACGAGTTTCGGCAACCGGTTCCACCCGAAGATCCACAGCCCCAGGAAGGTCGACTCGAGGAAGAACGCCACGAGTCCCTCGAGGGCGAGCGGTGCTCCGAAGACGTCGCCGACGAAGCGCGAGTACTCCGACCAGTTCATGCCGAACTGGAACTCCTGGACGATGCCGGTGGCGACGCCGAGCGCGAAGTTGACCAGGAAGAGCTTGCCGAAGAACTTGGTGAGTCGGTACCACGAGTCCTTGCCCGTGATCACCCACATCGTCTGCATGGCGGCGACCAGCGGGGCGAGCCCGATGGTCAATGGAACCAACAGGAAGTGATAGACGGTGGTGATGCCGAACTGCCACCGGGAGACATCGAGTGCGTCCATGGCCAACTTCTCTCGCGGACCGCAGGTCAGGGTGATCGGCCTGCACTCCGGACGCTACTACTACGCGTAGTAGTAAAGCGACGGACTGTGTCCGCGGTCATGGGCGATCCACGTCACCCGGCTCACGTCCGGGACCGGGGTCCGCGACGGGTCAGAGCTGGACGGCCGTGTCGACGAGCGTGCGCACGGTCTCGTCGAGCGGTGTCTCGCCGAGGGCGACGTCGCCCAGCGTGTGAACCTTCGCGGCCAGGGTGATGGACGACACCAGCCAGACGCTGTCGGCGAGAACGAGATCCGCGACGCGGAGCGGCGACCGACGGCAGGTGAACCCGGCCGACCCGGCGACGTCGTAGAGCGCGTCGACGGTGGTCCCCGGCAGCACGCCGTGCTCCACCGGCGGCGTCGTCATGACCCGGTCCGTCACGGCGACCACGGTGGAGCGCGGCCCCTCGAGGACGTAGCCCTCGGCGCTGCGGAAGATCACGTCGTCGAATCCCGCTCGCTGCGCGTGCCGCAGCGCGGCCATGTTGACCGCGTAGGACAGCGTCTTCGCGCCCAACAACGTCCAGGGCGCGGCGCCGGCCACGTCGACCGAGTACCCCCGAGCCAGCGTCAGCGCCGACACCCCGGCCGTGCGTGCCGACGCCACGCGCGCGGGAACGGCCGAGACCGTCAGCAGCGCGGTCTCGCCGCCGTCGCCGTCCTCTCGGCCGCGGCTGAGGTAGAGACGCATCGCGCCTTCCTCCGCCGTGCCCCAGGCCGTCGCGGCGATGCCGATCGCGCGGGTCCAGGCGTCGACGCCGGGCTCGGTGAGGTCGACGGCCGCCGCCGAGCGGCGCAGTCGCGCCAGGTGGGCGTCCACCCGGCACGCCTTTCCGCCGCGCACCAACAGGGTCTCGAACACGCCGTCGCCTCGGACGGCACCCAGGTCGTCCGCGTGCAGGACCGGACGGGTCGGATCGAGGACGTCGCCTGCCAGGGTCACCACGACGCGGGAGCTCATGGCGTCAGGGTAGTGCCGGGCCGAGAGACGCCCCCTGCACCCGACCACGACACGCTCCTAGACTGGGGACGTGGCCGCCGTTTCCGATCGCCCGTTCGAGCCCTCTCCCGTTCTCGGCCGTCCGGGGGCCGTCGCCTCCCCGGCCGAACTTCCCGACCTGGGCACCGCCTGGCACTACGGCGACCCGTTCGGTGAGCAGCGTGCTGCCGCGACCTCGGTCGCGGTGATCGACCGCAGCACCCGCGCGGTCATCGCCGTCACCGGCGAGGAGCGCCTCACCTGGCTGCACACCATCTCGTCCCAGCACATCGCGTCGTTGCCCGACGGACGCTCGGCGGAGAATCTGAGTCTGGACGTCAACGGACGCGTCGAGGACCACCTGGTCCTCACCGACCTCGACGGAACCACGTGGATCGACACCGAGGCCGCGCGCGGTCCCGCGCTGCTCGGTTTCCTGACGAAGATGGTGTTCTGGTCCAAGGCGGAGCCGCGGGACGGCGGCGAGCTGGCCGTGCTGTCCCTGATCGGCCCACAGGCCCCGTCCGTGTTGCGGGCGGTGGGGGCGCCGGTGCCGGAGCTGCCGTACGACGCAGCGGCATTGCCGGATGGCGGCTTCGTCCGCCGCATGCCGTGGCCCTCCCGCACCGACTCGTTCGACGTGCTCGTTCCGCGAGATCGTCTCGAAGAATGGTGGGCGACGTTCGTCGTCGCCGGTGCGCGGGAAGCGGGCAGCTGGGCGTACGAGGCGCTGCGGGTGGAGACGGTCCGCCCCCGCCTCGGTCTCGACACCGACGAGCGGACCATCCCGCACGAGGTGGGCTGGATCGGCGGCGTCACCGAGTTCGGCGCGGTGCACCTGGACAAGGGCTGCTACCGCGGGCAGGAGACCGTCGCCCGCGTGCACAACCTGGGCAAGCCTCCCCGCCGACTGGTGCTGCTGCACCTCGACGGGTCCGCGGACAGTCGCCCCGAAACGGGTGACGACGTCACCGCCGAGGGACGGACGGTCGGCCGCGTCGGCACGGTGGTGGACCACTTCGAACTCGGCCCGATCGCACTCGCCCTGATCAAACGCGCCGTCCCGGTGGACACCGCGCTGACCGCCGGCCCCTGCGCGGCGTCGATCGATCCGGACTCCTACGCCCCGGACACCGCGATCCAGGCCGGGCGCGCCGCCGTCGACCGACTGCGCGGGCGGTGACCGCCCCCGAATCGACGGGGCCGGTGCCGACGGGCCGTCTTTTGGACGTCTGCGTGGTGCACACGCTCCACCCGCTCTCGCGGCCTGCCGTCGTCGACTCGGCGATCGACAAGCGCCCCGTCACCGGACCGGTCGAGGTCACCGCACTCGGACTCACGGGCGACCGTTCGATCGACGTGAAATTCCACGGTGGAGCCGATCAGGCCGTGTACGCCTTCGACGACGCCGAAGCACTGCGGTGGGCGACCGAGCTCGGCCGGCCGGTCCCCGCCGGTTGGTTCGGGGAGAACCTGCGCGTGTCCGGTGTGCCGGTGACCGACGCCGTCGTCGGCTCCACGTGGGCCGTCGGCACGGCCGTGCTGGAAGTCACCATTCCGCGTCGGCCTTGCGCGACGTTCGCCCGCTGGACCGAGGAACCGCGCTGGGTGAAGCGGTTCACCGAGCGTGGCGACGTGGGGACCTACCTCCGCGTCGTCCGCCCCGGACACGTCGGCGCGGGTGACCTCGTCGAGGTCACCGGCGTGCCCGATCACGGCGTCACGGTGCGCGATCTGTTCGTCGGCAGCTCGGTCGCGGCGATGGACGCCCTGCTGGACATCGAGGGTTTCGCCCCCAAGGTGTACCGCGAGGCGCGGGACATGGCGGCGCGGGCGAGACGACGCGCGGCGCCACTCGATCCGGTGTGAGCGCGTCGGACTTTCGCACGCTATTGTGTGAGACAGGAAGAACACACAATCAGACGGGGCCGCCAAAAAATCCCAGGCCGCCCCGCTATTCGCGAGGGGGTTAGCCATGGGCCGCGGCCGGGCTAAGGCAAAGCAGACCAAAGTTGCACGTGAGCTCAAGTACAGCTCACCGTCGACGGACTTCGAATCTCTCCAGCGAGAGCTCGCAGGCTCCCCCGACTCGCACCGGAACGGACTCGCCGACCGGGAGCCGTCCCGGTACGAGGACGACGAGTACGAAGATTGGCGGCGCTGACTCCCCCATACCGACGCACCACGTGCGGGGCACTCCCTGGATCTCCAGGGGTGCCCCGCACGTCGTCGTGAGACGGTCCGTCCGTCAGATCGCGTAGTCCCGGCGGGTGCGCTGCACGCCGATCCAGTGGTCGGTCGTGAACTCGTCGATGGCCCACTCGCCGCCGAATCGACCGATGCCCGAACCCTTCTCGCCGCCGAACGCGGTGTTGGGCTCGTCGTTGACGGTCGTGTCGTTGACGTGGGTCATGCCCGCGTCGATGCGCAGACCCACCCGCACCGCACGCTCGACGTCGCGGGAGAACACGGCGCTCGACAGCCCGTACTCGGTGTCGTTCGCGATGCGCACCGCATCGTCGTCGTCCCGAGCACGGATCACGGTGGCGACGGGGCCGAACACCTCCTCGGCGGCGGTGGCGACGTCGTTGGTCCCCAGCAGCAGATGGGGGCTCAGCACGCGTCCGGCGGGACCGGACCGTTCCCCACGGACGCGGACCTCGGCGCCGTCCTTCTCGGCGCGCTCGACGAGGTCGAGGACGTGGCCGAGCTGATCGTCGTCGATGATCGGACCGATCTGCGTCGCCGGGTCCTTCGGGTCGCCGGTGACGAGCGATCGCACCCGCTCGGTGAGACGGTCGACCACCTCGTCGTACACGGCGTCGGCGACCACCACGCGATTGGTGGCCATGCAGATCTGGCCCTGGTGGAAGAAGGAGCCGAACGTGGCGGCGTCGACGGCGGCCTCGAGGTCGGCGTCGTCCAGAATCAGCACCGGGCCGTTGCCGGGCAGGGTGGCGGCCCAGTCCGGCTGCGCGTCGGCGGCGCCGCGGAAGGCCGCGTCGGCGTCGTCGGCGTTGGCCAGCGGAAGGCGCACGAGAACGTCGTCGGACCAGGGGTCGACGTCGTCCGCCGTCTCACCCAGCCGGCCGACGCGCCACTGGCCGGCGATGGGCATGGTGTCGAATCCGTCGTAGGTCATGGGCGACGGGTGCCCGTGAGGTCGGCCGGGAAACGGCCGGCCGCACTCTAGAAGCGCGGGTGGTTGCCCACGAGGACGGCCCGCTCGTCCGCCCCGTTGTCGGCCTTGCGCACCGTGCCGAGGGTCCAGCAGTCGATATGGCGGGCCGTGAGCACGGCCATCGCGCGGTCGACATCCTCCGGAGCGACGACGGCGACCATGCCGACACCCATGTTGAACGTCTTGTCCATCTCGGCGCGGTCGACCCGGCCGCGCTGAGCGATCATCGCGAAGATCGGCGCGGGGGACCACGTGCCTCGATCCAGCTCGGCGACCAGGCCCTTCGGCATGACACGGGCGAGGTTGGCGGCCAGTCCACCGCCGGTCACGTGGCAGAAGGTGCGCACGTCGGTCTCGGCGGCGAGCGCGAGGCAGTCCTTGGCGTAGATGCGGGTGGGCTCGAGCATTTCCTCGCCGAGCGTGCGGCCGAACTCCTCGACGTGCCCGGTCAGCGACATCCGGCTGATCTCGAGCAGCACCTTGCGGGCGAGCGAGTAGCCGTTGGAGTGCAGACCGGACGAGCCCATGGCGATCACCACGTCGCCGGGCCGCACCCGATCCGGCCCCAGCACGTCGTCCGCCTCGACGACGCCCACGCCGGTCGCGGAGAGGTCGTACTCGCCGTCGGCCATCATGCCCGGGTGCTCGGCGGTCTCGCCGCCGAGCAGGGCGCAGCCGGCCTGGACGCAGCCGTCCGAGATACCGGCGACCAGCTGGGCGACGTGCTCGGGGACGACGCGGCCGACCGCGATGTAGTCCTGCAGGAAGAGCGGCTCGGCCCCGCACACCACGAGGTCGTCGACCACCATGGCGACGAGGTCGATGCCGACGGTGTCGTGCTTGTCCAGGGCCTGCGCGACGGCGAGCTTGGTGCCGACACCGTCGGTGGAGGCGGCGAGCAGGGGCTCGCGGTACCCGCCCTTGAGCGCGAACAGGCCCGCGAACCCGCCGAGCCCACCCATGACCTCGGGCCGCGTCGCCCGCTTGGCCAGCGGCGCGAACAACTCGACGGCGCGGTCACCCGCCTCGATGTCCACCCCCGCTGCCGCGTACGACGCGCCTCCCGAGGACGGGGCGCTGCCGTGCTGGTGGGTCTCGTCGGTCATGGGTGTGGCGCTCCGTAACTGCTGTCGTGGTGCGACCCGGAATCCGAGCCGAATGCGCCCTTACGGTACCGGAGCACCCTCACGGGCGGTCCCGCGTGACCCTCGGCTCGGGAATCGCCGCGATCAAGCGGCGGGTGTAGTCCTCGGCGGGCTCGCGCAGGATGCGCGCGGGCGTGCCCAGTTCCACGACGGCACCGTGACGCAGCACCGCGACCCGGTGGGCCAGGCGATCGACGACGGCCAGGTCGTGGCTGACGAACAGGCACGCGAACTGCAACTCCGTCTGCAGCTCCTCGAACAGGTCCAGCACCGCCGCCTGGACGGAGACGTCGAGGGCACTGGTGGGCTCGTCGGCCACCAGCAGGTCCGGCTTCAGCACCAGCGCGCGGGCGAGCGACGCGCGTTGCCGCTGACCGCCGGAGAGCTCGTGGGGATATCGGGCGTCGGTGCCGGACGGCAGCTTCACGGCATCGAGCCACTCCCGCACGGTCCGCTCGATCTCGGCCTTGCCCACCCCGTGCACGATCAGCGGCTCGGCCACCGCCTTCCCGACCGTGAGCCGAGGGTTGAGGGAGGTCGACGGATCCTGGAAGACGAAGCCGAACCGCTTGCGCAGCGCCTTCAGGTCCTTGCCGCGCAGTCGACCGACGTCCTGGCCGAGCACCTCGACGGTGCCCGACGTCGGCTTCTGCAGGGCTGCGACGCAGCGCCCGATGGTCGACTTGCCGGAACCCGACTCCCCCACCAGGCCGAGCGTCTCGCCGCGGTGCAGGTCGAACGTGACGTCGTCGACGGCGCGGAACACCGGTTGGCCGATGCCGCCCGGGAACTGCACGGTGAGGTCGCGCACCGAGAGCACCACCTCGTCGGAGACGGCGCGGTCCGCCACCACCGGGTCGAGGGTCGGCACGGCGGCGAGCAGCGTGCGGGTGTACTCGGCCGACGGGGACTCGAACAGGTCGTGCACGGTGGCCTCCTCGACCACCTCGCCGTCCTTCATCACCACGACGCGATCGGCGATGTCGGCCACGACGCCCATGCTGTGCGTGATGAGGACGATCGCGCAGCCCAGCCGGTCCTTGAGGTCGCGCAGGAGGTCCAGGATCTCGGCCTGCACGGTGACGTCGAGGGCCGTCGTCGGCTCGTCGGCGATGATCACCTTGGCCTCGCAGGAAATGGCGATCGCGATCATGACCCGCTGCTTCTGCCCGCCGGACAGCTCGTGCGGGTAGTAGCCGAAGCGACGCTCCGGGTCGGGCAGGCCCACCAGCTCGAGCAACTCGACCGCGCGGCGGCGTGCGGCCTTCTTGTCCATCCGGTTGCCGTCGGGACCGGGGTGGGCGCGCAGCGCCTCGACGATCTGGTAGCCGACGGTGAAGAGAGGGTCCAGCGCGCTGCCCGGCTCCTGGAACACCATCGCCACGTCGCGGCCGCGCAGCTGCGCCCACTGCTTGTCGCCGAGTCCGGTCACCTCGCGGTCGCCGAGGGTGACCGAGCCACGTAACGATGCCGTGGAGGGCAGGAGCCCGATGGCGGACCGCACGCTGACGGACTTGCCGGACCCGGACTCCCCCACCACGGCGAGCACCTCACCCGGGCGGACGTCGAAGGAGACCTCGGAGACGGCGCGGACGGCGCCGGCGTCGGTGGCGAAGGTGACCGACAGGTCCGTGAGGGTGAGGGCTGGCGTGGTCATGATACGTCCTTTGCCCGACGGCGCGTACGCAGCACGGGATTGAGAGTCTCGCTGACGGATTCGCCGACCATGGTCATGCCGAGCACCACGAGCACGATGGCCGTGCCGGGGAAGATCGACGTCCACCAGATGCCGTTCGAGATGTCCGGCAGTGCCTTGTTGAGGTCGTATCCCCACTCCGACGCCGACGTCGGTTCGATGCCGAACCCCAGGAAGCCCAGTCCGGCGAGCGTGAGGATGGCCTCCGCACCGTTGAGCGTGAGGATCACCGGCAGCGTCTGCGTAACGTTGGCGAGGATGTGCCGGAACATGATGCGCAGCGGGCTCGCCCCGGTGACCCGGGCGGCGTCGACGTACGGCTCGGTCTTCACCGACACCGTGGCGTTGCGCACCACCCGGAAGTACTGCGGCACGAACACCGCGGTGATCGCGACCGCCGCCGACAGCACGCCGCCGAAGCTGCTGGACTGCCCGCCGGCCACGACGATCGAGACCACCACGGCCAGCAGCAGACTCGGAAAGGCGTACATCGCGTCCATGAACAACACCAGCACGCGGTCGACCCAGCGCCCGATGTAGCCGGACAGCAGTCCCAGGGGCACCCCGACGGCGATGGAGAGCACCAGGGACACGCCGATCACCAGCAACGCCGTGCGGGCGCCCCACACGACACGCGAGAAGACATCCTCCCCGCGCACCGACGTGCCGAAGAGGTGGTCGGCGCTCGGTCCCGCCTGCCGGGCGAAGTCGACTCCGTCCGAGGAGGTCTGAGAGAACCCGTAGGGCGCGATGATCGGGGCGAAGACGGCCATGATCACGAACGCGGCCACGAGGACAAGGCCGATGACGATGGTGGCCTTCTGCAGTCCGGCGCTCGACCGGACGATCGCCAGACCCGGCACCCCGCGCCGACGCTTCGGCGCCGCGATCTCGCCGACGGTCATCAGAACCTCACCCGCGGGTCGACGAGTGCCACGATCGCGTCGGTGAGGAAGCTGATCACCGCGACGACGATGGCCAGGAAGGTGACGATGCCCTGGACGGCGACGAAGTCCCGCGCCTGCAGGTAGCGGGCGAGCTGGTAGCCCAGGCCCTGCCACTCGAAGGTGGTCTCGGTGAGGACGGCGCCGCCGAGCAGCATCGCGATCTGCAGTCCCATCACGGTCACGACGGGGATGAGCGCGTTGCGGAACGCGTGCCGACGGGCGACGGTGCGCGCCGCGAGTCCGCGGGCGCGCGCGGCGTCGACGTACCCGGCCTGCAGGGTCTGCAGCAGGTTGACGCGCACCAGACGCAGGAACACCCCGGCCGTGAGCAGTCCGAGCGCGATCGCCGGAAGGACGGCGTGCTTCAGCACGTCGACGGTGTAGGAGGGCTCGCCGTAGAGGATGGAGTCGATCAACAGAATGTTGGTCTTCGGCGAGACGTTCTGCAGCGCCAGTTCGACGTCGGTGCTCGCCCGACCGGCGACGGGAAGCCAGCCCAGTTTCACGGCGAACACCAGCTTGAGCAGCATGCCGACGAAGAACACCGGCGCGGCGTAGAAGAGGATGGCGAGGATGCGCAGGGTGCCGTCCGAGAAGGAATCCCGACGCGTGGCGGCGTAGAACCCGAGCGGGATCCCGACGGCGAAGGCCACGAGCAGCGCCCAGAACGCGAGCTCGAGCGTGGCGGCGCCGTTGGTGATCAGCACGCTGCTGATCTCCTGGTTGTTGGTCGCGGCGCGACCGAAGTCACCACGCACCAGACCGGTGAGGTACTCCCAGTACTGGACCAGGATGGGCCGGTCGTAGCCCGCGGCGGCGCGGCGCTCGGCGATCTGGTCGGCGGGCAGCCGCCCGCCGAGGGCGGCACTGATGGGGTCTCCGAGCACGCGCATGAGGAAGAAGACCACCGTGACCAGGATCCACGCCGTCGGCACGATCAGCAGGAACCGGATCACGAGATAGCGGGCGAGCGCGCCGTAGCGTGACGACGCGCTCGCCCGTGACTGCTTCCCCACCGACGCCTCGTTCGGCGTGGTGGCGGTCATGCTCAGCCCTTCGCGATGGGCGTGAAGCGGAACTTGAACGACGCGTCGAGGGTCTCGTCGACGCCGCTGACGGAGTCGGTCGAGACCGCGATCTGCTTGCCTTCGAGCAACGGCAACGTCGAGACGTGGTCCTGCGCCATCTTGGTCTGGATCTCCCCGATGATCTCGCTGCGACGAGCCTCGTCCGTCTCGGTGCGCTCGGCGTCGATCAACGCCGTGATCTCGGGGTTGTCGAAGTGGTTCTGCAGGAAGTTGTCCGGCGCGAAGAACGGCGTCAGGTAGTTGTCGGCGTCCGGGAAGTCCGGGAACCAGCCGAGCTGGTACACGGGGTAGGTGTCCGCGACGCGCTCCTTGTTGTAGGTGTTCCACTCGGTCGACTGCAGGTTGACCGTGAAGAGGCCGGTGTCCTCGAGCTGCGCCTTGACCGCGGCGTACTCCTCGGACGAGCTCGACCCGTAGTGATCCGGGTTGTACTGCAGGTTCACCGCGACGGGGGTCTGGACCCCGGCGTCGGACAGGAACTTCGAGGCCTCGTCCTTGTTCGGGGACTCGCCGTAGACGTCCTTGAACGCGGTGTTGGCGCCCTCGAGCCCGCTGGGGACCACCGACCAGGCCGGGGTGAACGTGCCCTTGTAGACGTTCTCGGACAGCGCGTCACGGTCGACCGACGCCGCGACGGCCTTGCGGATCGCCAGCTTCTGCTCCGGGGTGCCGCCGGGCATCGTGTTCAGGTTGAACACGACGTAGCGCAGCTCGCCGCCGGGTCCCTCGTGCACGGTCAGACCCTCGGTGCCCTCGAGCGACTCGATGTCGGTCGGGGTGAGCGAGCGCCACGCGACGTCGATGGACTTGTTCTGCATGTCCAGCTTGAGGTTGTCGGCGCTGGTGTAGGTGCGCAGCGTGACCGCCGACGTCTTCGGCGTGCCGAGCACGCCCTGGTAGCCGTCGAACGCGGAGAAGCTCACCAGGGAGTTCTTCTCGTAGCTGTCGATCGAGTACGGACCGGCGAACGGCTTGCCGGCCACCACCGCGTCGTCGTCGAGGATCGCGTCGGCCGAGAACACCTGCGAGTCCACGATGGGTCCGGTGTTGGTGGCGAGCACCTGCGGGAAGGTCTGGTCGTTCGGCGCCTTCAGCGTGAACTCGACCGTGCGGTCGTCCGGAGCGGCCACGGAGTCGAGGTTCGCGAGCAGCGAGGACGGCCCGTTGGGGTCGTCGATGGAGACGATGCGGTCGAAGGAGAACTTCACGTCCTCACTGGTCAGGGCGTTGCCGTTGGCGAAGGTCAGCCCCTCCTTCAGCGTGCACGTGTACACGGTGGGCTGGCTGAACTCGCAGTTCTCCGCGGCATCGGGCTGCAGCTCGTCGCTGCCGGGCGCGTAGTTCATCAGGAACGGATAGACCTGGTTCATGATGGTGAACGAGCCGTTGTCGTACGAGGCGGCCGGATCGAGCGAGTAGACCTGGTCGGTGGTGCCCACCACCAGGGCGTCGCCGGCGGCCTCGCCACCCTCGCCGCCGCCGTCGGTACGGCCGGAACCGCAGGCCGCCGCCGTGAGGGCGGCTACGGACATGAGGGACACGGCGGCGGTTCGGGTGCTGAACACGCGCGCGGTGCGTCCTCGGGAGGGCACGCTCATGGTGGGTGATCCTTCGTTCGTCGTCGCACGGCAGACGGATGTCGTACGACAGTGCGTTTCGGTGAACGGGAGATTACCGAGACGGTGTGACAGCCGTGTGTCGAATGCGTAATTCAGTCATGACCGGTCCCTACCGGTAGGGCTGTCGGCCTGTCCGACCGGAGGCGTCGACCACCCGCTCCCCCCGCGGCGACAGCCGGTAGCCGATCCGCAGGCTCTCCGTCAGACCGAGCGCCTTCAGGCGCCGCACCCGGGGCTTGAACACGTCGCGCTCCAGCCCCAGCCGCGCTCCGAGATCCGCCGCCAGCACCGCCGGGTGATCGCGAATCAACTCCAGCGTCGCCCACGCCCACGGGGAGTCCGCTCGCGCGTCCATCGCGTCGACCTTCGCACGCAGGGCGGCCAGCTCGTCGTCGGTGAGATCGTCCTCCTCGCGCAGGGCGATCCGCGGATCCTCCCCGCCGAACGACACCTCGATCCGCCACACGGGATCACCGTCGCCGCCGCGAAAACCCTTGCGCAGCTGCGCAACCGACGTCTCCCCGGCCGCCCGGGCGTCGTCGTCGGTCAACGTCGCGGGGTCGACCTCCGTGATCGCGTCGACGACGATCACGCCGGCCGGCGTGTGGATCCACGTCCCGACCTTGACGCGACGTTTCGACCACCGCCGGTACTGCACGCGCACCGTTCCGTCGGCGATGGCCTCGGCGACGGCGCGACGGATCAGCACGGCGTCAGGGGCGGGAGAGCGCGCTCACGTTGTCGTCGTCGGCGGGAGCGTCCAGCCCCGAGGCCGAGGCGAACAGCTTCTCGAGCACGCTCTTGCCCATCGCGGTCTCCTTCGGGAGCGGGATGGGGTAGTTGCCGTCGAAGCACGCCGCGCACAGCCGGGTCGAGGGCTGCTCGGAGGCGCCGATCATGCCGTCGATGGAGATGTAGCCCAGCGAGTCCGCACCGATCGCCTGACGCACGCCCTCGAGCATGCCGTCCTCGGAGTCCATGCCGTTGGCGATCAACTCGGCGGGTGAGGCGAAGTCGATGCCGTAGAAGCAGGGCCACCGCACGGGCGGGGAGGCGATGCGCACGTGGATCTCGAGGGCGCCGGCCTCGCGCAGCATCCGAACCAGGGCGCGCTGGGTGTTGCCGCGGACGATCGAGTCGTCCACCACCACGAGACGTTTACCGCGAATGACCTCGCGCAGCGGATTCAGCTTGAGCCGGATGCCGAGCTGGCGGATGGTCTGCGAGGGCTGGATGAAGGTGCGGCCCACGTAGGCGTTCTTCATCAGACCCTGACCGTAGGGAATGCCCGACCCCTGCGCGTACCCGACGGCCGCGGGCGTGCCGGACTCGGGAACCGGGATGACCAGGTCGGCCTCGGCCGGGTGCTCCTCGGCCAGGCGTCGGCCGATCTCGACGCGCGTCGAGTGCACCGACCGACCGCCGATGACGCTGTCGGGGCGCGCGAGGTAGACGTACTCGAAGACGCACCCCTTGGGCTCGGGGGCGGCGAAGCGCGACGAGCGGACGCCGTCGGCGTCGATGGCGAGCAGTTCGCCCGGCTCGATGTCCCGCACGAACGAGGCGCCGACGATGTCGAGTGCCGCCGTCTCGGACGCGACCACCCAGCCGCGGTCGAGGCGACCGAGCGAGAGCGGGCGCACCCCGTGCGGATCGCGAGCCGCGTAGAGGGTGTTCTCGTCCATGAACGTGAGGCAGAACGCACCCTCGAGGGTGGGCAGCAGCTCCATCGCGGCCTGTTCGATGGTGCTGTCGGCCGCGCCGTGGGCCAGCAGCGCACCCACCACGTCGGAGTCCGAGGTGGCGCCGGTGCCGCGCGGGCGACCCATGATGCCCGCCTCCCGCGCCCGGTCGGACAGGGCCGCGGTGTTGACCAGGTTGCCGTTGTGGCCGAGCGCCACGCCGCTGCCCGCGGCGGTGGTCCGGAAGATCGGCTGCGCGTTCTCCCACGTGGTGGACCCGGTGGTGGAGTAGCGGCAGTGTCCGATGGCGACGTGGCCGTTCATGGCCGCGAGAGTCTGCTCGTCGAACACCTGGCTGACCAGGCCGAGGTCCTTGAACACCAGCACCTGCGCGCCGTCGGCGACGGCGATACCGGCGGCCTCCTGGCCGCGGTGCTGCAGCGCGTACAGCCCGTAGTACGTCATCTTGGCGACGTCCTCACCGGGCGCCCAGACGCCGAAGACGCCGCATTCCTCGCGGGGTTCGTTCTCCGGTCCCTCGAGATCGGGCATGCTCAGCAGGTTGGGGCTGTGGACCGAGAGATCGGCACGGGTCACGACAAGCTCTCCCTAGGGGCCGGCGAGGGGTTGGGACGATGGTCGCACGTGGACAGCGCAGAAGCGATTCCAGTGATCGAGTCTACGGCGCTCGCCGGACGCAACCGTCTGACCGCCCGACTTGTTCCCCGTGTGCCCGATGTCGGCAGGCATGATGGAGACCATGGTCGGCAGACTTCCCTTCGGCGTCACCCCCGAGCAGCCCGGCGAGGGCCAGGAATCGGTGTGGGACTACCCGCGCCCGCCCCGACTCGAGTCCTCGACGCGGCACCTGGTGGTCCGGTTCGGCGACGCGGTCGTCGCCGACAGCACGTCGGCGTACCGCGTGCTCGAGACCAGTCACCCTCCGACGTGGTACGTCCCGCGTGACGACGTCGATTCCGCGCGTCTGCGTCGATCCCGCGCGCGTTCGACGATGTGCGAGTGGAAGGGAGCCGCCACCTACTGGGACGTGCTGGGCGACGACGGCGCCGTCCTCGAGGCCGGCGCGTGGAGCTACGAGACGCCGACTCCAACGTTCGCGGACATCGCCGGCGCCCTGTCCTTCTCCCCCGCCCAGCTGACGTGCGAACTCGACGGGGAGGTCGCCCGGGCCCAGGAGGGCGGCTTCTACGCCGGGTGGATCACCTCGGACGTGGTCGGCCCCTTCAAGGGGATTCCGGGCAGCTGGGGGTGGTGACGATCGGCGAGTTCGGCGCGAACGACCGCTACGCGCACTCCGACGTCGCCGAGCGGTCTCGACGCGAGAAGGCCGTCGCATTGGCGCGCTACCTCTGGGACCGCGGCATCGATTCCGGTGAGCTGGCGACGATGCCGGCGGCCACCCGTCGCAAACTGGCGCGCGCGGCCGACATCAATCCACCGAGTACCGACGAGACCTGGACGGTGGTCGCCGGGCTTCTCGACGAGAAGGACGCATGGGCGGCCGGGCGAGCCGAGGAGACGCGGCCGCACCGGGACGAGAAGATCCTCTGGGTCAAGCCCCCCGTCCGTCCCTGGTGATCACGCCGCACCCAACAGACGCAGCACCGCCGTCACCGCGGCCGCGCCGACCACGACGACGACGAACGGGGCTCGGCGCCAGGCGAGGACGGCGGCCACGAGCACACCGGCCGGGAGGGCGAATCCCGACGCCGTGACGCCGGCCGGAAACGCGGACGTCGCGACCAGCGCGACGAAGACGACGGCCACCGCGACGTCC
This sequence comes from Rhodococcoides kroppenstedtii, assembly GCF_900111805.1. Classification (GTDB taxonomy): domain Bacteria; phylum Actinomycetota; class Actinomycetes; order Mycobacteriales; family Mycobacteriaceae; genus Rhodococcoides; species Rhodococcoides kroppenstedtii. The sequence goes on from NZ_FOJN01000011.1 coordinate 149,421, forward strand.
AGGGTCCGTTCCGCGGCGGGAGTCAGAGTCCGTCTGCCGCGCAACACGATTCCGCCCAGCCGGAGCAGGTAGGTGCCGGCCGCGAGTCCGAGTACGCCGAGGACCAGGACCGTGGCGCTCGCCGTGCTCACGATGCGCTCCGCTCTCGGCGGAGCACGATCGGTACCACCACGGCCAGCGCGACCACCACCGACACCCCCGCGGGCACCACCGTGTTCGCGAGGAGCGCGACGACGGCTCCGGCGAGCGCCGCGCGCCGTGTGATGCGGTCGCGCAATGCCGGCATCACCAGGGCGAGCAGGACGGCGGGGAAGGCGGCGTCGAGTCCGAGGGCGTCGGAATCGGCGACGACGGACCCCACCGCGGTGCCGACCAGCACCCCGAGATTCCACAGCACGAACAGCACGATCGAGGAGAACCAGTAGGTGCGACGTCGCCCGGCCGTCGTGGTCGCCGCGGTGGCGAAGGCGACGGACTCGTCGGTCACCAGATGGGCCCCGAGAAGACGGGTGGCCGCCTTGTCTCCCAGCAAGGGAGCGACGGAGAACGCCAGCGGGGTGAGACGGCCGTTGATCAGGAGCGCGCCGAGCGCGGCGGCGAGCACGGTTCCGCCCGAGGCGAGGACCCCGACGAAGACGAATTGCGACGCGCCCGCGAAGACGACCACCGAAAGCAGGACCGGAAGCCACCACGGGAGGCCCGAGGCCACGGCGATGGCGCCCAGCGACGCTCCCACCAGGGCGTCGGCCAGGCACACCACCAGGATGTCCCGCACCGCGACGTCCGGATCGTGCCGGATCGTTCGCATCATCGAACGCATGACTCCTACGATGAACGGTAGCGGCCCGGTTCGTCAAGACGAACGATCGACGCATGTGCCGAACGGTGTGCCAGAATGGTCGCCGTGCCGTCCGACCGCGCCCCCATCGCCGCGATCGCCGCCTCCCTGGTGCGCGAGCGGCGTCGTACCGGCCTGTCCCTCGCGGAGGTCGCCCGCCGCGCCGGAATCGCCAAATCGACTCTGTCGCAGCTCGAATCGGGCACCGGCAACCCCAGCGTCGAGACGCTCTGGGCGTTGTCGGTGACCCTCGACGTCCCGTTCGCCCGGTTGGTCGAACCGACCCGCCAGGAGGTACGCCTCGTGCGCCGCGGCGAGGGTCCGGCCATCGCCTCCGACGCGGCCGAGTACAGCGCCACACTGCTGACGTCCTGCCCGCCGAACGCGCGTCGGGACGTCTACCTCATCGCCGCCGATCCCGGCAGCCCCCGCCTGTCCGATCCCCACATGCACGGCGTCGTCGAACACGTGGTGCTCGGCACCGGCCGCGCGCGCCTCGGGCCGGTGGACGACCCGGTCGAGCTGCTCCCGGGCGACTACCTCTCCTACCCCGGCGACGTGCCCCACGTCTTCGAGGCTCTGGAACCGGGTACCACCGCGACCATGATCACCGAGCAGTACTGACGCGCCGGGGTCACACCCGGACGAGCGGCAACCAGTGCGCCACCTCGCCGGCCCGCCCACCGGACGCCGTCACGCCCGCACCCCGCACGGCGTCGGCGAACTCGGTCCGGCCGGTCACGAGCAGCAGCCACGTCCGCGGATCGCACTCCACCACGTTGGGCGGCGTGCCGCGCGTGTGCCGGGGCCCGACGATGCACTGCACCGCGACGAACGGCGGTACCCGCACCTCGACACTCGATCCCGGCGCGGTCTGCTCGAGCGTCCGGGCGCTGAGCCGCACGGCGGCCGCGAGCTCGGCGCGAGGAGGCTTCGGGACCGACGGGTCGTCGAGCCAGGCGGACACCGCGATCAGCGACGCTCGGAGTTCGGCCGGGTCCACGGTTTTCGACGGTGCCACGGCTCCGAGTGTCCCACCCCCGCCGATCGACCTGCGTCACGGTCCACATCTCGGTCGAATTGACGGGATCCCGTCTATCAGGCGCAGTTGTGGACACTCAGGCATGCCGCACGGTACCCACCGGGATGTCGAACCATACCCAGCGGGCGAGCGAGACCTCCCCGGCGCTCGTCACGCCCGCTCCTACTTCTCCGGACCGTCCGCGTCGGCGTACTCGACCATGACCGCGCGGATGCGCTCGGTGTCGGCCTGCGTCCAGCCCTCCGGCGCCGCGACGGCCGCGAACCCGTCGAGCACCGTGGTGCCGTAGTTGTGCCCGTGGCCGTCGGGCACCCCGGCCGCGTTGGTCAGATCGGCGCTCACCTGCCAGAACGTGACGAACGGGAACCACCGCATGCTGGGCAGGCGGTCGTACCCGGGCGGTTCGGCCAGCCAGTCGGGCCGCTGGAACAGCAGGTCCGGCGTCCACCACACGATCGGGTCGGACGGGTGCTGGATGTACAGCACGCGTGGGAACGGCCACTCGCCGGACAGTGCCTCGACGTCGCGGGTGCTGTCCGCGAAGCGCATGAGCAGGCCGCCGGCGTACACGGGTTCCACCTCGGGGGTGCCCGGGTCGCGGCGGTCGACGTAGGTGGACCAGATGCGGTTGGAGTTCGGCGGCCCCACCCACAGCACGCCGTCGACGGTGCTGCGGATGTCCGCGATGTCGGCGAAGGCTCCTTCGCCGGCCTGCGTGCCGAGGCTCTCCCCGTAGACGTACAGCTTGGGCCTGGTCGGGGCGGGCTCCTGTTCCCAGCGCGCGTGCACCCGGTCGATGAGGTTCTTGCCCGCGGCGGCCGCCTTCTCCCGGTCGGCGAGGAAGGAGATCCAGCTCGGCAGATACGAGTACTGCGACGCCACCAGAGCCACGTCGCCCTCGTACATCAGCTCCACCGCGCGCGCGGCCGTCGGGTTGACCCAGCCAGTGCCCGTGGTCGGGATGACGACGACGGCCCGACGAGAGAACGCGTCCGTGCGGTCGAGCTCCTGGATCAGCAGATCCATACGCTGCTCGGACGTCTCGGCGCTCTCGAGGCCGGCGTACACCCGGATGGCCTGCTTCGACTCCCGTCCGGTGGCGCGGCGCATCTCCTCGGCGTCGAGTCCGCCGGAGACGAAGTTGCGGCCCTCGAAACCCAGTGTGTCCCAGTCGACCACCGAGCCGGGCCCACCGGACCGCTCCGGGACCGTCGGCTGTTCGGCGCCCTCTCGGGTGTTGCCGTTCTGCGTGCTGAACACCGAATTCGCGATACTCATGGTGCCGCGCAGCAACACACCCTGCACCAGTGTCACCAGGACCACGATCACCAGGACGAAGCCCACCAGGTTGGCCACCCACTGCGGCAGACGGATCAGACGCAGCAGGTTCCGCACCAGGAAGCGACGGAAGTCGCGGATCACCCGCCAGAGTCCGATGAGCACGCCGGCCACGACCAGGCTGATGATGCCGGTGCGGATGAACCCGGTGCTGGTCAGCCCCTCGGCGTTCATGAGCGCGGCGAGTTGGCGCTGCCACTCGGCGGAGGCGTAGAGCATGACGGCACCCGCCACGGCCCCGACGATCGGCACGGCCACGACGATGCCGCGCTCGACACGCGGAGGGAGCGGCCACCAGGGTTGCTGCCGCAGCACGGTCCGCAACATCACCCACCCCACCGCGACACCGACGCCGTAGCCGATCGCGGCGGTGATACCGCTGACGATGCCCTGGAACAGCCACCCGCGCGGCAGCAGCGACGGCGTCAGGGACCAGCAGAAGAACAGCGCTGCGAACGCGAGTCCGGTGACGTCGAGCCGCAGCAGTCCCCACGCCCACACCACCGCAGGATGCTTCCGCACGGTGTGCGTCGCCGTGGCGAGCACGTAGGCGGGCAGCTCCTCGAACGAGTGCGGCCGGGGGATCTCGTCCTCGGAGTCCGTGCCGCCCCGCCCCGGTGACCGCGTGGAGGTGTCGGTCACCGGACGGCTCGGGTCGGCCGGAACCCTCGACTCAGCCGAAGAGCCTCGGCAGTGTCCCCTCGAACGCCTCGCGGAGCTCGCTCAGCGGCACGGTGAACTGCCCCTGGAACTCCACCTCGTCCGACCCCTCGTCGGCCACGCCGATCCGCACCCACGGCAACCCCCTCGCACTGCACATTCCCGTGAACCGGGTCTCCTCGGTTCGAGGAACGGCTACGAGTACCCGCCCGGACGATTCCGAGAACATGGTCACGAAGGGGTCGACGCCCTCGGGCAGCAGGATGCGACATCCGGACTCGCCGGCGAGGGCAGCCTCGACCACGGCCTGCGCCAACCCGCCCTCGGACAGGTCGTGCGCGGCGCTGACCAGCCCGTCGCGGCTGGCCGCGGTGAGGATGTCGGCCAGCAACTGCTCCCGGGCCAGATCGACCCGCGGGGGCACGCCGCCGAGGTGATCGTGGATCACCTGCGCCCAGATGGAGCCGTCGAACTCGTCGTGCGTGTCACCGAGAAGGATCAGCGTCTCCCCCGGCTCGAGGCCGAGTCCCGTGGGGATGCGGCGATGAACGTCGTCGAGCACACCCAGGACGCCGACGACGGGGGTCGGCAGGATCGGCGTCGATCCGGTCTGGTTGTAGAAGCTGACGTTGCCGCCCGTGACCGGAATGCCCAGCGCCACACAGCCGTCGGCGAGTCCGCGCACCGCCTGCTGGAACTGCCACATCACGCCCGGGTCCTCGGGCGAGCCGAAGTTCAGGCAGTTGGTGACGGCCTTCGGCGTCGCGCCGGTGGTGGCGACGTTGCGGAACGCCTCCGCGAGCGCCAACTGCGCACCGCGGTAGGGGTCGAGGGCGGTGTAGCGGCCCGAGGCGTCCGTCGCGAGCGCGATGCCGCGGCCGGTCTTCTCGTCGATCCGCACCACACCGGCGTCGGCGTGCTCGGCCAGAACGGTGTTGCCGCGCACGTAGCGGTCGTACTGCTCGGTGATGAGCCGACGGCTGCAGAGCTGCGGCGAGGAGATCATGCGCAGCAACGTCTCCCGCAGCTCCACGGGGGTCGACGGGCGCGGCAGTCCCTCGGTGGTGTTCGCCACCAGCGCATCCTGAGCCGCCGGGCGCTGCACGGGCCGCTCGTAGACCGGACCCTCGTGCGCCACGGTGCGCGGCGGGACGTCGACGACGGTCTCGCCGTGCCAGGTGATCTGCAGGTTCTCGCCGTCGGTGACCTCACCGATGACGGTCGCCAGGACGTCCCACTTGGCGCAGACGGCCATGAACGCGTCGACGTTCTCCGGCGTGACCACGGCGCACATGCGCTCCTGGGACTCGCTCGAGAGCACCTCCGCGGGCGTCATGCCGGTGGCGCGCAACGGAACGCGATCGAGCTCGATGTGCATGCCGCCGTCGCCCGCGGACGCCAGTTCCGAGGTGGCGCAGGACAATCCGGCACCGCCGAGGTCCTGGATACCGACGACGAGCTTCTGCTGGTAGAGCTCGAGGCAGCACTCGATGAGCACCTTCTCGGTGAACGGATCGCCCACCTGGACAGCGGGCAGCTTTCGCCGACCCTGTGTCTCGTCGAAGGTCTCCGAGGCCAGGACGGACACGCCGCCGATGCCGTCGAGCCCGGTGCGCGCGCCGAACAGGATGATCTTGTTGCCGGTGCCCGACGCGAACGCCAGGTGCAGGTCCTCGGTGCGCATGACGCCCGCGCACAGGGCGTTGAGGAGCGGGTTGCCGGCGTACGAGGCGTCGAAGACGGTCTCGCCGCCCACGTTGGGCAGGCCCAGGGAGTTGCCGTAGCCGCCGACCCCGCGCACGATCCCCTCGAGCACCCGGCGGGTGTCCGGCGCGTCCGCCGCACCGAACCGCAGCTGGTCCATGACCGCGATGGGCCGTGCGCCCATGGCCATGATGTCGCGAACGATGCCGCCGACGCCGGTGGCGGCGCCCTGATACGGCTCGATGTACGACGGGTGGTTGTGGCTCTCCACCTTGAACGTGACGGCCCAGCCGTCCCCGACGTCGACGACGCCGGCGTTCTCGCCGATGCCGGCGAGCATTCCGGCCCGCATCTCGTCGGTGGTGGTCTCGCCGAAGTACTTCAGATGCACCTTGGAGGACTTGTAGGAGCAGTGCTCGCTCCACATCACCGAGTACATGGCCAGCTCGGCGTCCGTGGGACGGCGGCCGAGGATCTCCTTGATTCGGGCGTACTCGTCGTCCTTCAGGCCCAACTCGGCGTACGGCTGCGCCACGTCCGGATCGGCGGCAGCGGCGGCGACGGTATCGACCCGAGGGGTCGACTCGACAGACACGATGGGTGGGTCCTTCCCTCGGGCAGGAAATGCCGGTACGCGAGAACGACGGTGATTCTACGGCCCCGGTCCGACCGTCTCGCAGCCCGTCAGACGCCCAGGAACGCGGCGAGCGCGTCGGAGTACATCTCGACGTCGTGCGCACCCATCAGTTCCCGGGCCGAGTGCATGGCCAGCTGCGGTGCGCCGACGTCGACCGTCGACAGACCGGTGCGCGACGCAGCGATGGGACCGATGGTGGATCCGCACGGCAGGTCCGCCCGGTGGACGTACCGCTGCAGCGGGACGTCGGCACGCTCGCACGCCTGCGCGAACGCCGCCGCCCCGACGGCGTCCGTCGCGTAGCGCAGGTTCTGGTTGACCTTGAGGACGGGCCCGCCGTTGATCTCGATGCGATGCGACGGCTCGTGCCGCGCCACGTGATTGGGGTGCGTGGCGTGCGCCATGTCGCCGGAGGCGTGGATCGACGCGGCCATGGTCCGGAAGAAGTCCTCGCGAGAACCGCCGCGCGCCAGCACGATCCGCTCGAGGACGGTGTTCATCAGATCGGAGTGGGCGCCGCGGTCGGACATGCTGCCGACCTCCTCGTGATCGAACAGCGCGAGAACCGGCACCACGTCGTCGGCCTCGGCGGCGGCGGTCACCAGCGCCTCCGTCCCCGCGTAGCAGGTCCCCTGGTTGTCCAGCCGCGGCGAGCTGACCAGGTCCTCCGACAACCCCACGACCGCAGCCGGATTCAGGTCGTGGGTCATCAGCTCCCACCCGAGCACGTCGGCGTCGTCCACCCCCGCCTCGTCCGCCACGAAGGCCAGGAAGGAGCGCGGGGAGCGACCCGTTCCCCACACCGCGTCGAGATGATTCTGCGGGTCGGGATGTACGCCCTTGCGGTCCTCGGACAGGTGAATGGCGAGCTGCGGGACCCGCAGGATGGGCCGGTCGATCCGCACGGCCACCTCCCGCACCCCCGCGCCGTCCCGGACGCCGAGGCGGCCGGAGATCCCGAGATCGCGGTCCAGCCAGGAGTTCAGCCACGCGCCGCCGTAGGGCTCGAGGGCCACCATCTGCCAGCCGGCGGAGTCACGGTCGGGGTGTTGCTTCACGCGCAGGTTGGGGCTGTCGGTGTGGCCGCCGACGATGCGGAAGGGGGCGTCGGGCGCCCGCTCGGTGGACCACGCGATCAGCGAGCCGCCGCGCACCACCAGGTAGCGGCCGGGGTCGGTGGGCCAGGCGTCGGCTTCGGCGAGTTCGACGAATCCGTTCGCGGCCAGTTCGGCGGTCACCGTGGCGACGACGTGGAAGGGCGAGGGCGACGCGTTCACGAAGGAGCACAGTCCGGACGCGGTCGCGGAGGTGAGGGACGCCATGATCACCGATCGTAGAGAGGGCGGGCCCGGAAACGACGATGCCGGGCCCACCACGAGGGTGGACCCGGCATCACCGAGGAGGGACGACTCAGCTGAAGAAGTCCAGGCCGCCGAGGAAGGTGCCGGCGCCGCCGAAGATGTCGGACACTGCGCCGAGGAACTTGGCGAGGCTCTCGAGTGAAGTGATGTCCATGATTTCTCCCTTTGTGAGGTCGGTGGGCTTGTGCCCGCACCTAAGTAATTCACAGGAATGGCGAGCCCGCAACAGAACGCGTGCCATCCACATGTGACCTGAGTCAACTCATGAGTCGATCCGCGTCCCGCCCGACTCACCACGCAGTCAGCTGAAGAAGGACAGCGCCGAAACGATGGTGCCGAGCGCGGTGACGAAGTCCGAGAGATCTTCGAAGGACGAGAAGAGGTCGGTCAGGGAGGACGACACGGGCGGGCTCCTTCTGTGGAGGTGAGGGGCGAGCACCACGCTCGCCCGCGTCAACAAGTCACACCAAGATCACTGCCGCAACAGCAACATCGTCTGTTCACTTTTACAACACGTCGTCGCCACCGACTACCGTCGTGCTCGCGCCCACACACCCTCGATCAGTTCCAGGAGACAGCCGTGTCCGACCACCCGGCCCCACCCGCGTCGACCGAACCGGACTGGGTGGCCCACGCCGTCTGGTGGCAGGTCTTTCCGCTGGGCTTCACGGGCGCCGAGCGGGAGAGCGCGCCGCTGACTCACCGGCTGCCGCACGTGGAGTCGTGGCTCGACTACCTGATCGACCTCGGCTGCAACGGGCTCGCGCTCGGCCCCGTCTTCGCGTCGTCGACGCACGGGTACGACACCGTGGACCATCTGACCGTCGATCCTCGCCTCGGGGACGACGCGGACTTCGACCACCTCGTCGCGGCCGCCCGCGAGAAGGGCGTCCGGATCCTGCTCGACGGCGTGTTCAACCACGTCGGCCGTGACCACCCGTGGGTGGTCGACGCCCTGCGTGACGGGCCCGATTCTTCGGCGGGACAACGCATTCGGTGGTCCGGCGACCATCCCGAGTCGTTCGAGGGGCACGACATCCTGGTGGCGTTGAACCACCGTAATCACGAGGTGCGCGATCACGTCGTCGAGATCATGACCCACTGGCTCGCCCGCGGGGCGGACGGGTGGCGACTGGATGCGGCGTACGCCGTCGACCCGTCGTTCTGGGCCGCGGTACTGCCGCGCGTGCGCGCCGAGCATCCGGATGCCTGGTTCGTCGGCGAGATGATCCACGGCGACTACGCCGCGTACGTCGGCAAGTCGGGCGTGGACTCGGTCACCCAGTACGAGCTGTGGAAGGCCACCTGGAGCGCCTTGCGCGACGGCAACTTCTTCGAACTCGCCCACGCCCTCGGCCGGCACGACGCGCTGCTGCCGACGTTCGTGCCCGCCACGTTCGTCGGCAATCACGACGTCACCCGCATCGCGTCGACCCTCGGCGACGACCGGGACGTCGACATCGCGACCGCGCTGCTGTTCTTCGTTCCCGGCACGCCCACCGTCTACTACGGCGACGAGCAGGGGTTCCGCGGCGTGAAGGAGGACCGCGTCGGGGGCGACGACGAGATCCGCCCCACGTTCCCCGCCACGCCCGCCGAGCTGTCCCCGCTGGGCCTGCCGCGCTACCGGGTGCACCAGACGATGATCTCGCTGCGCCGCCGCTTCCCGTGGCTGCGCACCACCACCGTCGACGTCGAGACGCTGACCAACACCGCGCTCACGCTGCGCGCGACGCACGACGGCACGACTCTGCGGCTCGCCTCGAATCTCGGTGACGACGCAGTCGCACGCCCGGGCGGCGACGTCCTCGCCGCCGCGGACGGCGTCGCCGACACCCTCCCGCCCCACACGTGGGCGGTCGTCCAAAGCTAGCTCAGGCGGATACCACCGCGTCGAGCGCGGAGTAGAAGATGCCGAGCCCGTCGTCGCTGGGGCCGGTGAGGGCCTCGGTGGCGTGCTCCGGGTGCGGCATGAGGCCCACCACGCGTCCGTTCTCCGAGGCGATGCCGGCGATGGCGCGCTGGGAGCCGTTGGGGTTGTCACCGGCGTACCGGAACACCACGCGGCCCTCACCCTCGAGCTCGTCGAGCACGGCCTGCGACGCCTGGAAGCGGCCTTCGCCGGACTTCAGCGGGACCAGGATCTCGGCGCCCGCCTCGTACCGCGAGGACCACGCGGTGGCGGTGTTCTCGACCGTCAGCCACTGATCACGACAGGTGAAGTGCAGGTTGGCGTTTCGCGTCAGTGCACCGGGCAGCAACCCGGCCTCGCACAGCACCTGGAACCCGTTGCAGATGCCGAGCACGGGCAGCCCGCCCCGGGCGGCGTCGACCACGGCGGTCATGACGGGCGCGAACCGGGCGATCGCGCCGGCGCGCAGGTAGTCGCCGTAGGAGAAACCACCGGGCACGACGACGGCGTCCACGCCCTTCAGGTCGGCATCGCCGTGCCACAGGGCGACGGCCTCGCCACCGGCGAGGGTCACCGCCCGGGCTGCGTCGATGTCGTCGAGCGTGCCGGGGAAGGTGATGACGCCGATGCGGGCGCCCGTCGCAGCAGTCACAGCCGGGTCACCTTCCACTCCTCGATGACCGTGTTGGCCAGGAAGGTCTCGGCGATGGACTCGAGCGTGGCGTCGTCCACGTCGTCTCCCACCTCGAGCTCGAACCGCTTGCCCTGGCGGACGTCGGAGATGCCGGCGAAGCCGAGACGCGGGAGCGCCCCGACGATGGCCTGCCCCTGGGGGTCGAGAATTTCCGCTTTGGGCATGACGTCGACTACGACACGGGCCACGGTGGGTGCTCCTGAACATCGGGGGTGAGCGTGCAGGCAAGTTTAACCGCCGCGCACACCACCTCGCGTCCGCGGTACGCCGCGCCGGACCCGGCGCATACTCGGGTGATGGAGCTGACTCACTTCGGACATTCGTGCATCCAGGTCTCGCTCGAGGGATCCACCGTGTTGTTCGACCCCGGGGCGTTCTCGCACGGGTTCGAGGGCATCACCGGGCTCGACGCCATCCTGATCACCCACCAGCACGCGGACCACGTGGACACCGATCGGCTGCCGGCACTGCTCGAGGCCAACCCTGGTGCCGCGCGGTACGCGGATCCGCAGACGGCGGAGCAGCTCGGGGACGGCTGGACCGCTGTGCACGCGGGTGACGTCCTGTCGGTGGGCGATCTGCGGATCACCGGCGCGGGCGGCACCCATGCCACCATTCATCCCGACGTCCCGCTGATCGACAACATCGCGTTCCTGCTGGGGTCGGCCGAGCGTCCGGGGCAGCTGTACCACCCCGGCGATTCGTTGTTCGTGCCCGACACCGCCGTCGAGGCACTGGCACTGCCCGCCGCCGCGCCGTGGATGAAGCTCAGCGAGGGCGTGGATTTCCTGCGTGCCGTCGCACCGCGTGTGGCGTTCCCCATCCACCAGGCCGTCGTCTCGCCCGAGGCGCGCGGTTTCTGGTACGGCCTCTACGACCAGTTGTCGCCCGAGGCAACCGAATTCCGCACCGTCGACGAGGAATCCGGCGTCACGATCTAGCGGGCCAGCGCGCGGCCGGCGGCGCGACCGGAGAAGATGCAGCCCCCGAGGAACGTTCCCTCGAGGGAGCGGTATCCGTGCACGCCGCCGCCGCCGAACCCCGCCACCTCACCGGCGGCATAGAGCCCGGGGAACACCGATCCGTCCGCACGCAGGACCTGAGAGTCGAGGTTGGTCTCCAGGCCGCCCAACGACTTTCGCGTCAGCAGGTGCAGCTTGACGGCGATCAGCGGCCCGTTCGCGGGGTCGAGCATCTTGTGGGGCGAGGCGATGCGGGCCACCCGATCGCCGCGGTACTTGCGTGCGGCGTGGATCGCCGAGACGGACAGATCCTTGCCGAAGTCGTTGTCCATCTCGCGATCCCGGGCCACGAGCAGGGCTTCGATCGCCGCGGGGTCGAGCTCGACGTCACCGATCTTGTTCATCCCGGCGACGAGTTCGGCGACGGAGTCGGCCACCACGAAGTCCTCGCCGCGAGTCTTGAACGCCTCCACCGGGCCCGGAGCGCCGGGTCGCACCCGTTCGAGAAGCTTGCGCACGTCGCGGCCGGTGAGATCGGGGTTCTGCTCCTGCCCCGAGAGCCCGAACTCCTTCTCGATGATCTTCTGGTCCAGCACGAACCACGTGTAGTCGTGGTCGGTCGAGACGATGTGCTCGAGCGTGCCGAGGGTGTCGAATCCGGGGAAGAGCGGCGCGGGCAGCTGGTGTCCGGTCGCGTCGAGCCACAGTGAGGACGGGCCCGGCAGAATGCGGATGCCGTGGTTCGGCCAGACGGAATCGAAGTTGGTGATGCCCTCGGTGTAGTGCCACATGCGATCCTCGTTGATCACGTGACCGCCTGCGCGCCCGGTGATCTCGAGCATGCGACCGTCGACGTGCGCGGGGACGCCGGAGAGCATGTGCCGCGGCACCCGACCCATGCGCGTCGGCCAGTTCTTCTTCACCAGCTCCCAGTTTCCCCCGATGCCGCCGGAGGTGACCAGGACGGCGTCGGCCCGGATCTCGAAGTCGCCCACCACGGTTCGCGACGACGACACCCCGCGTGCGACCGTCGTCGGCTCCAGGACCGCCCCACGGACGCCCGTCGCGGCGCCGTCGGTGACCACGACCTCGTCGACACGATGGCGGAACGCGAAGGTCACGGAGCCGCGCTCGACACCCTCGCGCACGATGCGCTCGAAGACCTCGACCAGGCCCGGTCCGGTTCCCCAGGTCAGGTGGAAACGCGGGACGGAGTTGCCGTGGCCCGTCGCCCCGTAACCGCCGCGCTCGGCCCACCCGACCAGCGGGAAGACCTTCCAGCCCCGCTCCCGCAGCCAGCTGCGCTTCTCCCCCGCCGCGAAGGCGACGTAGGCCTCCGCCCACTGACGCGGCCAGTGGTCCTCGGGGCGATCGAACGTCGCCGCGCCCATCCAGTCCTGCAGGGCCAGGTCGTAGGAGTCCTTGATGCCGAGGCGCCGTTGCTCGGGACTGTCGACCAGGAAGAGCCCGCCGAAGGACCAGAACGCCTGACCGCCCAGGTTCGCCTCGTTCTCCTGATCCACGAGGATCACCCGCTTGCCCGCCTCCACCAGTTCCGCGGTGGCCACCAGCCCCGCGAGTCCGGCCCCCACCACCACGACGTCGGCGTCACGTGTCATGTCACCCAGCGTAGAACGTCATCGCGGCGGGTACTGGGCGGTCAGATGCATCCGCTCGCCCTGGGGCCCGAAGATACCGAGGTACTCCACCGGCCGAGCGTCCGCGGAACCGAACCAGTGCGGCAGGTGGGTGTCGAACTCGGCCACCTCCCCCGGCTTCAGCACGACCTCGCGGTCCCCGAGAATCATGCGCAGTCGTCCGCTGAGGATGTAGAGCCAGTGGTAGCCCTCGTGGGAGTGCAGGGTCGGCTCCGCGACGGGCGGACCGGCCGGGACGATGGTCTTGTACGCCTGCAGGCCGCCCGGTCGGCGGGTCAGCGGCACCACGATCATCCCGTTGTGACGCTTCTCCGGCTTCAGGTGGACCCGCGGGTCACCGGTCTCGGGGGCCTCCACGATCTCGTCGAGCGGCACCTCGTACACCTTCGCCAGGGGCAGCAGCAGTTCGAGACTGGGCTTGCGCTGACCCGACTCGAGCCGCGACAGCGTGCTCACCGGGATGCCGGTGCGCTCGGCGACGACGGAGAGCGTCACGTCGGCCTTGCGTCGCAGCGCCCGCAGCCGAGGCCCGATCGCCGAGAGCACCGCGTCCACGTCGTCCGTACCGTCGTCCATACGTCTATTGCAGTTTCCGCAACAATGTTTGTCAAATACGCGATACGGCCTCACAGTGGCAGCCATGACCGCACACACCCAGTCCGCCCCCCACTCCCGGTCCGACTCCGACGTTCTGGTGATCGGTGGCGGCGCCGCGGGCCTGAGCGCAGCACTCATGCTGGGCCGTGCCCGTCGCCGCGTCGTCGTCCTCGACAACGGCACTCCCCGCAACGCGCCCGCCTCGCACATGCACGGCGTGCTCGGCCGCGACCACACCTCCCCGCTCGACTACCTGAAGCACGGGCGGGCCGATCTGGACCGGTACGACGTCCGCGTCGTCGACGCCACCGTCACCGATCTCGGCGGCCACGCCGGCCACTTCACCGCCACCACCGACGACGGCACGACGTTCACCGCCCGCCGGCTGATCGTCACCACCGGACTCACCGACCACCTGCCCGACGTGCCCGGCCTGGCCGAGCGGTGGGGTCGGGACGTCGTCCAGTGCCCGTACTGCGACGGCTGGGAGGTCCGGGACCGCCGCATCGGCGTCCTCCGCACGTCGCCGATGAGCCTGCATCACGCCACGCTGTGGCGGCAGTGGACGGATCGCATGGTCTACCTGACCGACGGCGCGGAACCGACCGAGGACGAGCGCACGCGACTCGGCGCGCGCGGCGTCGACATCGTCACCACGCCGGTCACGTCCGTCGAGACCGCCGACGACGCCCTCAGCGGTGTCACCCTGGCCGACGGCACCGTCGTTCCTCTCGACGCGCTCGCCGTGGGGCTGCGCTTCAGCGCCCGGAGCGAACTGCTCGCCTCGCTCGGCCTGCACGCGGTTCCCCACACCATGGGTCTCGGCGAGGTGATCGAGGCGGATCCGACGGGTGCGACGTCCGTCCCCGGAGTTCGCGTGGCGGGCAACGTGTCCGACCCGTCGGCCACCGTGATCGCCGCGACGGCGCAGGGCTCGTTGGTCGGTGCGCACACCAACCTCGAACTCGTGATGGAGGAGACGGACGCCGCGGTCGCCCGCAGCGGCGAGAGGCCGACGCTCGACGGGGCGTTCTGGGACGAGCTCTACCGCGAGTCGGACCGTCGATGGAGCGGAAATCCCAACCCGCCGTTGACCCTGGTGGCCGCGCCGCTGACACCGGGGAGGGCCCTGGACGTCGGCTGCGGCGAGGGTGCCGACGCCGTGTGGTTGGCCCAGCAGGGCTGGGAGACAACGGGTGTGGACATCTCGGCGGTGGCGGTGGACCGGGCGCGAGACCTCGACGATTCCGTCACCTGGGAGACCCGCGACCTGATGCACGATCCGCTGCCCGAGGAGTCGTTCGACCTGGTGACGATGCACTACTTCGGCATTCTCCGCTCCGACGGAGACGACGCGGTGCGTCGACTAGCGGCGACCGTCGCGCCGGGCGGCACACTGCTCATGGTGAGTCACGCTCGGGTACAGGGTCATTCGTGGATCGGATTCGAGCCGACGGACTTCTGGTCACCCAGCGAGGTGGGCGCCGTCCTCGACCCGGCCGAGTGGGAGATCAGGGTCGACGAGACCCGGCCCCGCCCCGCGCCGCCCGCCGGAGCGGGTGGGCATCACGTGGACGACGAGATTCTGGTGGCCGTGCGGCGCACGCGGTGATGACAGCCGTGCGGCGCACGCGGTGATGACAGCCGTGCGGCGCACGCGGTAGTTCTCGGTCAGGCGGCCGACGACCGGGTCCGCGAGATCCATTCGTAGCGAGCGGATTCGGCGCCGTGGAAGCACGCGAGGTCCACGGCGTCGAGCATCGCGGTCCAGGGGCCCGGCCGGCCGAGTTGCTTGGCGCTGACGGACAGTCGCACCACGCCGCCACGACGCGCGACCCGGCCCGCACCCATCACGAGGGCGCGGCACCACCACGGCTCGGACGTTCCCGGCTCCCACACGTAGCCACCGGACCCGGCGCCGAATCCCTCCCCGATGCCGAACACGCGGCTGCGCACCACGGTGCCGCGGTCGAGGTCGGAGATTCCGGTCAGTCCCGCGTACAGGCGGAATCCGACCGCCGGGAGTGCGGAGATCGCACCGGGCGAGGCGACCCACCGCGGCGGGGCGAAGGCGCGGGTGCGCAGGCCGATCTCCTCCATGACGCGGTCGGCAGCCCGCAGACGAAGGCCTGCCTCGTGCGCGGGAAGGACGGCGAATTCGGCGCGACGACGCTTGGTCGCTGCCTGGTCGTACCCGTGCAACACGATCGCATCACCGTGCTCGCGTCGGGCCCGGAGCCAGTCCTGCGTCTCGGGGTCGCGAGTCAGCCGGTACTTGTCCTTGAGGCGCGGCGCCACGAGCAGCGAGAGGGACAGGTTGCGACGGTCCATCTCGGCGGCGAACTCGGCGGCGGCGTCGCAGGTCTCGTCACGGATTCCGGAGACGGACACGATCAGACGTGCGGTCATGAGAAAACCGTCGCACACCGAGGTGTACGACGGTTCGTCTCACGCGTGAACTCCCGACGAACGCCGGGAGGACGTCGGCGCCGGTCAGAGCGTCGGGACCGGGAGCACCTTGTCGATCGCGGCCAGGACCTCGGGGGCATCCGGCTCCGTGCGGGGACGGAAGCGGGCCACCACTTCGCCCTCCGGCGAGACCAGGAACTTCTCGAAGTTCCACTGGACGTCGCCGGCCTCGCCGTCGGCGTCCGGTGTCTGCACCAGATGCTCGTAGACGGGGTGCCGGTTCTCCCCGTTGACGTCGATCTTCTCCATCAGCGGGAAGGTCACGCCGTAGGTGGTCGAGCAGAAGGTCTCGATCTCCTCCGCCGAGCCGGGCTCCTGGCCGCCGAACTGGTTGCACGGGAAACCCACGACCGAAAGGCCGCGGTCGGAGTAGTCCTTCGCCAGCTTCTCGAGGGCGGTGTACTGCGGCGTCAGGCCGCACTTCGATGCCACGTTGACCACGAGCACCGCTCGGCCGCTGTACTCGTCGAGCGACGTCGGCGCCCCACCCAGGGTGGTGATGCCGATGTTCTGCAGTTCTGTCATGCGGTCACAGTACCGATGAGTAACCCCCGGGACGACCGGGTGGTGCCGCAGACTTGGCCGGCCGTCGATTCGTGCGTGCGTGTCATGGACCGTGTCGGTGGGTGCCGGTACACTCGAACATACGAGCGACTGGGGGGTCGAAGTCATGGTCGGTGTGCAGGTGGGGGCAGGTGCGACGGGCACCGTTCCGTGGGCTGCGCTCGACCACGCCGCCCTCGGTCTGCCCGCCACCATTGACCTCCCCTCCTCGCAGGCGCTGGACGCGCTGGTCCACGCCGCCGCCGGCGTCGCGTACCTGAAATGGTTCGAATATCAGCTCGCCGCCGCCATGCACGCCGAACTCGTGGAGCCTTTCGAGGACGAGGACCGGCGTGAGCTCGATGCGCACACCCGCTGCGCCGCCACCATCGCCACCACGTTGTCGATCACGCAGGGGGCGGCCCGCACCCTGCT
>NZ_FOJN01000019.1 GCF_900111805.1 Rhodococcoides kroppenstedtii
CAGTGGACTACGAACACGCCTACCATCGACGGGTCACCTCACAAGTGGCCTGAACACCCAACCCGAACTGTCCGGGAAACCGGGTCAAGCTCCAAGACGATGAAGTTGTGAATCAGTTCCAGCAGGCGCGGCTTGCTGCACATCTGCAGCAGGGCCCGATCGAGTGGGTCAGCAACGTTGGAGGGTTCTTTCCACTCCAGCCAGTACTTCTCCGGCGTGTCGATGACGCCATAGCGCAGCCCTTCGACATCGTTACCAGCGAAGACGAACTGCACGGTCGAGAAGAACGAGCGGATGAACTCAGGCTTTCTGGTTGCCGATAGTCTGTCGGATGCCTTCAGAGACAGCGACCTTGGAGCGCTTGAGTTCCAGTGTGGCCAGCGCCAAGCCGTTGACGTAGAGCACCACGTCGGGTCGCTTGGTGTGCTGGCCGGCGACAGTGACTTCCTCGACGACCACGAAGTGGTTCGCCTCGGGGTTCTTCCAGTCGATCAGCCAGACGGTCTCGGTCTGCTCACCGACGCCAGGCTTGACCTTCACGCCGTATCGCAGCAGCCCGTAGACGTCCTTGTTCGCCTCGTACAGGTCGTGGCCGGCACCAACCGAAGCCGCTTTGCCGAGCTGATCGAGGGCGCGGTTGATCAGGTTGTCGTCGTAGCCACGAGCACGCAGGTTCTGTGCAAGCAGCGCGGTCTCGACGTTCGAGTTGCCCTCGCGGTACTCCCAATTGCCGAGGTACTCGTAGCCGAGCTGATCGCGAAACAGCGCCACCACGCGGTTCTGGGCTTTACGTTCAATCTGTCCTACATCACTCATAGCGGGGGCTCCACAGCAAGCCGGGTGCGACCATTGAGCAGTTCTTGCCTCATGGCTACTTGAATGTCCTTGCTCTTCGCAAGGCGCTTCTGACTCAAATCGATCTCTCGGTTCGTGCGCTGCAGAACCTCGACGATGGCCTTCTGCTCTGGAATTGAGGGAAGTCTGATAGTGAGGCTAGATATGTAGCTTCGAGTAGTTGCGAGCACCTTCGTCCCAGCAGCCAACCGCAGTAATGCATCTCGGAACTCCGGGATGAACTGCAAGTACGCCTTGTAGCCATCCGCGATGACGCTCTTGTCGAACCTTGCGGCAATCGTGTGAAGACCAGGGACCAGGCCCTCTGGCGGCACGCTGGTGATTTCGATCGATTTCCCTACACCCGCCGGGTCTTCTGAAGCGTCGGCGAAAACCAGGTCGCCGAGCTCGAGATGGCCAGCATTCTTTAAAAGCCCCGGCCGGGCGCGAGGCATCGATGCCGTCGCTGCGTCGAGGTAAATGGCCTCCGAGGTGTGGATGTCTCCGTAATGCAGATATCGCGTTGCCGACTCAGAATCAAGCTGTGCTCGCGAGAGTGCCACGGTCTTGACGTAGGTGACATGATCGCCAAGCCTCGTACTGGGCCAGGGATCACTGAATCCCGGTAGACGGTGCTTTCCACTCACCAAGTCTGCGACCCCCATCAACCGAAACGAATCAGCAAGTTCGTGACGTGCCTCGTTGAGCTCCTCGTCAATTTCGGCGAGCGTGGCATGGTAACGCCCCCCAAGCAGTTGGACCCGTGCAATAAGAGCGCTGACCACGGCGACGATCTCGTTGGCGGTGCATGCACGGAGCGTCATGGCCCACTTGTGGTCAAGGACAAGGTGCTCCACATCGGCCACAGTGAGCTCGCCGTACTTCGATAGCGTGGCGATATCGAGCGCCGTCTGCGCTTCCTTGGCCGCCTTCTTTGCATCCGCCTCAGCCTTGACCAGAGCTAGCGCCTCCTGTGCGCAGGCGAGGGTCTCAGAGTCATGCGAAGCTTTTGCTTCCTTGATGACAGCGTTCACAAGCTGCTGGGTGTACTTGCCCTTGTCGTTGGTCGATTCCCGTAATAACCCCTCGTCGCTTCCATGCTCCATAGCGTGCACGTCCAACGCGGCCGTCGCGGCGGCGAGAGTGACGTTGAAGTCATCAACTTCTGCCTGTTCACCTGCAAAGTAGCGGGCGACGACCAGCTGTGGCGGGATGAGATCCATCTTGTACTTTTTCGCAGTCTTGCCGGAACCGATGACAAGGTCAGGGGTCTCAGAAAGGCTGCGCTCCTTGTCAACGATCGCCAGACGCGGCTTGGCGGCGCCCTGCCAGCCGTCGGCCATAAGGAGGTAGACGTCGTCGTGCATGGTGTCATGCCAGTAGGTCATGAGCTGCTCGTAGACGTCGTACTCGTCGAGTAGTGGCATCGGTGTGAAACGCGCCAGCAGGTCATCGCTGACAGTCGCGATGAGGTCGTTCGGCTTGGTGTCGGCGGTAATGCTGGCCAGGGCGTTGCGGTGTGATGCGAACCAGTCTTCGACGATGCCGGTGGCTTCGTCGCGGAGCTTATGGAAGCCGGGCGCGTCGAAGATTGCCTGCTGCACGGCACTGACGTCGACGGCCAGGTCGCTGTAGCCCGGGCGGTTCGGCGCAAAGATCTGGCTGCGCAGCTGCGGGAAGGCGTCCCAGTAGTTCTGGAGTGCGTCGAGGTCGCGGTCGGGGATGCCGCCGTGCAGGTGGGCGCTGAGGTCTTGCAGATCCTCGGGTTCGGAGGAGTCGATGTAGCGCGGGATGTTGAGGTTGTAGTCGTTCTTCGGGTTAGCGATCTCACTCATCGGCACCATGCGCGAGTAGCGGTCGATCTCGATCTGCTTGTTGAAGGTGTCGACGACCTTGTGGAGGTCCTGGCTGCGTAGGCGGTTCTTATTGCCGTCCTTCATGAAGCCCTTGGAGGCGTCGATCATGAAGACACCGGTGCGGGCCTGGGCGTTCTCTTTTTCGAGGATGACCACGCAAGCCGGAATGCCGGTGCCGTAGAACAGGTTTGCCGGCAGGCCGATGATGCCCTTGATGAAGCCCTGCTTGAGCAGGCGGGTGCGGATGGTGGCCTCGGCGTTGCCACGGAACAGCACACCGTGCGGCAGGATGATCGCAGCCTTGCCGGTGCTCTTGAGCGAGGTGAGCGCGTGCAGCAGGAAGGCGTAGTCGCCGTTCTTCTCCGGTGGGCGGCCGTACTCGAAGCGGCCGTAGTCGTTCTCGAGGCCGTTGTTCCAGGACTTCACTGAGAACGGCGGGTTCATGACGATGTAGTCGAAGGTCCGCAGATGGTCACCCTTGGTGAACTGCGGGCTGGTGATGGTGTCACCTTTTTCGATCTCGGCGATCTCGTTGCCGTGCAGGATCATGTTCATCTTGGACAGCGCCCAGGTGGCGTTGTCCTTCTCCTGGCCGTAGATCGTCATGCCGCGGGGCGCCTCGGCGGCAGCCTTGAGCAGCAGCGAACCGGAGCCACAGGCCGGGTCGTAGACAGTCTGGTCCTGGCGGGTGTTCGGGCCGATGCCGACCACCTTGGCGAGGATGCGGGAGACCTCGGCCGGCGTGTAGAACTGCCCCTTGCTCTTGCCGGATTCGGTGGCGAAGTGGCGCATCAGGTACTCGTAGGCGTCGCCGAGCAGGTCGTCACCCTCGGCGCGAGAGCCTCGGAAGTCGAGGTCGTTGAAGATGGTGACCAGCTTGGAGAGGCGGTCCTGCATCTCCTTGCCCTTGCCGAGCTTCTCTTCGTCGTTGAAGTCGGCCTGGTCGATGACGTTGCGCAGGTCGTTGGCCTCGGCAAGCTTGGCGATGATCTTGTTGAAACGATCGCCGATCTCCTTGTCACCTTTGGCGGCAAGCATGTCGTCGAACGAGCCACCCTCGGGTACCTCAATGAGGCTTGCGTCTCGATTGGTCTTGGCCTTGTCGGACACGTACTTCACGAACAGCAGCGTCAGGATGTAGTCCTTGTACTGGCCGGCGTCCATGCCGCCACGAAGCTGGTCGCAACTTGCCCACAGTGATGAGTAAAGATCCGACTTCTTGAGTGCCACAGCTGGTCTTCCTAATGTGTCTGTAGGCATCTTTCGATGCCATTTGACCGTATTTCGAACAAATGAGCGAGACTACTTCGTCGGTTGTTCGATCACGGTTCAGCATGCCAGAGGGCGCCGAAAGAACTGCGTCATTCATCCCGGCTGGCCAACGTTCGGCCCGCATGCGGCACGGCGTCCCTTGGTCGCTCCGCCCCACCTGCCAGTACCCCCGAGCCCTCGGACGTCGAACTCGGCCGCACCCGAGTCAATCGTGGATCGGCAGTCGTCGAATAACCCGCATACCGTGCCATGGACGGCACGCTGCGCGTCGGGTCGTCTATCGAGCGTTCGTCCGTCTACTAGTGGCTCGGTCTGGGCCCGACGGCTGTGCAGCGCCAAGCCTCGGGGTGTCCGACGTACTAGAACACGGCTCGAAGCAGGTGTACGTGCGCTGACGGTCGCGACCGCCCTTGTCGGGCCTGGCCATGTTGCGAACGGCAACCTCGCCGGCCGAAACGGACGTCATGCAACCGGGAATCACACCGACGTCGTGGCCGGCTCAGAGCGTGGAGCAGACGCCTTTGAGCCGGCGGGCCGAACAGGATTCACGAGTCCTCGTGTGAAAGATCCTTGGTGCAGCCGCACCGGCACACTTCTGGTGCGATCGTAGATCTACAGGATCAGGGACGCTTCACGGTGAGCAGGCACCCTGTGTCGAGGCATCTGCTCCGGCTCGCGACCGGGGTCCCTGGTAAAGCGCAGGAAGTTCGGTGCCCTCGGTGAGACTCGAACTCACACTGCACGGGTTTTGAATCCGTTTCCTCTGCCAATTGGGATACGAGGGCGTGTGCGCCGCGCGAGCGGTGCGGTGTTCGAGTGTAGAAGATCGAGGTGGGCCGAGCCGCACCGGTACCCTCGCAGTGCCCGAGCGCGACGCGGCGGTCGGCGAACCCGAGGAGGTGGGCGATGAGTGCAGGGTCACGGGCTCGTCGGGTGGTCGTCGCCGAGGACGAGTCGCTCATCCGGCTCGATCTCGTGGAGATGCTGCGCGAGGAGGGGTACGAGGTGGTCGGCGAGGCCGCGGACGGTCAGCGCGCGGTCGACCTCGCGCGCGAGACGCGGCCGGATCTGGTGATCATGGACATCAAGATGCCGCGGCGTGACGGCATCGACGCCGCGTCCGAGATCGCCGCGGAACGAGTGGCGCCGGTGGTGATCCTCACGGCGTTCGGTCAGCGCGAGTTGGTGGAACGGGCCCGCGACGCCGGGGCCATGGCGTACCTGATCAAGCCGTTCTCGAAGACCGATCTGGTGCCGGCCGTCGAGCTGGCCACCAGCCGGTTCGCAGAAATCACCGCGCTCGAGGGCGAGGTCGCCGATCTGAAGGATCGACTGGACACGCGCAAGCTCGTCGACCGCGCGAAGGGTCTGCTGATGACGTCGCAGTCCCTCTCGGAACCCGAGGCGTTCAAGTGGATTCAGCGCGCCGCCATGGATCGACGCACCACCATGAAGGCCGTCGCGGGCATCGTCGTCGAGACCCTCGGGCCGGTCTCCGACACGCCGTGATCACCGTCGTCGAGGTGCGCCCGGGGCCGTCCCGGCGGTGCCACGTTACGACGACGTCAAATCTGGCTGTGCCCACGTCACAGTAGGGTCACAGGCCTCGATCGGCCGGTCGCCGGGCCGTCGTGAGGGCTAAGTTCACCTTCACGAGCGTCACGGCTTTCGATTCCGTGCGCCCAATTTCGAGGAGACCCCAGATGGCAAAACGAACCATCGTTCGGACGGCTGCGGTGGTGAGCGCGGCGTCGCTCGCCCTGTTCGGCTGTTCTTCGAGCGACGATTCGAGCTCCGGCGGCGACACCAGCGCTTCCGGCGGCGCGTCCGCATCCGCGGAGCAGACGGTGAACACGGACTGCACACCCGAGCAGGCCACCGCCGGCGCGACCCCCGTCACCACCCCGCTCAAGATCGGCACGCTGTTGCCGGAGACCGGCAGCCTCGCCTTCCTCGGACCGCCGGAGGTCGCGGGCGTCCAGCTGGCCGTCAACGACGTCAACGCCGCGGGCGGTGTCCTCGGCCAGCCCGTCGAGCTGATCCCCGGTGACTCGGGCGACACCACCACCGACACCGCCAACACCACCGTCGACCGCGAGCTCGCCGCGGGTGTGTCCGTCATCGTCGGCGCCGCGTCGTCGTCGGTGTCGCTCAAGGTGATCGACAAGATCGCGAGCGCGGGCGTCGTGCAGTTCTCGCCGGCCAACACCTCCGACCAGTTCGTCTGCTACGCGGACAAGGGTCAGTACTTCCGCACCGCTCCGACGGATGTGCTGCAGGCGCAGGCACTGTCGCAGCTGATCGCCGAGGACGGCGGCCAGCGCGTGTCCATCCTGGCGCTGAACGATCCCTACGGCACGGGCCTCGCCCGCAACACGCAGGCCAACCTCGAGGAAGCCGGCATCGCCTCGGATCAGATCCAGACGATCATCTACGACCCCAATGCGCAGTCGTTCAACGCCGAGATCGACCAGGTGAAGAACTTCGACCCGGATGCGGTGGCGCTCATCGGTTTCGAGGAGTCGGCCAAGATCATCACCCGCATGCACGAGATCGGGATCGGACCGTCCGACGGCATGGCCGTCTACGGTGTCGACGGCAACATGGGCAACGCGCTCGGTGAGTCCGTCGGACCGGGCCTGCTGGACACGATGAAGGGCACCACGCCGCTCACCGACACCGGCGCGGACTTCCAGAACCGCCTCAAGGGGATCAACCCGGCTCTGGTGGACTTCAACTACTCCGGTGAGTCCTACGACGCCGTGATCGTCTCCGCTCTGGCTGCGGAGCAGGCGAAGTCGACCGCGGGTACCGACATTGCTGCCAACATCAACTCGGTCACCAAGGACGGACAGAAGTGCACGTCCTACCAGGAGTGCCTGCCGCTGGTGCAGGCCGGCACCGACATCGACTACGACGGTGTCACCGGTGAGCTCGCGTTCACCGATTCCGGTGAGCCGGGCGTCGGCTCCTACGGCAAGCTGGTCTTCGGACCGGACAACACGTTGACCACCGAGGACTACATCGTCGTCGGCGGCTGACACGCCCCACCGAGAACGGGCCCCGACTCCGCGAGGAGTCGGGGCCCGTTTCTCGTGTGCGGGGGAGCGGGCCTCTACTTCTTCTCCTTGCTCCCCGCGAGGGTGCCGAGGTAGAGCTCGATGACCTTGGGGTCGGTCATCAGGTTCGCGCCCGTGTCGGTGTAGGCGTTGCGGCCCTGGTCCAGCACGTAGCCGCGGTCGCAGATCTGCAGGCAGCGACGTGCGTTCTGCTCGACCATGATGATGGACACGCCCGCCGCGTTGATCTTCTTGCAGCGGATGAAGACCTCGTCCTGGAACATGGGTGACAGACCCGCGGACGGCTCGTCGAGAAGTAGCACCGACGGGTCCATCATGAGGGCGCGGCCCATCGCGACCATCTGTCGCTCACCGCCGGACAGCGCCCCGGCCTTGACCTTGCGCCGTTCGCCGAGCAGCGGGAAGAGCTCGCTCACGAAGTCGAATCGCTCCTGGAACTGCTTGGGGCGCAGGTAGATCCCCATCTCGAGGTTCTCCTCGATGGTCAGCGAGGGGAAGACGTTCTGGGTCTGCGGCACGTAGCCGACGCCCTTGGTCACCAGGACGTGCGCCTCGGCCGAGGTGATGTTGTCCCCGCGCAGGGTGACCGACCCGCTCCGGATGGGGATCAGGCCGAACAGCGCCTTCAGCAACGTCGACTTGCCGGCGCCGTTGGGGCCGATGATGCCCACGATCTCGCCGTCGTTGAGATAGAAGTTGCACTCGCGCAGGATGTTCACGCCGGGGATGTACCCGGCGACCAGGTCGTCGGCGCGGACGAGAGCGTCGGTGGCGAGCCGCCGGTGCTCCTCCGGCGTGGCGGCGTGTTCGGCCGGAGTCAGCTGCGAGGCAGCGGGTTCGGTCATGACGTGGTCTTCCTGTCCAGATCGATCTCCGGTTCGGCGTCGGAGAGGTCGCCACCCGCTTCGAGGGTCTCGGCCTCGGCCTGTTCGAGCGCCTCGGCCAGTTCGGCCGTGGCGCCCACGGGATTTCCGTTCTCGTCGAACTCGAGCGCCTGGTCGTGATGGCTGCCGAGATAGGCGTCGACGACGGCCTCGTTGTCGGCCAGGTTCTCCGGCGCCGATTCGGCGATGACGCTGCCCTGGGCCATGACGACGACCCAGTCGCTGATGTCCCGGATGACGTCCATGTCGTGCTCGACGAAGACCACCGTCATGCCGTCGTCGCGCAGTGACTTGATGTGTCCCAGAAGGCTCTGCGTCAGAGCCGGATTCACGCCGGCCATCGGCTCGTCGAGCATGACGACGGCCGGGTCGGTCATGAGCGCACGCGCCATCTCGAGCAACTTGCGCTGTCCGCCGGACAGCGATCCGGCGAGATCGTCACGCTTGGCGTCGAGCTTGAAGCGAGCCAACAGGTCGTTCGCCCGCTCGGTGACCTCACGTTCCTGGGCCTTCCAGGACCACGGCATCAGCGTGTTGAGGATGCGCTCGCCTTTCTGACCGGTGGCGCCGAGCCGCACGTTGTCGAGCACCGTGAGCTTGGACAGGGCCTTTGTCAGCTGGAAGGTCCGCACCACGCCGTGACGCGCCACCTGATGCGGAGTCATGCGGCCCAACGACTTGCCGTCCATCGACCACGTGCCGGTGTCCGGGCGGTCGAAGCCCGTCAGCAAGTTGAACAGGGTGGTCTTGCCGGCGCCGTTGGGGCCGATGAGACCCGTGATGCACCCGCGCTGGATCTCGAGGTGAGCGACGTCGACGGCCTTCAGGCCACCGAAGGTGCGCGAGACGCCGTCGACCACCAGGGTCGGATCGGGTTTGGCGACACCGGGAGTGTTGGCGACGCCGGCGAACAGCGACCGGCGCGTCTCGGCGTCGAGCGGCTTCCGCGCCGCCACGGTCTGACTACTTGGCATCGAGCTGTACCTCCCGCTTGTTGCCCAGCAGTCCCTGCGGGCGGAAGATCATCAGCACCGCGATGAGGATGCCGAGGAGGACGAATCGGGTTGCGCCGACCTGCTGTTCGGTCATGGGAATCAGCGGATCGGGTCCTGCGGCCGCCTGGCGCAGCAGGACGTCGGGAATCGAGAGCAGGAACCAGAACAGCATGGCTCCGACGACCGGTCCGAAGACCGTCGCGGCGCCGCCGAGGATGAGGGCGCCGAAGGCGAAGAAGGTCTGCGCCGTGGAGTAGAAGTCCGGGTTGATCGACTTGGTCTGCAGCGCGTTGAACACACCGCCGAGGCCGCCGATCATGCCGCCGAGCACCAGCGCCTGCATCTTGTAGACGAAGACGTTCTTGCCCAGCGAGCGGGCGGCGTCCTCGTCCTCGCGGACGGCCTTGAGCACGCGTCCCCACGGGCTGTGGGTGAGCAGGTAGACGAGGCCGCACAGCACCAGGACCAACGACCAGCCGACCACCATGGCCCACAGGTCGTCGCCGTAGAACTTCACTCCGACGAAGTCGTACTGCTTCGCGGAATCGAAGGGGCTCAGGCGCGTGAACGGATCGGCGAAGCCGAAGAGACCGTTGGTGGAGCCCGTGACGCCGTCCGATGCCGTGGACCGGAAGACCAGCCGCAGGATTTCCGACGCGGCGATGGTGACGATGGCGAGATAGTCGGCACGCAGGCGCAGAGTGGGAATGCCGAGGACGAGCGCGAGCAGGCCGGCGGCGGCGAGGCCGACGATGATGCCGAGCCACAGCGGCTGCTGGTAGGTGATGGTCATGATGCCGACGCCGTATCCGCCGAGGAGGGCGAATCCGATCTGACCGAAGTTGAGCAGTCCGGCGTAGCCGAAGTGCAGGTTCAGGCCGATGGCGAGCAGCGCGTAGAAAATCGCCGACGGTCCGACGAGTTGGGCCAGGGAGACCTGGAGAGCTCCGATGATGTCCATGTCAGCCGATCCTTTGCCGCGAGCCCAGGATGCCTTGCGGCCGGACGATGAGGATGACGATCAAGACGAGCAGTCCTCCGATGTATTTCAGGTCGGGGTTGATGACCAGCGTGGACCACTGCACGAGCAGGCCGACGATCACGCACCCGAGCAGAGCCCCGTAGGCGGTACCGAGCCCGCCCAGGGTGATGCCCGCGAACATCAGCAGGAGGAGCTTGAAGCCCATCTCCCACTGGACGCGGCCGCCGAGTTCGGAGAGTCCGAACAGCACGCCGCCGAGGGCCGCGAGTCCGCCGCCCATGCACCAGACGAAGGTGACGACGCGCTCGACATTGATGCCCGACGACGCGGCGAGGTCACGGTTGTCGGCCACCGCGCGCATGGCCTTGCCGATACGCGTCTTCTGCAGCATGAGGGCGACCAGAACGAGCACCACGACGCTGATGACGATGCAGGCGAGGTTGACGTCGGTGATGGCGAACGGTCCCCACTCGCGCTGCTGCTGTGCTTGGTAGTCGGCGAACGGCTCGGAGCGATCGGAGAAGAAGATGAGGATCAGGTAGCGGAGCGCGATGGCGAGACCGATGGAGACCACCAGCTGACCGATCAGGCCGGTCTTGCGCCGTCGCAACGGTTTCCACAGACCGACGTTGTTCAACCAGCCGACCGCGACACCCACGATCACGGCGAGGATAGTGGCCGGGATCAACTGGATGCCGAAGGTGACGTTGAAGATCCACGCCGCCACGGCACCGAGGGTGACCAATTCGCCGTGGGCGAAGTTCGTCAGTCCGGTGGTGCCGAAGATCAGGCTGAGCCCGATCGCGGCGAGCGCGATCACCAGACCGAAGCGAAGGCCGTCGATCGTGGTCCGCAGGAACTGTTCGTAGAACGGCACCACCGTCGCCGTGCGAGCCTCACCGAAACTGAAGATGACCGTGTTGGCGCGGCCCTCGACGACGGTGCGTTGCACGTCGCCCTGCACGGACACGCCGTCCGGCAACGTCTCGGGGTCGATGCGGAACGTGTAGTCGCCGGGGGACACCGGAAGTGTCCAGCGCCCACCGGTTTCCGACGTGGTGCGCGCGACTTCGGCGCCGGACGCGTCGACGGCGAGGACGTCCACGCCGACGAGCCGGTCGCCGCCGTTGTTGAGACTGCCGCTGACGTTCACGGCGTCGGCGGGTGGTGTGGCCGGGGTGGCGCCGGGGCTGTCCGACGACGTGGCGGGGGCCGGGGCCGGTGGAGTGGTGGGCTCCTGAGCGAGGGCCGAGCCGGCGAACGTGGCTGCGGTGATCAGGCTCAGGAGTACGACGACGAACGCGCGAACGGCAGTGGCGGTAGCCAGTGCCGAGCCGGGTCGCCGAGGACTCGAGGGGGGCACGCGGTGGGTCCTCTCGGACGATCGAATGGCGCCGAGGTGTTCGGCGACTGTCTGCAAGAGTCGGACTCTATAGCGATCGAGGTTTCCGACAGGGCCGCTTCGATTTCTTCGGTGTTGCGGTCTTGTTTCGATGCCTCCACCGTCGGGTGGGCCGCGAGTCGGGCGCGGGCCGCCCCGAGGTGTCGGTGGTCGTCCCTAGACTGGGCGGCGTGAGTCCCGCTGCCAGCACCTCGTCCGCCCCGTCGTCCACGAGTGGGAAGTCGGCGGCCGCGACGTCGCCACTGCTGATGTTGATCGACGGTCACTCGGTCGCCTATCGCGCGTTCTACGCGCTGCCGGCCGAGAACTTCCGCACCACCAGCGGCCA
Source organism: Rhodococcoides kroppenstedtii (assembly GCF_900111805.1). Classification (GTDB taxonomy): domain Bacteria; phylum Actinomycetota; class Actinomycetes; order Mycobacteriales; family Mycobacteriaceae; genus Rhodococcoides; species Rhodococcoides kroppenstedtii. The sequence goes on from NZ_FOJN01000019.1 coordinate 11,634, forward strand.
GACCACCAATGCGGTCTACGGCTTCACCGCGATGTTGATCAATTTGCTCCGGGACGAGAGCCCCACGCACGTCGGCGCGGCGTTCGACGTCTCGCGGCAAACCTTCCGTGCGGACATGTACGCCGAATACAAGGCCAACCGCATCAAGACGCCCGACGAGTTCGCCGGACAGATCGACATCACCAAGGACGTCCTCGGGGCGCTGGGCATCCCGGTCATGGCCGAGCCGGGGTACGAGGCGGACGACATCATCGCCACGCTGACCACGCAGGCGGTGGAGGCGGGCTACCGGGTGCTGGTCGTCACAGGTGACCGGGATTCCATCCAGCTGGTGAACGAGCACGTCACCGTGCTGTATCCCCGGAAGGGTGTCTCGGACCTCACGCGCTTCACCCCGGAGGAGGTGCAGGCCAAATACGGCCTGACGCCGCAGCAGTACCCGGATTTCGCGGCGCTGCGCGGCGATCCCAGCGACAACCTGCCCGGCATCCCCGGGGTGGGGGAGAAGACCGCCACCAAGTGGATCAGCCAGTTCGGCAGTCTCGACGCCCTCGTCGACGGCGTCGACACCGTTCGCGGGAAGGTCGGCGACGCGCTGCGCGCGAACCTCTCCAGCGTGGTGCTCAACCGCCAGCTCACCGAGATGGTGCGCGACGTCCCCCTGCCGTACACGCCCGATCAGCTGCAGCTGCAACCGTGGGACCGCGAGCGGGTCCACGCCCTGTTCGACGATCTCGAGTTCCGCGTGCTGCGCGATCGCCTGTTCGACACGCTGACGTCCACCGAGCCGGAAGCGGAGGAGGGCTTCGAGGTTCGCGGGCGGGCGCTCGTGCCCGGCGAACTCGGCGAGTGGCTGCAGACGCACACCGCGCAGGGCCGCACCGGCCTGTCCGTGGTGGGATCGCGCTCGCCGTTCGACGGCGACGCGACCGCACTGGCCTTCGCCGCGGCGGACGGCGAGGGCGCCTACGTGGAGACGGTCGCGCTCGACGAGTCCGACGAGGCCGCGCTGGGGCAGTGGCTCGCCGACGCCGAGCGGCCGAAGGCGTTCCACGAGGCCAAGTGGGCGTTGCACGCGCTGCGCGGGCGCGGGTGGACGGTCGCGGGCCTGTCCAGTGACACGGCCCTGGCGGCCTACCTGGTCCGTCCGGGCCAGCGCAGTTTCGCCCTCGACGACCTGTCGTTGCGTTATCTCAAGCGTGAGCTGCGGGTGGAGGACGGCGGCGACTCCCAGCTGTCCCTGCTCGACGACGCGGACGAGACACAGGCCGCCGTCGCCGAGGGCGAGATTCTCAAGGCACGCGCGGTAGCCGATCTCGCCGACGCCCTGGACGCCGAACTGGACGAGATCGAGTCGCGTCCGCTGCTCGCCGACATGGAGCTGCCGCTCCTCGAGGTGCTGGCCACCGTCGAGAACACCGGCATCGCGATCGACCTCGACCATCTCCACGATCTGCAGAGCCAGTTCGCCGGCGAGGTGTCCACGGCGGCCGAGGCCGCGTACGCGGTGATCGGCAAGCAGATCAACCTGGGGTCTCCCAAGCAGCTCCAGGTGGTGCTGTTCGACGAGCTCGACATGCCCAAGACCAAACGCACCAAGACGGGGTACACGACCGACGCCGAGGCGTTGCAGTCGATGTTCGAGAAGACCGAACATCCCTTCCTGCGGCACCTGCTCGACCACCGGGACGCGACGCGTCTGAAGGTCACTGTCGACGGACTGCTCAAGTCGGTCAGCAGCGACGGGCGCATCCACACCACCTTCAATCAGACCATCGCGGCCACCGGCCGGCTGTCCTCCACCGAACCGAATCTGCAGAACATCCCGGTCAAGACCTCGGCCGGGCGTCGCATCCGCGAGGGCTTCGTCGTCGGGGAGGGGTACGACTCCGTGCTCACCGCCGACTACAGCCAGATCGAGATGCGGATCATGGCGCACGTCTCCGGGGACGAGGGCCTGATCGAGGCGTTCAACACCGGCGAGGACCTGCACAGCTTCGTCGGCTCCCGCGCGTTCGGCGTGCCCATCGACGAGGTCACCCCGGAGTTGCGTCGCCGGGTCAAGGCGATGTCCTACGGGCTCGCGTACGGCCTCAGCGCCTACGGACTGTCGCAGCAGCTCAAGATCTCGACCGACGAGGCCAAGGAGCAGATGGACGCCTACTTCTCCCGCTTCGGCGGGGTGCGCGACTACCTGCACAAAGTGGTCGAGGCCGCGCGCAAGGTGGGGTACACGTCCACCCTGTTCGGACGTCGTCGCTACCTGCCGGACCTCACCAGCGACAACCGTCAGCGCCGCGAGGTGGCCGAACGCGCTGCCCTCAACGCGCCCATCCAGGGCACGGCCGCGGACATCATCAAGGTGGCCATGATCGACGTCCAGCGCGGGTTGGTCGAGGCCGGACTCACCTCACGCATGCTGCTGCAGGTGCACGACGAACTGGTCCTCGAGGTCGTCGAGTCCGAACGCGAGCAGGTCGAGGAACTGGTGCGCGCGAAGATGGCCGGTGCGATCGAACTCTCGGTGCCCCTCGACGTGTCGGTCGGCTTCGGCCGGACGTGGGACGACGCCGCTCACTGACGGAAGCGCCCCGCACCGGCGACGACGAACGACGGCGCGGAACCCAGTGGGTTCCGCGCCGTCGTGTCGTCTTCGTGCCGGGTGATCTGCGGACGTTACTCCGACGCAGCCTGCTGCTCTGTCACTCCGACGCAGCCTGTTGCTCGGCGATCTGCTTCCGCACCTCGTCCATGTCGAGGGCCTTGACCTGACCCACGAGGTCCTCGAGCGCGGACTGCGGGAGCGCGCCCGGCTGAGCGAACACCAGGACGCCCTCGCGGAACGCCATCAGGGTCGGGATGGATCGAATGTTGGCGGCTGCGGCCAAGCCCTGCTCGGCTTCGGTGTCGACCTTGCCGAACACCACGTCCGGATGGTTCTCCGACGACTTCTCGAAGGTGGGAGCGAACTGCTTGCACGGACCGCACCAGTCGGCCCAGAAGTCGACGAGAACCACGTCGTTCCCGGTCACGGTCTCGTCGAAGTTCTGCTGGGTCAGCGTCTGCGTAGCCACTGGTGATGCTCCTCGCTGGGGTCGGAATCGGTGGGCTTCCCGCGGTGTAACAGACCGCCCGCCGGTGTCATTCCCGGCGGTGTCGTTCCCGCCCCTGTCGTTCCCGCCCCTGTCGTTCCCGCCCGTATCGTTCCCGCCCGTGGGTCACACCGAGACGGGCGCCGCCCGGAAGGTGCGTCGGTAGGACTGCGGTGTGGTGCGTCGCAGGCGCAGGAAATGCTGCCGCAGTACCGCCGCGGAGCTGAAGCCGACGCGGGTCGCCACCGCGTCCACCGACAGGTCCGTGGCCTCCAGCAGCCGCTGCGCCTCCAGGACGCGCTGATCACTGATCCAGCGCGCCGGGGTCGTGCCCGTCTCGGCCTGGAACCGGCGGGCGAACGTCCGGGGCGACATCGCCACCCGCGCTGCGAGGACGTCGACGGACAGATCCTCCCGGAGGTTCTCGGCGATCCAGTCGATGAGCGGGGCGAGAGTGTCCGAGTCGCACTCGGGCACGGGCACGGCGACGTACTGGGCCTGTCCGCCGTCGCGGTGCGGCGGCACCACCATGCGTCGGGCGATGCCGTTGGCGACGGCGGCGCCCTGCGCGGACCGCACGATGTGGAGGCAGAGGTCGATGCCGGCAGCGGTGCCTGCGCTGGTGTAGACGTTGTCGTCCTGGACGTAGAGGACGTTGGAATCGACCGTCGCCGCGGGAAAACGCTCGGCCAACTGCGCCGCGTGGCGCCAGTGGGTGGTGCATCGACGTCCGTCCAGCAGGCCCGCCGCGCCGAGCACGAAGGCGCCGGTGCACAGACTCGCGACGCGAGCGCCGCGTGCCACGGCGGCGCGGAGCTTCTCCGCGAGCGGCTCGAGGTCGTACCCGTCGCCGGTTCCGCAGACGTACGTCCCGTCCGGCGACGCCGCGGTGCCGCCTGCGGACACGACGATCAGATCCGCGTCGTCGAGTCGATCGAGGTCGTAGGGCACGTCGATGTCGTATCCGAACCGCGTGCGGATCGGCTCGGGGACGGCCGCGATCAACGAGAAGTCGTAGACCGGCAGCCCTTCGTCGGACCGGTCGAAGCCGAAGACTTCGCACGCGACGCCGAGTTCGAACGCTTCGGTCAACGGCAGGAGTGGGACGACCACCTTCGTCAGCACCACGTCAGTATGGCAGAAAAACGACGGAACATGTCATTTCTGCCACTGGCCGCGAGAAACGCTGCGACGGAACATGTCTCGTATGACATTCCTGGTGCTTCTTCTCGCCGTCCTGACCGTCTACATCGTCCTGGCCGCGCTGGCGCTGACAGATCGCGTGCCCGACACCCATCGTGAGGTGACGCGCCACGGCGACTATCGGTTCTGACCGTCGCCGAGCAGCCACTCCTGCTTCGCGTCGCCGTCCCACCGCCGCACGCCCGCGACCGCGGCGTTCAGATCGTGCAGTCCAGGGCTCAGAGCCGTTGCAGCCGAACCGATCTCGTGCGGTTTGCCCCTCATCGCCAGCGTGACGTGCGGCGTCCACCGGCCGGGCAGCAGATGCGGCGGCACTCCGGGGGAGTCGCCCAGCCGGTCGTGCACTCGGGCGTGGAACTCCAGCAGCTCGGCCGAGGGCACCACCGCGCGGGCCAGCGTCACCCGCGCGCCACCGAACACCACCAGGCCGCCGAGGCGCAGCGTGCCGGGCACGGTGTCGTCGGAGGTCACGAGCTCCACGAGCCGGTCTTCGGTGCCGACGTCGAACGCCGACGCCACGGCGACCGTCACGTGGGGACGATTCGAGGCCCCGGTGTGCCGCGCCTGGCTGGGCAGACCCAACTCCGCGAGGTAGTTCCAGTCGCGCCGGACGGCCGCATCGCTCTCGGGGTCCAGCAGGAGTTCGAGCGACTGCACCATGGTGAGCAATGATGGCGGTCATGACGGACGCAGGAAACACGGGGTCGGGGCACGGACCGCGGATCGGCGTGCTGACCGGCGACGGAATCGGACAGGAGATCGTCCCGGGCGTCGTCCAGGTCGTCGACGCCGCGTTCGAGGGCGTCGGGACGACGGGGCCCGACTGGGCCTGGCTGCCGTTCGGCCGCGAGGCCCTCGACGAGCACGGCGACGCGGTGCCGGCCGGCACCATCGCCGCCCTCGAGAACTTGGACATGTGGATTCTCGGGCCGCACGACAGCGCGTCGTACCCGCCGGAGCGTCGCGGAGACCTCACGCCCGGCGGCCGCATCCGCAAGCATTTCGATCTCTACGCCAACATCCGTCCGGCGCGCGCGCTGCCCGGCGTCCGCGCCGTGTCCCCGCGGATGGACCTCGTCGTGGTGCGGGAGAACACCGAGGGCTTCTACGCGGATCGCAACATGGCCGTCGGATCCGGGGAATTCATGCCGACGCCGGACGTCGCCCTGGCCGTGGGCGTGTTCACCCGGCGGGCGGCCGAGCGCATCGCCGAGAGCGCCTTCGCCCTCGCCGAGCAGCGTCGCCGTCGGGTGACGGTCGTCCACAAGACCAACGTCCTTCGTCTGACGACGGGACTCTTCCGTGACGTATGCGCGGAGGTGGGCGAGCGACACCCGGACGTCGAGGTGACCTACGAGCACGTCGACGCCCTGACCGCCAAGCTGGTCCGGAGCGGCGAGACCTTCGACGTGATCGTGGCGGAGAACATGTTCGGCGACATCCTGTCCGACCTCGCCGGTGAGCTGTCCGGGTCCCTCGGCATGGCCGCGTCGATCAACGCGTCCTCGGAGAAGGTGATGGCGCAGGCCGCGCACGGCGCCGCCCCGGACATCGCCGGTCGCAACCGCGCCAACCCGACCGCCTTGATGCTGTCGGCCGCCGCGATGCTCGACCACGCCGCCGCCACCGGTGGTCCCGGCCACTTCGCGCGGGTGGCCGACCGCGTGCGCGGCGCGGTCGAGCACACCGTCGCGTCGGGCGTCGCGACCGCGGACATCGGCGGACAGGCGTCGACGTCGGAGTTCGTCGAGACGGTCGCTGCGCACGCGCTCCGGGGAGTCTGACCGCGACGCGGCTGCCGGAGTCCAGCCGCTACGCGGGTGCCGTGCCCGGCTTCGCGGTACAGAAGATTGCGGTCCCGGGAAACAGTCGTCCCCGCAGGGGTGACCACTGACCCCACTCGCGATCCAGCCATTCCGGCCAGTCCGGCTCCACGATGTCGACCAGGGTCAGCCCCGCGGCGACGATCTCCCGCACGCGGTCGCCGACGGTGCGGTGGTGCTCGACGTAGGTCGCGGTGCCGTCCGGATCGAACTCGGCGTACGGGGTTCGGTCGAAGTAGGGGATCGTGGCGGTGAGGCCGTCGGGACCGGGATCGTCGGGGAAGATCCAGCGCACGGGGTGGTTGACGGAGAAGACCCAGCGGCCGCCGGGGCGCAGGACCCGGGCGGCCTCGCGCATGACGCGCGCGGAGTCCGCGACGAAGGGCACGGCCCCGAAGGCGGAGCACACGACGTCGAACGACGCGTCCGCGAACGGCAGGTTCTCCGCGGAGGCCTGGATCAGGGCGGGCGCGGGGGAGTCCGGCTCGCTCGCCCTCGCGCGGTCGATCGCCGCGACACCGTGGGCGAGCATGACGGCCGAGATGTCGAGTCCGACCGCCCGCGCTCCCTGATGAGCCAACCATCGCGAGCACGGTGCGGAGCCGCACCCGATCTCGAGGACGTCGCGCCCGCGGACGTCGCCGAGCAGGTGGACGTCGCCCTCGTGCAGACCCTCCGGGCACCACACGAACTCGCCCGTCGGGCTGTCGACGCCCAGGAATTCACCGTGCGTCCGGTGGTAGTCCCCGGCGTCGACGTCCCACCAGGACCGGGAGGCGCGCTCGCTGGCGGCGGAATCGACACGCCGCCGGGCCGGCGCGGACGATACCGGTCGGGCCGGGGAGGAGGAGGTCGAACCAGGAGAGTCGGCTGCCACGCGCCACACGGTAACCGGGTTTGCCCGCGCCACGCGGCACCGAGTAGTCTTCGATACGCGAATGTCTGCCCTCCGCACGTCACGTGCGAGGGGCCTGGCGCTCGTGACTCTCGGATCCGAGCATCGGTTCGCTGCCGAATCTACGGCAGCGGTCGCCACGTGTCCCGGCAAACGAGGGTCTGTCCGACCGAACATCCATCCACCGACACCAACCCGTCCGGAGCACCTCACCACATGGCCTCATCCACCGTCACCTCGCCGCAGGTAGCCGTCAACGACATCGGCTCCGCCGAGGATTTCCTCGCCGCCATCGACGCGACGATCAAGTACTTCAACGATGGCGACATCGTCGAGGGCACCATCGTCAAGGTCGATCGCGACGAGGTCCTGCTCGACATCGGTTACAAGACCGAAGGCGTCATCCCCTCCCGCGAGCTCTCCATCAAGCACGACGTCGACCCCAACGAGGTCGTCTCCGTGGGCGATGAGGTCGAAGCTCTCGTCCTCACCAAGGAGGACAAGGAGGGTCGACTGATCCTGTCGAAGAAGCGCGCTCAGTACGAGCGTGCCTGGGGCACCATCGAGGAGCTCAAGGAGAAGGACGAGGCCGTCAAGGGCACCGTCATCGAGGTCGTCAAGGGTGGCCTCATCCTCGACATCGGCCTCCGCGGCTTCCTCCCCGCGTCGCTCGTCGAGATGCGTCGCGTCCGCGATCTGCAGCCGTACGTCGGCAAGGAGATCGAGGCGAAGATCATCGAGCTCGACAAGAACCGCAACAACGTGGTCCTGTCGCGTCGCGCGTGGCTCGAGCAGACCCAGTCCGAGGTCCGCAGCGAGTTCCTGCACCAGCTGCAGAAGGGCCAGGTTCGCAAGGGCGTCGTCTCGTCGATCGTCAACTTCGGTGCGTTCGTCGATCTCGGCGGCGTCGACGGTCTGGTTCACGTCTCCGAGCTGTCCTGGAAGCACATCGATCACCCGTCCGAGGTCGTCGAGGTCGGCACCGAGGTCACCGTCGAGGTTCTCGACGTCGACCTGGACCGCGAGCGTGTCTCCCTCTCGCTCAAGGCGACGCAGGAAGACCCGTGGCGTCAGTTCGCCCGTACCCACGCGATCGGCCAGATCGTGCCGGGCAAGGTCACCAAGCTCGTTCCGTTCGGCGCGTTCGTCCGCGTCGAGGAGGGCATCGAGGGTCTGGTGCACATCTCCGAGCTGGCCGAGCGCCACGTGGAGGTCCCGGACCAGGTCGTCACCGTCGGCGACGATGCGCTGGTCAAGGTCATCGACATCGACCTCGAGCGTCGCCGCATCTCGCTGTCGCTGAAGCAGGCCAACGAGGACTACAGCGCCGAGTTCGATCCGTCCAAGTACGGCATGGCCGACTCGTATGACGAGCAGGGCAACTACGTCTTCCCCGAGGGCTTCGACTCGGAGACCAACGAGTGGCTGGAGGGCTTCGACAAGCAGCGTGAGGAGTGGGAAGGCCGGTACGCCGAGGCCGAGCGTCGTCACAAGATGCACACCGCTCAGATGGAGAAGACCGCCGCCGACGAGGCGCAGGAGGCAGCCAACGCTGCCGCCGGCTACTCCTCGGAGACCGGATCCACGCAGGGTGCGCCCGCCGCAGCCGCGTCGGAGTCCACCGGTGGATCGCTCGCCAGCGACGCGCAGCTCGCCGCTCTCCGCGAGAAGCTGTCCGGCGGAGCATAATTCGCCGGTAGTTCACCGAGTCAGGCCCCGAACCGCATCGCGGTTCGGGGCCTGACCCGTATCCGGGGAACCAGCCGGGAACGAGCGGCGCGAACGCAGAACGACCCGGCCCTCGACGACGAGGACCGGGTCGTGACGACGGTACGGGGGTCAGCCGGCGGTGGCGGGACTCCACCCGGTGCCGAGAGCGCTGCCGCGCTTGCGCATCGTCGCGAAGCTGTGGCGCGCGGGGCTGAGCAAGGAGGTGAACCAGTTGCGACGGTGCTCGGCAAGGGCGTCGGCGACCTCGGGGATGAGAATGCAGTGGACGCCGTCCGGCATGCCCAGGCGATGCCGCCCCGGCTGCGTTCGCCTCTCTCCTGCGATCGTGTTCATGCCCGTGTCCCCGCCTGTCGCGTCGTGTCGTCTCGGCCGGTGCCGGCCTGCTCCGGCTCGTCGCGCCGAAGCGAGCGTCGAAGCCGGTTGTGCGCCTCGAAGATAACCGACGGGTTGGGAAACACGGGGTATTTGATACTGGTGATTCGCGGCGTGTTCGCTGCACGCGGGCGAGGGGTTCGCCACACTGGAGCACGTGATCAGAATCGGATTGACCGGAGGCATGGGTGCGGGCAAGTCGACCGCTGCCCGAGCACTCGCCGACCTCGGTGCCGTCGTCGTCGACGCGGACGCGATCGCCCGCGAGGTGGTCGAGCCGGGAACGCCCGGACTGACGGCGCTCGTCGAGCGGTTCGGCGATCGCATTCTGGCGGAGGACGGCACGTTGAACCGACCGGCGTTGGGGGCCATCGCCTTTGCCGACGACGAGTCGCGGCTCGCACTCAACGGAATCGTCCACCCTCTGGTCGGCGCCCGTCGCGAGGAACTGATCGCGGAGGCCGACGCGGACGCGATCGTCGTCGAGGACATCCCGCTCCTCGTGGAGACCGGTGCCGCCCCGTTCTTTCCGCTCGTGATCGTCGTGCACCTCGACGAGGATCAGCGCATCCGCCGGCTGGTCGAGTCGCGCGGGGTCGACGAGGCCGACGCGCGCTCGCGTATCCGCTCGCAGGCCACCGACGGTCAGCGTCGCGCCGCCGCCGACGTGTGGCTGGACAATTCCGGGACCGCGAACGACCTCGTCGAAGCCGTTCGCACGCTGTGGGATTCGCGCTTGGTGCCGTTCGCGCGGAACGTCCGCGACGGTGTGGTCGCCCGTCGGCCGGTGGCGATCGCGGCAGCCGACCCGACGTGGGGCGCGCAGGCGGAGCGGCTCATCGGTCGGCTGCGCGCCGCGTGCGGCGATCGCGCCGTGCGCATCGACCACATCGGATCGACGTCCGTCCCGGACTTCCCGGCCAAGGACGTGCTCGACATCCAGATCACGGTCCGCTCGTTCGCCGACGCCGACGCCCTGCGAGAGCCGTTGACCGGCGCGGCTTTTCCTGTCCTGGACCGGGCTGTATCCGACGATCCGCATCCGTCGTCGGTGCCCGGTGAAGCCGATTCCGCGCTGTGGGAGAAGCGGATGCACGGCAGTGCCGATCCGGGCCGACCGGCCTTCGTGCACCTGCGGGTCGACGGGTGGCCCGGGCAACGGTTCGCCCTCATGTTTCGCGATCGATTGCGGGCCGATCCCGCTGCCCGCGCGGAGTATCTCGCCGTGAAGGAGCGTGCCGCGCACGAGGTGGACGGGATCGACGATCCGGCCGACGCCGTCGCGGCGTACGCGGCGGCGAAGGGGCCGTACTTCGAGGGCGCCTACCCCCGCGTCCTGGAGTGGGCGGAGTCCACCGGGTGGCAGCCGGAGTGAGTCGTCAGCGCCAGGTGACGGGCATCCCTCGGCCGTGGAGCCAGGCGTCGAGATCGTGCCCGGCCGCGGCGATCCCGTCGAGCGCATCGGCGGCACGGGACACGGCCGCCTCGGCCACGTCGTCGCTCACCAGACCGGCCCGCACCGCGCCGAACAGCTCGTCGACGTCGAGCAGTTCCTGACCGCGACCGGTGCGGACGACGATGTCGAGGTAGTGATCGGTCGACCGCCACACCGTTCCGTCGGAGACGTACTCGCCGACGTCGACGTAGCGGTCCTGATCGCGCCGATGCTCGGGGACGAAGTGGAAGATGGTCGCGCGCAGGCCGAGATCGGGCAGAAGCCAGGATTCGACGTAGTGGAACTGTCGGTGATCGGCGGGGCGAGCCATGTACAGCCCCCACGGGTGTGCCTCGTACACGTCGACAGGACGGACGAACCCTTTGGGGTCGGTGTTGGTGCGCGCGAGCGTGTCGAACACCTCGACCTTGGGCGGATGCACGTGCACCTGCTTCGCGGACGTCATGCGTGGACCGTACCGGCGCAGCGACTCACGAGGGCGCGTCGTTACGTGGGCGGGGTGCCGAAGAGCGCTTTCACACTCTCGACGGTGTCGGCCTGCTCGGCGGTCTTGTCGTCGCGGTAGCGCACCACGCGGGCGAAGCGCAGCGCGATGCCGCCGGGGTAACGGGTGGAGCGCTGCAGCCCGTCGATCGCGATCTCGACCACTTGCACGGGCTGCACGTGCACGACGTGGTCGGATCGGTGCGTCTCGAGGCCCAGGAAGCGTTCGGTCTGCCATGCCAACATCTCGTCCGTCATGCCCTTGAACGTCTTGCCGAGCATGACGAACCCCCCGGCGGGATCGACGGCGCCGAGGTGGAGGTTGGACAGCAGGCCCGTCCGCCGACCCGACCCCCATTCGACGGCGAGCACCACGAGGTCGACGGTGAAGACGGGCTTGACCTTCACCCACGCCGCCCCGCGTCGACCGGCCTCGTACTTCGCCGCCGGGTTCTTGATCACCACGCCCTCGTGCCCCGCGGCGACGGCGGACGCGGCGAACCGCTCCGCCTCCGCGGCGTCGGCCGTCGTCAGGCGCGGCACGCGGTGGTCGGCGTCGACCAAGCGATCGAGCACCGCGATGCGGTCGGCCCACGGGCGGTCGAGCAGGTCGTCGCCGTCGACGTGCAGGACGTCGAAGAAGTACGGCGTCACCGCCACCCCGGTGGCCTGCGCGGTGCGCGAGGCCGTGTCCTGGAACGGGCGGGGGCGGCCGTCGTCACCCAGCGCGAGGGCTTCGCCGTCGAGTACCACCGAGTCGACGGGCAATGAGCGCACGTAGTCGACGACCTCGGGGAGTCGAGAGGTGATGTCGTCGAGACTGCGCGTCGCGATGGACACCTCGTCGCCCGTGCGGTGCACCTGGATGCGAATCCCGTCGAGCTTGGTGTCGAGGGCCACCGGACCGCCGGCGGTCCCGGCCGCCTTGACGGCACCGTCGGTGACGGTGGGGGCGCTCGAGGCGAGCATGGGCGAGACCGGCCGTCCCACGGTGAGTCCGATCGCCGCGAGGGCGTCCTCGCCGCCGGTCACGGCGGCTTCCGCCGCGGCGGGCGTGGATCCGGACAGCATGGCGGCGCGCCGCACCGCGGCCAGGGGAAGATCGGTCGCCGCGGCGACGGCCTCCTGGACGAGCGCGTCCAGGGCGCCCTGCCTCAGTTCGCCGGTGACGAGTCCGCGCAGCCAGGTCTGCTCGGCGGCGGTCGCCCGGCCGAAGAGGTGCTCCGTCTCCTCCGCTCGCGCTCGCTGCGATCCCGGGCCCGACAGCTCCGACAGGCGCTCGAAGACGCCGTCGACCTCGGTCACGGTCAACGTCGAGGCCTCCGCCGGACGGGGCAGGCGGGCGAGGCCCCGCCAGCCGAGCCCGGTGCGCCGTTGGCGAAGCATCCCCGAGGCGTAACGCACCACCAGTCCCACCTCGTCCGCGGTGCACCCGCCGACCAGTTCGGCGAGGGCGGCCACTTTCGCCTTGCGTGAACGCGTGGCGGCCACGGTGGCCGAGGTGTCGACGATGCGCGCGAGGTCCATGGGGCCATTCTGGACTCGGGGACCGACACCGGTGGCCGTCCCTGTCGGTTCCGGGCCCGGTTCGTGTCGGTGGTCGGGCCTACTCTGGTGTCATGGCATTTGCGGCTGAACAACCGGTTCTCGCACACTCCGAGCACCGGCCCGTGAGCGAGATCGAGCGCAGCACCCGGCCCTTCGAGGTCGTCAGCGAGTACTCCCCGGCCGGCGACCAGCCGGCCGCGATCGAGGAGCTCGCCCGCCGGATCAACGGTGGGGAGAAAGACGTCGTTCTCCTGGGCGCCACCGGTACCGGCAAGTCGGCCACCACGGCGTGGTTGATCGAGCAGGTCCAGCGTCCGACGCTGCTCATGGCGCCGAACAAGACCCTCGCCGCCCAGTTGGCCAACGAACTCCGAGAGATGTTGCCCAACAACGCCGTCGAGTACTTCGTCTCGTACTACGACTACTACCAGCCCGAGGCGTACATCGCGCAGACCGACACCTACATCGAGAAGGACTCGTCGATCAACGACGACGTCGAGCGCCTGCGGCACTCGGCCACGGCCAACCTGCTCTCGCGGCGGGACGTGGTGGTGGTCGCGTCGGTGTCCTGCATCTACGGTCTCGGCACCCCACAGTCCTACGTCGACCGGTCGGTGTATCTGAAGGTCGGCCAGGACGTCCCGCGCGATCAGTTCCTGCGATTGCTCGTCGACGTGCAGTACACCCGGAACGATCTCGCCTTCACCCGCGGATCCTTCCGGGTGCGCGGCGACACCGTCGAGATCATCCCGTCCTACGAGGAACTGGCCGTCCGGATCGAGTTCTTCGGTGACGAGATCGAGGCGCTGTACTACCTGCACCCGCTCACCGGGGACGTGGTGCGGGAGGTCGACAGTGTGCGCATCTTCCCCGCCACGCACTACGTGGCGGGTCCCGAGCGTATGGAGCGCGCGGTTCGGGACATCGAGGCGGAGCTCGAGGAGCGGCTGGCCGACCTGGAGAACAAGGGCAAGTTGCTCGAGGCCCAGCGGCTGCGTATGCGCACGCAGTACGACCTGGAGATGATCAAGCAGGTCGGCTTCTGCTCGGGCATCGAGAACTACTCCCGGCACATCGACGGCCGTCCCGCCGGCACCGCGCCCGCGACGTTGATCGACTACTTCCCGGAGGACTTCCTCCTTGTGATCGACGAGTCGCACGTCACGGTGCCCCAGATCGGCGCCATGTACGAGGGCGACATGTCCCGTAAGCGCAACCTCGTGGAGTTCGGCTTCCGCCTGCCGTCCGCGACGGACAACCGTCCGTTGACCTGGGAGGAGTTCACCCAGCGCATCGGCCAGACCGTGTACCTGTCCGCCACCCCGGGCAAGTACGAACTCGGGCAGAGCGGCGGCGAGTTCGTCGAGCAGGTCATCCGGCCGACCGGGCTGGTCGATCCGGAAATCGTGGTCAAGCCCACCAAGGGGCAGATCGACGATCTGGTGCACGAGATCCGGGAGCGCACCGAGAAGGACGAGCGCGTCCTGGTCACCACCCTCACCAAGAAGATGGCCGAGGACCTGACCGACTACCTCCTCGAACTCGGCGTTCGCGTGCGCTACCTGCATTCGGACATCGACACGCTGCGACGGGTGGAGTTGCTCCGGCAACTGCGCCTCGGCGAGTACGACGTGCTCATCGGCATCAACCTGCTGCGTGAGGGTCTCGACCTTCCCGAGGTGTCGCTCGTCGCCATCCTGGATGCGGACAAGGAGGGCTTCCTGCGCAGCGGGACCAGCCTCATCCAGACCATCGGTCGCGCGGCGCGCAACGTGTCGGGCCAGGTCCACATGTACGCGGACACGATCACCGAGTCCATGCAGTACGCGATCGACGAGACCGAGCGCCGGCGCGCGAAGCAGATCGCCTACAACGAGGAGATGGGGGTCGATCCGCAGCCGCTCCGCAAGAAGATCGCGGACATCCTCGACCAGGTTTACGAGGAGGCGGAGGACACCGACAACGTCATCGACATCGGCGGGTCCGGTCGCAACGCGAGCCGCGGGCGGCGTGCTCCGGGTGAGGCCGGCCGCGCGGGCAGCAGCGGTGTGGTCGAGGGACGAGACGTCTCGACGATGCCGCGTGCGGAACTGGCGGACCTGGTCAAGCAGCTCACCGACCAGATGATGAACGCGGCGCGCGAGCTGCAGTTCGAGTTGGCCGGGCGTCTGCGCGACGAGATCCAGGACCTCAAGAAGGAACTGCGGGGGATGGACGCCGCCGGTCTGTCGTGACACGACGATCGGCGGCGGCCGCCCCGCTCAGCTGATGACGTCCGCTCCGGTCAGCTGGTGATGTCCTTCGTGGCGAAGCGCCGCCACGCCACGATGCCGAACAGCGTGGCGTAGGCCAGGGAGGAGAACGCCCCGTCCAGCAGGTCGTTCCACGAGAGCGTGGGGGAGAGGACGCTCGTCCACGAGGTGGAGTAATGCCCCGGCAGAGCGTTGCGCAGCGAGCCCAGGGCGGTGATCTGGTCGAGGATCTGCGCGACGATCGACACCATGACGGTCCCGCCCACCGCCCCGAGCGGAGCGTCGGTCGAGACGGACAGGGCCATCGCCAGGCCGGCCACCCAGGTCAGGTTGATCGCGATGAACACCACGCCGATCGCGAGCCGCCCCAGCGAGGTCCCGAAGGCCAACGAGTCGCCGAACGGGGACACCAGCGCGCCGAACCCGTACAGCGCGCTGCCGAGCACGAGCGAGACACCGACCAACGTGACCAGCGCCGCCACGGACAGGATCGCGGACACGATCGCCTTCTGCCGCAGCAGTCGTCCGCGCGCAATGGGGACCGCCAGGAGGTAACGCAACGACGACCACGACGCCTCGCTGGCCACCGCGTCCCCGAAGAACAGCGCGACCACGACGATCAGCAGGAACCCGACGGAGACGAACAGCGCGAACACCGTGAAGTTGACGCCGCTGCGCGTCCCCAACTCGATCAGACTGCCGCTGGCACTGTCGGATTCCGACCCGCCGACCGCGAACGCGATGGCCAGGATCACCGGCAACAGGGCCAGGAACCCGAGGGACACCTGCGTGCGGCGGCGGGTGAACTGACGGGTCAGCTCGGTGCGGATCGACAGGGTGCGGCCGGCGTCGAACCCCGCGACCCGCCCGTCGCCGGCCCCGGCAGAGCCGGACTGCTGGGTTTCGGTGCTGCTCACGCGCGTGCTCCTGACGTCGTCGTCGGTTCCGGACGGTCACCGGATGCCGTGTCGTCGTGGACGAGTTCGAGGAACACGTCCTCGAGGCGGGTGGACCGGGACGCCGACGACACCGCGATACCGCCCGTCACCAGCGTCCGGATCGCCACGGCGGGATCCGTGGCGCCCAGCTGTGCCTTGACGGCTCCGGTGTCCTCGTCGACGACCACCTCGCCCACGCCGTCGAGGCGCCGCAGCACCTCGGCGGCGTCCGCCGGCCGGTCGACCCGGAACTCCACGGGACCGCTCGCCCCGATCAGGTCCTCGACCGTCCCGGCGCTGACCACGACGCCCTTGTTCATCACGACGACGTGCGTGCAGGTCTGTTCGACCTCGGCCAGCAGGTGGCTGCTGACCAGGACCGTGCGACCGGTGCGCGCGTACCGGATGAGGACGTCGCGCATCGTGCGGATCTGCGGCGGGTCGAGCCCGTTGGTCGGTTCGTCCAGCACCATGAGGTCCGGCAGTCCCAGCATCGCCTGAGCGATGGCCAGACGCTGCCGCATGCCCTGGCTGTAGGACTTCACCTTGCGATCGACGGACCGTCCCAGGTCCGCGATGTCGAGCGCATCCTCGAGGTGCGCGTCCGCGAGGGGACGGCCGGTGGCGCGCCAGTACAGCTCGAGGTTGTCCCGGCCCGACAGGTGCGGGAGAAAGCCCGAGCCCTCGACGAACGATCCGAGCCGCGACAGCACGGGAGCGCCCGGGGTCACGGCGTGGCCGAACACGCGGATCGACCCCGCCGACGGGGTGATCAGACCCATGAGCATGCGCAGCGTGGTGGTCTTGCCCGCGCCGTTGGGACCGAGCAGTCCCAGAACCTGGCCGGTCTCGACGCGGAACGAGACACCGTCGACGGCTCGGAATCCGTTGGCGTAGTTCTTGGCCAGATCGGTGATCACGAGGGGAACGTCGGTCAGCGCGGGGTCGACGTCCGCGGCCGTGCGTCGGCGTGCGCGGACGGTCGCCGCCACGGCCAGTGCCGCCACCAGCGCCGCGAGTGCGGTGATCCCGACGACCGGAACCACCGGGAACGACGACGTCGTGTTCTCGGCGGGAACCGTGGGCAGCGCCACCCGCCCGTCCGTCAGGGCGACGGAGATCGCGGCAGGCTCCAGCGGAACCGCGTAGTTCTGATCGGTGGTGGCGAACGCCACCTCGATGCGGTGGCCGGCCGCGATCTGGTGGGTGATCGCGGGCAGCGACACCGTCACCGTCGTCGGGGTCGCCGACGGCGCCACTCGGACGGCCGACACGAGACCCGACGGCAGCGTCCGCCGTCCGTCGTCGGACACGTCGTAGAGCTTGGCGAACAGCACCGTTCCACTCTCGGCGGTGGTCGGACCGACCGTGACGTCGACGGTGGTCGATCCGGTGACGGTGAAGGACCGCTCCAGCGGCTCGCTGACGAAGGATGCCGTCTGGCCGGGCAGGTCGCCGGCGAGCAGCGGCCCGAGTGCGTCCGATGCTCCACCGGGAAGCCCGCTGAGCGATCCCACACCGGGGAACGACGACACCGCGGACGGTGACGCACCCGGTGGGCGGGCGATGATCTGCGTGGGCGTGCCGGTGGCGGAGGTGAGTGCGAACTCGGTGCGCTCGGTGTCCGCTTCTCCGGACAGGCCGGGGTAGCGCGCTGCCACGAGGTCCCGCGCCCGGTCGCCCTGGTCCGTCGGGTCTCCGGCGAGGGTGTAGGCGAATGACGGATCCGCCGGATGGGGGTCACCCGTCAGGTGGTCGACGAGGAAGTCGGCGACGGCGGCATCGGCGACGGGACCGGTCCCTCCGGCGTCGTGGCCGCCGTCGAACCACCGCACCTGAACCGAGCCACCGGCGTCGGCGATCTGACGAGCTGTGGCGTCGGCCTGCTCGAGGCCGAAGAGGGTGTCACGCTGGCCCTGCACCAACAGGGTCGGTGCGGTGATGGACGCCGCGACCGACGACGGCGAGCGTTGGCGCAGCAGCTCGGTGGTCTCGGGTGACGGTTGTCCACCCACCGCGGAGGTGGCATAGGCGGCGCAGACGTTCAGGGCGAATCGGCCGCAGGCGGCCGCGGGATCGGACGGGTCGAGAACGGGTGCGGATGCACCCTGCCCGGCCGTGGTCGCGCCCGACGTGTCGCTACCGGCATCGGTACTGCCACCGCCACCGGCCGGGAGTACGCCGGCGCCGAAGAAGATTCCTGCCCACCCGCGCTTGAGGACGCCCGCATCACCGTTCTCGGACGGCGCGGGCGTCGTGGTCGGTGTCCCCGATCCGGCGGCGGCGGAGTAGTTGGGGAACAGGCTCTGGTTCAGGTCGTTCCACGTGATGGACGCCGCATCCGCGTCGATCCGCGGATCGGTGCCCGCCGCCATCAACGCCAGCGCGCCGCCGTACGACCCACCGGCCACACCGACCCGGGGATCGCCGGGGACATCCAGTTGCACCTCCGGCCGGGTGGCGAGGTAGTCGATCAGCGCCCGAGCGTCGGCGACCTCACGGTCGGGATCGTTCAGTCCGATGCGCCCGGTGCTGGCGCCGAATCCGCGGGCGCTGTACGCGAGGACCACCAGTCCGCGCGACGCGAGGTCCCGCGCCTGACCGTCCACCGAACTCTTGTCGCCGCCGAAGCCGTGCGCGAGGATCACCGCCGGGGCGGGCTCGGGCACGTCCGGAAGGTAGACGGTGGCGTCGAGTTGCACGGTCGACGACGACCCCGGCCCCTCCGGTACCTCGCGGACGACCTCCTCGGTGCGCACGGCCGTCGTGTCGGAGGCGGTGGTGCGCAGGGCCACGACACCCACGATCGCCAGGACCACCAGAACGACGAGTCCGATGACGACGGGGCGCGCGAGGAGAGAACGTCCGGACGGTCGGACGCGGGGACGGGGCATGGCAACGAATGTAGGCGAGCGGGCCGTCGGCTGCCGCCGAGGCCGACCGTGCGCCCGCTGCGCGCCCGGTGGAACGCCGGGGCGACCGACCCGGGACGTCGTGGCTTACCCGAAGCCGTGTCGGGGCATTCGGCCTGCGACTAAGGTCTATCCGACACTCGACCACCGTCCGATCTCGGACCCTTCGTCTCGACAACGTCCTGTCGATCGACCCACTGGAGGAATGCATGAGCGCTTACCGCACCGTCGTCGTCGGAACCGACGGTTCCGATTCGTCCTTGCGGGCCGTGGAGAAGGCGGCGGCGCTGGCGGGGGACGCCGACGCCACCTTGTTCATCGCATGCGCCTACTACCCGGCGGACTCGAAGGCGTCCGGCCACGATGCCGACGTCCTCGGCGAGGACGCCTACCAGATCACGGGATCCGCTCCGACACAGGAGATCCTGCGCACGGCGCGGGAGCGGGCGACGTCCGCCGGCGCCACCTCCATCGAGGAGCGTCCCGTCGTCGGCAACCCCGTCGACGCTCTGCTCGAGCTCGTCGGTGAGACGAAGGCGGACCTGCTGGTGGTGGGCAACCGCGGCCTGAACTCGCTGACCGGCCGGCTGCTGGGATCGGTGCCGTCGGATGCCGCGCGCAAGGCGCGGTGCGACGTTCTCATCGTCCACACCACACGCTGAGTCACGGTTCCCGAGGCGTTCACCGCCCGCGCCGCTCGCGGCGTCGGGTGGTGAACCGTCACCAGGTCGCCCCTGCGGCGCCCCCAGTCGCCCCTACGGTCGGGCCGAGTACGGGGGAACGTCGCCCAGAACGTCGGGCAGCGGGAGTGAGTGCACGATGTCCACCCGCTGTGTGGCCCGGGTGAGGGCAACGTAGAGATCGTTCAGTCCGCGGGCGGAGTCGGCGAGAATGCCGGCGGGTTCGACGAGGACGACCGAATCGAATTCCAGTCCCTTCGCCTCGCGCACGGTGCTCACCGTGACGTCGGCGCTCGCCCACACGCGGAGCGGCTCGACGAGCGCGGCGGGAGCCAGGACCGCCGAGGTGCCCGGGCGCGGATGGGTGGCGACGTGCCGTCCGACGGCGGCCGAGAGATCGGCGGCCGGCACGTGGTCCGCCCGGGGGGCGTCGGTGCCCTCCCGGACCGATCGGGGCGGAGTGGCCGCCGGGTCGAGTTCGGCCAGCACCCGATGCGCGAGTTCCATGATCGCGGCGGGCGTGCGGTAGTTGACCGTCAGCTCGGTCAATTTCCAGCGACGCGCGACGTACGGCCCGAGCACGTCCTGCCAGTTCGTCGTGCCGGCGGGCGCACCGGTCTGCGCGACGTCTCCCACCAGCGTCATCCACCGGTTCGGGATACGTCGCATCACCATGCGCCAGGCCATCGGCGACAGTTCCTGAGCCTCGTCGACGATGACGTGTCCGTAGGTCCACGTTCGGTCGCCGGCGGCGCGCTCCGCTGCGGTCAACCGACGCGTGTTCTCGTGTCGTTGCGCCAGCCGGTCCGCGTCGACGAGGTCGTAGGCCATGAGGATCTCGGGGTCCAGTTCGTCCTCGAGGTCCTGCGGTGCCGAGCCGGTGAGGATGTCCAGCGCACCCTGTGCGTCCTCGATCTCCGCGCGCCAGCGTCGCCGTTCCCGTTCCCGCTCCGCGGCATCGTCGATGCCGAGCAGCTCTGCCAGCTCGTCCAGCAGGGGAGCGTCCGACGGGGCGAAGCGGCCGTCGTCCGCGCGCGCGACAGCCTGCCGGTCGGTGTCGGACCAGGTCGGGGTCGCGGTACGCAGCCGCTCCGGAGACGCGAGAAGGTCCGCCAGCACCTGCTGGGCGGTCAGGTCCGGCCACAGGCGTGCCAGCTCGCGCTGGATGTCGGGGTCCGCGCGCATCTCGTCGCGGGTGTCGGCCAGATCGTCGCGACTGAGCAGGTTCGCCCCACCGAGCACGTCGCCGCCCACTTGCGCGGCGAACTGGTCGGCCAACAGGTCGATCATGGTGGACACGAAGATCGGGCGCGCGAGGTTGTGCGGGCGGCGCGACGATCGCGCGCGGCCGCGCGCTCGCGTCACCGTCTTCCGGTCGATGCGCAGGGGATAGCCGTCGAACTGGACGACGACGGGCTCTCGCGGCACTTCCTGGCGGTCGCGCACGGCGGCGACGAGAACATCGACGACGGCGAGGTCGCCCTTGAGTTCCGCCTCGCGCGCCGTCTCGGACCGGCTCGCGTCGACACCCGGGAAGAGCGTGCCGACGGTGGCCAGCAACACCCCCGTCTCGCCGAGCGACGGCAGCACCTGACCGATGTAGTCGAGGAAGGTCGAGTTGGGGCCGATCACCAGCACGCCGCTCTTGTCGAGCTGCTGACGGTACGTGTACAGCAGGTACGCCGCGCGATGCAGCGCGACGGCCGTCTTGCCGGTGCCCGGCCCACCCTGCACCACCAGCACGCTGCGGTGGGTGGACCGAATGATGTCGTCCTGCTCGCGCTGAATGGTCTCGACGATGTCGGTCATGTGCCCGGTCCGCGCGGCGTTCAACGCGGAGAGCAACGCGCTCTCGCCGGCCACGCCGTCGCTGCCGATCTCCACGCCCGCATCGCGGGCCGCGTCGAGATCGAGGAACTCGTCGGCGACTCCCGTGACGGTGCGGCCGCGCGTGCGGAGGTGGCGGCGGCGCCGCACGCCCTCCGGGGCCGCCGGTGTGGCCAGGTAGAAGGGACGCGCGAGCGGTGCGCGCCAGTCGTACAGGAGCGACTCGAAGTCGTTGTCCTCGTCGAGAATGCCGAGTCGCCCGATGTACCGGGGGGCGTCGTCCTCGTCGACGTCGATGCGGCCGAAGCACAGCCCGTTCTCCGACGAGTCGTACTTGGCCAGGTCCTCGGTGTACAGCGCGCTGAACGATTCCCGTTCGCTGCGGGCCTGCGGCGTCCCGCCGGTCTCGAGCAGCACGGTGCCCAGACGGGATTTCGCGTACGCGCGGAGCTCGTCGAGACGTCGGTAGAGCACGTCGAGGTGGCGCTGTTCGTCGGCCAGCGCGGGGTCGACGGCAGGGGTGGGGCCGTCGGGTTCGCCGGGGGACGAGGGGGTGGCCGGATCCGGCACTGGGCCTCCTGAAGGCAGAAACGAGAGCCAGAAGAGTCTACGGGCGTCGCACACGACGACGGCCGACGCCTCCGGGAGGGAGGGCGTCGGCCGTCGACGGAGTTGCTGACCGATCCGGGGATCAGACGTACTGGTGCACGGTGCTCTCGATCTGCGCGCGCGCGGACCGGGCGCGCTTCTCGGCGTCCTTCAGCGACGACTGGAGCTGCTTCTGCGCGTCCTTGCTTGCCGAGGCGTACTTCTTCTTGTAGTCCTTGCGCGCCTGCTCGAGCTGCTTGCGCGCTTCCTTGCGCTGCTTCTTGGTGGCCTTGCGGGCCTTCTTGCCGTACTCGTCCAGCAGGTCGGACCCGTCCTTGCGGGCCCGCTCCGCCAGATCCGCACCGCGAGCGACGGCCACGTCGGCGTACTTGCTGCCCTTGTCCTGGGCGACCTCGGCGAGGTCGGAGGCGCGGGCGGCCGCGAGGTCGGCCCACTTGGCGCTGCGCTCCTTGGCCAGCTCGGCCAGCTTCCCGCCGCGGTCCTGCGCGACGTTCGCGAGAACGGCGGCCTGCTCGGCTCCCTTGTGCGCCGCGACCTCGGCGTAGGGCTGCACGCGCTCGGCCGCGACCTCGGCGAACTCCTTCGCCTTGTGGCCTGCGGACGCCAGCGTGTCGGAGGTGTCCGAGGACGACGCGAGCGGGATGGCCCCGGCGACGGCCACCTTCGCGTTGCGCGCGGCGCGCTTGCTGCGCCAGGCGACGGAAGGCTTGCCCTCGGTGTCGACGGCGGCGATCAGCAGACCACCGAGCAGGCTGACGTTCTTGAGGAACTGGGTGCGCTGCAGAGCCTTGGCCTCCGGGTCGGTCTCCTCCCAGAAGGCGTGACCCGCGAGGGTCGTCGGCACCAGGCTGCCGGCGAGGACGGCCGACGCGATGCGCGGCGCCTTGCCCGTCGCGAGCAGAACGCCGCCACCGATCTGGATGGCCGCGTTGATCTTGACGAGCGTCTCCGGATCGTCGGGAACGTTCTGGGTGACCTCGTCGGGAAGGACGTCCTGACTCTTGTCGATCAGCGGCTTCGCGGCCTTCGCTCGGCCGGACGGGTTGCGCAGTGCGTCCACGCCCCCCGCGACGAAGATGGATGCAAGCATCGGTCGGGCGATCCGGCGGACAATCACTGAGCCTCCTGCAGAACGGCGGTCTGGGACGGTGGAACGGGTGTGCGAACCCGCCGCCGACGAGGGCGACCGGTCCGCATCACCGGTAGCAGTACCCCCGGGCCCCCCGAGTCAATCCCCGTGACGGGCGTCGGCTGCTGTGACCGCGCACGGTCACCACCCGCGCTCGCGCCATTCCCCGAGGTGCGGGCGCTCGGCACCGAGCGTGGTGTCCTTGCCGTGGCCGGGATAGACGACGGTGAAGTCGTCGAACCGCGCGAACAACTTGGTCTCGACGTCGTTCAGCAACGACTCGAAGTTCTCCGGCCCGTCGGTCTTGCCGACGCCGCCGGGGAACAGGGAGTCGCCCGTGAACAGGTGGACGCGGCCGTCGGCCGGGTCCGTCACCGCCAGGGCGATCGAGCCCGGCGTATGCCCGCGGAGGTGGATCACGTCGACGTCCACGTCGCCGACCGTCACACGGTCACCGTCGTGCAGCAGCGTGTCGGGGACGACGGGGAGCGGGTCCGCGTCGAGCGGGTGCGCCGCGGTGGGCGCGCCCGTCGCGTCGACGAGTGCCGACAGCGCCTGCCAGTGGTCGGCGTGCTGGTGTGTGGTGACGACGAGCTCGACGCGCGGCGCAGCGGAGGCGACGAGCGCACGCAACGTCTCGGCGTCGTTCGCGGCGTCGATCAGCAGCGCGGAACCCGTCCGGGAACAGACGACCAGATAGGCGTTGTTGTCCATGGGGCCCACCGAGGTCTTCACGATCGCGGCATGCGACAGCGTTCGCCGCTGTGCGCTCCCGTCGGACACGTCGCCGGTGTAGTCGTCGGACACGGTGCGCTCGGTGGGGCTCATGAGCGTGAGATTACCCACGTCGGACGCCGTCGAGCGCCGGAGACCGGGCCGTGCGCCGACGTGTGGCACGACGTGTCGGTGGTCCGGCCTATGGTCGGGAGCGGTCCTCGGTGCCGAATCGGACGGTCGGAGGAACCCGACGCGCGACGGCGTGGGGACAGTGGCGCGGGACTGCGACGGCGCGGGGACAGTACGGACAGCACGGTGATCGGCCGTGCGAGACGAGAGGACGGACCGTGGCGGATCGCCTGGTCGTGCAAGGCGCACGTGAGCACAACCTGAAGGGCGTCGACGTCGACCTGCCCAGAGACAGCCTGATCGTGTTCACGGGCCTGTCCGGATCCGGGAAGTCGTCGCTCGCGTTCGACACGATCTTCGCCGAGGGACAGCGGCGCTACGTCGAGTCGCTGTCCGCCTACGCGCGCCAGTTCCTCGGCCAGATGGACAAGCCGGACGTGGACTTCATCGAGGGCCTGTCCCCGGCGGTGTCGATCGACCAGAAGTCGACCAACCGCAACCCCCGCTCCACCGTCGGCACCATCACCGAGGTGTACGACTACCTCCGTCTGCTCTACGCCCGCGCCGGCACCGCCCACTGCCCGCAGTGCGGTGAGCGCATCGCGAAGCAGACGCCGCAGCAGATCGTCGATCAGGTGCTGGACATGGAGGAGGGCCTGCGCTTCCAGGTTCTCGCACCCGTGGTGCGGACGCGCAAGGGCGAGTTCGTCGACCTGTTCGAGCAGCTGAACACGCAGGGCTACTCCAGAATTCGTGTCGACGGCACGGTGCACCAGCTGACCGATCCGCCGAAGCTGAAGAAGCAGGACAAGCACGACATCGAGGTGGTCGTCGACCGCCTGACGGTCAAGGCGTCGTCGAAGCAGCGGCTGACCGACTCGGTCGAGACCGCGCTCCGCCTCGCCGACGGCATCGTGGTGCTCGACTTCGTCGATCGGGAGGAGGGTGCGGCCGACCGCGAGCGGCGGTTCTCCGAGCGGCTCGCGTGCCCCAACGGTCACGCCCTGTCGATCGACGAGCTCGAGCCCCGGTCCTTCTCCTTCAACTCGCCCTACGGCGCGTGCCCGGAGTGCGCGGGCCTGGGAGTCCGCAAGGAGGTCGATCCGGATCTCGTGGTGCCGGATCCGGACCTGTCCCTCGCCGACGGCGCCATCGCCCCGTGGTCGATGGGGCAGACGTCGGAGTACTTCGGCCGGCTGCTCGGCGGCCTGGCCGACGCGATGGGCTTCGACATCGACACCCCGTGGCGCAAGCTCCCGGCGAAGGTGAAGCGAGCGGTCCTCGAGGGCAGCGAGCACCAGGTCCACGTTCGCTACAAGAACCGCTACGGGCGCACGCGGTCCTACTACGCGGAGTTCGAGGGCGTCATGCCCTTCCTGCACCGCCGCATGGATCAGACCGAGTCCGACGCCATGAAGGAGCGGTACGAGGGATACATGCGGGAGGTGGCCTGCCCGGTGTGCGACGGCGCTCGCCTCCGGCCGGAGATCCTGTCGGTGAGCATCACCGCAGGTGACTTCGGGGCGCTCTCGATCGCGCAGGTCTGTGCGCTGTCCATCGCCGACTGCTCGCGGTTCCTGAACACGCTGACCCTCGGGACCCGCGAGGAGGCGATCGCCGGCCAGGTGCTCAAGGAGATCCAGGCGCGCCTGGGATTCCTGCTCGACGTGGGCCTCGAGTACCTCACGCTCTCGCGTGCGGCCGGCACGTTGTCCGGCGGCGAGGCGCAGCGCATCCGGCTGGCCACGCAAATCGGCAGCGGCCTGGTCGGTGTGCTGTACGTGCTCGACGAGCCGTCCATCGGCCTGCACCAGCGCGACAATCGGCGCCTGATCGACACGTTGACCCGTCTGCGCAACCTCGGCAACACGCTCATCGTCGTCGAGCACGACGAGGACACCATCCGCACCTCGGACTGGGTGGTCGACATCGGCCCCCTCGCCGGCGAGCACGGCGGCCGGGTCGTCCACAGCGGCACGTACAAGGAACTGCTCGAGAACACGGAGAGCCTGACCGGCGCGTACCTCTCCGGTCGGTCCGCCATCGCCGTGCCCGAGGCTCGACGCGCCGTCGACCCGAAGCGCAAGGTGACGGTCGTGGGTGCGCGCGAGCACAATTTGCAGGGCATCGACGTGAGCTTCCCGCTCGGCGTTCTCACCTCGGTGACCGGGGTCTCGGGATCCGGCAAGTCGACTCTCGTGAACGACATCCTGGCCACCGTCATGGCCAACAAGCTCAACGGTGCTCGGCAGGTGCCCGGTCGGCACACCCGGATCAACGGTCTGGACCAGCTGGACAAGCTCGTCCGCGTCGATCAGTCACCGATCGGTCGGACGCCGCGGTCCAACGCGGCCACGTACACCGGGGTGTTCGACAAGATCCGGACTCTCTTCGCGGCGACCACCGAGGCGAAGGTGCGCGGGTATCAGCCGGGACGGTTCTCGTTCAACGTCAAGGGCGGTCGGTGCGAGGCGTGCTCCGGGGACGGCACCCTCAAGATCGAGATGAACTTCCTGCCCGACGTGTACGTCCCGTGCGAGGTGTGCCACGGTGCCCGCTACAACCGGGAGACCCTCGAGGTCCACTACAAGGGCAAGACCATCGCCGAGGTCCTGAACATGCCCATCGAGGAGGCGGCGGACTTCTTCGAGCCGATCACCTCGATCCACCGCTACCTCAAGACGTTGAACGAGGTGGGCCTGGGTTACGTCCGCCTCGGTCAGCCGGCGACCACCCTGTCCGGCGGTGAGGCCCAGCGCGTCAAGCTGGCCGCGGAGTTGCAGAAGCGGTCGATGGGCCGCACGGTCTACATTCTCGACGAGCCCACCACCGGGCTGCACTTCGAGGACATCCGCAAGCTGTTGCTGGTGATCAACGGGCTTGTCGACAAGGGCAACACGGTCATCGTCATCGAGCACAACCTCGACGTCGTGAAGACGTCCGACTGGGTCATCGACATGGGACCCGAGGGCGGGTCCGGCGGCGGCACGATGGTCGCCGAGGGCACGCCCGAGGACATCGCGGCGACGCCGGAGAGCTACACCGGCAAGTTCCTGCGCGAGGTCCTGGGTCAGGCGCCGCCGGCGCCGGCCGTGCGGACTCGTCGGAAGCGCAAGCCCGTCGGAGTCTGAGCCCGCCTCGACCCGGAACCGGTCGAGCCCTCGATCGTCCGACCCCCGATCGTCAGTACACGGGCCCGGTGTACTTCTCGCCGGGTCCGGCGCCCGGTGCGTCGGGGTGCGCGGACTGCTCGCGGAACGCGCGCTGCAGCGCCTGCAGGCCTTCTCGGATGGGGCCGGCGTGCGGTCCGAGGAACTCCACCGAGGCCGTCACCAGTCCCGCGAGGGCGGTGATGACGCGTCGGGCCTCGTCCAGATCGAGGTGGGGGCTGTTCTCGGGATCCTCGTCGGAGAGGCCGAGCTTCTCCGCGGCGGAACTCATGAGCATCACCGCCGAGCGGCTGATGACCTCGACCGCAGGAACGTCGGCGAGCTCGCGCACGGCCGTGGGCCCGGTGGGGGACGGGTCGCTGGGGGACGAGTCGGTGGGGTCGGAGGAAATGCCGGCGTCGGCCGCGTCGCTCATGAACTCACCTTCTCACGCGCGAACAGGCCGGTGGGTGGGTGGGAACGACACCGCTCGGTAGCGCCGACGCGATTCGGTCACCGGCGGCCCGAGTGGTATCGTTGCGCCACGACCGCCTTCAGGTGACCAGTTCGCCCGGAGGCCGCAAGTGGAGTCCGTCTCCCACCTCTGTTCGGTTCGCCGTTCAGTGGTCCGGTCCCTCGCACTGCGGTGCGTGACGTCGAGTTTCGTGTCGGCGTCGTCGAGCTCCGGCTCGGGTGGACCGGTCGGTACCGGACCCCGCTGTCCACGAGGAATCGTGGCCACGGGGTCTTTCGCGTCGATGGGCCCGAGCACTGCTCGGGAATATCTCACCGGCTCGGGGTGTCGACGGAAGGCGAGGCGCACTGGCGCCGGTCCGGCACAGTCCGTCACCGCACTACCGAGGAGGCCCCATCAGCACTGAGACTCGCATCAACGATCGCATCCGCGTTCCCGAGGTCCGACTTGTCGGACCGGGTGGAGAACAGGTGGGGATCGTGCGTGTTGAAGATGCGCTACGCCTGGCTCTGGAGGCCGATCTCGATCTGGTCGAGGTCGCCCCCGATGCCCGTCCGCCGGTCTGCAAGATCATGGACTACGGCAAGTTCAAGTACGAGGCAGCGCAGAAGGCTCGTGAGTCGCGCAAGAACCAGCAGCTCACGGTCATCAAGGAGCAGAAGCTCCGCCCCAAGATCGACGATCACGACTACGAGACGAAGAAGGGCCACGTGGTCCGCTTCCTCGAAGCCGGCTCGAAGGTGAAGGTCACCATCATGTTCCGAGGACGCGAGCAGTCGCGCCCGGAGCTGGGTTACCGCCTGCTGCAGCGTCTGGGTGCAGACGTCGCGGAGTTCGGATTCGTCGAGACGTCCGCGAAGCAGGACGGCCGCAACATGACGATGGTTCTGGCCCCGCACAAGGGTGCCAAGACTCGCGCCAAGGCCGCCGAGCAGTCGCAGGCACGTCCGGCAGCTCCCGCTGCCCCTCCCGCTTCACCCACACCGGGCGCGTAGCGCGCCCCGGTCCGTACACGGTCGATCCGCACGCTCGGATGCGGGTCGACGCAACACAGAACTGAGGATTCATGCCCAAGTCGAAGACGCACAGTGGTACGTCGAAGCGATTCAAGGTGTCGGGTAGCGGAAAAATCCTGCGCCAGAAGGCCGGCCGTCGCCACCTGCTCGAGCACAAGTCCTCGCGTGTCACCCGCCGCCTGGACGGCAAGGCCGTCGTGAGCGCGAACGACGTTCCCCGCGTCAAGCGGCTGCTCGGTCTCTGACACCCTCCAACCCGGGCCGTCCCACGGCCCCAGATCGACAAGGATTCACCAGTGGCACGCGTCAAGAGGGCGGTCAACGCCCAGAAGAAGCGCCGTTCGATTCTCGAGGCGTCCAGCGGTTACCGCGGACAGCGCTCGCGTCTGTACACCAAGGCGAAGGAGCAGCAGCTCCACTCGCTCACCTACGCCTACCGGGACCGCCGGGCGCGCAAGGGTGACTTCCGCAAGCTGTGGATCACGCGTATCAACGCGGCGGCCCGCGCCAACGACATCACCTACAACCGCTTCGTCCAGGGCCTGAAGATCGCGGGTGTCGAGGTGGACCGCAAGATCCTCGCCGAGCTCGCCGTGTCCGACGCAGCGGCGTTCACGAGCCTGGTCGAGATCGCCAAGGCCGCTCTGCCCGCCGATGTGAACCAGCCGGGAGAAGCAGCCTGACCGGCTCCCCCGACAGCTCCACGCGACCCGCGGCTCCGCTCACCGAGCGGACACCGCGGGTCGTGTCGGCTGTGAAGCTCCATCGCGGTGCCGAACGTCGCCGGACCGGACTGTTTCTCGCCGAGGGTGAGAACGCCGTCGTCGAGGCGGTCGCCGCCGGCGCCGCCCTGCGCCTCTTCGCGACGCAGCGCTGGGTCGACCGCGACGGGGGACCGGTCACGGCCGCAGGCGCCGCCGGAGTGCCGGTCGACGTCGTCACCGATCGCGCCGCCGCGGCGTTGTCCGACACGGTGACCCCGCCCGGTCTGATCGCCGTCGCGCGGTCGGTCGTCGTCGGCGTGGCGGATGCCGTCGCCCCGGGGCAACGGCTGGTGGCGGTTCCCGTCGAGATCGCCGAGCCCGGTAATGCGGGCACGCTGCTGCGGGTGGCCGACGCCGCGGGAGCCGACGCCACCGTGTTCGCCGGGGACAGCGTGGACCCCGAGAACGGCAAGGCCGTGCGGGCGTCCGCGGGCAGTCTGTTCCACCTTCCCGTCGCGCGGGAACGCTCGATCGACGCGGTGCTGGACGCCGTGCGCGGCGCCGGCCTCACCGTCGTGGCCACCACCGTGGACGGCGAGGTGGACCTCGACGACGCCGACGATCTGCTCGCCGGTCCCACCGCGTGGCTCTTCGGCAACGAGGCCCACGGGTTGTCCGCCGAGGTGGCGTCGGCCGCGGATCACCGGGTGTCGATTCCGATCCACGGCCGCGCCGAAAGTCTGAACCTGGCCACGGCTGCCACGCTGTGTCTCTACGCCAGCGCCCGCGTCCACCGTCGCCGGCGACCGTGAGGGATGCGGGTCGATCGGTGCCCATCGCCTAGGATTTCCCCCCGAGAAGAACCTGCTCGGGCGGGCCGCACAGCGATCGCCGTCCGACGGCGGTCGAGACGAACGGAGACAGTCGACGTGGAGCGGGACGAGAGCGCGGGCCAGGATGGGGACGAGGCCCGGCTGCTGACGGACGACGCCCTCGACGGCGCGGTCGCCGAGGCGCAGGCCGCCTTCGACGCAGCGGGTGACCTCGACGCGCTGACCGAGGCGAAGACCGCGCACATCGGGCCCAAGGCGCCGCTGGCGTTGGCCCAGCGTGCCCTGGGGCAGCTGCCGAAGTCGGAGCGTGCGGACGCGGGCAAGAAGGTCAAGATGGCGCGCGACCGCGTCAAGGAGGCGCACGACGCCCGCCGCGAGGCCCTGGCCGCCGAACGTGACGCCGCCGCCCTGGTGGCCGAGGCCATCGACGTCACTCTCCCGGCCGTTCGTCGCCCCATCGGAGCGCGGCACCCCATCACCGTCATCGCCGACCAGGTGTCCGACGTGTTCGTCGCCATGGGG
Source organism: Rhodococcoides kroppenstedtii (assembly GCF_900111805.1). GTDB lineage: Bacteria > Actinomycetota > Actinomycetes > Mycobacteriales > Mycobacteriaceae > Rhodococcoides > Rhodococcoides kroppenstedtii. The sequence continues at coordinate 42,129 of NZ_FOJN01000019.1, forward strand.
TGGGAGGTGGCCGACGGCCCGGAGGTCGAGGCCGAGCACTTCAACTTCGACGCCCTGAACTTCCTGCCCGATCACCCGGCGCGGACGCTGCAGGACACCTTCCACGTCGCCCCGGAAGGGTCACGTCAGGTTCTGCGGACCCACACGTCGCCCGTGCAGGTGCGGTCGATGCTCGAGCGCGAACTGCCGATCTACGTGGTGTGCCCCGGCCGCACCTTCCGGACCGACGAGCTCGACGCCACCCACACACCCGTCTTCCATCAGGTGGAGGGGCTCGCCGTGGACAAGGGTCTGACGATGGCCCATCTGCGCGGCACCCTCGATGCGTTCGCCCGCGCGTTGTTCGGACCGGAGACGCGAACGCGTATGCGTCCCAACTACTTTCCGTTCACCGAGCCCTCCGCCGAGGTGGACGTCTGGTTCCCGCGCAAGAAGGGCGGGGCCGGCTGGGTCGAGTGGGGCGGCTGCGGCATGGTCAACCCCAACGTGCTGCGGGCGTGCGGGGTCGATCCCGAGGTCTACAGCGGGTTCGCGTTCGGCATGGGCCTCGAGCGCACCCTGCAGTTCCGCAACGACATCCCGGACATGCGCGACATCGTCGAGGGCGACGTCCGCTTCGGACTGCCGTTCGGCGTGCAGGGCTGACACCGCTCGGTCCCCACGCCTCCGGTCTCCACGCCCTCGATTCACGCTCCACCCGATTCACGAAAGCGAGCTCCCGCCGTGCGCGTTCCCCAGTCCTGGTTGACCGAGGTGGTCTCCAAGGCCGCTCCCGGATGGCAGGTGTCCGCCGACGAGCTCGACGCCGGCTTCGTCCGGGTGGGCTTCGAGATCGAGGACGTGCTGCCGCTGCCCGAGATCACGGGTCCGTTGGTGATCGGCCGCGTCGAGTCCATCGAGGAACTGACGGAGTTCAAGAAGCCGATCCGGTTCTGTCTGGTCGAGGTCGGGGAGGCGGAGCCGCGGGGCATCGTCTGCGGTGCGCGCAATTTCGTCGTCGGGGACCTGGTGGTCGCGGCGCTGCCCGGGTGCGTGCTGCCCGGCGGGTTCGCCATCGCGGCGCGGAAGACCTACGGCCGCACGTCCGACGGCATGATCTGCTCGGTCTCCGAACTGGGCATCGGCGCCGACCATTCGGGCATTCTCACGCTGCCCGCCGACACCCGGGTCGCCGGCACCGACGCCGTCGTCACGCCGGGTGACGACGCCCGTGCGGTGCTGGGCACCGACGACACGGTTTTCGACGTGAACGTCACGCCCGACCGCGGATACGCCCTCAGCGTGCGCGGTCTCGCGCGCGAGCTCGCGTGCGGTTTCGACCTCGACTACGCCGACCCGGCGGATGCCCGGCACCCGGTGGTGCCGGCGGCTGCGGCGGACGGTCCCGCGTGGGAGGTCGATCTGCGCGCGGAGTCCGGCGCCACGCGCTTCGCCGCGCGCCGCGTGGTCGGTATCGACGCGGGGGCACGCTCGCCGTGGTGGCTGCAACGACGGCTCCTGCTCGCCGGCGTCCGACCGATCTCGGCCGCGGTCGACGTCACGAACTACGTCATGCTCGAGCTCGGCCAGCCGTTGCACGCGTTCGATGCCGCCGCGTTGCAGGGGCCGCTCGTGGTTCGTCGTGCTGCGGCGGGGGAGACGCTGCGCACCCTCGACGACGTCGAGCGCACGCTCGATCCGGAGGACGTCGTCATCGCCGACGACTCGGGGGTCGTCTCGCTCGCCGGTGTAATGGGCGGCGCTTCCACCGAAGTCTCGGACGCGACCACCGACGTGGTGCTCGAGGCGGCGATCTGGAGCCCGCTCGCGGTCTTCCGCACGGCTCGACGCCACAAGCTGCCGAGCGAGGCGAGCCGGCGGTACGAGCGGGTCGTCGATTCCGCGCTGCCGGTGCGCGCGCTCGATCGTGCGGCGTCGCTGCTGGTGTCGATCGCCGGTGGTCGGGTGGAGTCGACGCTGACCGACGTCGGCGCGGCCGACACCTTCCCCGCCGTGCGGATGGACCTGGATCGACCGGATCGGGTCGCCGGGGTGCAGTACCCCGCGGGGACCTCGGTGCGTCGCCTGTCGCAAATCGGGTGCGAGACGCGGGTGGAGGTGTCCGAGGCCGGTCGCGGTGTGCTGGTGGTGACCCCGCCGACCTGGCGACCGGACCTGACCCAGGCCGCGGACCTGGTCGAGGAGGTGCTGCGGCTCGAGGGGCTCGAGAACATCCCGTCGGTGCTTCCCTCGGCACCCGCCGGGCGTGGACTCACGCCCGTGCAGCGCCGTCGTCGAGCGATCGGCCGGGCGTTGGCCTACACCGGACACGTCGAGATCCTGAATCCGGTGTTCCTGCCCGCGGGTGTGTTCGACGTGTGGGGTCTGCCGTCCGACGACACTCGACGCGTGACCACCACGGTGCTCAATCCGCTCGAGGCGGACCGGCCCGCATTGGCCACGACGCTCCTTCCCGGTTTGCTGGAGACCCTGCAGCGCAACGTCTCTCGTGGACAGCGCGATCTGGCGCTGTTCTCGATCGCCCAGGTCGTGCTGCCCGGTGAGGGCACCCGTCCCGTCGACGCACTGGCAGTGGACCGTCGTCCGACGGAGGAGGAGATCGCCGCGCTCACCCAGTCGCTGCCCGCCCAGCCCGTCCATGTCGGTGTGGTGCTGACCGGTGCGGTGACCGCGTCGGGTCCCTGGGGTCCGGGGCGACCGGCCGAGGCGGCGGACGCTTTCGCGGCTGCGCGAACGGTGGCCGACGCGTGCGGCGTGGACCTCGAACTGCGCGCCGCGCAGTACTTGCCGTGGCATCCGGGGCGGTGTGCGGAACTGGTGGTCGACGGCGTCGTGGTCGGTCACGCGGGGGAGTTGCACCCCGGGGTGCTCGAGCGGGCCGGCCTGCCGCCGCGCACCTGCGCCGTCGAGCTGAATCTGGACGCGATCGAGGTCCGGGAGGTGCTGCCGTCTCCGACGGTCTCCCCGTTCCCCGCCGTGCTGCAGGACGTCGCGGTGGTCGTCGATCGCGCGGTGGCGGCTGCGGACGTGCAGAAGGCGCTGGTCGCAGGGGCGGGCGGGCTGCTCGAGGACATCCGGTTGTTCGACGTCTTCACCGGCGATCAGGTGGGTGCGGACCGGAAGTCCCTCGCGTTCGCGTTGCGCTTCCGCGCCCCGGACCGCACGCTCACGGAGGACGAGGCCAGCGCCGCGCGTGACGCAGCCGTCGCGGCGGCTGCGTCGGCGGTCGGCGCGCACCTGCGGTAGCCGCCCCCTGTCGAATGAGCTTGCACGGTGGTGCATAATCATCACATGACCACCGCACGGACGATTGCCGTCGCCGGGGCGAGCGGCTACGCCGGGGGGGAGATCCTTCGGCTCCTGCTCGGGCACCCCGGCTACCGCGACGGGAGCCTGTCGCTCGGCGCCCTCACCGCCGGCGGGAACGCCGGCACCCTGCTCGGCCAGCATCACCCGCACCTGGTGCCGCTCGCCGACCGCGAGCTGACCGACACCTCGCCGGAGCGGTTGGCCGGGCACGACGTGGTCTTCCTGGCCCTGCCGCACGGCAAGTCGGCGGAGATCGCCGCGGCGCTGCCCGAGTCGACCCTGGTCGTCGACTGCGGCGCGGATTTCCGTCTCACCGATGCGGCCGCCTGGGATCGGTGGTACGGCGGCGAGTACGCCGGCCACTGGCCGTACGGCCTGCCCGAACTCCCCGGCGCTCGGGCCGCCCTGTCCACCGCGACACGCATCGCGGTGCCGGGGTGCTACCCGACGGCGTCGACTCTCGCGATGGCGCCCGCAGTGGCCGCCGGCATCGTCTCGCCCGAGGTGAGCGTGGTCGCCGTCAGCGGCACGTCGGGCGCCGGGAAATCCGCGCGCGTCGATCTCATCGGGTCGGAGGTCATGGGCTCGGTCCGGCCCTACGGCGTGGCCGGCGCGCACCGGCACACCCCCGAGATCGCGCAGAACCTCGGAGCGATCGCCGGCACCGAGGTGACGGTGTCGTTCACCCCCGTGCTGGCACCCATGCCGCGCGGCATCCTCGCCACGTGCTCCGCTCCCACCACCGCGACCGCCGAGCAGGCCCGGGCGGTGTACCGGGAGTTCTGCGCCGACGAGCCGTTCCTGCACCTGCTACCGGAGGGGTCGTTGCCGCAGACCGGATCGGTGATCGGATCGAACGCCGTGCAGCTGCAGGTGGTCGTCGACGCCGACGCCGGCCGACTGATCGCGTTTGCCGCGATCGACAACCTCACCAAGGGCACGGCCGGCGGGGCCGTGCAGTCGATGAACCTTGCCCTCGGTCTTCCTGAGACCGACGGGCTCGACACCGTGGGGGTGGCACCGTGACCGCGGAGTCCGGCGTTCTGGTGCGCACGCAGGGGGTGACCTGCGCAGCCGGCTTCCGCGCCGCGGGCATCGCCGCCGGCATCAAGGCGAGCGGCAAGCCCGACCTCGCGCTCGTCCTCAACGAGGGTCCCGATCACGCGGCGGCGGGCGTCTTCACCACCAACAAGGTCAAGGCTGCGCCGGTGCTGTGGTCCCAGCAGGTGCTGTCCTCCGGCGCACTGCGCGCCGTGGTCCTGAACTCCGGCGGCGCCAACGCCTGCACCGGGGCACCGGGCTTCCAGGACGCCCATCGCACGGCCGAACATCTCGCCGACGTGCTCAGCGACTGGGGCTCCGAGACCGGCGCGGGAGAGATCGCCGTCTGTTCCACCGGCCTCATCGGGGACCGGCTCCCCATGGACGCTCTGCTCGCGGGCGTCACCGAGATCGTGCACGAGCTCGCGGGCGGCATCTCTGGCGGCACCGACGCGGCCTACGCGATCATGACGACCGACACCGTGCCCAAGCAGGCCGCCCTCCACCATCCGGGTGGATGGAACGTCGGCGGCATGGCCAAGGGTGCAGGCATGCTGGCCCCCTCGTTGGCGACGATGCTGTGCGTGGTGACGACCGACGTCGTCGCCACGTCCGAGCAGCTCGACCGCGCGCTCCGGCATGCGACGTCGCGGTCCTTCGACCGTCTCGACGTGGACGGCGCCACGTCCACCAACGACACCGTGCTGCTCCTGGCGTCGGGTGCCAGCGGGGTGGCGGCGACGCAGGAGGACCTCGACGCCGCCGTGCTCGCGGTCTGCGACGACCTCGCCGATCAGCTCATGGCGGACGCCGAGGGCGTGACCAAGCGCGTCACCGTCACCGTGCGGGGCGCGCGCAGCGAGGACGACGCCGTCGTGGCGGCCCGGGTGATCGCTCGTGACTCGCTGGTGAAGACGGCTCTCTTCGGCTCCGACCCGAACTGGGGCCGGGTGCTCGCCGCCGTGGGAACGGCGCCGGTGGACATGGAACCCGACCGCATCTCGGTCTCGTTCCAGGGCCGGCCGGTCTGCGTGGACGGCATGGGCGCGCCGGGGGCGCGCGAGGTGGACCTCTCGGCGACCGACATCGCGGTCGACGTGCATCTGGGCGTCGGGGACGCGGCCGCCGCCATTCGCACGACGGACCTCTCGCACGGGTACGTCGAAGAGAACTCGGCGTACTCGTCGTGACGGCGCACATGGGGTCGGCCGGCGCCGACCGTGAGCACATGGGGTCGGTGGGCGCCGACCGTGAGCAGACGGGGTCGGCGGGCGCCGCCGAGACGGCGCGCGTGCTCGCCGGCGCCCTGCCGTGGCTGCAGCGGTGGTCCGGCCGGATCGTCGTCGTCAAGTACGGCGGCAACGCGATGGTCGACGACACCCTCAAGGCCGCCTTCGCCGCGGACATGGCGTTCCTGCGCACGGTGGGCGTGCATCCCGTGGTGGTGCACGGCGGCGGCCCGCAGATCTCCGCGATGCTCTCTCGGCTCGGGCTCGTCGGGGAGTTCCGCGGCGGCTTCCGCGTGACAACGCCCGAGGTCATGGACATCGTCCGCATGGTGCTGTTCGGTCAGGTGGGCCGCGAACTGGTCGGGCTGATCAACGCGCACGGACCGTATGCGGTCGGCATCTCCGGCGAGGACGCCGGCCTGTTCACCGCGACGCGGCGAACCGTGCAGGTGGACGGGGTGGCGACGGACATCGGGCTGGTCGGCGACGTCACGAGCGTGAATCCCGACGCGGTGCACGATCTCATCGACGCGGGACGCATCCCGGTGGTCTCCACCATCGCTCCCGATGCGGACGGCGTGGTGCACAACATCAACGCGGACACCGCCGCAGCGGCTCTCGCCGAGGCGCTGGGCGCGGAGAAGTTGGTGATGCTGACCGACGTGGAGGGCCTCTACACCCGCTGGCCGGACCGCAGTTCGCTCGTCTCCGAGATCGACACCGCCTCGGTGGAGCAGCTGCTGCCGACCCTCGACGCCGGCATGGTGCCCAAGATGGAAGCCTGCCTGCGCGCCGTACGCGGCGGTGTGCCGAGCGCGCACGTCGTCGACGGCCGGACCGAGCACTCGGTCCTGCTCGAACTGTTCACCGGAGAAGGGATCGGAACCATGGTGTCCGACACGACGCGGGTGGTCCCGTGACCGCCACCGAGCAGCTCCAGCACCGCTTCGCGGACGCGCTGATGAACAACTACGGCGTGCCCCGCGTCGCGCTGGTGCGCGGTGCGGGCGCCGTGGTGACCGACGCGGACGGCAAGGACTACGTCGACTTCCTCGCGGGCATCGCGGTCAACATCCTCGGCCACGCGCACCCGGCCGTCGTCGAGGCCGTGACGACACAGCTCTCGACGCTCGGCCACACGTCGAACCTCTACGCGTCCGAGCCCTCCGTCGCCCTCGCCGAGCAGCTCCTCCACCACCTCGGCCACGCGCCGGGCACCGATGCGCGCGTGTTCTTCTGCAACTCGGGCACGGAGGCGAACGAGGCCGCGTTCAAGATGGCCCGGCTCACCGGCCGCCCCGGCATCGTCGCCGCCGAGAAGGCGTTCCACGGTCGCACCATGGGGGCCCTGGCGCTGACCGGACAGCCGGACAAGCGCACCCCGTTCGAGCCGCTGCCGGGCGGTGTCACGCACGTGCCCTTCGGGGACGTCGCGGCGCTCGACGCCGCCGTCGACGAGACCACCGCCGCGGTGTTCCTCGAACCCATCATGGGAGAGGGCGGAGTCGTCGTGCCGCCGGCGGGGTACCTGGCCTCCGCGCGCGAGATCACCGCTGCCCGGGGTGCGCTGCTGGTTCTCGACGAGGTGCAGACCGGTATCGGCCGGACCGGCTGGTTCTACGCCCATCAGCGCGACGGCATCGTGCCCGATGTGATCACCCTGGCCAAGGGCCTCGGCGGCGGACTGCCCATCGGCGCCACCATCGGGGTCGGCCGCGCGGCGGAGCTGCTCACGCCGGGCAAGCACGGGACGACGTTCGGTGGCAACCCGGTCTGCGCCGCCGCGGCGCTCGCCGTGTTGCGGACGATCGGCGAGGACGATCTACTGGCGCGGGCGGACCGGCTGGGCAAGTCGCTCGCCCACGACATCGAGAGCCTCGGTCATCCGCTGGTCGACCACGTGCGCGGCGCGGGTCTGCTGCTCGGCGTCGTGCTGACCGCACCCGTCGCACCCGAGGTGGAACGGCTCGCGCGCGACGCGGGGTTCCTCGTCAATGCGGCACAGCCGGACGTCGTCCGGTTGGCGCCGCCGCTGATTCTCACCGACGATCAGGCCGCCGCGCTGGTGGCCGCACTGCCGGCGGTCCTCGACGGGGCCGCCGCACCGAAGGAGGCAGCGCAGTGACGCTCCGACACTTCCTGCGGGACGACGATCTGAGTCCGGCCGAGCAGGCCGAGATCCTCGCTCTCGCAGCGGAACTCAAGAAGAACCCGTTCTCCCGGCGGCCGTTGGAGGGTCCGCGCGGCGTCGGCGTCATCTTCGAGAAGAACTCCACCCGGACGCGGTTCTCCTTCGAGATGGGTGTGGCCCAGCTCGGCGGACACGCCGTCGTCGTCGACGGTCGCAGCACCCAGCTCGGCCGCGAGGAGACCCTCCAGGACACCGGGCGCGTCCTGTCCCGGTACGTCGACGCCGTCGTCTGGCGGACGTTCGGGCAGAAGCGTCTCGAGCAGATGGCGACGGGCGCGACCGTGCCCATCGTCAACGCCCTGTCCGACGAGTTCCATCCCTGCCAGGTGCTCGCCGATCTGCAGACCATCGCCGAACGCAAGGGCAGGACGGCCGGGCTGCGGCTGTCGTACTTCGGTGACGGCGCCAACAACATGGCGCACTCGCTCGTGCTCGGCGGCGTCACGGCGGGCATGCACGTCACCGTCGCCGCACCGGAGGGCTTCCTGCCCGACGCCGACGTGGTCGCGGCCGGCGAGGCCCGCGCCGCCGAGACCGGCGGGTCGGTGACTGTGACTTCCGATCCGATCGCGGCCGCCACCGATGCGGACGTCCTGGTCACCGACACGTGGACGTCGATGGGTCAGGAGAACGACGGGCTCGATCGGATCGGTCCGCTGCGTCCGTTCCAGGTGAACGAGGACCTTCTCGCGCGCGCCGCGTCCGACGTGCTCGTCCTGCACTGCCTCCCCGCCCACCGCGGTGAGGAGATCACCGACGCCGTCCTCGACGGACCGCACAGCGGCGTGTGGGACGAGGCCGAGAACCGCTTGCACGCGCAGAAGGCGGTGCTGGTGTGGTTGCTGGAGCAGTCGCGGTGACGTCCCCCCGAACCGAGCCGGAGTCGCGGGGGCCGGTCACGGCGTCCACCCGTGCCGGGCGGCAGGCGCGCATCGTCGCGCTGCTGGGCGAGCACCAGGTGCGGTCGCAGCCCGAGCTGCAGCATCTGCTGGCCGCCGAGGGCATCGAGGCCACCCAGGCCACGCTCTCGCGGGACCTCGACGAGCTCGGGGCCGTCAAACTGCGCGGAGCGGACGGTGGACCGGGCGTCTACCTCGTCCCCGAGGACGGCAGCCCCGTCCGCGGGGTGTCCGGCGGGACCGGACGGGTGTCCCGGCTGCTCGGCGAGCTGCTGGTGTCCACCGACGCCAGTGCCAACCTCGCCGTGCTGCGGACACCACCGGGGGCCGCGCACTATCTCGCGAGCGCGTTGGACCGCGCATCGCTGCCCGACGTCGTCGGGACCGTCGCGGGGGATGACACGATCTTCGTGATCGCCCGCGAACCCCTCACCGGACGCGACCTCGCGGACCGCATCGAACATCTCGCGCACTGACGTTCCGCACCACGGAATTCGCGCGAACCGAACCACGACACACAAGGAGCTCAACCTCATGGCCGAACGCGTCATCCTCGCCTACTCCGGTGGACTCGACACCTCCGTCGCCATCAGCTGGATCGGCCGCGAGACCGGCAAGGAGGTCGTCGCCGTCGCGATCGACCTGGGCCAGGGCGGTGAGGACATGGACGTCGTCCGCCAGCGAGCACTCGACTGCGGCGCCGTCGAGTCCGTGGTGGTCGACGCCCGCGACGAGTTCGCGGAGGAGTACTGCCTGCCGACCATCCAGTCGAACGCCCTGTACATGGACCGGTACCCGTTGGTCTCGGCGATCAGCCGCCCGCTGATCGTCAAGCACCTCGTCGACAACGCACGCGCCCACGGCGGCACCGTCGTCGCGCACGGCTGCACCGGTAAGGGCAACGACCAGGTGCGCTTCGAGGTCGGGTTCAACACGCTCGCACCGGAACTCGACGTGCTGGCGCCGGTGCGCGACTACGCGTGGACCCGCGAGAAGGCCATCGCCTTCGCCGAGGAGAACGCGATCCCGATCAACGTCACCAAGAAGTCCCCGTTCTCCATCGACCAGAACGTGTGGGGCCGTGCCGTCGAGACCGGCTTCCTGGAGGACCTGTGGAACGCGCCGACCAAGGACGTCTACGACTACACCGAGGACCCGACGGCCAACTTCACCGCGCCCGACGAGCTGGTGATCACCTTCGACAAGGGCCGTCCCGTGGCTATCGACGGGCGCCCGGTGTCGGTGCTGCAGGCCATCCAAGAGCTCAACACCCGCGCCGGCAAGCAGGGCGTGGGTCGCCTGGACGTGGTCGAGGATCGACTCGTGGGCATCAAGAGCCGCGAGGTCTACGAGGCCCCCGGCGCCATGGTGCTCATCCGCGCGCACGAGGAGCTCGAGCATGTCACCCTCGAGCGCGAGCTCGGTCGCTACAAGCGCCACACCGACCAGAAGTGGGCCGAGCAGGTCTACGACGGTCTGTGGTTCTCCCCGCTCAAGGGCGCGCTGGACACCTTCGTGCAGCACACCCAGCAGCACGTCTCCGGTGAGATCCGCCTGGTCCTGCACGCCGGGTCCATCGTGGTGAACGGACGACGCTCGGGCGAGTCGCTCTACGACTTCAACCTCGCGACGTACGACGCCGGCGACACCTTCGATCAGTCGTCCGCCAAGGGATTCGTGCAGCTGCACGGTCTGTCGTCGAAGATCGCCGCGCGTCGGGACCGCGGCGCCGTCGGTGCACAGGGACAGTCGGACCTGTGACGGACCAGCCGACCGGCGCCGCCGGGCACGGCACCAACACGGGCGCCCTGTGGGGCGGCCGGTTCGGGTCCGGCCCCGCGGCCGCCATGGCCGCCCTGAGCAAGTCCACCCATTTCGACTGGGTGTTGGCGCCGTACGACGTGCGAGCGTCGAAAGCGCATGCGCGCGTGCTGAATTCGGCGGGTCTGCTCACCGCGCCGGACCTCGAGGCGATGCTCGCCGGTCTCGACGCGCTGGCCGCCGACGTCGACTCCGGCGCCTTCGGGCCGGCCGAGTCCGACGAGGACGTGCACGGCGCGCTCGAACGAGGTCTGATCGAGCGCGTCGGTCCCGAACTGGGCGGTCGGCTGCGGGCGGGACGGTCGCGCAACGACCAGGTGGCCACCCTGTTCCGCATGTGGCTCCGCGACGCGGTCCGCCGCGTGTCGATCGGCGTACTGGACGTCGTCGACGCGCTGGCCGGACAGGCCGCGGCGCACCCCGACGCCGTGATGCCCGGCAAGACGCATTCGCAGGCGGCGCAGCCGGTTCTGCTGGCTCACCACCTGCTCGCGCACGCACATCCCTTGCTGCGGGACGTCGAACGGTTCCGGGACTTCGATCGGCGAGCGGCGGTGTCGCCCTACGGGTCCGGCGCCTTGGCGGGGTCCTCGCTCGGATTGTCCCCGGAGAAGATCGCCGCCGAACTGGGGTTCGACGGGTCGGCCGAGAACTCCATCGACGCGACCAGCTCGCGCGACTTCGCGGCGGAGGCGGCGTTCGTCCTCGCGATGACCGCCGTCGATCTGTCTCGGCTCGCCGAGGAGATCGTCTCCTGGAGCACGCCCGAGTACGGCTACGTGACACTCGCGGACGCGTGGTCCACGGGCAGTTCGATCATGCCGCAGAAGAAGAACCCCGACGTGGCGGAATTGACGCGGGGCAAGACCGGTCGACTGATCGGCAATCTCGCCGGTCTGCTGGCCACGTTGAAGGCGCAGCCCCTCGCGTACAACCGAGACCTGCAGGAGGACAAGGAGCCGGTGATCGACTCCGTGCTCCAACTGGATCTGCTCCTGCCCGCACTGACCGGCCTGATCGGCACGCTGGAGTTCCACACCGACCGCCTCCGGGATCTCGCGCCGGCCGGTTTCACGCTGGCCACGGACATCGCGGAATGGCTGGTGCGTCAGGGTGTTCCGTTCCGGCACGCCCACGAGGTCGCCGGTGCCTGCGTGCGCGTCGCGGAGGAGTGCGGACGCGAGCTGGATCAGCTCACCGACGACCAGTTCGCCGCGATCGATCCGGCCCTGAGTCCGGAGGTGCGCAGCGTGCTCACCGTCGACGGGTCAATCGCGTCGCGAGACAGTCGCGGCGGTACCGCTCCGGTCCGCGTCGCCGAGCAGTTGGCCGGTGTTCGGGTGCTCGCAGCGCGGTTGCGGGAGTGGCCCGAGGCCTGATCCGGCGGAGTCCGCGGGAGACCCCGTGCCGGTGTGAGACGCTGTGATCCGCCGGTGGCGGGGCGCCGGCGGCGAGTGGGTCGGTGCGTGCCGTGCTCGGTGATCGGTGCGCGCAGTGTTCGGTGACGGAGGAGAACAGGTGCTGGGTTTCGACGCCGGGTCCGTGACGACGTCGCTGCGTCGCGTCGTCGCCACCGCGCAGAACGGGCTCGAGGTTCTCCGCCTCGGCGGGCTCGAGACGGACGCCGTGCCGTCGTCGTTCACCGTCGTCGCGCGGGATCCGATGTACCGACTGCGTCGGTACTTCGCCGACGAGAACCCGTCCGGACCGCCGGTCGTGCTCGTCCCGCCGATGATGATGGCGGCGGACGTGTACGACGTCACCCGTGATCAGGGGGGAGTGGGCCTGCTTCACGCCGCGGGCATGGACCCGTGGGTGGTCGACTTCGGCTCGCCCGCCACCGAGGAAGGCGGCTGGAACCGCACTCTGACCGACCACATCGTGGCGATCAGCGAGATCGTCGACCTCGTGGCCCGGGAGACCGGTCGCGACGTGCACCTCGCCGGCTACTCGCAGGGCGGGATGTTCTGCTACCAGGCCGCTGCGTACCGCTCGAGTCGCAACATCGCCAGCATCGTCACCTTCGGCAGTCCCGTCGACACGCTCGCCGCACTCCCACTGGGCATCCCGGCGGGGGTGGCCACGCGCGGTGCGGAGTTCCTCGCGGAGCACGTGTTCACGCGGCTCGCGGTGACCGACTGGATGGCTCGCACCGGGTTCCAACTGCTCGACCCGGCCAAGACCGTGAAGAGTCGGATCGACTTCCTGCTCCAGCTCCACGACCGAGATGCGTTGCTGCCGCGCGAATCGCAGCGTCGATTCCTCGCCATGGACGGGTGGGTGGCCTGGTCCGGCCCGGCGGTGGCCGAACTGCTGACCCAGTTCGTCGTCCACAACCGCATGATGACCGGCGGGTTCTCGATCCGGGGCAAGGTCGTGTCGTTGACCGAGCTGACGGTCCCGATCCTCGCGTTCGTCGGCGAGGTCGACGACATCGGCCAACCGCTCGCGGTTCGGGGTATCCGACGGGCCGCGCCGCGTGCGCAGGTGTTCGAGGCGGACCTGCGGGCCGGTCATTTCGGCCTCGTCGTCGGCAGCACGGCGGCGACGCAGACGTGGCCGATCACGTCCAAGTGGATCGACTGGCGCGAGGGCAACGGACCGCGACCCCTCGAGGTCCGCGCGATGTCGTACGACGACCACCCCCCGTCGGAAAGCGGGGTGTCGGTCAGCGCGCGACTGGTCCACACCGCGGCGACCATCGCCGAAGTGGGGGTCGGAATCGGCCGCGGCGCGGTGTCCGCCGCCGCCGGAGCGGTCCGCGGCTCGCGAGAGATCTCGACCGAAGCCGTGCGCACGCTGCCGAAGCTGGCCAGGCTCGGCCAGCTCCAGCCGCACTCCCCGGTGTCGATGGGACGCCTGCTCGCCGAACAGAACCGTCGTGCGCCGTCGGCGGAGTGCTTCGTCTTCGACGACCGGGTGTACTCGTACGCGGCGGTGAACGAGCGCATCGACAACGTCGTGCGCGGGTTGATCGCGCACGGAATCCGACCGGCCATGCACATCGGGGTGCTGATGGAGACCCGGCCGAGCGCGCTCGCAGCCGTCGCCGCCCTCTCCCGTATCGGCGCCGTTGCCGTCCTCGTGCAGCCTTCACCGGACGTCGGCGTCGCGATGCGTCTCGGCCGTGCGGAGATGGTGATCGTCGACCCGGAGAATCTGGACTCGGCCGTCGACCTGGGCTTCGAGGTGTTGGTCCTCGGCGGCGGCGAGAGTCGCGCCCTGTCGGTCCCGACGTCGGACACCGTGGTCGATCTCGAGCAGGTCGATCCGAGCAGTATCGACCTCCCGGGGTGGTACGTCCCCAACCCGGGCCGCGCGCGCGAACTCGCCTTCGTCCTGTTCAGCGGATCCGGGGACACCCTCGACGCGAAATACGTCACCAACTACCGGTGGGCACTGTCGGCATTCGGCACCGCCGGCTCGGCGGGGCTCTCCCGCAGTGACACCGTCTACTGCCTTGCCCCGCTGCATCATTCGGCCGGGCTGCTGGTCGCGGTGGGCGGCGCGCTCGCGGGCGGATCACGGATCGCGCTCTCGCGGGGGCTGGCACCCGAGCGATTCGCGGACGAGGTCCAGCGCTACGGCGTGACCGTGGTGTCCTACACCTGGGCCATGATGCGAGACCTCCTGGATCACCCCGATCTTCCCGAGCCGCGGCTGCATCCGATCAGGTTGTTCATCGGGTCCGGCATGCCGGTGAACCTCTGGCGACGCACGGTCGACCGCCTGGCCCCTGCCCGGGTGCTCGAGTTCTACGCCTCCACCGAGGGCGACGTGGTGTTGGCCAACGTCGCCGGCGTCAAGATCGGGTCGAAGGGCCGTCCCCTCCCCGGCAGCGGGCGGGTCGCCCTGGCGGCGTACGACCCCGTCACCGCGCGGTTCGTCACCGACGATCACGGGTTCGTCCGCGACTGCGCCGACGACGAGCCCGGCGTCCTGTTGGGACGTCCCGGACTCGACGACGTCAGCGGCTCCTACATGCGCGGTGTGTTCGAGGCGGGGGACGTCTGGACACCCACCGAACTCATGTTCCGCCGGGACGAGGGCGGTGACTTCTGGCTGCTCGGCAACAAGCGGTCGGTGGTGCTCACGGCGCACGGGCCCGTCTACCCGCAGCCCGTCGTCGACGCCGTGTCCGGCCTCGACCAGGTCGACCTCGCCGTGACCTACGGCGTGGGCGATCCCGGCGAGCAGTGGGCGGTGTGCGCCGTGACGCTGCGTCCGGGGATGAGTCTCGGAGCACGGGCCGTCGGCGAGGCACTGGCCGCGCTGCCCGCGGAGCAGCGACCGGACCTCGTCCACGTGGTGGCCGACATTCCGGTGAGCGCCGCGTTCCGGCCCGTCGACGAGGCTCTGCGCGCCGCCGGACTGCCGGCGCCGGGCCCGCGCGCCTTCTACGCCGACGGATCGGGGGAGTACCGCCGCCTGACCAAGGCGGTCGCGGCGGACCGGTTCTCGACGTCGGCGGGTGCTTCGTCCGTCGGCCGCTCGGGATCGTAGGGTGACAGCATTCCCCCGAGCACAGGAGTTCCGATGAGTGTCGACGCCCGCCTGCACAGCATTCTGGCGTGCCCGCAGGACAAGGGTCCGCTGCTGCTGATCCAGGACGAGCTGCTCTACAACCCTCGGTTGCGCCGCATCTACCCGATCGAGAACGGTATTCCGGTGCTGCTCGTCGACGATGCTCGCGATGCCGACGATGCTCGACACGCCGACATCCTCGCGCGCGCCGTCGAGCCGGAGGCCGCGGTCTGACCTCGGAGGGCGATGCGGACGACGCGTCCGACACGGACCTCGCGTCCGTGCTCGGTCGGTCCGACCCGGTCACGGCCGCCCGGCGCATCCTGGGCGGCGTCCTCCGCCACGGCGACGTCGCCGTGCGCATCGTGGAAGTCGAGGCGTACGGGGGTGACCCGGCCGGACCGTGGCCGGATCCGGCGGCGCACTCGTTCCGCGGACCCACACCGCGGAACTCCGTGATGTTCGGTCCGGCGGGCCGGCTCTACGTCTACCTCAGTTACGGGATGCACCGATGCGCGAACATCGTGTGTGCGTCCGACGGGGTCGCCGGGGCCGTGCTCGTCCGAGCCGGTGAGGTGATCGACGGGGACGGAGCGGTGGCGGTGCGCCGCGGGTCGGCGCGTGGACCCGGACGGGCACGGGGGCCGGGGAATCTCGGGTCCGCGCTCGGCCTGACGCTCGAGCACAACGGGCTGGACCTCGCGTCGTCCGAGTCGCCGGTTCGCTTCCACCTCGGTGCCGAGGTGGCCTGCGTCGCCGGTCCGCGCGTCGGGGTCAGTTCCGCGGCGGACGTGCCCTGGCGCTTCTGGATCCCGGGCGATCCCGCGGTGTCCACCTATCGGCGCAGCCCGCGGGCACCGGTGCGGGCGGATGTGGTCGACCCCCCGGTCATGCGGAAAGATCAGCCGTCGTGAGCATCATCGAGGAACTGTCCTGGCGCGGATTGATCGCCCAGTCGACCGACATCGAGGCCCTGACCGAGGCGACGCGGGAACCCATCACGCTGTACGCGGGCTTCGACCCGACCGGACCGAGTCTGCACGCCGGCCACCTGGTGCCTCTGCTCGTGCTCGCCCGGTTCCAGCGTGCCGGCCATCGTCCGGTCGTTCTCGCGGGCGGTGCCACCGGGTTGATCGGTGATCCGCGCGACGTCGGGGAGCGGACGATGAACGGGGCGGACACGGTGGCCGACTGGGCCGACCGCATCCGCGGCCAGTTGTCGCGGTTCGTGGACCTGGATACCGGGTCACCCGCGGACGCGGTGATGGCGAACAACCTGGACTGGACCGGGCAGCTCACCGCGATCGACTTCCTGCGCGACCTCGGCAAGCACTTCTCGGTGAACGTGATGCTCGCGCGCGAGACGGTGAAGAAGCGACTCGAGTCGGACGGCATGTCCTACACCGAGTTCAGCTACATGCTGCTTCAGGCCAACGACTTCCTGCACCTGCGCCGAGAACTGGGATGCGTGCTTCAAGTGGGTGGCTCGGATCAGTGGGGAAACATCGTCGCCGGCGTGGACCTGAACCGCCGCGTGGACGGGGCCGCCGTGCACGCGATGACGGTGCCCCTGGTCACGGCCGCCGACGGAACGAAGTTCGGCAAGTCGACCGGGGGTGGCAGCCTCTGGCTCGACCCCGAGATGACGTCGCCGTACGCCTGGTACCAGTACTTCGTGAACACCGCCGACGCCGACGTGGTGCGGTACCTGCGGTGGTTCACGTTCCTCGGCCGGGACGAACTCGCGGAGCTCGAGACCGCGACGGCGGAGCGCCCGCAGGCACGTGAGGCGCAGCGGCGACTGGCGGCCGAGATGACGACCCTGGTCCACGGGGCCGAGAACACCGCTGCGGTCGAACTGGCCAGCCGCGCACTCTTCGGCCGCGGGGATCTCGACGAACTCGATCCGGACACGCTCGGCGCAGCGCTTCGCGAGGCCGGCGTGGTCGAGGTCCACGCGGGGGAGCAGCCCACGATCGTCGACCTGCTGGTGTCGTCCGGGCTGTGCGAGAGCAAGGGCGCCGCGCGTCGAGTCCTCAAGGAGGGCGGCGCCTCGGTCAACAATCGGAAGATCGCCGAGGAGGACTGGCGACCCGACGCGACCGACTTCTTGCACGGCGAGTGGCTCGTGCTGCGACGGGGCAAGAAAAACATGGCGGGGGTCCGCCGCGCTCCGTGACCTCGGGTGGCCGGGGTCACAGGTCGGTGGTCCGGTCTCGGGAGCGCGCTGTAGCCCGGGCCGGGGCCGCCGAGCTGCGAAAACGCGGCTCCGACGGCATGGCGACCAGCGGATTTGACGCGCCGTTATCCGGCGCGTAACTTTTGTCGAGTCAGAGCGAGACGGACACGGAGAGCGAGCCGCGAGGCCGCTCCCCACCGGCTCTGACATCCTAATCGAACTCCGGTGACGCGGTCCTTGACCGCCCGCCGAAGCTCCGGTTAGTCTGGAACGGTTGCCCCGGATCCGGTTCACCTGTGGTGGGTCGGTGGTGGTGTGCGTGTGTTCTTTGAGAACTCAACAGTGTGTCGATGAATGTCAGTGCCAAATTTTTTTGGTTCCGGTTCTTCTCCTTCTTCCCGTCGGGGGAGGATCGGTTTTGTCAGTACATTTTTTGGTGTGCTGGCGTGAGTTTTATTGCTGGATTCGGCTCTTTAGTGTTGATTGCACTGCTCGGGTGCCTGCTGCTTCGGTGGTAGGTGTTCGGTGGTGTGATTGGAGTCTTCAACGGAGAGTTTGATCCTGGCTCAGGACGAACGCTGGCGGCGTGCTTAACACATGCAAGTCGAACGGTAAGGCCCTTCGGGGTACAC
>NZ_FOJN01000026.1 GCF_900111805.1 Rhodococcoides kroppenstedtii
TGTTCGGCGGTGTCCTACTCTCCCACACCCTGTCGGGTGCAGTACCATCGGCGCTGGAGGGCTTAGCTTCCGGGTTCGGAATGGGTCCGGGCGTTTCCCGCTCCGCTATGGCCGCCGTAACTCTGTGAAACTGTCACATCCCCGTTTGTGTGGGGTGGTGTGTTGTTTCAGATACTGCACAGTGGACGCGTAGCTTCTTCGTGGTAAGTCCTCGGCCTATTAGTACCAGTCACCTGCACCCATTGCTGGGCTTCCAGTTCTGGCCTATCAACCCGGTGGTCTGCCGGGGGCCTTACCCCCTCTGGGGGGTGAGAAACCTCATCTTGGAACAGGCTTCCCGCTTAGATGCTTTCAGCGGTTATCCCTTCCGAACGTAGCCAACCAGCAGTGCTCCTGGTGGAACAACTGGCACACCAGAGGTTCGTCCGTCCCGGTCCTCTCGTACTAGGGACAGCCTTCCTCAAGTTTCTTCACGCGCGCGGCGGATAGAGACCGAACTGTCTCACGACGTTCTAAACCCAGCTCGCGTGCCGCTTTAATGGGCGAACAGCCCAACCCTTGGGACCTACTCCAGCCCCAGGATGCGACGAGCCGACATCGAGGTGCCAAACCATCCCGTCGATATGGACTCTTGGGGAAGATCAGCCTGTTATCCCCGGGGTACCTTTTATCCGTTGAGCGACACCGCTTCCACTTGCCGGTGCCGGATCACTAGTCCCGACTTTCGTCCCTGCTCGACCTGTCAGTCTCACAGTCAAGCTCCCTTGTGCACTTGCACTCGACACCTGATTGCCAACCAGGCTGAGGGAACCTTTGGGCGCCTCCGTTACATTTTGGGAGGCAACCGCCCCAGTTAAACTACCCACCAGGCACTGTCCCTGAACCAGATCATGGTCCGAGGTTGAGGTATCCAATACGATCAGAGTGGTATTTCAACAACGACTCCACACACACTGGCGTGCATGCTTCACAGTCTCCCACCTATCCTACACAAACCGAACCGAACACCAATACCAAGCTGTAGTGAAGGTCCCGGGGTCTTTTCGTCCTGCCGCGCGTAACGAGCATCTTTACTCGTAATGCAATTTCGCCGAGTCTATGGTTGAGACAGCTGAGAAGTCGTTACGCCATTCGTGCAGGTCGGAACTTACCCGACAAGGAATTTCGCTACCTTAGGATGGTTATAGTTACCACCGCCGTTTACTGGGGCTTAAATTCTCAGCTTCGCCACCGAAGTGGCTGACCGGTCCTCTTAACCTTCCAGCACCGGGCAGGCGTCAGTCCGTATACATCGTCTTACGACTTCGCACGGACCTGTGTTTTTAGTAAACAGTCGCTTCTCACTGGTCTCTGCGACCCACACCAGCTCGGGAGGTAAACTCCGTCACCAGCACAGGTCCCCCTTCTCCCGAAGTTACGGGGGCATTTTGCCGAGTTCCTTAACCATAGTTCTCTCGATCGCCTCGGTATTCTCTACCTGACCACCTGTGTCGGTTTGGGGTACGGGCCGTGTACCAACTCACTAGAGGCTTTTCTCGGCAGCATAGGATCACTGAATTCGCCTCATTCGGCTACGCATCACCTCTCAGGCTCATGTGAACGGCGGATTTGCCTACCGTTCGCCCTACAGGCTTACACCAGTACAACCACTGACTGGCCCAGCTACCTTCCTGCGTCACCCCATCGCTTGACTACTACCAGGAAAGGTCCCGTGCATCACTCCACCAGGCACCCGAAGGTGCTCACGGAAGATCTGGACGGTTAGTACTCCTGATTCGTCATGGGCGCGGATACACGGGTACGGGAATATCAACCCGTTGTCCATCGACTACGCCTGTCGGCCTCGCCTTAGGTCCCGACTCACCCTGGGCGGATTAACCTGGCCCAGGAACCCTTGGTCATTCGGCGGACGAGTTTCTCACTCGTCTTTCGCTACTCATGCCTGCATTCTCACTCGCGTGGCCTCCACACCTGGATCACTCCGGCGCTTCCCCGGCCACACGACGCTCCCCTACCCACCCACACACCTGGCCCACCATCCGCAGACGATGGACGGGATACATGTGAGTGCCGCGGCTTCGGCGGTGTACTTGAGCCCCGCTACATTGTCGGCGCAAAATCACTTGACCAGTGAGCTATTACGCACTCTTTCAAGGGTGGCTGCTTCTAAGCCAACCTCCTGGTTGTCTTCGCGACTTCACATCCTTTTCCACTTAGTACACGCTTAGGGGCCTTAGCCGGCGATCTGGGCTGTTTCCCTCTCGACTACGAACCTTATCGCCCGCAGTCTCACTGCCGCGCTCTCACATCCTGGCATTCGGAGTTTGGCTGATTTCGGTAAGCTTGTGGGCCCCCTAGACCATCCAGTAGCTCTACCTCCAGGATGAAACACGCGACGCTGCACCTAAATGCATTTCGGGGAGAACCAGCTATCACGGAGTTTGATTGGCCTTTCACCCCTACCCACAACTCATCCCCTCAGTTTTCAACCTAAGTGGGTTCGGGCCTCCACGACGTCTTACCGTCGCTTCACCCTGGCCATGGGTAGATCACTCCGCTTCGGGTCCAGAGCATACGACTACATTCGCCCTGTTCGGACTCGCTTTCGCTACGGCTACCCCACACGGGTTAACCTCGCCACATACCACTGACTCGCAGGCTCATTCTTCAAAAGGCACGCCATCACCCACAGTGACAAGTCACTCGCAGGCTCTGACGGATTGTAAGCGCACGGTTTCAGGTACTATTTCACTCCCCTCCCGGGGTACTTTTCACCTTTCCCTCACGGTACTAGTCCGCTATCGGTCACCAGGGAGTATTCAGGCTTATCGGGTGGTCCCGACAGATTCACAGCAGATTTCACGGGCCCGCTGCTACTTGGGCATTCATCACGACAGTCGCACAGTTTTCGTCTACAGGACTCTCACCCTCTACGGCAGGCCATCCCAGACCACTTCGACTAACCACACGATTTCTCACTGTCGGCCGACCCGGCAGAATCGACAAGACAAACCCCACAACCCCACACGCACAACCCCTGCCGGGTATCACATGCACATGGTTTGGCCTCTTCCGCGTTCGCTCGCCACTACTGACGGAATCACTGTTGTTTTCTCTTCCTGTGGGTACTGAGATGTTTCACTTCCCCACGTTCCCTCCACACACCCTATATATTCAGATGCGGGTAACACGACATCACTCGTGCTGGGTTTCCCCATTCGGACACCCTCGGATCTCAGCTCGGTTGACAGCTCCCCGAGGCTTATCGCAGCCTCCTACGTCCTTCATCGGCTCCTGGTGCCAAGGCATCCACCGTACGCTCTTACACACTTACAACAAAGATGCTCGCGTCCACTGTGCAGTTCTCAAACAACACACCCTCATCGAACCAACCTCGGCACCATGCCCACCCGAAAGTGCGGTATGCCCGACATCCGACAAGAATCGTCCTTCAACCAGAGAGGTAACACTCGCGTGTTCTCTCAGGACCCAACAGTGCATCGATATAACCCTCGACCCCACCGGCACACGGGCCGGCAGTCAACGTCGAAGATGAGTTGTCAGTGTTCCACCCATGAGCTCCCACCCGACCCGCGAACGGGGCCGGCGTGGTCTCTGCGTACTTCCCCACCCACCTGTGTGGGCGGTACCGGCACGAGATGTGCTCCTTAGAAAGGAGGTGATCCAGCCGCACCTTCCGGTACGGCTACCTTGTTACGACTTCGTCCCAATCGCCGATCCCACCTTCGACGGCTCCCTCCACAAGGGTTAGGCCACCGGCTTCGGGTGTTACCGACTTTCATGACGTGACGGGCGGTGTGTACAAGGCCCGGGAACGTATTCACCGCAGCGTTGCTGATCTGCGATTACTAGCGACTCCGACTTCACGGGGTCGAGTTGCAGACCCCGATCCGAACTGAGACCGGCTTTAAGGGATTCGCTCCACCTCACGGTATCGCAGCCCTCTGTACCGGCCATTGTAGCATGTGTGAAGCCCTGGACATAAGGGGCATGATGACTTGACGTCGTCCCCACCTTCCTCCGAGTTGACCCCGGCAGTCTCCTGCGAGTCCCCGGCATAATCCGCTGGCAACACAGGACAAGGGTTGCGCTCGTTGCGGGACTTAACCCAACATCTCACGACACGAGCTGACGACAGCCATGCACCACCTGTACACCGACCACAAGGGGGGCCGTGTCTCCACGGCTTTCCGGTGTATGTCAAACCCAGGTAAGGTTCTTCGCGTTGCATCGAATTAATCCACATGCTCCGCCGCTTGTGCGGGCCCCCGTCAATTCCTTTGAGTTTTAGCCTTGCGGCCGTACTCCCCAGGCGGGGCGCTTAATGCGTTAGCTACGGCACGGATCCCGTGGAAGGAAACCCACACCTAGCGCCCACCGTTTACGGCGTGGACTACCAGGGTATCTAATCCTGTTCGCTACCCACGCTTTCGCTCCTCAGCGTCAGTTATTTCCCAGAGACCCGCCTTCGCCACCGGTGTTCCTCCTGATATCTGCGCATTTCACCGCTACACCAGGAATTCCAGTCTCCCCTGAAATACTCAAGTCTGCCCGTATCGCCTGCAAGCCAACAGTTGAGCTGCTGGTTTTCACAGACGACGCGACAAACCGCCTACGAGCTCTTTACGCCCAGTAATTCCGGACAACGCTTGCACCCTACGTATTACCGCGGCTGCTGGCACGTAGTTGGCCGGTGCTTCTTCTGCAGGTACCGTCACTCACGCTTCGTCCCTGCTGAAAGAGGTTTACAACCCGAAGGCCGTCATCCCTCACGCGGCGTCGCTGCATCAGGCTTGCGCCCATTGTGCAATATTCCCCACTGCTGCCTCCCGTAGGAGTCTGGGCCGTGTCTCAGTCCCAGTGTGGCCGGTCGCCCTCTCAGGCCGGCTACCCGTCGTCGCCTTGGTAGGCCATTACCCCACCAACAAGCTGATAGGCCGCGGGCCCATCCTGCACCGATAAATCTTTCCACCACACGGCATGCACCGCGCAGTCCTATCCGGTATTAGACCCAGTTTCCCGGGCTTATCCCGAAGTGCAGGGCAGATCACCCACGTGTTACTCACCCGTTCGCCACTCGTGTACCCCGAAGGGCCTTACCGTTCGACTTGCATGTGTTAAGCACGCCGCCAGCGTTCGTCCTGAGCCAGGATCAAACTCTCCGTTGAAGACTC
>NZ_FOJN01000012.1 GCF_900111805.1 Rhodococcoides kroppenstedtii
GTGTACCCCGAAGGGCCTTACCGTTCGACTTGCATGTGTTAAGCACGCCGCCAGCGTTCGTCCTGAGCCAGGATCAAACTCTCCGTTGAAGACTCTTATCAACCCCACCCCAGAAAGAGCAGAGTCAATGAAAACTAGAGAGCCATATCCAGCAATAAAACTCACGCCAGCACAAAAAAATGTACTGACAAAACCGATCCTCCCCCGACGGGAAGAAGGAGAAGAACCGGCACCAAAAAAAATTTGGCACTGACATTCATCGACACACTGTTGAGTTCTCAAAGAACACACGCACACCATCACCAACCCACCACAGGTGAACCGGATCCGGGGCAACCGTTCCAGACTAACCACCACCCGACACCGCAGTCAAACCACACCGCCGGGAAGGCTTCGAACCAAAAGTTCTGGACTGTACGCTCAGCCTACACCACGTGCAGACGAACCTTTTCTGTCCGAATCAGGCGACCCCGTACTGCCTCGTTCACCCCAGCCCTTCGGCTCCGGGTCGGCGTCCGTGTCGCTCTGACTCGACAAAAGCTACGCACCCGAACCCCACAACGCAAATCGCCTGGTGCGGACGGTGCCGGGATGGCGTTCTCGCAGGTCGACCGCACTCGACGTGGCCTCCGGCGACCCGGCACGGCAGTGTTCGAAACTATGACGCCGGTCACCGAGGCGCGTGCACCGCCCCGGCCGCGTCCAGATCTGCGGCCGGCACCGGGGATCCGATGCGCTCCGTCACGGGGAGCACTCCGGCCCACACCCCCGGCCGCGACGTCCTCGTCGTCGTCGACGGGTCCGCCGGTGCGGGTCTTCATCGAGGCCTCGTACAGCGCAACCGCCAGAACTCTGGTCGCGGCCAACTCCTTTCGAGTGTTGGGTCGAAGCAGTGCCGCCCGGCCGGCAACAACCTTGTCCACGATGAGAGCCAACGCAGCATCCCGCGTCGAGCCGTGGAGGTACAGCGTGCCCTCCCGGTCGGGTCCGTCGAGGTCGTAGGCGAACGCCGTGGGTAACGACCAGCGGGGTGCCGTGGACCATCACCCCGAGGTGGCAGATCCGAGCCGCGTCGAGAACGTCGACCAGTGCGGACCTGTCTCGCTCGGACCGGGTTCGGTTCCGGCGCAGGGTGGTTCGCGCTGTCGGGGACAGGGGCGTCCCAGACGACTCCATGACGCCACCGACGCCTACGACTATCCGGACCCGGCCGGCCCCCTCGCGCTTCGACGCAGCATCTGCGCGCTGCTCGCCCGAGCACGGGGTATGACCGTCGGGCCGGAACGGGTCGTCGTCACCACGGGCGCCGTCCACGGCCTGACCCTGGCTCTGGCAGCGTTGCGTCGGTCCGGACCCGACCCGAAACCTGTTCTGGCCGTCGAGGATCCGGGCTATCGCGTGGCCGTGTCGGCGGCGCTGGCCGTCGGATGGGAGGTCCACGACATTCCTGTGGACCAGGGCGGCGTGGTGGTCGACGCACTGCGTGCCGCTCCCGACTCCACCCGCGCCGTCTACGTGACGCCGTCCCACCAGTACCCGACCGGCGGGATGCTGGACGTCGGACGCCGCGCCGCCCTCGTCGCCTACGCCCGTGACACCGACACCGTCGTGATCGAGGACGACTACGACTCCGAGTACCGGTACGACGTCGCGCCCCTGCCTGCCCTGGCACAGCTCGACGCCGACCGAGTCGTTCTTCTCGGCACCATCGCGAAGACTCTCGGCGCGGGTGTCCGGCTCGGCTGGATGGTGCTACCCGCACATCTGGTCGAGCCGGTTCTGTGCCACCGGTCGGCCGTCGGCGACTTCCCGTCGACACCCCTCTGCACGGCGACGGCGTCGTTGCTCGACGACGGCGAGTGGGACCGCCTGGTGCGCGCGGCCCGTCGTCGCTGTCGGGATCGTGCTGCGACAGTGCGGGATTCGTTGTCTAGGTTCGGAGAACTCCGCACTCGAAGTCCTGGCCGACGAACTTCGCCGTGGTGGCACCCGACGCGCGGCGCGGAAGCTACTGCACGCGCTCGATGTCTCCGCCGAGGGCCTGCAGCTGTTCGACGAATCGCGGATACCCGCGGTCGATGTGGTAGACGTCGTGCACCTCCGTGGTGCCGTCGGCGACCAACCCTGCGAGCACCAGACCGGCGCCGGCGCGAATGTCCGAGGACCACACCGGGGCACTCGACAACCGGGGCACCCCGCGGACCACGGCGTGGTGACCATCGGTGCGCGCGTCGGCCCCCAGCCTGATCATTTCCTCCACGAACCGGAACCGAGCCTCGAAGACGTTCTCGGTGATCATGGAGGTCCCGTTGGCGACGGAGGCGAGCCCGATGGCCATGGGCTGCAGATCCGTCGGGAAGCCGGGGAACGGCAACGTCGCGAAGTTCACGGCGGTCGGTCGTTCCGCCTGCGTCACCCGGAAGCCGTCCGGCAGCAGGTCCACCTCGGCACCGGCCGCGCCGAGCTTGGTGAGCACCAAGGACAGGTGCTTGGGATTCACCCCACGCACGGTCACGTCACCGCGTGTCATGGACGCCGCGATACCCCAGGTGGCGGCGACGATACGGTCACCGATCACCCGATGGTCGGTGGGGTGCAGCCGCTCGACACCGCGGATGGTCAGCGTCGAGGACCCCGCGCCCGACACCTTCGCGCCCATCTTGTTGAGCATCGCGCACAGGTCCGCGATGTCGGGTTCGCGAGCAGCGTTGTCGATGACCGTCTCGCCCTCCGCGAGGACCGCCGCCATGAGGATGTTCTCGGTGGCGCCGACCGACGGGAAGGCCAGCCGGATCGTGGCACCGTGCAGCTTCTCGGCCGTGGCGACGACGCAGCCGTGTTCGATCTCGCTGTGAGCACCGAGCAGACGCAGACCGGACTGGTGCATGTCGAGCGGTCGCGAGCCGATGGCGTCGCCGCCGGGCAGCGCCACCACCGCACGGCGACACCGCGCGACGAGAGGCCCGAGCACGCACACCGACGCGCGGAACTGACGGACGGCCGCGAAATCGGCGTGGTATTTCGGCTCGGCCGGCGTGGTGATGCGGACCGTGTCCTCGACCAGCTCCACCTCGCACCCGAGTCCCCGCAGCACGTCGGCCATGAGCGGAACGTCGAGAATGTCGGGGCAGTTCGCGATGGTGGTCGTTCCCTCAGCGAGCAACGCAGCGGCCATCAACTTCAGCACGCTGTTCTTCGCGCCACCGACGGAGACATCACCGGAAAGGCGACTACCGCCGGTCACCAGAAAACGTTCGCTCACGACCGCCAAGA
Source organism: Rhodococcoides kroppenstedtii (assembly GCF_900111805.1). Taxonomy (GTDB): domain Bacteria; phylum Actinomycetota; class Actinomycetes; order Mycobacteriales; family Mycobacteriaceae; genus Rhodococcoides; species Rhodococcoides kroppenstedtii. The sequence continues at coordinate 3,274 of NZ_FOJN01000012.1, forward strand.
CTAGAGGCACCACAGTAGGGTCGAGAAATGGCGGTTCATCTGACCTCGATCTACACCCGGACGGGTGACGACGGCACCACCGGGCTCAGCAACTTCGAGCGAGTGAGCAAGAACGACCCGCGCGTCGTGGCCTACGCGGACTGCGACGAACTCAACGCCGCTCTGGGGCTGGTGCTCGCCCTCGGGTCGCCGCCCGAGCACCTGAGGCCCGTGCTCGGGCGCATCCAGAACGATCTCTTCGACGTCGGCGCGGACCTGGCGACGCCGGTCGAGGACAATCCGAAGCATCCGCCGCTGCGAGTGACGCAGGCCTACGTCGACCGGCTCGAGGCATGGTGCGACGAGTACAACGCCACGCTGGCGCCGCTGCGATCGTTCGTGCTCCCGGGCGGGACGGCGGGGTCCGCTCTCCTGCACCATGCTCGCACCGTGGCCCGACGGGCCGAGCGGGCCGCCTGGGCTGCCGTGGACGCTTTTCCGGACGTCACCAACAGGTTGCCCGCGCTCTATCTGAACCGGTTGTCGGACCTGTTGTTCGTCCTCGGGCGCATCACCAACCCCGACGGCGACGTCCTGTGGCGACCGGGCGGCGACGATCAGCCCTGAGCGATCACCCGGCAGGTCACCGCGCGCCCCCCGCGCCGGGACGGGGACGCCGGGATCGGCCCGACGGTCGTGATTCGACCCACGAGGTGAAGGCCGTGAACGCGCCTCGGTCGAACGCCACCTCGTAGCGCCGGTCGGCGTCGTAGAGCTCCACGATCGCGATGTCCTCGGTCATGATGTCGAACTCCGACTTCTCGGGTCGACGACGCTCGCCGAGATCGAGCGTCTGCCGCACCATGCGCCGGTCGGGGCCGGGGCGCAGGCTGGACAGTTTGTAGAACACGAGCACGTTCTCGCCGTAGCGGAAGATGCCGTGGCGCCATCCGGCGCCCGGCGCAGCGGGCAGCGACCGCAGAATGACGGCCGTCCCGCCTCGGCGCAGCGTGATCAGGCGATACAGAAAAGCCGCGGCGAGCCCGGCGAGAACGACCACCAGAACGACAAGAACTGTCATCCAGATCGTCATCATCACCGGGCCCGCCGCGGCTTCCGTGCGGTCTAGGCCCGCTCGACGGCGCGGACGCGCCCGCGTGCGATCGCGAGCGCCTCCTCGTCCTCGGAGCCCTCGGCCAGCAGCGACTTGGCTGCCTCCACGTCGATGTCCTCGGCGAACTCCGCGGACTCGGCGAGGATGGTCACCGTCTTGCCCGTCACGGAGAGGAATCCGCCGTGGACGGCCGCGACACGACGCTCACCGTCGGTCGTCGTGATGGCCACGGTGCCGCCCTCGATCAACTGACCGAGAACCGGCTCGTGGCCGGCCATGATGCCGATCTCACCCTCGGTGGTCTGAGCGCTGACGAGCGTAGCCGTACCCGACCACAGTCGCTCCTCGACCGCGACGAGTTCGACGTCCATCTCTGCCATGGCGGACTACTTTCCGGCGATCTTCTTGGCTGCGGCCTCGACGTCGTCGAGTCCACCGCAGCTGTTGAACGCCTGCTCGGGCAGGTGGTCGTACTCGCCCTTGGTGACCTTGTCGAACGCCTCGATGGTGTCGGACAGGGGCACGACGGAACCCTCTTCGCCGGTGAACTTCTCGGCGACGATGAAGTTCTGGCCGAGGAACTTCTCGAGACGACGGGCACGGGACACCGTGACCTTGTCCTCCTCGGAGAGCTCGTCCATACCGAGAATGGCGATGATGTCCTGCAGCTCCTTGTACTTCTGCAGGATGCGCTTGACCTCGTTGGCGACGCGGAAGTGCTCGTCACCGACGATCGACGCCTCCAGGATGCGCGAGGTCGACGTCAGCGGGTCCACAGCCGGGTAGATGCCCTTCTGCGAAATCGGACGCGAGAGCTCGGTGGTGGCATCGAGGTGCGCGAAGGTGGTGGCCGGCGCCGGGTCGGTGTAGTCGTCGGCGGGCACGTAGATCGCCTGCAGCGAGGTGATCGAGCGGCCACGGGTCGAGGTGATGCGCTCCTGGAGCTCACCCATCTCGTCGGCCAGCGTGGGCTGGTAGCCCACCGCGGACGGCATACGGCCGAGGAGCGTCGAGACCTCCGAGCCGGCCTGCGTGAACCGGAAGATGTTGTCGATGAAGAGCAACACGTCCTGGTTCTGCACATCGCGGAAATACTCGGCCATGGTGAGGGCCGAGAGGGCGACGCGCATGCGCGTGCCCGGCGGCTCGTCCATCTGACCGAACACCAGGGCGGTGTCCTGCAGAACGCCCATCTCCTCCATCTCGAGGTGGAGGTCGGTGCCCTCACGGGTGCGCTCGCCGACGCCGGCGAACACGGACGTACCGGAGAACTCACGGGCGATACGCGTGATCATCTCCTGGATGAGCACGGTCTTGCCCACGCCGGCGCCACCGAACAGGCCGATCTTGCCGCCCTTCACGTACGGGGTCAGCAGGTCGATGACCTTGATGCCGGTCTCGAGGATCTCGGTCTTGCCCTCGAGCTGATCGAAGGCCGGGGGCTTGCGGTGGATGCCCCACTGCTCGCCGTCGCGGCCGAGGCCGGGCGAATCGAGGCAGTCGCCGAGAGCGTTGAACACATGGCCCTTGACCACGTCACCCACCGGCACGGAGATCGGCTTGCCGGTGTCGCTCACCGGGGTGCCGCGGACCAGGCCGTCGGTCGGCTGCATGGAGATGGTGCGCACCAGGTTGTCACCGAGGTGCTGGGCGACCTCGAGCGTCAGCGTCTTGGCGACGGCCGACAGCTCGATTTCCGCGTGCAGAGCGTTGAACAGCTCGGGGATGGAGCCACGGGGGAACTCGATGTCGACGACGGGACCGATGACGCGCACGACGCGCCCGTTCTCGGACTTCGCGGCGCCGGTACCCGTGTTATCGGTTACTGCTGCGGTCATGTTCAGTCTCTTCCTGAGCTCGCTGCAAGCGCGTCGACGCCGCCGACGATCTCGCTGATTTCCTGGGTGATCTGGGCCTGACGCGCCTGGTTGGCCTGGCGGGACAGGGCGTTGACCAGATCGTTGGCGTTGTCCGTGGCGGCCTTCATCGCGGTACGACGGGCGGCCGACTCGGAGGCTGCCGCGTCGAGCAGTGCGGCGTAGATGCGGGTGCTGACGTACTTGGGCAGCAGCGCGGACAACAGCGTGTCCGCCTCCGGCTCGAAGTCGTACTGCGCGGTGACCTCGGTGGACGGCTTCGAGTCGGTGAGCATGTCGGCGCCGAGCTCGATCTCCTCGTCGTCGTAGTCCACCTCCAACGGGGCCATCCGTCGCACGGTCGGCTTGAGCGAGAGCATCGAGACGAACGTGGTGAACACGATGTGCAGCTCGTCGACACCCTCGACGGTGCCCTCACCGTTGGGGGCCTCGATCTCGTTGCCGGACCCGGCCATGAACAACTCGACGAGGTGCTTCGCCGCCTTGGCGGCGTCGGCGTACGTCGGCTGCTGCGAGAACCCGGTCCAGGCGCCCTTCACGTCCCGATCCCGGAACGTGTAGTACGTCAGGCCCTTGCGTCCGAGGACGTAGATGACCGGTTCCTTGCCCTCGGACTTCAGCAGCTGCTGAAGTTCCTCGGCCTCGCGCAGGATGTTCGAGTTGTAGCCGCCGCACTGACCCGAGTCACTGGTGACCACCAGCACCGCGGCCCGTTTGGGCTCGGGGCGCTCGGTGAGCAGCGGGTGATCGAGCGAGCCGGACGCGCTCGCCAACGCCGAGAGCACCTTGGTGATCTCGGTGGCGTACGGCTTGGACGCCTCGACCCGGGCCTGCGCCTTGGTGATGCGCGAGGTCGCGATCAGTTCCTGCGCCTTGGTGATCTTCTTGATCGAGTTCGTCGACCTGATCCGGGAGCGGAGCTCACGAATGCTGGGCACGGTTCACCTCACTCCCTGCTCGTCGCGGACCGATCATCACTTGCCGACGGTCTTGCGCGTGACGGTGACCTTCTCCTGGTCGACCTCGTCCTTGTCGAGCGCCTCGGCCTCGGCCTCGTTGACGATGCGCTCGCCCGAGGAGGTGAGGAAGCCCTGCTTGAAGTCGTCGGTCGCCTTCTTGATCGACTCGGCGGCGTCGTCCTTCAGGACCCCGCCACCGGCGATGGACTCGAACGCGTCCGAAGCGTTGCGATGCAGGTCTTCGAGCAACTCACGGTTGAAGCGACGGACGTCGTCGACCGGGACACTGTCGTAATAGCCGGCGTCGACGAGGTAGATCGAGACGATCTGGTCCTCGACGGAGACCGGGGTGTACTGGTCCTGCTTGAGCAGCTCCACCCAGCGGGCGCCGCGCTCGAGCTGCGCCTTGGACGCGGCGTCGAGGTCGGAGGCGAAGGCCGAGAACGCTTCGAGCTCGCGGAACTGCGCCATCTCGAGACGCAGCGAACCGGCGACCTTCTTCAGGCCCTTGGTCTGCGCGGCACCACCCACGCGGGACACCGAGGTACCGACGTTGATGGCGGGACGGACACCCTTGTTGAAGAGGTCCGACTCGAGGAACACCTGACCGTCGGTGATGGAGATGACGTTGGTCGGGATGAACGCCGAGATGTCGTTGGCCTTGGTCTCGATGAGGGGCAGGCCCGTCATCGAACCGCCGCCGAGCTCGTCGGACAGCTTCGCGCACCGCTCGAGCAGACGAGAGTGCAGGTAGAAGACGTCACCCGGGTACGCCTCGCGGCCCGGCGGACGACGCAGCAGCAGCGAGATGGTGCGGTAGGCCTCGGCCTGCTTGGTGAGGTCGTCGAACACGATGAGGACGTGCTTGCCCTGGTACATCCAGTGCTGGCCGAGGGCCGAGCCGGTGTAGGGGGCGAGCCACTTGAAGCCGGCGGAGTCCGACGCGGGAGCCGCGACGATGGTGGTGTACTCCATGGCGCCGTGCTCGTCCAGCGCGGACTTCACACCGGCGATGGTGGAGCCCTTCTGACCGATCGCGACGTAGATGCAGCGCACCTGCTTGTCGGGATCGCCGGTCTCCCAGTTCTTCTTCTGGTTGATGATCGCGTCGACGCAGACGGCGGTCTTGCCCGTCTTGCGGTCGCCGATCACCAGCTGGCGCTGACCGCGCCCGATGGCGGTGAGGGCGTCGATGGCGGTGATGCCGGTGGCGAGGGGCTCCTCGACGGGCTGGCGCTCGAGCACCGTGGCTGCCTGGAGCTCGAGGACACGCTGCTCGTCGGACTCGATGTCGCCGAGGCCGTCGATGGCCTTGCCCAGCGGGTCGATGACGCGGCCGAGGAAGTTGTCGCCGACCGGAACGGACAGGACCTCTCCGGTGCGCTTGACCTCCTGGCCTTCCTCGATGTTCTCGTAGTCACCGAGGATGACGGCGCCGATCTCGCGATCGTCGAGGTTCAGCGCGACGCCCAGGACGCCGCCGGGGAACTCGAGCAGCTCGTTCGCCATCGCGGACGGGAGCCCGGTCACGTGGGCGATGCCGTCGGACGTGTCCGACACCAGACCGACCTCTTCACGAGAGGACTCCGGTGCGTAGTTCGCGGTGTAGCTCTCGATTGCGCTACGGATCTCGTCGGAGGAGATCGTCAACTCCGCCATGTTTTCCTGCTCTCACTGTCTGTGGCCTCGGTGCGCCGGCCGCTCTGGGCCGAGTCACCGAAACGTGGGTGGGGACAAACTCTGGTCGTGCCTGCCGGTCGGGTGGGTGAACCGGTCACTTGAGCGACTTGCGCAGCTGCGCGAGACGCCCCGCACCACTGCCGTCGATCACCTCGTCACCGACGCGAACGACGAGACCGCTCAGCAGGTCGCGATCGACTTCCACGTGAACGGTCACGGACTTGCCGTAGATACCTTCCAGCGTAGACGTGAGGCGGTCGACCTGATCGGTGCTCAACTCGGTACTGCTGCGGACGTACGCGACTTCCTTGTTCCGCCGGGTCGCCGCCAGCGCGGAGAGCTCGCCGAACACCTCGGCCGGAGCCTCGGTCAGTCGTCCGACGGCCTGGACGGCGAGAGCCTCGGTGATGGCCGTGACCTTGCCGTACAGCAGCGTCTTCAGCAGCTGTCCGGACGCCTCGGCCGGCTTGGTCCGGTCCGAGAGCGCCTGCTCGAGAGCGGAGTCGCCCGCGATGATGCGACCGAGCCGGAACAGCTCGTCCTCGACCGTGCCCAGTTGGTCCTGGTCCTCCGCGGCGCGCAGCAGCGCTTCGCGGCCCAGCAGTACGAGCGAGTCGGTGAGGTCACGCGCCGAGGACCAGTTCTGCGCGACCGCGGCCTTCACCGTCTCCACCGCTTCCGACCCGACCTTGCCGTCGAACAGCCGCTCGGCGAGCTGACGACGGGAGTCGGCGGACGCGGACGCGTCGGCCAGGGCCGACCGGAGCGGACGCTGGGCGTCGAGCACCCGGACGACCGCGAACAGGTCGGAGCCGGCACCGGCCGCGGCGGACGTGGAGTCCGATGCGGCGTCGAGCGCGCCGGTCAGTGCGGTGCGGGCCTCGGCGAGAGCCTCACGACTCGCTGCGTACATGGTGTTCACTTCCCGCTGGTGGACTTTGCGCCGACAGAATCGAGTTCGTCGAGGAACCGATCGATCGTTCCGGCGCGCTTGACGTCGTCGGACAGCTGCTCACCGATGACCTTCTCGGCGAGCTCGACGGCGGTGCGGCCGAGTTCCGAGCGCAGTTCGGTGACGATCTGCTGACGCTGCGCGGCGAGCTGCTGGTGACCCGAGGCCACGATGCGATCGCTCTCCGCCTGCGCACTGGTCTTCATCTCCGCGAGGATCTGCTGACCCTGGGTGCGGGCGTCTTCGCGAATCTTGGCGGCCTCCTGGCGTGCGTCGGCCAGCTGGGCGCGATACTGCTCGAGCGCCTGCTTCGCCTCGGCCTGTGCCTCTTCGGCGCGCTTGATCCCGCCTTCGATCTGCTCGGACCGCTCCGACAGCACCTTCTGAAATCGCGGAAGCACGTACTTCCAGAAGAAGAAGCCGATGACGGCGATGCAGACCGCAGACCAGACGATGTCGTACGTCGCGGGAAGGAGAGGATTGACGTCCTCGCCCCCTTCCGCGGCTGCGAGGACTGCGATTGGCGTCGTCATGCCGGTGTCAGGCGAAGACGAAGCCGGCGACGAGGCCGATCAGCGCGAGAGCCTCGGTGAACGCGATACCGAGGAACATGTTGGTCCGGATCTGGCCGGCCAGCTCGGGCTGACGAGCGATGCCCTCGATGGCCTTACCGACCACGATGCCCACGCCGATGCCGGGGCCGATCGCCGCGAGGCCGTAGCCGATGGCGCCGTAGCCGGCACCGGTGATTTCCTGAGCTTCCTGCGCCAGGTAGGTGAGGCTCATGATGTTTGGTTCCCTTTCTGTTGCCCACGACCGGACGGCAGCGGGTCAGGTTTGTTACCGGTGGCTCGTCGAGCCGGGGTGGGTCAGTGCGAGTCGGCGTGCAACGCGAGGTCGATGTAGACCGCGGTGAGCAGGGCGAACACGTAGGCCTGCAGGAAGATGACCAGCATCTCGAACAGGGTGAAGCCGAAGCCCGCGGCCAGGGAGAAGATGCCGAACACCTTCATGCCGGCTGCGGCCTCGAAGAAGAAGAACTGCGTGGCGCTGAAGAACAGCACCAGCATGATGTGACCGGCAAGCATGTTGGCCATGAGACGCACGGTCAGCGTGAACGGCCGCAGGACGAAGGTCGAGATGAACTCGATCGGAATCAGCAGGAAGTGCATCGCGAGCGGCACACCCGGCACGACGATGCTGCTCTTCACGTACTTGAAGAAGCCGTACTTCTTGATGCCCACGTAGTTGAAGACGATGTACGCCAACGCGGCCAGCACGATCGGCATACCGACACGAGCGTTCGACGAGATGTTGATGAACGGGATGATGCCGGAGACGTTCAGGAACAGGACCGCGAAGAAGATCGTCGCGATGACCGGCAGGAACCGGCGACCCTGCTCCTTGCCCAGAACCTCGGTCGCGATCTGATCCTTGACGAACCCGAGTGCGATCTCCCCGACGTTCTGGATGCCGCGCGGCACGATCTTGGGGCTGCGCATGGCGAGGAAGAAGAACGCGAGCAGGACGACCGTCATGATGATGCGCACGAGCATCAGACGGTCGAGCTCGAACGGTGTGCCCTCGAACAGGATGGCCGGTGGGAAAAAGTCGGACAGTGACGGCGGATGGAACTCCGCGGCCAAGTTGGTGACGCTCAGCGGTCTCTCCCGTGGTCGGCCGCGTGCGTGGTACCCACGCGGTTCGATCGGACAAAGGGGCGGTCGGGCGGTTCGGTCGAGCGGTGCTGCGGCATGCCGGTCCACATTCTCACACGAGGTGTGGGCCGCGACACGTCGGCAGTGATGTCGATCACCGCGGAGGCGATCCCGCCGCGACGATTGTCCGTTACGCCGGGTAAGCCCACGCTTGCCGGGAACTTTATCAACACAACCGACCACACCGCGCCGGGGGTTCGTCCCCGCACCCGGACACTACTACAGAAAGTCGTACTACTTCCCGTCCGAGGGTGGGGTATCGACGTACGGCGCGCGCTGGCGCAGCACCCCGACGGTCTCCGCGCCCAGGACGATCAGCAGCGACGCCAGCAGAACGAGACCGAGCGCCGGACGCGAGTAGAAGTCCATCCCGCGCAGGATGCCGAGCACGACGATGGCCACCAGCATCTTCGCGAGCCATCCGCCGAGCAGCACGGCCCCGACCGTCGTCGGCGGGAGATTCGCCGACCACAGCACGGACGCGGCCGTCGCGAGGATGAACACGCCTCCGACGGCCGAGCCGATCAGCGCACCCCACAAGCCCGGCGTCCCGGCCACCAGGTAGGCGACGACGGCCGACACCACCGCGAGCACGATCAGCGCGATCACCCCGTAGCGGACGGCGGAGCGCAGCGGCGCGGTCGAGGAGGGCACGGGCGGGGGCGTGAACGTCACGCCTGGCAGGTTACCGGCCGCGAGAGACGCGACCCGACCGTCGCCACCGGCCCGACCCGGCCGGCCGTCGCGGGTCCCGCACGGACGGGACCGCGGTCACCACGAGAGCGAAGACGAGCCCGCCGGCGAACAGCAGGATCACGATTCGCCTGTCCACCAGGGCGGCACCGACCGCCCCGAAGGCGAGAACGCCGACCCACAGGTAGATCAACAGGACGACGCGGCGGTGCGAGTGACCGATCTGGAGCAACCGATGATGCAGGTGCATCTTGTCGGGGCTGAACGGACTGCGTCCGGCGCGGGTGCGGCGCACGATCGCGAGCAGGAGGTCGAGTATGGGGATGAACATGACGGCGCCGACCAGCAGCAGAGGCGACAACAGACCGAGTAGATCGCGCGTCCCGTAGAGGCTCGGACTGATCCGGCCGGAGGCGCTGGTGGCGACCGCGGCCAACATCAAGCCGATGACCATCGAGCCCGAATCGCCCATGAAGATGCGAGCCGGTTGGAAGTTGTGCGGCAGGAACCCGAGACACGCGCCCGCCAACGCGGCCGCGATCATCGCCGGCGGGTACGCACTCACGTCGCCGCCCTGTTCGTGCAGCAGGCCCACCGAGAAGAGACAGATGGCGACGGCGGCGATGGCCCCGACACCGGCCGCCAATCCGTCGAGCCCGTCGACGAAGTTCAGGGCGTTGATCATCACGACCGCGATCAGCACCGTCACCAGGCCGGCCTGCAGTTGATCGAGCACCAGCGTGGAACCTTCGCCCCACGGCAGATACAGGACTTGCCAGCTGACCCCCATGAGGACGAGCACGCCGGCCGCGGTGACCTGACCGGCGAACTTGGTGAGCGCGTCGAGACCCCACCGGTCGTCGACCATGCCGACGACCAGGAGAATGACCCCGGACACCAGCGAAGCCTGCACGTCCGAGGTGAACTCGAAGCCACGGGTCAACGCGGGCAGCGTCTGCGCGAACGACAGGGCGACCAGCAGACCCAGGTAGATCCCGATCCCGCCCCACCGCGGGGTGGGTCGCACGTGGACGTCGCGCTCCCGCGGGACGGCAACCGCCCCGACGCGCAGCGCGATCAGCCGGACCGCTCCGGTGACGAGGAACGTCACGACGGCGGCGGTCAGCAGGACGAGGAGCAGCTCGCGAATCGGGACGCCGGCTCCCCCACTGCCGCTCTGCGCGAGAACCCCCACGGTTCCCGGCAGGGCCGCATGATCGAGAGCCGTCACCGGTCAGGCGCTTCCGGCGACCAGCGACTCCGGAGCGACACCGAGCACCTCGGCGATGTCGGAGGTCGCCACCGCACCGACACGCAGGATGCGCGGGGCGTCCCCGGTGAGGTCGACGATGGTGGACGCCAGCGCGTGCTCCGCCGGGCCCCCGTCGAGATAGACCGCAGCGGAATCGCCGAGCTGCAGCTGCGCGTCGGCGGCCGTGACGGCCGGCGGCCGCCCGGAGACGTTGGCACTGGAGACCGCGAGCGGGCCGACCTCGCGCAGAAGTTCGATGGCGACCGGATGCAGGGGCATCCGCAGCATGACCGTGCCGCGCGCGTCACCGAGATCCCACGCCAGCGACGGCGCCTGATGGACGACGAGGCTGAGCGCACCCGGCCAGAAGGCACGAATGAGATCCCGAGCCGCCTGTGGAACGCCGAGCACCAGTCCATCGATCGTGTGCCAGGAGCCCACCAGCACGGGAACCGGCATGTCCCGGCCGCGCCCCTTGGCGCGCAGCAGTTCCGCGACGGCAGAACTGTCGAACGCGTCGGCGGCGATGCCGTAGACCGTGTCGGTGGGCATCACGACCAGGCGACCGGAAGACAGGGCGCGCCGTGCGGCGTCGAGTCCGGCCGCGCGAGACGCGGTGTCGGAGCAGTCGTAGACGGTGGGCACCCGGCCATCTTGCCACTCGGGGGTCGCTGCACCGCAGGGGTCACCGGGCCGCGCGGGTCACCCGTGTCGCGGAGACGTAGCGCGGCCGACCGGCGAGGTCGCGATGGGCGACGACGTCACCGAACACCGACCGACGACGGACGAGCGCCACGACGCCGTCGGCATGGGAGTCGTCGTGCTCGATCGCGAGGTGCCCGCCGACGCGCACCCACCGCGCGATCGACCCGAGCATCGGCTCGATGACGGCCAGTCCGTCGGGCCCGCCGAACAGCGCAGCGTGCGGATCGTGGTCGCGCACTTCGGGTTCGAGCTCGGCGTCGTCCGGAACGTACGGCGGATTGGCGAGGACGAGGTCGACGGAGCCGTCGAGAAACGGCAGCAGCGCGCGGTCGGTGACGTCGCCGTGATGCAGTCGTACCGGGGTGTCCCCCAGCTCCGCGCGCCGGTCGACGTTGCGACGCGCCCAGGCGAGCGCCGCGGGGTCCCGCTCGACGGCGTGCACCACGGCGTCCGGCCGTTCGGCGGCGACGGCGAGCGCGAGCGCACCGCTGCCGGTGCACAGATCCAGCACGACCGGGCGCGGGCGGGACTGCAGAACGCGCAGCGCGTACTCGAGCAGATGTTCGGTCTCGGGCCGCGGGGTGAACACTCCGGGGCCGACCAGCACGTCGATCGGACCGAACGCCGCGCTACCGACGATGTGCTGCAACGGAATTCGCTCGGCACGGCGGGCCACCAACGCTCGGAACCGCTCGGCCACCGCGGGGTCGACCAGCGGGGTCAACCCGAGGCGTCCGCGCGGGGTGTCCAGCACGTGGGCGGCGAGAAGCTCGGCGTCGACCGCGGGACTCGCCACGCCGGCCTCGGCGAGAACGCGGGTGGCCTCGACGATCTCGAGCCGCAGGGGAACGCGCTCCACGTCACTCCGCCTGCAGGCGGGCGGCGCGGTCCGCGGCGCCGAGAGCGTCGAGCAGAGCGTCCAGGTCACCGTCGAGCACCGCGTCGAGGTTGTGGGCCTTGAACCCGATGCGGTGGTCGGTGATGCGGTTCTCGGGGAAGTTGTAGGTGCGGATGCGTTCCGACCGGTCGACGGTGCGCACCTGACTGGCACGCCCGGCGGCGGCTTCCTTGTCCGCCGCTTCCTCGGCCGCCGCTTGCAGCCGCGCGGCCAGCACCTGCATCGCGCGAGCCTTGTTCTGCAACTGGGAACGTTCGTTCTGGCAGGTGACGACGATGCCCGTCGGCAGGTGCGTGATCCGGACGGCCGAGTCGGTGGTGTTCACGCCCTGCCCGCCCTTGCCGGACGACCGGTAGACGTCGATACGCAGGTCGCCCTCGTCGATGGCGACCTCCTCGACCTCGTCCGGCTCGGGGTAGATCAGCACGCCCGCGGCGGAGGTGTGCACGCGCCCCTGGGACTCGGTGACGGGCACGCGTTGGACACGGTGCACCCCGCCCTCGAACTTGAACCGCGACCAGACCCCGTCCGCGGAATCCGAGCGAGCCTTGATCGACAGCGTGGCGTCCTTGTAGCCGCCGAGGTCCGAGACCGTGACGTCGAGAATCTCCACCCGCCAGCCGCGCCGTTCGGCATACCGCACGTACATCCGGGCGAGATCGGCGGCGAACAGGGCGGATTCCTCGCCGCCCTCCCCCGACTTCACCTCGAGGACGACGTCGTCCGCGTCGTGCGGATCGCGGGGGGCCAGCAGGTCGGTGAGGGTGGCGTCGAGTTCCTCCACCGTGGCCTCGAGGGCCGGGATCTCGGCGGCGAACGACGGATCGTCGGCCGCGAGTTCGCGGGCGGCCTCGAGATCGTCCCGCGCGGCGACCAATCGGCCGTGCACGCTCATGATCGGCGCCAACTGCGCGAACCGCTTGCCGGCCCGTCTCGCCGCGGCAGGATCGTCGTGCAACGACGGATCGGAGAGCTCACGTTCGAGCCCGGCGTGCTCGGCGAGCACGTCGTCGATGGCGGACGGCGTCGCGCGCGGTGTCGGGGTGGACACGTCGAAGGCCCCTTTCGGGAGACACACGGTTCTGCTGGACCGCGGGGTGGTACACGAACCAGGCTGCAGAAACGACCGACGCCCGTTCCGAGAAAGATCTCGGAACGGGCGTCGGTGGACGAGCTAGCTGTCGGCGTCGGCCTTCTTGCCCGCGCGCTTGCCGTAGCGAGCCTCGAAGCGAGCGACGCGGCCGCCGGTGTCGAGGATCTTCTGCTTGCCCGTGTAGAACGGGTGGCACTGCGAGCAGACCTCGACGTTGATGCGCTCGGCGCTGTTGGTGCTCCGCGTCTCGAACGTGTGGCCGCAACCGCACACGACGGTGGTCGCCGTGTAGTCGGGGTGGATTCCTGCCTTCATGGTGTCCCTTTCGTGGTCGCCGGGTCGCCCTCGACTGTCGTGGGCGTGAACCGGAACCGGACTCGGCCGATCAGTATGCCAGAGCAGCTGTCCGCGCTGGTAATCGTCTCAACCCGGCCGGCGTCCGGATTGTTCCCGGCACGCACGACCCGGGTGTTTCGTCACGGGCGACGTCAGTCGTCCATGCCGCCCGGTGCCGTCTTGGAGACCGACATCAGGAACTCGATGTTGTTCTTGCTCTTCTTCAGACGGTCGATGAGCAGGTCGATGGCCTGGTGCGAGTCCAGGCCCGACAGCACCCGACGGAGCTTGTGCAGCACCGCGGCCTCGTCCGGACTCATGAGCAGCTCGTCCTTGCGGGTGCCGGACGGGTTGACGTCCACCGCCGGGAACACCCGACGCTCCGCGATCTTGCGATCGAGCTTGAGCTCGGCATTGCCCGTGCCCTTGAACTCCTCGAAGATGACCGTGTCGCCGGTCGAGCCGGTCTCGACCATCGCCGTGGCGATGATGGTCAGCGAGCCGCCGTTCTCGATGTTGCGGGCGGCACCGAGGAACCGCTTCGGCGGGTACAGGGCCGTCGAATCCACACCGCCGGAGAGGATGCGGCCCGACGCGGGCGAGCTGTTGTTGTACGCCCGGCCCAGACGGGTGATCGAGTCCAGCAGCACGACGACGTCGCGGCCGTCCTCCACCAGTCGCTTCGCGCGCTCGATGGCGAGCTCGGCGACCGAGGTGTGATCGCTCGGCGGCCGGTCGAAGGTGGAGGCGATGACCTCGCCCTTCACGGACCGCTGCATGTCCGTGACTTCCTCGGGACGCTCGTCCACCAGGACGACCATGAGGTAGCACTCGGGGTTGTTCGTCGCGATCGCGTTGGCGATCGACTGCAGCACCGACGTCTTGCCTGCCTTCGGCGGGCTCACGATCAGGGCGCGCTGCCCCTTGCCGATCGGCATCACCAGGTCGATGACGCGCGTGGTGAGGATGTTCGGCGTGGTCTCGAGACGCAGGCGCTGGTTCGGGTAGAGCGGCGTGAGCTTGTTGAACTCCGGGCGCTTGCGGTTGCCGTCCGGCGGAGCACCGTTGACGGTGTCCAGGCGGACCAGCGGGTTGAACTTCTGCCGCGAGTTGTTCTGCTCGCCCTCCCGCGCCACCCGGACGGCGCCGGTGAGCGCGTCGCCACGGCGCAGACCGTTGCGGCGCACCATGTTCATCGACACGTAGACGTCGTTGGGCCCGGCCAGGTAGCCCGAGGTCCGCACGAAGGCGTAGTTGTCGAGCACGTCGAGAATGCCCGCGACGGGCTGCAGGACGTCGTCGTCACGCAATTCGGGTTCGCGCTGGTCGTTCGACGAGCCGTCACGGTCACGTCCGCGGCGGCGCTCGCGGAAGCGACGCCCGCGCCGTCCCCGACCGTCGTTGTCGTCGTCCGAGGAGTCGTCGCGCGGGCCGTTGTTCCGGTTGTCGTTGCCCCGGTTGCCGCCGTCGTTGCGGTCGTTGCGGTTGCCGCCGTCGTTGCGGTCGCTGCGGTTGCCGCCCTCGTTGCGGTCGTTGCGGTTGCCGCCCTCGTTGCGGTTCTGGCGATCCCGGCGTGACCGGTCACCGCGGGAGCGCGGGGGGCGACCCTCGTCGCCCGCATCGCCGTCGGCGGCGTCCGCCTGTCCGTTCCGGCTCGGGGCGGCCTGCTCGGCGCCATCGCGACCGGCGGCCTGCTCGGCCCCGTCCCGACCGGCGGTCTGCGGCTCGGTGCCGTCCTGGCCGGCTGCGGTGGGCGCGGCATCGGCGGACGGGGCGGCGGCGTCACCGTCGGTGGCCGACTCGGCAGCACCGGCGCGACGGGAGGCACCGCGACGGTTGCGCGTGCGGCGCGGACCGCCGTCGGACGCGTTCTCGTCCGACCCGGACCCGTCGGAGACGGGCGAGACACCCGAGGACGTCGCGGCGGGTTCGGTGGAGGTCGCTGCGGGAGCGGCAGGTTCGGCGGCGGGGCGCTCGGCGCGGTCGGAGCCGCCGGTCGGCGCGGGGACGCGCTTCGACTCGATGGCCGCGACCAGGTCGCCCTTGCGCATCCCGGACACCCCCTTGATGCCCAGCTCGGCGGCGAGGCCGCGGAGTTCGGTGAGCACCATCCCGGAGAGGCCGTCGCCGCGACGCGCCGCACGGGCGCGGGCGGGGCGCTCCGGGGCGCCGGTGGCGGCGTCGTCGGCGATGGCGACCGGAGCAGCGGTCATGTCCGTATCGGTCACGGAGGTCCTTTCCTTCCCTCGCGCGCCTGGTGCGCAGATCGAGGGTTCGTGTCCGACGTTCGGAACTCGTACCGAACGCGGATGCCACGTACGTCGCGTCGAGAAGAGGGCTACCGGACGAGGGTCACGTCCGCGGCGGACTCCGGCGGCTCGATCGGAATCCGAGGTGACGGACCGAGGGACCGAGGAGCGGGGGTGCGACCGTGGAGAGACCAGAAGTCGGCGCGACTGCGCACGATGTACGGACGAGCCCCACAATAGCCAACACGCACGACACGAGCAACAACGCCCCGGTCGGCGCGTCGCACTGTCGCGCGGTCAGTCGACGACGAGCGACGATTCAACGGCGTCGGCGATGTCCAGTTCGAGCACGGTCATGCCGTCGTCCTCCGCCTGCGTGCGCAGGTCCGCCGACAGCGACTCCGTGCCGAGAACGAGCACCGTGGGTCCGGCGCCGGAGACGGTCGCGGCGTGTCCGTGGTCCCGGAGCGTGCGAACCCAGCGGGTGGTGGTCGGCAGGGCCTCGGCGCGATAGGGCTGGTGGAGACGGTCCTCGGTGGCGAGGTGCAGCAGGTCCGGCCGAGAGGTGAGCGCGACCACGGCCAACGCGGACCGACTGGCGGTGAACGCGGCGTCGCGATGGGGCACGAGGTCCGGCAACAGTCCGCGGGTGTGAGCCGTGGACGACTTCTCCCCCGGGATCAGCACGGTCGCTCCGAGATCGGGATGGACGTCCAGGCGGACGGCAGCGAAGTGCCGCGGCCCCTCGGGCGGGCCGACCTCGCGACTCCACGAGACGACGGCGCCGCCGAGGACGCTCGCCGACGCGTTGTCCGGATGACCTTCGAACTCGGACGCCAACTGCACGAGCGTGTCGGGGGCGAGGGTCAGCGACGGATCGACCGCCGCGACGAGAGCGTTGGCCGCCGAGAGACCACCCACGGCCGCGGAGGCCGACGAGCCGAGTCCACGGGAGTGCGGAATCCTGTTGTGGCACACGACCTCCAGGCCGTTCGCCCAGACTCCCGCCGCTTCGAGGCCGCGTTCGATGGCGCGGACCACCAGATGCGAAGGCCCCCAGGGGACCTCGCTCGCACCCTCGCCGTCGACCCGCACCGCGAGCCCCGACCGCACCGCGGTGACGGTGATCTCGTCGTACAACCCGAGGGCCAATCCTAGGGTGTCGAAGCCCGGTCCGAGATTGGCGCTGGACGCCGGCACGACGGCGCGCACGGTCGTACCCGTGATCAGCGCGGCGGTCACGGCGCCATCACTCCGACGTTCCCTCGAGCCGCAGCACACTGGTCACGGCGACGACGATGTCGAGGTTCGACAGGGCCGCGACGGTGGCGGCGAGCGCGGACTCCTTCGCCCGGTGGGTCACGACGACCAGGCGAGCGCCGTCGGCTGCCCCTTCCTGGCGCACCGTCGAGATGCTGACGTCGTTCTTGGCGAACTCCGCGGCGACGGCGGACAGGACGCCCGTGCGGTCGGCCACCTGCATGTTGACGTGGTACCGGGTGGGGGTGTCGCCCATCGGCGCGATGGGGAGCTCGGCGTACGTCGACTCGCCCGGGCCGCGTCCGCCGAAGAACTTGTTGCGCGCGGCCATCACCAGGTCGCCCATGACCGCCGACGCGGTGGGGCCGCCGCCGGCGCCCTGGCCGTAGAACATGAGCTGCCCGGCGGCCTCGGCCTCCACCACGACGGCGTTGAACGCGCCGGACACGCGGGCGAGGGGATGCGACAGCGGCAGCAGCGCCGGGTAGACCCGAACCGAGATGCGTTCGGTCCCGTCCTCCACCACCCGCTCGCAGAGGGCGAGCAGCTTGACGGTGCAGTCGAACGCCTTGGCCGTGGCCAGATCGTCGGCCGTGATCGACGAGATGCCTTCGCGGTGCACGTCGGCCGACGTCACCCGGGTGTGAAAAGCCAGCGACGCCAGGATGGCGGCCTTCGCGGCGGCGTCGTAGCCCTCGACGTCCGCGGTCGGGTCGGCCTCGGCGTACCCGAGACGGCCCGCCTCGGCGAGCGTCTCCGCGTAGTCCGCGCCGGTCTCGTCCATGGCGGACAGGATGAAGTTGGTGGTGCCGTTGACGATGCCGATCACGCGATCGACCCGGTCACCGGCGAGGGACTGCATGAGCGGACGCACCACGGGAATGGCTCCCGCGACGGCGGCCTCGAAGTAGAGGTCCGCACGGTGCCGCTCGGCGGACGCCGCCAACTCCCCGGTGTACTCGGCCAGCAGGGCCTTGTTGGCGGTGACGACCGACTTGCCGGCGTTCAGCGCCGACAGGATCAGCTCCCGTGCGGGCTCGATACCGCCGAGCACCTCGACCACCAGATCGACGTCGTCCCGCGCGACGAGACCGTGCACGTCGGTGGTGAGCAGGTCGGCGTCGATACCGCGGTCCTTCGACAGGTCGCGCACCGCGACCCCGCGCAGCACCAACGGCGCCCCGACCCGCGCGGCCAGATCGGCGGCGTGGTCCTGCAGGATGCGCACGACTTCGCTGCCGACGTTGCCCATCCCGAGCACCGCGACGCCGAGCGGCTTGTCGACGGGGCTGACGAACGCGGCCGGACGATCCTCGTCGCGGACGGTCTGAGCGGTCACCGGTCTACCTCCAAGCTGAGCAGGTCGTCGAACGTTTCACGGCGGAGCACCGTTCGGGCTTCGCCCCCGCGCACGGCGACGACGGCCGGTCGGGGCAAGAGGTTGTAGCGGGACGACATCGAATAGCAGTACGCGCCCGTCGCGGCCACGGCGAACAGGTCGCCGTCGTCCAGGTCGTTCGGCTGCCACGTATCGCGAATGACGATGTCGCCGCTCTCGCAATGCTTTCCGACGATGCGAGCCAGGACCGGATCGCCGTCGGACTCGCGCGAGACGAGGCGACCCACGTACTCCGCCTGGTAGAGCGAGGTCCGGATGTTGTCGCTCATACCGCCGTCGACGCTGATGTAGCGGCGCGTGCGGCCGGGCTCGACGGTGACGTCCTTGACCGTGCCCACCTCGTACAGCGTCACGGTGCCGGGGCCGGCGATGGCGCGACCGGGCTCCACGGCGAGCGTCGGCGGTTCGATGCCGATCGCCGCCGACTCCGACCGCACGATCTCGGTCAGCTTGGCGGCCAGATCGTCCACGGGGGGCGGGTTGTCCCCCGGCAGGTACCGGATTCCCATGCCGCCGCCGAGATCGACGACGTCGATCTGCGAGGTCTTCTCCACCCCGAACTCGGCGCGGATCTGCCCGAGCAGCCCGATGACCCGGTGGGCCGCGAGCTCGAAGCCGTCGACCTCGAAGATCTGCGACCCGATGTGCGAATGCAGGCCCACCAGACGGAGATTCGCGGCGTCGAACACTCGACGAACCGCCTGCATCGCACTGCCGTCGGACAGCGAGAAGCCGAACTTCTGGTCCTCGTGCGCGGTGGCGATGAACTCGTGCGTGTGCGCCTCGACGCCCACGGTGATGCGAATCAACACGTCCTGCACCGTGTTCGCGGCCGCGGCGATCTCGTCGAGTCGACCGATCTCCGCCATGGAATCCAGGACCACGTGCTCGACGCCGGCGCGCACACCGGCGGCCAGCTCCTCGCGGGACTTGTTGTTGCCGTGCATGGCGATCCGGTTCGCCGGGAAGCCCGCGTTCAAGGCCACGGCCAGCTCGCCGCCGGAGCAGACGTCGAGCGACAGGCCCTCGTCGGCGACCCAGCGCGCGATCTCACCGCACAGGAAAGCCTTGGAGGCGTAGTGAACTCGGGCCGGCGCCCCGAAGGCGGCCGCCATCTCGCGGCAGCGCGACCGGAAGTCGTCCTCGTCGATCACGAAGAGCGGTGTGCCGAACTCCCGAGCGAGGTCGGTGACCGGCACCCCGGCGAGGGTGACCACACCGTCCTCTCGCCGACGGGCGTTGCGCGGGAACACGGTCGGGTCGAGATCGGTCACCTCGGCGGCGGCCGTCGGACGATCGGGCATCGCGGGACCGGGCGACGCGGCATGCCGCGGGCCGGCAGGATGCGCGCTCACATCTTCTCCGGAGCGGAGACGCCCAGCAGGTCGAGGCCGTTGGCCAGGACCCGCCTCGTGGCGTTGCCGAGCGCGAGCCGAGCGGTGTGGACCGGCTCTGCTTCCTCGTCCCCTCGGGGAAGGACGCGGCAGGCGCCGTAGAAGCGGTGGTACGCGCCGGCCAGGTCCTCCAGGTAGCGAGCGATGCGGTGCGGCTCACGCAGACTCGCGGCGCTCTCGACGACGCGCGGGAAGTCGCCGAGAGTGCGGATCAGGTCACCCTCGTTCTCGTGCACCAGCAGGGAGAAGTCCGGTGACTCCGCCGAGACGCCCAGCTCTGCCGCACCGCGCGCGAGCGAGCACAGCCGCGCGTGCGCGTACTGCACGTAGTAGACGGGGTTGTCGTTGCTCTTGCTCGCCCACAGGGCGAGGTCGATGTCGATGGACTGATCGACCGAGCTACGGACCATCACGTACCGCGCGGCGTCGATGCCGATGGCCTCCACCAGGTCGTCGAGGCTGATGACGGTGCCGGCGCGCTTGCTCATCTTCACGGCGACGCCGTCGCGGACGAGGTTCACCATCTGCCCGATGAGGACCTCGACGGTCGCGGGATCGTCGCCGAAGGCCGCGGCCGCGGCCTTGAGCCGACCGATGTATCCGTGGTGATCGGCACCGAGCATGTAGATGCACAGGTCGAAGCCGCGGGCGCGCTTGTCCTGGAAGTAGGCGATGTCACCGGCGATGTAGGCCGCGTTGCCGTCGCTCTTGACCACGACGCGGTCCTTGTCGTCTCCGTACTCGGTGCTCCGGAGCCACCAGGCCCCGTCCTTCTCGTAGAGGTTGCCGGACGTCTTCAGGGTCTCCACGGCCCGCTCCACGGCACCGGACTCGAACAGCGAGTTCTCGTGGAAGTACACGTCGAAATCGGTTCCGAACTCGTGCAGGTCGGCCTTGATCTTGGTGAACATCGCGTCCACGCCGATCGACCGGAACGCTTCCTGACGCTCGTCCTCGGGCAGATCCAGCGCATCCGGCCGCTTCTCGAGCACGTGCGCGGCGATCTCGGCGATGTACTCGCCGGCGTAGCCGTCCTCGGGAGCCGGGAGGCCCTGCGCCGCTGCGACGAGCGAGCGGGCGAACCGATCGATCTGCGCGCCGTGATCGTTGAAGTAGTACTCGCGCGTCACCGCGGCGCCGCGCGAGGTGAGGATGCGCCCGAGCGCGTCACCGACGGCGGCCCACCGCGTCCCGCCCAGGTGCACGGGTCCGGTGGGGTTGGCCGAGACGAACTCCAGGTTGATCGACGTGCCGGCGAGCGAGTCCGATCGTCCATAGGCCTCGCCCTCGGTCAGCACCCTCTCGACGATGGCGCCCTGCGCCGACTTGGCCAGGCGAATGTTGAGGAAGCCGGGCCCGGCCACGTCGACCTCGTCGACGGCGGATTGCCCGGCGAGCGCCTCGGCGAGCCAGGTCGCGAGGTCACGCGGTGCGACACCGGCCTTCTTGGCGACCTGCATGGCGACGTTGGTCGCGTAGTCGCCGTGCTCGGGATTGCGCGGCCGGTCCACCGTCACGGCGGCCGGCAACACCGCGGCGTCGAGGCCGCGCTCGGTCAGGACGGTCGCAGCGGTGGCACGCAACAGTTCGGCGAGGTCGGCGGGAGTCACGAGGCCCTATCATATGGCCAGGACGCACACGCCCCGAACCGTGGTCGGTCCCGCCGCCCGGTCGGGGGCATGCAGCCATCAGCGCAGTCTCAGACTCGCTCCGTACAGTAGGGATGCCTCGCCGCCCGCGCCGGCAGCCTCGACACGCCCCGCCGACTCCGTCGGCCGCGCCTCGGCTGCCCGACGACGAGCGTCCGCGGCGACATGACCCACGACCGAAAGAGCACACCGACGATGCCCAGCGGTTCCGACAAGTCCGGATCGAAATCGGCCAAGGCCATCAAGGCGGCCGGCAAGAAGAGCAAGACCAAGGGCGGTGTCCCCGCCCGGAGCGGTGGCGCCCGCGGTCGTAACGTGCCGTGGCTGACCATCGGTGCCGCCGTGGTCGTGATCGGCCTCATCGCGGCCCTGGCGATCAACCTGATCCCGAAGTACCAGGATCGGGCCGAGGCGCAGCGCTTCGCGCCCAGCGAGTCCAACCAGGACCCGTCGACGGCCATCGAGGGCGTGCAGATCCAGCAGTACCCGGCTGCGCTCCACGTCACCGGGACGCAGCGCGTGGCGTACGACCAGTCGCCTCCGTTCGGCGGACCGCACGATCAGATCTGGGCCAACTGCATGGGCACCGTGTACCCGGACGGTCTGCGCACCGAGAACGCCGTGCACTCCCTCGAGCACGGTGCCGTGTGGATCGCGTACGACCCCGACGCGCTGTCCGAGGATCAGATCGCCACGCTCGCATCCAAGGTCGAGGGCCAGCAGTACATGCTCATGTCCGCCTACCCCGGACTGGACTCGCCCGTGTCGCTGCAGTCGTGGGGCCACCAGCTGAAGCTGGACAGCGTCGACGATCCGCGCATCGACCAGTTCATCACGGCGCTGCGCCTGAACCGGTTCCAGTACCCGGAGGTCGGAGCCAGCTGCTCGACCACGCCGCAGACCTTCGACCCGGACAACCCGCCGCCCTTCGACCCGACGCCGCCGGGAGCGGACGCCGTGCCGATGTCCGGTGAGGGCATCACGCCCGACAGCACCGAGCTGACCGATCCGATGCAGCTGCCGGCCGATCCGGCCCAGCCCGTCGTTCCGACGCCGTGAGCGGGGACGCTGCCGACGCCCGGACCGAGGGGCTCGAGTCCGCACCGCGACGTAGTCAGCGCGGCCCGCTGCTCGCGCTCGGCGTCGTGGCGCTCCTGCTCGTCGGGTTCGCGGTCGGCTTCCTCGCCCAGCTCCCGCTGCGCGACGACGCTCCGGCCCACCCGGCGCTGGACTCGGTGGACGTCGGCTTCGCGCAGGACATGACGGTGCACCACAACCAGGCCATCGAGATGGCCACGGTCGCACTGGGTTCGGCCACGGATCCGCTCGTGCGCAACCTCGCGTACGACATCCTCACCACCCAGCAGAACCAGGTCGGCCAGATGCAGGGGTGGCTCGCGCTGTGGGACGCTCCCCCGCTCCCGACCGGGGGGTACATGGGGTGGATGTCCGACGGCTCCGGTCATGGCGGTCACGGGATGGCCGACATGTCCACGAACGCCGGGTCCGGCGACGGCACCGTCGCGGCGATGCCCGGCATGGCCACGGCACAGGACATGACGAACCTGCGGGCCGCCACCGGCCCGGCGGCGGACGTGCTGTTCCTGCAGCTGATGCTGCGCCACCACCAGGGTGGACTGCCGATGATGGAGTACGGCGCGATGCACGCGAGCTCCGCCGTCGTACGTCAGCTCGCGCAGACGATGGTCGACACGCAGCAGTCGGAGTCGCAGCTGATGACCCAGATGCTGACCGAGAAGGGGGCTGCGCCGATCTGACGTTCGGCATGCGCTAGTCTGTGACAGCCCGATCGGCACACCGGTTCTCCGGTGCGCCCCCGTAGCTCAGGGGATAGAGCGTCCGCCTCCGGAGCGGAAGGCCGCAGGTTCGAATCCTGCCGGGGGCACTCCTTTTCACCCGTCTCGTCGCACCCACTCCCTCTCCACCGCGTCTGCAGTGAGGGCCGCCGTGGGCTTGCGGGTCGGGGCCAGATCGTGTCCCGCCCCCTCCACCGTGACCACGTGAACCGCGGCCGGAATCGTGCGCACCGCACCGGCCAGTACCTCGCTCGTCGCGAACGTGTCCTTGCAGCCGTGCACGAACACCGTCGGCACCGTGATCGCCGGGAAATGGTCGACCCGCAGCACGTCCGGCTTGCGAGGCGGGTGCAGCGGATAGCTCAGCAGAAGGAGCCCGTCGGCCACGGCCGGGTTCTCGGCCACCAGCATCGAGGCCTGCCGTCCACCGTAGGAGTGACCGCCGACGATCACCGGGGGACGACGGCGTTCCCGCGCCACCGCCCATGCGGCGACGGCGGCGATGCCGGCGCGATCCGCGGCTGCGCCCGCGCGGTTCGGCGGCCCCTTCGGACGCTCCTGCCGGAACGGCAGCGTCATCCGCACCACCCGCAGGCCGCGCTCCGCCAGAGCCGTCGCCACGGCGACGAGCACCGGCGCGTTCCTGTCGCTGCCTGCGCCGTGCGCGAGGATCACCAGAGCGGCCGGGTCCCCGTCCGGGTCGTGGACCGCGACGTCGATCCCCTGTCCCGCCCACTCCCCCGTCCACTCCGCTGCCTCACCCGCTGTCATGACACGGAGGGTAGGCCGCGAGGAGACCACAGCAGAACGGGCCCCGGCGTGATCACCGGGGCCCGTTCGCTCGAGGCGAGTGCGGTCAGGGGACCTGCGTCAGGCCCACCGTGGGGAAGAATGCGCAGGTCTTGCCGTCGTGCGTCACCTGGCCGAAGACCGCGGCGAGCACGGTGCCGGACCCGGTGGCCACGGGCGCGAGGCGCACGCCGGCGCTGGGGAAGGCACCGAGGTTGCGCTGCACCAGGTCACGGGCCGGACCCTGGAGCAACGGGGGCAGGCCGTCGATGACCTCGGCGGAGATGACGTCGGTGAGCCCGCCCATGTCGGCGAAGCCGCCCTTCAGCGTGTTGACGTTGAACCACGCGACCTGCATGCCGGACTTGTTCGCGGCGTCGTTCACGATGCCGCCGGGGGCGGGCACGAAGGCGTAGAGCGTCTCGCCGGGGTCGGCGATGCTGGTGTCGACATTGGGCAGGGTGGGCAGAGCGCCGACGCCGGGGACCTTCGGCGTATAGGGGCCGGGAGCCGCACCCGCGACCGCCGGCACGACGCCGAACGGCACGCCGGGGAGCGCCGAACAGTTCAACGCCGCGGTCGGGTAGAGGAACGGCGTGAGCCCGAAGCCCTGGAGCAGGCCGTTCGCGGCGTCCACGAGGGCGAGAGGGTTGCCGTTCGGCTCCGCTACGTCGACGGTGGGTGCGGCGCCCAGGACGGCGCGGGCGGCGTCCAGGGCGGTGTCGGTGGGGTCGGTGGGGTCGGTGCCCTCGGCCGATCCGGTGCCGTCACCGGATCCGGTGCCCTCGAGCAACGCGATGGCGTCGAGCAGGGGGTTCGACTCGGGGACCGACGGCACGGTCGGCGCGGCGGTGGCCACCGCGGGGACGGCGAGCGCTCCGGCGCACGCGAGGGCGAGGCCGGCGACGGTGCGCCGGAGTCGTCGGGATGTACGCATGGTCTCTCCTGGATGCGGGTCGGGCCGGTACGGAGTCCACGTGCGCGGCGTCGAGCCGACGACGCGGACTGCTCGGTACGAGTTCACCACGCGCCGCGCCGCATCACGGCTGCCGAGACCTCATTGATACCGAAGTGTCGCATGATGCTGATGTGACTGCTGTGAATCAAGGCGGTTCACACGCATCACACTGACCACGGGGCATCGTCGTGGAAGGATCGACCCATGCCCTCCGCACCGAAGCTCCCGCTCGACCCGATCGCCGAGGCCCATCGGCAATGGGTTCGGCACGGATGGACCGACGCCGCGGACGGCATGGCAGCGGTGACGTCGATCATGCGGGTGCAGCAGATCATGATGGCCCGCGTCGACGAGGTGCTCAAACCCACCGGACTCACGTTCGCCCGCTACGAACTGCTGACCCTGCTCACCTTCACCCGCACCGGGGCACTCCCCATGGCGAAAGCCAGTGCGCGCCTGCAGGTTCACCCGACGTCGGTGACCAATGCCGTCGACCGACTCGAAAAGGCCGGCCTGGTCACCCGAGTCCCCCACCCCACCGACCGACGGACGACCCTGGTCGAGATCACCGACAGCGGACGACGATTGGCCGTCTCCGCCACCGAGCAATTGAACGACCGTGTGTTCGGAGACCCCGGCGTGGCCGGCCGCGAACTCGACTCCCTGGTCGCGATTCTCGCCGGCGTCCGCCGTCGGGCCGGCGATTTCGACGACGAGGACGACTCCGGCTGGTGACCGACGCGGGGCCTCGGTCACCAGCCGGGCGCTCAGCGGTGGCGGAAATTCGGCGTGCGCTTCTCCACGAACGCCGACATGCCCTCGGCCCGATCCTCCGTCGCGAACGTAGCGTGGAAGACGCGGCGCTCGAAACGAACTCCCTCGGCGAGGGTGGACTCGAACGCCCGATTCACTGCTTCCTTGGCGAGCATCGCCACCGGCAACGACTGCGACGCGATGGTCTGCGCCGTCGTCATCGCCTCGGTCTCGAGGTCGGCCGCCGGGACGATGCGGGAGACGAGCCCGGCACGCTCGGCCTCCTCGGCGCCCATCCGACGACCCGTCAGACACATCTCCATGGCCTTGGCCTTACCGACTGCCCGCGTGAGCCGTTGCGAGCCCCCGATGCCGGGGATGGTGCCGAGCGTGATCTCCGGCTGACCGAACTGCGCCGTGTCCGCCGCGAGCAGGACGTCGCACATCATGGCCACCTCGCAGCCGCCGCCGAGGGCGTATCCGGCGACCGCGGCGAGGGTGGGCGTCCGCACCGCGGCGAACCGGTCCCACTCGGTGAAGAGGTCGCCGCCGTGGACGTCGGCGTACGTCTTCGATTGCATCTCCTTGATATCCGCGCCGGCGGCGAACGCCCGCTCGGACCCGAGAAGCACGATGCACCCGATCTCCGGGTCGGCGTCGAATCGCTCCGCCGCAGCGACCACCTCGTGCATGAGGGTGGAGTTCAACGCGTTCAGCGCCTTCGGCCGGTGCAGTCGGATCACGGCGACCCGACCCGTCACCGAGGTCTCGATGGTCTCGTGGCGGTCGGTCCCCGATGCCCCCGGTTCCGTGCTCACGCCGTCTCACCCGATCGCTCGCGGATGTCCTGGACGATGCCGGAGAAGTCGGTGCCTCCGTGCTCGCGGGCGTAGTCCTCGTACAGCTCGGCGGCGAGCAGGCCCATACGCGCCGGGACTCCCGTGGCGCGCACCGCATCCGCGGCCAGGCCCAGGTCCTTCCGCATGAGGGCGGCGGCGAAGCCGGGCGTGTAGTCGTTGTTGGCCGGTGACGTCGGAACCGGGCCCGGCACCGGACAATTGGTGGTCAGCGCCCAGCACTGGCCGGACGCGGTGGAGGCCACGTCGAACAGCGCCTGGTTGGTCAGCCCGAGCTTCTCGCCCAGCACGAACGCCTCGCTCACCGCGACCATGGAGATGCCCAGGATCATGTTGTTGCAGAGCTTCGCCGCCTGACCGTTGCCGCCCTGACCGCAGTGAACCACCTTGCGGCCCATGATCTCGAGGTACGGCGTGGCCGCGGCGACGTCCGCGTCGGGCCCGCCGACCATGAAGGTGAGCGTGCCGGCGGTGGCACCACCGACCCCGCCGGACACGGGGGCGTCGACGGCGCGATGTCCGGCCCCGGTGGCGGTCTCGGCGGCGGCGCGGGCGTCGGCAACGTCGATGGTGGACGAGTCCACGAACAGCGTGTCCGGCTCGGCCGCCGGCACGATCTCGGCGTAGCAGTCCAGGACGTGGCGGCCGCTCGGCAGCATCGTGACGACGACGGACGCTCCGGCCACCGCCAGGGCGGCGGAGGCGACGACCGTGACTCCGTTCGCGCGGGCGGCGTCCTGTGACGCGGGGACCGGATCGAAGCCTCGGACGTCGTGACCGGCGGCCACGAGGTTGGCGGCCATGGGTCCACCCATGTGGCCGAGGCCGAGGAAGGCGACAGTGCTCATGCGCGGGAACTTTCTGAGGAGAGGGGTTCGGTTCGGGTGGCGAGGCCGAGTTCGGCGTCCCCGAGCGGGGCGAAGAAGCGGTCGACGTCCGCGGCGGTCACCTCGCCGAGTGTCGCCGGCCGCCACGACGGCGAGCGGTCCTTGTCGACGACCTGCGCCCGGATGCCTTCGACCAGATCGGGCGAGTCGAGCGAGGCGATCGACACGCGGTATTCCTCGTCGAGCACCTCGTCGAGGGACGACGCGGCGGCAGCGCGGCGCAGCGACCGCAGCGTGACGACGACGGAGGTGGGCGATTTCGACTCGATGGCGTCCGCCGCGGCGACGGCCTCGTCGACCCCGGAACGTCGGAGTCGGGCGACGATCTCGGCGGCGTCGTCGCCGGCGTAGGCCTCGTCGATCCACGATCGCCGGTCCGCGAGCGGAGAGTCGGGCGCCGGGGAGGCGAGGGAGAGCGCGGTGTCGACTGTCCCCGTGTGCAGGGCCTCCACGAAGGCGTCGAGGTCGGCCGTCGGCACGTAGTGGTCGGCGAATCCGGCGGCGATGGCGTCGCCGGCCGACATCCGCGCCGTGGTGAGGGCGAGGTGCGTCCCGAGTTCGCCCGGCGTGCGCGCCAGCAGGTAGGTGCCGCCCACGTCGGGAACGAAACCGATGCCGACCTCCGGCATCGCTACCTTGGCGGTGTCGGTGACCACGCGCACCGATGCGTGCGCCGAGATGCCGACACCGCCGCCCATCACCGCGCCCGCCATGACGGCGACGACCGGCTTGGGGTAGCGATGGATGCGGGCGTTCATCGTGTACTCGTCGCGCCAGAACTGCGCCGTCGCCGAGCCGGTGGGCCAATTCTCGCCCGCCTTGGCCTTGGCGTCGTCGTGGATGGCGACGATGTCGCCGCCCGCGCACAGCCCGCGCTCGCCGTTGCCGGTGATCAGCACGACGCGCACCGCCGGGTCCGCCGCCCAGTCGATCAGGGCGGCGTCGATGGTGCGCACCATCGCGTGACTGAGCGCGTTGATCGCGCGCGGCCGGTTCAGGGTGATCGTCGCGACGCCCCGATCGACGCCGAGGAGGACCTCCGGTTCGGCGGTGCCGGTGTCGGTCATGCGGCGCCCACCACGGACCGCGCGATGACGAGTCGCATCACTTCGTTGGTTCCTTCCAGGATCTGGTGCACTCGGAGATCGCGCACGATCTTCTCGAGTCCGTACTCGCTGAGATAGCCGTAGCCGCCGAGCAACTGCAGCGCGTCGTTGGCGACGGCGAATCCGGTGTCCGTGGTGAACTTCTTCGCCATCGCGCAGAGGGAAACCTTGTCCGGGGCATCGGCGTCGAGGGCGGCCGCGGCCCGCAGCAGCAGGACGCGGGCGGCCTCGAGGTCGGTCCGCATGTCGGCGAGCCGGAACTGCAGGGCCTGGGCGTCGAGCAGACGGGCACCGAACGCACGGCGATCGGCGAGATACCGCACCGCCGTGTCGAACGCCGCGGCGGCACCGCCGAGCGAGCACGCCGCGATGTTGATGCGGCCGCCGTTGAGTCCGTTCATCGCGATGCGGAACCCGTTGCCCTCGCCGCCCAGGAGGTGATCGGCCGGAACGCGAACGCCGTCGAGAATCACCTGCCGGGTCGGTTGGGCGTTCCACCCCATCTTGATCTCGTTGGGGCCGAACGACAGTCCCGCCCTGTCCTTCTCGACGACGAACGCCGAGATGCCCGACGGCCCGGGGCCACCGGTCCGGGCCATGACGACGTAGACGCCCGACGTCCCGGCCCCGGAGATGAACTGCTTGACCCCGGTCAGCAGCCAGTCGTCACCGTCACGGACGGCCTTGGTGGTGAGGGCCGCCGCGTCCGAGCCGGCCCCGGGTTCGGTCAGGCAGTAGCTGCCGAGCTCGTCCATCGCACACAGGGACGGCAACCACCGGCGGCGCTGCTCGTCGTTGCCGTACGTGTCGATCATCCAGGCGACCATGTTGTGGATGGACAGGTAGGCCGCGACCGACGGGTCCCCACCGGCCAACTTCTCGAAGATGCGGACGGCGTCGACACGGCGCAGACCCGAGCCGCCGACGTCCTCGGCGACGTAGATCCCACCCATGCCGAGCGCCGCCGCCTTGCGGAGGACGTCGACCGGGAAGTGCTTCTCCCGGTCCCACTCCACCGCGTGCGGGGCGAGGAACTCCGCGGCGAACTCCGCGGCGGTGTCGGCGATCGCGCGCTCGTCCTCGTCGAGCGCGAACAGATCCGAGGTCACTCGCTCAGTCCATCGTCGGGATGACGAAGTGGTTCTGCGTGACGGCTTCCTTGCGACCGCTCGGCCACCGCTGCGTCACCGTCTTGGTCTTGGTGTAGAAGCGCACCGAATCCGGCCCGTGCTGATTGAGGTCGCCGAAACCGGACCGCTTCCACCCGCCGAACGTGTGGTACGCGATCGGCACCGGGATCGGCACGTTGACGCCGACCATGCCGACGTTCACCCGCGCCGTGAAGTCGCGGGCGGTGTCGCCGTCGCGAGTGAAGATGGCGACGCCGTTGCCGTACTCGTGAGCCGACGGCAAGCGCAACGCCTCCTCGTAGTCCGCCGCCCGCACGATCTGCAGGACCGGTCCGAAGATCTCCTCGCGGTAGATGCGCATCTCCGGCGTCACGTGGTCGAAGAGGGTTGCGCCGGTGAAGAACCCGTCCTCGTGACCGGCCAGCGAGAAGCCCCGACCGTCGACCACGAGGTCGGCGCCTTCCTCGACACCGATCCCGACGTAGCTGTTCACGCGCTCGACAGCGTCGGCCGACACCAGCGGCCCGAAGTCGCTGGCGGCGTCGTCGCTGCGTCCGACGCTGAGCTTCTCGACGCGCTCGACGAGCTTGGCGCGCAACGCCTCCGCCGTCTCCTCACCGACGGGCACGGCGACCGAGATGGCCATGCAGCGCTCGCCCGCGCTGCCGTAGCCGGCGCCGATGAGGGCGTCCGCCACCTCGTCCAGATCCGCGTCGGGCATCACGATGGCGTGGTTCTTGGCTCCGCCGAAGCACTGGGCCCGCTTGCCGTGGGCCGCGGCGGTCTCGTAGATGTACTGCGCGATCGGGGTGGACCCGACGAAGCCGACGGCACGAATGCGCTCGTCCGTCAGCAGCGCGTCGACCGCCTCCTTGTCGCCGTTGACGACCTGGAAGATTCCGGGCGGGCCGCCGGCCTCGAGGAACAGCTCGGCCAGACGCAGCGGCACCGACGGGTCACGCTCGGACGGCTTGAGCACGAAGGCGTTGCCGCACGCGATGGCGGGCGCGGCCTTCCAGAGGGGGATCATCGCGGGGAAGTTGAAGGGCGTGATTCCGGCGACCACGCCGAGCGGCTGACGCATCGAGTACACGTCGATGCCGGTTCCGGCGCTCTCGGTGAACTCGCCCTTGAGCAGGTGCGGAATGCCGGTCGCGAACTCGACGACCTCGAGGCCGCGCTGGATGTCGCCCTTGGCGTCCGCCACCGTCTTGCCGTGCTCGGAGGACAACAGATGCGCCAGCGAGTCCATCTCGGCCTGCACCAACGCGAGGAACCGCATGAGGACGCGGGCACGCTTCTGCGGATTCTGCAGCGCCCAGTCACGCTGCGCCGCTTCGGAATCAGCGATAGCCTCCGACACCTCGTCGACCGACGCCAGAGGAACGCGGGCCTGCACCGCACCGGTGTTCGGGTCGAAGACGTCGGCGAATCGCCCCGAGCGGCCGGGGACGTGCTTGCCGCCGACGAAATGCGTCAATTCGCGGGGTGCGGCGTCGGACGGGGACTGATCGAGAGCCATGGAACCACCTTCGTCGTAGATACGGGTCATCCTATGGTTGGACGTCCACGTATGTCTACGCCTCTACCGGAATCCGCCCAGACGCCGGTACAGGCCCCGCAGCTCCTCGGCGCCGGCACGCACCGCCGCCTCCCCCACCGCAGCCCCTCCCACCTCGGCGGTCCGCAGTGCGGTGAGCAAGTGGCCGTCCTCGAGGTCGTCGGGTGCCGCCACGAACGGCACCTCCGGCAGGGCGGGCAACACGGTGGCGTCCCCGAAGTGATCCGTCGGATCGACGAGGGACACGCCGTCGTCCTCGGTGTCACCGACCAGGGCGTCGACCGACAGCCCCCGCAGCACCAGCAGCCGTGTCGGATCGGCATCGATCCGCTCCGCGGTCAGGTAGGTCAGCGCCGCCGCATGCTTGCAGGGCGAGCCGTGATCCGGACACGAGCAGTCGTAGCGCAGGTCGGACGCGCTCGACGGGAGCAGCCACCGGCCCAATTCCTGCGGCAACGCACCCGAGGCGAGCGCCGTCAGCATGCCCGGCGACCGGCGCACGGTCTCGACGACCTCGTCGGTGTCGAACGGATCGAGGGTGGCCACGGTGACGGTGGCCGAGAAGGGCTCGACCTGACTGCCCTGGACGTCGCCCTCGATGCGGCCGGGCAGGACCGCGAGCGAGATCACCTGTCCGTCCCGCGCGTACGTCCGGCCGCGAGCGAGTCGGCCGTCCTCGGCCAACCCTTCCATGGTCTCGACGAATCGTCGCCCCCACCACGTGGATCCGAACTTGCCGCGCGCGGTGGTCGCCCGCACCCCGTCCTTCACCTTCCGCCGCGGCCCGTACCCGTCCGGCCACGCCATCACTCGCCCACCGCCTCGTCCGACAGGGACAGCAGGGACCGGAGCTCCCCGGTCGACATCTCGGTGAGCCAGTTCTCCCCGGCGC
This sequence comes from Rhodococcoides kroppenstedtii, assembly GCF_900111805.1. Taxonomy (GTDB): domain Bacteria; phylum Actinomycetota; class Actinomycetes; order Mycobacteriales; family Mycobacteriaceae; genus Rhodococcoides; species Rhodococcoides kroppenstedtii. The sequence continues at coordinate 35,231 of NZ_FOJN01000012.1, forward strand.
CCACGGCCAGATCGGCGAGTCCGGCCTTGTTCGTGAGGATCTCGTCGATCCGCTCCTCGAGCGTGCCGACGCAGACGAGCTTGCGCACCTGGACGTCTCGGCGTTGACCGATGCGGAACGCCCGGTCGGTGGCCTGGTTCTCCACGGCCGGGTTCCACCACCGATCGAGGTGGACGACGTGGTTCGCCGCCGTGAGCGTCAGCCCGGTGCCGCCCGCCTTCACGGTGGCCAGCAGGATCGGCGGCCCGTCGCTCGACTGGAACCGTGCGACCATCTCGTCCCGGCCGCGCTTGCTCACCCCGCCGTGCAGGAACGGCACCTCGACGTCGAACCGCTCCGCCAGGTACGGCGCAACCATCCGGCCGAAGGCGGCGAACTGCGTGAACACCAACGCCTTCTCCCCGTCGCCGAGTACGGAATCGAGAATGTCCTCGACCAGTGCCACCTTCCCGGATCGATGCCGGCCCCGTCGCAGCACCGTCGACCCGTCCGCCAGGAAATGCGCCGGGTGGTTGCACACCTGCTTGAGCCGGGTCAGCGCCGCCAGGACGGCACCCTTGCGTTCCATGCCCTCCGCCTCGTCGATCTGGCGCATCGTCTCGTCCACCACGGCCTGGTAGAGACTCGCCTGCTCGGCCGTGAGGTTGGTGCGCACGGTCATCTCGAACTTGTCCGGCAGATCCGCGATGACCGCCTTGTCCGTCTTCACCCGCCGCAGCACGAACGGCGCGGTGAGAGAACGCAATCGAGCCAAGGCATGCTGATCGCCCTCGCGCTCGATCGGCACCGCGAACCGAGCCCGGAACACCGCCGCGCCGCCCAGCAACCCCGGATTGCAGAAGTCGACGATCGACCGCAACTCCTCGAGCCGGTTCTCCACCGGTGTTCCGGTCAGCGCGATGCGGTGCTCGGCCGGAACGGCGCGCGCCGCGCGCGCCTGAGCCGTCCCGCTGTTCTTGACGTGCTGCGCCTCGTCGAGCACCACACGCCGCCACCGCGCCGCCGACAACGCGGCGACGTCGCGGGCGAGCAGCGCGTAGGTGGTGACCACCAGGTCGGACGCGACGATCACCGCCTGCAGATCGTCCCCGGTGACGCGTCCCGCGCCGTGGTGGACGTGGACGGCGAGGTCCGGCACGAACGTCGCCGCTTCGCGAGCCCAGTTGCCCACCACCGACATCGGGGCCACCACGAGCGTCGGCCGACGGTCCTCCGGCGGCGTGGCCTCGCGTTCCGAGGCCAGCAGCACCAGGATCTGCACGGTCTTCCCCAGCCCCATGTCGTCGGCGAGGATCGCCCCCAGTCCGAGCGAACTCATGAACGCGAGCCACTGCACGCCCCGCTCCTGGTACGGCCGCAGCGTCGCCCGCACGGACGGCGGGACGACGACCGGCTCGGGACGGCGATCACCGTCGAGCAGAGCGGCGACCCAACCGGTCGCGGCGACGTCCGTGACCGGCGCCGGCGGCGGTTCGGCGGCGGCGAGCTGTCCGAGCGCCGACGCCAGCGGCACCGATCCCGGCGCACGATGCCGCTCGACGTAGTCGATGGCCCGAGCCAGCACGGCGCCGTCGGCGTGCACCCACTTGCCGCGCACCCGCACCAGATCGGCCTTCGACGACGCGAGGCGGGACATCTCCTGCGGCGTCAACACCATGTCGCCGACGGCCACCTGCCAGTCGTACTCGACCAACCGGTCGAGACCCACCGCCGAGTCCTTCGTGGTGGGCGACGGCGGGGCGTCGATGGCCAGACGCATCGAGGTGTCGACGCGCGCCCATTCCCGCGGCAGCAGAACGTCGACACCGACGCTCTGCACGGCGCGAACACCGGACACGACGAAATCCAGCACCTTCTCGGTGGGCAGCAGCAGATCCAGCGAGCCCGGCGCGGTGACGACCGACGCGAGCGGCGGGTAGGCACCCACCGCCTCGGCCAGCGCCCGCACCGCACCGCGGAACCGGGTGGCGTCGGCGACACCGGCGCCCGGCCGGAGCGAGACCGGTTGCGGCGCTTCACCGTCGGGCCGGACGAGGACCTCGAGCCGCCACAGGGCGGACGCACCGTCCCCGATGTCGAGATCGGCGTCCTGATCGAGATCGTCCGGTTCCACGAGCCGCAGGACCAGAGCGGCATCCTCGCCCTGCAGACTCTCCCGCCACCGGTCGAGAGCCTGCTCGGATCGCGTCGACCCGTCGTCGTACGGCTCCTCCTCGACGAGCGCCACGAGCAGCGGATGCGCCGCGTCCGGCCGGCCGAGGACGTGGCGCACCACCGGATCGGTGAGTTCGCCGATCAGATCGTCGAGCACCGCGGCAGGATCACCTTCGGCTCGTTGAACCGGCGGCATGGCCGAGAGCAGTTCGGCCCGCCAGCCCCGCTGGTGCTCGTCGCCGAGCAGCCGCCAGCGCAGCCACCATCGGTTCTCGAGTCGCACCTGGTGCGGCACCACCCGACCCGCACGCGTCCACCGTTCGAGGCCGCGGGTGACCGCGGCCAGATACCGCAGGTCGCCGGACAGCGCGGGATGCACGAGCGGTACCCGGCGCAGCAGATCGGCCGCTTCCATCGGAGCGAGGGCGGCCGCCGGCATCGACTCCACCCGATCCGCCGCGCCGCCGTCCGGCGGCATGGTCACCGAGGCGGTGTGGCGCAGGCGGCGCGCCATGACGCGGGCGAGGAACGGGGGCAGATCCTCGTGCCCCTCACCCCCGTCGGTGCCGTCCCCGTCGGTGCCGTTTTCTGGTGAGCCCGAAACGTCCTGCCACAGCAGCAGCCCCGAGCCGGGGGTCCAGAGTCCGTGGAGCACGAGTCCATGAAAGCACCGAGGTCCGACACCGGCACCGGCCACACCGCGACCGACGAGCCTGTCGGTGGCGGCGGGCATACTGCGCACCGTGTTCACGCCGCCCCGCCGCCCGTTCTCCGGCCCGTCGTTCGCAGCGGTGGCGGTACTCGCGGTACTCGTGTCCGTTCTGGCGGGGTGCTCGCTGATCGCGCCGGTGGAGCCGGCGCCCGGCAGTCCGCCCGCGTCCGCGCTCGACGACCTGTTGGCCCGCGTCGCGGTGGTGCCCGAGCGCCCGGACGTGCCGGGGTACCAACGCAGTTGCAAGCAGGGCGACGGGTGCGTGTTCGGGCCGGCGTGGACCGACGATCACGACGGCCCCGGCGGTCACGACGGGTGCGGCACTCGGGACAACGTCCTGGCGCTCTCGCTGACGGACGTGCAGTTCCGCCCGGGCACCAACGACTGCGTGGTGGTCGCGGGCACGCTGGCCGATCCCTACAGCGGGGAGGTGCTGCCCTTCACCAAGCAGAACGCGAACGAGGTGCAGATCGACCACGTCTACCCGCTCGCGGCGGCGTGGGACATGGGCGCGGCCGCGTGGCCGCTCGAGACCAGGATCCGCTTCGCGAACGATCTCGACGTCAACCTCATGGCCGTGTCCGGAGCGGAGAACCAGGCCAAGAGCGACAAGACGCCGGCGGACTGGCTGCCGCCCGATCCCGCGTACCACTGCTTCTACGTGGGGCGGTACCTGACGGCGGCGGTGTCCTACGGGCTGCCCGTCACGGCGGCGGATCGGGACGCGATGGCGGCGGTGTCGGAGGGGTGCCCCTGAGCGTTAGGGTTGCCGACCATGTCGCGGATGCTCACCAAGGACACTCGGCTCTGCATGTCCCTGTCCGGTCGCCCGAGCAACATCGGTACCCGGTTCCACAACTACCTCTACGACGAGCTCGATCTCGACTACGTCTACAAGGCGTTCACCACCGACGATCTGCCGGCCGCCATCGCGGGGATCCGCGCGCTCGGGATCCGCGGCTGCGGCGTGTCCATGCCGTTCAAGGAGGCGTGCATCGACCACGTCGACGTCATGCACCGGTCGGCGTCCGCCATCGACTCCGTGAACACCATCGTCAACGAGGACGGAGTCCTGCACGCCCACAACACCGACTACTCGGCGGTGGCCGACCTGGTCGGCGCGGCGAACGTGGACCGGGCCAGGCCGGTGACCGTCACCGGGAGCGGCGGAATGGCGAAAGCCGTCGTCGCCGCCCTTCGCGACAGCGGGTACACCGACGGGATCGTGGCCGCGCGCAACGAGCGCACGGGCTCGGCGCTGGCCGACGCCTACGGGTACCGGTGGCAGCCCGTTCCCGATCCCGCGCCCGGGTCGTTCCTGGTGAACGTCACGCCGGTCGGGATGGCCGGGGGTCCCGACGCCGACGCCCTGCCCTTCGGGTCCGAGGCCGTCGCCGCGGCGACGGCGGTGATGGACGTTGTGGCGATGCCCAGCGAGACGCCCCTGATCCGGGCCGCACGGGCGGCCGGCACGCCGGTGATCACCGGCGCGGAGGTCATCGCGCTGCAGGCCGCGTCGCAGTTCACGCTCTACACCGGCGTGACCCTGCGGCCGGAGCAGATCCAGCGGGCGTCGGAGTTCTCGCGGCGCTGACGGCTCACCAGCCCTGCCACGACGGCTTGTGCGCTGCGGCGTAGCGGTAGTAGTCGGCCAACTGCAGCCCCGCCGCGGCGGCCTCGTCGATCACCACCGTGACCCGCGGGTGCAGTTGGATCACCGAGGCCGGGCAGAAGGCCGAGACCGGTCCCTCCACGGCGGCGGCCACCGCGTCGGCCTTGCCGTCGCCGAGCGCCAGGAGCACCAGATGCCGGGCCTCGCCGATGGTTCCGAGCCCTTGCGTCATCACGTGGTGCGGCACGTCCTCGGCGGAGTCGAAGAATCGAGCATTGTCCCGACGGGTCTGCTCGGTCAGGGTCTTCACCCGCGTGCGGGACACCAGCGACGACCCGGGCTCGTTGAACCCGATGTGCCCGTCGGTGCCGATACCGAGCAACTGCACGTCGATGCCGCCGGCGTCGGCGATCGCCCGGTCGTACCGCGCCGATTCGGCGGGGACGTCCTCGGCCTCGCCGTCGGGGCCTTCGATCGCGGTGGGGTCGATGTCGACCAGCGCCGCGAACTCGTCGCGGATCACCGAGCGGTAGGACTGGGGGTGCGCCGTCGGCAGCCCGACGTACTCGTCCAGCAGAAACGCCCGCGCCCGCGCGAAGGACAGGCCCTCCTCCCGGTGACGCCGACCGAGCTCGCGGTACACCCCCAACGGGGTCGACCCCGTCGCGAGGCCGAGCACCGGGCCGCCGGGATGGTCGCCCGCACGCACGCACCGCTCGACGATGTCGGCCGCCAGTGCATGCACGGCCGCCGCGTCGTCACGAATGACGATCTCCACTCAGTCCACGTCCTCTCCTGCTCGCACCACACCGATGGGCGCGAGGCGGTCGTCGGTGATCACCAGATCGGCGCGCAGTCCCGCCTCGAGCCGACCGAGCGTGTTCTCCAGGCCGAGGAACCTCGCCGGCGTCGCCGACCCCATCCGCACCGCGGACACCAGATCGACGCCGGACTCGTCGACGGCGCGACGGACGATGTCGAGCACCGTCGACGTGCCTCCCGCGATGGCACCGCCGGTCGTCAGCCGGGCCACTCCGTCGGTGACGGTGACGTCGAGAGCGCCCAACCGATACGGCCCGTCCGCGACGCCCGCCGCGGCCATCGCGTCGGAGACGAACGCGACGCGGTCCGGTCCCACCAGATCGACCACCGCGCGGACCGTCTCGGGGTCGAGATGAACGCCGTCCCCAATCAGTTCGAGCATCATCTCCCCGCGCGCGGCCGCCGCGAGGCAGGCCGCGACGGGACCGGGGGCGCGGTGGTGGAACGGCGGCATGCCGTTGAAGAGGTGCGTCGCGGACACCGGTCCGGTCAGGCGACGGGCGACGTCGGTGACGGTCCGCGCGTCGGTGTCGGTGTGGCCGAGGGATCCTCGGACGTCGTGACGAGCCAGCACGTCGATCAGGTGGTCGACGCCGTCCGTCTCGGGCGCGAACGTCATCGACCGCACGGCTCCCTGGCCGGCGGTGAGAACCCGGTCCAGCATCTCGACGTCGACGGGGACGATCGACGCCGGATCCTGTGCGCCGCAGCGACTCACGGCGAGGAAGGGCCCCTCGAGGTGCACTCCGGCGATGTCGCCGGAGTGCCACAGCGTCGCCAGGGCGGACGTCTGACGCACGAGCACGTCCGCCGGTGCGGAGACGAGCGAGGCGAGCATCGTCGTCGTTCCGCGTCGACGGTGGAAGCGCACCGCCGTCGGCGCGGAATCCGCTGTCGCATCGGGAAATCCGACACCGCCACCGCCGTGGCAGTGCACGTCGACCATGCCCGGCAGCAGGGTGAGCGGCGTCGCCGGCCCCCCGTCGGACCGGTCCGACTCGATCCCGCCGCCGGACCGGTCCGACTCGATCCCACTGTCGAACCGGTCCGACGCCGGTCCCACCCACTCAATTCGCTCGCCGCGGGTGATCACCACGCCGTCGTCGATCACCGCGTCGGCGGTGACGACGCGTCCGCGGAAGAGGCGCTCGGTCACGCCTTTCCGGACGCGTCGTCGAGCACCGCGTCGTCCTCCCGACCGGGGGTGCGGAGGTTCCACTTCTTGATCACGACGCTGAAGAGCACGTAGTAGATCACCGCGTAGACCAACCCGATCGGAATCAGCATCCAGGCCTTGGTGGCGATGCCGAAGTTGAGCAGGTAGTCGATACCGCCCGCGGAGAAGAAGAACCCGTCGTGGATACCGAGGGCGTTGGTCAGCGCCATCGACGTACCGGTGAGTACGGCATGCACGACGTAGAGGGGCCACGCGACGAACATGAACGAGTACTCGAGCGGCTCGGTGATGCCGGTGACGAAGGCGGTGAGACCGGTGGAGAGCATGATGCCGCCCACGACCTTCTTCTGCGAGGGCTTGGCGTTCCGGTAGATCGCGAACGCGGCCGCGGGAAGAGCGAACATCATGATGGGAAAGAAGCCGGTCATGAAGACGCCGGCCGACGGGTCGCCGGCGAAGAACCGGTTGAGGTCACCGCGGACGATCTGCCCGCTGGCGTCCGTGTAGTCACCGACGAGGAACCAGACGACGGAGTTCAGGATGTGGTGCAGGCCCGTGGGGATGAGCATGCGGTTCGCGAAGCCGTATATGCCGCTGCCGACCACGGAGTGATCCGCGACGGTGGTGCCGACCCAGTTCAGGGCGCTGTAGAAGAGCGGGTAGAGGAACGACATGAGGACCGCGACGATCAGACCCGTCACGGCGGTGAAGATGGGAACCAACCGACGACCGCTGAAGAACCCCAGGTAGTCCGGCAGCTTCTGCCGGTAGAAGCGCTGCCAGAGAACGGCGGAGAACAGACCGATGACGATGCCGGCCAGGACGCCGTAGTCGATGGTCGCGGGATCGCCGTTGGCGTCCACCTCACCGGCGAGCACCACGGGTGACATCGCCTCGAAGACGCCGTTCATCACCATGTAGCCGACGACGGCGGCGAGAGCGGTGGATCCGTCGGCCTTCCGTGCCCACCCGATGGCGATGCCGACGGCGAAGATGAGGGGCAGCCAGGTGAAGACCGACTGACCGGCCGCGGAGATGACGGACGCCGCCGTCTCCAGCGGTGCGAACCGGCCGAGCAGGTCGGGCTGCCCCAGGCGGAGCAGGATGCCGGCCGAGGGCAGCACGGCGATGGGCAACATCAGCGACCGGCCGAAGCGCTGCAGTCCGGCCAACGACCGGGACTCCTTCTTGACCGTCGAATCCGCGTCCGACGCGGGCGTTCCTGTGGAACCGTCGATGGGGGCAGCCATGGGGACCTTCTTCTCGAAGACTGTTGTGGACCGGCGTCTCCCACGGGTACTGTCCGGTCATAACCAGTTGTAGTTTGGCCAGGTCGGACGTCGATGTCAACCGGCTTCTGTGACCGCGACTACACCGACAGCGAGAGGAACCCACCATGGGCAAGGCGGAGCAGATCGTGGCCGGCCTCGGCGGCGCGGACAACATCGTCGAGGTCGAAGCGTGCATCACCCGGCTGCGCACGGAGGTGCGCGACGGGTCGCTCGTGAACGAAGCGACGCTGAAATCCGCGGGGGCGCACGGCGTCTTCGCCAAGGGCACCGCGGTGCAGGTCATCGTCGGTCCGGAAGCGGACACGCTCGCCGAGGACATCGAGGACATTCTGTGACGACGGTCGCGGCACCCTTGGCCGGCACGGTCGTCGCTCTCGCCGACGTGCCGGACCCGGTCTTCTCCGCGCAGATGGTGGGTTCCGGCGTCGCGATCCGGCCGTCGACGCGGACGGGCCGGGTCGACGTCGTGGCCCCGGTCGAAGGCCGGCTGCTGAAGCTGCATCACCACGCCTTCGTCGTCCTCACAGACGACAAGAAGGGCGTCCTGGTGCACGTCGGCATCGACACGGTGCAGATGAAGGGCGACGGCTTCGAGCTCGTCGCCACCGAGGGCGCCACGGTGGCCGCCGGCGACGTGGTGGTGCGCTACTCCCCCGACGCCGTCGTCGCCGCAGGGTACGACGACGTGTGTCCGGTGGTGCTGATGGACTCGGCGGCCGACTCGGTGGACGCGTCGCGCGTCGGTCGGGACGTCGTCCCCGGCGACACCGTGTTCGAAATCTGATCCCGCACAACGGGATTCGGGCAGATCAGGGCCGCCGACCCGGGCGTCGCTGGCCCTGCACCTCCATCGACAGCTGGTACCGATCGCAGCGGTACCAGCTCTCGCAGTGCTCGATCGGCTGATCGCCGTGGAAGGACACGCGGTCGAAGTACAGCACGGGGGCACCGCGCTTCGTTCCCAGCAGCGTCGCGATCTCGGTGTCCGCCGCGGTGGCACTGACGGTCTGCTCGGCGCGGTCGATGGTCCGGTCGTAGTGCACCGAGACCGCGTCGTAGATCGACGCGCTGAGATCGTGCTCGATCAACCCGGGCAGGACCGACGCGTCGTACCAGCCGTCGTCGACACTGACCGGCTCGCCGTCGGCGAGGCGAAGCCGCTTGATGTGGTACGCCTTTCGGCCGTCGTCGATCCCCAGCGCGGCGACCGTCGCCGCGGACGGTTCCTCGAGTCGCGCGAACAGCACCACCGTGGTGGGCCGGAGCCCCTGCGCTCGCATCTCCTCCGAGAACGACGCCAGGTGCAGACGCGACTGCACCGGTCGGCTGGCGACGAACGTCCCCTTGCCGCGCACCCGCACCAGATGGCCTTCGTTGACCAGCTGGCCGATCGCCTCGCGGACCGTGATGCGGCTGACGCCGTAGTCCTCCATCAGCCGCCGCTCGCTGGGCATGAGGTCGCCGGGCTGCAGTTCCTTGGTGCATCGATGCAGCAGAATGGCGCGCAGCTGTTCGTGTTTGGGAACGGCACTGTCCCGAAGATGGACGGGCATCACCACGAGCGTCTCCGGGGGTCTCGGCCGAGCAGGGCGGGGCGACGGGGTCCATTCCGCCGGGGCGGTACGGACTGGTCCCGACCGATCCTAGTCCTGACGACGTTCCTGCGCGCGCGCTTTCGGCCCGTCCCGCCGGCCGACCACCCCGGGCAGGCCGGAGGCCGGTCGCAAGATTCCCCGGGCAGGCCGGAGGCCGGTTGCATTGTTCCGACGTGTGGCATCCTCCTGTGCCATGACCACTGCTCCCGCCGCCGCCGACTTCCCCGTGCTGTGGCCGGTGCCGACCCGGTGGGCGGACAACGACCACTACGGCCACGTCAACAACGTCGCCTACTACTCGTTCTTCGACACCGCGGTCAACGGCTGGCTCATGTCGGCCACGGGTACCGACATTCGCGAGCTGGACGCCGTCGGGGTCGTCGCGGAGACCTCGTGCCGCTTCCTCGCCCAGCTCAGCTTCCCGGACGAGCTGCGTGTCGGCATCGCCGTCGAGAAACTGGGAACGTCGTCGATCGTGTACTCCCTGGCCGTGTTCCGGGTGGCGGGCAGGCCGGAGGCCGGTCGGGGTGGGGCGGGCAGGCCGGAGGCCGGTCGGGACGACAGCAGGGACGAGCTCGTGGCGGCGGCGTCGGGGCGGTTCGTCCACGTCTACGTCGACTCCGCGACCCGCCGACCGGTTCCGATTCCCCCCGAGATTCGCGCCGTCGTCGAGCCGCTCACGGCATGACGGCGCCCGAGGCGCGCGCGGTGAGCCTCGCGGTGCCGATCGGCGCCGGGGTGGTCACCGCGCTGGTGGGGTTCACGTCGTCGTTCGCGGTGGTGCTCACGGGCCTGCGCGCGGCCGGTGCTACGGAGGCGCAGGCGGCGTCCGGTCTGTTCGCGCTGAGCCTGATCATGGGCTTCGGCATCGTGGGTCTCGCTCTGCGCTACCGCATTCCGCTGACCCTGGCGTGGTCCACACCCGGCGCCGCGCTGCTCGCTGGCACCGGGGCCGTCGTCGGCGGGTGGCCGGCGGCCGTCGGGGCGTTCGTCGTGGTGGGCCTGGCGATCGTGCTGACCGGTGCGTGGCCGCGCCTGGGGGCGCTCGTCGCCTCGATTCCGGTCTCCCTCGCGCAGGCGATGCTGGCGGGCGTCATCCTGCCGCTGTGCCTCGAACCGGTCCGTGCGCTGGCGGCGTCGCCGGTGGCCGTGGCCCCGGTTGTCGTGACCTGGCTGGTGCTGCAACGCTTCTCGCCCCGCTGGGCCGTCCCCGCGGCGTTCGGCGTCGCCGCCGTGGTCATCGGGGTCGCCCTGCTGCGTTCCGGTACGGCCGTCCCCACGGACGGGCTGGTGCCGACGCTGTCCCCCGTCGCTCCGGTCTGGACCTGGCAGGCCGCCGTCGGGGTTGCCCTCCCGCTCTACATCGTGACCATGGCATCGCAGAACATCCCGGGTACCGCCGTCATGGCGTCGTACGGCTACACCGTCCCGTGGCGTGCGTCTATGACGGTCACCGGGGCCGCGACCGCCGCCGCGGCTCCGGTCGGCGCATTCGCCGTCAACCTCGCGGCCATCAGCGCGGCCCTCGCCGCCTCCCCCGACGCCGAACCGGACCGGGATCGCCGCTGGATCGCCGCCGTGACCGCCGGCGTCGCGTATCTCGTTCTCGCCGTGGGCTCGGCTGCCCTGGCCACCCTGGTCGCCCTCGCACCCGCCGGCATCGTCGAGACCGTGGCGGGCCTGGCGCTGCTCGGCACCCTCGCGTCTGCGCTCGCGGCGAGCACGCAGCACCCGTCGGACCGGGTGCCCGCCGCGATCACGTTCGTCGTCGCGGCGTCCGGCGTGGCCGTCGTCGGCATCGGCTCGGCCTTCTGGGCCCTCGTCGCCGGTCTCGTGGTGCGCGCCGTGACCGCGGACCGGGGCTAGAGAATCCCGGCGTCCTCCGCGGTGGCGACGGCGCGCGCGACGATGCCGTCGATGAGCGACGTCGTCGGGCCGCCGTCCCGAGCGCGGTTGCGTTCGTCCGCCATCGCCCGTCGGAGCACACCCTCGGCGATGATCGACAGCTTCCACAACGCCAGGGCATGCCAGTACGGCACCGTCGCGGTGTCGCGGCCCGTCGACCGGGCGTAGGTCTCGACGAGCTCGTCCCGGCCGGGGAAACCCGGCAGCGTCGACACCTGGAAGAAACCGGGGGTGTCGTCCGACGCCTCGGACCAATAGGCCAGCAGGGCACCGACGTCCGCGAGGGGGTCGCCGAGCGTGCACAGTTCCCAGTCGACGACGGCGACGATGGTGCCGTCGCCTCCGGTGATGACGTTGCTCAGATGGAAATCGCCGTGCACCAACGACAGCTCGGTCTGCTCCGGAGCGTGCTCCGTCAGGGCCGCGGCCAGCCGCTCGAGTACAGGGACCTCGCGCGTCTTCGACTGTTCCCACTGGGCGGACCAGCGCTTGATCTGGCGCGCCGCGTACTGCTTGTGGCTCGCCAGGTCGATCAACCCCGTCGCCTCGAGATCGACGGCGTGGATGCGGCCGAGGGTGGTCGGCATCTCCACCCCGACGGTACGACGACGGTCCTCCGGCACGTCCGCCGCCACCGACGGGTCGTCGAGGACGACGCCGTCGACGTGACTCATGAGCACCAGCGGCGCATCGGTGACCGCGGGATCGTCGGTCAGGGCGATCGTGCGTGGGACCGGAACGGCGGTGTTCTGCAACGCCGACAGGATGCGGAACTCGCGGGCGACGTCGTGTGCGGAGGCCAGCAACGTCCCCAGCGGAGGGCGGCGCAGCACCCACCGGCGGCCGGCGTCGTCCGACACCAGGTAGGTCAGATTGGACTTGCCGTTGCCGATGCGCTCGTACGCGAGATCGCCCTGCGCGCCGATGTTCAACCCCGCGATCCACGCGGCGATACCGTCCGTGTTCAGGCCGGCGGGGGTCGCGTCGGTCACGGGGTGACCTTCCGGTACGGCGCGAGCTCGGTCCGCGCGATGGTGCGCTTGTGCACCTCGTCGGGGCCGTCGGCGAGCCGCAGGGTCCGCAGGTGGGCGTACATCGACGCGAGCGGGAAATCGTCGGACACCCCACCGCCACCGTGCACCTGGATGGCGCGATCGACGATCTTCAGCGCCATGGCCGGAGCGGCGACCTTGATGGCGGCGATCTCCACGCGGGCTTCCTTGTTGGAGAATTCGTCCATCATCCAGGCGGCCTTGAGCGTGAGCAGCCGGGCCATCTCGATCTCGATGCGGGCCTCGGCGATCCAGTCCTGGATGTTCGCCTGCGCGGCAATGGGTTTGCCGAACGCCACGCGCGAGGACGCCCGCTCGCACATCAGCTCGAGCGCCCGCTCGGCCATTCCGATCGCGCGCATGCAGTGGTGGATGCGACCCGGGCCGAGACGGGCCTGGCCGATCATGAATCCGGCACCCGGGCCGGCGAGAACGTCCTTGCCGGGAACGCGCACGTTCTCGAACAGCACCTCGGCGTGGCCCTCGCGATCCTGGTAGCCGAACACCGGCAGCCCGCGGAGCACCGTGACGCCGGGGGCGTCCATCGGCACCACCATCATCGACTGCTGCTCGTACGTCGCCGCCTCGGGCGCGGTCTTGCCCATCACGATCATGACCCGGCAGTTCGCGTGCAGCGCGTTGGAGGTCCACCACTTGCGCCCGTTCAGGATCCAGTCGTCCCCGTCGGCCGTCATCGACATGGCGATGTTGGTGGCGTCCGAGCTCGCGACGGCGGGTTCGGTCATGGCGAACGCCGACCGGATCTCCCCGTTCAGCAGCGGGGTGAGCCAGGTCTGCTTGTGCTCGTCGGAGCCGAATCGCGTGAACACCTCCATGTTTCCGGTGTCCGGCGCCGAGCAGTTGCAGGCTTCCGGCGCGATGGCCGGGCTACGGCCCATGATCTCCGCGAGGGGCGCGTACTCGGCGTTGGTCAGACCGGGACCGTACTCGGAGTCCGGGTGGAAGAGGTTCCACAGTCCGCGGGCCCGGGCCTCGGACTTGAGCTCCTCGAGCACGGCGGGTTGATGATGCGGGTCACCGGATTCGCGAATCTGCCGCTCGTACACCGCTTCCGCGGGATAGACGTGCTCGTCCATGAAGGCGAGCAGCCGCTCGCGGTAGTCGAGACAACGGTCGTTGAAGGAGAAATCCATACGGGTCAGCCCTGTCTGGTGTCGGCGGCGGAGTCGAGCGTGCTGCGTTCGAGAGTGCTGTGGTCGGGAGTGCTGTGGCCGGGAGCGCTGCGCTCCAGGCTGCTGCGGTAACGGCGCATGCCGGCGATCCACCGGTCGTAGTCGGCACTCTTGTGGGAGTACATCGTCAGCACCTGTGGGTGCGGCAGGATCAGGAAGCGCTCGGCCTCCATTGCCTCGAGCGTCGTGCGCGCCACGTCGTCGGGTTCGAGGACGTCACCGGCGCTCGTCACCGCGGCGGCGGCCACGGACGCGCCCTCCCGGTCGCTGTCGAAGCCGGAGTTCAGCAGTGCCGTGTTCACGCCCATGGGGCACAGGCAGCTGACAGCGACGCCGCGATCGCCGTAGGTGACCGACAGCCACTCGGCGAACCCGACCGCCGCGTGCTTGGAGACCGAGTAGGTGGCAGAGCCGATCTGGGTGAGCAGGCCCGCCGCCGACGCCGTCGTCAGGAAGTATCCGGGCGTCCCGCGCTCCAGCCACCGCGGAATCACCAGGCGGGCCGCGCGCACGTGGGCGAGCACGTTGACGTTCAGCGCCGTCGACCACGCCGCGTCCGTGCTGTCGAGTCCCATCCCGGCGGTGGTGCCCGCGTTGGCGACGAACACGTCGAGCGGCCCGAAGGTCGACTCCGCCAGATCCACCGCCGCAGCGATGACGGCGTCGTCGGCCACGTCGCCACCGAGGGCGCGCGCCCGATCACCCAGCCGATCCGCGACCGCCTGCGCTGCACCGCCGTCGAGATCGACGACCACCACCCGATTACCCGCGTCGACCAGCGCCGACGCCAGCGCGGCACCGATGCCGGCGCCACCTCCGGTGACGACCGCGACCCTGTCCGTCATTCGCATCGTTCCGATAGTAGGCACGGGTGAGCCAGGTCACGACAGTGGGCTCGGCGGGGCTCGGTGGGGCGGAGTCTCACCGGGCCTAGAACGAGGTGCGCTTCTTCTCCTGCTCGAGCACGTCGTCGAGATCCTTCAGCCGATCCATCGAACTGACGGCGCGGCGGGTGCGCATGTTCGATGACAGCAGGTCGCGATGACGATGGGTGAAGGCCCAGTACCCGGCGGTGAAGGGACACGCGTCCTCGCCGAGCCGCTTCTTCGGGTCGTACGCACATCCCTTGCAGTAGTCCGTCATTCGGTCGATGTAGGCACCGCCGGAGGCATACGGCTTGGTGGCGATGATGCCGCCGTCGGCGTGCTGGCTCATGCCGACGACGTTGACCGGCATGACCCACTCGTACCCGTCGACGAAGTGTTCGGTGAACCATCGCGTGAGCGCCCGCGGATCGTAACCCTGTTGCAGCGCATGGTTTCCCAGGATCATCAAGCGCGGGATGTGGTGCACCCACCCGCGGTCGTGGACGCCCGCGAGCGCGTCCGAGAGGCAGGCCGCGGTGACCTCCTCGGCGTCGAGGCTGGCAAACCACGGCGGGAGCGGCGTGTCCGCCCCCATCTCGTTCTTGTCGATGTAGCTCTCGTCGAGATGCCAGTAGAGGTGCCAGACGTACTCGCGCCAGCCCAGGATCTGGCGGACGAATCCCTCGACGCTCGCGAGCGGGGCGTCGCCGTCCCGGTAGGCCTTCTCCGCCGCGCGCGCCGCGTCGAGCGGGTGCAGGACCCCCAGGTTGAACGGCACGCTGAGGAGGGAATGCGACATCGTCCAGTCCGCGGCCATGACGGCGTCCTCGTACGGGCCGAACGTCGACAGCCGGGTGTCGACGAACGTCGTCAGCGCCTGCTGCGCTTCGTCCGCCGTCACGGCGAACCGACGCGGGCCGTCGGTGCCGGACCACTGCACGTCCATCCCGTCGAGATCGCGTCGCACCTGCTCGTCGATCTCGTCCTCGGTGGGCCACCACGGTTCCGGGACGCCCAGCGTCTCCTGCTTCTTCGGCGGCTTCTCCCGGTTCTCGGCGTCCAGATTCCAGGTCCCGCCCTCGGGATCCTTGCCGTCCATGAGCACCTCGAACCGCCGCCGTTGGTCGCGGTAGAAGTTCTCCATCACGAACGACGTGCGATTGCCCGCCCACTCGGCGAAGTCCTCCCGCGACAGCGCGAAGGTCGGCGTGGGCAGTACCTCCGCCACCAGTCCCTCCTCCGCCATGGCGGCGACGAAGGCCTCCGCGCGACGCGACGTCGGCTGATGCACCACGACGGGACGTCCGACCTTCTCGAGCGCCTCGCGGTAGGTGTCGGTCTTCAGGTGGGTCGCGCGGTCCCCGAGTTCGTCCGCGAGATGCCGCATCCCCGACAGCAGCAGGTGCGCCTTCTGGCGATGCCCGCGCCGACGGCCCAGCGCGCGAGCGGATTCGACGATCACCACCTCGCGGTCCTTCGTCTCGTCGGACGAGTGCACGTGGGGTCCGAGCTGGTCCGCGAAGACCCAGAGCGGTGCGGGGGTGGCCATGGGTGATCATTCCCCGCCGCGTCCCTCCCCAATCGAGGCCCGATCGCGGCCCGACCGAGCCGGTGAAACGAGAGCGGAGGGGGTACGTACCAGCCATGACGTACAAAAAGGGCACCAAGGTTCAGTGGAAATGGGGCGACAACACCGCCGAGGGCAAGGTGGTCGAAGTCCACAAGGAGAAGGTGAGCAAGAAGATCAAGGGTTCGGAGATCACCCGCAACGGCACCGACGACAACCCGGCCTACCTGCTCGAGCAGGAGGACGGTACCCAACTGCTCAAACTGGACAGCGAGCTGGAGAAGGACTGACCGTGCACGGTGGCCGGTCGGCACAGTTGCCAGCCGGCGCCACAGCGCATTCTGCGCATTCGACGAAGTTCCTCTTGCGCATACGGCTACGGGGGGCATGCTGTGAAGCACGCCACAGGCGGCGCGACCACAGCATGACCCGGCCGTTCACGAGACGGCTCGGGCCGGCGCAGGAGGGACACGATCATGACCCCGTCGCACGAGCGACTCCTCGACTCGGTCGGTGAGTCCCCGACACCGCACGACCGCCACCCACGACCGGTGGACCGCATCACCCACCCCGTCCAATTGGTGCAACCCGACGGGCGGCGCGTTCACGATCGCGAGTACTGGGGCCTCGTCGCCGACGTGACCGGCGCCGACCTGCTGGCCCTCTACACCGACATGGTGGTGGCCCGGCGCATCGACACCGAGGCCACCGCCCTCCAGCGGCAGGGCGAGTTGGGGTTGTGGGCACCGCTCCTCGGACAGGAAGCCGCGCAGGTCGGCTCCGCGCGCGCCCTCGACCGCGCGGACTACGTCTTCACCAGCTATCGCGAGCACGCCGTCGCCTACTGCCGCGGCGTTCCCGTCGAGAAGCTGACGGCCCTCTGGCGAGGAACCGCCCACGCGGGCTGGGATCCCACCGAGTACGGCATCACCAACCCGGCGATCATCGTCGGCGCGCAGGGCCTCCACGCCACCGGATACGCGATGGGCACCCGGTTCGACGGCGTCGACGCCGCCACCGTCGCCTACTTCGGCGACGGCGCGACCAGCGAGGGCGACATCTCCGAGGCGTTGTCGTTCTCGGTCGCCTTCAGCGCGGGGGTCGTCTTCTTCTGCCAGAACAACCACTGGGCCATCAGCGAGCCCGTCTCGCTGCAGACGCCCGTCCCGCTGGCCACCCGCGCGGCCGGCTTCGGTATGCCGGCGATCCGCGTCGACGGCAACGACGTGCTCGCCGTGCTCGCCGTGACCCGGGCGGCGGCGCACCGCGCCCGCACCGGCGGTGGGCCGACGTTCGTCGAGGCCATGACCTACCGCATGGGCCCGCACACGACGTCGGACGATCCCACCCGGTACCGCCCCGGCGCCGAACGGGACGTCTGGTCCGCCCGCGACCCCTTGCTCCGCCTGGAACGGCTTCTCGAGCGGGAGAGCGTTCTCACCGACGAGACCAGGGCCCGCGTGGCCGCGACCGCGGACGACGTCGCCGCACGCCTCCGGGCGGCCACGGTCGGTGCTCCCGATCCGGATCCCGCCACCCTGCTCGACCACGTCTACGCCGAGCCCCACTCGCTCGTCGACAGCCAGAAGGAGGCACTGCGATGACCACCGCTACTCCCCTCCGTCCCGAGGGACCCGCCTCCGACCGACCGGAGGACCGCGTCACCGGCACCCTGGGCGGTGCGATCAACGCCGGACTGCGGGCAGCGTTGGACGCCGATCCGAAGGTCGTCCTCATGGGCCTCGACATCGGCAAGCTCGGCGGTGTCTTCCGTATCACCGACGGCCTGCAGAAGGACTTCGGCGATCACCGCGTGCTGGACATGCCCCTCGCCGAGTCGGGCATGGTCGGCACCGCCTTCGGACTGGCACTCCGGGGCTACCGCCCGGTGGTGGAGATCCAGTTCGACGGCTTCGTCTACCCGGCCTTCGACCAGATCGTCTCGCAGGTGGCCAAGATCCGGTACCGCACCGCGGGCCGGGTCGGTGCCCCGATGGTCATCCGCATCCCCTACGGCGGCGGAATCGGTGCCGTCGAACACCATTCGGAGTCGCCGGAGGCGTACTTCGCGCACACGGCCGGGCTGCGCGTGGTCGCGCCCAGCACGCCCCACGACGCCTATTGGATGATCCAACAGGCCGTCGCCTCCGACGATCCGGTGATCTTCTTCGAGCCCAAACGCCGCTACTGGGACAAGGGTGCCTGGTCCCCGTCCGCACCGGATCTGCCGCTCGACCGGGCCCGCATCATGCGCATGGGCACCGACGCGACCGTCGTCACCTACGGGTCCACCGTGGGCACCGCCGTGCTCGCGGCGGAGGTCGCCGAGCAGGAGGGCCGCAGCCTCGAGGTGGTCGATCTGCGGTCGCTGTCCCCGCTCGACATGGACACGGTCTGCCGGTCGGTGCGGCGCACGGGACGTCTGGTGGTGGCGCACGAGGACACCGGGTTCCTGGGCATGGCGTCCGAGATCGCCGCGCAGGTGTCGCGCGAGTGCTTCTACTCGCTCGAGGCGCCGGTGGAGCGGGTCACGGGCTTCCACGTTCCCTACCCGGCCGCCCGCCTCGAACGCCACCACCTGCCCGACGTCGACCGCATTCTGGCGGGAGTGGACACCGTGCTCCGCTGACTCCGCCCGGCCGAGCGGCAGGGGGTCGCGGGTGTGAGGGAGGCCTCACAGACGACTCCCAGAATCCTGGCGCATCATGGTGTGCCGTGAGCACGTCGACCACCGAGCAGATCGTCCTGTCCGTCCAGCGATCCACGCCGCGGTTGTGGCTGGCCGCGGCCGTCGGTGCGGTGACCCTCGTGGTTCTCTACGCCGCACTGCCCCTGGCCGGCGTCGCCTATCCGGCGGCCCGGCCGATCCTCGAACCGGTGGCCGGCGGCGCCGCCCGGCTGTTGTCGGCGATCGACATCACCACCGTGCTGGTGGTGGTGGCGGCACTGACGGTCGTCTCGATCGCGCGGGCCCTCCCCTACGGCATCGGGGCGGTGCTGATGCTCTGCCCGGGCGCGCCGCTGACGGCCGCAGCCGCGCGGTCCTGGCTGCCCGAGTCCGTGCTCGCCTCCGCGCATCCCGACGGCCGGATCGTGGCGGTCGCCTCGCTCGTCGCCGCGGCATCGCTGGTGGTCCCGTCCCGCGTCCGCCCGGCGGTTCTCGGCCTCGGCCTCGCCGCGACGGTCGCGGTGTCCCTCGCTGCCGTCGTCACCGCGGCCGCGTCGTTCGTCGGCGTGCTTGGCGCTCTGGCGATCACCGGGACGTGGTGGGCGCTGGCCGCCGTCGTCATGGCGCATTCACCGATCGCTGCGCGCCGGGAGCGCAAGAACCCCCTCGACACCGCAGCCCTGAAGCTTCGCCGCTGAGGGCGAGTTCCAGGGCCGCGGACGGTCGGGAGGCTCGAGGTCAGAGCGCCTTGAGCTCCTCGATGACCGAGTTGACGGACTTCTTCGCGTCCCCGAAGAGCATCGAGGTGCGGTCGGCGGTGAACAACGGGTTGTCGATGCCCGCGTAGCCGGAGCTCATCGACCGCTTGAGCACGATCACCGACCGCGACTCGTCGACGTTGAGAATCGGCATCCCGTGGATGGGCGAGCTCGGATCGTTGCGGGCCGCGGGGTTGGTGACGTCGTTCGCGCCGATGACGAGGGTGACGTCGGTCCGGGAGAACTCCCCGTTGATGTCGTCCATCTCCTTCATCGAGTCGTACTCCACGTCCGCCTCGGCGAGCAGCACGTTCATGTGCCCGGGCATGCGGCCGGCCACCGGGTGGATGGCGTACTTCACCTCGACGCCCTTCGACTCGAGAATCGACGCCATGTCCTTGACCGCGTGCTGCGCCTGGGCGACGGCGAGGCCGTAGCCCGGCACCACGATGACCTGGGAGGCGTAGGCCATCTGGATGGCCGCGTCCGCCGCGGAGGTGGACTTGACCGTCCCCCCGCCCTCGCCGGCGCCGCCGGCCGCGGCCGCGGCGCCTCCACCGAACGATCCGAAGACGATGGCCGGGATGGACCGGTTCATGGCCGTCGCCATGAGGTTGGTGAGGATGGTGCCGGACGCGCCGACGATCATGCCGGCGACGATCATCGCGGTGTTGTTCAGCGCCAGACCCGCGGCGGCGGCCGACAGACCGGTCAGCGCGTTGAGCAGCGAGATGACCACCGGCATGTCCGCGCCGCCGATCGGGAACACCACGAACAGGCCCATCAGACCCGCCGCGACCAGAACGATCACGATCCACCACACCGCCGTGCCCTCACCCGGGGTGGCGTGGACGCCGATCCACACCGACGCGGCCACCGCCACGAGCAGCAGCACCATGTTCAGCAGCTGGAACGTGCGAGCGTTGGAGACGAACGCCTTCTCCACCTTCTTGTTCAGCAGCTCCTGCAGCTTGGCGAACGCCACCAGCGAACCCCAGAAGGACACCGAACCGATCACGGCGGCGAACAGCGACCCGACCACGATGTGGACCGTCGGCTCCTCCCCGTGCTGGAACGCCGAGAAGCCGTCGGTCTCGAGGAACTCCGACCAGGCGATCAGCGCGACCGTGCCACCGCCGACGCCGTTGAACAGCGCGACCAGCTGCGGCATCGCCGTCATCTTCGTGCGCTTGGCCGGCGGCACACCGAGGATCACACCGATCGCCAGACCGGCGGCGATGAGGATCCAGTTGATCGCGGCGGTGTCGCGCACCTCGATCAGCGTGGCCACCACGGCCACCCCCATACCGACGGCGGCGATCCAGTTGCCGCGCACGGCGGTCTTGGGACCGGTCAGGCCCATCAGGCCGTAGATGAACAGCGCGAAGGCGGCGATGTAGAGCACCGCGACGAGGTTGTTCACTTCTCGGCTCCCTCACGCGCGACGGGCTTCGACTTGAACATGCCCAGCATGCGGTCGGTGACGAGGAAGCCACCGACGACGTTGAGGGTGCCGAAGATCAGCGCGACGAACGCGATGATTCGCACGCCCCACGACGCGTCCTCGGGCAACCGGCCCAGGACGATCAGGGCGCCGAGCACGACGATGCCGTGGATGGCGTTGGTGCCCGACATCAGCGGCGTGTGCAGCGTGTTGGGCACCTTGGAGATCACGGCGAACCCCACGAACCCGGCGAGAACCAGGATCGCGATGTTCGCGAGCAAGGACAGGTACATCAGGCGTCCGCCTTTTCGGTGGTGGGGACGTTCCGGGTCACGCAGGACTTCTCGAGAACCTCGTCGGAGAAGTCGGGTGCGAACGCCCCGGACTCGTCGAGCATCAGTTCGAGCAACGCGGACACGTTCTTCGAGTACAGCTCGCTGGCGTGCTCGGGCATCGTGGCCGGCAGGTTCAGCGGCGAGCAGATGGTGACGTCGTTCTTCACCACGGTGCGACCGGGCTCCGTGAGCTCGCAGTTGCCGCCCGTCTCCCCCGCGAGGTCGACGATGACGCTGCCCGGCTTCATCGCCGATGCGGCCGCCGCCGTGACCAGACGCGGCGCGGGCCGACCCGGCACGAGCGCGGTGGTGATGACGACGTCGAACGTCGCGATCGCCTTCTCGAGCGCCGCCTGCTGCTGCGCGCGTTCGTCCTCGGTGAGCTCGCGGGCGTACCCGCCCTCACCCGCGGCGTCGATCCCGAGATCGAGCCACTGGGCACCGACCGACCGGACCTGATCGGCCACCTCCGGACGGACGTCGTACCCGGTGGGCCGCGCACCGAGACGCTTGGCGGTGGCGAGGGCCTGCAACCCGGCGACACCGACACCGAGCACCAGCACGGTCGCCGGCTTCACCGTGCCGGCGGCCGTGGTGAGCATGGGGAAGAAGCGCGTCGACTCCGACGCGGCGAGCAGCACGGCCTTGTAGCCGGCCACGTTCGCCTGGGAGGACAGCGCGTCCATCACCTGCGCGCGAGAGATGCGGGGAATCGCCTCCACCGCGAACGCCTGGACGCCGGCCGCGGCGAGGGCCGGGATGACGGTGTCGGCGTTGCGCGGCGCGAGAAAGCCGATGAGGGTGGTGCCGGACGCGAGCTTGCCCACCTCGGACTCCGACGGCGGCGCGACCTTGACCACGACGTCCGCCGACCACGGATCACCGATCTCGGCCCCCGCGTCCACGTAGAGCTCGTCCGGGATGAGCGCACCGAGACCGGCTCCGGCCTCCACGACCACCCGGACACCCTTGCCGACCAACGACGACACGACCTTGGGTACCAGGGCCACCCGCCGCTCGCCCTCGGCGCTCTCGCGCACGACCCCGACGAGCGGCCCGGCGCCCCGAGAATTCTCCACCACTGACGACTTCCTCTACGAACGCATCGACGTCCCGACAGGGGTCGAGACGAGAGATGACCTGCGCATCGCCGGCCCGCCCGTGGTTGGGGACGCGTCGGCAGGGCCGTGGCCATGCAAGAAGGAACGACGGGCGACGGGGGCGGTTCGCACACGCCACGTCACCGATCGGTTCCGCATCACGGCCGGATAGGGCCGACCAGAAACGTAACGCACACCACAGACACACAGCCGCATACCGGACACGGATTGTGAGAGAACTCATAACACCCGTCCGGTCCGCTCACCGGGCACACTCGACGGCGTGACCGCCACCGTTCCCGACGACGTTCTCACCGCGCTGCGCCGCGCCGACTCGATCACCGTGTTGACGGGTGCGGGGATGTCGGCGCAGTCGGGTATCCCCACGTTCCGCGACGCGCAGACGGGCCTGTGGTCCCGCTTCGACCCCGCCGACCTGGCCAGTCACGCCGCTTTCGTGCGCGATCCCGATCTGGTGTGGGGGTGGTACCGGCGGCGGGCCGCGCTGGCCGCACGGGCCGAACCCAACGCCGGCCACGTCGCCCTCGCGCGGTGGCAACAGCACGCGGAGAGCCGCGGCGCGTGCCTGACGATCGCCACGCAGAACGTGGACGATCTCCACGAGCGCGCGGGGTCCGTCGTCGCCGCCCACGTGCACGGTTCGTTGACCGCGGTCCGGTGCTCGGTCTGCGACGCGCCGTACCGCGGTCCGCTGGACGACGACACCGACATCGGCGCCGGCGACGACGCCGGCAACGACACCGACGAGATCCGCGTGCCGCCCCCGTCGTGCGCCGAGTGCGGCAGTCCGGTCCGGCCGGACATCGTCTGGTTCGGCGAGGCATTGCCCGAGGACGCCTGGCGGGCCGCGGAGAGTGCGGCCGAGGAGGCCGACGTCGTCCTCGTCGTCGGCACGTCCGGCGTCGTCTATCCGTTCGCGGGCCTGCCGGCACTCGCCCGCAGCGCCGGCGCACTGGTGGTCGAGATCGACCCCGCGGAGACGGCCGTGTCGGACATGGCCCACCACCACCTGCGGGCCGGCGCTGCCGACGTACTCCCCGCGCTGCTGGACAGCGTTCTCGATCTCAGCGTTCCCGACCACGGAGAGGTGCGATGACCCCCGACTGCATCTTCTGCGCCATCGTCGCCGGCGCCGCACCGGCCACCGTGGTGCACGAGACGGACACGACGCTGGCATTCCTCGACATTCGACCCGTCACGACCGGCCACACGCTCGTGATCCCGAAGGCCCATTCGGCCGGGCTGGCCGACCTGGACCCCGCGATCGCCGGGGACGTGTTCCGCACCGGTCGACTGCTCGCGGCCGCGGTCCGGCGGGGCCTCGGCGCGGACGGGGTCAACCTCGTGATGAACGACGGGCGGGCGGCGTTCCAGACGGTCTTCCATTCGCATCTGCACGTGGTTCCGCGGCACGACGGCGACCGCATCCGGTTCGTGGCGGGTTTCGTCACCCGGCGTCCGGGCGACCTCGCCCGCACCGGCGAGGCCATCCGGGCGGCCGTGGTCGCCGACTGACTCTGCTCTCAGGAACGGCCGGCCGCGTCGGCGCCGGCGGCGAAGAACCACGCCACCGGGAGCGCACCGGGGTCGACGACGTCCCGAGCGGCGTTGCCCACGTAACTGGCGCGGCCGCGCCGCGCGGTCATGCCGGCGGTGTCCTGCGCCCCTCGCGCCGCGGTATCCGCAGCGGCGGTCAAGGCCGCCGCCAGCGTCTCCGCCCGCGCGTCGTGCAGGGCGTCGGCCGCCGGGGCGAGCGCGTCGACCATCGTGCGGTCGCCCGGGGCGGCGCCGCCCAGTCGCACGACGATCTCGAGCGCGCCCCGCACGGCGTCCGCCATCGTGTCGGCGTCGACGTCCCGCCCGGCGAGTCCGTCGGCCAGGCGGTGGAACACCGCCCCGAAGAGCGCACCGGACGTTCCCCCGGCGTTCTCCAGGAAGCTGCGGGACAGCGCCGCGAACATCGCCGCGGCGGGCAAAGCGGACGACGCGTCGGGCGCATCCCGCAGGCCCGCCTCCATGGTGACGCCGAAGTCGCCGTCGCCGGCGCGCCGGTCCAGCTCGGTCAGCTCATCGACGGCGTCGCGCACCCGTTCCGTGAATCCGGTGATCCACGCGGTGATCACCGGATCGGGCTCCCCCTCGCCGGCCGACGCCGAACCGGCCGCATCCGACCGACTCTCCCCGTCCACGACCGAATCCGAGCTCGGGTCACCGGCCGGCGCGTTGGGCCACGCGGGCGCGGCGGTGGGGGCGTCCCACAGGGTGAGGACCTCGTCGGTCGGCAGGTCGGGACCGCACCGCACGACCGTCAGGGACACACCGGCCATGTCGAACGCGGTCACGTAGGTCCCGACGAGGTGGCGGCGCACCCGCACCCCGCGGGCGGCCAGGGCGTCCAGGGCGTCGCCGAAGACCACCGCGATCTCGAGCGCGTGCGTGCCGCCGAGCCCGTTGACCACCAGAAGCACCTCGTCCCCGTCGCCCGCCCCGAGGGCGGCCAGCACGGGATCCAGCAGGGTGTCGACCACCTCGCGAGCGGTCAGGGTGCTCGTCCGGGCGGTGCCGCGCTCGCCGTGGATCCCCACGCCCACCTCCACCTCGTCGTCGCCGAGCTCGAACGACGGCGTGGACGCCCCGGGCACCGTGCACGCACGGAAGGCGACGGCCATGCTGCGCGACGCGGCCGCCACCCGCCGGCCAAGATCGGCGACGGCGGCCAGCTCGTCCCCGCGTGCCGACGCGGCACCGCACAGCTTCTCGACGACGACGGTCGCCGCGGTGCCGCGACGGCCGGGACCGTCGGAGTCCGAAGAGTCCGTGGCGACGTCGTCGTCGACCAGGACCGTCTCGACGTCGATGCCGTCCGCGCGGCAGAGGTCCGCCGCCACACCGAAATTGATGACGTCGCCGGTGTAGTTCTTGACCACGTGCAGCACTCCGGCGCCGCCGTCCACGGCGCGAGTGGCGGCCTCGATCGCGAGACTGTTCGGCGACGTGAACACCGCGCCGGGCACGGCCGCATCGAGCATGCCCGCGCCGACGAAGCCCGAGTGCAGGGGCTCGTGACCGGAACCGCCGCCGGACATCACCGCGACACGGCCCCGGTCCACGGGGACGCGACGGGTGAAGTAGCCGGGCCGCTCGACCCAGCGCAGGTCGTCGGCAGCGCGCGCGGTGGCGCGGCAGGCGTCGGCGACGACGGATCCGGGATCGACGATCTTCGAGGACGGCATGACTCGACCCTACGGCCGAGTGCGGCTCCACGGACCGGATGCGACGGCCGGGGCGGGACCGAGGGGATGGGAGACTGAACCATGCGACTGTTCCTGGCGTCCTACCGATTCGGCGCGCACGGAGACCGCCTGCTCGAGCTGGTGGGCACACCGGGTCGCATCGGCGTGATCGCCGCGGCGGCCGACGCCTGGCCGGTCGCGGCACGGACCGCGGCGCTGACGAGCGACATCGCGCTGCTCACCGAGGCGGGATTCGATCCCGTCGAGATCGATCTCCGCGCGGTGACGCCGACGACCGCCGAGGCCGCCCTGGCCGGACTGTCGGCCGTCTGGGTGCGCGGCGGGAACACGTTCGTCCTGCGTCATCGGCTGGCCACGTCGGGCGTCGATCACGTTCTGCGCGAACGACTCCGACGGGACGATCTCGTCTACGCCGGATACAGCGCGGGCGCGTGCGTCATGGGACCGTCACTCACCGGCGTCGATGCCGCCGACCCGCCGGCCGAACTCGGCGAGATCACCGACGATCCCGTGCCGCAGGACGGACTCGGAGTCATCGACGACGTGCTCGTCCCGCACTGGTCGACACCGACGGCCCCGTCCGCACTGGACCCCGACGGTGCCGCCCGAGCCATGGCCGACGCGTGTCGCGCGGCGGGCGTGCGGTACCGGACCCTGACCGACGATCAGGTGTTCGTCCGGGACGGCGACGACGACCGGGTGCTGTGAGGCCGGTAGTTCGACGAGCGGGTCACCCGCTGTGTCGACGAGCGGGTCACCCGCTGTGTCGACGAGCGGGTCACCCGCTGTGCGCGATGGGGAACGTGAAGGGTGCCAATCGATCCATCGAGGCCCACGCCAGCCGGCACCGCCGGACCGTCATCTCGTCGGCGTCGGTGAGCAGAGCATCGAGCAGCAGCGACGGCCGCTCCCCCCACTCGCGCGCGACGGCGGCGACCTCGGACTCGGCGAGCAGACCCGACTGCGCGAGAGCCTCGATCCACGCGGAGATCTCGCCGCGGTGCAGCGCCTCGAGGGTGTCGTAGTCGACCCCGTCCTCGACGAAGTCGTAGGAGAACATCGCGGCGGCCACCGCGGCCGCGCTGGTGTTCGACGTGCGCTGCTGCGTCGCAGCTGCCGTCGTGCGGTGCTGCGCCGCAGCTGCCGTCGTGCGGTGCTGCGCCGCAGGCGCTGCCGTCATGCGCTGTGTGGTGCGTGACCGGGCCATGGGAACCCTCCTTGCTCGCCCCCTCGGTGTCGGCGGAGGTGCCGAGGTGCCGTGGTCCGACGCTAACTCTCGGGTGCCCCGTTGTCGGCAGCTCGCGAGGCACGATCTGGTAACAGAGTGAACACCGTGACTGATGTGACGACGGCCCGGCGAGGCCCCACCGTGATCGCAGGTCGCCCTGCCGAACCGCTCGGTCTCGTCGGGAAACCCCCTCGGCGGGCATCGGTGCGCGGGTAGCGTCGGTCCCGGGTGCTCGCGCGAACGCGCCCCGCACTCGCAGCAAGGGAGGGAACAGTCGATGACCGACACGCGGGTGCAGGACCTGATCGGACTACTGGACGAGAAGGTCGTGGTGACCGACCCCGACATCCTGGCCGGCTACCGACAGGACTGGGCCCGTGATCCGGACGCCGGAACCCCGCTCGCCGTCGTCCGCGCCCGCAGCACCGACGACGTCGCGGCCGTGATGCGCTGGGCCACGACGCATTCCGTACCCGTCGTCCCCCGCGGCGCCGGTTCGGGCCTGTCCGGCGGGGCCACCGCCGTGGACGGCGGCATCGTGCTCTCCACCGAGAACATGCGGGCGATCACCGTGGACCCCGTCACGCGGACGGCCGTGGTGCAACCGGGCCTGCTCAACGCCGAGGTCAAGGCGGCCGCGGCGGAGCACGGACTCTGGTATCCGCCGGACCCGTCGTCGTTCGAGATGTGCTCCATCGGTGGCAACGCGGCCACCAACGCCGGCGGTCTGTGCTGCGTGAAGTACGGCGTCACCACCGATTACATCCTGGGACTCGAGGTGGTACTCGCGGACGGCGTCGTGGTGCGTCTCGGTGGCGCCCGCCTCAAGGACTCCGCAGGGCTCTCGCTCACCAAGCTGTTCGTCGGCAGCGAGGGAGTGCTGGGCGTCATCACCGAGGTGACCCTGCGGCTCATCCCGGCACAGCCCCCGGCCAGCACCGTCGTCGCGACGTTCGCCGAACTGTCCGACGCCACCGACGCCATCCTGGCGATCACCCGATCGCTGCGCCCCGCGATGCTCGAATTCATGGATCGCACGTCGGTGAACGCCGTCGAGGACGCCATGAACATGGGATTGGACCGCGACGCCGCCGCCATGCTCGTCGCCCGTTCGGACTCCCCCGGCGCGCACCGCACCGAGGAAACCGAGATCATGGCTACCGCGTGCACCGAGGCAGGCGCGGCCGAGGTGTTCGTCACGGACGACCCCGACGAGGGCGAAGCCTTCGCGGCCGCACGCCGATTCGCGATCCCGGCGGTGGAGCGCACGGGGTCGCTGCTGCTCGAGGACGTCGGTGTACCGCTCCCGGCCCTGGCCGATCTGGTGCAGGGCATCGAGAAGATCGCCGACGCCCGGCAGGTGACCGTGGCCGTGATCGCGCACGCCGGCGACGGCAACACCCACCCCCTCATCGTGTTCGACCCCGAGGACCGGGACATGGAGGAGCGGGCGCACCAGGCGTTCGGCGAGATCATGACGCTCGCAATTTCTCTGGGCGGCACCATCACCGGTGAGCACGGCGTCGGTCGGTTGAAGAAGGCGTGGCTGCCCGACCAGGTCGGCGACGACGTCATGGAGCTGACCCGACGCATCAAGAATGCGCTCGATCCGGCGGGAATTCTCAATCCCGGCGCGGTGCTCTGACCGCGGGCGAATCATTTCGGCACACCCGCGTTGCTGAAAGGCAAGCCATACTCAGGTCAGCCTGACCTTGCTGGTGAGAGGGGTTTTTCTCGGTTACCGTCGTGTCCAGACGACCCGACCACGTCACCGAAACGGAGAATGTCATGGCCACCTTGGAAATGCCCGAAGTCACCGACTGTTCGGTGAGCAGCTGCTCCTACAACCACGACGGTTGCCACGCCTTCGCCATCAGCGTCGGCGGCAGCAACGGCACCGCCGACTGCGCCACCTTCATTCCCCTGTCCACCAAGGGCGGACTCGACGTCGTCTCCCCGCAGGTCGGTGCCTGCCAGCGCGCGGACTGCGCCCACAACAAGGACCTCGAGTGCACCGCCGCCGCCGTGCGCATCGGTGCGGGCGAATCCTCCGATACCGCCAACTGCCTCACCTACAGCAAGGCCTGAGACCAGCGCTCAGCTGAAGCCGAGGACCTCGTCGCCCCACACCTCGCGGAGTTCGCGGTCGGGGTCCAGGGCCAGCGAGTCCCGCGAGTCGATGAGCAGCGTTCGCCGACGAGAGTCGTAGGGCGCCCAATGTTTCGAGCCGTCCAGCGCAGCAGGGACCCCGTGCCAGGCGAACGCCACCCAGCGTCGCTGCACCCGCCGGGAGATCTGCTGCGCTGCTCTGCGTCCACCGAGCCAGAACGTCGGATCACGGTCGAACGTGCCGAAATTCCCGAAGACGTAGGGCAGTTCGGTCGCGTGGCCGGCACCGATACGGGCCGCCCGCAGCACCGGTGTCGCGTGATCGAAGCGGTAGACGAACGTCGGGGACCGGCGGCAGTGCGCGTCCGCGATCCACAGGCTCGGCATCCGGAAGCCGGCGTCTCGGGAGAGCGCCGCGGCCCCGGCGCTCGCATCCCGCGAGAAGGCCAGCGCCGCAGCGCTCTTCGGGAGGTCCGGATAGGCCGCCATGATCTCGGCGACACGTTCGGGCGAGAGATCCGGATGGTCGGCGGCGATGGCCTCGAACATGGTGGCCACCGTCTCGGGTGTGACCGGCATCAGCGGTGACTTCATCAGCCGGAACACCGAGGCCTCGTCCTTGTTCGACCCGATGATCAGAGGAACGGGGTGCGAGTAACCCTTCTGGAACGCCGCCACCGGGTACCGGGGCACCACGTCACCGTCCACGACCGGCGCCAATCCCAGTGTGCCCGGTACCTTCTCAGGGATCTCGTACACGAGCAGGTCCGACGCCTCGACGAGCCGCTCGACCGGCATGTCGCGGAGTTCCTCCACCCGATCCGGACTCAGCTCGACCAATTCGAGGAAGCGCTCCGCGACGGTGCGGGCACGCTCGGGCCCGTAGACGGAGGTGGCCGGCGCGCTCTGGGCTATGGCCTTGTGGAACAGACCGGCCGCCGGGGGCGAGGTCATGAGCGTCGTCACCGACGCGCCCCCGGAGGACTCGCCGAAGATCGTGACGTTCTCCGGGTCGCCGCCGAACGCCGAGATCGCCTCGCGAACCCAGGTCAGGGCGGCGATCTGGTCCCGGAGGCCGAGATTGGTGTCGAAGCGGTCGCCGCCGAGCGACGGGTCCGACAGATCCAGCCAGCCGAGCGCGCCCACCCGATAGTTGATCGTCACCACCACCACCTCGCCGAGGTGCGACAGGCGATGGCCGTCGTAGATGCGCTGGGCCGAGGACCCCAGGGAGTAGGCGCCGCCGTGGATCCACACCATCACCGGCCGGAGCACGCCGTCGGGCACCGGAGCCCACACGTTGAGGGTCAGACAGTCCTCGTCGATGGGCAGGGTGGCGTCCATCGGGACCGGTCCACCGCGCCCCTGCGGCGCCATGGCACCGAAGGCGGACCCGTCACGCTCGCCGTCCCACGAGACCGGCGGGCCCGGCCGACGGAAGCGGCGCTCGCCGACGGGCGGCTCGGCGTACGGGATCCCCTTCCAGGAGACCACCTCGCCCCGGACCACGCCGCGGACGCGGCCGAACGGACAGGCGACCACCCGGGTGCTCTCGCTCTGCGGCACCCGGCCGACGCTACCCGGCCCGCTCAGGGCCGGACCAGGCCACCGAGCGCGAGATACGCGGCCGGCGAGTAGGCCAGCACGATCGGGGCGAGACCGTCCACCGTGAGCCAGGTCGAGGACCCGGTGCCCCGCGCTTCCACTCCGTGCTCGAGGGTCAGACCGGCACTTCGCGCGCCGATCCACGCCCGCCAGGCCCATGTACGGGCCGACTCGTCGACTGCCAGCACCTCGAAGGACACGCGAATGCCGACCGGTCCCTTCACGGTGCCGGTGGTACCGACCGCCAGTCGGTCGGTGGAGGCGTCGACCCCGAGGATCTGCGGCGCCCACGTCGGCCACAACGAGATGTCGGCGTAGCGCTCCCAGGCGGTGTCCGCCGTGGCCTGTCCGCGTCGTCGCAGCGTCGTCCTCACCGCGGGCGGATTGACCCCGCGACCCGAATCCAAACCCGCGATCGACACCCGGTGGGAGTCTCGGACCACGGGGAACAGCAGCGGCGTAGTGTCCGAGAACGGACCACGACAGTCGTCAGAAACGGGTACGCCAATGACCAGTCAGGCTTCGGCCAACCACACCGCGAAAGTCATCGGCGTCACCGTGGCCGCGGCGGTGGGCGGCTTTCTCTTCGGTTTCGACTCCTCCGTCATCAACGGTGCGGTCGACGCCATTCAGGGCCATTTCGTCCTCGGTGAGTTCCTCACCGGGTTCACGGTCGCCATCGCGCTGCTCGGGTGCGCCGCCGGGGCCTGGTTCGCAGGTGGACTGGCCGATCGGTGGGGCCGCAAGAAGGTGATGCTGCTCGGCTCGTTCCTGTTCATCGTCTCCTCGATCGGATCGGGCCTCGCGTTCAGCGTGCCCGACCTCATGGTGTGGCGCGTGCTCGGCGGTCTGGGCATCGGCATCGCCTCGGTGATCGCGCCCGCGTACATCGCCGAGATCTCCCCGGCGCGCATGCGCGGAAGCCTGGCGTCCCTGCAGCAGTTGGCCATCACCGTCGGCATCTTCGCGGCACTGCTGTCGGACGCGGTCCTGGCCAACAGCGCCGGCGGCGCGTCGAACGACTACTGGTTCGGCATCGAGGCGTGGCGCTGGATGTTCATCGTCGGCGTCGTGCCCGCGGTGGTGTACGGCGTTCTGGCGCTGTTGATTCCGGAGTCCCCGCGCTACCTCGTCGGGCAGCATCTCGACGAGGAAGCGGCGCGGGTTCTCGCCGAGGTGACCGGTGAACTGCATCCGGACGAGCGCATCCACGAGATCCGGCTGACCCTCCGCAAGGAGAAGCAGTCGTCGTTCGCCGACATCCGCGGCCCCCGCTTCGGACTCCAGCCGCTGGTCTGGATCGGCATCATCATGGCCGTCCTGCAGCAGTTCGTCGGCATCAACGCGATCTTCTACTACTCCACCACCCTGTGGAAGTCCGTGGGGTTCAGCGAGTCCCAGTCGTTCACCACCTCCGTCATCACCTCCGTGATCAACGTGGTCATGACGTTCGTCGCCATTCTCTTCGTCGACCGGATCGGGCGCCGAAATCTCCTCATGGCCGGGTCGATCGGCATGTTCGTCGGTCTCCTCCTGGCCGCGGTCGCGTTCTCCCAGCAGATCGGCAGCGGCGACGACGTCTCGTTGCCCGAGCCGTGGGGTGTGGTCGCGTTGATCGGTGCCAACCTCTTCGTCGTCTTCTTCGCCGCCACCTGGGGTCCGGTGATGTGGGTCCTGCTCGGCGAGATGTTCCCCAACCGGATGCGGGCGATGGCCCTGGGTATCGGCACGGCAGCCAACTGGGTCGCGAACTTCGTCATCTCGCTGATGTTCCCGCAGCTGACGGAATGGGTCGGACTGTCGATCGTGTACGGCGGGTTCGCATTCTTCGCCGCCGTCTCGTTCTTCTTCGTCAAGGCGAAGATCCCCGAGACCAAGGGCCTCGAACTGGAGGACATGAAGTTCTGACGGCTCCTCTGTCGTCCGCTCTCCGCTCACCGAATCCGCGGTCCCGCACGTCGGGGCCGCGGATTCGTTCGCTTCCGGGACCGGTGTTCGGGCACGCGGGGCGGTGCTACTGTCGCGGCGTACCGACACGGGGTGCTTCGCCGACCGCGGCGAGGCTGAGATGACACCCGCGAACCTGATGCAGATAATTCTGACGAAGGGATGTCCGGCGATGCCGCACACCACGCTGCCCGAAACACCGCTGCCCGCACCACCGGGCGAGTCGACGCGCTTCACCGACCACCTCTGGGACGTCACGGCCGACCTGCGCCGCGCCATCGACGGTCTCGAATTCCTGCGCCGACTCGGCGACGGCACCCTCCCGGTGGAGAGCTTCCGCACGTACATCGAGCAGGACGGGCTGTACCTCGAGGGGTACGCGAAGGCGCTGGCGCTGCTCGCCTCCCGCGCGCCCGATCCGGTGGACGGCGCGTTCTGGGCGACGTCCGCGGCCACGGCCGTGACCGTCGAGAAGTCGCTGCACGCCGACCTGCTCGGCGACCCGCGGCTCGGGGACGCACCGACCTCGCTCGAGCACAGCCCCGCCTGCCTCGGCTACGTCTCCTACCTCACCGCCACCGCCGCGACGGACAGCTACGCCGTCGGTGCCGCCGCCGCATTGCCCTGCTTCTGGATCTACGCCGAGGTGGGTCGTACGCTCGCGGCGTCGGCGCGCGAGGTGCTCGCCGCCGATCCCGACCACCCCTACGCACGGTGGGTGACCACCTACGACGCCGAGGACTTCCAGGTCTCCGCGGCCCGCGCTCGCGAGGTGGTCGACGCCGCCGCGCGCGGCGCCGGGCCGGACGAGCGCGCGCGGATGACCCGCGCCTTCGTCGTCGCACTCCGGTACGAGTTGCTGTTCTGGGACACCGCCCTGCACACCACGCCGTGGCCCGCGGCGTGAGGGCGCGCGCGGCAGCGGCCGCCACCCTGATTCTCGCGTCCACCCTGGCCGGGTGCTCGTCGGCCGGCGCGTCCGCGGACACCGTCCGGTTCGCACTGGACTGGACGCCCAACACCAACCACACCGGGTTCTTCGTCGCCCAGCAGGAGGGCTACTTCGCCGACGCCGGTCTCGACGTCGAGGTGCTCCCCTACAACTCGACGTCGCCCGACACCCTGGTCGACTCCGGCAACGCCGAGTTCGGCGTCAGCTTCCACAGCTCGGCCACCCACGCCAAGGCCGCCGGCGCGAACATCGTCTCGGTGATGGCGCCGCTCCAGCACTGGGCCACCGGGATCGGGGTCCGCGCCGACCGTCCCGACATCGCGTCACCGCGTGATCTCGACGGCAAGACCTACGCCGGATTCGGCGACGCGGGCGAGTCGGCCTCCCTCGCGGAGGTCATCCGGAACGACGGGGGCACCGGCGAGTTCGAGACCGTCGTCCTCGGCACCAGTGCATACGAGGCCGTGTACGCCGGCGAAGCGGACTTCACTGTGTCCTACTTCGCCTGGGAGGGCCTCGAAGCCGAGCGCGCGGGCACGCCGATGAAGTACTTCGACTACACGGACTACGGCTTCCCCGACTCGTATGCCATCGTCATCGACGGGAACGAGGACTGGCTTGCCGAGAACCCGGACCGGGCACGAGCTTTCGTCCAGGCACTGCAGCGCGGGTACGCCTTCGCGGCGGAGAACCCCGACGCCGCGGCGCAGGAACTGATCGACGCCAACCCGGGCGCCTTCCCCGACGAAGACCTCGTCCGGGAGAGCCAGCGCATCCTCTCCGAACGGTATCTCCGCGACGAGAACGGACGCGTGGGCACGCAGACGCTGGACAAGTGGTCCGGGTACTCGCGGTTCCTCTACGAGGCGGGCGTGCTCACCGGACCCGACGGGGCACCGCTCGCCGAGGAACCGGACTGGTCGACGTACTTCACCGATGAGTATCTCGCCGACTGAGCGGGCGGTGAGCAGGCCCACCGGTCCGTCGACGTCGCGACGGACGGTGGGCCTGCACCCGACACGATGGGCGCCGTCGCTGATCCTCGTGGTCGCTCTGATCGCGGTGTGGGAGAGCTACGTTCGCCTCGCCGGCGTCTCGCCGCGGATCCTCCCGGCCCCGAGCCGAGTCGCCGCGCAGGGGTGGGCCGCGCGGGACGTGATCGCGGGTCACGCCGCGTCGACTCTGCAGGTGACCTTGCTGGGTTTCGCACTCGCCCTGGTGGTCTCGTGGATCATCGCAACCGCGGTGGACTTCTCGCCGAAGCTTCGTCGCGCCGTCGTTCCCCTGCTCGTGGTCTCGCAGACGCTGCCGATCGTGGCGCTCGCACCGCTGATGATCATCTGGTTCGGATTCGGCATTCTCCCGAAGCTGCTCGTCGTCGCCCTGGTCACGTTCTTCCCGATGACGGTCGGTCTGATCGAGGGATTCGCCTCGGCCGACCGCGAATCCGACCGTCTGCTGCGCAGCATGGGCGCCTCGCGTCGTCAGCAGTTCCGGTACGTGCGCCTGCCGTCGGCCGTCCCGCGCTTCTTCACGTCGCTGCGCATCGGCATCACGTACGCGGTGGTCGGGGCCGTGTTCTCCGAATACGTCGGTGCCACCAGCGGTCTCGGCATCTACATGAGCCAGCAGAAGAACGCGTTCCGCACCGATCTGGTGCTCGCGGCGGTGGTCGTCACGGCGCTGTGCTCGATCGCGCTGTTCCTGTCGACCTACGTGGTCGAGCGCATCGTCGCGCCCTGGGCCGTTCAGGAGGCATCGTGACCCCGCCCGACCCCGTGGTCGATCTGCGGAACGTCCACAAGGGATTCGACGGCCGCCCCGTCCTGGACGGCATCGATCTCGCCGTCGAGGCGGGCCGCTTCGTCTCGATCCTCGGCCCGAGCGGCTGCGGGAAGTCCACCCTGTTCTCCGTGATCGCCGGACTCGACCGCGCGGACACCGGATCGGTGGACGCCCCGCCCTGCGCCTACATGCCGCAGAAGGACCTGCTGTTTCCCTGGCGGACCGTCCTCGCCAACACCGCGCTGGGCCTCGAGGTGCAGGGCGTGCCCGCCGCACGCGCACGGGAGACCGCGAACGAGCTGTTTCCCGCGTTCGGACTCGACGGGTTCCAGGACGCACGGCCCGCGGCGCTGTCCGGCGGCATGCGACAACGGGCAGCCCTCCTGCGCACGGTGGTCCAGGGGCGCGAGGTGGTCCTGCTCGACGAGCCCTTCGGCGCGCTGGATTCGATCACGCGGTCGGCCATGCAGGACTGGCTCGAGGACGTCTGGCAGCGGTACCGGTGGACGGTGCTCATGATCACCCACGACGTGCGGGAGGCGGTGCACCTCTCCGATCGCGTCGTCGTTCTCTCGCCCCGACCGGCGCGGGTGGTCGACGACGTCACGGTGACTCTCCCCCGTCCCCGCGGAGCGGACCGCGTGACCACGCCCGAGTTCGCCGAGTACGAGCGTCGGTTGCTTGCGTCGTTGCGCACCGCG
This sequence comes from Rhodococcoides kroppenstedtii, assembly GCF_900111805.1. GTDB lineage: Bacteria > Actinomycetota > Actinomycetes > Mycobacteriales > Mycobacteriaceae > Rhodococcoides > Rhodococcoides kroppenstedtii. The sequence continues at coordinate 71,085 of NZ_FOJN01000012.1, forward strand.
TGATCGGTCCCCGCAGAGGAGTGGGCGAGTAGATTCGGGCCATGGCCGAACCGGACGAGACCACCCGCGTCGAGCACCACGCCGACCGGCACCGCTTCGAGATCCTCGTCGGCGACGAGGTCGCCGGGTACGCCGAGTACCGTCCCGGCGCCGGGTCGCGGGACTTCGACCACACCGTGACGCTGCCGCAGTTCCGCGGGCGGGGGCTGGCGGCCGTGCTGGTGCGTGACGCCCTCGACGACACGCGGGCGGCCGGCCTGAGCGTCGTCCCCAGCTGCAGCTACGTTCGGCACTTCGTGGACACGAATCCCGAATACCGGGATCTCGTCGCGGGAGCCTGATCGGCCGGCCGGTCACGAGCGACGGAGCGATCGTGTCGGTGGTCACCGCTACGGTCGCGGCATGAACGAGGTGGACACGCTCGACGGCGCGACGCACAGCGCCTGGGTGACCTTCCGCGCCCTGCTCGCCGACGGTGTGGCGGCTCTGGCGGCGGGTGACACGCTGCTGGTCACGTGCCCGCGCACACCGTCGGATCCCGCACCGCCGTGTGTGCAGTTCCACGGCTGGGACGAGTCGGTGGTGCGGTGCGAGGTGCTCTCCGACGACTACCTCGCTCCGCACCGAGCCTGGACGTCGTTCGGCTCCGCGCTTCTGACCGAGCTCGGATTCCACGCGCCTCCTCGCACCGCGGAGGACGCGGGCGCCGCACCCGACGACACAGAGGACGCGTCGATACCGGTCAACTGGTACCTCGACCTGAGCCACCGGTACGCGGACCGCGCGGCCGACGCGTGTGTGCGCGTGCTGCGGGACGTCTGGCAGGTGCCGCACCCCAGTTTCCTCACCGTCGCCGGGCGGGCCGATGCGGAGGTGTGCGGCATCGGTCGCACGGTCGCCGAGTCCGCGCCGGCGTTCGATCCGTTCGTCGCCGTCCGCACCGCAGACGCCGCCGGCCGTCGCGCCCTGGTCGAGGCCACCCTGCGGCACCTGCTCGGCTTTCTTCCGGACGCGGACGAGGACGGCGACTACCCGTTCCGGCTCGGTCCCGCCTGGCTGTACCTGTGCCCCACCGAGGACGCACCGTTCGTGCAGATTCTCGCCCCGGTGGCCGCGGGCATCGCGGACACCGTGCACGCTGCCCGGGTGATCGCCGACGTCAACCGTCGGTGGCCGCACGTCAAACTCGTACTCGACGAGGATCGGGTGGTGGCCACCGTCGACGTGACGGTCGTGCCGTTCGTCCCCCAGCACGTGCTCGACATGCTAGCGGTGATGGAGAAGTTCGTCGCCGAGACGGCGGAGGACGTCGTGACGGCTCTGGGCGCACGGCCCTACCTGGACCGCACAGGCGTGGTCACGCCCGAACCGGAGGGCCGTACGCCCCTGCTGCCGGAGTCGTTGTGCCGGCTCGCGGAGGCCGTGTGGGAGCGCGGTGCGGACGTGAGCGTCGGTGAGGTCCTCGCCCTGTGCGGCGGGGATCGGACGCGGATCGCCGACCTGCTCTCTCTCGCCCGCGGTTGCGAGAACCAGTCCCTGACCCGGACGGTGTGGGACGACGAGCGAGTGGCCGCGTCCGCGGGGCTCGACGCTCGCGTGTGGCGGGTGACGGCTGCGCTCCTGACCGCCGCGCACAGGCGACTCGTCGCCGAGGCGAGGGACGGCTCGCCGACGGTGCAGCTCGACCTGTTCGGTGGCGTCGACCCGACGGGCGGTGTCGGTGACACGCTCTTCGACTGAGCCGGTCGGTGCGGAACGCCCGGGTAACGTCGGAGCGATGGTCTCCCCGGTGATGTCGGTGCCCCGCTACGGGGAGAACACGCTGTCCGATCTGTTACCCGCCGTGCTCGGGGCGGTGACGGGAAACGACGTCGCCCCGTCACTCGACCTCGCCGGCGTCCGGCGCGTGTGCGTTCTCCTGATCGACGGACTGGGAGCACAGCAGCTCGCCGCGCGGGCGGAGCACGCTCCGATGCTGTCGTCGATGAGCGGCGAGACGTGGACGTCGACCTTCCCGTCCACCACGGCCACCAGCCTCGCCTCGCTCGGTACCGGCCGCCCGCCGGGTCAGCACGGCATCGTCGGCTACCTGACGGCGGTCGAGGGGTACGACCGGCCGATGAACCCACTGCACTGGCGGTTGCACGGGCAGGCCGGAGGCCGGTCGGGGAAGGACGGGCAGGCCGGAGGCCGGTCGGGGAAGGACGGGCAGGCCGGAGGCCGGTCGGGGAAGGGCTCGTCGGATTTGTTGTCCACCCTCGTGCCGGAGGAGTTCCAACCGCACCCGACGGTGTTCGAGCGGGCGTCGGCGGCGGGGATCGCGGTCACCCGGGTGGCACCGTCCTATCAACGGGAGTCGGGACTGACCCGCGCGGTGCTGCGCGGCGGCGACTTCGCGGCGTCGGTGTCGGCGGGTGATCTGGTGGCGCGCACGCTGAGCGCGCTGAACCGAGGTGACCGCTCGGTGGTGTATTCGTACTGGTCGGAGCTGGACCTCACCGGCCACGTCCGTGGCCCGTCGTCGGATGCCTGGAGTCACGAACTGCGGCAGGTCGATTCGATGGTCGAGGCCATCGTCTCGCGGCTGCCGCCGGACGCGGCGTTGGTCGTCACGGCGGATCACGGGATGGCGGACGTGGAGGAGCGTGTCGACGTCGACACCACCCCGGCGCTGTCGCTGGACGTCACGATGATCGCGGGTGAACCGCGGGCGCGGCACGTCTTCGCTCGCCCGGGTGCGGCCGCCGACGTGGCGCAGCGCTGGCGCGAGACGCTGGGTACGGACTACCTGGTGGTCGACCGCGACGAGGCGATCGGCCGCGGGTGGTTCGGGCCGGTCCGGCCGGCCGTCGCTCGGACGATCGGGGACGTACTGACGCTGGCCCGCGGATCCGGTGCCGTGGTGCGGTCGGGGGCCGAGCCGAATCAGTCCGCGCTGCTGGGCCATCACGGGTCGCTGACCGACGCGGAGACCCGGGTGCCGTTGCTGATCGCGCGGTCGTAACACCGGGTTCGTGGTTCGCGCCGGGGTTCGAATCGCGGCGAGCACAACCGTGGGCTCGGCGCGCCTGCACTCCTAGCGTCGGACGAGTGACTGTCGACAGCGCGACTCCTCCGCCCTCCCTGGCCCTGCACTGGTTCCTGCCCACGTACGGCGACAGCCGATCCATCGTGGGCGGCGGTCACGGCAGCCGGGCGGGCGCGGCCAGTGGTGACCGGCGGGCGACCATCGGCTACCTGTCCTCGATCGGCCGGGCCGCCGAGGAATTCGGCTTCACCGGCGCCCTGACACCCGCGGGGGCGTGGTGCGAGGACGCGTGGCTCACCACCGCGATGGTGGCCCGCGAGACGGAGAAGTTGGCCTTTCTGATCGCCTTCCGCCCGGGCCTGATCAGTCCGACGCTCGCGGCACAGATGGCGGCGACCTTCTCCCGGCACGCGCCCGGCCGACTGCTGCTCAACGTGGTGACCGGCGGCGAGGCGCACGAACAACGGCAGTACGGCGACCACCTGAGCAAGGACGAACGGTACGCCCGCACCGACGAGTTCCTCACCGTCGTGCGGGGACTGTGGCGGGGTGAATCGGTCACCCACCAGGGCACCCACATCCAGGTGGAGGACGCGTCGCTCCCCTTCCTGCCGGATCCGATCCCGCCCCTGTACTTCGGCGGCTCGTCCCTGGCGGCCGGTCCCGTCGCCGCCGACCACACCGACGTGTACCTGACCTGGGGCGAGCCCCCGGCGGCGGTGGCGGCCAAGATCGCCTGGATCCGCGATCTCGCCCGCGAGCGCGGGCGGACCGTGCGCTTCGGAATCCGTCTGCACGTCATCACCCGCGACACCGCGGAGGACGCTTGGGCGCAGGCGGGCGCCCTGGTGGACGCCCTCGGCGAGGACACCGTCGCCACTGCGCAGGCGAACCTGGCTCGCAGCGAGTCGGTGGGTCAGCGCTCGATGCTCGCGCTGCACGAGGAGAGTCGACGCGACGGGTCGTGGAAGGACCCGCGGGCTCTCGAGATCGCCCCCAACCTCTGGTCCGGCGTCGGGCTGGTGCGCGGCGGTGCCGGCACGGCGCTCGTCGGCAGCCACACGGAGGTGGCCGACCGGATCGCCGAGTACGCGGCCCTCGGTATCGACGAATTCGTGTTCTCCGGCTACCCCCACCTCGAGGAGCTGTACTGGTTCGGCGAGGGCGTCCTGCCGATCCTGCGACGTCGTGGGTTGTTCACGGCGGGTGCACAGCAGACCGGGGCCGCGCACACTCCGTTCCTCCCGGCCTCGCGATGACGCCACCCCTGCTCGACGACGCCGGCGCGCTGGCCGCGGCCGAGGCGGTGCGGGCGGTCCTCGCGACGGGCGCCGCGGCCCGCGACCGTGACCGCGTCCTCCCGCGCGCCGAGCTCGACGCGGTGTCGGACTCGGGCCTGTTGGGCATCACGGTGCCCGCCCGGTTCGGCGGTCGCCCGGTGTCCACCCGGACGGTGGCACGGGTGTTCGCGACGCTGGCCCGTGGGGACGCGAGCGTCGCGCAGATTCCGCAGAGCCATCTGACGTTCCTCGACGCACTGCGCCGGACGGGCACCGACCTGCAGCAGAAGCGGTGGTTCGGCGAAGCTCTGGCCGGGCGTCGCTTCGCGAACGCGCAGAGCGAGCGCGGTACACCGACGGTGGGAATCGACCACACCTCGTTCGCGCCGCAGCCCGACGGCTCCTTACGGGCCACCGGGACCAAGTACTACTGCACCGGAGCCCTGCTGGCGCACTGGCTGGTGGTGCGTGGCGTCGTCGGCGACCATCGTGCGCCGGACGCGCAGAGCCGCAAGGTGCTGGCGTACCTGCCCGTCGACACTCCCGGCATCGACATCTCGGACGACTGGGACGGTCTCGGGCAACGGACGACGGCATCGGGCACCGTGACGCTGACCGATGTCGTCGTTCCTGCCGACGCGGTGATTCCGTACTCTGCGATCTTCGACGACGCCACCACCTACGGCGCCCGAGCCCAGCTCGTCCACGCCGCGATCGACGTCGGCCTCGCTCGGGCCGCGATGGACGCGGCGCGAGGCGCGGTGGCGTCCGCGCGTCCCCCGGTGGACGCGGCCGTGGCGTCGGCGGACCGAGATCCGTTGCTGCTCCAGCAGTTCGGCGACCTGGAGATCACGGTACGGTCCGCGGAGGCCCTGCTCGTCGAGGCGGGTGAGGCGATCGATCGCGCCGAGGACGCCCGTGCCGACGACCCCGGCAGCGTCGACCCCGATGCGGCCGCGGCCGCCTCGATCGCCGTGGCCGCGGTCAAGGTGGTGGCCACCCGGGCAGCACTGGAGACGAGCTCCGCACTGTTCGACGCGGGCGGAACCCGCAGTGCCGCAGCGTCGTCGGGCACGGACCGCCTGTGGCGGGACGCCCGGACGCACACCCTCCACGATCCGTCGCGGTGGAAGGTTCAGCACGTCGGGCGCTACGCCCTCACCGGCGCCCACCCACCGCGGCACGGCCTCGTCTGAGCTGGAGTGACGCGACCCGCGTCAGGCCGGCGTCACCCGGAACGGGCGCCCGAACTGAGTCCGTACACCGGGCGACCACAGCACCGAGTCCGGCGGCCGGTTCGCGACGCCCGGCAGGCCCGCCGCCGCCACCAGGTCGTCGCGCAGTCGCACCACCTCCGCGTCGTACAGCGGCCAGCGCCGGTGCGTGTTCGGCACGTAGATCGGTCGGCCCGCGACGGCCGTGTGCATGCCCCATCGGGCGGTGAGGAACACCGCGAGCGGATCGTCGCTCCGGTCACGGGAACCGCGCCGGACGGCGAAGTCGGTGGCGGCGCCGCGATGCGGCGGCGCGAGGCGACTGCTCGCGTAGCCGAACACCACGCCGTCGTCGGCGATCCCGATGCGCGAGAAGCGATACGGCACGCCGGCGAGGTTGGTTCCCAGGACGACGGCGAGCCGCGTCGCCTCCAACGACCGGAACACGACGCCGCGGCGACCGTCGCCGTCCCGGCTGTAGAGGCGGACGTTGATCTCGCCGAACGTGCCCAGGTACGGCACCGGGAGACCGTAGCCCGGTCCGGCCCCCACCATGTGAAAGCCGATCAGGCCGACCCAGGTGGACCCGTCGAACTCGTCGGGCACCACACCGGCGGGGAGCAGCGGTGCCACGCGGTCGGTGTCGACGCGCCAGTGCAGGAACAGCAGTCGTTCCCAGCGTTGGTCGAGCAGGACCGGTCGCGGCAGGATCGGGGGTCGCGGCCACAGACGCGGCCCGCGATCCGGTCGCGGCCGGCCCGCCCCGTCACCCACCGAACAGGTTCTTCGCCTTGAGAATCAGCTCGTACAGACCCCAGGCGAAGGGCACGCCGACCCACAGCCAGGACACCACGACGACGGGAACGGACACGGCCGAGGACGGCGCGCTCGAGCGTTCTTCGGTGGTCACGTGCGGACACCTTCCTCGCGGGTGGGAGCAGCTTCCGAGTACTTCGGATCCACGGGCTTGATCAGTTCGTTGGCGACGAACCCGATGGACAGCAACACGATCATCGTGACGAAGGCCGGTACGTAGCGGCCGGTGGTGCCCGCCTCACCCAGGTCGGCGATGGCGTTGACGATGAGCGGTCCGAGCACCCCGGCGACGGACCAGGCGGTGAGCAGGCGGCCGTGGATGGCGCCGACCTGGTAGGTCCCGAACAGGTCGCGCAGGTAGGCGGGCACCGTCGCGAAGCCGGCGCCGTAGAACGAGAGGATGACCATGGCGCTGACGAGGAAGAGCACCTTGTTGCTGTTGGTGAACAGCGAGATGTACAGGTAGAGCAGCGCTCCCACCCCCAGGTACATCCGGTAGATGTTCTTCCGGCCCACCAGATCGGACACCGAGGACCACACGAAGCGGCCGAGCATGTTGGTCAGGGAGAGGAACGCCACGAAGCCGGCCGCGGCCGCCGCGACGGATTCGGGGGCGGCCGGATCCGGGAAGAAGTCGGTGTAGATGCCGGCGGCGCGCTCGAGGATGCCGATACCCGCGGTCACGTTGAAGCACAGCACGATCCACAGGAGCCAGAACTGCGGCGTCTTCACGGCGTTCGCCGCGGACACACGCTGGTTGTGCTCGCCCTCCTTCGGCTCGGGCGGGGTCCATCCGGCGGGCCGCCAGTCGTCCGCGGGCACGCGGATGAGGACGACCCCGAGTGCCATGAAGATCGCGTAGCCGACGCCGAGGGTGAGGAAGGTGGTGGCGATCGACGACGTCGTGTTGCCGCCGTAGGCGGACAGCAGCTTCGTCGTCAACGGGGACGCCACCAGGGCGCCGCCGCCGAAGCCCATGATGGCGATGCCCGTGGCCATTCCGGGCCGGTCCGGGAACCATTTGATGAGCGTCGACACCGGGGAGATGTAGCCGATTCCGAGGCCGATGCCGCCGATCACGCCGTACCCGAGGACGACGAGCCAGAACTGTCCGATCGACATGCCGAGAGCCGACACCAGCAGACCGGAGCAGAAGAAGAGCAGCGACATGCTCATGGCCCAGCGTGGACCGTGGACCTCCACCTTGGTGCCGAGGACGGCCGCCGACAGGCCCAGCATGACGATGGCGAGCTGGAAGGGCAGCGCGGTGGCGGTGCCGCTCAATCCCAGTGCGGTGTCGGACGATATGGCGGCCTTGAAAACACTCCAGGCGTAGGCCTGACCGATCGCCAGATGGATGGCGAGCGCGGCCGGCGGGACGAGCCATCGACTCCACCCCGGTGGGGCGACGATGCGTGCGCGTTCGAGTACAGCGGGCATGGGCGGTGGGGTCCTCTCCGATCGTCGGCTCGTGGATCGGAGCCGACCGCTCTATCCGATCATTCGGAAGGGGGGCTCGGGTGGGATTCCGCCCGATCGGGTTCTCACCATTGATCGCGCGAGATCTGATCGGACACGGAATGGGTGTTGTCCGCCGAGATCTCGCGGTCGCCCGAGCGACCCAGGAGGTCCTCGATGCGGCGGTCCAATCCCGCCGTCTGCGCGAGGACGTCCAGCGAGCGGTGCTCGACCTCGGCGACGGCGATCTCGTCCACCACGCGGGACAGGGCAGCGACGCGGTCGATCACCTGGTCCCAGACCGGGATGAGATCGCCGCGGCGACGGAGGATCTCGCGACGGCCCTCGTCGTCGATCGCGTCGCCCTGCGCCTCGAACGCGGCGGTCAGGTCCGCGTCGAGGGTCGCCAGCGCCACCACGTCGACCGCGATGCCGACCAGTTCGAGGCCGGGGTCGAGCTGGGCCCGCGCCACCGCGAAGAGGTCGGTGTGCCAGATGCGCGCACCCAGAATGCGGTCGTGGTACGTGCCGGCGAGGAAACCGATGGTCTCGTACCGGTCCGTGAAGCGGTCGACGTCGATTCCCGCCACGGATCGAGCCAGCGCGGCACCGCGCTCGTGCACCGGCTCGAGCCGGTCGGCCGCCAGGCCACCGAGAATCTCCCGTGCCCGACCCAGCGGACCGGGGCCGGCCCCCAGCGGGGCGGGGGTGTGGCACAGTGCCTCGAACAGCGCGGTGCGTTGATCGACGTCCAGATGCAGACCGTCGCGTCGGTCCCGTCGGATCGCCCGCACGCCCGTCGCGTAGTGGGCCGAGCTCATGACGAATCGCGTCCGCAGACCACCGAGACGCCGAGACAACAGCGCCTTTCGCTGCATCAGCGCCACCCGCGTCGGACCCGCGCGGCCATGAGACAGCCGCTCCTCGATCCAGTCGAGCTCCCGCACCAGCGGACGCAGCGCCGCGAAGCCCCCGATGGCCGGGAAGCGGCGACCGGCGCGCAACCGCGCGAGCGCGACGGACCGGACGGTGTCGTCCACCCGACCCAGCGCGTAGAGCAGCGCCGCACGATCGGAGAGCGGCTCGTGGACCGCGTCGATGCGGGCCGACTCCGCGATGCGGCGGACCGTGTCCGCGCGTCGAGCGCGATCGTCGGTGGGATCACCGGGCATGCGTCACACCTCGCTGGAAGCCGAACCGGGTTCGTCGGACCTCTCCATCGTTCCAGACCGTGGACGCATCACCGGTCCACCGCGGCCCTCGGTCCCGGGATGACGCCCCGACCGCGCACCGCCTCTACGATCGATCGGGTGACCGACATCGATCGCCTCCGCACGCTCGCCGACCTCCACGGCGTCGCGACTTCGTACGAAGGATGGGACAAGACCCGTCGCGACGTCGCCGAATCCACCCTGCGCGCGGTGCTCGGCGCGCTCGACGTCGACGCGAGCGACGACGACGCGGCCGACGCCGCCATCTCCGCGCACGAGCAGGCCCCGTGGCGGCGCACCCTGCCACCGTCCGTCGTCACCGTGGCGGGCACGGACCGCGACGTGCCGGTGCACGTTCCCCACGGGCGGTCGGTGACGCTGTCGATCGAGACCGAGAGCGGCGAGCGCCGCGAGACGCAGCAACGTGACGTGTGGGTCGACCCCCGCGAGATCGACGGCGCGCTCGTCGGTCGCGCGACCTTCGCCCTGCCCACCGACCTCGAGCCCGGGTGGCACACCCTGATCGCCGACGTGGACGGTGACGAGCCGTCGACGTGCACCCTGGTGGTGACCCCGCCCGTGCTGTCCACCACCGCGGCACTGGCCGACCGGCAACGCTGGGGCGTCCTGGCGCAGCTGTACTCCGTCCGGTCCCCGCGGTCCTGGGGCGTCGGCGATTTCGCGGATCTGGCCGACATGGCGTCGATCCTCGGCGAGGACCACGGCGCGGACTACGTGTTGGTGAACCCGTTGCACGCGGCCGCGCCGCGCCCGCCGATCGAGGCCTCGCCCTATCTCCCCACCACCCGTCGGTTCGTCAACCCGCTCTACATCCGGGTCGAGAACATCCGGGAGACGGCCATGCTGCCGCGGGACAAGTACGCGCGGATTCGCGACGCCGCCCGTCGCCTGCACCGTGCGAACACTCGCACCGATTCGATCGACCGGGACAAGTCCTTCCGCGCGAAACTGCGTGCCCTGGAGGCCGTGTTCCTGGTGCCGCGCAGCCCCGCCCGCGAAGCGGCGTTCGCCGAGTTCCGTCGCGAGGAGGGCGAGGGGCTCTACAACTTCGCCACCTGGTGCGCGTTGACCGAGAAGTTGTCGCCGTCCGACGAGCGGTGGCGGACCAAGGCCGCCGGGCCGCGCACCCCGTGGGTCGAGCGGCAGCAGGTGAAACTGACGCACCGCATCGACTTCCACTGCTGGCTGCAGTGGATCTGCGATGAGCAGCTGGCCGACGCGCAGGAGTCCGCACACCGCGCCGGCATGGACATCGGCGTCGTGCACGACCTCGCCGTCGGCGTCGCGCAGGGCGGTGCCGACGCGTGGTCGCTGGGATCGGCTCTGGCCGAGGGCGTCACGGTCGGCGCCCCGCCCGACGACTTCAATCAGCAGGGCCAGCAATGGAATCAGCCGCCGTGGCGGCCGGATCGGTTGGCCGAGTTGGGGTATGCGCCGTATCGCGACATGCTGCGCACCGTGCTCAAGCACGCCGGTGGTCTCCGGGTCGACCACATTCTCGGCCTGTTCCGCCTCTGGTGGATTCCGACCGACGCGGCGACGCCGGCCGAGGGCACGTACGTCACCTACGACCACGAGGCCCTGATCGGGATTCTCGTCCTCGAGGCGGACCGCGCGGGCGCCGTGGTGGTCGGCGAGGATCTCGGCGTGTTCGAGCCGGTCGTGCAGGAGTACCTGGCGTCGAGAGGCGTTCTGGGAACGTCCATCCTGTGGTTCGAACGGGACGACGACGGTCCGATCGATCCCGCCGAGTATCGCGAACTCTGCCTCACCTCGGTCACCACCCACGACCTCCCGCCCACCGCCGGGTATCTCGCGGGCGAGCACATCGACCTGCGTGCGCGATTGGGCCTGCTCGAGCGTGACGTCGAGTCCGAGCGGGAGCAGGACGAGGCGCAGCGAGAGTCGGTGCTGGACCTGGCACGTCGGCACGGGTTGCTGTCCGACGACGCCTCGACGGCCGAGACCGTCGCCGCGCTGCACCACCTGATCCAACGCAGTCCGTCACGGCTGCTGGGGGTGGCCCTGGTGGACATGGTCGGCGAGCACCGCATCCAGAATCAGCCGGGGACCGACGAGACTCAGTACGAGAACTGGCGAATCCCGTTGGCGGACAGCGCCGGTCGTGCGGTCTCGGTGGAGGACCTGCGCCGGGCGCCGTCGCTGATCGAGGACTGAGCTCGGCCCGGGTGCGGCGCCCCGCCGCACCCGGCCGAGGTCACAGTGCGCCGACGAGGTCCTCGCGGGAGCGCGGCGCGTCCGACTTCAACATCTCCTTGGCCTCGTCGAGGCCCTCCCAGACGTTCCACATGAGCACCCCGCGCAGCACGGAGTTCTCGTCGAGGTAGTACACGACGCCCTCCTTGCCCGGCGTCTTCCAGTCCTCGACGGTCGTCAGCTCGGTGCTCATCGTCCCGACGGCCTGATAGCCGTTGTCGTAGACGTCCGAGTAGAAGTACGGCGTGTAGGTGTAGGGATCGGTGGAGCCGGCCATGATGCGGCCCGCGGTCGTTCCCATCTCGTTGGCGTTGTCGACGTGCTCGATGCGACGACGCCCGAGGATCGCGTCCGGATAGTTCGCGACGTCGCCGGCGGCGTAGACGTCGGGATCCGCGGTCCGGAGATACTCGTCGACGACGATCCCGTTGTCGACGTCGAGTCCGGCCTGCTCGGCGAGGTCGACGTTGGGCTTCACACCGAGACCGAAGACGACGGCGTCCGCGTCGAGCGTCGATCCGTCGTCGAGCGTCAGGGTGACCGACGAGCCCGACTGCTCACCGGAGGACACCTTCACGCCCGTGCGGATGGTCACGTCGTGGTCGACGAAGCTCTGGTGGAACTCGCGCGCGAGGGTCTCGGGGAACATGTGCCCGCCGACGACGTCGTCGCTGGTGACGAGCGTGACGGTCACGCCGTTGAGCGAGAGCGCGGCGGCGATCTCGGTGCCGATGTACCCTCCGCCGACGACGGCGACGTGCGTGCCCTCCGACGCGAGAGCCCGCAAGCGTCGATAGTCGGCGAACGTCCGGAAGTACACGACGCGTTCCGACGGCGGCAGGTCGAGCTGCGTCGGTGCGGCGCCGGTCGCGAGCAGCAGCGACCGGTAGGTGTGGGTGTCGCCGGCGTCGGTGGTGACCGTGTGGGCGTTCCGGTCCAGTCCGGTGACGGTGGTGCCCGTGACCACGGTGGCGCCGGTCTCCTCGGTACCGAGGGGCACCTTGTCCGTGGTGAACTCCTCGTCGGTCCACAGCTTCTTGCTCAGCGCGGGACGGGTGTACGGGGCGTCGACGTCGTTGCCGACGACGAGGATGGACCCGTCCGGGTCCTGTTCGCGAATTCCCTTCGCGGCATTGTCGGCGACCATGCCGCCCCCGACGATGATGTAGTCGTACTCGGACACCGCGAACCCCGTTCTGTCGTCTACCTGCGAACGCCGAGTCGGAGGCGAGAGCCACCGCACCCGGCCGTGACGGTCGAATAGCCGCACCCGTTCCCTCCTCAAACCACCGACGCACCCCCGGGGGACCGGCCCGGGGTCCGCGTGGGGCGAATCGTGTCGGTGGCTCGTGGTGCGATGAGTTCCGCGGTCGGCCGGAGTCAGTCGTAGGTAGGTCGGCGCGAACCAGGCGAGAACCGGGCGAGAAGGGGAGAACATGGGCAGACGGGGAGACTCCGGACCGGCCATCGTGGCCACCGGGCTGGTCAAACACTACGGGGACGTTCACGCGCTCGACGGCTTGGACCTCGAGGTCCAGGAGGGGACGGTGATGGCGCTGCTCGGCCCCAACGGCGCGGGCAAGACCACCACCATTCGTGTTCTCACCACCCTGTTGACGGCGGATGCCGGCACGGCCACCGTGGCCGGGTTGGACGTGGTGAAGGACGCGGCCGAGCTGCGATCCCGCATCGGCGTGTCCGGGCAGTACTCGGCGGTGGACGAGTACCTCACCGGCTTCGAGAACCTCGACATGGTGGGGCGGCTCTACCATCTCGGAGCCAAGCGCAGCGCCGCCCGCGCGCGCGAATTGCTCGAGAGGTTCGACCTCGTGGAGGCGGGCGATCGCCCGGTCAAGGGGTATTCCGGTGGCATGCGCCGTCGACTCGACCTGGCCGGCGCCCTGGTCGCGGATCCGCCCGTGCTGTTCCTCGACGAGCCCACCACCGGACTCGATCCGCGCGCACGCATCGAGCTGTGGTCCGTCATCGACGAGTTGGTGGCGGCGGGCACGACTCTGCTCCTCACCACGCAGTACCTCGAGGAAGCGGATCGTCTCGCCGACCGGATCGCGGTCATCGACCACGGCGTGGTGATCGAGCGGGGAACGGCGGACGACCTCAAGTCCCGCGTGGGCGGCGCTCGCATCGATCTCACTCTCGGCTCGGACGACGATCTACGCACCGCCGCCGAGGTCCTCGGCCGGACCGCCGGGGACCTGTCCACCGACCCCTCGTCCCGGCGAATCACCATGCCGGCGTCCGACGGTGCAATCACGCTGTCGGACGCGCTGCTGGCGTTGCGCGAACGTGACGTGATTCCCACCGACGCCTCGTTGGCCAAGCCGAGCCTCGACGACGTGTTCCTCACCCTGACCGGCCGCGCCACGGCCGACGACACCGCCGATTCCGACGCCGCGGCGTCCGCCTCGACAGGATCCGTCCGATGACCGCTCCCCTGCTCGCCCTGTCCGACGGCGTCACCATCGCCCGGCGCAACCTCATCAAGCTCAAGCGGGTTCCGGACCTGATCGTCTTCACCCTGCTCTCGCCGATCATGTTCGTGCTGGTCTTCGCGTACATCTTCGGATCGGCGATCGACGTCCCCGGCACCTCCTACCGCGAATTCCTCATCGCGGGCATCTTCGCGCAGACCGTGATCTTCGGCTCGACGTGGACCGGGCTCGGGCTCGCCGAGGACATGCAGAAGGGCATCATCGACCGCTTCCGGACACTGCCCATGGCCCCGTCGGCCGTGCTGGTCGGCCGCACCAGCAGCGACATCCTCATCAACGTGATCTCGCTGGTGGTCATGTCGCTGACGGGCCTGCTCGTCGGATGGCGCATCCGGTCCTCGTTCCTCGAGGCGCTCGCGGGGTTCGCACTCCTGTTGCTCTTCGCCTACGCCCTGTCCTGGGTGATGGCCGTGATCGGACTGTGGATCCGGACGCCGGAGGTGTTCAACAACGCGACCTTCATCGTTATCTTCCCGCTGACGTTCATCGCCAACACCTTCGTGCAGAGCTCGGACCTGCCCGGTCCCCTGCGTGTGGCGGCCGAGTGGAACCCCATCTCGGCCATCACCCAGGCCTGTCGCGATCTGTTCGGCAACACCAGCCCGTTGGCACCGGTCCCGGACGTGTGGCCGCTGCAGCATCCGGTCCTGGCCACCCTCGGATGGTCGGCCCTGATCCTCGCGATCTTCGTGCCGCTCGCCATTCATCGCTACAAGAAGGCCGTCAGCCGCTGACCCGGCGACGGGGTCGTTCACAGCCGCGTCTCACGATCGTCGTGTAGACACTGAATGCTGTGACGGCCCTCGAGAACGCTTCGACCACCGCGGCCGCACCGGCGACCCGAGCCGGTGCGGCCGACCGCGCGCACTCGGCCGTGGCGAGACTGCTGCGTCCCGGCGTCGCTCTCCCGGCCGCGGCGTTCCTGCTCCTCGCTCCGCTCTACGCCGCACTCTCGGTGACCGGCCACTACCAGGGCCGGACGTCCGGCTTCGACCTCGGGATCTTCGTGCAGCAGATCTCGTCCTACGCGGCTGGGCGGGCGCCCACGTCGGATCTGCTCGGCACGGGATGGAACACCCTCGGGGACCACTTCTCCCCGATCACGGTGCTGCTCGCCCCGCTCTACGCGCTGGCGCCCGCACCCGAGACGCTCCTGGTGGCGCAGGCCGTGTTGTTCGCCGTCGGCGTCGTCCCCCTCACCCGATGGGCGTACCGCGACCTCGGGTTCGTCGCCGCGCTGGTGGTCGCCGTCGGATACGGACTGTCGTGGGGACTGCAGTCGGCCCTGAACTTCGACTTCCACGAGATCGCCTTCGCCGTGCCGCTGCTGGCCTTCGCGATGTCGGCACTGGGGCAGGGACGGTGGCGTGCCGCCGCGGCGTGGACGCTCCCACTGGTCTGGGTCAAGGAGGACATGGGCCTGACGGTGGTCGTCGTCGGCGCCCTGATCGCGCTGTGGACCACCGGGCGCACCCGGCTTCTGGGGGTGGCCACCGCGGCGTGGGGTGCCGCGTGGACCGTGCTCGCGGTGACGGTCGTCGTGCCCGCGCTGAGCCCGGACGACGCCTACGGGCAGGGGTCCAAGCTGCCGCCGCTGACCGAAGGCATCGCGGAGACCACCCACGGCCTGGTGAGCGGCGATTCCCGTGCGGCGACGATTCTGCTGCTGCTCGCGATCACCGGGTTCGCCGCGCTGCGCTCACCGCTGACGCTCGTGGCCGTCCCCACGGTGGCGTGGCGGTTCCTCAGCGACAACACGAACTTCTGGAAGCCGATCTTCCACTACAACGCCGTCCTCATGCCGATCCTGTTCGCCGCGCTGATCGACGCCCTCGTGCGAGGGCGGACGCGCGGCGAGCTCTCGCCGCGGGCGGAACGCATCGTGCTCGCTGTGGTCGCCGCCGTCGCCCTGATCGCGCTGCCGTTCCAACCCTTGGCTCGGCTCGCCTCCGCCGACGGATGGCGCGTCGATCCACGCATCGAGACGGTGCGCGAGGTGAGCGCGGACATCCCCCGCGACGCCCGGGTGTCCGCGTCGAACGATCTGGTGCCCCACCTCGTCGCCACGCACCCCACAACGGTCTTCCCGCAGCGTCCGTCGGACTCGACCACTCCCGACTGGATCCTGGTCGACCAGGCGAATCCGCCGGGCTGGCCCCAGAACGCCGAGGGCGACCGCCGGGCGGTGAGCGCCGCGCTGGACGACGGGTACCGCGTGGTCGACGACGTGAACGGCATCCTCGTTCTCCGGCGCTGACGGGCCGGCAGGTGGAGTGGACGGCGAATCGGGGTATGACGCCGGGTATGACATCGACGACGTCCTCCCTGCTGACCCGCGCTCCCCGCGTGCTCGGCGCTCTCACCGTGGCGTACAGCGCCGTGGTCCTCGCCTCCCCGCGGACCCTGGCCGCGCCCGCCGGCTTGACGTCGGATTCCGGGTTCGTCTCCCCGTCCGTCGCCACCGCGGTGCGCGGCCTCGCGTTGCGGGACGTCGCGAGCGGAGCAGCCATGGTGGTGGCACGGCGAGGAACCCCGCTGCGCACGGCGATCGGCGTGCGGGTCGCCTCGGACCTCGGTGATGCGGCGCTGTTCGCCGTCGCGGCCCCCGACGCCGCGACGCGGGCCAAGGCCGTCGCCGTCGCACTCGGTTGGGGTGCATTGTGCGCGGCCTCCGCGCGTGTGGCGGGCTGAGGCGACCGTCCTCGCCCTAGCCGGGAGTCGGGTTGGTCCACCCCGGATCGGCACCGTGACCACCGCCGTCGTCGGACCCGGACGGAGCCGGATTCACCCACGACGGTCCGGACGTCGACTCGGTCCAGGTGGCCTCCGCGCCGGCCGGCGGTCTGTCGGCAGCCGCGTGTCGGCTGCCCGACTCCCCTGGTCGCTCGCCCGCGGGCCACGTCGCCCCGGCGCCGGCCACCCGATCGGCCGGTCCATCGGGGCCACCCGGCAGGTCGGGATCAGGACCGCCCGCGTCGGGATCGGGACCGGCGCCTCCCCCGCCGTGCGGTCCGGGCCCACCCGTCGGCGCCGACGGGGCGGTCTGGACCTGGGGCGTCGCGGGTAGCGGTACCGGACTCGGCACGGGGGCACGCTGCGGTTCCGGCTCCTCCGGAACGTCCTGTGAGGGCGGTACCTCTTCCAGCGCGCCGGACTGCGGCGGCGCGGGCCGGTCCGGTTCCTCGACGACGGCCGGCTCGATGGGCACGTCGACGGCTGTCGGAGCCGGGGGCTCCTCGGCAGCAGGCGGCGGGGCCGACGGCGCGGACACGGCCGGTGCAGGAGGCGGCGGCGGGGTGAGTCCGGGGACCTCGAACGGCAAGGGCGGCAGCGGCGGCAGGACCCACGGCGCCGGAGCCGGGGCCGGCGCCGCGCCCGACTGGCTGTTCGCGGCGGCGGCCTCGGCGAGCGCAGCGCGCTCGGCACGCGCCTCCGCCTCCTTGCGCTCCTCCTCCTCACGTTCGGCGGCAGCGCGGTTTCGGGCGGTGTCTTCCATGACCCGTTCCTGGAAAGTCATCCCGGACCGGCGCTCGTCGTCGGCTTTCCGCTCCGACAACGACATCTCGTCACGGTCCGCCGTGGACGGGTCCTCGTCGGACGTCGACGGCGCCGCCAGCGCCGAGGTCGGCGCGCCGATCGCGACGGCGGCCACCCCGCCGGTCACCAGGCCCGCCGCCGCGATCCACGGCATCAACCCGCGGGACCACCGCGATGGTGCTGCCCGGTGCAGCGTCGCTGTCGGTCTCATCGTCCCGTCTCCGTATCCGTTTCGGTGGGCGCGGAACACGCTGCGCTGCACTCGATCTTGCGCACGATGGTGAATCCGCGGTCGCCGCCGCGCACGACGAACTGCTGGTCGAAATCGAACTGCCGACCGTCCGGCGTGATCAGAGTCAGGACGGCGTCGTACACGTCCGGGGCGCTGGTCGGACGAATGTCGAGGCGATGGGTCGTACCCGGCTGCACCGCGTCGATGGACGACTGGAGGTCGGCGACCATCGCGGCACGGTCGACGCCCGCGGGCAGGTCCCACAGCGCGGCCGCCGCGGCGGCGTCCCGGTCCCGGTAGTAGAGGTCGTCGAACCGGGCGATCACGCCGGGACCGTCCAACACCACCTCGGCCGTCGACGCGCTCGCCGCGTCCGCCCGCGTCGACGCGCTCGCCGCGTCCGTCCGTGCCGACTCGGGGGCCGAATCCCCGCCACCGCCACCGCCACTCGCGAACAGCGCGACCGACGCACCCAACCCGACGACCAGGACGACAGCTGCCGTGGCGAGCGGAGTAACGACGGAACGGCGACGACGTCCGCCGCGCGCGCCTCCGATCGACCGACCGAGGCCGTGACCGACGCGGCCCCGCTCGCCGTGCGACCGGGCGCGGAGCGTGGCCGTGGTGCTCTCGAAGGACAGCACCGGTTCTGCGGAGGCGTGGCCGCGACCGGCCGGTCGCGGACGCAGGATCACCGCCGCGGCACGCGACCAGTCGGCGTCGGCGCTGTCGGCTTCGCCGGCTGCGATCCCCGGGAGCCCCTCGCCCCCGTCGAGTCCCTCGACACTCTCGGTCACGTCGAGGACGGTCCGGATGCCGGCCTCCCCGAGCCGGCGTCGCACCTCGGTGGTGCGTCCACACGCTCCGCCCGGGCGCACCACCGTGAGTCGCCCGGCGTCCACCAGGTCGGTCAGCGCGATCGCGCGCGAGACCGTCTCGTCGTCGACGACCGGCACCACCACGGCGTCCGCGTCGCCGGCGAGGACCTCGAACCAGGGATCGTCCGGTCGCGCGCAGACGACGACGGTCTGGCGCATCGAGGACAGCCGCGCCACCGCCGCCGCGACGTCGGCGGTGGTCAACGGGCGAGCGGATCGGCCCGACGCCACCTCGTCGACGCCGGATCGGCGCGTGCGCAACGGAGACCCCGTCGGGGGCATCCGGTCGGCAGCACCGTCACCGGTCGAGGCGAGCGCGAGTGTCGCCGCCGCCGCGTCGGCGGGATGCCACGCCACGACGCTGCCGGGACGATACCGACCGACCGCGTCCGCCAGGTCGCGGAGCACCCGCCGGGCGGGGTCCGACCGGTCGGACGGGCGGGCGGAGGCGGACGAAGATGGAGCCCCGAGGTCGACGACGAGGACGCGGTGGCGCAGCGGAAGCGGTCCGGCGAGGACTCGGTCGACACCTGAGGCGGCACCGGAGGACGACGGATCACCGTGCCCGTTCCGGGGGCGGGAAACAAGCCCCGCGACCACCGTCGACCTCATCAACCGCCCCCTGCCGCCGTTCACGGCTCTCGGCGCAGTCCCCCCCGACTGCGGACGCGGTGAATATAGCGCACGCGCATCTGCGGCGCCGGACCTCGAGACCGCCCCTCAGGCCTCACGCCCGACGGGCGTTCCCGGGTCGCGTCGGAGTCCGCTGGCCCGGAGCACTCGACGTCCCACGCCGCTGCGCACGGCCTCCTCCGACCCGAGAACGCGGACGACCTTCCGGGCACGGGTCACCGCCGTGTAGAGCAATTCGCGGGTGAGGAGCGAGGACCTGTCGTCCGGAAGCACCACCGACACGGTGTCGTACTGACTTCCCTGCGATCGATGAATGGTCATGGCGTGCACGCTGACGGCGCTGGACAGGCGGCTGGGGTGCACGGTGAGTGGGCGGTCGCCGCGGGCGAAGGCCGCGAGTACCCCGCCGTCGCCGTCGCTCACCACCACCCCGGTGTCACCGTTGTAGACCCGGTTGTCGTGATCGTTCACGGTGATCAACAGCGGGCGCCCCACGTACCAGGTGTCCTCGTCGAGGAAGGATCCGCGGTCGGCCCCGATCCGTTCGGCCGCCCGCGCGGACCAGTGCCGGACGCCGTACGGGCCCTCGCGATGCGCACACAGGATGCGGTGCCGCTCGAGCGCGTCCAGCGCCGCGGCGGCGTCACCCACCTCGGCCGCGGCGAGAACCGAACGCGCGGTGGCGACCACGTCCCGGTCCACCGCGTCCGCGGCCGAATCGGGGTGGAACTCGATGCCCGGCGGCTGCGCGCGGAGAATGTCGATCACGGTGTCGGCGTCACCGTCGCGAACGGCCACGGCGAGATCGGCGATGGCACCGCCGAACCGGCGACCGCGACTCAATCGCACGATGCCCGCAGCCAGTCGCTCGCGCTCGCGCGTGCCGAGCGCGCGTTCCGGCCCGGCCCCGGGCAGTGTGTCGGCCAGGTCGCGCGCGGTCAGACGCGTCACCGCGTCCGGCACCGGGCCCGTCACGGGACGGGCGACGAGGTCGGCCAGCACCGCACCCGCATCGACCGAGGTGAGTTGGTCCGGGTCGCCCACCAGGATCAGTCGGGCATCGCTCCGCATCGCGGCCAACAGCCTGCTCATCATCGTCGAGGAGACCATCGAGGTCTCGTCGACGACGACGACGTCGTAGGGCAGGCGGTTGTGGGCATCGTGTCGGAACCGGCTGCGGCCGGGACGCCACCCCAGGAGTCGATGCACCGTCATCGCGCCGGGCACGTTCCGCAGACCCAGCTCCTCGCTCTGGGTCTCGACGGACTCGCGCAATCGCGCCGCCGCCTTTCCGGTCGGCGCGGCGAGACCGAGACGCAGGTGCGGCTCGTACAGGGACTGCAGCAGCGCGAGGATGCGCGCCACGGTGTGCGTCTTTCCGGTACCGGGACCACCGGCGATCACCGTCGTCCACGCGGTGGCGGCCACGGCCGCGGCGATTCGTTGCCGATCGGGCGGCTCGCTGCCGGGGAAGTACCGGTCGAGCGCCGCCGCCACCGCGTCGACGTCGACGTCCGGTGCGCTGCGCGCGCGGTCCGCGAGGACGTCACGAATGGTGCGTTCCTGCAGGTAGTACCGCTGGAGGTAGAGCAGAGGACCGTCGGCGGTGTCGATCAGCAGGATGGGCCGGAGCGGTCCGGCCTCGCTCCCGAGGACCAGCGGACTGCGACGAACGGCGTCCAGCACGGCGGCATCGTCCGGCCAGGGCAGCGCGTCGAGGTCCACGTCCTCGTCCGCCGTGACGTCGCGCAGTCGGGTCATGTCGAGGCACACCGATCCGGCGCGGACGGCCCGAACGGCGAGCGCCACGGCGAACAGTGCGGCCTCGTCGGACTCGCCGCCGAGCTTGCCCAGCCGCAGGGCCACGTGGACGTCGGCGGCGGTGAGCACGCCCGCCTCGTCGAAGTCGCGGAGCAGACCCTTGCCGCGTTGCGCGACCGACGCCGGGTAGCGGTCCCGGTCGATCATGCGGCTCCTCCCGACACCAGATCCGAGAGGTCCGTCACCAGATCGGCCGACGGGCGCCACGCGAACACGCCCCGACCCGGCGGGGTCTCCGGACCCGCCATTCCCCGCACGAAGTGGTACTGCACACCGCCGAGATGGACCTCGGGCCGATAGCCGGGCAGTCGCCACCGCAGGAATCTGTGCAGCGCCACCGAATACAGCAGAGCCTGCAGCGGGTAGTGCGCCGAGATCATCTCCGTCGCCATCGCCTCGGTGGTGAAGTGATCGACGGTGAGATCACCCGCCACGATCCGGTTGGTCTTGTAGTCGACGACGACGAAGCTCGGCTCGCCGCGCTCGGCTCCATGGACCCGGATCACGGAATCGATACTGCCGGTGAGGTATCCGCGCAACTCCCGATCGTCGAGGCGACGCAGGTGGCTCGGATACTCGCCGAGGACGTCGTCCGCCGGGAGATGCCGCGTCACCAGGTCGGCGATGTCGTGCACCGAGGCGCACCGGCGGTCGGCGCGATCACCACCGCCGAGCGGGAGTTCGAAGTCCAACTCCGACAGTCGATCCGCCGGACCGACCTCGGCGAGCGTGCCGAAGCCGAGCGGGGTCCGCAGCACTGCACCGAGTGCGCGGGCCAGGTGCGCGGGGTCGAGGTCGGCCCCGAGCCGCGACGCCGCGTCCCGACATCGTGCGTCGAGTTCGGCATCGAGGTCCGGCGCCGAGGTGTCGACGAACTCCAGGACGTCGTGCACCAGCGTGCCGAACGCCGCGCCCGCCGGCAGTCCGTTCATCGGCGACGCCAGCGCGGACCCCTCGGCGGACCCGGTCTCGGCGACGACGGCAGGTCCCGCCGGCTCGTCGACCACGCCGGGATCCTCCGACTCGTCCACCTCCGCGTCGGTGGTCGGACCGTGCGCCTGGTGCGCTCCGGCGGTCAGGGCGGTGTACGAGGTGCGATGCCACGCGTGATCGAGCGTGCGATCGAACACCGCTGCGGCGAGCGGCTCCGGAGTACCGGCTCCGCCCCGCGGGTCGAGTCGCGATGTCGCGGGGGCCCCGACGGCCTCGACGCTCACCCGGCCGTCGGCCCACGCGAACAACTGGGTCAGCGCGGCGTCGTCGGACGGGACGCGACACGCACGTTCCGGCGCGGCGACCCCGGGCAGCCGACCGAACAGCAACCGGTGCAGCGGACCCGTTCGGGTGATGGCCGAGGGCGCCCACCAGACCACGACCTGGCTGCGAGCGCGGGTCAGCGCGACGTAGAGCAGGCGCAATTCCTCCCCCGCCGCCTCGTCGTCGTGCAGCCGGCGCCGTGCGGCGTACCCGGGCGCGCTGTCGCCGCCGACGTCGAGGATGCGTCGTCCGTCCTCGTGGTAGAGCAGCGTCTGGAGATCGAAAGCCCCGGTCGCGGCCCACGCGAACGGCACGAAGACCACCGGGTACTCGAGGCCCTTGGCCGAATGCACGGTGGCAACCTGCACCGCGTCGGCATCGCTGTCGAGTCGACGACTCCGGTCCGACGCCGTTCCCAGGGTGGGATCGGCGACGCGGTCGGCGAGCCATCGAGTCAGTGACGCGATCCCGTGACCCGCTCCCGGGAACTCGCGGTCGAGCAGCTGGGCGACGTGGGTCAGGTCGGTCGACTCGCGTTCACCCCGCTCACGACCGAGGACGCGAGAAAGGAATTCCGTGGTGCCGGTGAGAGATTCGACCATCGCCGCGAAGCCGACGCGCTCGGCCAACGACGCCAGCTCGCGGAACCGGGCGCTGAGCTCGGACGTGGCCGCGTCGCCCTCGGCGTCCAGCCGCGCCGCCGTCCATCCGAGCAGAGGAGTCAGTGCCGCGCGGCGCACGACGTCGGCCCGGTGCGGCTGCTCCACCGCCTCGAGCACACGGAGCCACTCGGCCGCGGCGGGCGTACCGAACACGTCGGCACCGCCGGTGAGCACCGACGGCACCGCCGCGGCGTCGAGCGCGGAGCGCACCGTCTCCGCCTGGCTCTTGGTCCGCACCAACACCGCGACGTCACCCGGACCCACCGGCGCTCCCTCCACCGTGACACCGCTGGTCAGCAGCGTGACGATCTGCTCGGCGACGTCACGGGCGATCCGTTCCCGGATGCGCGGTGCCGACGGGAATCCCGACCGCCCCAGCGGTCCGCACCCCGTGCGCGGCAGGACGCGCAGCCGCATCGGATCGGCCGTCCCCGGCGGACCCACCAATCGGCGCGTCCGGTGCGCCGCCGACACGTCCGTCACGACGATCTCGTCGGCGCCGAGCGCCGCGCCCTCGTACAGGTGAGCCAGCGAGCGCACCACGTCCTCGTCGCTGCGCCGATTGGTGGTCAGTGCGAGTCGGTGGTCGGCGACGCCGACCGCGTCGAGGTAACTGGTGACCTCGGCGCCGCGGAACGCGTAGATGGCCTGCTTCGGGTCGCCGACCAGCACGAGGACGCCGCCGTGACCGTGGAACGTGCGCCGCAGGATCTCCCACTGCAGCGGATCGGTGTCCTGGAACTCGTCCACGAGCACCACGGGGAACCGGTCGCGAATGCGCCGGCAGGCCGCCTCGCCGTGCTCCGGGTGGACCAGAACGTCGTGCAGGAGACCCAGCAGATCGTCGTAATCGCGGATGCCTGCGAGCCTCTTGCGGCGCTCGGTCTCGTCCCGCACCTCGCGGGCCAGGGCGACGCGGTCCCCCGCGGTGGTGCCCTCCGGCGCTTCGGGGCCGAGGGTCGCCCGACGATCCGCCACGGCCGCCCGCCCGACGGCGCGCGCGTCCTTGGGCGGGACCGGCGGCGTCTCGGACAGTCGGCTGTAGCGCCGGAGGTAGGCGTCGTCGACGACGTCGACCACGATGTCGTCGACGGACTCGACGAACACCGACCCGGGCTCCGGTTCACCGGCGACACCGAGACCGTCGAGCATGCGCTGGCAGAAGCTGTGTGTGGTGGCGATGGTGCCGGCGTCGAACTCCGACAACGCACGCAGCAGACGGTGGCGACGTACGACGACGTCCGCATCGGCTGTCGACGCGAGGTGGGCCGCGAGCTCGTCCCCGGATGCGCGCGCTGCGTCCGGATCCGCCAGTGCCGCGGCGAGCTCGGTGAACCGGGCGCGGGTGCGCTCGCGAAGCTCACGGGTCGCGAACTTGCTGAACGTCACCAGCAGGATGTCCGAGATCTCGGCGATCCCCTCGGCGACGTACCGCGCAGCGAGGCCGACGATCGCGTACGTCTTGCCCGTCCCTGCGCTCGCTTCGAGGACCGTCGTTCCGAACGGAAGCGGTCCGGTCAGGTCGAACGAATTCACTGACGCGCCAGCACTCTCGGTCACTATTTCTCCAGCTCTTTCGGTCACTGGCGTTCCGACTCTCTCGGTCACTGACGCTCCAGGGTCTCGTGAGCCAACAGTGGCGCCCAGAGTCGACGGGCCAGCACCCCGAACCGGGTGGGGTCCGGCGACCAGGCCCGTTCCTCGTCCCGCGGGGTCTCGGCGGTGATGTCTCGGAAGGCGACCGTCGGCCCGTGGACCAGACGCACGGCGGCGTCGGAGCCGTCGCCGAACCCCCCGAACTCACGTTCCGCGGCCTCCAACGCCGCGTCCTCGCGGACCCCGTTGGTCACCCGGTCGGCGTACAGGCAGCCGGCCTTCGTGGTCAGCGGCAAGGGTTCCCGCAGTCCTCGGTCCCGCAGATCGATGAGATCGCGCAGGACGTCCGTCGCCGCGTCCGGGGTGCGGAGTACCTGACGGAGCGCCCGGTTCGAGGTGCGGCCGGTGGTCACCGCCGTCCACCCGCGCGACGGGTCCTGCGCGGTCAGCGCCACCAGATGCACCCAGGCTTCCAGCCGATGCACGGCACTCAGCGTCGAGAAGCGAGCGCGCGCGACGGTGGTGCCGTGGACACCGGGAACGCTGCCCGTCAGTCGGCGTCCCTCCCCGAGGTCGACGGCGACGTCGAGGGTGTCGGGAACACCGACGTGGACGGGCGCCGCGGCGCGGTACACCTCCCCGACGACGAACTCGACGTCCTCGAGTTCACGACGCCCCTGGTGATGCGGGGGCAGGGAGCCACGACGCCACTCGGCCGCGCGGATCCGCGCGGCGTCGACGCCCGACAACATCTGGGTGAGCATGCGGTCGCCCAGCGCCCACTTCGCCAGCGGCGCCAGCTGCACCGCGAGGGCGTCCTCGATCTCGTCCTCGGTGATGTCCGCCCGCACCTGCAGACGCTGCCGCAGGAACGCCCCGATCGGGTTGCGCACGAACGCGAGCAGATCGGTCAGGTCGACGTCCTCCGCCGGGGCGGGCGGCAGCGGCTCGGCCAGGAACGGAGGTGCCGGCGCGGGCGGACGCTGCAACGCTCGCGCCCCGGCGAGGGCGGCCGGATCGAAGCTGCGCGGGGCCGCCGCCGCGAACGACGACGGATCGAACGGCTGCAGGGGGTGTCGGACGACGGGCGATCGTCCGGCCGTCGCCGTGACCGCGTCGATCACGTCGGCGAGCGGAATGGCCGGCGGCTCGACCACACCGGTGGTCGGGTTCGCGCCGGTGTAGAACAGCAGCAGCCGATCGGTGGCCGCCATCACCGCGTCGAGCAGCAGCTGCCGGTCCTCGCTCCGCACGTCCCGTTCCCCGACGACGGGGTCCCGCGCGAGCACGTCGTCACCGTCGACGTGGCCCACGCGGGGAAAGACGTCGTCGTCCAGACCGAGCAACGCGACCACGCGGTGAGGCACCGATCGCATGGGCACCATGGTGCAGACGGTCAGTTCGCCGGTGCGGAAGTTCGACCGCGTGGGACGGCCGGCGAATCGCTCGTCCAGAAGGGCGCGCACGTCGGCGGACCGCAGCGGCACGTCGCCCGCACCCTCGAAGGCCGCGGAGATCTCGCGACCGGCGTCCGCGCGGATCCAGTCGTCGCTGGGACGCACGTCGGCCAGCAGGTCCATCGCGAGCACCAGATGATCGCGCCACTCCGTGGCGGGACGTTCGCCGCGCAGCCCGTGGAGCACCTTCGACACGCGGTCGACCAGTTCGGCGAACCGACCCACCAGGTCGAGGTCGGCGCCGTCGACGTCGTCGACCGGCAGCGCGAGCCCCAACCATTCGCCGGTGGACTCGTCGGCGGCCGCCCCCAGCAGCAGGCGGTCGAGCGCCGCCGAGAAGGTGTTCTGCTCGAAGTCGCGAAGCCCGAACGCCGACCGCTGCACGGTGTCGATTCCCCACCGTGCGCCCGACTCCCGCGTCCACTCCCGCAGGCGCTCGAGGTCGTCGTCGGTGAATCGGAACCGCGTGCGGACGGCCGAGAGGGCGGCGACGTCGAGCATCTGCGTCGCCGTCACGCGCGCGGTGCCCAACTCGATCATCGTGGCGACGACCTCGAGGACCGGGTTGGTGCGCCGCAGGCCTCGATCGGCCAGCCGGACACGGAGCGTGTGCGCGGGGTGACCGGGCACCCGCCGGACCCCCGGAGCCGCGGCCGCGGTACCGCCGAACGCCGCGCGGATCAACGGCGCGAAGGTCTCGACGTCCGGGCACATGACGAGAACGTCCCGCGGTTCGAGGGTCGGGTCGTCCCGGAAGGCGTGGAGCAACGCGTCCCGGAGAACGTCGACCTGGCGGGCCGCGCCGTGGCACGCGTGGACCTCGACGCTGCCGTCGAACTCGACCCCGACCTCCGGCGACGGCGCACGATCGGCGACGACGTCACGCTGCAGTCGCCGCAACACGGTGTCGCCGGCGGAATCGGGCTCGGGGGTCAGGTACTCGTCCGAATCGGCCATCGGGCCGACGAGCGGGCGGAGTTCGCGGACGTCCCGCGCCAGACTCACCAGCAGGGGGTGTCCGCCGGACAGAGCGCGGTCGACCTGTCGGCGCCGACTCCCGGGCGCGATGGTCGAGGCCGCGTCCCACAGAGCCGGTGAGGGATGCGGCAACCAGAGGTGGACCGCCCGGTGTGCGGCGAGCGCGTGCAGGACGTCTCGCTGCGCGGTGCTCAGTCGGGTCGGCCCGAACACCGACACCCGCTCGGGCAGCGAGAGCAGGCCGGGCTCCTGCCGGAGCTGCGCGCAGACCGTTTCCCACCGCTCCGCCGGGTGCGGGCCGAGCCGGCCTCGCAGACGGCGGAACAGCTCGGCCTCCCATCGGAGGTCGTCCGGCAGGTCGCCGCCCGCCCCGTCGGAGTCGACCCCGGCGGCCCAGTCCCGGAGCATGGCGGGCCGCTGCGCGGCGTAGGTGCGAACCAACCCCGACACCCGGGCAGCGGTGGACCAACGGCGCCCGCGCCGATGCTCGTCCGCACCGTCGGACTCGTCGAACTCGGCAGCGGCGCCGATGCTGGCGGCGAGCACGGCGCACCACGGCTCGGCCGTGCACTCGTCGATGGTCCGCAGCGTCGCCCACACCGCGGCGTCCGCCGCCCACGGATCGTCGGCGGGATCGATCCCGCCGACGGTGGACACGACGTCGTCCACGAGCCGACTCGGCGAGGGGAACTCGATGCCGGCGGCGATGCCGTCGGCCATCCGCTCGGAGCCGACGCCGAGGACGCCGGACAGTCGCTGATGCAGCCACCGCTCCACACCCTTGGCCGGCACGGCGACGATCTCGGTGGTGAACGGATCCGCGAGCGGCGTGCGCAGCAGGTGCGCCAGGGCGTCGGCCAGAGTGTCGGAGCGCTCGGCGCGATGAATCTCCAGCACTCGTCTCTCCCGTCCGACGCGTCGTGGACGACCCGCGAAGGACACCCACCGTGCGACCCGTTCGAGCCGCGTGCCCGCGACCGTAACCCGACCCGCCGACACGCGGCGCGGACCCGCGATGGACACAGATCGAACGCGATCGAGAAATCCACCGTTGACACGTCGTGTGTGGTGCGCCACACTCAACCTGTCAGACAGCCGGACACCACAAACCGCCACAGCTACACCGACCCGAGGAGACCGACGTGGCCGCCACCCGCATCGAGCACGACCTGCTGGGAGACCGCGAGGTGCCCGCCGACGTGCTCTGGGGCATCCACACCCTGCGCGCCACCGAGAACTTCCCCATCACCGGTCGGCCCATCTCGAGCAACCCCGCCCTCGTCCGCGCCCTCGCCGCGGTCAAGTACGCCGCCGCTGCGGCGAACCGCGACCTCGGCCTGCTCGACCCCGAGCGCGCGGACGCGATCCTCGCCGCCTGCCGGGAGATCCTCGACGGGCAGTGGCACGACCAGTTCGTCGTCGACGTCATCCAGGGCGGCGCCGGCACCTCGACCAACATGAACGCCAACGAGGTCATCGCCAATCGCGCTCTGGTGCTGCTCGGCCACCGCCCCGGCGAGTACCGGTACCTGCACCCCAACGAGCACGTCAACCTCGGGCAGTCGACCAACGACGTCTACCCCACCGCGTGCAACATCGCGACCATCATGGCCGTCGGGGTGCTGTCCGAGTCGATGCACCACCTGCAGAAGACGTTCCGCGCCAAGGCCGAGGAGTTCCGCACCGTCGTCAAGATGGGGCGAACGCAGTTGCAGGACGCGGTGCCCATGACGCTCGGCCAGGAATTCGGCACCTTCGCGGTGATGATCGAGGAGGACCGCGCCCGGCTCGAGGAAGCCTCGCTGCTGGTCCACGAGATCAACCTCGGCGCGACCGCCATCGGCACCGGGCTCAACGCCGCGCCGGGTTACCGCGACGCCGCCGTGCGCCACCTCCGCGAGGTCACCGGCCTCCCCCTCGTCAGCGCGACCGACCTGGTCGAGGCCACGCAGGACGTCGGCCAGTTCGTCCATCTCTCGGGCGTGCTCAAGCGCTGCGCGGTCAAGCTGTCCAAGGTGTGCAACGACCTGCGCCTGCTGTCCTCCGGCCCGCGCGCCGGCTTCGGCGAGATCGACCTGCCCGCCGTGCAGGCCGGATCGTCGATCATGCCCGGCAAGGTGAACCCGGTCATCCCGGAGGTGCTGAACCAGGTCGCTTTCCAGGTGATCGGACAGGACGTCACCGTCACCATGGCGGCCGAGGCCGGTCAGCTCCAGCTGAACGCGTTCGAACCCATCATCATGGAATCGCTCACCTCCGGCATGACGCATCTCGGCGCCGCCTGCCGAACCCTCGCCGACCGGTGCGTCGTGGGCATCACCGCCCACGCGGCGCACCTGCGGTCCGACGTCGAACACTCCATCGGTCTGGTCACCGCGCTCAACCCGCACATCGGTTACCAGGCGGCCACCGAGATCGCCAAGGAAGCGCTCGACACCGACCGCGGCGTCGCGGAGCTCGTGCTCGAACGGGGCCTGCTCACCGCAGATCGCCTCGAGCTGCTGCTCCGCCCGGAACACCTGGCCAACCTGCAGAGCTGACCGACCCGCTCGGTCCACTCCACCCGACCCCCCGCCACCCGAGCTCTCCCGCACCCACCGAGGACGCAGCATGACCACTCCCACCACCGACCACCGGGGCGCCGACGCGACGCTCCACGCGGTCGAGAACCAGGGCTACCACAAGGGCCTGAAGACCCGTCAGGTCCAGATGATCGCCATCGGCGGCGCCATCGGCACCGGCCTGTTCATGGGCGCCGGCGGCCGTCTGGCCGGGGCCGGACCGGCGCTGGTGTTCGCCTACGCCACCTGCGGCTTCTTCGCCTTCCTGATCCTGCGGGCGCTGGGCGAGTTGGTCCTCCACCGTCCCACCTCGGGGTCCTTCGTCTCCTACGCGCGCGAATTCTTCGGCGAGAAGGCGGCTTTCGTCACCGGCTGGCTCTACTGGCTCAACTGGTCCATGACCGCGGTGGTCGACGTGACCGCCGTCGCGCTCTACATGCAGTTCTTCGGCAAGTACTCCGCACCGATCGCCGCGGTCCCGCAATGGATCTGGGCACTGATCGCCCTGGTGGTCGTGCTCTCGCTGAACCTGGTGTCCGTCAAGGTCTTCGGTGAGCTGGAATTCTGGTTCGCCCTGATCAAGGTTCTGGCCCTGGTCGCATTCCTCTGCGTCGGCCTCTACCTGCTGATCGCCGGCACCCCGAACCAGGAGCAGGGACTGTCGATGATCGCCGACAACGGCGGCCTGATCCCCAACGGCCTGCTGCCCGCCGTCGTCATCATCCAGGGTGTCGTCTTCGCCTACGCCTCGATCGAACTGGTCGGCACCGCCGCAGGCGAGACGCCGAACCCCGAGAAGGTGATCCCCAAGGCCATCAACACCGTCATCATCCGCATCGCGGTGTTCTACATCGGCTCGGTCACCCTGCTCGCCCTGCTGCTGCCGTACTCCGCCTACCGCGCCGGGGAGAGCCCCTTCGTGACGTTCTTCGGCTCGATCGGCGTCGAGGGCGCCGACACCGCGATGAACCTCATCGTGCTCACCGCCGCGCTGTCGTCGCTCAACGCCGGCCTCTACTCCACCGGCCGCATTCTGCGCTCCATGGCCGCCGCGGGCAGCGCGCCGCAGTTCGCCATGCGCATGACCAAGTCCGGCGTCCCCTACGGTGGAATTCTGCTGACGTCCGTCGTGACGCTGCTCGGAGTCGCACTCAACGCGGTCGTCCCCGAGCAGGCGTTCGAGATCGTGCTCAACCTCGCCGCCCTCGGCATCGTCAGCGCATGGGCCATGATCGTGCTCTGCCAGCTCAAGCTGTGGCAGCTGTCCAAGGAGGGTGTCCTGACCCGGCCGTCGTTCCGTCTCTTCGGCGCCCCCTACACGGGCATCGCCACCCTCGTCTTCCTCGCGGTCGTCGTCGTCCTCATGGGCTTCGACTACCCCGTCGGCACCTACACGCTGGCGTCGCTGCTGCTCATCGTTCCCGCCCTCGCCGTCGGATGGCGCGTGGCCAAGCCGCGCATCGAGCAGCTCGCCCGCGAGCGTGCCGACGGCCGCGGCGGCGCGGTCGCTCGATGACGGCGTCCCTCCTCGCGTCCGTCCCGTCGGTGGTCGTCCTGACCACCGGCGGGACCATCGCGAGTCGAGTGGGTGACGACGGCGTCAGCACGCCCGGCAAGGTCGCCGTGGATCTCGACGCCATCGCGGCTCGGCTCGGCGTGCGCGTCACGGTCGTCGACGTCCTGCGTGTCGACTCCGCCGCGATGTCCCACACCGACCTCGACACCGTGTCGGCCGCCGTCGAGCGAGCCCTGCGGCCCGACGTCACCGGCGTCGTGGTCCTGCACGGCACGGACACGCTCGAGGAGACGGCCATGCTGGTCGACCTCGTGCACGACGACCCGCGCCCGGTCGTCTTCACCGGCGCCCAGCGCACCGCCGACCACCCCGACGGGGACGGACCGCACAACGCCGAACTCGCCGTCGCGGTCGCGGCCGACCCGGACCGCCGCGGACAGGGCGTGCTGGTCGCGTTCGGTCCGCGGGTCCTGTGCGCTCGGGGCGTCCGCAAAGCGCACACCACCGAACTCGACGCGTACGCCGGAGTGCCCGCCGCACGGACGGAGTCCCGAATCACGCTGAGGCGCAACCCGATCGCGGGTATTCGTGTCGACGTCGTCGCCTTGTATCCCGGGGTCGACGGCGTCATGATCGACGCGGCCCGGCATCACGGCGCGGCGGGAATCGTGCTGGAGGCCATGGGCGCCGGCAACGCCAACGCCGACGTCGTCGCCGCGGTACGACGGGCCGTCGACGCCGGCATCGTCGTCGCCCTCTCCACTCGCGTGCCGTCCGGTGGCGTCGTCACCACCTACGGCGGCGGGGGTGGCGGCGCCGACTTGGTCGCCGCGGGCGCGGTGTCCGCCGGCGAGACGAGCCCGGCACAGACGCGAATCCTGCTGTGCGCGTTGATCGCCGAGTCGACGCACGACGTCGCCGGACGGTTCGCCGACGTCGTCGCAGCCCCGTCGACCCGAGCGTCGAATCAGGCGTCGGCCCCCTCGCGGACCTCGGTCCGAATCCAGGCGTAGCATCGAACGAGTGCCCCTTCTGCTGACCTCGCG
Organism: Rhodococcoides kroppenstedtii; assembly: GCF_900111805.1. Classification (GTDB taxonomy): domain Bacteria; phylum Actinomycetota; class Actinomycetes; order Mycobacteriales; family Mycobacteriaceae; genus Rhodococcoides; species Rhodococcoides kroppenstedtii. The sequence continues at coordinate 103,017 of NZ_FOJN01000012.1, forward strand.
TCGACACGTCGACCTCCGCAGACAGGCCAGTGCCATCTGTCGGTGACCCCGCTCCGCGTCACCGACGCCGCCATCTGTCGGTGACCCCGCTCCGCGTCACCGACGTCGCCATCTGTCGGTGACCCCGCTCCGCGCACGTCACCCCTCCACGCACTCGTCGAACAGGCACACCTATGTCCTCGCCCAGCGCTGCCCCCACCCGCCGGCTGCCCCAGTGGGCCACCGCCTTCGGACCCCAGATCGTCGCCGGACTGATCCTCGGCGTCGTCCTCGGGCTCGTCGCCCGCTCCATGCCCGACGCCGCCGACGGCAACCCCAACTGGCTCGTCGAAACCCTCTCCACCATCGGCTCGAGCTACGTCAAGCTCCTCACCGTCGCCGTCGTCCCCCTCGTCTTCACCGCCATCGTCAGCTCCATCGCCAACCTGCGCGCGGTCACCAACGCCGCCCGCCTGGCCGGCCAGACGCTGCTGTGGTTCGCGATCACCGCGTTCGTCGCCGTGATCGTCGGCATCGTCATCGGCCTCGTCGCGCAGCCGGGATCGCGCACCGGAGTCGACGCCGCGCTGGAGAAGGCCCCCGCCACCTCCGGCTCCTGGTGGTCCTTCCTCACCGGCCTGGTACCCAACAACTTCCTCGCGCTCGGCGCCCGCACCAGCGAGACCGAGGGCGCACTGTCGACCAGCCTGAACTTCAACATCCTCCAGCTGCTCGTCGTCGCCGCAGCCATCGGCATCGCGGCACTGAAGGTCGGCAAGGCCGCCGAGCCGTTCCTCACCTTCAACGCCTCGCTGCTCGCCATCGTGCAGAAGGTGCTGTGGTGGATCATCCGCCTGGCCCCCGTCGGCACCGCCGCCCTGATCGGCAACGCCGTCGCCAGCTACGGCTGGGACGCGATCGGGTCCCTGGGCGTGTTCACCGTGTCCGTCTACGTCGGCCTCGCGATCGTGTTCTTCGTGATCTACCCGATCATCGTGCGCGCGCACGGCCTGTCCGTCCGCAGCTTCTACTCGGGCGTCTGGCCGGCCACCCAGCTCGGTTTCGTCTCGCGCTCCTCGATCGGCACCCTGCCGCTCACCCAGCGCGTCACCGAGCGCAACCTCGGCGTGCCGCGCGAGTACGCCTCGTTCGCGGTGCCGCTCGGCGCCACCACCAAGATGGACGGCTGCGCCGCGATCTACCCGGCCATCGCCGCGATCTTCGTCGCGCAGTTCTACGGCATCGATCTGACGCTGACCGACTACCTGCTCATCGTCGTCGTCTCCGTCGTGGGGTCCGCCGCGACCGCCGGCACCACCGGCGCCACCGTCATGCTCACCCTGACGCTGTCCACCCTCGGCCTGCCGCTCGCCGGTGTCGGTCTGCTCCTCGCCGTCGAGCCGATCGTCGACATGGGCCGCACCGCCGTCAACGTCACCGGCCAGGCACTGGTGCCCACCATCGTCGCCAAGCGAGAGGGCATTCTCGATCGGGAGCGTTACGACGCACCGCGCCACGGCGACCCGTTCGACGACGACGCCGAGAGCGACGTCGCGCTGGCGCGCTGACGGTCCGGCGCCGGCGCGGTAGGGATACAGCGCCGGCGCGTCAGAAGAACTGCGCCCGCACGAACCCGGCGATCAACACACCGAGGCCGACGATCTCGACCCCGGCCAGCGCGACCATGAACGCGTGCGTTCCCCGCACCGGGTTCACGAACTGGTTGTCGGTGTCGCGTCGGGCGCCGTGGACGACGTAGCTCACGATGGCTGCGACGAAGAAGAACACCACGGCGCCCGACGCGATCAGGTTGACCGCCGTCGACCACGCCCCGAAATGCACCAACGCGGCGAGCACCATCGTGGCGAAGGAGTAGAGCAACGCCGCGCGGTGGGCGATGTCGACGTAGGGGTGCGCCTGCCCGGTCGGCGAGGTCGCCATGCCGCGGAATTTCCAGACCCCGAGCACCAACGCCCACAGCAGGATCAGGCCCGAGACGAGCACCAGCACGGCCGTGTCCACGGGGAGGGTCATGCCGCCCAGTTCACCAGATGCGCGGTCCGGGCGCGTCCGACCGGCGAGGTCGGGTGATACGGCACAATCGGCGACCATGCAGAAGGAGCCGACCATGATCGACCCCGTCGGTACCTACCGCGATCGCTACGACTGGTTCGTGCGGGCGACGGCCGCCCTGGCCACAGCGGTGGAGTCGATCGTCGCCGACGCGGGCCTCGACGTGGACGCGGTGGAAGCCCGCACCAAGTCGGTGGAATCCGCGGCCGGCAAGTTCGCGCGACTGAAGCCCGACGGCTCGTTGGAATTCACCGATCCGTTGACCGAGGTGACGGACCTCGTGGGCGTTCGGGTCATCACCTACCTCACCTCCGACATCGAGCGGGTGGCGGAGGCGTTGTCGTCGCGGTTCGAATTGCTCAAGACCATCGACAAGTCGTCGCTCGCCCAGGAGACGGGCGTGTTCGGCTACGCCGGCAAGCATCTGATCCTCACGCCGGGTGGTGACCGGGTTCCGCCCGGCTGCGGGGACGTCGTCGGTCTCGGGTTCGAGGTGCAGATTCGCACGGTGCTACAGCACGCGTGGGCCGAGATCGAGCACGACATCCGGTTCAAGAACTCCCGCACCCAGGGCTCCCCGGTGATCGACCGCGCGTTCACCCTGGCGGCCGGATTGATCGAGCTCGCCGATCAACAGTTCGAGCTCGCGGACCGTCACCACAAGGAGAAGATCGCCGAACTGCGCGCAGCCGACGCCGCGCGCGGCATGGACCTGGAACTGACGGCGGAGAAGCTGCGCAGCATCGTCACCGATCTGCTGCCCGAATACGCCTCCAGCCGGCCCACCCACTACGAGTGGTTGCTCACCCTCGTCACCGCGAACGGCATCACCACGGGTGCAGAACTCGAGGACGCTCTCGATCCGTCGCGCGTGCCGTTCGTGGTGGGGGCCATGGACTATCAGCATCGGCCCGGCCACGTTCGCCTCGTGGACGACCTGTTGCTCGATCGGTTCGGGGAGGCGCACATCGTCCGCACGGCGACGCTGACCACCGAACGGGACCGGCTCGGCAAGCTGCGGTACCGGCTCACGAAACTGCAGGCGCATCAGGAGTGAGATTCTGGTAGAAGGGCCTGCGTGACCGATGCCCTCTCGACCATCACCGTCCGCGGCGCCCGCGAGAACAACCTGAAGGGGATCGATCTCGATCTCCCCAAGGGCGAGTTGGTGGTGTTCGCCGGCGTGTCCGGATCCGGCAAGTCCTCGCTGGTGTTCGACACCATCGCCGCCGAGGCGCAGCGGCAGATCAATGCGACGTTCAGCGCGTTCGCGCAGACCTTCCTGCCGTCGTACGGGCGTCCGGACGCCGACCTGATCGCGAACCTGTCGGCCGTCGTGATCGTCGACCAGAAGCGTCTGTTCGGCTCGCCCCGATCGACCGTCGGCACCATCACCGACATCGGGGACTGGCTGCGCATGCTCTACGCCCGCGGGGTCCGTCCGTCGATCGGCCACGCCAACGCGTTCTCGTTCAACGATCCGGCCGGCATGTGCCCGGACTGCGAGGGACTCGGCGAGGCCAAGGTGATCGACGTCGACGAGTTGGTCGACTTCTCGAAGTCGTTGCGCGAAGGACCCATTCGTCATCCCGACTTCCAGCCGGGCAAATGGCCCTACCGGCTGTACGCGGACTCGGGCCTGTTCGATCTCGACGTTCCGCTCGAGCAGTACTCGGCGCGGGAGCGGCACATCTTTCTCGACGCCGCCCCCGGCGAGGTGGCCATGCCGAACACCGACGGCGTGTTCACCACCTACGAGGGACTGCTCTCGAAGTTCCGTCGCAGCTACCTGACCAAGGACGCGGCCACGCTGAAGGGCAAGGCCAAGGAGGCCTACGAGCGCATCGTCACCCGCGGCGTCTGTCCCGCCTGCCGCGGCTCTCGGTACAACCCGACGGTTCACGGCGCACGCCTCGAGGGTCTGTCGATCCCCGAGGCGTTCGCGATGCAGGTCTCCGATCTCGCGGACGTCATGGACGGCTGGTCTCTCGGCGTTCTCGACGCACCGCGGCGGGAGGTGGTCACCCAGCTGCGCCGCCTGGGCGATCTCGGCCTGGGGTACCTCAGCCTCGACCGTGCGACGTCGTCGTTGTCCGGCGGCGAGGCGCAGCGCATCAAGATGGTGCGCCACCTCGGGTCGACGCTCAACGACATGCTCTACGTCTTCGACGAACCCACCACCGGTCTGCACGCCCGCGACGTCCACCGGTTGAACGCGATGCTGCTGGCCCTGCGCGACAAGGGCAACACGGTCCTGGTGGTCGAGCACGATCCCGAGGTGATGGCCGTCGCCGATCGCATCGTCGAGATCGGCCCCGGGGCGGGGGCGGACGGCGGCACCGTCGTCTTCGTCGGCACGCCGCAGGACCTGCGCACCGCGGACACGCGCACCGGGCGTGCCCTGCGAGAAGTGGCCACCGCACCTCGTCGTCCGCGGACGCCCACCGGATCGGTGCGCATCGAGAACGCCCGCACCCACAACCTGCGCAGCGTCACCGTCGACGTGCCGCTCGGCGTGCTCGTCGCCGTCACCGGGGTCGCCGGGTCCGGCAAGTCCAGCCTGATCCACCACCATCTGCCGGCCGTCCGCCCCGACGCCGTGATGATCGACCAGTCCCCCATCCGCGGGTCGCGGCGATCGTCGCCCGCGACCTACACCGGCCTGCTGGATCCGATCCGGGCGCACTTCGCCAAACGCACCGGCCGCCCGGCGGCGCTCTTCTCCCCCAATTCCGACGGGGCCTGCCCGGACTGCCAGGGCACCGGCACCATCTTCACCGAGCTGGGCTTCACCGACCCGGTGACCAGCACGTGTGAGACGTGCCAGGGACGCCGGTTCCGCTCGGGGGCGATCAAGTACACGGTGGACGGCGTGTCCATCGCGGACGTCTTCGAGATGTCCGTCGACGCCGCATTCGAGTTCTTCACGGCGCCGAAGATTCGCGCCGTGCTGGGGCGGTGCCGTGATGTCGGTCTCGGTTACCTCACGCTGGGCCAGAACCTCACCTCGCTCTCCGGCGGGGAGCGCCAACGACTGAAGCTGGCCACCGAGCTCACCGGTACGGCGGCGCTGCTGGTGCTCGACGAGCCCACCACCGGTCTTCACCCCTCGGACGTGAACAACCTGGTGGCGCTGCTGTCGGGCATGGTCGACGAGGGCCGATCGGTGGTGGTGATCGAGCACGATCTCGCCGTCGTCGCGGCGTCGGACTGGGTGATCGATCTCGGCCCGGACGGCGGTCACGACGGCGGCCGGGTGGTGTTCACCGGCACTCCGGCGGACCTCCTTCGAGACTCCGGCCACACCGGTCGGCATCTCGCGCGGCGGCTCGGAGGGTAAACCGTCGGTAAAGTGCAGGCATGAGCGACACCGTCACCGCTGCCGCGAGTACAGAACTGGGTGGATTCGCCGGGTGGGCCGTCGGGCTGATGGAGGCCATCGGAGGCCCCGGCGCCGGCCTCGCCGTCGCCGTGGAGAACTTCTTCCCCCCGATTCCGAGCGAGATCATCCTCCCGCTGGCCGGGTTCACGGCGTCGCAGGGCGGCTTCTCGTTGTTCAGCGCGCTGTTCTGGACGACGCTCGGTTCGGTGGTGGGCGCGGCCGTCCTCTACTGGCTGGGCGTGAAGCTCGGCCGGGACCGCCTCTACGCGATCGTGGACCGGATGCCCCTCGTCGACACCGAGGATCTGGCGAAGGCGGAGGATTGGTTCGCCCGCCACGGCCGGTCGGCCGTCTTCTTCGGCCGCATGATCCCGATGGTGCGGTCCGGCATCTCCGTCCCGGCCGGCGTCTCCCGCATGCCCTTCTGGCAGTTCCTGCTCTACACCACCGCCGGCAGCTTGCTGTGGAACTCGATCTTCGTGCTCGCCGGGTACTACCTGGGCGAGAACTGGCATTACGTGGAGAACTACGCCTCCGTCTTCCAGTACGTCGTCATCGGCCTGGTCGTGGCACTGATCGGCTGGTTCGTGACCAAGAAGGTGCGGGCCCGGTCCGCCGCCTGATCACCTCTGCAGCAGCCCCTTCAGGGTCTCGAGGTCACGCTGGACCGCCGCGCAGTCCCGGTCGAACTCGGCGTCGGTCATGCCGAGCCGACGCACGGTGAACAGCACTTCCGCACCGTGCGGATGCGGGACGACGCGCAACGGATTCAAGACCTCGGTGCCGTCGGGCAGGGTGACGGTGTGGTCCAGCACGCCGAGGTCGTTCTGGGCCGCGAACCGGACCCGCACCGTTCCCATCGGCGACTCGGTCACCAGATCGTCACCGTCGCGGGTGACCCCCGACGCGAGGCCCGCCGCCCACGCCGTGAGGTTCTCCGGGCGTCGGGCGTAGTCGTAGACCTCGCGCGCCGAGGCCGCGATCACCACCGACAGATGCCTGCTCTCCCCATGGTCCGGCACTGCGGCGTCGTCCTGCATGACGGCCTTCCTCTCGTGGGTCACCACCATCGTGCTCGGTGACGGGTGTGCCGGCGAGAGGTATCGGCGTCGGGGCAGGTCGGTTCGGGTCAGGTCAGGTCCGCACGCTCCCAGCGATTGACGAACTCGAGGCCGCTGCGAACGAACAGCTGCGAGACCGGGCAGCGTCGCTCGACCTCGGCCACGAAGCGGTCGAACGCCGCACCCTCGGCGTCGGTCTGCACGGTCGCCTCGACGGTGACGCGGTCGAAGTTCGCGTTACCGTCCTCCCCTGCCACGAGGACGCCGGTGTCCAGATCGCCCTGCACCCGGAAGGTGAACTCGCCGAGCGTGATACCCAGATCCTTGGCCACGAGACTCGCCGTCACCTGGTTGCACGACGTGAGCGCGCCCAGCGCGTAGAACAGCGGGCTCGGCGCGGCGTCCCGGCCACCGAAGGCGGGGTAGGCGTCGGCGTCGAACTCGTGGCCGGCCGTGCCCTCCACCGACAGGTGCTGGGCCACCCCGGTGCCGCGGGCGTCGACGACGAAGGGGACGACGGAGGTTCTCACGGAGGTCTTCGCAGAAGTCATGCCGACGACGGTCGTCGGCGGCGCGCCTCGGGTCCAGGTTCAGAATCACCTCGAGTGCAGACCCATCCGCCGCGTAGGTTGGCGGACATGACGACACGACCCGCGGCGGACCACCGGACGTCGGCGCCGCGCACCGTCACCCGCGTGCTTCTCGGCGCCTTCCTCACCTTCGCGGGACTGTCGCACCTGTTCTGGGCGCGTGAGGAATTCCGCGCCCAGGTCCCGACGTGGGTACCTCTCGACGTCGACGCGGTGGTGCTCGCGTCGGGCGTCGTGGAGGTGGTGCTCGGGATCCTCCTGCTGTCCGGGTGGCGACGGACCGTCGTCGGGTGGATCGTCGCCGCGTTCTTCGTCGCGGTGTTCCCCGGCAACATCTCGCAGTATCTGACCGGCACGGACGCGTTCGGCCTCGACAGCGACAACGCCCGCGCGATCCGACTCCTCTTCCAGCCGCTGCTCATCGGCTGGGCGCTGTGGAGTACCGGCGCGTGGGCCGCATGTCGCGACCGCGTTAGGCCATCGCGCGCAGCGTGAGGTCTCGGACGGCGGCGGAGAAGGCCACGACGGTGACCACGTCGACGGCCGTGTCGGCGCCGCGGATCGCCCGGATCTGCTCCCGCACGGCCGACTCGACCGGCCACCCGTAGGCGCCGCCGGAGATCAGCGGGAACGCGACCGACGAGGCTCCCAGCGAGTCGGCCAGGATCAACGACCGCTCGTACGCAGCCCGCAGCAGCGGCGACCGGTCCTCGCGTGCCGAGTACCGCGGGCCCACGGTGTGGATCACCCAGTGCGCCGGCAGGTGACCCGCCGTCGTGGCGACGGCGGCGCCGACGTCGAGTCCGTTCGGGAGCGTCGTCGCGCGCAGCAGGCGGCAGGCATCGAGAATCGCCGGCCCACCGGCCCGGTGGATCGCGCCGTCCACCCCGCCGCCGCCGAGCAGGGTGGAGTTGGCGGCGTTGACCACCACGTCCGCCCGGACCGTGGTGATGTCGCCGAGGACGACGTCGAGTCGCCGGGGTCCCGAGGTGGTCATGACGCTCCGTCCGTGAGGGTGTGGGTCAGGGTGATCAGGTCGGCCGCTCGGCGTCCGGGGTACCCGTGCAGCAACTCGATCCACTCCGCCGGGATCGCCGAACGCCCCCAGCGAGCGCCGAGCAGGCCACCCGCGATGGCCGCCGTGGTGTCGGTGTCGCCGCCGGCCCGGACGCACTTCTCGAGCGCCCGCGGCAGTTGCCGCTCGTCCTCCTCCGTCGTGGCGATGGCCCACCACGCGGTCTGCAGGGCGTGGACCACCCACCCGTTGTTCGCGAAGTCCGCCGGCGTTCCGGTTTCCGCCGCCTCGAGCAGGGGCGACCAGGTGTGCGACAGGGCCGGATCCGCGGACAGGGCGAGGCGGAGGCCGTCGTACGTTCCGTGCAGCACCGCGTGGCGGATGGCGACGGACCACAGGGCGCACGCTTCCCCGGCCTGTGGATCGGAGTGGGTCAAGGCGCTGATGCGGGTGGCCGCGTCGGCAAGCGCGCGCTCGTCGTGCAGGAACGCCAGGGCGACGGGCGCCGTTCTCATGAGCGAGCCGTTGCCCCCGGTTCGGCCCGACAGACCCGCGGCCCGCCGAGTCATCGCGTCGGCCGACGGGTCGCGGTGGGAGAGCACGGCCCGCGTCTGGTTCCCGATGTCCGGCGGCCGTGTGTCGTACCAGGTGACGAAGTTCGCCGCGACGGCGTCGAGCATTGCGGCGTCGGCACTCCCGGCGGGCGCGTCGGCGTCGCGCAACGCCAGCGCGTCGGCGACGCACAACGCCATCGACGTGTCGTCCGTCCATTCACCGGGCGCCCAGTCGAACGGCCCGCCCCCGATCATCGCGATCTCCTGATCGGGGGTGGGATACCCGAATTCGTAGCCCGCCCCGAGGGCGTCGCCCGCCGCTGTTCCCAGCAGGACACCCTCGGCCCGGTCGATCCGATCCGTCGTCAGCATTCCGTGCCCCTTTGCTCGATTCTGCGCTAACCATAGATCAACCCTGCGCTAAGATGCAAGCGTGCCGTCAGACCTCACCGACTTCCCCCGCCCGTCCGTCGCGGTCGACGTCGCCGTGCTCACCGTCACCGACCACGGGCCGGCGGTCGTGACCGTGGACTCCCGGTGGGGCGACGCTCTACCCGGCACTTTCCTGCACCCCGGCGAGACCCTGGCCGACGCGGCCGGTCGGGCGCTCCGCACCAAAGCCGGAATCGAGGGAGTGGCGTTCCACCAGCTCCGCATGTTCGACGCACCGGATCGCGACGATCGCGGATGGGTGCTGTCGATGGCGCACGCCACCGAGGTCGCCGCGACCACCCTGCCGCCCGACGGCCGCGCGGTGACCATCGAGCACGGCCGACCCACCGTGCCCATGGCCTTCGACCACGCCGACATGGTCGCCGCCGCCGTCCTGGACCTGCGCACGCGCTACGCCGACGCCCCCGACCCGTCGGGCCTGCTCGGGCCGCGATTCACCCTGCTACGCCTCCGTCGCCTCTACGAGATCGTCTTCGACCGCACGCTCCCCAAGGACACCTTCCGTCGGCACGCCCTCGGCGCGATCCACGGCACCGGGGAGGTCACCGCGGCCGACGGCGGCCGGCCGGCCGAGCTCTACGAGCGCCTCCCGGGCGCGTCGTTTCCGAGAACAATGGCCGCACTCCTCGGCGGCCGATAACGACGGCCGCACTCCTCCGCAGCCGAGTCGTCAGCGCGGAACGGCGCTCACGGTGAACGGCTCCACCGGCTCGCCGCCCCGCTTGTCGAACTGGCTGTTCACCACCAGCAGCCGGTCGTCCACGGCCGCCGCGGTCGTGGGGTAGGCGAAGCTCGGGTCGCGGATCTCCCCGGTGACCCGGCCCGAGCGGCCGTCGTCGGACAGGTCGACGCGAGCGATCAGGCCGTCCCGGTTCCGCACCACGTACAGCGTGTCGTCGTCGTACTCGAGACCGTCGCCGTTCTGCACGGTCGCGCCCCCGAGGTCGACCTGCGTCACCTCGCGGGAGTCCTCGTCGACGCGGTACAGGTTGCCGGTGGAGGACTGCACGATCACCAGAGCGTCGTCGTCGACCTCGACGATGCCGTTCGCATTGAAGCCCTCGCCGTACACGAAGGGCGTGCCGTCGAAGTTCACCGCCGGCTCGAGCTGCCCGTCGCCCTGCGCGCCGGGCGGCACGCGCCACAGCACCGGGCTACGCGAATCGGTCACGTAGGCCTCGCCGTCGTCACCCACCACGACGTCGTTGAGGAACGTGGCGTCCGCGCCGAGACCGTTGGTCAGGGTCGCCCGGAGCTCGCCGGTTTCCGCATCGTGAACCCACACTCGACCGGTCGCACCGCCGGCGATCACCAGGACGCCGGACTCGTCGTCGTCCCCGTCCTCGACGTCCAGCCCGGCGGCACCCGTGCGTCCGTTCTCCCCGGCCGCCAGGAACGGCCGAACCTCCGGATCGCCGACGGTGCCGCGGAACACCGCCCCGTCGGACGTCGACGTCACCCAGAACGAGTCGTCGTCGGCGGTGATCCCCTCCGGGAAGACGCCCGTTCCCGGCAGCCGGTACACGAACGCCGACGACGCCGACTCGGGTGACGCCGTGGCGGACTGCGCCGTGGACGAGACCACGGACCCGATCGACGACGCCGCCGGGTCGGCCGTGGGCTGCCCGTCCTCCGTCGACGAGCATCCGGACAGAACGAGGGCGAGAACGCCGGCGGACACGGCCACGGGAGCGCGAAATCGAGACATGATCCGAGAGTGCCCGATTTGTCGTGTCACGACACAGGTCGGCGTTTCGCGTCCGCTCCCCTCCCCCGGTGACCTACGGTCGTCGAGTCCAGCTGTCGGGGCCCGACCCTGCCGGCCCGTCCGGCTGCACGCACCACGGAGGATGCATGCCCGTCATCACTCGCGAGGTCGAGATCGCGGTGTCCGCGGCCGACGCCTTCGCCTACCTGTCCGATCACGCGAACGTGCCGCACTGGATGTTCGGCGTCACCTCGTTCGACCCGGTCCGGCCGGTGACCAGGGACGTGGGCGACCGGTTCGACGCGGTGATGAAGCTCGGCCCGAAGACCCTGACGTCCACGCTCGACGTGGTCGAGTGGGTGGAGAACGAGGTCTTCGCGCTGCAGTCCGTGGCCGGGTTCGAGACGAGTTCGCGGTGGCGCGTGACCCCGATCGACGACGACCGGTGCCGCGCCGACGTCGAGTTCGGCTACGAGTTCCCCGGCGGGCTCACCGGTCGAGCGCTGGCCAAGATCGTCGAGCCGTTCATCGGCCAGGGTGTGGCCATGACCGATCGGAACATCCGCCAGCGCCTCGAGGTGTAGCCGCGTCGGGCCGTCAGAGCGTCTCGAGACGCACCGCGTCAGAGAATCGCCACCGCGTCGATCTCCACCAGCATCTCCTCGCGCGGCAGTCCGGTGAAGACGGTGGTGCGGCTGGGCAGGACGTCGCCACGCGTGTGCTCGAGCACGAAGGCGCCGTAGGCGTCGTTCATGATCGCGAAGTCCTCGCGCTTGGTGAGGTAGACGCGGAGCGTCACCACGTCGTCGAAGGTGGCGCCGGACGCCTCGACGATGGACTTGACGTTGGTCAGGGTGCGGGTGGTCTGCGCGGCGACGTCGCCGGGGTACAGGTACTCGTTGGTCTCGGGGTCCACCGGACCCTGGCCGGAGACCTGCACGAAGTTGCCCTTACGGACGCCCTGGGAGAACGTGTGCGCGGGGGCGGGCGCGTCGGTGACCCGGCCTGCATCACCGGTCGCCGTCTGTCCGCCGCTCGAGGGACAGACGGCGACCTCGTCCGTGTGGTTGCATTCGCTCAGCACCTTCTCCCGCAGTGCCCCCAGAAATGGGGTCTGTCGCGGTCCCCGCATCGGAACATACGGTCGGTCCGGCGGTCGATCGACGCCGCAGGAACGGCCCGGGGGGAAACGGATGCAGACGCTGATGGACGAGAAGGTGCGCCCGGCGCTCAGTGCGCGGGAGGTCGAGGTCCTCCTGGCCTGGATCGTGCGCGATTCCAAGGACGACGTTGCACGGTCGCTCTACATCTCCCCCGCCACTGTCGGCACCCACATCGCCCGCGTCCGGGACAAGTACGAGGCCGTCGGCCGGTCGGCCAAGTCCAAAGCCGCGCTGGTGGCACGGGCCCTGCAGGACGGCTACATCACCCTCGACGAGCTCTGACGGCCCCTCCCCACCCGATCCGCGCGACCTCCAGGGATCCGCGTCTGCTGCAACCGCAGCGGATCGCTGGAACAGAAGCGGATCGGGCGGTGGGCCCGTGGCCGGTCCCCGCCCCTCCCCACCCGATCCGCGCGACCTCCAGGGATCCGCGCCTGCTGCAACCGCAGCGGATCGCTGGAACAGGAGCGGATCGGGGTGGTCAGGCCGGCGCCTGCACCCGCACGACGACGATGCCGGCGTCCTCGAAGGGCGCGGTGTCGGCCTCGGTTGCGGTCGCGTCGGTCACCAACGTCACCCCGGCCGGCAACGGCGCCCAGGCGTGGAACGGCCGTCGTCCGAGCTTCGCGGCGTGCGCCAGCACGTAGATGCTGCCGGCGCGATCCATCATCAGTTCCTTCAGCCGGGTCTGCTCGATCTCTGCCTCGCAGATCCCCCGATCCGCCGTCACCGCGTCCGCCCCGAGGAACGCGCGGTCGTAGGACACCCGCGCGAGGGACGCCTCGGCGAGCGGACCGACGAAACCCTGGGACAGATGCCGCAGCGTTCCCCCGAGACACTCGACCCGCACGTCGTCGGCGTCCGCCAGCGATTCCAGTGCCGTGAGGCCGGCCGTGATCACGGTCAGGCGAGGGCAGTCCCGCAGGAACTCCCCCATCGCCCCCACGGTGGTGCCGGCGTCCAGCAGTACCGTCTCACCCGGGTGCACCTCGCCCGCAGCCCATTTCGCGATAGCCCGCTTGGCGTCGAACCCCTCCACCGCACGCTGGCGGATCGAGGACTCCGGATGCGGATCGAGCGCGATGGCGCCGCCGTAGGTGCGCGCGAGCAGACCCCGCGTCGTCAGGTGGGACAGGTCCCGGCGGATGGTCGACGCGGTCACGCCGAACTGCGCCGAGAGCTCGTCGACGCTCGCCAGACCACTGGTCTTGGCCAGTCGCACGATCTCCGCGCGCCGCACCTCCGACTCCCGCACCGCCACCGGTCCTCCTTCGCTCCGACCCGAACCTAGCCGACGGAGGTGGTGCTGGTCGCGAGTTCGGCCGCCTGCCGGAGCGCTTCGACCATGCTGCCGGATTCGGCGATGCCCTTGCCGGCGATGTCGAAGGCCGTGCCGTGGTCGACGGAGGTTCGGATGACGGGCAGGCCGACCGTGATGTTCACGCCCGCTTCGATTCCCAGCACCTTCACCGGACCGTGCCCCTGGTCGTGGTACATCGCGACGATGAGGTCGTAGTCGCCGCGCCCGGCGAGGAAGAACGCGGTGTCGGCGGGCAGCGGGCCCACGGCGTCGATGCCGTCCGCACGCAGAACCTCCACGGCCGGAACGATCTTCAGGTCCTCCTCGCCGTAGCCGAACAGTCCGTTCTCCCCGGCGTGGGGATTGATGCCGCAGAGACCGATCTTCGGGTTCGGCGTGCCCGACCGCACCAGGGCGTCGTGCCCCCGTCGCACCGTCCGCTCCACCAGGCCCGGCTCGATCTTCGCCACCGCGTCGAGCAGGCCGATGTGGGTGGTCACGTGAATGACCTTGAGCTTCGGCGTCGAGAGCATCATCGACACCTCCTCGGTGCCCGTGAGATGCGCGAGCAGCTCGGTGTGACCCGGGAAGACGTGTCCGGCGGCGTGCAGTGCCTCTTTGTTGAGGGGTGCCGTGCAGATGGCCTGGACCTCGCCGGCCACCGCGAGCTCGCTGGCGACGCGGATGTACTCGTAGGCGGCGTGACCGGCCACGGACGACAGCTCACCCCAGGGCAGGTCGGCCGGGATCAGACCCAGATCGACCACGTTGATCCGCCCCGGCCGGAACTCGGCGTCGCGGACGTGGTCGACGGCGACGACGTCGCACGTAACACCGAGAATCTCTGCGGCGGAACGCAACCGGGCCACGTCGCCGATGACGACGGGCCGGCACCACGCGGCGACCCGCTCGTCGAGGACGGCGGGCACGATGACCTCGGGCCCGATACCGGCCGCGTCGCCCATGGTGAGGGCGACGACCGGGAGGTCGAGGGTGGGAGTGGACGTCATGGTGGGTCCTCAGCTCTGGGAGACGGCACCGACGGGGAGGCCGGCGAGGTGGGCGTGGATGGCGGACAGGCTGTGGCGGTCGCCGAAGCTGCCCGGTCGGGTGACGATGCGACGGCCGTCCGGGGCACGGAGGACGACGGCGCCGTAGTGGACCTGGCCGACGGGCCGCAGGGTGGTGATGCCGAGCGCGTCGACGACGGCGCGGGCGGTCTCCCCGCCGGTCAGGGCGAGGTCGACGGCGCGCCCCGCCGCGACGCGGGCGACGAGGTGCCCCAGCGCGACGACCAGGCGGCCGGAGGCGGACGGGTCGAGCGGGCCGGAGACGGTGAGGACGGCGGATCCGCGGGCCAGGGCGCCCTCGAGCTCGGCGGTCGAGGCGCGTCCCGCGAGGACCGCGGCGGCGTCGACCGACACGACGGGCACGCCGTCCTCGGCCAGCCGGGCGACCTGGTCGCGGGCGCCGACGGATGCCGTGCCGACGACGGTGAGCACGTCACGCGCGGGGTCGGCGGGATGCGTGTCCCGCGCCGCCGTCGCTGCGGGCAGCGTGCGGACCAGCGCGGCGGCCAGAGCGCCCGACCCCACGAGGACGACGTCCGGGTCGTCGGCGACCGAGGCCACCACGTCGTCGAGGTCGCGGTTGCCGGTCACGTCCGGAACGGCGACGGACGGCGCCGTGCCGACGACGTCGCGTACGGAGGCGGGCGGAAGCCCCGGCTCGGCGTTCCACACCGACGAGCGGTGCAGCGGAACGTCGTTCACGTACAGCACGCCGTTCCGGACGATGCGGCCGAGACCGGGATGACCGGCGGCGACCACCACGCGGCCCCGGCGGGCCAGCACGTCGACGGTCGTGGCGACGTGACCGCGCAGCAGCGAGTCGATCTTGACGACGACCCGAGTCCCCGCGGGGACGGCTCCGAGCGCGGCGGACAGGCGGGCGCCGGCCTCGGCAGCCGATCGCGAGCGGGTGTCGAGGTCGACGATGCCGACGGCCGCGGTGAACCCGTCGACACCGGAGAGCGACAGTTCGAGATCCGTCGTGCGCTCGAGCACGGTCCCGGCCACCTCGGCCGCGCCGGAGAGGTCGTCGGACAGCACCACGGTGCGGGTCATGTCGCCACCTCCCTTGTTGCGCGAATCACGCAAACCATCGTACGCGTATTGCGTGTTTCGCGCAGCATCACAACGACGCTCCGGCGCACTGCACGATGGTCTGGCCCGTGATGTTGCGGCCCAGCGGACCGAGCAGGAACGCGGTCAGGCCGGCCACCTCCGCGGGCTCGATGAACGAGCCCAACGGCGGGGTCCGGGGCGGCGTGTGCGCGCGCGACGGGTCGCCGAGCATCGCCGTGTCGGTCGGCCCGGGTGCCACCACGTTCACGGTGATACCGCGCGACACCAGTTCCATGGCCCACGACCGCGACATGCCCGTCAACGCCGACTTGGTGGCGACGTACTGACTCTTGCCGGCGTTCCCGGTCATGGTCCGGCTGCCGATGAGGACGATGCGTCCGCCGTCGGCGATTCGGTCCACCACCCCGTTCACCAGCACCTCCGCGGCGGCGACGTGGACGCGCCACATCGCCTCCAGATCGGCGACGTTCAGGCGGCCGAGCGGCGCCGAGCGTTGCAGACCGGCCGCGTGCACCACCGCGTCGACATCGGTCAGCTCGGCCGCGACGGCACGCACCCGGTCCACATCGGCGAGATCGGCCTGGATCCAGTCGAGTCCGACGGGCTCGGGTTCGCGCCGGCTCAGACCGGTGACGCGCCAACCCTCGTCCACGAGGGTGGTCGCGACGGCGGCGCCGATGCCGGAACTGACGCCGGTGACGACGGCGTGCTTCACGAGAGCCACTCGGGGGTCAGCTCGCAGTACTCGATGGCCTGCCGGAACCGGGTGAACGCCACGTGCAGCGTCGTGCCGTCCGCGACGATCGACGGGTACGAGAACTCACGATTGAGGCCGTCGCGGGAATTGTTCGACAGGCAGTAACCGTCACCCTCCTCGAGGTTCCGCCGGCGCGGCCAGGTCACTCCGCGATCGTCGGACAGCGCGAGCGTCATCGGCGCGCGCGGGGCACCCCAGAACGCCTGACGCGGATCGCCGTCGGTGAGCGGTGCGCTCTCCTCCACCGTGCCCTGCGTCTCCGCGATGCCGTCGTCGTCGATCTCGTCGTAGAGCGAGAGCCGCCGCTCCGTGGCGTCCGCGCGACTGGACTCGTTGTACACCAACGCTAGTCGGTCGCCGTCCAGCACGACGAACTGCACCGACGAGTTGTTGTTCGGCAGCTCGGTCGGCTCGGGCGCACTCCACGTCTCGCCGTCGTCGTCGGAGACCGAGCGATACACGTGATCGGCCCAACGGCTGCGGTAGAGCGCGACGAGTTGCCCGTCGGACAGTCGGCCGATGTTCATGTGGACGCATCCCGTGCTCTCCGGCACGGTGACCTCGCGCCAGGACGCGCCGTCGTCGTCGGAGATCATCACGCCGGAGTAGTCGCGATCGCCCACCCACTTCCGGCCGTCGATCCTCACGCAGTGGAAGACCGGGAGCAGGATGCGCCCCGACGGCAGGGTGACCATCGGCTGCCGGACGAAGACGCCGCCCGCGTCGGTCTCGGGGACCAGGACGTCGGTGGCGCCCCAGGTGCGGCCCCCGTCGGTCGACACGCGCCGCAGCACGCGTGCGGTGTCCTGGTTGCCGGCGTGCTGCGAGGTCCACAGCAACCACACCTCACCCGACGCCCGCACGTTCAGGACAGGGTTCTGCTCGGACCGCCCGGGGTCGTCCGACAGACGCACGGGCTCGGACCACGCGTCACCCTCGCGGCGGGAGAACCAGACGCTGATGTCCGGGACGCCTTCCTGCGTTCCGGCGAACCAGACGCAGGCCAGCGTGCCGCCCGGCAGCACGGCAAGATTCGCGGCGTGATTCTGGACCTCGGGCGGGAACAGCAGGGCGTCCCGACGGCCGGCGTCGGCGGTGGGACGAACGATGCCGTCGGCATCGAGGGCGGTGGTCACGGCGAATCTCCCGTTCAGACGAGGGTGGCGGCGGACAGGTTGTACGAGTTGGTCGGGCGCAGCGTGACGTCCTGGATCCGATCGCGCTTGGCCAGCACGGATTTCGGGACGAACGACCAGAGGCACGGGACGGTGTCCCAGATCTGCCGCTGGGCGTCGGCCAGCAGCTGACCGCGACGGGTCGGGTCGACCTCCTCGGACGCGCGCGCGATGGCGGCGGCGATCTCCGGGAACTGATACCCGTGGTAGGTGTCGCGGGTCGCTTCCTTCTCCGGGGTGCCGGCGTACATGCCCTGCATGATCGTGATGGCGAGCCCGGTGGGGCTCGGGAAACCGTTGCCCAGCACGTCCCAGTCGCCGGCCTTGCCCTGACGCCACTGCATGATGTCGCCGCCGGGCTCGAACTGCTGCAACGACGTTCGGACCCCGATGTCGGAGAACATCTGCACGACCGACTCCATGATGTCGGTGTCGGCCGCGAATTCGCCGGATTCCCAGATGATCTTGAGATTCAGGTCCCGCACACCGAGTGCGTCGAGCTCGCCGCGAGCACGGGCGGGGTCGTACACGTACTCGCCCGTCTCGATGGCGCCGTCGAGGATGGACGGGATCACGCCGCGGGAGGCCGTGGCCGATCCCTGCATGACCTGATCGATCAGCGCGGGACCGTTGATCGCGTACGTCAGCGCCTTGCGCACCCGTGCGTTCGCGAGCGGGTGATCGGCCGGCTTGCGGAAGTTGTAGAACAGCTGGTTCAGACGCACTCCGTCGACCCGCTCCACGCCGACGTTCGACAGGCCCTCGAGCTGATCGGCGGCATCAGGGGTGATGGAGTCGATGACGTCGACCTCCCCGCTGCGCAGCGTGACCACGCGGGAGGACTCCTCGGGCACGAAGCGCACGCGAACGGTCTCGATGTTCGGCGCCGGCCCCCAGTACTGCGTGTTGCGCTCGAGCGTGTAGTTGCCGGTGCCGCGGTCGGAGGAGGTCACCACGTACGGTCCCGATCCGACGCCGGACTGCAGTTCCTCGGGCCGGTTGGCCGCGGCGGGTGTGATGAGAATGTTCGACATCAGGTAGTCGAGTACCGGCACCGGTTTGGTGGTGAGCAGGGAGAAGCTCGAGGCGTCCATCGGTTCGACGGTGGGCCACTCGGGGAAGAACCCGCCGACGAAGGACCCGTCCACCTCGCTGTACATCTTCAGCGCGGTCGCGACGTCCTCGACGCGCACCGGCGAGCCGTCGGAGTAACGGACGCCGTCGCGCAGGTGAACGAACCACCGCGTCGGCTCGACCAGCTCGAAGCGGTCGGCGAGGACCAACTGCGGCTTCAGGTTCGCATCGATCTCGGTCAGGGCCTGCCGGACGCCGCGCTGCACGGTGAGTGCGGCGTCGAACTGATTGAGCTTGTTGTCGAGGCTGACCAGGGACCGGTTGAGCGCGAGGCTCACGGTGGTCGGTCCGGGCGTACCGGTGGGCGTCGCGCATCCGGTGGCGGCCCCGCCGAGCAGGACACCGCCGCCGAGCAGCAGCCCGCCGCGCATCAGGTTGCGCCGCGAGAACCGCTGGTGGAGCAACGAATCGGTCATGGTCGACCTCTTTCGATCGAGGATGTCGTGGGGCCAGGCACGCCCGTCGCCGACGGCGGGGCTGTGACTGCGAGCACACCGGAACTGTACGCAGATCTGCACGAAACACGCAACTACCGATTGCCACTTGCGCGATTCGCGCACGGGTGTCATTGTGAGCTGAGTTACAACGACGCCGAAGACGGAAGCTCCGTACCCGGATCCCGCCCGGAGCGTCGAGTCCGCAGAAAGGTCGATCGATGCATCAGCCCTGCTCACGCCACCGTCTGTCGAGCGCGCGATGACCGCCGGCATGATCGCGCCGGCCGACGAGCCCACCTCGGCGCCCGCCGACCCGACGGCCGGATCGGCGAAGACGAAATCCCGGTCCGCCGGCACGGCCCGCTACGTCGTCAAGCGCCTCGGTCAGAGCGCACTGGCGATCTTCCTGACGCTCACCACGGTGTTCGTCCTCGTCCGCATGGCGCCGGGCGACCCGGCCTACGCGATGGCCGGCCCCCTCGCCTCGAGCGAGGACATCGAGCGCATCCGCCAGTCGATGGGCCTCGACCAGTCGATCGTCACGCAGTACTGGAAGTACCTTCAGGGACTTCTCCAGCTGGACCTGGGCACGTCGTACTCCTTCCAGGCACCCGCGTTCGACGTGGTGCTGGACCGTATGCCCTACACCCTGACGCTCACCGTCGCGTCCATCGGCCTGACCACGCTGCTCGCGATCCCGCTGGGCGTGTGGATGGCCCGCCGCGCGGACACCCGCCGTGAACTGGGCGCGAACGTGCTCACCATCGCCGGCCAGTCCATGCCCGACTTCTGGACGGGCCTCATGCTCATCACCCTCTTCGCGGTGGTGCTGCCGATCTTCCCCGCCGCCGGCTTCGCCACGTGGTCCTCGCTCGTCCTGCCGATGGTGACCGTGGCGATCCTCCAAATCGCCCTCATCTCCCGGATGGTGCGACGAGAGATGGTGGGCGCGTTCTCCTCCCAGTACGCCACCGTCGCCCGCGCCCGCGGTGTGTCGGAGCGGAAGCTCGTCTGGCGGTACGCCCTGCGCAACTCGTCCATCCCGGTGCTCACCGCGCTCGGCACCCGCTTCGCCTCGATGCTCAACGGCGTCGTCGTCGTCGAGGTCGTGTTCGCCTGGCCCGGCGTCGGATCGCTCGTGGTCCGCGCGCTCGAAACTCGTGACTACCCGCTCATCCAGGCCACGGTCCTCGTCACCGCCGTGCTCGCCGTCCTCGTCCAACTGCTCGTCGACCTCTGCTACCCGCTGCTGGACCCCCGCGTCCGGCTGGGGAAGGGAACGTCCTAGATGACCGCCACCCTCGACGCGTCCGGTCCGGCACCGGCCGACCCGACGCGACGCGAACGACCGTCCGCGGTCACTCCGAAGCATCTCGCTGCGGCCGGCGCCACCCGGCGTGCCCGCGACAGCCGCCTCAAGATCTGGGTGGGCAGCGTCTGCGCGCTGATTGTGATCCTGCCCGTCGCGTTCGCCCGCGTGCTGCCGCTGCAGAATCCCGACGCGACCGACCTCGGCTCGCGCCGCCTGCCGCCGCTGACCGACGGGCACCTGTTCGGTACCGACCAGCTCGGCCGCGACCTGCTGGCCCGCATCCTCTACGGCGGTCAGGTCTCGCTGCTGGTGGGCATTCTCGCCGTCCTCGTCTCCGGGTTGATCGGCCTCGTCCTCGGCTCGATGGCCGGCTACTTCGGCGGCTGGGTCGACACCGTCGTCAGCCGACTCCTCGAGGCGCAGCTCTCCCTCCCCCTGCTGATGATGCTGTTGCTCGTCGTCGCGCTGATCGGCCCGTCGATCCCGGTCATCACCTTCGTCATCGCCATCGCGCAGTGGCCCGAGATCGCCCGTCTCACAAGATCTCTGGTCCTCGTGGAACGCGAGAAGCCGTACATCGCCGCGTCCCGCGTCCTCGGTTTGGGGAAGACCGCGATCCTCACCCGGCACATCGTCCCCAACGTGATCAAGCAGACCTCCCTGGTGGTGCTGCTGCTCCTCGCACAGGCCGTGCTGCTCGAGTCCGCGCTCAGCTACCTCGGCGCCGGCCCGCAGCGCCCGTTCGCGACCTGGGGTCGCATCATCTCCGACGGCCAGGACTACATCACCACCTCGTGGTGGCTGGTCACCCTGCCGGGCCTGGTCATCGTCCTGCTCGTGATCGGCGTCAACCTGCTCGGCGACGGACTCCGCGACCGGCCCGCCGGATCCGGCCTCCGCGCCCTGCTGGGCCGCCTCGCACTCACGGGAAAGAAGGCCTGACATGACCGAATCCCTGCTCACCGTCGACGAACTCCAGATCGAGCTCATCACCGACCGGGGTGTCGTCCGTGCGGTCGACGGCGTCTCCTTCACCATCGCGGCGGGCGAAACGGTGTGCATCATCGGCGAGTCCGGATCCGGCAAGTCGACGACGGCCATGGGCCTGCTCGGTCTGCTCCCCACCGACCTCGCCGTCCTGTCCGGCCGAGCGCAGTGGAAGTCCGCCGACATTCTCGGCGACGACGCCGCGCTGCGCCGGGTCCGCGGGTCCGAGATCGCGTTGATTCCCCAGGACCCGATGACGGCACTCTCGCCGGTGCACACCATCGGATCGCAGCTGCGAGAAGCCGTTCATCACAGCGGTATCCGCGGCAAGAGCGCCCAGACCGCCCGGGCGGTCGAGTTGCTCGAACGGGTGCACATCGTCAACCCCGCCGACCAGCTCGGGCGGTACCCGCACCAGCTGTCCGGCGGAATGCTCCAACGCGTGCTCATCGCCTGCGCGCTGGCCGCCGACCCCGCCCTCATCGTTGCCGACGAGCCCACGAGTGCGCTGGACGTGACGGTGCAGGCGAGCATCCTCGATCTGCTGCTCGAACTGCAGGAGCGCACCGGGATCGGCATGTTGCTCATCACCCACGACCTCGGGGTCGCGCGCCTGATGTCCGATCGCATCCACGTCATGAAGTCCGGCACGTTCGTCGAGAGCGGCGACGCCCGCACCCTCGTCGACAACCCCACCCACGCCTACACCCGGAAGCTGCTCGGGGCCGTGCCCCAACTCGGCGACTGGTCCGGGGCCCCCGCCACCCGCGAAGGAGTGCTCGCATGAGCCTGCTCACCGTCGAGGACCTCGTCGTCGACTACCCCGTGGCCACCGGAACGTTCCGCGCCGTCGATCACGTCAGCTTCAGCGTCGACAAGGGCTCCACGCTCGCCGTCGTCGGTGAGTCGGGATGCGGCAAGTCGACCATCGCCAAATCGATCGTGCGGCTGCTGACCCCGACGTCCGGGCGGATCCTGGTGGACGGCACGGACATCGCCCGGTTGTCGGAGCGAGCACTGCGCCCGTTCCGGTCCCGAGTGCAGATGGTGTTCCAGGACCCGTACGGCTCGCTCGATCCACACCTGACCGCCGTCGACATCGTCGGCGAACCCCTGCGCCTGCAGGGCATCCGGTCGAAGTCCGAACGCCACCGTCGCGCCGCCGAACTGCTCGACCAGGTCCAGCTGCCGCCGTCGTCCCTCGGGCGTCGTCCCGCAGAGTTCTCCGGCGGCCAGCGTCAACGCATCGGCATCGCCCGCGCTCTGGCGTCGGGTCCGGAGATCCTGGTGTGCGACGAGGCCACCAGCGCACTCGACGTGTCCGTCCAAGCGCAGGTGCTCGACCTCCTGCGGTCGATCCAGCAGGACACCGGCATCACCTACGTGTTCATCTCGCACAATCTCGGGGTCGTGCGCGAGATCAGCGATCACGTGATCGTCATGCGCAAGGGCGCGGTGGTCGAATCCGGTTCCACCGCCGACGTTCTCGCCGATCCACAGCACCCCTACAGCGCAGCGCTGCGTGCCGCTGCGCTGGACCCCACCACCATGGTCGGCCTCAAGCCGCGCTACGTTCTGTCCGGCCGTCCCGCCCCCGTCGCCACCCGAGGAGTCTGACGACAATGGAATCCGGAATGCACTTCGGTTCGATGGTGCTGGGCACCATGACCTTCGGCGACACCGTCGACCTCGACGGGGCGCGGGCTCTGCTCGACGTTGCGCTCGACGCCGGGATCACCCACCTCGACACGGCCAACGGCTACTCGGCCGGTGACGCGGAGCGCATGCTCGCCGAGCTGCTCGCAGGCCGCCGAGATCGCGTCACCGTCGCCACCAAGGCCGGCATGTACCTCGGCGACGCGGGTGGTCACTCGCCCCTGTCCCCCGAAGGCCTGCGGCTGAGCCTGGAGGCGAGTCTCGTGCGACTCGGCGTCGAGCACGTCGATCTGTACTACCTGCACCAGCCCGATCGCGCCGCCTCGCTGCACGACACTCTGTCCACCGTCGCGAAGTTCGTCGCCGAGGGCAAGATCGGCGCGCTGGGCGTCTCGAACTTCGCCGCCTGGCAGATCGCCGAGGTGAACCGCGTGTGCGACGAGGTCGGCGCGCCCCGACCCGTCGTCGCCCAGCAGCTCTACAACCTTCTCGCCCGCCGCATCGAGGAGGAGTACGCCGAGTTCGCCTCGACCACCGGCATCGCCACGATGGTCTACAACCCCCTCGGAGGAGGCCTGCTCACGGGCAAGCACACCTTCTCCGACGAGCCCGGCGAAGGGCGCTTCGGCGATTCACGTCTGGCCGGGATGTACCGCGAACGCTACTGGAACGCCGACATCTTCGACGCCGTGTCGCGGCTCGCGGCCGTGGCCGACGGCGCCGGCATGCCGCTGACCGAGCTCGCCCTCCGGTGGCTGCGCTCGACCCCCACCGCCGGCCCCATCCTGCTCGGCGGATCCCGAACCTCCCACCTGCAGGCCAACATCGACGCCCTCGGCCGGGGCCCGCTGCCGGCCGACGTGGTGGCCGCCTGCGACGAGGTCGGCGCTGCTCTGCGCGGACCCATGCCCGCCTACAACCGATAGGAATCCCTCGTGTCCGTCGACGATTTCGCCCGCCGCCTGCGCGCCCGTGAGCAGGTGTTGGGCTACTGGTCCGTCATCGATTCGCCCGTGTCCACCGAGTGGCTCGCCCACGTCGGGTGGGATTACCTCTGCCTCGATCTCCAGCACGGACTGATCGGTTACGACGGCCTGCTCCGCGGACTCACCGCCGTCGACGCCGCGCACGGCCCGGCCGGGCTGGTCCGAGTGGAGGCGAATGATCGGACCTACATCGGCAAGGCGCTCGACGCCGGCGCCCGCGGGGTGATCGTGCCGCTGATCGACACCGCCGAGGACGCCGCCCTCGCCGTCTCCTACTCCCGGTACCCACCCGTCGGGGTGCGGTCCTACGGGCCTATGCGCTCGCAGCTCCGCGTCGGCCCCCTGCCCGCCGAGGCGAACGACGCCGTGGTGGTGCTCGCCATGATCGAGACGCCCGAGGGTCTGGAGAACGTCGAAAGCATCTGCGCCGTTCCCGGACTGGACGGCATCTACGTCGGACCGTCGGACCTGCGCATCGCCGTCGGAGGCAGTTCTCCCGCCGACAGCTCCGTCGACGAGGTCTTCGACGCTGCCCTCGTGCGCATCGCCGACGCCGCCGCGGCCGCGGGCATCGCCTGCGGCATCCACACCCCGTCCGGCGAGGTCGCGGCCCGGCGGCTGACGCAGGGCTTCACCTTCGCCACCGTCGCCTCCGATCTGACCCACCTGAAGGCCGCGTCCGAGGCGCACCTGGTGGCGGCGCGGGGTTGAGTCGGGTGGGTCGGGTCTGCGCTGGGGCTAGCGCCGATCCGCGCGACTTTCAGGGATCCGCTGCTGCTGCAGCCGCCGCGGATCGCTGAAACACCGGCGGATCGGCGAGTCACGGCACTCGGTGCGTCAGCGGCGGGGGTCGGCCCTTGGCCATCGCCATCGCCCGACGGACCTTGACGGCTCCCGCGTCCGAGGCGAGGTCCGCCCACGTCAGCCGGGCCACCACCCACCCGAGCGACATCAACTCGTCGTGCCGCTTCTTCTCCTCGAACAGGACCTGTTCGGAGGTGTACTTCACCCGGCCGTCGAACTCGACGATCACCCCGTCGAGCAGGAAGTCGGGGCGACACACGAACGAGCCGTGACGCAGAGTCACCTGCAGCTCGAACGCGGGAAACCCGAAGCGCTGCAGGTACACCCGAGTTCGCGACTCACCGATACTCTCGCTGCTCCCGTCGGCGAAAGCCACGGTTCGACGGGCCGAGCTGCACCCGGTCATCCCGGCGCACCCGTCGAGCGCGGCATCGACGTCCGCCCGCGACGTCACCGCGAGTGCCGAATCCACCACGCACACCCCGGCTTCGAACGGCAGTTGCCGTGCGAGGTCCACGGCCGTCTTGGCCACGGTGGTGGCGGTCAGACCGCGGACCCGAGTGAGACAGCCGTTCAGCCTGTTGGTGTGCGTGTGTACGCGAGCAGTCCGCCGACCGCCCCGCGCGGCGTCGACGCTGAGGTGCACCCGCGACAGGTCGGGGTTCCACATCCGCAGGTCGTGCAGGACCGCAGCGGAGACGTGACTGACGACGGGGTTCGTCCGAGCGGCAACGACCCCGCGGACCGCGAGGAGGTGACGGCCTCGCTCGCTCGTGTCCGCGTAGGCGGCGGCGTCGCTGTAGACGCCGCGACCGACGCAGACCAGTCCGCCCCGCCGACGTGCAGTCCTGATCTCCTGGTCCCCGACTCCCGCTGCGGCGAGCTGCGCACGCGTCAGGAAGGTTCGCCCCGTGATGTCCACCGACTCAGCGTCTCTCACTGGCTCGTGCGACTGCGGTGACCGTCCACAGGGCATCGCGTTGTCCACAGCGCCCCGATCCGCGCGCGGTTCAGCACTCCGCGTGAGCTACAGCCGGCGCGGACTACTGGAACTGCAGCGGATCGGAAACCGTGTCGCGGTCCGGCGTTAGCTTCGCGGTCCACATCGACACCAAGGGGGACCATATGTGCGACGGACCGATCGATCTCGGCATGGTCAAGAAGAACATCAGGAACCGCGGCTGGCACGTCACGGCTGTTCACGGGGGCGGGGACTTCGCGTACACCAGCGGGCTCACCGAAAACGGACTGCCGGAGCTGCTCTGTCACGGGCTCCCCGCACGGCTTGCCTACGAGGTGTTCGCCGAGCTGCGCGAGACGATGCTCGACGATCCCGCGCTGGTGGCCCCGTCGATGACGATCCACGGGGCGGTGGGCGGCATTCCCGCTCTGTCGTTCGTCGAGGTGCTGGACCGGTCCGACATGGTGGTCACCCGAGCCCTCTATCCGCAGTTCACCGCTCTGCAGGTGGTGTGGCCGGATGCCTACGGGGTGTTCCCGTGGGAGGAGCACTACACGATGTGCGCCGACCACCAACCCCTGCGCGGGATCTGATTCCTGTCGGACCCCTCCTGTAGACAAGGGGTGAGCGGTGAACGGTCCCGCTCGTCGGGCATCACCCAGGAGCACCCCATGTCTCACTCCCCTTTCGGCCTGTTCGGTCGACCGGCCGGTGACCCCGGCTTCACGGTCGCCATCGAGATCGGCACCGATCTGTACGACCTCGAGCTCGAGCAGCAGTGCCGCATCCTCGAGCTGACCGGACGCCCCGGGGCGGACTTCGATCAGTCCGCCACCGGGTGCGCTCGGGTGGTCTACGAACTGCCGCACACCGGTTGGGTTCAGGCCGGCACGGACGCACTCGACGTCCTACAGGCGGTGCTGGGCGAGTTCGAGGTGTTCGGGGCCGAGATCTGCCGGTCCGATTTATGGGCCGAGGAGCCGATTTTCCCCACGATGCCGAGCGAGGTGCGTACCGGTCGCCCACCGGACCAGGACCTCACAGTCGTGACCGTGGAGCTGGACTCGTCAGTACGACGTTCGACGGCCGATCTCGGTCGGGCGCTCCTCGAACTGCGAGCCGTTGGGGGCGCTCATTGCACACCGGCGCCGGAAGACCGCCACCATCTGATTGTGACCATGCCGAATCGCAGCAGCCTGGTCAGCGCCAGCGCCGTCGCGGGGAAGTGCTTGATCCCAGTCGGTCACATGTGGCAGATCAACCGCGTTCGTGTCGTCGAGTCACAGACGTACCACCTCGAACTGGAGGACCGCGCCCGCTACCACCCACCACGCGTTCCGGACTGGCAGTTCGCGCTCGGCGGCGAGGACGGGCGGATGGTGGTCGTTCCGGACGGCTCGGCGAACCTGCACGGGTGGACGGTCGCGTCGCGACAGTCGGACGGGCAGGAACACACCGCAGAGCTCACCCGCGATCTGGTGTGGATCGACGAGGCCGGCCTGGTCAATCTGCTCGGGCACGGAGACCGCATCGAGGCCTGGACCGCGACACTCCCCGGTAGTGCGCTGCTCACGTCGTTCGCGACGCCGCAGGGCACGGAGTTCCTGGTCGACCGGTGGGACGGCATGACCAACTGGCTCGTGGAAACGCTGGTGCGCAACGGCTCCGGACTGATCGTCGACCTCGGGCCGGGCGGTTACGTCGCTCCGGTCGACGAGGACGTGGACGACGACCTCGGGCTCGCCGACGTCCTCGACCCGGACGACGAGGTGATCAACGCCCAGCTCCATGTGCTCGACGACGGCGTGGTCATGGTACGGCGTTCCCGCACCGTGCTGCGCCGACTCCGGCTCGGCGACCACTCCGTCGAAGGCCTGGAGCTCGACGTGTGGCACCACGACGGCCATTTCGACGACTGCACGGACGGGTATCTCTTCACCTCCGACCTGCACCTCGCCGCCAGTGCGTGCACGGCGTGGTTTCGCGACCACGGCGGTCTCGAGGCCCTGGACGCCCTCGGCTGCGACTACTCCTTCGCCGACGCACTTCCCGCCACCGACCGAGAGGACGCATGACCACTTCGACACCCAGCACCCCGACGTCCACCCATGAACTTCTGCTGACGGCGCTGCGAGCGACCGCCTTGAAGGACATGGACCCCTCCCTGCTCTTACACGCGATCGACATCGAGGCCGACGCGCGGGGCATCGACCGAACAGATCTCGACCACGCTCTGGCGGTGGCGTCGTACGCCCACCTCGAGCAACGGCGCACCCAACGGGGCGACCAGGTCGCGGACCCCTACATCACGCATCCGTCGCGCAACACGCTGCGTCTCCTGCGATACGGGTGCACCGACCAGGCCGTGCTCGTCGCGACGGCACTGCACGACGTGGTAGAGGACCAGCCGGACCGCGTGGTGTCCCTGCTCGGCGGCTCCGACGCCGCCGCCGACGCGCTGCGACGCCACTTCGGCGACGACGTGGCCGATCTCGTCGCTGCCGTCACGAATCCCCAGCGCGATCCTGCGCGTGACAAGGCCGAGCAGTACGCCGAGCACGTCACCGCCGCGATCGCCGATAGGCGCGTGTTCCTGGTCAAACTGACCGACTTCGTCGACAACGCCGGAAGCCTGAAGTACCTGGCCGACGACGCCAAGCGATTGAAGCTGGCCGCCAAATACGCACCGCTGGTGCCGATCTTCGCGCGGGCCGCCCACCACCGCGGCGACCGACTGGGCCTGCCGCCGGAGGGCATGGCGGCCATCGACGACCACCTGCGCGCGATAGCCGACCAGACCTAGTCCGGAACGCACACCTCCGGCCGCACGGTGTACCACCGCGTCACGGCCTGGTACCGCTCACCCACACCGAAGAGCGCCCCCTCGTGCCCGACCGGGGCGGTCAGCTGCATCCCCACCGGCATGCCCGATTCGCGGTGGAAGCCCACGGGCACAGCGAGAGTCGGGCCCTCGTGCAACGACCAGGGATACGTGAACTGACCCATCCGACGCGACTGCGCCAGGACGTCGTCGCCACCGTCGATCGGCGGCACGTCGACGGGCATGGTGGGCGTGAGCACCACGTCGACGTCCTCGAACAGCGGAGCGAGCCCGTCGCAGAACCGACGACGCGCGTCCGCCGCGTTGCGTCTCTCGGCCTCGGAGATGCCCCGCCCCAGCGAGATTCGCTCCAGTGTGGCGGGCTGGAAGAGGTCGGGACGGGAGTCCAACCGCTCGCAATGAATCCGCGCGGCGTCGTGATAGATCGCGGTGTAGACCACGTCCTGCGCCGAGGTCGCCTCCGGCACCTCGACGGGCACGATCTCGTAGCCGAGCATCGCCAGATCGTCGACGGCGGCCGAGACCACCTCGGCCACAGCGGGATCGACGTCGGCGGTGATGAACACGTCGGGCACACCGATGCGCCGTACCGTCCGTGCGACGGGCGGTCCGGCCAGCACCGCGAATGCGTCCGCGACCTCGCGCACCGTCCGGGCCATCGGCCCCACGGTGTCGAATTCCGGGCTGACGGGAAACACGCCGTCGTTGCTGATCGCGCCGCGGCTCGGCCGCAGGCCGCTGACGCCGCAGGCCGAGGCGGGCAGCCGGACGGACCCGCCGGTGTCGGTGCCGAGCGCGAGGTCCACGATGCCCGCCGCCACGGCCGCGCCGGAGCCACCGCTCGACCCGGCCGGTACCCGTATCGTGTCCCACGGGTTGCGCGGCCCGCCGGCCGCAGAGTTCTGCGACGTCACACCGACGGCGAATTCCGCCATGTTCAGGGTGGCGACGACGGCGGCGCCCGCGGCGCGCAGCCGGCGCACCACCTCGGCGTCGGTCTCGGCCACGCGGTCGGCGAAGAATCGGGAGGCGCAGGTCGACCGCACCCCTGCGACGTCGATGTTGTCCTTGACGCCCACTCGCACGCCCGCGAGCGGACCGTCACCCGACCCGGCGTCGTCGATCCACGTGACGACGCTGTTCACGTGGTCGTCGACCCGCTGCGGGGACGGGCCGCGCGAGGCGGCCCGTCCCCCGTGCACCATCAGGCCGCGCTCGCGCGCAGGTCGGCGGTGGCCTTCTCGTCGATGGTCCACGAATCGACGTCCACGGCCACGCCGTAGTCCCGACGCGCGTCCTCGGCGGTGATGTACTCGTCCCACACGTCGCTCAGGACCTGGAAGGGGTCCCGCTCGAACGGGTTTCCGAATCCACCGCCGGACGGCAACTTGATCTCGAGGGTGTCGCCGGACTTGATGGTCTCCTGGGTGACCTTCGAGTACAACACCTCCTCACGGTCCGTTCCGGCGTTGCGAGTGAAGGATCCGGAGACGCCGTCGTGGCCACCGAGCGCACCGGCGGGTGCGTCGGACCGGTTGTCCGCCTCAGAGCCGAGGAAGGTGTCGGTCTCCATGAGCCACTTGCGCACGCTGCCGATACCGCCGCGCCACTTGCCGGGAGCCGGTGCCTCGTCGCGCAATTCGTAGCGCAACGCCCGCATCGCGTGGTTGAGCTCGAGTTCTTCGATGGGGTTGTTGCGAGTGTTCGCCATGAGGGCGTCGACGGCATCCATGCCGTCCTTGCCGTTGCGGCCGCCGTAGGAACCCTCGTTGATCTCGATGTACACCCAGTAAGATTCGCCGTCGGGCGCGATGCCGGAGTAGGCGATGGCACACAGCGCGGCCGACGACCCGGCGACGGCGTGGTCCGGCAGAACCGGTGCCAGCGCAAGGTTGATCGAGTCGAAGACCCGGTTGACCTGGGAGAAACGTGCGAAGCACGACGCCGGGAAGTCCGGGTTGAAGATCGTGCCCTCCGGTGCATACGCCTTGACCGGGCGGAAGCAGCCGTCGTTCTGGGGCACGAAGTCCTCGGAGACGTCCTCGTCGAGCAGGATCGTCCGGATCGCGGAGACCGCGACGGGCAGAACCGATCCCTCGAACGGCACGTTGAAGGCGGTGGGCACCTGACTGTTCGAGCCGGTGAGGTCGATGAGGATGTCCTCGCCGTCCACCTGCACCCGCACCGCGACCTTCAGCGGCTCGTCGCGGTTCTTGCCGTCGTCGTCGAGGTAGCCCAGGGGCGCCTCGTAACTGCCGTCCGGAATCTCGCGAATCTTGTTGCGCAGCTTGGTCTCGGAGTAGTCCATCCACCGCTCGCCGGCACTCATGACGGTGTCGAGTCCGTACTTCTCGAGCAGCTCGGTGAACCGCTTCTCGCCGATGCGCGAGCACGCGATCAGAGCTTCGAGGTCGCCGCGGTTCTGCTCGGGGGTCCGCACGTTGTCCAGGATGTGCTGGATCAAATAGTCGTTGCGGACGCCGGCCTCGTAGATCTTCATCGAGTCCATGAGCTTGCCCTCGGCCCACACGTCGACGACGTCCATGCACAGGCCAGGGAAGTTGCCGCCCACGTCGGACACGTGACCGGTGCAGCCGGCGAATCCGATGTGCTCACCCTCCCAGAAGATGGGGATGATGACGCCGTAGTCCGGCGAGTGCGCCGCGCCGTGGTACGGGTGGTTGTGCAGGATCACGTCGCCCGGCTTGTACGTACCGGCCAGTCGCCGGTTCACGCCGCGGATGTAGGCGGGGATCGAACCACAGTGCATCGGAGTGGAATCCGACTCGCACAGCTCGCGCCCGTTGACGTCGAAGATGCCGGCGCCGAGGTCCTCGGACTCACGGATGAGGCTCGAGTACGCCATGCGGTAGAGGACCTGCGCCATCTCCTTCGCCATGGACTGCAGGGCGCCACCGATCACCCGCAGGGTGATGGGGTCGACGTCCACGTCGTTCCACGTGCGGGTGGCCTCGCCGGCGAGCGAGACTCCCGTCGTGGGCATCAGCGCCTTGCTCATGCGGACTTCCTCTCGATGATGATGTGACCGACGGCGTCGACGGTGGCGTGCTGGTTCATGCCGATGATGGTGGTGGAGTCGAACTGCTCGACGATGGCCGGACCGCTGATCTCGTTGCCCGCCAACAGCTGCGAGCGCTCGTAGACCGGGGTGTCGACCCACTCGGGGGCTGCGGTGTCGTCCTTCCAG
The DNA here is from genome assembly GCF_900111805.1 of Rhodococcoides kroppenstedtii. Taxonomy (GTDB): domain Bacteria; phylum Actinomycetota; class Actinomycetes; order Mycobacteriales; family Mycobacteriaceae; genus Rhodococcoides; species Rhodococcoides kroppenstedtii. The sequence continues at coordinate 134,701 of NZ_FOJN01000012.1, forward strand.
AACAGCGCACGGGCCGTCGTCTTGATCGCGCCCGACGCATCCGCGGTGCCGCGCTCGATCTCGGCGATCTGCACGTGCGGGACGGCGCCGACGCCGGTGACGCGCACGTTGACCAGCTGGACGGGCTTGTCGTCGAACCGCTGCGAGTACGTGCGGCCGTGGGCCTCGTGGAACGCCTCCGCCGTCGTCTTGACCCAGACGTCGTCGATCTCGCCGTCCGGCGCCTGGACACGCAGCTCGTACCCCTGCCCGACGTAGCGGCAGTCGACACTGCGCTCGAGCGAGATGTTCTCCGGCGCGATGCCATCGGCTTCGAGCTGGGCGACGGCCTGCTTCGACAGGCGGTCGATCTGGTCCTTCAGCAGCTCGATGTCCGGGTCGGCCGACGACGTCCACACGGTGGTGGGCTCCTCGTACCGAATGTCGGTGGTCAGCAGGCCGACCGCCGAGGTGATGCCGGGGTGTCCGGGGACGATGACGCGCGGGATCCCGAGCTGATCGGCGATCTGCCAGGCGAACAGCGGTCCGGCGCCGCCCTCGGCGATGAGGGAGAAGTCGCGCGGGTCGTAACCCTTGCGCACCGAGTGCAGACTGATGGCCTCGGTCATGGAATGCGCCAGGATCTTGAAGATGCCCATGGCGGCCTCGTCGATCGAGGTGTTCAGCTTGTCCGCGATGTGCGTCTGGATCGCGGTGCGCGCGAGCTCCGGCTGCACCTCCATGGTGCCGGACAGGAAGCTGTTCTCGCGGAGCCAGCCCATCATGACCATGGCGTCGGTCGACGTCGGCTCGGTTCCGCCGCGCCCGTAACAGGCGGGGCCGGGGACGGCGCCTGCGCTGCGCGTTCCGACGCGGAACATGCCGCCGTCGTCGACGACGGCGATGGACCCACCGCCCGCGCCGATGGTGTCCACATCGGCCATGGGCACCATGGCGTGGTAATCGCCGATCCTGGTGTCCAGCAGGTGCTTCATGCGCAGCGCGCCGTCCGGTGCGACACCGACGTCGGCGGACGTCCCACCGACGTCGAGGGTGATGACGCTGGGGTAGCCCGACGCCTTGCCGATCGCGCAGCCGCCGAGCAGTCCGGCGATCACGCCGCTGGTGAGCAGCGAGACGGGAATCTCGGTGGCGCTGCGGGAGGTGACGAGGCCACCGGCCGACGTCATGAGGTGGACGTCCTCGCCGACCTGCGCGTCGCGCGCCTTGCGGGCGAGGTTCTCGATGTACTGACTCGTCTTCGGTCCGATGAACGCGTTGAGCGCCGCCGTCGAGAAGCGTTCGTACTCACGATATTGCGGCGCGACCTCGCTCGAGAGGGAGACGAAGACGCCGGGGAACTCCTCGGCGATGATGGCCTTGACCCGCTGCTCGTGCGTGGGGTTGCGGTAGGAGTGCAGGAACGCCACCGCGATGGCCTGGACGCCGCGCTCGCGCAGCAGGCGAACCTGCTCACGCACCGTGTCCTCGTCGAGCGGGGTGAGGACGTTTCCGGCGGCGTCGATGCGCTCGGGTACCACGCGGCGATTGCGGCGCGGGACCAGCTGCCACTTCTGCCAGGGCAGGTCCTGGTAGTTGGAGTAGTTCAGCGGGCGCTTCTTGCGGGCGATGTGCAGGAGGTCGCGGAACCCCTCCGTGGTGATCATGCCGACGTCGCACCCGTTGTGCTCGAGAACGATGTTGGTGGCCACGGTGGTGCCGTGGAAGAACATGTCGATCTCGGACGGGTCGATGCCGGCGCGCTCGGCGAGGACGGCGATGCCGTCCATCGTGCCGATCGACGGATCGTGGTTGGTCGACGGCGTCTTGTGGACCACCACCGTGCCGTCGTCGTCCCACAGCACCAGGTCGGTGAAGGTGCCACCGACGTCGACTCCGATTCGTTTCATGGGCCATCCGTTTCTGCTGTCGGCGCTCGCGTGAGGAGCGGGAGGTCGGGCCGTGCGAGGCCGGTGCCGAAGATCCGAGTTCGCCGCTCGGGACGCGCGATGCGGGCCCGGTGTCGGAGTCTCGGAGGTGATCGTGGCCGCCCTGTTCGGGTGACACGAGTCATAGTGCTCCAAGTGTGTTTCGAAAGCAATACCTCAGATGTTTCGGGCGCGTGACGCCTCGATCGAGCCACCTGACACCCCCGCCCCGCCTGGATCCCGACGAAAGAGCCGATCTTTACCTGTTTCGCGGCGGCACGCTCAACCGCCGCCGGAGCCAGCGTCCTCGCGCTACGCTCGGGCGGTCAAGCCCCGGCGACCCCGACGAGAGCGACCCCGACGAGAGGCCCGTTCGACCGTGACCGACACCCCGACCAAGTCCGGCCCCGCCTACGCGGTGCTCGCCGCGCGGTTGCGCGAACGCATCCTCTCCGGCGATCTCCAGCCCGGTGAGCGCCTGCCCGGCGACGCGGAGCTGACGGCGGAGTTCGGCGTCGGACGCAGCACCATCCGCGAGGCCCTGCGATCACTGGCGAGTCAGAACCTCATCCACACCACCCGCGGCGTGACCGGCGGCAGCTTCGTGGCCACGCCCAGCGTGGGCCACATCAGCGAGCACCTCGAGACGGGCGTCGCGCTGATGACGGCGGCGGAGACCGTGACGGTCGATCAGTTGATGGAGGTCCGCAACCTCATGGAGGTGCCGGCGGCAGGGCTGGCCGCGTTCCGGCGCACCGAGGAGGATCTGGCTCGGCTGCGGGACACCATCTTCGATCCCACCGAGACGCAGGGACCGGACACCTTCGCCAAGAACCAGGAGTTCCACCTGGTGCTGCTGCGCGCGAGCCGCAACCCCCTCCTGGAGCTCATCACGGCGCCCGTCTTCCGCGTGCTGTCCAAGCGCTTCGGCCGCGACCATGCACCCGAGGGGTTCTGGGAATGCGTGGACCACGATCACCGCGCCATCCTCGAGGTGGTCGAGGCCGGGGACTCGATGACCGCGATGAACGAGATGCGGCGGCATCTGGACCACCTGGGCGGCTCGTACCGGCAGATGGACACCCTGCGCACCCCGTAACCCTAAAAGATCTGCTCTTTTGTCCTCGTCCCGCCTCGTCAACTCGTCACATCGGGTCCGTTCATTCTCTTGACGCCGTAATCATCTGATGTTTAGTGTCGAGACACAGACTTCGCAGACTCGACACGAGGAGATTCCGTGGCAACCCACCCGGCCGTTCTGGGGCGCTTCTTCGAGGATTACGTGGTGGGGGACGTGTACCAGCACCCCCTGGGCCGCACGATCACCGAGACCGACAACACGTGGATCACGTTGCTGTCGATGAACACCAACCAGAACCACTTCAACGCGCACCTCGCCGCGCAGAACCCCATCACCGAGGGTCGGGTGATCGTCAACTCCGGCTTCACCGTCGCCGTGGTGCTGGGCATCTCGGTGCTCGACATGAGCCAGAACGCCATCTCGAACCTCGCGTTCACCGACATCAGGATGTCGCACCCGGTCTACGAGGGCGACACCCTCTACGCCGAGAGCATCTGCACCGGCCTCCGCAAGTCCGAGTCGCGCCCCTATGCCGGCATTGTCTCCATGATCACCCGTGGCCTCAATCAGGATGGCGTCGAGGTCATTTCGTGGAAGCGCTCGGTCATGGTCGCCACGCGGGAGAGCGGCATCGGCCAGAACTATTTCCCCGAAGCACAGAACGGGCCGCTGCAGCTGCCCGAGGAGAAGGGTGCCACCGCATGAAGCCACTCGAGGACGTCCGCATCATCTCGCTCGAGCAGTACGGCGCCGGCCCGTTCGGCAGCCTCCATCTCGCCGACCTCGGTGCCGACGTCATCAAGATCGAGGACCCGAACGCCGGCGGCGACGTCGGCCGCTATGTCCCCCCGTTCAACGAGGGCGAGGACTCGCTGTTCTTCGAGTCGTTCAACCGGAACAAGCGCAGCCTTTCGCTCGACTTGTCGACTCCGGCCGGGCGCAGCGTGTTCGAGGACCTGGTGCGCGGCGCGGACGCGGTGTACTCCAACCTGCGCGGCGACGTTCCGGCCAAGATCGGCATCACGTACGACGATCTCAAGCATCTGAACCCCGCCATCGTGTGCTGCAGCCTCACCGGATTCGGCATGACCGGCCCGCGGGCCAAGGAGCCCGGCTACGACTACATCCTGCAGGGCCTCGCCGGCTGGATGTCGGTCACCGGCGACCCGGACGGTCCGCCCACGAAATCCGGTCTTTCGCTGGTGGATTACTCCGGCGGGTTCGTCGCCGCGATCAGCCTGCTGTCCGGACTCCACGCCGCGCGTCGCGACGGCATCGGCGGCGACTGCGACGTCTCGCTCTACGACACCGCGATGAGCCTGCTCACCTACCCCGCCACGTGGCACCTGAACGCCGGCTTCGAGCCCGTGCGGACCAAGAACTCCGCCCACCCGTCGCTGGTCCCGTTCCAGGCCTTCGAAGCGAGCGACGGCTGGCTGATCGTCGGCTGCGCGAAGGAGAAGTTCTGGGAGCGACTGGTCGTCGCCATCGGACGCCCGGAACTCGGCCAGGACCCCCGCTTCACCAGCTTCGCCCTGCGCGGACAGAACAAGGACGTCCTGCTCCCAATGCTCGAGGACACCTTCGCCACGAACACCGTGGCGCACTGGCTGTCGCTGCTCGGCCCCGCCGGAGTCCCCTCGGGACCGATCAACGACGTCGCCCACGCCCTCACCGAACCTCACACGCTCGCACGCAATCTCGTCGTCGAGACCGAGCATCCGGTGTACGACACGGTGAAGCAGGTCGCGTCGCCGGTCAACTTCGGTCCCGAGCGTCCGACATACCGCCGCGCCCCGCGTCGCAACGAGGACTTCGCCGACGTCGTGAAGGAGCTGGGATACGACGCGGACCGGGTGGCCGACCTCTCGTCGGGCGGCGCCTTCGGACCGGTCGAGGCCACCGTATGACCTCGACCGTGCTTGCCGAGTGGGCGGCCGACCTCGGTCTGCCCGACCTGTCCCACGACGTTCGTCACGCGACAGCCCGGCATCTGATGGACGGCGTCGGGAACGCCATTGCCGCAGCACGTCTCGGCTACGGTCGTCCCGCGTGGACGGTGGCCACCGCGCTCGGCGGTCCCCCCGAGGCCCGGCCGCTGACCGGGACGCAGGCGCTGTCGGCGCCGGCCGCCGCCTTCGCCACCGGGGTGATGGTGCACGCGCTGGACTTCGACGACACCCACGCCGGAGCGCTCGTCCACGCCACCGCCGTCACCCTCCCCGCCGCCATCGCGGTCGGTCAGGAAAAGCAGTCGTCCGGGGCCGACGTCCTGCTCGCCGGGGCCATCGGTCTCGAAACCGCCTGCCGTCTCGGCGCAGTCAGCCCCCACGGGTTCCATTCCGGTGGTGTCCATGCGACCGGCGCCGTCGGACCACTGGTGGCCGCGCTCGTCGCGGGCCGGCTGTCCCGGCTCCCCTCGGCGACCCTGATCCACGCCCTCGGCATCGCCGGGTCGTCCGGCGCCGGCCTGCTCGAGTTCCTCGACACCGACGCCGACACCAAGGCGCTGCACCCCGGCTCGGCGAGCCTGAACGGGGTTCTCGCCGCTCGTCTCGCCGCGGCCGGCGCCACCGGACCGTCGTCCGTGCTCGAAGGGCGACGCGGCCTCTACGCCGCGCTGACGACGCGGCCCGCCGACTTCACCGCGCTCACCGAGGGTCTCGGAACCCGCTGGGAAGCAACGCGTATCGGGATCAAGCCGTACCCGAGCTGCCAGTTGATGCACGTCGCCCTCGACGCGGTGTCCGCCGCCGTGGCCGGTCACGACGTCGCCGCGTCCGACATCGCCGACGTCGAAGTGGCCGTGCATTCGGATTCGCTCCCGATCGTCTGCGGCCCCAACGCCGGCGTCGCGGCCCCGAGGAGCACCTACGACGGCAAGTTCGACCTGCCCTGGAGTGTCGCCGCGTTGCTGCACGACGGCGTCGTCGACGTCGCCACCTACACCGACGAGTCCATCGCGCGCGCCGACGTGCTCGCCACCGCGCGTCGCGTCCGCTCGGTAGAGCTGGCCACCGACGGGCCGGCCGCCGCCGCACCGGGTCGCGCCGTCGTCACCCTCACGGACGGCCGCGTCCTCACCGGCACCGTCGACGGAAGTCGAGGCAGCGCAGCACTTCCGCTGTCCGACGACGACCTTACCGACAAGTTCATGGCCAACTGCGGCCACCGGCCGCGGGCGAAGGAACTGTCCGCACGGTTGCTCGACCTCGCCGGCGAATCGGACCTCACCGCGGTCCTCGACCTCGCCGCCGCCCTCGCTTCTTCTTCCTAGAACACAAAGGACTCACCATGGACTTCACGTTCGACGAACAGCAGACCGCGTTCCGCAAGGCCCTCCGCACCTTCGTGGACAAGGAGATCGTGCCCGTCGCGAGTGAGTGGGAGCGCTCCGGCCGCTACCCCACCGAGATCGTCGACCACATGAAGGCGATGGGTCTCTTCGGCATCACCACGCCGGAGGAGTACGGCGGCATCGACCTCGACAAGGTCTCGTTCACCCTCGTCTACGAGGAACTCGCCCGCGGGTGGATGGGCATCGCCGGCATCGTGGGCAGCCACAACCTCTCGTGCTGGATGATCGCCAAGCACGGCACCGAGGAGCAGAAGCAGTCGTTGCTGCCCAAGCTGTCCGCGGGTGAGTGGCGCACGGGCGTCGGCCTCACCGAGCCGGGCGCCGGCACCGACCTGCAGGGCATCAAGACCACCGCCAAGCGCGACGGTGACCACTACGTCGTCAACGGCGCCAAGACGTGGATCACCAACGCGCGCCACGCGAACGTGTTGCCGGTCCTGGTGAAGACGGACTCCTCGGCCACCCCGCCCCACAAGGGCATGAGCCTGCTGCTGATCGACACCTCCACCGAGGGCTTCGAGGTGCAGCGGGACATGGGCAAGCTCGGCTACAAGGGCACCGAGTCCTGCGAGATCACCCTCGAGAACGTGCGCGTCCCGGTCGACGCCCTCCTCGGCGGCGTCGAGGGACGCGGTCTGCAGCAGGCTCTCTCGGGCCTCGAGATCGGTCGCCTCAACATCGCCGGCCGCAGCGTCGGCATCGCCCAGGCCGCGTACGACGCCGCGCTCCAGTACGCGAAGGAGCGCACGGCGTTCGGTCAGCCGATCGCCGACTTCCAGGCCATCCAGCTCAAGATCGCCGACATCGCCACGCAGCTGCAGGCCGCCCGACTCATGACGTACTGGGCTGCCTCGCAGGCGGACTCGGGCAAGCGCGTCGACATGGAGGCCGGGATGGCCAAGTACTTCGCCTCCGAGACCGCCATCACCGCGAGCCTCGAAGCCATGCGCATCCACGGCGGCTACGGCTACTCCACCGAGTTCGTGGTCGAGCGCCTCTACCGCGACGCTCCCCTCATGGCCATCGGCGAGGGCACCAACGACATCATGCGCACGGTCATCGCCAAGTCCCTCGTCGCGGGCACGAGCGTGATCGGGTGAGCAGCGCCCTCACCTATCTCTACGTTCCCGGCACCAAGCCGGAGCGATTCGACAAGGCGCTCGCCTCCGGCGCCGACGCCGTCGTCATCGACCTCGAGGATGCGGTGGCGTTGCAGGACAAGGACTCCGCTCGGCGGACGGTGGCCGAGTGGGTCGCTCAGGTCGAGCCCGGTGACGTCGAGATCTGGGTTCGAGTCAATCCGGGTGCGCTGCAGGAGGACGACGTCCGAGCGGTCGCCCACCCGACGCTGACCGGGTTCTGGCTGCCCAAGGTGGGATCCGCCGACGAGGTGGCCGCGGTGAGCACCCTGCTGGCCGAGGTGTGCCCGCAGGCCGAGGTGTCCCCGATGATCGAGACGGGCGGCGGGGTGTTCGAGGCACTGTCGATCGCGCGGGCGCCGCGAGTGCGCTTCCTGCAGATCGGCGAGGTCGACCTGGCCGTCGATCTGGGTGTCGACGCCGAGGCGGACGACAGCGCGCTGCTCTTCGCCCGGTCGCAGGTGGTCGCGGCCAGTGCGGCGGCGGGGGTGCAGGCTCCGCTCGCGGCGGTGTCCCGCAACTTCCGGGATGTCGAGGCGTTCACGGCCGACTGCCGCCACCTGGCGCGCCTCGGTTTCGTGGGGCGGGCGTGCATCCACCCCGCGCAGGTCACGGCGGCGCGGGACGTCTGGTCGCCGACCGACGACGACGTGCGGAAGGCGCAGGCGATCCTCGCGGCGCTGGAGGCCGACGGTGCCGGGGTGGACGCCGACGGGTACCTGATCGACGAGGCCGTGGCCAAGCGGGCGCGGCGGGTTCTCGAGCACGTGAGCTGAGCAGGGTGGTGGAATGGGTCGGCCAGTCCGACCGACCCCGGGAGACCGATGAGCACCCACCCGTTCGACGACGCCCTCGAGCTCGAGCAGCTCGGTGACGGACGCTTCCGGGGCCGCACCACCGCGCCGTACAACAACATGGTGGGGCCGTTCGGCGGCGTCACCGCGGCGATCCTGGTGCGGGCGATCGAGCTGCACCCCGACCGGCTGGGCGATCCGGTGAGCCTGACGGTCAACTTCGCCGGCCCCGTGGCGGAAGGCCCCTTCGACATCGAGGCGCGGCCGGTACGCACCAATCGCAGCAACCAGCACTGGTACCTCGAGCTCTCGCAGGACGGCACGATCGCGACCACGGCCACCGCGGTGTTCGGCACCCGCCGGGAGACGTGGGACGACATCGAGTCCACCCCGCCTGCCGTTCCTGCTCCGGACGAGATCGAGCGGGCTGGTCTCCCGGATTTCATCGCGTGGGCCCAGAACTACGAGATGCGTTTCCACGCAGGCGCCCTGGACGAGACCGGCTCGGCCGACTCCGCCGCCACACTCTGGGTGCGCGACTCCCCACCGCGCCCGCTGGACCACGTGGCTCTCACGTCGATGACCGACATCTTCTACCCCCGTGTCTTCCAGCGCCGTGGGCAGTACCTGCCGGCGGGCACCATCTCGCTCACCATCCATTACTTCGCGACGGCGGAGGACCTGGCCGCCCACGGTGACGCTCACGTACTGGCGACGGCGCACGCGCGTCGGTTCCACCGCGGCTACTTCGACCAGTCGGCCGAGCTGTGGTCGGCGGGCGGCGATCTGCTCGCCACCGGGCACCAGGTGGTCTATTACAAGGGCTGACAGCCGTTTCCGCTCCCACTGCGCGGCGCACCCGGCACTATGTGATCGGGACCACTCGCCGACCCGAGGAGCGCCATGAAGAGCACGATGCAGGACACCCCGCTGTCGATCGGACAGCTCGTGCGGTTCGGCACGTCGATCCATGCGACGGCGACGGTGACCACCTGGTCCGAGACGGGCCCGACCACCGTGACGTTCGCGGATCTCGGTCGCCGCGCAGCGCAACTGGCGCACGGGCTGCGCTCCCTCGGTGTCGACGGGGACCAGCGCGTCGGCACCTTCATGTGGAACAACTCGGCCCACATGGAGGCGTACATGGCGGTGCCCGCGATGGGCGCCGTGCTGCACACCCTCAACATCCGTCTGTTCCCCGAGCAGCTGACCTACATCGTCGAGCACGCCGAGGATCACGTGATCATCGCGGACGGCAGCCTGCTTCCCCTGCTCGTCCCGTTGCTGCCGACCATGTCGACGGTGCGGCACCTCGTGGTGGTCGGGGCGGATCCGAGCTCCGTGGACGCCCCCGAGTCCATCACCGTGCACGGGTACGACGACCTGCTGTCCCGCCGCCCCGAGACCTTCGACTGGCCCGAGCTGGACGAGACCGACGCCGCGGCAATGTGTTACACCTCCGGCACCACCGGTGACCCGAAGGGCGTCGTGTACTCGCACCGGTCGATCTGGCTGCACTCGATGCAGGCCTGCATGACCGACGCGATGGCGCTCTCGCAGCGAGATTCGGTGCTCGCCATCGTGCCGATGTTCCACGCCATGTCGTGGGGGCTGCCCTACGCCGCGTTGATGGTCGGGGCGTCGCTCATCATGCCGGACCGCTTCCTTCAGCCCGCGCCGCTGGCCGAGATGCTGTCGACGCTGCGCCCCACCGCGACCGCCGCGGTGCCGACCATCTGGCAGGCCCTGCTCGTGCACCTCGAGGAGCACCCGGTCGATCTGTCCAGCCTGCGCGAGGTGCTGGTCGGCGGAAGTGCGTGCCCGCCCAGCCTGATTCGCGCGTTCCGCGAGAAGTACGGTGTGCCGATCTCCCAGGCGTGGGGCATGACGGAGACGTCGCCTCTGGGCACGTCGGGCCGTCCCGACGCGGGCCTGTCGCCAGAGGACGAGTTCGACCGTCGGTGCACGCAGGGGCGCTTCGTCGCCGGGGTCCGGGCCCGGCTGGTCGACGACGCCGGCACCGTCCTGCCATGGGACGGCGAGCAGGTCGGCGAGCTCGAGGTGCGCGGCCCGTGGATTACCGGAAGTTATTACCGCGCCGACGGTTCCGACAAATTCGACGACGGCTGGTTGCGGACCGGCGACGTCGGCACCATCTCCCCCGAGGGTTATCTCACCCTGACCGACCGGTCCAAGGACATCATCAAGTCCGGCGGTGAGTGGATCTCGTCGGTGGAACTCGAGAACCACGTCGTCGAGCACCCGGCGGTGCTGGAGGCCGCCGTGATCGGGGTCCCGGATCCGAAGTGGGACGAGCGGCCGCTGGTTGCCGTCGTGGTCAAGGACGGTCAGTCGGTCACCCCGGAGGAACTGCGGGAGTTCCTCGACGGGCGTGTCGCCCACTGGCAACTGCCCGAGCGGTGGACGTTCATCGACGAGGTGCCCAAGACCAGCGTGGGCAAGTACGACAAGAAGCGGCTGCGGGGTTCGCATGCCGAGGGGAAGCTCGACGTCATTCAGCTGAGCTGAGCACCTCGCGCAGAGTGGCGGCGAATTCGTCGGGCTTGCCCATCTGGCCGTATTCGCCGCCCAGGAAGCCGTTGTGGCCACCGGGGAAGACAACGGGATCCCGCCCCAGCGCGGCGGCAATGGCACGGGCTGCGCGACCGGCCAGTTCGCCGTCATCGGGTCCGCCCGACTCCTCCCCCACGGCAAGAATGATGCGTGTCGACGCCTGCCGGAGACGATCGACGTCGGCCGCGAAGTCGCATCCGAGTCCGCGCAGGTTCGACATGAGCGGATCGGTACGGTCCCCGGTGTCGTCGGTCGGCATCCCGAACTGCGCGGGGTCGGGTGCGGGCTGCGCGAGGTAGACGTCGTCGACCTCCCCGCGATGCATCGCGATGCCGATGAATTTCGCCATGGCCCAACCCATTCCGGACGCGTCGTAGGTCGCCACGATGTCGGCGCACACGGCGGAGATCGCGACCCGGTCCGGGAGCGCTCCGCCGGCGGGGGGTTCGTGGGCGACGAGCGTGCGCATCGCATCGGGATGGCGCTCGACGCAGGCAAGGGCGTTGACGGCTCCGCCGCTGGAGGCGAACACGTCGACCGGACCGGCACCGAGAGCGACGATCAGGGTGCAGAGATCGTCCGCGTGCTGCTCGGGCGTCACGGCTGCAGTGGGCTCGTCGCGCCGGCTACGACCGGCGTTGCGCGGGTCGTAGGTGACGACGGGGCGGTCCGTGATCCTGGACCGCAGCGACTCGAATCCGGCCGCGTCCATCGGTGACGCGGCGAGAACGAGGGGCGTCCCCGACGACAGGTCGCCGTGGACGTCGTAGGTGAGAGTGGCGCCGTCGACGGCGAGCGTGTGAGTGGTCATGTCGTATCGACCCGACGAGGGAGCCGAACTCATCGCCCGACGGGGCGGTACTGCAGCACGACGGCCCCGGACCGGAGGTCACGACGGTCGACCAGCTCGAGATCGACGGCTTGGCGCAGGCCGCCGAACACCGACGGCCCGTGGCCCACGATCCTCGGGTGCACGATGAACTCGTACTCGTCGATCAGGCCCATCTCGGCCAGCGCTCGCGGAAGCTGCACGCCGCCCGTCGCGATGCCGGTGCCCGGCTGCGCTTTCAGCGCTTCCACGGCCGTCCGCAGATCACCCTGCACCAGCTCGGCGTTCCAGTCGACGCTCGTCAGCGTGGACGAGACCACGAACTTGCGGGCGGCGTCGATCGCGCGGGCGAAGGGGTCGTCGGGATCGGACCGGCCACGGAACGCCTCCTCCATCATTCGGTAGATCACTCGGCCGAACAGCAGCGCGTCCGAGCGCGCGAAGTTGTCCGCGGCGACCTGGTGCAGTTCCTCGTCGGCCGGGATGGCCGTGTGGTCGCAACACCCGTCGATCGAGACGTTGATGGAGTAGCGGAGGGGGCGCATCGAGCAAGGCTACGGCCGGGCGGTGGGGCGGGTTGTCGGTTCGATCGGTCAGACTGCTCGCGATGCCTCCTCGCAAACCCACCACCACCGCCCGCACCGTCCGCGCCGGCAGCCGCCGCGCCGCTCTCACCCGGAAGCCGCGCCGAACGGCAACGCGGAAGTCCGCCGACCCGGACCTCCGCGCTCCCGCTCCCGGCGAGCGCGTGTGGGTGCTCGACGTGCCGTTCGAGGACCGCTCCGCGGCGGGCGCGGCCGGTGCTCGGTGGCAGGCCGGGCCGGGAGTGTTCGCCTACTACGGCACCGAACTCCCTGAATTCCTGCAGCCGTACGAGTCCTCGCCGTACAGCCTGCAGCGGTGGCTCGAGGACAACGCGAACGAGTCCTCCAATGACGAGGTCACCATCCGCGCCCGCTCCATGACCCCGCGGGAGACTCAACTCGAGTCGGTGCGCCGCCAGCTGGCAGCGATCGAGAGCGGCGTTCCGTACTTCGCACAGATGGATTCGACGGGTCTGGGCAAGACCCTGTCGGTGTGCGAGGCGGTGCGGCGGATGCTCGACGTCGCCACCGTGTTGGTGGTCGCGCCCAAGGGCGCGCTGCCCGGCTGGCGCCGCACCATCGCCGACAGCGAGGCCGATCTCGACCCCGCCGAGCGCAAGCGATGGCTGCTGGTGACGTACCAGTCGACGAAAAAACTGCTGTCCGTTCCCGCCGACACCGATCTGGGCAAACGCAAACGGACGCAGAACAAGCGGACCATCGCGCTCGGTGACCTGCGTTTCGACATCGACGTGGTGATCGCCGACGAGGCGCATGCGCTGATGAACATCGAATCGCAACAGTCGCAGATCGTCTGGCGCTATCAGGAAGCGGCAAGCGCCGTCGTGTGGCTGTCGGCCACGCCCGGCTACCAGCCGCTCCACTTCGCGTACATGGCGCGCGCGATCGAGCGGGCCCGCGGGGTCGACATCGTGGGTGACGACGGCGCGCTGGGCTACGCCCTCACCGTTCGGTGGGCGCACTTCCTGGAGGAGTCGGGTTTCGCCGTCAAGGCCGGCAAGGCGTCGACCGGATTGACGACATGGCGCTGGGATCCCGACGACGCCGCGCAGCGAGCCCGCGACATCGACGCCGTGCACCGGTGGCTCTCGGGAGGTGCTGTGCCGTGGTCGATCTCGCGTCCGTCGCCGCCCACGCCGCGGGAGCCGCTCGGCCAGGAACTGACCGCCGCCCAGAAGCGTCTCTACAACGCCGCGTGGGTGGACTACCGCAAGGAGGTCGGCCTCCCCGTGTGGACGACGTCCGGTGGTCGTCAGGTGCTGCAGAAGAACCCGAGCGTGCGGGCGGCAACGTTGCGGTTCCGCCAGAAGTGTTCGTATCTGCGGATTCCGGCGTCGGCTGATCAAGTGCGGGCGTGGGTGAAGGCCCGCAACCAGGTGTTCGTGTCCATGTTCTACCGCGAGTCGGTCGCCGCGCTGGCCGACGACCTTCGCGACGGCGGACTCGAGGTCGCCGTGGTCGACGGCAGCATGAGCAGCGCGGAGCAGGAAGTGGCGATCCGTCGCTTCCAGACGGGTGCGGCTCCGGTGATCGTCTCGACCACCACGAGCGCGATCAACCTGCACACCAACGAGTTGCTGCTCCCAGAGGGGACGTCGTCGACCCTCGCACCCCGCATCACCCTGATCCACGACCCACGGTGGACGCCCATCGAGATCCGGCAGATCGAGGGGCGGGCGAACCGCATCGACCAGGACCACAACCCCACGTCGTCGACCTGCTACTACGGCTACGCCGAAGGCACGGTCGAGGAGGAGATGGTGCTGACGGGGGTCGAGCGCATCGCCGATCTGGGGTCCATCGTCGGTCAGGCGGACCTCATCGATCCGGAGGCGTTCCTGGCCGCGCGGGTCGGCTGACGCGTCGGGATACCCTCGCGGAGTGGCTCCGATCGTCCTGCGCACCGAGCGGCTGACCCTGCGGCCGTACGCGAGAACAGACGTCGACGACGTGCTCGCGTACTACAGCCGGCCCGGGGTCTGCCGGTACCTCTTGCACGAGCCGATGACGAGGTCCGATGCCGAGGCCACCGTCGAGAAGCGTTCCGCACGAACAGCTCTGACCGACGGTGCGGTGGCCTTGGTCGCGGAGCACGATGGACGAGGCGTCGGCAACGTGGATGCGTGGACCGTCGACGACTCTCCCGCGTTGGTCGAGCTGGGCTGGACCTTCTCCCCCGAGGTCGGCGGACGCGGCCTGGCCACGGAGGCCGTGTGGGCGCTCCTCGACCACGTCTTCGACCACGACGTCGTCCACCGCGTCACCGCACGCATGGACGGCCGCAACACGTCGTCGGCGAAGTTGGCCGAGCGTGTGAGGATGCAGCGCGAGGCGTACTTCCGGCAGGATTGGTGGAGCAAGGGCGAGTGGACGGACACGGCCGTCTACGCGATGCTGCGGAGCGACCGAGGCCCGGGTCTAACGCTCCCGTTGCACCCCTGACGTGCGGGATCCCGCCCGCAGCCGACGCAACCGGAGCAGAAATCGCGCTACCCCCGCCGGGGCTCCACCACGAAGTCGTCCAGGTCGGCGCTCCGCGTCATCTGCCAGTAGTCGACGATGCGCCACGGCAGGGTCGAGACCACCCGGCCCGCGTCGTTCCGATACCAGTTGTCCATGCCCTCGTGCGTCCAGATCATGCGTGCGTGGGCGTCGTCGTGACGCTGGACGTAGTCCTGCTCTACGTCGGCCTTGACCTCGACGGCGCCCAGGTCGCGCTCGGCCATGGTGGCCAGTACGTCGAGGATGTAGCGCATCTGGCACTCGGCGATGGTGATGTAGCTGCCGCCGTGTCCCAGCACGGTTCCCGGCCCGCAGGTGATGAACAGATTGGGGTAGTCGGGCACGGTCACCCCGAGATAAGCGTGCGCGTCCTCCTCGCCCCACGCCTCCCGGATCGAGCGACCCGATCGGCCGCGAACATCGATGGGCGTCAACAGCTTGTGAGTCTCGAAGCCCGTCGCCAGGATCACGACGTCCACCTCGGCGACCGTGCCGTGAGCTCCCCTCACGTGATGCGCGTCGACGGACGCCACGGCTTCGGGAACGAGAGTCACGTTGTCTTGCCGGAGCGCCGCGTACCACCCGTTGTCGAGCAACATCCGCTTGCCGAAGGGCGGGTAATCGGGCAGCGCCTTCTCGATCAGGTCCGGCCGACCGTCGAGTTCCTTCTCCAGGTACCGCGTGAACACGCGGCGGTGGGCGTCGTTCATCGCGTTGATGGACACCGCAGGGTTGTCCCACTCGGGGTCCTTTTGCAGCGACGGGTGGACGCGGTCGTTGAAGTTCCACGCCAGCCGCGCGCGGTACCAGAGTCGGTACAGCGGAACGAGGTCCATGAGGTAGTTGACGTCGTCGACGATCGGCTCGAAGTACACGTCGCTGGGCGCCACCCACTGGGGCGAGCGCTGAAACACGGTGGCGTGCGCGACGGTCGACGCGATGGCCGGGAGCACCTGCATCGCACTCGCGCCGCTGCCCACGATGGCCACGCGCTTGCCCGTCAGGTCGAGGTCGGCCGGCCACTGCGCGGTGTGGAAGATCGGGCCGGCGAAGTCAGCGAGCCCCGCGATGGGCGGGACCTTGGGTCGGTTCAGCTGCCCGGTCGCCGTGATGACGACGTCCGCCGTCAGCACTTCCCCCGCCACCGTCCGCACGGTCCAGCCCTGGCGGTCGGCGTCGTACTCGGCCGTCGACACCTCGGTGTCGAACCTGATCCTCGACCGCAGATCGTGCTCGTCGGCCACCTCCGCGAGGTACTGCCACACCTCGTCGCGCTTGCCGAAGTGCGACGTCCACGCCCGCGGCGCGAAGGAATACGAGTAGAGGTGACTCGGCGTATCGACGCCCGCGCCCGGGTAGGTGTTCTCGAACCATCCCCCGCCGACGTCCGAGTTCTTTTCCAGGACGACGTGGTCGATCCCGGCTTCGCTCAGGCGGATCGAGGCCAGCATGCCCGAGACGCCGGCGCCGATGACGATCACCGACAGGTGCGACGGTCGGACCTCGCGGGGAGCCGGCACCGCGAAACCCATGTCCTCGGCGATCATCTCGGCGAACTCGGGCGGGACGGGCTCACCGACCGCGGCGCTGATCATCTCGATGAGCTGCTCGCCGGACGGGGCGGGTATCGCGACGGGTCGGCCGTTCACCCACGCCTCGATGGCGTCGACCGCCGCGGCGCGAATGCGCTCGGCCACGTCGGGAGCGAAGCCGCCACTGTCGTTGTCGTCCATACCGCGGCTGCGGGTGGGCCGATGGGGATCGGTAAGCCAGGTGCGGTCGCCGGTGAGCTGGTGCAGCACGGCGACGAGCGTGGGCATGTTCGCCGACTCGACCGCACGCGTGAGTCGCTCGCGGTCGACGGTGACCGTGGGTGTCGACATGATGCCTCCCTCGTCGGTCCGGGCCGGACCTCATCGAAACTAACCACAGTTAGGCTTTTGCAGGCAAGGGTCTGCAGGCAATGCGATTCACAGCTCCAACAACCCTTGACAATGTGTCCCACGCCACAGCATGCTGCGAACGCAACCTAACGGCGGACAGGCAAGGGGACAGCGATGGAACTCACCGAGGCGATGCGGACCACGGGGACGTGTCGGCGATACACGAAGGACCCCGTTCCGGACGAGGTTCTGCGCACCGCCTTCGACCACGCACGGTTCGGCCCCCAGGGCGGCAACCGCCAGCCCGTACGATGGATCGTCGTCCGAGACGCGGAGCGCAAGCAGGCGCTCCAGGACCTCTACCTCCCGATGTGGGACGCCTACTTCCAGGGCATCACCGGCGGCACGGTCTCCGTGGGCGCGCTGCCCAAGACGGTGCAGGACGCCGACTACTTCGCACGCCACCTCGCAGAGGTCCCCGCGATCATCGTCGTATGTGCCGCGCTCGACGGTCTGCACCCCACCGACCACGAACTCGGCCGACTGTCGGTGGTCGGCGGCGCCTCCATCTACCCCACCATGCAGAACCTCTGCCTCGCCCTCCGCGACCAGGGCGTGGCCACCGCGGTGACCACCCTGCTCTGCCACGAGGAGCCCGCCGTGCGCGAAATGCTGTCCATCCCGGACGAGTACATCACCGCCGCCCACATCGCGGTCGGCTATCCGGAGCGCGCGTTCCCCACCAAGCTGACGCGCAGCCCCGTCGAGGAGATCGTGGCGCTCGAATCGTTCGACCGCCCCATGTTCGCCACCACCGTCTGATTTCCCGCTACCCGACAAGGACTCTCGTGCCCGGACTCGCCCCCCAGCATCGTTCCCTCACCGGCCGCGCCACGATCGGTGACCAACTCCGTCGTCACGCCCGGACGCAGCCGACCAAGACCGCGTTCATCTCCTACGATGCCGACGGCACGAGAGTCGTCACCACCTACGGCCAACTGGACAGCGCGGCCAACCGCTTCGCGAACGTCCTGCTCGGCCTCGGCGTGTCACCCGGTGATCGCGTGGCGTCCATGGCGCGCAACAGCATCGACGTCGTCGTCGCCTACTACGGCACCCTCAAGGTCGGGGCCGCCTTCACGGGCATCAACGTCCTCTACCGCGACGCCGAGGTCCGTCATCAACTCGAGCACGCCGAGCCGACCGTCGTGGTGGCCGGTCCCGAGTTCGCCGAAACGGTGCGCCGGGTCCTGCCCGACGGCACCACGCTGCTCACGTACGGAGACGACTGCGCGACGGCGATGGCGGACGCGTCCGACACCGAACCCGACGTCGAGATGGACGAGAACGACATCGCGATGATGGTCTATACCTCCGGCACCGAGGCGGCGCCGAAGGGCGTGATGATCCCGCATCGCAACTTCCTGATCTCGACGGCGCCGGCGTGGAGTTGGGGTCTGCGTACCGGTCCGGAGGACACCTGGCTGTTCGTCATGCCGTTCCACACCATCGCCGGCCTGGGATCGATGACCACCCTGACCCTGATGGGTGCCACGCTGGTGCTGCCGTCGAGCGTGGAACCGGCGCGGTCGCTGCAGATCATCGCCGACGAGAAGGTCTCGGTCATCGCGCAGACGCCCACCTTCTACTTCGCGCTCGCGCGGGAGGCCACGTTCGGTCCCGACGCCGTCGGACAGGTGCGTCGTTGCCTGACCTACGGCGGTCAGGTCTCCCCGCACACCATTTCCGCCTGGGCGGACGCTGCGCCCGAGGCGATCTGGGGCACGTACTGGGGACAGTCGGAGCTGTCCCAGCTCGGCTCGGTCGGCTGGTTCACCACGCTCGACGACATCCCGGACGGGGACCCGTCCTGGATCGGCAAGCCCGTCACCCACCTCGAGGTGCGCGTGGTCGACGCCGACGGCAACGACGCCGAGGTCGGCGAATTGCTGTGCCGTACACCGTCGGTGATGCTCGGCTACTTCAAGGACGACGAGCGGACCGCGGAGGTGTTTCGCGACGGCTGGGTCCACACCGGCGACATGGTGCGTCGCGACGCGGACGGCAACCTGTTCTTCTACGATCGCAAGAAGGACATGATCAAGTCCGGCGGAATGAACGTGTCGAGCCAGGAGGTGGAGCGGGTGCTGCACAGTCACCCCGACATCGCCCGTGCGGCCGTCGTCGGCATGCCCGATCCCTACTGGTCCGAAGCCGTCACCGCCTTCGTCATCGCGGCCGACGGCGTGCATCCGAATCCCGACGCCGTCATCGAGTTCTGCCGGACCGAGCTCGCCTCGTACAAGGCACCGAAGTCGGTGCACGTGGTCGCGGAACTACCCGTCGACGCGCAGGGCAAGATCCTCAAGCGGGAGCTCCGCACGCTGGCGGTGGCGCCGGAACCGGCGTGAGCACTCCCGACGATGCCGCCGCAGTCCCGCGCGCGGTGCGGACCCTGCGGCGCAAGGAGGACATCGCGTCCCAGGCCGCCAGAATCTTCGCGCGGGACGGCTACGCCAACGTCGGGATGCGCGACATCGCGGATGCGGTCGGAATTCGGGGAGCCAGTCTCTACCACCACTTTCCGTCCAAGGAAGAGATTCTCTTCGCGATCTGCCTAACCGTCACCCGCGAGCCGGTCGAAGAGAACCTGCCGCTGCTCGATGCGCCGGGCACCCCCACCGAACGACTGTCGGCCCTGGTCCGCGCGCATCTGCACCACCTAACCCGGCGGCGGGTCGAGTACGTCGTCGGACTGCACGAGCTGGCGTCGCTGCTCCCCGAGCACCGCGCGGCCGTCGAGGACTACCGTCGTCACTATCAGCGACGCGTGCGCGACGTGGTCGCCGCCGGCATGCGCACGGGCGAGTTCGGGGTACCCGACGCTCGGATCGCCGCGTTCGCTCTGGTGGACATGCTCAACGGCATCAGTGCCTGGTACCACGAGGGCGGGGATCTCGGCATCGACGAGGTCAGCGATGCGTACGTCGATCTCGCCGTGCGTCGACTACTGGGAGGTGTTCCGCGTGGGTGATTATTCGTCGGTCGAAGGACGTTGCGACGCAGCGTTTCACGACGTGGCCGACACGCTGCGGGCGAACCTCGCCTCCGGAGCCGAGGTCGGCGCGTCGGTCGTGGTCGACCTCGACGGCGAGACGGTGGTCGACCTCTGGGGTGGGCACCGCGACGCCGAACGCACGACGCCCTGGACCGAGGACACCGTCGTCAACGTCTGGTCCACCACGAAGACGGTGACCGCGCTGGCCACCCTCATGGTGATCGACCGCGGCCTCCTCGACCCCTTCGCCCCGGTCGCGCGATATTGGCCCGAATTCGCTGCGGCGGGCAAGGATCGGATCGAGGTGCGGCACATCCTGTCGCACTCGTCGGGCGTCTCGGGCTGGGACCGCCCGATCTCCGTGCAGGATCTGTACGACCACGAGTCCGCCGTCGCGAAGCTCGCCGCACAGGCGCCGTGGTGGGAGTCGCGCACCACGTCCGGGTATCACGCCGCCTCGCAGGGGCATCTGCTGGCCGAACTGATCCGGCGCGTCACTGGAAAGACGCTGCGCGAGTTCGTCGCCGACGAGATCGCCGGCCCGCTCGGCGCGGACTTCCAGATCGGCCTGCGCCCCGAGGACCGCCATCGGGTGGCCGACGTCATCGCCCCGCCTCCCCCGCCGCGGGTCGACGTGCCCGACCCGGACAGGATCCGCATCAGAACCTTCGGCGGCCCGGTCGTGGCGCCGGATGCCGCCAACACCGACGAGTGGCGCGCCGCCGACATGGGCGCACTCAACGGGCACGGCAACGCCCGGTCCGTCGCGCGGATGCTGTCGGCGATCTCGCGCGGCGGGGAGGTGGACGGGGTTCGCCTGCTGAGTCAAGGCGCCGTCGACCTGGCTTTCGAGCCGCAGACCGACGGACTGGACCTGGTGCTGGGCATCCCCCTGCGCTTCGGCATGGGATTCGCCCTGCCGCACCCCGAGACGGTTCCCTACATCCCCGACGGCCGCATCTGCTTCTGGGGCGGCTGGGGTGGGTCGATGATCGTGATGCACCCCGAGTCGCGGCTGACCTTCTCCTACGCGATGAACAAGATGGGCAGCGGCATCATCGGGTCCGACCGGGCCGAACAGTACCTGCGGGCGACGTACTCGGCGCTGGCGAGGACAACGACTCGATGACCGCAGCGTGCGACTCGGGATCGTGGAATCCGAACCCCGCATTCCGGGGCTGAAAATCCACGATCGGCTCTTGTCAGAGCCCTCCCCTACTCTGCGCACACACCATCCTGGGGGGGAACCTATGAGCAAGAGTCAACGTCGGGCCAAGGCCGCGAAGCGCACCGCGGCAGGCCGACCGAAGCAACGAGTGGCACTGTCCTGGCCCACGGTGCTGAAACGATTCGCCGAGTGGTTGCTGCACTCGGGCTGCACCGCGGATCCGTTGGCGGCCTATTCGACAGCGATGGCAGTCGACCGATCCAGCGCCGATCGCCGCATCGTCATCGCGGGGGCGGACCTACCGTTGGAGTTGTTCGACATGGACTTGTACGCGGAGGACTGCCTGCACACACCGTGGTCACCCGACGACACTGCCGATGCTCTCGCCTTGTTCGCGCGATTCGTTGTCGCCGAGCGCATGTCGCCCGACCAAGAGGACCTGTTGACGGAGTTGGTCGACTTGGACCCCGTGGTCCCGCCACGGACGGCACCTGTCCCGCATCGGGGCTCGGCACCCCTCGGTCCGACCACCCTGACGTCGCACGTTCGACGGGTCGCGGCCTGGTGCGAGGACAACGGCAGCGTTCCCGATCCTCGTTTCGCACAGCCCAGCTCGAGCAGGCAGGTTCGCGATGCGATCTACCCGGCGCAGGACGACGAGAACGACGTCGTCAGCGGACTGCTGTCGACGCTGAAGTACTACGTCGTGGTCCAGACCGCGCTGGGAGCTGGCGTCCTCCGCCGCGAGGACCGCACGCTTCGAGCCGGCGACGCGTTCGATCACTGGCTCGCAGAGCCGAGCGAGGAGTGGGGGCGCCGCAGTCTCGTGGAGGCCTATGTCGAATGCATGCGACCGGTGGTCGCGCTCGACGACGCCCGGGAGAAGCAGGAGGTGGCCGCCGCCTGCGACGCGCTGTGGATGATCCTCGTTCGTTCCCTGGTCGGAGACGCTGCCCATGACGGCGAAGCGTTCGCCGTGGGCATCGGCACCGACAGCGAGAAAGTGAGAGCGTGGCTGTCCGTGCGACTGTCCACCATGATCGACCTCGGACTGATCGTCCCGGTGAACGGGCAGATGTGTGTTCCGGACTCCCACGCGCCGGCCCTTCTCGACGCGCTCGATCGCGTTCGTCTCGACACCCCGGCGTCGGCGGGAGAGTGGCTCGCACTCACGTGACCCCGACCGTGGAATCTGGGACCCGCTTTCCGGGGGCCCGGTTCCACGATTCGCCCCACCCACGACAACGGCCCGACCCCACCAAGGTAGGGACGGGCCGCGTCGCGGAAGCTTCTTACTTCCCTGCCGACTCCAACGCCTTGTTGAAGGTCTCGCTGGGACGCATGACCTTGGCGGTCAGGTCCCAGTCGGGGTAGTAGTAGCCGCCGATGTCCACGGGCTCGCCCTGGGCGTCGTTCATCTCCTTGACGATGGCGTCCTCGTTGTCCGCCAACGACTTCGCGAGCGGCGCGAAGTACTCGGCCAGCTCGGTGTCCTCGGTCTGGTTCGCCAGTTCCTGCGCCCAGTACAGGGAGAGGTAGAACTGGCTGCCGCGGTTGTCCAGCTCACCGGCAGCGCGCGAGGGTCCCTTGTTGTTCTCGAGCAGCTTGCCGGTGGCGGCGTCGAGGGCCTTGCCCAGGACGTTGGCCTTGCCACCGGTCTTCTTGCCGAGGTCCTCGAGACTGACTGCGAGAGCCAGGAATTCGCCCAGCGAGTCCCAGCGCAGGTGGTTCTCCTCGAGAAGCTGCTTGACGTGCTTCGGCGCGGAACCGCCGGCGCCCGTCTCGTAGAGGCCGCCGCCCGCCATCAGCGGAACGATGGAGAGCATCTTCGCGGAGGTGCCCAGCTCGAGGATCGGGAACAGGTCGGTGAGGTAGTCACGCAAGATGTTGCCGGTCGCGGAAATGGTGTCCAGGCCACGAATCACGCGCTCGAGGGTGTACCGCATGGCACGCACCTGGGACATGATCTGGATGTCCAGGCCCTCGGTGTCGTGGTCCTTGAGGTAGGTGCGGACCTTCTTGATGAGCTCGTTCTCGTGCGGCCGGTACGGGTCCAGCCAGAACAGCACGGGCATGCCGGAATCGCGAGCTCGGTTGACGGCCAACTTGACCCAGTCCTGGATCGGCGCGTCCTTGACGATGCAGAGGCGCCAGATGTCACCCTCTTCGACGGTCTGGGTGAGGAGCACCTCGCCCGTCTCGATGTCGGTGATGTTGGCGGTGCCGCCCTTGGAGACCTCGAAGGTCTTGTCGTGCGAGCCGTACTCCTCGGCCTTCTGCGCCATCAGACCGACGTTGGGAACGGTGCCCATGGTGCGCGGGTCGAACTGCCCGTTGGTCTTGCAGAAGTTGATGATCTCCTGGTAGATCCGGGAGAACGTCGACTCGGGGTTGACGGCCTTGGTGTCCTTCGGCCGACCGTCGGCGCCCCACATCTTGCCGCCGGCGCGAATCATGGCGGGCATCGACGCGTCGACGATGACGTCGGACGGCGAATGGAAGTTGGAGATGCCGCGGGCCGAGTCGACCATGGCCAGCTCGGGCCGGGTCTCGTGGCACTTGTGCAGATCCTCGATGATCTCGTCGCGCTTGGTGGCGGGCAGCGACTCGATCTTGCTGTACAGGTCCGACAGGCCGTTGTTGACGTTGACGCCGAGCTCTTCGAAGAGGTCGTTGTGCTTGGCGAAGGCGTCCTTGTAGAACACCCGCACTGCGTGACCGAAGACGATGGGGTGCGAGACGCGCATCATCGTGGCCTTGACGTGCAGCGAGAACATGACGCCGGTCTCGTAGGCGTCCTGCATCTCGGCCTCGTAGAACTCGATGAGCGCCTTCTTGCTCATGAACATGCTGTCGATGACGTCGCCGTGCGTGAGCTCGACCTCGGGCTTGAGCACCATGGTCTCGCCGTCGTCGGTGATCAGCTCCATCTTGACCTTGCGATCGCCCTCGACCACCGTCGACTTCTCGCCGTGGTAGAAGTCGCCGTGGCGCATGTGGGCGACGTGCGTGCGCGACGCCGGCGACCACTCGCCCATGCTGTGCGGGTGCTTGCGGGCGTACTCCTTGACGGCCTTCGGCGCACGACGGTCCGAGTTGCCCTCACGCAGAACAGGATTCACGGCGCTACCGAGACACTTGGTGTAGCGCTTGCGAATCTCCTCCTCTTCCTCGGTCTTCGGGTTGCCGGGGAATTCGGGGAGGTCGTAGCCCTTGTCCTGCAGCTCCTTGATCGCGGCGCGCAGCTGCGGCACGGAGGCGGAGATGTTGGGGAGCTTGATGATGTTGGTGTCGGGGTTCTGAGTCAGCCGACCCAGCTCGGCCAGGTTGTCCGGAACCCGCTGATCCTCGGGGAGCAGGTCGGAGAACTCGGCCAGGATGCGAGCCGCGACCGAGATGTCGGAGGGCTCGACGTTGATGCCGGCCGCACCCGCAAAGGTGCGGATGACCGGAAGGAACGCATGCGTGGCGAGCATGGGCGCCTCGTCGGTCAGGGTGTAGATGATGGTCGGCTGCTTGTCGCTCATGTCAGGACTTGCCTCGTTTTCCGTCGGTTCGACGTCGTCTGTTCCTTGTGGGTTCGATGACAACTTTAGTCGTCTTCGTTCGTGCTGTGGCGACTGCGGTCGGAGCGGCTCGATGTGGCTCGAGACATACCTGACCAGCGACGACGCCGCCCGCTGACGACGCAGATTTCCTACTCGCCGGTAACCGACCGTGACCGGCGGGAAGACTCGGCGCACCGGCCATACTGACGTCGTGGTCACGCCCGAGACATCCCTCGACCATCCGGTCGCCGAATCGCTGCGCACCCGCCACGCGCACCTCGCTCGTCGCCTCGGAGACGCGGTCACGTACGACACGGACGTCGCCACCTTCGCCGACGTCGGCACCGACTGGGCGGCCCTGGCGGAGTTGCTCAGGCCCGGCCGGATGGCCGACCTCTTCTCCTCCGAGGCGACGCCGCCCGCGGACTGGGAGCCGATGTTCGAGCTCGCCGGTCTGCAACTGATCTTCGCGGGCGACGTGCCCACGGCGTCGTCGATCCGGATCGTCGACCTCGGCGAGGCCGACTACCCCGCCATGCGCGCGTTGATCGACGCCACCCGGCCCGGCCCGTTCTGGCCACGAACGCCGGAGCTGGGGACGTACCTCGGTGTGCGTGACGACGACGGCACGCTCGTCGCCATGGCCGGCGAGCGTCTGCGACCGCCGGGGTGGACGGAAATCAGCGCGGTCTGCACGCTCCCGTCTGCGCGGGGTCAGGGGTTGGCCGGCGCGTTGGTCGGCGAACTCGTCCGACGCATCCTCGCCCGCGGCGACCGACCGTTCCTCCATCTCGCGGAGGCGAACACGGCGGCGTTGCGGGTGTACGAGCGGCTCGGGTTCGTCCTGCGGCGGCGGGTCGTGTTCCGGGGGTTCCGCACGCCGGGAGGCGATGCGTGACCCGCGTCGGCGGCGTGTTCGCCCTCCTGGCCGGCCTCTACTTCGCGCAGGGGCTGCCGTTCGGCTTCTTCACCCAGGCGCTGCCGGTGGTGCTGCGGCAATCCGCTTATTCGCTGGTGACCATCAGTGCGACCGGGGTTCTGTTCGCGCCGTGGGCGCTGAAGTTCCTCTGGGCGCCGTACGTCGATCGCTACGGGACGCGGCGACGGTGGCTGGTCTCGTTGCAGTGCGGGGCGGCCGTCGTGGCGCTGGTGTTGGCGTCGCTCGATCTGTCGTCGGGTCTGGCGTGGCTGTTCGTCGGCATCGCGGTGATCAACCTGTTGTCCGCGACGCAGGACGTCGTGACCGACGGTCTGGCCGTGCGGTTGCTGTCGGCCCGAGATCGCGGCGTCGGCAACGGAATTCAGCTGGGCGCGTACCGGATCGGCATGATCGTCGGCGGAGGAGTGCTGCTCTGGCTGTTCTCGCTCGCCGGGTGGCGGGCGCTGTTCGTCGTCATGGCCGTGCTGATTCTGGTGTCGACGGTGCCCGTACTCGCGTTGCGACGGACCCTCGAGTCGGCCGACGCCACCCCCGTTGTCGACTCCTCCGCGGTGCGGCTGGCCGGGGCGTGGTGGGCGCGGTTGCGACGGCCGGGTGTCGTGGCGTTCGTCGGGCTGATCGTGGCGTACAAGTTCGGGAACTCGATGGGGTCGGCGTTGGTGGGCCCGTTCCTGTCGGACCTCGGGTTGTCGCTGGGGCAGATCGCTCTGCTGGAGGGCGGACTGGCGTCGGCCTCGGCGCTCGTCGGCGCGGCGCTCGGTGCCTGGTACGCGACGCGGTTCGGACGACGGCGTGCCTTGCTGGTCGCGGGCATCACCCAGACCCTGGCCCTCGGTTCCTACGTCGCCGCCGCGCTCGGGGTGGGCGGGTTCGCGATGGTGGTCACCGCCAACGTCGGTGAGCACGTCTTCGGCGGGGCCGCGACGGTGGTGCTGTTCGCGCTGATGATGGACGCGTCCGAGCGCGCCTTCGCCGGCACCGACTACACCCTGCTGGCCTGCGCTGTCGTGTTCTCGCAGGGTACGGCCGGGCTGGCTGCCGGGGTGGTCGGTGAGCTCTTCGGCTACGCCGTCATGTTCGGGACGGGGTTGGTGCTGTCCGGGGTGGGGTGCGCGGTGCTGCTCGTCGGTTTGCGGCGGGGGTGGGGGCCGGCCGTGCTGCACCGGGAACCGGCTCGTGCTCCGTGAGTGTCGGACCCCTGTGTCACAGTGTCGCTCCCACGCGAGAACGGACCAGGGTCATGACGAACAACTTCCACAACAGCCCGAACTACGGACCATCAACATCCACCAGACGACCGTCGGGTACGTGGTGCCGCAGCGCTCGTGGCCTCGTCGTCACCCGATCCTCACCCTGATTCTCGGGTTCTTCGCGCTCGGGTTCGTCGTGGAGTACTGGTGGCTCGCGCTGCTCGGCGCTGCTGTCTGGCTGGGCGTCCGGTCGTACCGGAAGCGCGAGGCGAGTCGCGAGCTCGCGCGGCAGGAGCAGATGCGTCTGATCGCCAGCGCGCACGCGCAGAATCAGGCCTTCCTACAGGGCAACCAGTTCGGCACGCACGGGCACTTCCCGGTGGACGGCCGCTACATCCACCCGCCGCAGGGATAACGCCTGCGGCCGGGGTCGATCCTCGACGGGCGTCGCCTCGAACCACAGGCATGACCTCAGCTCCGGACGGCGTTCCGTCGTGGACCTTCGCCTCGGACGATCTCATGACCCGCTACGTCGTGGTGACCGACGCACGGGTCGACATGACGGGGTGGTCGATTCATTACCACCACGTCGAGGGCCTGCCGGATTCGTCGCCCTTCGCGCCGGTGTCGGTGCGGGTCGAGCCGCCCGACGACTTCGTGTTCGACGACGACGGTGACACCCAGCTGTGGGCCGCCACCATCGAAGCGGCAGCGTTGCTCGACAGCTTCGTCTCGCCGGAGGGCCGCATCCTCGCGGTCGACCAGTGGGATGCGATGACGACGTGGCTGGTGGAGTCGATGCGCGACGAGCCGGCGGGCCTCATCATCGACCTGGGGCCGAACACCGAGATCCCGGAGGACGAGGTCGACGACATCGAGCTGGTCAACGCTCAACTCCATGTCCTCGACGACGGCGTGGTGATGGTGCGACGCTCGCACCGCATCCTGCGGCAGCTGCGGCTGGTCGACCACGCCGTCGACGGCCTGGCTCTCGACCAGTGGCACCACGACGACACGTTCTACGACTGCACCAACGGCTACCTCTTCACCCGCGACCACGTCCTCGCCGCCAGCGCCTGCGTCGCGTGGGTGCGGGATGCGGGTGGGGTGGAGGCGGCCAATCGGCTCGGGTGTTCGTTCGATTTCGCGGACGAACTACCGCGGTGACACTGATCGGAGCAAGCTGCCGGGACTCACAAAATGCTGGTCCCATGGTGGATGGTTGACAAGCGCCTGGCGCAGGCTCAATTACCGTTGCCACGGGTCGACAGTGCCGCAATCCAAGACGGACAGATCCGGGTGCCAGTCGCCGTCAAAGGAATTTTCGAATAGCCGAGCGACGTCCTTTTACGTTTGAGTCTCGCAAGGGTCATGGCGCGCGTCGGTAGGCGCTCCGGGGGACGCCTCGATTCCGCGGAGGCCGCAGAATTGATAAGACTCGATCGCAACCGTCTCTGACGGCAGGGGGCTGTCCAATGCAGTGGCCTCAACGACGCCATCACCGCGCGGAGCTTGCAACAAGCCGACCCCGTGCGACGCCGGTCGACTCAGCACCCGGCCGAGCTCTCGCCGTCCCTTTACCACCCGCCGATCCACGGTTGGCGGCGGCTCCAGGCGTGTTCTATCCAGTTGCACTCTGCTCCGACCAGGCAAGTTTTTTCAGCACGGAATGATGTAGGCCGGATCAGTGGTTCGGTCCAACCACTTACCATAAGATCCGGCAGGCGATGCATTCACTGCAGCGCAAACTTCGCCTTCGCTGCGACCAGCGACGCGGTATACGGCATAGATGGGATTGCCCTCCGCAGATTCCTGCCGCAGGGAAGGACACGAGTTGTCGGTCCTCAAGTAGGACGCGCCCGGATTTCGCAATAGCTGCGTTGCAATCTCCTGCTCATAGGACCCCGGGGCGGTCGCCGAATACAGAATGACAACACCTGTACCGTCGCAGGCCGGAACCGAAATCTCGGTGTCCAGGCCCAGGTCGCCGTTGACTATTCCGCCCGTGGGGCCCGTTTGCTCATCATCGGTCCGCTCACCCGGCGTCAGTTCTCCGTCCCATCTTGCCAATTCTTCCCCGAGCGCACCGTTGTAGCGGATAGACGCAATCGGGGGTCCCGTCACATCGAACGCAACAATTCCTTTGATCCGGTCACCAACCGACACAGTCCCTGCGGGCAACTGCCCGTCGACCGATGCGAGGGCCGCCTGATACGTCGTTCCGTCCGCCGCGCGGGCCGTGAAGTACAGCGGGTTGACGTTCGTAGTGCCCTTCAGACCCTCCAAAGTCACCGATATTTGCTGCAAGTCACCCGCGGGTGACAGACCGAACTGCGTCGGCGTTGCCGGCACGAGACTCTCCACCGTCACCCGTGTGACTACGCGACGCCCATCGGCGACGTTCTGACTGGCACCGATCGGCACAGTCTGCGCCTCATCATCCGCCTCGCTCTGCATCGTGGCGCTCGTGCTGGGTTCCGATTCTGCAGTCCCAGCAACACGCTCGCTACATCCGATCAAAACCGCAGCCAGTGGAACCATCACAACCATGCCACGGGCAATCTCTCGCTTGATGCGCATGACGTGGCTCTCCTTGATTCCCGACTTCTGAAATTAGCTGAACTAGTGAGGTCGATGGAGACGAGCTGGCCCCATCTCACGTTCCTTGCCGCCTGCGGCTGACGACCGTCAGCGTCCCCACGCTAGGGCGTGTCTCCCATAGTTAAGCGGTAACCCGCGAGACCGTGGCCGTATGGGACAGACGAAGTCACGATTTCGCCAGTTCACCGACGAGCAG
>NZ_FOJN01000013.1 GCF_900111805.1 Rhodococcoides kroppenstedtii
CGGATAGATGCCAGACACATCCACTCCGCCAGGAGGTCCTCCCCATTTCAAGACGGCACGCCGTCAACAACCTCTCAGGTCACTACAGCTAGGCGACGTTCCGGGTGTGCAGCTCGTGGAGATGGACCTCGCCGATCAGGCCAGTGTGCGCGGCGACGATTGCGGACTTCGTCGACCGGGTCGACCTGCTGTTCGCGACCGCCGGCATCATGGCCACTCCCCTCGAACGCACAGCGCAGGGCTGGGAAAGCCAGTTCGCGGTCAACCACCTCGGCCACTTCGCGCTCACCATGCACCTATGGCCGCTACTGGCCGCGGCGAACGAAGCACGGGTGGTGCTGTACTCCTCCGCCGGCCACCACCACTCCCCCATACGGTGGTCCGACATCGACTTCACCGACGGCGACGACAAGTGGCAGGCCTACGGGCAATCGAACACCGCGATGATTCTGTTCGGTCGCGGACTCGCCGCGCTGGGCGCGGCAGACGGGATCGAGGCGTACTCCCTGCACCCCGGCGCCATCCTCACCCCACTACAAAGACACCTCCCACTGCAAGAGCAGATCGAACTCGGGTGGGTGGACGAAGACGGGAACGGCATCGACACTTCGTTCAAGTCCGTCTCCCAGGGCGCCGCAACAGGATTGTGGGCCGCGACCACCACGAACCTGACGGGCCGCGGCGGTGTGTACTGCGAGGACTGCGATATCGCTCCCCTCGCGCAGCCGGACGGGTCCATGGGTGAGGGAGGGGTGAACCCTATGCAGTCGACGCCGACGAGGCCGCCGCCCTGTGGGAGGAGAGTCGGCGGCGCACCGGACTCGGACCGGCTTTCGGTTGACGGGCGTGGCGCGCGCGACGACCGACCCGTCGCGCCCCCACGCTGTTCTCGGTGCCGACGACCAGCACTCAGTGGTATTCGACGACCGCGTGTGGAGTAGACAGTGCCGTCCCAGTTCCGCGGCTTTGTCGGAGGTGCCCTCATGGTCCAAGGCGTCCATCCCCCACGACGCCACTCAGGTACCGACAACGCAGCTGTACAGCTCCGGCTAGCTATAGCTGAACAGCGGATTAGCTAGCTAGCTAGCTAGCCGTGGCTAATTCGGCTCAAAACATTGCGAGCTGTGCGGGATTGACCAGTTTGCTCCGCCGCCCGGGTGTGCCGCGAACCGGTGGCGGAATCAACCCGGCGGCCACCAGGATCGCTGACCGCACCGCTCGCCGTTCCTGCGGCGAGAGCGACGGGCGCCGGAACTCCGTCAACCACTGTTTGGTGCCGGGTTGCGGTGCGCTCACGACGCGATCGGCGAGCCGATCGAGGAGAACGTCGACGCGGTCCTGCAGAACCGTCGCCGCCTCCGTGACGGCCGCGGTGGACACTGACGATGGGACGCCGCGACGCCGGGTCACCATGTTGCCCACTTCGCCGGGGCCGGTGTCGGCTCCGACGCCGAGGACGCGTCGGACGAGCCCCGGACGTCGTCCGCCGAGTCCGTCACCGAGGCCGTCGTGAAGAGCAACTTCGGAACGGCCCTCATGCTGGGCATCGCCTACGCGGCGTCGATCGGGTCGTTGGGCACCATCATCGGGACCCCGCCGAACACCCTCCTCGTCGGGTATCTCCAGGGTGAGGGCATCGACATCGGATTCCTGGACTGGATGATCGCCGGGGTACCGCTCGCCGTGATCCTCCTCGTCATCGCGTGGTTCCTCCTCACGCACGTCCTGTTCCGTCCGGAGATCGACGACATCCCCGGCGGTCGGGAACTCATCGCCGACGAACTCGGGAAGCTCGGTCCGATGGCGACGGCCGAGAAGCGGGTCGCCGCCGTGTTCGCCGCCGCCGCGGGGTCCTGGGTCGCGGTGCCGCTGGTCTTCGACGAGCCACCGGTGTCCGACGCGGGCATCGCGTTGATCGCCGCCGCCCTGCTCTTTCTCCTGCCCGGCGGGTCGGCTCCGGGCGTCCGACTGCTGGATTGGGAGACCGCCGTCAAACTTCCCTGGGGCGTCCTGCTGCTCTTCGGCGGCGGACTCGCACTCTCCACGCAATTCCAGCGCAGCGGCCTGACGGACTGGATCGGCAGTGTCGCCGCAGGCCTGGACACCATTCCCGTCATCGCCCTGGTGGTGGTCGCGACAGCCGCCACGATCTTCCTGACCGAGATCACCAGCAACACCGCCACGGCCGCGACGTTCCTCCCTCTCGCGGGCGGCGTCGCACTCGGCATGGGTCTCGACCCGCTCGTCCTCACGGTGCCGGTGGCACTTGCGGCCACGTGTGCGTTCATGCTGCCGGTCGCCACACCGCCGAACGCCGTCTCCTACGCCAGCGGATACGTCACGATCGGCCAGATGATGCGGGGCGGACTGTGGCTGAACGTCATCGCGATCGGGCTCATCACCGCCTTCTCGTACACGCTGTTCGCCTGGACGCTCGGCGCGTGACCCGCCGCGTCCCGCCCACCATGGGCCGGTAAGGTCGCCGCGTGACGACGACGGGAGGCGGCATGCGCCTGCGCGGCGTCGTCGTCGCCGTCTCGTCCGTTCTCGTCACCGCCGCGGCGCACGATCTCGGTGGGACGTCGGTCCCCTCCCAGTCCGCGGCCGTCGCCCTGCTCGCGGTGTGCCTCGGAGTGGGGTGGATCGCCTCGACGACGCGGCTCGGCACCGGCCGACTGGTCGCAGCCCTCGTCGCGGCGCAGGTGCTCGGACACTTGACCCTCGTCACCGTCGACGGTCATCTGCACGGGCCGCTGCTCGATCCGCGCATGGCCGTCGCCCACGCGGTCGCCGTCGGAGTCTGCGCCGTGGCCGTCCGCGGCGCCGAGGTCGGCCTCGTCCGTGCGGCCCGCGCGATGCGCCGCATCCTGCCTGCCGTCCTCGCGATGGTTCCGGTCGACACCGACACCGTCCGACCACCTCTGCCCGTCGTGCGCCGGAGCTCGCCCAGCCGCCTGGTCGATCTCTCGGGCCGGGGCACTCGCGGCCCACCCGCTCGATTCCGCTAGTCACCCTCCCCCTGCACCCGACGCCACCGGCGCTCGGGTGACCTCTCGTGGTCCGGACGTTCTCCCGGCCACGCCCGACGGAATCGAGTCGTACCCATGTCCACACCCGAGAAGATCGAGCCGACAGCCGATCTCGCTCCCCCACCCGCACGCCGCTGGCGGCCGCTGATCCTCCGCCTGCACTTCTACGCCGGCGTCTTCGTCGCCCCGTTCATCCTCGTCGCCGCCGTGACCGGCGGCCTCTACGCGATCGCGCCGACCCTCGAGAGCGTCGTCTATCGCGACCTGCTGCACACCGACACCACCGGCCCTGCGCTCCCGATCTCCGATCAGGTCCTCGCCGCGCAGGCCGAGCGGCCCGACCTCACCGTCGCCGCCGTCCGCCCGGCCACCGAGGCCGGTGACACCACCCGCGTGATGTTCACCGACCCGAGTCTCGGCGAGTCGAAGCGCACCGCCGTGTTCGTCGACCCCGCCACCGCCACCGCCGTCGGCGAGTCGACGGTCTACGGCTCGTCCGGCTCACTCCCCCTGCGCACCTGGCTCAGCGAGTTGCACCGCACCCTCCACCTCGGCGAGGCCGGTCGTCTGTACAGCGAACTCGCCGCGTCCTGGCTCGGCGTCGTCGCGCTCGGCGGGCTGTTCCTGTGGGTGGAGCGCTACCGGCGTCAGCGATGCCGGTCCGACGCTCGGTTGTTCACCGTCGATCGCACCACCCGCGGTCGGCGCCGCACCGTGGACCTGCACGGAGCCGGGGGCGCCTGGATCGTCGTCGGGCTGGTCTTCCTCTCGGCAACCGGTCTGACGTGGTCGGCCTACGCGGGGGCGAACATCGGCGACGTCCGCAGTGCGCTGAGCTGTACCACGCCGACCGTCGACACCGACCTCACCGGTCACGCCGGGCATTCCGACGACGAGCACGCCGGCCACGTCGGGCACGGGACGTCGGACGTGGCGACGCCGACCGTGCCGGTCGACGTCCGGCAGATCGACGGCGTTCTCGCCGTCGCGCGGGCGAACGGCATCACCGGCCCCGTCGAGGCGTCCATCCCCGCGTCGAGCGACACGGCGTTCCAGGTGTCGCAGCTCCGAGATCCGTGGGTCTTCTCCACCGATTCGATCGCGATCGACGGTACCTCCGACCGGGTGGTCGACGTGCAACGGTTCGTCGACTGGCCACTGGCCGCCAAGATGACCACGTGGGGCATCAGCCTGCACATGGGGGTGCTGTTCGGGCTCGTCAGCCAGCTCGCTCTGCTGGCGTTGGCCGTGGTGCTGGTGGCCGTGATCGTGGGCGGATACCGAATGTGGTGTCAGCGCAGGCCGTCTCGGTCCGGGGGTGCGCCGGTGGGACGTCCGCCGCAGCGAGGCACGCTCCGCCGCCTG
Source organism: Rhodococcoides kroppenstedtii (assembly GCF_900111805.1). GTDB lineage: Bacteria > Actinomycetota > Actinomycetes > Mycobacteriales > Mycobacteriaceae > Rhodococcoides > Rhodococcoides kroppenstedtii. Next base: position 4,395 of record NZ_FOJN01000013.1, read on the forward strand.
TCGCCGGGCGCTCTGATCGGATTGGCCTTGGTCACCGTGGCGATCGGGTGGTTCGTGCCGCTCCTGGGCCTGTCGCTGCTGGCCTTCCTCGCGGTGGACGTCGTGACGGGGCGCCTACGACGCGCCTGAGATCAGCGGGCTCGCACGGTGATTCACCGTGCGAGCCCGTCTCGGCTCAGAAACGTGGGCGGTACCGGCCTCCGCGCATCAGGTGAACGGAGTAACCGAGGACCGCGATCGTGTACGCCGCCACGGGAACGACGAGCGCCCACAGCGCCACGGACTTCTCCGTCGTGACACAGACCGCCATGAGCCAGGAGAGCAGCACCACGGTGGCCGTGCCGATCCATTCGAGGTCCTCGGCCAGCAATCGGTGCAGCTCCGTCCTGTTCTCCGGCGCCGTCCAGAAGGCGTGCGCCTCGGCCGACGGGAGGTTGATCAGCCGCGCGGGGAGGTGCGGCAGAAACCGTTGCGCCCCGAGGAATGTCGCAGCCACCACGCCACCGACTCCGCCGAGCACCCCCACCAGCGTCCAGACGGATCCGACGCGTGTCACCGCGCCCGACCCGTCGACGCGCAGGGCCACCGGGCCGTCCGCGACCCATACGGCCCACAGCGCCGTCGCGACGAGTACCGCGACCGCGAGCCACAGCGCTCGTCGAGACCACCGTCCCTGGCTCGTGTCCATGATGGAGGTCTATCACAGCGTGCCGAGCGTCCCCTCGCGGGATTTGTTCGGCGCTGTCCCGGATTGCGGTCGGTTCGATGGATCGTGTCGGTGGGGGTCGATACAATCGAACACATGAGCGATCGGGGGGTCGGAGCGGTGGACGCGCCGCAGGTGGGGGGCGTTGCTTGGGCTGCGCGTGACCACGCCGCGATGGGCCTGCCCGCTTCGTTCGACCTCCCCGTCAGTGGGCACCTCGACGCCCTCGTCGACCTGGCTGCGGGGGCGGGATACCTGGAGTGGCGTCGCTATCGGCATGTCGCCGCCCTCCACACCGACCTGGTGCTCGCCGAGGAGGACCGGGACGAGCGGGCGGTCGATGCGTTCGCCCAGTGCGCTGCGCGCATCGCCACCGCTCTGTCGGTGTCGCAGTACGTCGCCGAACGGATCCTCGACAACGCCGTCGCCCTGCGCGATCGGTTGCCGCGGGTGTTCGAGTGCCTGCGCGACGGAGTGGTCTCCCCGACTCACATCCGCACCATCGTCTCCCGTACCGAACTGATCCACGGCCGGTCGTATCAGGGGCTGGTGGACGCCGACATCGCCGCCGCCCTGCGCAAGCCGGGGTCGTGGTCGACGGCGCGGGTGCGGGATCTGTGCGATCAGATGGTCTACCGCCGCGACCCCGACGCCGTCCGCGAACGCCGCGACGACGCACTGAAGGGGCGGTGCTTCTTCACCGAAGCCGGACTCGACGGGATGGCGACCGTGGGAGCGACGATGTCCGCCGAACGCGCCGCCATCGTCGCCCGCGTCGTCGAACGACTGGCCGCGCAGGTGTGCAAGCACGACAGTCGCAGCAAGGGTGCGCGGGCATCGGACGCGCTGTTCGCGTTGGTCAAGCACGCCCCGTTCGGCTGCGACTGCGCCCGCCCCGAGTGCACGTTCACCGTGGTCGATGCGGACGAGGTCGCAGCGAACGCAGCACGCATCGTGATCCACGTCGTCACCGACACCACCACCCTCACCGGCCCCGTCGCCGCCGCTGCGAATGACACCACCGCTGGCACGATTACCGCAGCTGCTGAGGATGCGACGGTCGACGAGGATGCGGCGCCGGCAGCGCACCCCCAGACCCGAGACGTGGACACGACAGCGACTGCCTCAGAGGGATTTTCGGCCGAGGAGAGTGTGGTCGAGGAGACAGCGACCGTCGACGAGGATGAGGTCGAGGAGGTCGCGGTCGACGAGGTCGCGATCGCGGTCGCGGTCGCGGTCGCGGTCGACGAAGCTGCAACCGAGGAGGCTACGGCCGATGCCGTTGCAGCCGAGGCGGTCTCGACCGACGAGATCGCAGCCGTCGAGGCGGTTGCGGTCGACGAGTCTGCTGCGCACGCCGAGCCCGAACTGGTGGACGGTGTCGGCTACATCGCCGGGCTCGGCATCATCTCCGGAGCCCACGTCCGCGACCTCGCCGCCGACCCCGACACCCTGATCCGCCCGCTCGGCGACGGCACGGACACTCCACTGCCGGCGACCCAGCCGGCGGATCCGTACCGACCTTCGACCGCGTTGGACACCTACATCCGCGCCCGCGATCGGTACTGCACCTGGCCCGGCTGCAGCACACCCGCCTGGGACGGCGACCTGGACCACATCACCGAATACGACCACGCCCATCCCGAGCGGGGCGGGCGCACCAGCGCGACCGGACTCGGCGCGAAATGCCGGTTCCACCACCTGCTCAAAACGTTCGGGGACTTCGTCGACGACCAGTACGACGACCCCGACCACCCGGGCCGCATCATTCGAACCTTCACCATCCCGGAAGGCCGGACCGTCCTCGGCCCAGCGCACACCGGGTTCGACACCCACCCCGGACTCGACATGATCGTCTTCGGCGACCCACCCGCCACCCGGCCGCCCACACCCGGCACCGAACCCACCCGCCCCGCCCCACGCACCGAGCAGAAACACGCCCGCCGCCGGCAGGAACGCAACCGAAACCGCCTGCGCAACAACCTGAGAGGAGTCCGACCACCCGAACCCGACGATGCACCACCCCCGTTTTGAACGAGCACCGGTCGCGCGGGGAACGCCGACGTGCGAGAGACCTCGCGCGCCACTCCGCCCGGGGTCTCTACGATCGACGCCATGACCGGGGGGCGAATACGACGGACGTGGCTCGTGGCGATCGGCGTCGTCGCCGTACTGATCGCGGCAGCGGTGATCACCGCCGTGGCGGTCTCGGGTGGATCCAGCTCGGACGACGACAGCACGCTCGCCGTGCCCGCCGAACCCCAACTTCTCGTCGTCGGCGACTCCTACGCCGAAGGCATCGGGGCGGAGGATCCCGCTGCCGACAACTGGGCGCGGCTGGCCGCCGACCGCCTGGCGGAACTGGGCTGGCAGACACGCATCGACGCGGCCGGCGGCACGGGCTGGGTCAACGGTGCGGGCGGGCCGAACACGTACGGCGAACGTCTGGCCCGCGCTGCGCAGAACGACGACTTCGTGCCGAACGTCCTCGTCTTGCAGGGTGGCGCGAACGACTATCAGAGCTCGCCCGACGTCGTCGGTGACGCGGTGGCATCGTCCATCGAGCAGGCCCGGCGCCAGTGGCCGGGAATCGAGGTGGTGGTCTTCTCCTCGTCCGTCCCGTTCGGCCTCACGGACCGGGCGGTGCCGCTCAGCACGGCCATCGCCGACGCCGCCGCGTCCGCAGGCGTGCCCGACATCAACCCCGTTGCGGAGCAATGGATGACGGCGGACACGGCTGCGGACTACACGGCGGGCGACGGGACCCACCTGACCACGGCGGGCTACGCCTACGTCGCGGACCGGTTCGTCGCCGATTTCACGGCGATGTTCGGCCTCGACCGGTGAGGAACTACCGGGCGGCGGTGGCGAACGGGTAGTCCGTGTACCCCTCGGCGCCGGAACTGTAGAACGTGCTTTGATCCGGCGTGTTCAGCGGCAGGTCTTCCTTCCAGCGGTGGACCAGATCGGGATTGGCGATCGCGGGCCGACCGACCACCACGGCGTCGCCGACGTTGTCGTCGACGATGGCCAGCGCCTCGTCGCGGGTCGTGATCTCACCGAAGCCGCTGTTGACCAGGAACGGGCCGCCGAACGCGGTACGTAGGTCCTGAACGAGCTCGCCCGCCGGATCCTTGTGCAGCACACTGAGGTACGACAGGCCCAGGGGTGCGATCCGGTCGACCAACGCACGGTAGGTAGCGCGCACGTCCGCGGGATCGGTCTCGAGCGCGTCCTGAATGTTGTGTTCGGGCGAAATGCGAATGCCGACGCGGCCGGCGCCGATCGCGTCGACGACCGCCTCCACGACCTCGGCCACGAATCGCGCGCGGTTCTCGGGGGAGCCGCCGTAGGCGTCGTCACGCTGGTTGGACGCGGGTGAGAGGAACTCGTGCAGCAGGTAGCCGTTGGCGGAATGAATCTCGACGCCGTCGAACCCGGCGGCGATCGCGTTGCGCGAGCCCCGCACGAACTCCTCGATCACGGACGGGAGCTCATCGGTGGTCAGCGCGTGCGGAACGGGGTACGGCTTCTTGCCGTCGTACGTCCGGGTCTCGCCCTCGATCGCGATGGCGCTGGGCCCGACCACCTCGTGGCCGCCGGTCGTCGCCTCGTGCGTCACTCGTCCGGCGTGCATCACCTGCGCGACGATGAGTCCACCCTCGGCGTGCACCGCGTCCGTCACGGCCTTCCAGCCGGCGAGCTGCTCGTCCGTCACCAAGCCGGGCTGGCCGGGGAAGCCCTGACCGGCGTGGCTCGGGTACGTGCCCTCGCTGACGATCAGCCCGAGGCTGGCGCGCTGGCGGTAGTGCTCGGCCACCAGTGGACCGGGGATGCCCTCGGGACCGGACCGCACCCGCGTCAGCGGCGCCATGACCAGGCGGTTGCGCAGGGCGAGGTCCCCGAGGGTGACGGTGGAGAACAGCGACATTGGTTGGCCCTTTTCCTCGACGACGGATCAAAGGTGCGCAAGGCGCACCGAGTCAGGCCAACCCCGCCGCCACGCAAGGCCATTCCCGGACGAGACGGGGGTCACGTCTCGCGACTTACTGAGCATCGGTTCGACGACTTCGCACGGGGAGGGGCCGCACCTACGTGGCCCGTGGACCGCACCCGTGACCTCACCGGTCCGCGCGTCGACATCGGCCCGTCCACGGAGGGTTCCCTTGATGCCCCTCGAGAAATTCGTCTGGCAGTTCGACGGCTACTGGTCCTCACCGGTGATTCTCGGGCACAAGGTCTCTCTGTGGACCCCGATGCGAACCGGCGAGCACAGCCTGATGGCGTACGAGACGTCGGCCGGCGGACCCACCGCCACCGTGACCGTGAATCCCGCAACCCCCATCGGCCCCGTCTGCATCGTGGCGCCCTGACCGTGCCCCCAGTCGGACTCGAACCGACAACACAAGGATTTTAAGTCCTCTGCCTCTGCCAATTGGGCCATGGGGGCCGTCGCGCGCACCCACCCTAGCGGCCGGAGGGCGGCTCAGGTCGAGCGACCGACTCCCAGCAGCCCGTCGAAGGCGCGCATGCAGATGTCGTACACGGTCTCGGCGTCGACGGCCCGCTCGTCGACCCAGTCGATGCACGTGGCGCGCACGAACGCAATCCAGCCGCGCACCGCCAGGGCGACAGCGGGATCGTCCCGCGCATCGGGACCGAGCGCGTCGAGGATGCGTTCCTGCTGCACGCGAAGATCGTCGGCCATGATCGATTGGATGTCCTCGTCCGCCGACAGGGCGCCACGGTTGACCGCGCGAACGCCGTGTTCGTGGGTGTCGACGTGGTGGATGTAGGCCCGCAGACCGTCGCCCACCTGCCGAGCCACGGGCAGCGACGTGTCGGGTGCGGTGGTCTCGAGCATCCGCGCCGATTCCAGGCGGATGATCTCGGCGAAGAAGTCCCGTTTCGACGAGAAGTAGTGGTACATCAGGCCTTGCGACACCCCGGCGAGGTCCGCGACCTCGTCGATGCCGACGTCGTCGTACGGCCGCGTCGCGAACAACCGGGTTCCGACGGCCAGCAGCTGTGTCCGCCGCTCGGTCGGCGTCAGACGCTTACGCGGACTGGTCATGGTGCCGCCGACCCTACTCGGCGGACCCCTTGACAGTCGTGGCCTCCCGAGTAGCGTCCGGTGTTGAACCGGCCTTCAACAAGCCTCGAGAAAGGGCCCGCGCCGTGGTCACCACCCTCGCTCCCGACGTCTCGCTCCCCCACCCGCCCCGCCGTCTCCCGGTGCTCGGCGACGTCATCGGCATGAACGTCACCACCCCGGTGCAGGACGCGGTCCGTCTCGCGCAGGAACTCGGGCCGATCTTCGAGCGGGTCGTGATGGGCAACCGGTTCGTCGTGGTCAGCGGAGTCGATCTGGTGACGGACCTCAACGACGACACCCGCTTCACCAAGCATCTCGGTCCGGCGGTCGAGGGCCTGCGTTCCATCAGCGGCGACGGGCTGTTCACCGCGTACTCCGACGAACCGAACTGGCGCAAGGCGCACGACCTGCTCCGGCCCGCCTTCACCCAGGCGGCCATGCGCACCTACCACGACACCATGGTCGAAGTGACCCGGGATCTGTTGTCGTACTGGCGCACTCGTGACCGAGTCGACGTGTCTGCGGACATGACCAAGCTGACGCTCGAGACCATCGGCCGCACCGCCTTCAGCTACTCCTTCGACGCCTTCACCCGGTCCGAACCGCACCCGTTCGTCGGCGCCATGGTGCGGACGCTCACGCACAATCAGCGCCGCGAGGTCATCCGCGTGCCCATCCTCACCGACCTGTGGTTCCGGAACCGCGACCGTCGCAACGAGGAGGACAAGGCCTTCCTTGCCGGTGTCATCGACGACATCGTGCGCACCCGACGCGATCACGGCGTGGGCCAGGAGAACGACCTGCTCGACATCATGCTCACCGCCGCTCGGGACGCGGACCCCAATGCGCTCGACGAGGTCAACATTCGTCACCAAATTCTGACATTTCTCATTGCAGGCCACGAAACCACCTCCGGCGCATTGTCGTTCGCGCTGTACTACCTGTCCCGCGACCCGGAACTGTGGGCGCAGGCGCGCGCCGAGATCGACGAGGTCTGGGGCGACGGGCCGCCCGCGTTCGAGCAGGTGGCCAAGGCCCGCCTGGTCCGACGCATCCTGGACGAGGCCCTGCGACTGTGGCCGACCGCACCCGGATACGCGCGGCAGGCGTTGACGGACACCGTCATCGGCGACGGCTACCGCATGAAGAAGGGCGACTGGGCGATGATCCTCATCCCCGGCCTGCACCGTGACCCCGTGTTCGGGGAGAACACCGAGGAGTTCGACCCGGACCGCTTCCTCTCCGCGGCCGTACGCGCTCGGCCGGCGCAGGCGTACAAGCCGTTCGGCACGGGTGAGCGCGCCTGCATAGGCCGACAGTTCGCAGTGCACGAGGCGATGATCGCGCTCGGCACGGTCCTCCAGAACGTGGACGTGCGGCCCGATCCGGACTACCGACTCCGCATCGAGGAGCGCCTGACGCTGATGCCCAAGGGCTTCGAGCTGTCGATCTCGCCCCGCAGGCGGTGAATGGAACTCACGGCGAGTAGAACCGCTGACACGTCGACCGCCGTCGAGAAGTCTGCACGGGAGCCCGTCCCCTCCCGTCAGGAGAACCCGTGTCCCGCGAATTGCACCTCGCCGGCTTCCTCATCGCCTCCCACGTCACGCATTCCCACGCCGCGTGGCGCCACCCGGCGTCGGAAACCGACTATCTGAGCCCGGACTACTACACCCGCGTCGCCCGCACGCTCGAGCGCGGTACCTTCGACTTCCTCTTCTTCGCCGATCTGTTGGCGACGCCCGTCCGCTACGGCGACGACATCGCGGTTCCGCTCCGCAGCGGCACGCAAGCGTCGGCGACCATCGACCCGTCGTTGGTGGCGGCCACACTCGCGTCGGTGACCGAGCGCATCGGACTCGCGATCACCAAGTCCACCACCTACTTCCATCCCTACGAGGTCGCCCGCATCTTCGCGACGCTCGACCACCTGTCGCGAGGTCGGGCGGGATGGAACGTGGTGACGTCCCTGAATCAGGCCGAAGCACAGAACTTCGGGCAGCTCGACCATCTGCCGCACGATCAGCGGTACGACCGCGCGCACGAGTTCCTCGAGCTCGCCTACGACCTGTGGGGCAGCTGGGACCGTGACGCGCTGGTGCAGGACAAGGGCACCGGGGTCTTCGCCGACCCGAGCAAGGTGCGCACCGTCGATCACGACGGGCGGTTCTACAGGAGCCGCGGCCCGCTGACGGTGCCGCATTCCCCGCAGAGCCGGCCGGTGATCTTCCAAGCCGGATCATCCTCGACCGGGCGGGATTTCGCGGCGCGATGGGCGGATGCGATCTTCGAGATCGACCCGACTCCCGAGGGACGACGGGCGTACTACGACGACGTGAAGTCCCGCGCGTCGAACCTCGGCCGGAACCCCGACCACCTGAAGATCTTCCCGTCGTTCGTTCCGTTCGTCGGCGAGACCGAGTCGATCGCCCGAGAGAAGCAGGCCTTTCACAACGAGTTGGCCGATCCCATCTCCGGACTGATCACCCTCTCGGTCCACACCGATCACGACTTCTCGCAGTACGACCTCGACGCCCCGGTCACCGACGTCACCGTGCCCGGCAGTCAGGGGCTGTTCGACCTCGCGCGTCGCCTGAGCGATCGGGACTCGTTGACCCTGCGGGACGTCGGCAAGCTCTACGCGCAGGGGGTGCTGCTGCCGCAGTTCGTCGGCACCGCCTCCGACATCGCCGATCTGATCGAGGAGGGCTTCCACGGCGGCGAGGCGGACGGCTACATCCTGTCGGCCGCGCAGGCGCCGGGCACGTTCGACAATTTCGTCGATCAGGTGGTGCCGGAGCTGCGGCGGCGCGGGTTGTTCCGCACCGAATACACCGGAACGACCCTGCGCGAGCACCTCGGCCTTCCCGCCGCGAGCCTCACCCCCACGCCCCGGGCGGTGGCGGCTCCGGCCTAGGACGAGTCGTGGACTCCGAGCCCCGGATCGCGGGGCTCGGATTCCACGACCACGCGGTCAGTCGGCGTCGGGGTGCGGCACGTTCTGCTCGTCGACGACGGCGCCGCGCTCCTCCTCGTGCGACGAGTCCCGCGGGCCGTCGTTGCTCCCGCTCGACGGAACGGCGTCGGCAGCGTCACTGGGCATGGTCATCGGAGCCTCCTGGTGCGATGGGGTACTGCACTGTCATGCCCCACCGGGGCCGGTCCGAACCTCACTCCGGACCCGTGGCCACCGGGCGGTCCGGGTCCGACGACCACGCCGACCAGGATCCGGGGAAGAGGGCGGCGTCGATCCCGGCGAGGGCGAGCGCGGCCACCTCGTGCGCGGCCGTGACCCCGGACCCGCAGTAGACCCCGACAGTGTCCCCGGCTCGAATTCCGATGTCGGCGAATCGTTCTCGCAGCTCCGCCGGGGAGCGGAACCGTCCGTCCGCGCCCACGTTGTCCGCGGTCGGGGCGCTCACGGCCCCGGGGATGTGACCCGCCCTCGGGTCCATCGGCTCGACCTCACCGCGGTACCGCTCCCCCGCCCGCGCGTCGAGCAGCACGCCGGGAAAATCGGCTGCGTCGTCGGCCGTCAGCGTCGGCATCGCCCCCGGCCGGAGCACCACGTCACCCGTCGCACGCGAGGTCTCGTCGCCGGACCGGATTGGCAGGCCCGCGTCCTGCCAGGCGGTCAGTCCGCCGTCCAGCATCCGCACGTCGTCGTGCCCCGCCCAACGCAGCAGCCACCAGGCGCGGGCCGCGGCCTGGTTGCCGGTGGCGTCGTAGACCACGACGGGTGTGTCCGCGCCGATCCCCCACCGCCGCGCCGACGCCTGCAGCTCGGTGATGTCGGGGAGGGGATGCCGTCCGTCCGTTGCGACGCCGGCGCCCGAAAGTTCGGTGGGTAGGTCGACGTAGATCGCGGTGGGAATGTGGTTGTCGCGGTAGCGCTCATGGCCGTCGGTGCGCCCGAGAGCCCAACGGACGTCGAGCAGGACGGGTGGGTTCCGATCGATCGACGACGCCAGCTCGGACACGCTCACGAGGATGTCGGTCATGGCCCCGAGCCTAGGACGCGCCAGGCGTCCGCGCCCGGCCGCTTGCCAAGACGGAAAGTCGGTGGTTCACTTTCCACATCGGAAAGACACTCGGAAAGACACTGATCCAGACCGAGGAGGCACGATGAGCGACGACTTCTCCCCCGCCGACGCCCTCGCCGCAGTGCAGGCCCAACGCGACAAGCTGGCCGAGGATGCGGCGTCGCCGCGCGGCTACCACCTGATCCTCGCGCTGGCGGCCGGCGTTCTGATCGCCTCTCCGTTCTGGGACAGCCTCTGGGTGGTCGCCGTGGTCTACGTGGCGTTCTTCCTGATCCTGTGGGGTCTGGTCACCTGGTACAAGCGCGCCAAGGGCATGTGGATCAACGGTCTCGACCAGCGCCCCGCACGCGTGTACTCGGCCACGGCCGGCGCGATCGGTGGCGGCGGGTTCGCGGCGTCCCTGGCAGCGGAGTGGGTCCTGCACCTGCACGGCACGAGCCTGGTCCTCGCCGTCATCGCCGTACCGACGATGACCTGGCTCGGCTACCGCTGGGACGCGGCCTACGAGCAGGAACTGCGGGAGTCGGCGTGACGGTCACCCCCGCATTCGATCCCGTCATCCACGCGCCGCTCCGGCTCCGGATCTGCGCCCTGCTCGCGCCGGTGACCTCGATGGACTTCGCCACCCTGCGCGGTCACCTGGACGTCAGCGAATCCGTGCTGAGCAAACACCTGAAGACGCTCGAGGACGCCGGTCACATCCGCATCCGCAAGGCCACCAGCAACTCCCGTGTTCGTACCAGCGCGGCGATGACCCCGGAGGGCAGAGCCGCGTACGACGCACACGTGGCCGAACTTCGACGCATCGTCGGAAGCTGACTCGGTGTGCGCTCGAACGGCTATCGCGCGAGCGACAGGGCGATCCCGTCGAGAATGTCGTGCTCGCTGACCACCAACGAGTCGATCCCCGACTCGGCACCGATGTGGTCGGCCAGCGCGGCGGTCACCAGCGACCCACCACCGATCACGTCGACCCGGCCCGGATGCATCGATCCGATGGCCGCACGCTGCTCCCGCGTCATGCCCACCAGCCGGTCGCACACCTCGTGCAGCTCTCCGAACCCGATGCGCGACAGGTGAATACGGTCCGGGTCGTAGGACGGCAGATCCTGCGCGACCGCCGCGATGGTCGTCATGGTGCCGGCCACGCCCACCCAGGTCCGCGCCTGCGCGACCGGCACGGCCTCGAACGCCGGCGCCAGACGCTCGGCGACGAACTCCCGCGCCGCACCGATCTCGGCCGCGGTGGGCGGGTCGGACGCGAGGCACCGCTCGGTCAACCGCACGCATCCGATGTCGGCCGAGTGGGCCGAGCTCACACCGGACGCGTCGCCGAGAACGAGCTCGGTGGATCCCCCGCCGAGATCGACCACCAGGAACGGGCCGTCGGCCGGATCGAGATCGCCGACCGCGCCCGCGAACGACAATCGCGCTTCCTCGTCGCCCGTCACCACTTCGGCGACGGCGCCGGCGGCCACCGGTTCCAACAGCCGAGAGGTCATGTCGAAGAACAGGTCTCGGTTCGCCGCATCGCGGGTAGCGGACGTCGCCACCATCCGCACCGCGTCGACCCCACCGAGCCCGCCGATGATGTCGACGTACTCCGCCAACGCCACGCGCGTGCGCTCGATCGCCTCGGGGACGAAGGCACCCGTGGCGTCGACTCCCTGCCCGAGCCGCACGACGCGCATCTCGCGCGCCAGGTCACGCAGCCCGGTGGCGCCGGCCTCGACGTCGGCCACCAACAGTCGGATCGAATTGGTGCCGCAGTCGATCGCCGCGACCCTCACGAGCGGAGGTCCTCGATCGTGGGCCACTCCGCCGGCAGCGCGGTCCCGCGCAGCGGACCCTCCGCGGCCAGAGCCACCGACTCGTCACCCAGAGGGTTCACCCCCGGCCCCTTGGCCAGTGAGTGGGCCATGAGCACGTGCAGGCACTTGACACGGTCCGGCATACCGCCGCCGGTGAAGGTGGTTCCGAGAGAACCGATCTCGTCGCGCTCGGCGAGGTACGACTCGTGGGCCCGGCGATAGTGCGCCGCGAGATCGGCGTCGGTGCCGAGACGCTCGGTCATCTCCCGCATGACACCGGCGGACTCCTGACGGGACGCTTCGGCGGTGAGCCGCGGGTCCGTCAGGTAGTAGAGCGTGGGGAACGGCGTGCCGTCCGGCAGCGTCGGCGCCGTCTTCACGACGGCCGGCCGACCGTCCGGGGTGCGATAGGCCACCGCGAGCACACCACGAGGCTCACGGCCCAGTTGCTGCGCGACCACCGCCAGATCCTCGGGGGACACGTCGGTCATGACGAGAGAACTTCCTTCGATCGAACGGGCATGAGCGCCGGTCGGCACTGTCAGCGCGGCACGGTCGCGGTGGACCACAACTCGCTGTACCAGGGGCCGGGGGGAGGCGGAGGCGGATCGTTCGCGATGTCGGATCGTGCTCGCGCGCCGGGCAACTGCACCTGGTACGGCGTCTCGCCGGGCATCACGAAGCCGAGCCGCTCGCGCGCCTGGGCGGTGATGTACGCGGGGTCGTCGCTCTGGTCCTTGCGAATCTGCAGGTCCCGCACCCGTTCCTCGAGCACGACCCGCTCGGCGGCGACGTCGGCCGCATCCGACCGCTGGGAGACGTAGGTGCGCAGCGGGTACGCGAGGGTCAGCGCCAGCGCGCACACCACCACGGCGAGAATCACGGCTTTGCCGGTGGACAAGCCGAGGAAGGTGCGTTCGCCGCCCCCCTCGGCGCGTCCCCGCCGACCTCGTCGGCCGACCAGGGCCGCGCCGTCGGTGAGGACGTCGTCGACCAGCCCGGCCACACCCCGCGCGCCCGAGCCCCGCCGCCGGGTGGACCGACCGGGACGTTCCCCGCGCCGCGACGATCGACCCTCGGGCCGCGCCGCGGGACGGTTCCCGTTCCGGTCGGACGTCACCTCGATCAGTCCTTGGCGAAGTCGAGACGCGGGAACGCCAGGTCCCCGGCGTAGCGCGCGGCGTCGCCGAGCGCTTCCTCGATGCGCAGGAGTTGGTTGTACTTGGCGACGCGCTCGCTGCGGGCGGGCGCGCCGGTCTTGATCTGCCCGCTGCCCACGGCGACCGCGAGGTCGGCGATGGTGGTGTCCTCGGTCTCGCCGCTGCGGTGGCTCATCATCGTGCGGTAGCCACTGCGGTGCGCGAGCTCGACGGCATCGAGGGTCTCGGTGAGGGTGCCGATCTGGTTGACCTTCACCAGCAGTGCGTTGGCGGCACCCTTGACGATGCCCTCCTCGAGGCGCTCGGGGTTGGTGACGAAGAGATCGTCGCCCACCAGCTGCACGCGCTCGCCGATGCTGTCGGTGAGGGCGACCCAGCCGTCCCAATCGTTCTCGTCCAGCGGGTCCTCGATGGACACCAGCGGGTACTGATCGAGCAGCCCGGCGTAGAACGCGGACATCTCCTCCGACGAGCGGGTGGTCCCCTCGAAGGCGTATCCCGTTCCGGCGGTGTAGAACTCGGTGGCGGCGACGTCGAGCGCCAGCGCGATGTCGGAGCCCAGCGTCAGCCCCGTCTTGCCGATGGCCTCGGCAATCAGATCGAGCGCGGCCGTGGTACCGGCGAGGTCGGGCGCGAAGCCGCCCTCGTCACCGAGACCCGTCGACAGTCCCTTGCTCTTCAGCACGGACTTCAGGGCGTGGTAGACCTCGGCGCCCCAGCGCAGCGACTCCTTGAAGGTGGGTGCGCCGACGGGCGCGATCATGAACTCCTGGACGTCGACGCCGCTGTCGGCGTGCGCGCCACCGTTGATGATGTTCATCATCGGCACCGGCAGGACGTGGGCGTTCGGTCCGCCGAGGTAGCGGAAGAGCTCGAGGCCGGCGGACTCCGCGGCACCCTTGGCGACGGCGAGCGAGACGCCGAGCAGCGCGTTGGCGCCCAGCCGCGACTTGTCGGGGGTGCCGTCGAGGTCGAGCAAAGCCTGGTCGACGGCGCGCTGCTCGATGGCGTCGAGACCGATGACGGCCGGAGCGATGTCGTCGAGCACCGCGTTCACGGCCTTCTGCACACCCTTGCCGCCGTAGCGATCGCCACCGTCACGCAGCTCGACGGCCTCGTGCTCGCCGGTGGACGCACCGGACGGGACGGCGGCGCGGGTGAGCGTGCCGTCGTCGAGCGCGACCTCGACCTCGACCGTGGGGTTGCCACGGGAGTCGAGAATCTCGCGAGCTCCGACCTGTTCGATGATGGCCACGACTGAACTCCTAGCAAAGCGATGGGCGGACCTGACACGGTTCGCAGACAGACTAGCCGCCACGCCGTCCCGCCCGACGCCCGACGCGCAGGGCCGTCGACCCCGCTACGGCGACGTCCCCACCGAGTACGCCGCCGCCGCGTCGCGTACGTCCCGCGCGTAGGCGCCGGATCGGTTGTAGGCCAGCAGCGCTCGCTGCCACCCCTCCGGGGTGGTCAGGTCCCCGCCCGACGCGCAGAGATACCGGCCGGCGGACAACGCCGCGTCGTCGAGGGTGTCGGGATCGGCCCGACCGTCGCCGTTGGCGTCGACTCCCCACTTCCGCCACGTCTCCGGGATGAACTGCATCGGCCCCATTGCCCGGTCCAGGACCGGGTCACCGTCGAGTTCGCCGCCGTCCGTGTCACGAATCTCGGCGTTCCCCGCGGTGCCGTCCAGCGGAACCCCACGGATGGGCGGCGACACCACCGAGTCGGGCCCGACGGTCGACCCGCGGAAGGTGCCGTGCCGGGACTCGACGTAGCCGATGCCCGCGAGCGTGGTCCACGCCAGTCCGCACTCGGGCGCCGAGCGCGCCATCACGGCGGCGGCGTGGCCGTACGCCTCGATCGCGGTTCGCCCCACCCCCGTCGAGTCGGCGATGGGAGCGGCCCAGTCGGCGAGCAGGTCCGCGGTGCGACCGGGCCCGTCGACGTCGATCGCGGGGACGGGAACGCCGGGCGCGGGCGGGACGCCCTCGGGAATCTCGACGCCCGGCCCGGTGGTGGTTCCGCATGCCGTCAGCACCAGCGTGCCCGTCACGACCGCGACGAGCGCCGCCCGGGATCGGTGGGGGCCGACAGGGTCACGGAATCGGTCGCGGCGGCGGGATGCGGGCACGGTCCCATCATCCCGAGCGAAGGTAATAAGACCCTAAAGAGAAGCAAAAAACCAGGTCCAGGGCTGTTTTCGACGGGCCCGACCGTGTAGCTTCCTCGCTCGGACAAGGTTTGCCTAACCTCCGATTCCTCCGATCCATCTCCGTCAGCCCACCGTCGATCCCCCCGGGAGCCGCAGTGTCCGTCGTCCTCGCCGCCGCGTCGACACCCGGCGTCGCCACCCAGATCGCCGGCAGCGCCCTCATCGGGCTCCGCGAGGGCCTCGAAACCGGCATCGTCGTGACGATCCTCGTGGCGTTCCTGGTGAAGTCGAACCGTCGCGACGCTCTGCGGTGGGTCTGGACCGGCGTGATCGCCGCCGTCGCCCTGGTGATCGGCGTGTTCGCCGTCATCCACTGGGGGACCTCGACCGTCACCGGCCTGACGGCCGAGATCGTCGCCGGCGCAGCATCGCTGGTCGCGGTCGCGATCGTCACCACCATGGTCCTCTGGATGCGCCGGGCCGCCGCGACGATCTCCGGGACCCTGCGCACCGGGCTCGCCCGCGCCCTCGACGTCGGCCCCGCCGCCCTGGTGTCGCTGTCGTTCCTGGCCGTCGGCCGCGAAGGCATCGAGACCGCCCTGCTCATGGTCGGGTACGCCGAGAACGCGGCAGGCAGTCCCTGGCCGCTCGTGGGGCTGCTCGTCGGCATCGCGATCGCCGCCGCCCTCACGGTCGCTCTCTACGCCGGCGCCATCCGCATCGACCTCGCCCGGTTCTTCCGTTGGACCGGAGTCGCGTTGATCGCGGTCGCCGCCGGCATCCTCGGCTACGGCGTCCGCGCACTCCAGATCGGCGGCGTCGTGCCCGGCGGTGACGCGATCGCATTCGACCTCGGTTCCTGGTGGGACGCCGGCAGCTGGTACGGCACCCTCGTCGCCGGCGTCCTCAACCTGCGTCCCGATCCGACGGTGCTGCAACTTCTCGCGTGGGCGACCTACCTCGTCGTCGTCCTCGCTCTCTTCCTCCGGCCGACGCCCGTGCCCGCCGCACGCTCGGCCGCGCCTGCCCCCGCCGCGTCCTGACCGCACCACCGAGCACTTCCCACCCGCTCCGCACCCCGCCCGAGTACCTCCCACCCGCTCCGCACCCCGCCCGCCTCGAAAGGCATCACCCATGTACGCCGCTCGTCGACGGACCGCCCTGGCCGTCTGCCTCGCCCTGCCCGTCGTCATCGCCGGCTGCACCGCCAAGACCCCTGCGGACGCCTCCGCCGACGGCGAGATCGCCGTCGAGGCCACCGACTCCGCCTGCACCGTCGCCCGCTCGGAGGCCGCCACCGGCCCGTCGACCTTCCGCATCACCAACAGCGGGTCCTCGGTCACCGAGTTCTACGTCTACGGCGAAGGCGACCGGGTCATGGGCGAGGTCGAGAACATCGGCCCCGGCCTGTCCCGCCAACTCGTCGTCTCCCTCCCCCAGCCGGGGACGTACCGCACCGCGTGCAAGCCCGGCATGGTGGGCGACGGGATCCGCCACGACTTCGTCGTCACCGGCGATGCCGTGACCAGGGACGACGACGGCGCGCTCGCCGATGCCGCCGACGGCTACCTGCGGTACGTGCGCGCGCAGACCACCGCCCTGCGCGAGACGACGGGCGGGTTCGTCGACGCCGTCGTCGTCGGGAACGTCGACTCCGCCAAGGCGCAGTACCCGCTGGTCCGGACGTACTACGAGCGCATCGAACCCGTGGCCGAGAGCTTCCCCGACGACCTCGACCCGCGTCTCGATCTGCGCGAACCCGACGTCGAGCCCGGCGACCGGTGGACCGGCTTCCACCGCCTCGAGAAGGATCTCTGGGCGCAGGGCCTCCAGCCCGACACCGCCGAGATCGCCGAGCAGTTGCGAGCGGACGTCGACGAACTGGTGCGCGGGGTCGACTCGGCCGAATTCGTCCTCGACCCGGTCACCGTCGCCGGCGGCGCGCAGGGCCTGCTCGACGAGGTGGCCCAGACCAAGATCACCGGTGAGGAGGACGTGTATTCCCACACGGACCTCTACGACTTCCAGGCCAACGTCGACGGGTCGCAGGCGGCCGTCGCGGCCCTCGACCCGATCCTGCGCGCGAAGGACGCCGAGCTCGCCGACACCATCGCTGCGCGCTTCGCGGATCTCGACGCGGAGTTGGCCCGATACCGCACGGGCGAGGCCTTCGTCTCGTACGACACCGTGACCGAGCCGCAGCGCCAGCAGCTCTCGCAGAAGATCGACGCGCTGTCGGCGTCGGTGAGTCGGGTGCAGGGAGTCGTCGCCGGTGCCTGAGCTGTCCCGGCGCTCCGTCCTCGCCGGCGCCGGGCTGGGCGCGGTCGCCGTCGGGGCGGGGGTCGCTCTGGGACGCGGAACCGCCCCCGCGCCGGCCGTCGCGACGATCGGCGCGGCCGACACCGTGGTGCCGTTCCGCGGCGCCCATCAGGCGGGCATCGTCACCCCCGCGCAGGACCGCATGCACATGACGGCGTTCGACGTCACCACCACCTCGCGCGCGGACCTTCTGGACCTGCTGCGCACGTGGACCCGGATGGCCGAGCGGATGACCCTCGGCGCGGAGGCCGAGCCCGGCGGCGTCGTCGGCGACGGGCCGTACTCCCCGCCGAGCGACACCGGCGAAGCCCACGGCCTCGCCGCGGCGCACCTGACTCTGACCATCGGATTCGGACCGAGCCTGTTCGACAAGCTCGGCCTCGCCGACCGCAGACCGGCGGCGCTGCAGGAGCTTCCGCGCTTTCCCGGTGACGCGCTCGACCCGGCGCGCAGCGGCGGCGACCTGGTGATCCAGGCCTGCGCCGACGATCCGCAGGTGGCCGTGCACGCCGTCCGCAACCTCGCCCGCATCGCCTTCGGTACGGCGTCGGTGCGGTGGTCGCAACTCGGGTTCGGCCGCACGTCGTCGACGTCGACCACCCAGGCGACCCCGCGAAACCTCTTCGGCTTCAAGGACGGGACCAACAACGTCAAGGCCGAGGACATCGCCGCCGTCGAGCAGCACGTGTGGGCGCGATCGGGCGACGGCATGGACGGCGGCAGCTATCTCGTCGCGCGGCGCATCCGCATGCGTATCGAGCCGTGGGATCGGTCCGTGCTGGGCGAGCAGGAACGCGTGATCGGGCGCAGCAAGGGCACCGGCGCGCCTCTCGGATCCACCGACGAGTTCGATCCCGTCGACCTCGCGTCCACCGCGATCGACCGCGACGCGCACGTCCGGCTCGCCTCGGCCGAGGCACTGGGCGGCATCCGCATCCTGCGCCGGGGGTACAACTTCACCGACGGCACCGACGGATTCGGCCATCTCGACGCCGGGCTGTTCTTCGTGGCCTTCTGCGCCGACCCCGGCGCGCAGTTCGTCCCCATGCAGCAGGCCTTGGCGCGCCACGACGCGCTGAACGAGTACATCTCGCACGTCGCGTCCGGCGTCTACGCCTGCCCACCCGGTGTCGCGGAGGGGCGTGACGACGACTTCTGGGGTGCCTCGCTACTCGCCTGACACACCGTGGCCGGGAACGTCACCGGGCCAGTACTTGGTCCACGCCGGGCCGTCCAGATCCGTCGGACGGAGGCCGTCCATCGCGGCGGCGCGTTCGGCCGCACGCACATCGGCGGCGAACGCGGTGACCCGGCGACGCAACCCGTCCTCGGCACTGTCGCCGCCGTGGTCGGGCGAGACGTCGATGCGCACGGCCAGGACGTCCTCGGGAACCAGCTCGGTAGGCAATCCCGCCCGGACCGCCCGAGTGGTCACCTGCTGGGCCAACGCGAGCGCCGGCTGACCGAACGCCACCCCGTCGAGGCAGGAGCCGCGCACCTTCTCCGCGGCCTTGCGCTCCTCCCATGCCCGTTCCTGCGCCGCGATGTCCACCGGTGCGCCCGAGGTGTCGGACAGGTGGGGACTGCGATGGGTCAGCTTGGCCACCAGCGTCGCCGCGACGTCCTCGATGTCGAACGCGTCGCTCTCGGCGTCGGCGGCGATGCGGGCATGGAACAGCACCTGCAAGAGCAGGTCGCCGAGTTCCTCCCGGACCGCGACGGCGTCGCCCGACTCGATGGCGTCGAGGAGTTCGTAGGTCTCCTCGAGGAGGTAGGTGCGGAGGGAGTCGTGGGTCTGCGTCGCCTCCCATCCACCGAGGGTGCGCAGCCGATCCATCACGTCCACGGCCTCCGCGAGCGCACCCGTCCGACGCTCGGCGGTCGGCCGATCACGAGCCTCGACGACGTCCTCGCCTCGATCGATGCGCTCGCGCACGTCGGGGTTGTCCCGGCTGGTGCTGACGAGTACCTCGGGTCGATCGTCCGGGGTCGTGGACGTGTGCGCGGCCAGCCGCCAGCGCACCGAGACGGGAACCTCCTCGGTGAACCCGACGGGCTGATTCAGCAGCGCGATGGCCTGCACGGGAACGAGGGTGGGTCGCAGCGGGTCCAGCAGCAGAACCGTCACCGATCACACCCCACTCGGCTGCTCCACCCGGACGGAGCCCGCCGGTCGCCCGTCGAGTGCGAGCAACGCGTCGGCGACGAACTGGAGCAATTCCTCGTCGCGCACACGGGCCGAACCGACTCCACCGCCCGCGACCCGCGGGATGGGGATCTGCACCGTGCCGGTGGTGGCGCGGTACTGCGCACTGGGGTAGAGCCGCTTCAACCGTAACTGCTTGGAGTCCGGCAGGTCCATCGGCGCGATCTTGACCATCGTGCCGGCCACCGAGACGTCGACGATGCCGTACTCGCGGCACAGCATCCGGAGGCGCGCCACGGCGACCAGACGCCCGACCTCGTCGGGGATTGGTCCGTACCGGTCGGTGAGCTCGTCGATCACCGCCCCGATCTCCTCCTCGTTCTGCGCCGCCGCGAGCTTCCGGTACGCCTCGAGTCGCAGCCGATCGCTGGTGACGTAGTCGGGCGGGATGTGCGCGTCGACGGGCAGGTCGATGCGCATCTCCTTCGGCGCCTCGTCGGTGGTGACGGGCCGGCCGTCCGCCACCGCGCGGTAGGCCTCGACCGCCTCCCCCACCAGCCGGACGTACAGATCGAATCCGACGCCGGCGACGTGACCCGACTGCTCCGCGCCCAGAACGTTGCCCGCGCCGCGGATCTCGAGGTCCTTCATCGCGACGGCCATGCCGGCGCCGAGGTCGGAGTTCTGCGAGATGGTGGCGAGGCGGTCGTACGCCGTCTCGGTGAGCGGCTTCTCCGCCGGATACAGGAAGTATGCGTAGCCGCGATCACGACTGCGCCCCACGCGACCGCGGAGCTGGTGCAGCTGCGACAGCCCCAGGGAATCGGCTCGCTCCACGATCAGCGTGTTGGCGTTGGAGATGTCCAGACCGGTCTCGATGATCGTGGTGCACACCAGAATGTCGTACTCGCGCTGCCAGAAGCCCTGCACGGTCTGCTCGAGCGTGTCCTCGTTCATCTGGCCGTGCGCGACCACCACCCGCGCCTCGGGCACGAGCTCGCGAATCCGCGCGGCGGCCTTGTCGATGCTGCTGACCCGGTTGTGCACGTAGAACACCTGACCGTCGCGCAGCAGTTCGCGGCGGATGGCCGCGGCCACCTGCTTGTCCTGGTACGCCCCGACGTAGGTGAGCACGGGGTGCCGCTCCTCGGGCGGGGTCAGGATGGTCGACATCTCACGGATCCCGGCCATGCTCATCTCGAGCGTGCGGGGAATCGGCGTCGCCGACATGGTGAGCACGTCGACGTGCGTGCGGAGCGCCTTGATGTGCTCCTTGTGCTCGACGCCGAAGCGCTGCTCCTCGTCCACGACGACCAGGCCGAGGTCCTTCCACCGCACACCCGTCTGCAGCAACCGATGCGTACCGACGACGATGTCGACGGTGCCCTCGGCCAGTCCCTCGAGAATCTCGCGGGACTGGGCGGGATCGGTGAAGCGGGACAGCCCTCGCACGGTCACGGGGAAGTTGGTCATGCGCTCGGTGAACGTCTGCAGGTGCTGCTGTGCGAGCAGCGTCGTCGGCACCAGCACCGCGACCTGCTTGCCGTCCTGGACGGCCTTGAACGCCGCCCGCACCGCGATCTCGGTCTTGCCGTAGCCGACGTCGCCGATCACCACGCGGTCCATGGGCACCGGCTTCTCCATGTCCGCCTTGACCTCCGCGATGACCGTCATCTGATCGACGGTCTCGGTGAAGGCGAAGGCGTCCTCCATCTCCTGCTGCCACGGCGTGTCCGGACCGTATGCGTGACCGGGCGCCGCCTGGCGCGCGGCGTAGAGCTGCACCAGCTCGCCAGCGATCTCGCGAACGGCCTTGCGCGCCTTGCGTTTGGTGTTGGTCCAGTCGGACCCGCCCAGCTTGCTCAGGCTGGGCATCTCGCCGCCGACGTAGCGGGAGAGTTGGTCGAGCGACTCCATGGGGACGAACAGTCGGTCGCCCGGGTGGCCGCGCTTGGACGGCGCGTACTCCACGACCAGGTACTCACGCCGGGCGCCGCCGACGGTGCGTTCGACCATCTCCACGAACCGGCCGATGCCGTGCTGATCGTGCACCACCATGTCCCCAGCGGTCAGGGCCAGCGGATCGACCTGGTTGCGACGCTTGGCGGGCAGGCGGCGGCCGTCACCCGCGGCGGCCACTCGGTTACCGGTGAGATCGGCCTCGGTGACCACGACCAGTCCCGCGTCGCGCAGGATCACACCGCTCTGCAGCGATCCGCAGAGCACCGCGACGGTGTCCGGGGTCGGTTCCATCCCGGGCTCGAGGTGGGTGCCGGGGACGCCGGCCTCCCGCAGCCGTTCCACGGTGCGTTGCGCCGTGCCCGCTCCGGCCACGACGACGGCGACGCGCCCGCCCGTCGCCAGGTGGGCCGAGAACTGCTGGAACAGCGCGGCCAGCGCCTCCTCCGACCCGCGCACGTCGGGCGCGGTGTCGACGGGCAGGACGATCTCCTCGTCCGACCCGGACGCCAGCGGGCCCAGCGTCCACCAGGGGCGCCCCGTCGCCTCCACGGACTCGCGCACCTGCCGCAGCGAGCGATACGCCGACGCGCTGAGGTCGAGCCCCGACGCCGGCGTGCCGTCCGCCTGGTCACCGTGCAGACCGCTGGTGTCGAGTGCCTCGGTGTCGAGCGGCGCCGCGGCGCCGATACTCGCCGCCGTCCAC
The DNA here is from genome assembly GCF_900111805.1 of Rhodococcoides kroppenstedtii. Taxonomy (GTDB): domain Bacteria; phylum Actinomycetota; class Actinomycetes; order Mycobacteriales; family Mycobacteriaceae; genus Rhodococcoides; species Rhodococcoides kroppenstedtii. The sequence continues at coordinate 26,495 of NZ_FOJN01000013.1, forward strand.
GACGCCTCGAGGAATTCGCGACCCGTTCGCACCAGATCGGTCGCGCGCGTCCGGACCTTCTCCGCGTCGCACACCAGCACGTGCGCACCGGTGGGCAGAGCGTCGGTGAGCAGTTCCAGGCCGCCCGCCTTGAGCACGGGCAGCAGCGCCTCCATACCCTCCACCGGGATACCGGCGGAGATCTTGTCGAGCATCTCCACCAGGGCTGCGTCGGACGCGTTGTTCTCGGCCAGCAGGGCGGCGCGACGGCGCACGTCCTCGTCGAGAATCATCTCGCGGCACGGCGGCGCGATGACCGAGTCGACCGGAGCGTCCGGAATGGAACGCTGGTCGGCCACCGAGAACGCCCGCACGTCGGTGACCTCGTCGCCCCAGAACTCCACGCGCACCGGATGATCCGCCGTCGGCGAGAAGAGATCGAGAATGCCGCCGCGGACCGCGAACTCGCCGCGCTTGCCCACCATGTCGACACGGGTGTACGCGAGCTCGACCAGCCGGGTCTGCAGGTCCTCGAAATCGATCTCCGTGCCGACGCGCAGTCCGATCGGTTCGATGTCGCCGAGACCGCGCGCGATCGGCTGCAGGACCGACCGCACGGTGGTGACGACGACGCGCAGCGGTACGCCGTAGTCCGGGTCCTGCGGACGCGCGAGCCGCCGCAGCACCTCGATGCGGCGGCCGACCGTGTCGGCTCCCGGCGACAGGCGCTCGTGCGGCAGGGTCTCCCACGAGGGGAACTGGGCGACGGCGTCGCCGAACATCTCGCCGAGCTCCGCCGTGAGGTCGTCCGCCTCCCGTCCGGTGGCCGTGACGACGAGCACCGGTGCGGCCTGCGCGACGGCGGCCGCGACGAACGAACGGGCGGCCGTCGGCGCGACGACGGTGGCGGTGGGCCGCCCCGCGAGCTCGGTGATGCGGCGGAAGGACTCGTCGGACAGCGCGAGGCGGACCAGCCCGGACAACCGGCCGTCGGCCACCGGCGGTGAGGTGTCCGCAGCGGTCAGCGCAGCAGAGGACGAGGAAGAGGACAAGAACGAGCTCCTGACGGACATCGACGTGGCGCGGCCCGCACCTCACGCAGCACGCGGTGCGGCGTGCCGTGCTGCGTCGGGCGGTACCACGATTCTAGGAGCCCACACCGACAGCCCGACAACGGCGATCGGGTGCCGTCCTCGAGACAGCGGCGATCAGTTGCCGTACTTCAGCACCCGGCGCGCGGCGAACTCGCGGAAGTAGTCGAGCTTGGTCGGCGGCACCAGGGACGGCAGCAGGTAGTGCCACAGCCGTTCCATCCGACTGGACATGCGGTCGGTGCTGTCGGTGGCCACCGCCACCATGTGCGCCCCCACGATCACCTCGAGGAAGAGCATGCCCGTGGTCTCCGCGTCGAGGTCGGGCAGCAGATCGCCCTCCTCGAGGGCCCGGCGGGCGAGTCCGGTGTGGTACTCGGTCCACGTCTCCAGGATGTTCTCGCCGGTACCGCGGTAGTCGCCGATCTGGTACTCGAGCCGGAACATCGCCGCCACCATCGGATCGGTCACGGCCATGTCGACGGTGATGTAGGAGACGCCGATCTCGGCCTCGAGGGCCGGCACTCGGCCGTCGTCGAGCGTCGCACACGCCGCGGTGAGGCGGCGGACGCCCTCGTCGATGACCGCCCTTGCCAGCTCTTCCTTCGATCCGAAGTGGAAGTAGAGCGCACCCTTGGTCACCTGGGACTGCGAGATGATCTCGCTGAGGCTCGCGTTCGCGTAGCCGAGGCGCAGGAACACCGTCGCGGCACCGGCCAACACCGTGTCCCGGGTGATCTCGGCGCGTGCCTGTCTGACCATGCGATCCGCCTCGAAAGTGTCTGCAACGAAGGGTGGGTCCGATCGGACGCCGTGTTCGACACCCGTCGGCACACCGAAACTGTGAACGGTGCCAGAAAACGGTACCACTGCACCTGTACCGGACCCGAGCACTCGTCCCCCGGTCTCGGACGTCGTGTCGGACCGTGCTCGGCGTTCGGATCCGCCGCGCGCCTTACGCCGGACGGCCCGGTCAGGCCCCCAACTGCGGATCCGCCTCCAGGTTGGTCAGACCGTTCCAGCACAGGTTCACGATGTGCGCGGCCACCGCCTCCTTCGACGGCGTGCGGTCGTCGAGCCACCACTGCGCCGTCATCGACACCATGCCCACGAGGGCCTGGGCGTAGAGAGGCGCGGTGTCCGGATCGATGCCGCGGCGGGAGAAGTCCCCCGCCAGGATGTGGCCCACCTGGCTCACGGCGTCGTTCAGCAGCGAGGAGTAGGTGCCCTCGGCGGCCGCCACGGGCGAGTCGCGGACGAGGATGCGGAACCCGTCGGTGTGATCCTCGACGTACGTGAGCAACGCCAGGGCCACCCGTTCCACCCGCACGCGCGACCTGTTCTCCGTGAGCGACGACGTGATCATCGACAGCAACGTCGACATCTCCCGATCGACGACGACGGCGTACAGGCCTTCCTTGCCGCCGAAGTGTTCGTAGACGACGGGCTTGCTCACCTGCGCTCGCTGGGCGATCTCCTCGATGGAGGTGGCCTCGTACCCGCGTTCGGCGAAGAGCGTGCGGCCGATCTCGATCAGTTGCGCCCGGCGTTGCGTCCCGGTCATCCGCACCCGCGGGCCGCGCTCGGGGGTGGCGGCGTTCGACGACGTCATGGCTTCACTGATACACCACACCGGTCGCGTCGGGGTTTTACCCGCCGGGGCACTTCGTGCGAGACTCCTTCCGCTCGGTGCACGCCGGCCGAGGCTGTGATCCGCCGTGGTGTAATGGCAGCACCTCTGATTTTGGTTCAGATAGTTCAGGTTCGAGTCCTGGCGGCGGAGCTCACTGTCTGAACATCCCCGAGGAGTTTCATGTCGTCGAAGGTCGCCGTCGTCGTGCTCGCCGCAGGTGCGGGGACACGGATGCGATCGAAGACACCCAAGGTGCTGCACCGACTGGCCGGTCGCTCCATGCTCGCCCACGCCCTGCACGCCGCGGACGGCGTGGACCCCGATCATCTGGTGACCGTGGTCGGACACGACCGCGAGAAGGTCGGTGCCGCCGTCGGCGAGCTCGCCGAGTCCCTGGGTCGGACCATCGACATCGCCGTGCAGCACGAGCAGCACGGCACCGGTCACGCCGTGCAGTGCGGACTCGCCTCGCTCCCCCGGGACTTCTCCGGCACCGTCCTCGTCACCGCGGGCGACGTTCCCCTCCTCGACGCCCACACTCTCCGGGCGCTGCTGCACGACCATCGCTCCTCCAGCGAGACCGTCGCCGTGTCGGTACTGACGTTCGTCCCGGCCGAGCCCAACGGCTACGGCCGCATCGTGCGGGACGCGCAGGGCCGGGTCGCCGAGATCGTCGAGCACGCCGACGCCACCCCCGAGCAACTGCGCATCACGGAGGTCAACTCCGGCGTCTACGCGTTCGACGCCGACGCGCTGCGGACGGCGCTGGCCTCGCTCGGCACGGACAACGCCCAGCACGAGCTGTACCTGACCGACGTCTTGAAGATCTCCCGCTCCCACGGGCTGCCGGTGTTCAGCACCCAGCTCACCGATCCCGATCTGGTGCGCGGGGTCAACGACCGCGTGCAGCTCGCCGAGGTCACCCGCACCTTGAACGAGCACATCCTGGCCCGCCACATGCGCGCCGGGGTCACCGTGATCGACCCGGCATCGACCTGGATCGACATCGGGGTGACCATCGGGCGCGACGCCGTCCTGCACCCGGGCACCCAGCTGCACGGCACCACCGAGATCGGCGAGGACGCCGTCGTCGGACCCGACACCACCCTCACCGACGTGTCCGTGGGACCCGGCGCCAGCGTGGTGCGCACCCACGGCAGCGAGTCGACCATCGGACCGGGCGCCGTCGTCGGGCCGTACACCTACCTCCGGCCGGGTACCGAGCTGGGCACCGCCGGCAAGCTGGGGGCGTTCGTCGAGACCAAGAACGCGGCCATCGGTGCTCACTCGAAGGTCCCGCATCTGACCTACGTCGGCGACGCGACCATCGGCGAACACTCGAACATCGGCGCGTCGAGCGTCTTCGTGAACTACGACGGCGTCGGCAAGTCCCGTACCGAGATCGGATCGCACGTGCGGACCGGCTCGGACACGATGTTCATCGCCCCGGTGCGGGTGGGCGACGGGGCCTACACCGGCGCCGGGACCGTGCTGCGCCATGATGTACCCGCAGGTGCGCTGGCCGTGTCCGGTGGTCCGCAACGGATCATCGAGGGCTGGGTGCAGAAGAAGCGTCCGGGAACGCCGGCGGCGGAGGCCGCCGAACGCGCCCGTTCGACCGAGGATCCACACGTGCACGAATCGAAGGACGGCGAGTAGAGCAGTGACCACAGCCAACTGGACCGACAACCAGAAGAACCTGATGCTCTTCTCCGGTCGCGCTCATCCCGAGCTCGCCGAGCAGGTGGCGAAGGAACTGGGCATCGAGGTCACCCCGCAGACCGCCCGCGACTTCGCCAACGGCGAGATCTTCGTGCGCTTCGAGGAGTCGGTCCGCGGATCGGACGCCTTCGTCCTGCAGAGCCACCCGTTCCCGCTGAACCAGTGGCTCATGGAGCAGCTCATCATGATCGACGCGCTCAAGCGCGGCTCCGCCAAGCGCATCACCGCGATCCTGCCCTTCTACCCCTACGCCCGGCAGGACAAGAAGCACCGCGGCCGCGAGCCCATCTCGGCCCGACTGGTGGCCGATCTGCTCAAGACCGCCGGTGCCGACCGCATCATCACCGTCGATCTGCACACCGATCAGATCCAGGGCTTCTTCGACGGCCCGGTCGATCACATGCACGCTCACAGTCAGCTCGCCGACCACATCCGCGAGGGCTACAGCCTCGAGCACATCACCGTCGTCTCGCCGGACTCCGGACGCGTGCGCGTGGCCGAGAAGTGGGCCGACTCGCTGGGCGGCGCTCCCCTCGCCTTCATCCACAAGACGCGTGACCCGTTGGTGCCCAACCAGGTCAAGTCCAACCGCGTGGTCGGCGAGGTCGAGGGACGCACCTGCATCCTCATCGACGACATGATCGACACCGGCGGCACCATCGCCGGCGCGGTCAAGGTGCTGAAGGAAGCCGGCGCGGGCGACGTGGTCATCGCCGCCACGCACGGTGTCCTCAGCGACCCGGCCGCCGAGCGACTCGCGACGTGCGGCGCCAAGGAGGTCGTGGTCACCAACACCTTGCCGATCAGCGACGACAAGCGCTTCGACACCCTCACCGAGCTGTCGATCGCACCGCTGCTGGCCCGCACCATCCGCGAGGTCTTCGAGAACGGCTCGGTCACCAGCCTGTTCAACGGCAGCGCCTAGTCCGTCCGCGGCTCGGCGCGGGGGGTCGCCCCTCGCGCCGAGCCGCGCTCAGCCCTCCCGACGCGCCGCGAGGACGGCGAATCGACGATCTGCGTCGGTCCAGAAGCGGTCGACCACGAAGCCGGCCGCGGCCAGTTCGCCCGTGATGGACTCCTCGCGGAACTTGGCGGAGATCTCGGTGCGCATCTCCTCGCCCTCGTCGAAATGCACGTCGAGCCCCAGGGCCTCGATCCGAACGTCCTGTGCGCGGGACGATCTCAGGCGCATCTCGATCCACTCGTGCCGGTCGTCCCACACCGCGACGTGTGCGAAGGACTCGGGATCGAACGTCGCGTCCAGAGAGCCGTTCAGGACCGTCAGCACGTTGCGATTGAACCGCGCGGTCACGCCTGCGGCGTCGTCGTACGCCGGCACCATCACCGCCGGATCGACCACCAGGCCCACACCGAGCAGCAGGAACTCCCCGGCGTGGACGGTGCGTCCGATCTCGGCGAGGAACTCGGCGCGCTCCTGCGGCACCAGGTTGCCCAGGGTGCCGCCCAGGAAGGCCACGGTTCGCCGTCCTCCGGCGGGCAGCGATCGCAGGGTGTCGGTGAAATCGCTGACCACACCGTGAATCTCGAGCTCCGGGTAGTCGCGGACGAGATCCTCCATGGCCCCGGTCAGCGCCGACGGGGACACGTCCTGCGGGACGTATCGCCGCAGCGATCCCTCCGCGGTGCCCGCCGAGAGCAGCAGCCGGGTCTTGTCGGACGATCCCGACCCGAGCTCGACCAGGACCTCGGCGCGGGTGAGCGCGGCGATCTCGTCGGCGTGCTCGGTGAGCAGGCCCCGCTCGGTGCGCGTGGGGTAGTACTCGTCCAGCTCGGTGATGAGCTCGAACAGCTTGCTACCGGTGGCATCGTAGAACCACTTGGGCGGCAGCCACTTCGGGGTGGCGGTGAGACCGCGCAGGACATCCGTGCGCAGTGACGCACGCACATCGGCATCGGTGAGGTGAACGTCGAGCGTCGGCGCAGCCATGGTGGAACCCTTCGGGTCGGTCGAGACGGTGGGAGGCGGGGGCAGAAGTCGAGGTGAGCAGCGGGGTCAGCGATCGAGTGGTGTGACCTCCAGCGCGCCGACCGCGGCGGTCACGATCGACCGATCCGGAACGGCACGCCAACTCGGGTCGTCGTCGGTCGGTTCGGACGCGACGACGGCCGACTCGCCGTCGACGCGAACCGAGAGCGCATGATGCACCGCCGTGGCCCACAGCGTGCGGCCGTCGGAGAGCAGCAGGTTGAGCCGGGATCCGGGGGCGGCCGCGTCGACGTCCCGCACGAGACCCGCGAGCGCCTCCCCCGGTTCCTGCCGACCGAGCCTGTGCTGCAGCACCGTCCAGAGTGCGGCGGCGTCCGTCGGAGTTGCGAGGCGAAGGAGGTCGACCGTCGGAACGTCGGCGGCCAGGGCGGCGACACTGCGCGGCCACCCGGTGACCACGCCGTTGTGGCTGAACGCGAACGTTCCGGCCACGAACGGAGCGCACGCCGAGCGGTCGACCGGCATGCCGACCGTCGCCGACCGGATCGCCGCCAGCACGGCCGTGGACCGCACCGACGTCAGTGTGTCGGTCACGGCGGGGTCGGTCCAGATCGGCATCGGATTGCGGTAGTGCCCGACACCGCCGTCCGTCCACCACGCCGCGCCGAACCCGTCGGCGTTGACGGTGCCGCCGCCGCGCATGTCGCGCGGCGCCCACGACTGCTGCATCAGGGACGAGGTGCCGGCGGTGAGGACGTCACCGACCGATCGGGCGGGACCGAGGTAGCCCAGGTGGCGACACACTCAGGCGACTCCCACGTCCCGCGCACACCGGAACCCCGAGAAGATCTGCCGACGGATCGGGTGGTCCCAGTTGCGGAACGTCGACCGGATCGCCGTCGGATCGGTGCCGAAGGATCCGCCGCGCAGCACCTTGTAGTCGCCGCCGAAGAACACCTCGGAGTACTCCGGGTACGGGAACATCTCGAATCCCGGATACGGCTCGAAGTCCGACGACGTCCACTCCCAGACGTCGCCCATCAGCTGCTCGACCCCGAGCGCCGACGCCCCGTCCGGATACGCACCCACGTCGGCCGGTTCGAGGTGTCGCTGACCCAGATTGGCGTGGTGCGACGCGATCTCGTCGTCTCCCCACGGGAAGCGACGCGAGCCGCCGTCGGCCGGATCGAGGCGAGCGGCCTTCTCCCACTCCGCCTCGGTGGGCAGGCGTTTGCCGGCCCAGCGCGCGTAGGCGTCGGCCTCGAACCACGACACGTGTACCACGGGCTGCGCCGGACGGACCGGCACGCGGCGGCCGAACACCCGCCGCCACCACGTCCCGTCCGGGTCCTGCTCCCAGAAACCGGGCGCGATCAGACCCGCCTCGCGGCGGTGCTGCCAGCCGCGCTCGGTCCACAGCTCCTCGCGGTCGTAGCCGCCGTCCGCCACGAACCGCAGGAAGTCGCCGTTGGTGACCGGCACCGCGTCGATCGCGAAGGTCTCCACGTGCACGGTGTGGGCGGGACGTTCGTTGTCCAGCGCCCACGGATCGGTGTCGGTCCCCATCTCGAACGGCCCGCCGGGGACGATCACCTCGAGGTTTCCATCGGCGGGAACCTCCGCCCGCGGCGCGTCCGGCGCGTGCAGGACTGCCGGACCGGTCCGGAGTTGGTGGGTGGCGAGCATGGTCTCGTCGTGCTGCTGTTCGTGCTGGGCCACCATGGCGAAGACGAACCCGTTCTCGGTGAGCCGACGCTCGTCGAACGTCGTGTCCTGCAATGCCTCTCGCGACAGCTCGCGTACCCGCGCCACGTACTCGCGCGCCGCGTCGGGCGTGAGGAGCGGTAGTCCCGGTCGCGTGGACCGGGCGTGCCGGAACGCGTCGTACAGATCGTCGATGTCCCCGAGCAGCGGGGCGTGTCCGCCGACGTCCCGCGCCAGCCACAACTCCTCCTGGTTCCCGATGTGCGCGAGATCCCAGACCAACGGACTCATGAGTGGCGACACCTGTTCGCGCAGACCGTCGTCGTCCAGGCAGTCGGTCAGCGCGGCCGTGCGGGCACGGCTGCGATCGAGCATGTCCTGCAGTCGCTCTCGCAGGACCTCGGTGTCGGTGGTCCGGACGGGGTCGGTGGTGGTCACCGGGCGGCCTCCTTCGTGAACGCGTGGGTGGACGAACGGGACTCTCCGGGGGCGAGACGGGCAGCACAGCGCTCGGCCGCGGCCTGCAGACGGTCGGCGACGAGGCCCACCGACGCGGCCGCCGCCACCGCGAGCACGGCGGACGCCGCGTCCGCGAGCGCGGCGTCGGCCAGACCGAACCGGGCGGCGTCCTCCCACCGGTTCTCGGTGCCGAGCACGGCCGCGCGCGCCGCGGCGCGGACGGACTCGTCCGCGACGAGGGCGGCCACGGCATGGATCGGTACGTCCCACAGCCCGTCGGGCTGACCGTCGAGGTAGCGCACCTCGAGGTGACCGCCGGCCCGGACCAGCGGGAACAGCGTGGTGAGGTGGTAGTCGAGATCCGCCGTGGTGGGGCGGTGCTCTCCAGGGCCCACCGCGTCGTCCAGCGCGCCCGCCATCCACTGCGCGAACGTGGTCTCGCGCGGCGGAGACTGCAGTCGGCTGCCCACCCGAATGCACAGCAGCGGGACGTCGAGGGCCCACCGCGCGTAGTCGACGACGGGGTCGACGCCGAGGGGAACCCGCGTCCGGGTCCGGTCGAGCTCGAACCACGTCCGCATGCGCTGTGACGCCCACGGCTCGGCGGGCACCCCGGCCAACACGGGTGTGGCGGCGAACGCGGCGAGGAGCGCCGGCCCCACCGCGTGCAGGGTTTCCCAGCGATCCCGAATCTCGGCTCGATCGCGCCCCGCGTCCACGCTGATCTGGACGGCCGCGGTGTTGCACATCATCGCGCGCCCGAACGGTCCGACCGTGTCGAAGCGCGACTCCATCGCGCAGTAACGCGGCAAGGTCAGCAGACGCTCGGGATCTCGCGCGACGTCCGCGCCGCCGGTGCCGAGGGTCACGCCGTAGGGCGCGAGCAGATCCTGCAGGCGGTCGGTGTCGCGCCGCATGGCATCGACCACCAGGTCGGCCGACGCGGCCGGGGCGGAGGACAGTTCGAGTTGGCCACCCGGCTCGACGGAGACGACGTTTCCGGAGCGGAGGGGCAGGGCCGGGGAATCCGGACGCAGCGACGCGGGGGTGTGATCACCGAGCGCGGCGGCCAGCAGATCGAGCGACGGGCGGGACCCGTCGGGAAGGGACGTGAAGAACTCGAGTTCGGCACCGACCAGCGCGGGCGGGCCGATCTTGAAACACACTCGCTCGAGGTAGGCCTCGGCGACGGGGCGCGAACCGAGTTCGCTCGACGCGGTCATGCCTCGACGCTAGCGCGCCGGACCGACATAGTCTTCGAGGCGATGGAAAAGAACTCGTCGTCCGTAGTCGACACCGTGCTCGCCGAGACACCCGCGGCCGCCCGCGGCGTCTTCCTCGACAGCGCCGGCTCGTCCCTGCCGCCGCGGGTGGTCACCGACACCGTCGTCGACCACCTTCGTCGCGAAGCGGAGATCGGCGGGTACGCCGCGGCCGCCGAACGCGCGGACGACCTTCTCGCCGTCCGCGGCTCGGTCGGTCGTCTGCTCGGCGCGCCCGCCCACACGATCGCCCTGTCCGACTCCGCGACCCGCGCCTGGTGCGACGTCTTCTACGCCGTGCCGCTCGCACCCGGTGACCGCATTCTTCTCTCGCCCGTCGAGTACGCCACCGGGGCCGTCGCGGCCCTCCAGCGCGCCCACGCCACCGGAGCGGTGGTGGAGCAGCTGCCCGCCGACGACACCGGGGCGATCGACGTCGCGGCGCTGGGGCGCGTGTTGGACGAGCGGGTGAAACTCGTGTCGTTGGTGCACGCCCCGACCAACAGCGGCCTGATCAATCCGGTGCGCGAGGTGGTCGACGCGGCCCACGCCGTCGGGGCACTGGTCCTGCTCGACGCCTGCCAATCGGTGGGGCAGGTCGACCTCGACGTGCGCGAGCTCGGTGTCGACGCACTCTCGGCCACCGGCCGCAAGTGGCTGCGCGGACCGCGCGGGACCGGGATGCTGTACGTCGCCGAGCACCTGCTCGACGGGCTCGAACCGCGATCGCTGGATCTGCACAGCGCCACCTGGACCGGGCCCACCTCCTACGAGATCGTCGACGACGCACGACGATTCGAGACCTGGGAGCACGACGTCGCCGCCCGGCTCGGCCTCGGCGCCGCCGCGGACCACCTCCTCGCTCTCGGTCCGGACGTCGTCGAGGCCGCGGTCCGCGACCGGGCGGACCATCTGCGCGCCGAACTGGACGCGCTCCCCCGCGTCACCGTGCAGGACGCCGGGTTCCGACGCCCGGGCACGCAACTGTCCGGCATCGTGACGTTCACCGTCGACGGCGTCGACCCCTACGAGGTGAAGTCCCGCCTGGCGGAGCAGGGTGTCACCGTCACCGTCAGTCCGCGGTCGTCGACACTGCTCGACATGACGGCGCGTGGTCTGGACGCGGTGGTGCGGGCGTCGCCCCACTGCTTCCTTCGGACCGACCAGCTGGACGCGGCCGTGTCGGCCGTGGCGGCGCTGCGGTAGGTGCGCGCAGCACCAGCGCCACGGCCACCGCGCACAGCGCGAGACCCGGGACCGTCGCGAGACCGAGCCTGTCCCCGAACATCGCCCAGCCCCAGATCATCGTGACGGGCGGGGTCAGGTACAGCAGGGCGCTCGCCGCGGTGGCCCCGCGGCGTCCGATGACGACGAAGTAGCTGCCGATCGCGAGGAAGGTCGAGAGCACCACGGTCCACCCGACGGCGAACCAGAACCCGCCGTCGGCCGGGGGCAGGGCGTCGCCCGCCGCGAGGCTCCACGCGAGGAAGAAGACCGCGGCGGTGGCGGACTGCACGGCGAGTCCCACCGTGATCGGCACCGGCTCGGAATTTCGGGACTGCAGCAGGGTGCCGACCGACAGCGAGACGGTCCCCCCGACGGTAAGGGCGTACGCCCACCACGGCGCGTCGCCGCCGAGATTGCCGCCGACCACCACCGCCACCCCGACGATGCCGAGAAGCAGTCCCGCCGCGGTGCGCCCGCCGATGCGTTGGGCGAGGAACGCGGCGGCGAGGGCGGCCACCACCATCGGCTGCAACGCGGCGATCAGCGCACTGAGTCCGGCGGACACCCCGTACTGGACGCCGGTGTAGATCCCGCCCAGGTACAGACACTGCATGACGACGCCGAGTCCGATCTGGCGGCGCACGGCCGCGCGGGACACGCGCTGCGCTCGAACGAGGACCACGGCCCCGAGGACGAGGGCGGCGACGACGAAGCGCCACGCCAGCACGGCGTGCGACGAGGCGGTGCGCGTGCCGAGCTCGGCGCCGACGAAGCCCGAGCTCCAGGTGACGACGAGCAGGGCGGCCAAGGAGGCGTCTCGTGGGTTCACGCCACGAGGTAACCATACTGGTCTGTATACTCGCAGTGTCCTGTTGTCTCGACCGACGGGAGCCTCCCCGGTGCGCACGATTCCCGACCCCGCCGCCGCCCTCACGCCGGCCGGCGAACGCATCCACGACGTCGCGGCCCGGTTGTTCTACGAACGCGGCATCCGCGCCACCGGAGTCGATCTCGTCGCGGACGAGGCCGGCACCACCAAGAAGACCCTCTACGACCGGTTCGGCTCGAAGGACGGGCTGGTGGCCTTCTATCTCGGTCGTCGCCGACTGCGGTGGCAGCGGTTCGTCCTGGACCGGCTGGACGGCGTCGCCCCGGGACTGCCACGCATCCTGGCCATGTACGACGCGCTCGAGGAGTGGCTCGCGGATGCCTCCCGCGGGTGCGGATTCGTCAACGCCCACGCCGAGATCGCCGGCACCGACCACCCCGGCCTGGCCGTCGTGCACGCCGAGAAAGCCTGGGCGCGTGCGCTGTACGTCGAATTCTCCCGCGACGCCGGGGTGACCGACCCCGACACCGTCGGCACCGGACTGTTCCTCCTCCACGAGGGCGCGGTGGTGGCGTCGACCGCCGGCGGCGTCGCCGACGCAATCGCGGTCGCTCGGCAGTCCGCGCGAGCGCTGATTGCCGGGGCCGTCGCGGCGGCGTCGCCCGGGGCGGCGGATTCGGTGGTCGCCGAGCCCGTCCGGTAAGGTGTTCCAGGTTGTCTCGGCGAGGGTGTCCGGGCCACGGACCCGTCCGAGGACCGACACCGTGATCGACGCAGGCACGGCCCGTCTCTCGGCCGTCCTCGTCCGTGTCCGCGCCGGACAAGTCGTACCGCCGCACACGCCGTCATTCGAGGAGTTCCACCATGGCCGACACCAACGTTCTCACCGCTGCGCTGCGCACGGAGTTCGGCAAGGGCGCCGCCCGCCGCACCCGTCGCGACGGCCAGGTCCCCGCCGTCCTGTACGGCCACTCCACCGACCCGAAGCACCTCGCCCTGCCCGCTCGGGAGTTCGCAGCCGTGCTGCGCGCCGACGGCGTGAACGCCGTCGTCGAGCTCGACATCGACGGCGAGAAGCAGCTGGCTCTGACCAAGTCGGTCGTCGTCCACCCGATCAAGAACTACATCGAGCACGCCGACCTGCTGGTGATCCGCCGCGGCGAGAAGGTCACCGTGGAGATCGCCGTCACCACGACCGGCGACGCCGCCCCCGGCACGCTGGTCACGGTCGACACCAACGCCGTCGAGATCGAGGTCGACGCCACGCAGATCCCCGAGCAGTTCGAGGTGTCGGTCGAGGGCGCCGAGATCGGCACGCAGATCCTCGCCTCCCAGCTCGAGCTGCCGTCGGGCGCCACCCTGGTCACCGACGGCGAGACCCTGCTGGTCAACGTCGTCGAGGCCCCCACCGAGGCCGAGCTCGAGGCCGAGGGTGCCGGCGACCTCGCGTCGAACGTCGCGGCCGAGGAAGAAGAGGCCGTGGAGGACTCCTCCGCTGCCGACGAGGCCGCCCCGGCGGACTCCGACAACTGATCTCAGCCCCACCCGCACGGCGCGCTCTCCGCACGGAGAGCGCGCCGTGCGTCGTTCCCACCCGAGACGAGGCGACATCATGACCAGTTCCGCAGCCGGACCGATGGTGGTGATCGGCCTCGGCAACCCGGGCTCGCAGTACGCGAAGACGCGCCACAACATCGGCGCCGTCGTGCTGGACACCCTCGCGGCCAGGGCGCACGGGTCGTTCTCGGCGCACAAGCGCAGCAACTGCGACGTGCTGTCGGCCCGGCTGGGCGACCGCGCGGTGGTGCTCGGCAAGCCCCGCTCGTACATGAACGAGTCCGGCGGCCCGGTGGTCAACCTGGCCCGGTTCCATTCGGTGGCTCCGACCGACGTGATCGTGGTGCACGACGAGCTCGACCTGGACTTCGGCGTCGTCCGACTCAAGCGCGGCGGCGGCGAGGGCGGCCACAACGGGCTGCGCTCGATCTCGAAGTCGCTGGGCACCAAGGACTACGTCCGGGTGCGCGTCGGTATCGGCCGCCCGCCGGGTCGCATGGATCCCGCGTCGTTCGTCCTGAAACCGTTCGCCGCCGCCGAACGCGACGAGATCGCGGTGAGCGTCGAGGACGCTGCCGACGCGGTCGAACTGGTGGTGCGCCTGGGCCTCGAGGATGCCCAGAACCGCCTCCACGGCCCCTGATCGGCCCGTCCGTTCCGCGTAGTCTGCAGATGCCGCCGTCGTCTCCTCGACGGCGCGCGCCCGATCGAGAAAGGCCCCCGTGAGCACCCCGTCCGATCTGTCACCGACCGCCGAGAGCGCCCCCGCCGCACCGAAGAACCTGCGTCGGGAGGTCGATCGCCGACGGACGTTCGCGGTCATCTCGCACCCGGACGCGGGCAAGTCGACGTTGACCGAGGCGCTCGCCCTGCATGCCCGCAAGATCTCCGAGGCGGGGGCCATCCACGGCAAGGCAGGCCGCAAGTCCACGGTCTCGGACTGGATGGAGATGGAGAAGGCCCGCGGCATCTCCGTCAGCTCCACCGCCCTGCAGTTCGACTACGCCGATCACACCATCAACCTCGTCGACACCCCCGGCCACGCCGATTTCTCGGAGGACACCTATCGGGTTCTCACCGCCGTGGACGCGGCGGTCATGCTGATCGACGCCGCCAAGGGTCTCGAGCCCCAGACCCTCAAGCTCTTCCAGGTGTGCCGCCACCGCGGCATCCCCGTGGTGACGGTGATCAACAAGTGGGACCGTCCGGGCCGCACGCCCCTCGAACTGCTCGACGAAATCGACGAGCGCATCGGGCTGACCCCCACCCCGCTCTTCTGGCCGGTGGGCATCGCCGGCGACTTCCGCGGACTGCTGGACGTGACCGCCGGCGGGTACATCCACTTCACCCGGACCGCCGGCGGCGCGACCATCGCGCCCGAGGAGTTCCTGGACGCCGACGCCGCTGCGGCGCGTGAGGGCGACGAGTGGACCACGGCGCTCGAGGAGAGCGAGCTGTTGGTCGAGAGCGGTCAGCAGCACGACGAGGAGGCGTTCCTCGCCGGGCGCACGTCGCCGGTCATCTTCGCGTCGGCCATGCTGAACTTCGGCGTCCACCAGATCCTGGACACCCTGGTCTCCTTCGCCCCGCCGCCCGGGCCGCGTCCCGACGTCGCCGGCGGCGCCCGCGACGTCACCGACCCGTTCAGCGCCGTGGTGTTCAAGGTCCAGGCGGGCATGGACACCGCACACCGCGATCGCCTGGCGTTCATGCGGGTGGTCTCCGGTGTCTTCGAGCGCGGGATGGTGGTCACCCACGCACAGACCGGCAAGCCGTTCACCACGAAGTACGCACTGACCGTGTTCGGGCGCGAGCGCACCACCGTGGAACACGCCTATCCCGGCGACGTCGTGGGTCTGGTCAACGCGACGGCCCTCGCGCCGGGCCACACGCTCTACGCCGACCGCAAGGTCGAGTTCCCTCCCATCCCCTCGTTCGCGCCGGAGCACTTCTCCATCCTGCGAGCCGAGAGCGCCGCCAAGTACAAGCAGTTCCGACGCGCGGTGGACCAGATGGATTCCGAGGGCGTCGTGCAGATCCTGCGCAACGACCTGCGCGGCGATGCCTCACCCGTGCTCGCCGCCGTCGGCCCCATGCAGTTCGAGGTGGTCGCGGCGCGCATGAAGTCCGAGTTCGGCGTCGAGGCCCGCATGGAGCCGCTCGGCTACTCGCTGGCCCGCCGGACCGATGCCGAGTCCGCCGACGAGCTGGGCCGTCAGCGTGGGGTCGAGGTGTTCACGCGCAGCGACGGGGTGTTGCTCGCCCTGGTCAGCGACAAGTGGCGGTTGCAGTACATCGAGAAGGAGCTGCCGCACCTCACGCTCGAGCCGCTGGTGGCTGCCGCGGACTGAGGGGCGCGGACCGAGGGGCGCGTGGCTCGAACCCCATGCCTCACTGCACACAAGTCGGAGGTCTCGGCGGGAATCCGTCGAATCGGACGAGCTGTGTGCAGCCAGGCAGGTCGCGGCCGTCATGCTCGGACCGCTGTCGTGTGATGTCACCACGAAACATCCCGTGAGTTGGGCTCATTACCAGCCATTGGCTGCATATATCGGACGAATAACGCGCCCGTGGTACTTTTTGCCGTGTCGAACGTACTCGAAGTCCGTTTTCGTGCGTCGACACGGCGGGGGGCCACGTGGTTGTCCGCCCCGCGACACCGCACACCTCACGACGATGGAGCACTCCGAGCATGAACGACGGATCAGGTGGGCCCCTCACGGGCGTCAAGATCGGCAAGGCCCCCGCCCACAGGTCCACCAGGACGCCCTCCACCACCGCAACCCCGACCAACACCAGCGAGGCCGACGTGACCACCAGTGACCAGATCTCCGAGCACGCTCTGCCGGGCAGCTCTTCGGCGACCAACGGCGGATCGAACGGGAGCAGCTTCTCCGGCGCGTCCCGCCACCCGAGCCCGGATCGCCGCACCGCGATGGGTATCGCGTCCATCCGCATCGCCGGCCGGCTCACTCAGAACGAGCTGACCAGCCGCGACACGCGTCCGATGGACACCTCCAACGGACCCGACGAGCTGCTGCAGCTGCTCGGCGAGTACCTCACCTCCGGCGGTCTCTCGAGCCCCGAGCTGCACGTCCGGTCCAACGGCACCACCGTCGTGCTGGACCTCACCAACCCCGCGAAGGGCTTCCGCTGATCCGAGCGCGTCACCGCATGCGAACGGCCCCCGGTTCCACTGGAACCGGGGGCCGTTCTGCTACGAGAGTCGGGTCCGAACGCTACCCGTCATCGCGAGGGGATCAGGCCGGGGGCATGAGCACCGAGTCGATGAGGTAGACGGTCGCGTTGGCGGTCTGGACGCCACCGCAGACGACGTTGGCGTCGTTCACCTTGAGGGCGTCGGTCTCACCGGTGACGTTGACCTGCTGGCCCTCGACGGTGGTCTGCTCGCCGTCGATGTCGGACGGTGCGATCTGGCCGGGCACCACGTGGTAGGTCAGGATCTTGGTGAGCAGCGCCGAGTCGGTCTTCAGCGTCTCGATGGTGGCCGGGTCGATCTTCGCGAAGGCGTCGTCGGTCGGCGCGAAGACGGTGAACTCGCTGCCGTTCAGCGTGTCGACCAGGTTGACTTCCGGATTCAGCTGGCCGGAGACGGCCTGCGTCAGCGTGGTCAGCAGCGGGTTGTTGGACGCGGCCACGGCGACCGGGTCGGCGGCCATGCCGCTCACGGAGCCGGCACCGTCCGGAACCTGCTCGGCGTACGCGGCGCAGCCGGGTCCGACGAGGTTGGAGGCGGGGTCGGCGGAGCCGGACGCCATCGCACTCGAGGTCATCGACTGTGCGGACGTGGTCATCTCGGCCATCGACGACGTGGCGGCGTCGGTGGTGCTGCCGCCGTCGTCGGAGGAACAGGCGGACAGGCCGAGAACGGCCACCGCCGCGAAGCCGACGGCCATTGCGCTCTTGCTCTTCGTGACGCTCATTGCGAAACCCTTCTCGTTGTGTGAACCGAACTGCTCAGCGGCCGGTGTGCTCGGTCACTGTCGGTTGTGTCATCTACTCTTCGGAGCATCCCCACAGGGGGGATTGGTGCATCTGTCGGAAAATACTCGAGCCGCTCCGAATCGGACGAGTCGGACATACATCACTGCAGGTGGAGGCAATTTTCCTCCCCCACAGCCGATCTCATTTTCTGGGATCCACCCTCTTCGGACCGACGCCCGCGGGCAGCTTCTCGGGCGGGCAGCTCTCCTGCACCGCGGTGAACCATCCGCTGTAATGGAACAGGCGTCCCAGAGCCCGCCCGCGCACCTCGATGTCGATTCGGTGCCGCCCCTCCTTCTCGTCCCACCACTCTCGGCCGAAGGTCTCCGCCGACAGGAGAGCGGGCGGCTTCATCGATCCACGGGGCGCGAGGAAACGCGGTGTGCCACTGGTCAACCGGAGGCCACCCTCCTCGTCCGCCGCGCACGACGTCGAGACCACCATGTCCGGTCCGGCCCCGATGTAGTCGAGCGCGTCGCCCTCGGGATCTCGCACCATCACCGAATCGAGCGACACCTCGCGCCCGGGAAACTGGAACCGTCGGACGAAAGCCAGTGTCTCCCTTCCCAGCTCGTCCACGTAGGCATAGTTGGCGATCGTGAAGGGGATGTTCTCCCCCGCGCTCGCGGGCACCATGCGCCGCGCACCACCGAGCCACAGCGCCGGCGGCGGGAGCAACCGTGAGTGCTCGATGGTGTCCATGACCCCGGTGCCGAACTGAGCGACGTGATCGTCCGAACCGAACCCGAAGCGCCACTGCACTTTCGGATGCAGGCGATCGAATTCCGGCCCCATCACCGCGGACACGACGGACGGCATCGGCACACTCCTCCTCCGCGCGACCGACCGGACACGCGATGACGGTGTACCCCGTCTCGTTCGAAACGACACAGCACCCGACACTGCACCGACGCACGGCGCCGAGAGAACGGGCCTCAGCCCAGCTCGTCCGCCAGTTCCATCCAGCGTTCCTCGACGGCGTTCTTCTCGGCGACGACGGTGTCGAGCTCGGCTCCGAGGGTCTGCACTCGGACGGGATCGGTGGCCGCCTCCGCCAACGCCGCGTGCAACGCCTTCTCGCGATCGTCGAGCTTGACCAGGGACCGTTCGAGCCGCGACAGCTCCTTGCGGGCGGCGCGTTCGTCCGCACTGCCCTTGACGGACGACGCCGACGCCGCCGCCGACGCGCTCGCGGCAGGTGCCGAGGCCCCGGCGGACCGCCCGGAGCCGGCGTCGACCGCGTCGGCGAGCTGTGCCCGACGGCGGAGGTACTCCTCGATGCCCCCGGGCAGGTTGGTCAGTCGACCGTCGCCGAACAGCGCCCACGTGGAGTCGCAGATGCGCTCGACGAGGTACCGGTCGTGGCTGATGACCACCAGCGTCCCCGCCCACGAATCGAGCAGATCCTCGAGCTGCTGGAGAGTGTCGATGTCGAGGTCGTTGGTGGGCTCGTCGAGCAGGAGCACGTTCGGCTCGGACATGAGCACGCGCGTCAGCTGCAACCGTCGGCGCTCGCCGCCGGACAGGTCACCGACGGGCGTCCGCTGCCTCGCCGGGGTGAAACCCAGCCTCTCGGCGAGCTGGCCCGCGCTGATCTCCTTGTCGCCCAGCTGAATTCGCTCGGCCACGTCCTGCACCGCCTCGAGAACGCGCATGTCGACCGGGAGATCGTCCAGTTCCTGCCGGAGCCAGCCGATGCGCACGGTCTGCCCCTCGATGCGGCGACCGGACGCGGGATCGAGCTCGCCGGCCAGGGTGCGCAGCAGCGTCGTCTTGCCCGAGCCGTTGACGCCCACCAGGCCGACTCGCTCCCCCGGCGCGAGACGCCAGGTGAGGTCCTCGACGAGAACGCGGCCGTCGGGCGTCGTCAATGTGGCGTCCTCGAGTTCGACGACGACCCGCCCGAGTCGCGTCCGGGCGAAGGATGCCAGCGCGACGGAATCGCGCGGCGGGGGCACGTCGGCGATCAGCGCCTCGGCCGCCTCGATCCGGTAGCGCGGCTTGGACGTGCGCGCGGGCGGACCGCGGCGCAGCCAGGCCAGCTCCTTGCGGGCGAGGTTACGACGCCGGTCCTCGGCGGCGTCCGCCTGTCGCGCGCGTTCGGCGCGGGCGAAGATCCAGTCGCCGTAGCCGCCCTCGTACGTCTCGACGCGCCCGCCCACGACCTCCCAGGTGCGGGTGGCGACGGTGTCGAGGAACCACCGATCGTGTGTCACGACCACCAGCGACGACCGGCGTCCGCGCAGATGCTCGGCCAGCCACTGCACACCCTCGACGTCGAGGTGGTTGGTGGGCTCGTCGAGCACCAGGAGGTCGAGGTCGCGCACCAGCGCCGCGGCCAACGCGGTGCGCCGCCGCTCGCCTCCGGAGAGTTGCTCGACGGGCGCGTCCAGCCCGAGGCCGGTGATCCCGATGCCGTCCAGCACGCTGCGGATGCGGGCATCGCCGGCCCACTCGTGCTCCGCGACACCGAGCGGAGCGAGCACGACGTCTCCGACGGTGGAGCCGGGCGGCAGCACACCGCGCTGGGTGACGACGGCCATGCGGAGGCCACCGACGCGGCTGACCCGGCCGGAGTCGGGCTCCTCGATGCCCGCCAGGACCTCGAGCATGGTGGTCTTGCCGCCGCCGTTGAGACCGACGACGCCGATGCGCTCGTTCTCCTGCACGCCCAGCGACACGCGTTCGAGCAGCGGCTTGACCCCGAACGACTTCGAGACCTGTTCGAGGTTGACGAGATTGGCCATCAGGAACGTCCTCGTTCGTCTCGGGTGACGCGGGCGCCGGGCACCGGCCCGGACGCGACGCGCACCGTGCGGCACACCCCGGCGCCGGACAGTTCGGCGCCGACCTCGACGGCGTCGTCGGCGGACGCGCACAGGAACGCGCAGGTGGGACCGGAACCCGACACGATGCCGGCGATGGCGCCCGCGTCGAGGCCGGCGCGCAGCGTCCGGCGCAGGTCCGGGCGCAGCGACAGGGCGGCCGCCTGGAGATCGTTCACCAGCAGCGGACCCACGCGGGTGGGGTCACCCGACGCGAGCGCCTGCATCAGTTCGTCCGGATCGCCGGCGCGCGGCGGGGTGCCGCGCTCGCGCAGCCGATCCAGTTCGCGATACACCGATGGGGTCGACAAGCCATCCTTCGCCAGGGCCAGAACCCAGTGAAACGTATTGCGGGACAGCACCGGGAGCAGCTTCTCCCCGCGTCCCGTTCCGACGGCGGTCCCGCCGGCCACCGAGAACGGCACGTCGCTACCGAGCCGGGCCGCGAAACCCATGATTTCGGCGCGGGACAGGCCCAGTTCCCACAGCTCGTCGAGCGCGACGAGGGTGGCGGCGGCGTCGGCACTCCCCCCGGCCATACCGCCCGCGACGGGAATGCCCTTGTCGATCGTGATCGCGACGCCGGGCGCGCGGCCCACGGCCTCGGCGACCATGACGGCGGCCCGCCACGCGAGGTTGCTCGAATCCACGGGCACCGACGCGGCGTCGTCGCCCCGCACGGTGATCGCCATGCTCGGAGCACTGACCACCGACACGTCGTCCACCAACGACAGGGCGTGGAAGACGGTGGTGAGGTCGTGATAGCCGTCCGCGCGCAGATCACCGACGGCCAGGTGCAGGTTGACCTTGGCGGGGGCGCGAACCCGGACGGGCCGCGTGACGACGGTGAGCACGACGAACCACTCTAGTCGGGGCCGGGTCCGGGACCCGCATCAGGCGGAGTCGGGGCCGGCCCGGTCAGGACGAGGTGGCCGCCAGCCGCACGAACGCGGCGGCGTCGAGCGTCTCGCCGCGCGCCGACGGGTCGATCCCGGCCTCGACGAGGCGACGCTCCGCCGCGGCGGCTCCGCCGGCCCATCCGGCCAACGCCGCCCGCAGGGTCTTGCGGCGCTGCGCGAAGGCGGCGTCGACGACGGCGAACACCGCCCGTCGGGTGTCCTCGTCCTGCGGCCACGGCGGCGTCGCGTAGCGGTCGATGCGCACCAGACCGGATTCCACCTGCGGGACGGGCCAGAACACGCTGCGTCCCACGGCTCCGGCGCGGCGAACGACACCGAAGAACGACGCCTTCACCGACGGGACGCCGTAGATCTTGGACCCCGGGTCGGCGGCCAAGCGGTCGGCCACCTCCGCCTGGACCATCACCAGCGCGGTGCGCAGGCTCGGCAGGGTCGAGAGCAGGTGCAACAGCACCGGCACGGCCACGTTGTAGGGCAGGTTGGCCACCAGCGCGGTGGGGTTGCTCGGCACCTCGTCCGGCCGCACGCGCAGCGCGTCGGCCTCGATCACGGTCAGCCGGTCCGCCCGCGAGCCCGCGCGCTCCGCGGCCGTGATCGGCAGGCGCGCAGCGAGAGGAGGGTCGATCTCGACGGCGACGACGCGGTCGACCACGTCCATCAGGGCCAGCGTCAAAGACCCGAGTCCCGGACCCACCTCGAGCACCGTGTCGTCCGGCCCGACGCCGGCCGCGGCGACGATGCGCCGCACGGTGTTCGCGTCGTGGACGAAGTTCTGGCCGAGCGTCTTGGTGGGCCGCACGCCCAGCTCAGCGGCCAGGGTGCGGACCTCGGCCGGGCCCAACAGGCGCACTTCGCTCGACGACACGGGTGCCGAGCCTACTGCGCCGAGAGCCGACCGCTCGCGGCTCAGCGCAGACCGAGCTTGCTGGAGCAGGACGGCCAGGCGCCCCAACCCTGCGTCTGCTGCGTTCGGGTTGCGACGGCGATCTGCTCCTCGCGGGTGGCGAGGTCGGCGCGGGGGGCGTACTTGAGACCACCCTGCCGCTCCCAGGTGTTCTGGTCGAACTGGACGCCGCCGTAGAACCCGTTGCCGGTGTTGATGGCCCAGTTACCGGTCGCCTCGCACTGGGCGAGGGCGTCCCAGGTGGCGCCGTTCTGCACGGGCGGTACCTCCGTGCCCGGCTTGGCGCCGACGCGCACGACCTTCGGCACGGCGGGAACGGTGACGTCCGCGTCGACGAGCGTGCGGCCGGTCTCGACGCCGTTGACCAGCGTCACCTCGTACGTCGCGTTCTGCTCGCCGGGCGCGCCGGCCGATTCCTCGACGGTCCGCGACATGTTCATCGTCGGGTCCTCGATACGCTGGTCCGGCGGCGGCACGGCCTCGGTGAGCGTGCGCACCTCGGTGCGCTGGCGGGTCACGGTGATCTGCTGGCCGTCGGTCAGCGGGGTGTCGGCGGAGGGCTCGACGGTGTCCTGCTGTTCGAGCGGTGCACCGGCGGCCGCGAGGAACTCGCCCACGGTCGGGGCCGCGAGGCGCAGCGGCGCGGGCTGCGCGGCACCGTCGACGAGCGTGACGGACTTGGGCAGAACCACCTCGACGGTGCCGCCCTCGAGCGGGATCTGCTGATCCTCGGGCTGGTCGATGTGCACGTCCGGAGCGATACCGAGCTCGTCCTTGGCCTCGGCGACGGTGCTCGCCGTGGTCCACACCGACGACGGCGCACCGTCGACGAGCAGCGTGACCTCGCGGGCCCGCTTCAGCGTCACCGTGTCGCCGTCGGTGATGGCCGCGTCCGCGGCGGGTTCGACGACGTCGCGCTCGGCCGGGACGTATCCGGCCGCGGCGAGCGCGCCGCGGGCGTCGGTGCTCATGGTCGACAGCGAGATGCGCTGCCCGTCGACGTCGACGGTGATCGTCTTGTGCCGGACGACGGCGACGGACGCACCCACCACGAGGGTGAGGAGGAGCGCGGCGACGGTGGCGTACAGCAGTCGCGAGCGTGCGGAGTTGAGGCGGGCTACGTGAGACATGTGCTCACGGCATCGCGAAGGGTCACGAGAAGATCACGCACGAGAGGTCCTTGCCGGTGAAACGATCCCGCTCGCGTCGCGGCGGACACGAACCAGGGCTTGCGGTCACGATACGGTAACGGACGTGCGTCGCCCCGGCAACTTCGGACGGTGCGCGTACGCTCCGCGGCTTCTTACCGATCGGTAATAAGAGGCGTGGCCCCGGAGGGGTTTAGTGTCCGACCCGTGAACTCGACCATCCCACCCGTGCGTCGACTGTCCGTGGTCGCCGCCCTCGTCGCCCTCCTCGCGCTCGTGCTGGGCCCGACCGCACAGGCGCAGCCCGCGCCGCCGAGTCCCGTCGAGGGCCGCACGTTCACGATCGCCACCGACGTCACGTTCGCGCCGTTCGAGTTCCAGAACGCCGACGGGCAGTTCGTCGGTATCGACATGGACCTCATCCGGGCGATCGCCGAGGATCAGGGGTTCTCCGTCGACATCCGGCCGCTCGGCTTCGACGCGGCGCTCCAGGCAGTCCAGGCCGGCCAGGCCGACGGCGTGATCGCCGGCATGACCATCACCCCGGCCCGCGAAGCGGTGTTCGACTTCTCCGAGCCGTACTTCGAGTCGGGCGTTCAGATGGCCGTCCTCGAGAACTCGTCGATCACGTCGTACGAGGACCTCGCCGGCCAGCAGGTGGCGGTCAAGAACGGCACCGAGGGCGCGGACTTCGCCGAGTCGATCAAGGACCGGTACGGCTTCACGACGCGCTACTTCGCCGACTCGGCGAGCATGTACGACGAGGTGCGGACCGGGAACTCCGTCGCCGTCTTCGACGACTACCCGGTGCTGCAGTACGGCATCACGCAGGGCAACGGACTGAAGACGGTCACCGAGAAGGAATCGCCCAGCAATTACGGATTCGCCGTCAACAAGGGCGCGAACGCCGATCTGCTCGCGGCGTTCGACACCGGTCTGGCCAATCTGCGCTCGTCCGGTCAGTACGACGAGATCCTGAACACCTACATCGGCGCGGGCGCCGAGGAGACCGACAACTCCATTCCGGGGCTGATCAAGACCGAGTACAAGGAGCTGCTGAAGGGTCTGTGGCTCACCGTGGTCCTCACGGTGATCTCCATCGTCATCGCCCTGATCCTCGGTGCGATCTTCGGCCTCTTCCGCGTCAGCACCAAGTCCTGGCTGCGGGCGATCGGGGCGACCTACGTTGCGATCTTCCGCGGGACCCCGCTGCTGGTCCAGGCGTTCTTCATCTACTTCGGCATCCCGGCCGCGCTCGGGTTCACGATGACGGCCTTCACCGCGGGCATCATCACGCTCTCGCTCAACGCCGGTGCGTACATGGCCGAGATCGTGCGCGGCGGCATCCTGTCGGTGGACAAGGGCCAGATGGAGGCCTCTCGCAGCCTCGGCATCTCCTACCTGACGTCGATGCGCAAGGTGGTCATGCCGCAGGCCATCCGCACCATGATTCCGTCGTACATCAACCAGTTCGTCATCACACTCAAGGACACCTCGATCCTGTCCGTGATCGGCCTGGCCGAGCTCACGCAGTCCGGGCGCATCATCATCGCCCGCAACTTCCAGTCCTTCAACATGTGGCTGATCATCGCCGTCATGTACTTCGTCATCATCATGGCGCTGACGATGCTGTCGAACCGTCTCGAGAAGAGGATCAACAAGTGACCAGCACGGAGAAGTCGGACGCGGGACAGTCGGCCGCCGAGGTCAAGATCCGCGCGACCGGCCTGAAGAAGGCGTTCGGCGACCTCGAGGTGCTCAAGGGCCTCGACGTCGACATCCACTCCGGCGAGGTGGTGTGCGTGATCGGGCCGTCGGGCTCGGGCAAGAGCACGTTCCTGCGCTGCCTGAACAAGCTCGAGGACATCACCGGTGGCACCGTGGTGGTCGACGGATTCGATCTGACGAACCCGAAGGTCGACCTGGACGAGGTGCGTCAGCACATCGGGATGGTGTTCCAGCACTTCAACCTGTTCCCGCACATGTCGGTGATCGAGAACGTCATGCTCGCGCCCGTCGAGACCAAGCGGGCCGACAAGAAGTCGGCGCGGGAGAACGCCCTGCGGCTGCTCGACCAGGTCGGTCTGGCCGAGAAGGAGAACGCCAAGCCGGCCCAGTTGTCGGGTGGGCAGAAGCAGCGCGTCGCGATCGCTCGCGCGCTGGCGATGAATCCCGACATCATGCTGTTCGACGAGGCCACCTCCGCCCTGGACCCCGAGATGGTCGGAGAGGTGTTGCAGGTGCTGCGCGATCTCGCGAAGGGCGGCATGACCATGGTGGTCGTGACGCACGAGATGGGTTTCGCCCGCGAGGTCTCGGACCGTGTGATCTTCATGGCCGACGGGTACATCGTCGAGGAGGGCACGCCGGAGCAACTGTTCGGTGACCCGCAGAACGACCGCACCAGGGACTTCCTGAACAAGGTTCTCTGACGACAACCACGGTGCCGCCGGGCCGATCCCGTCCGGCGGACACCACGAAAGGCGCGCCATGACCGACGAGCAGGAACTCATGCAGAAGATCGTCGCGACGATCGACGCCCGGCTGGGACAGGAGACGTCGGGCCTGCAGAACGAGGTCCCGCCCGGCGCCAGCGCGCAGTCCGACGACGAGGACGGTGAGCGCGGCCCCCTCGGCCGCGACTACCACCTGGCGGGCAAGTACGCCCAGGCTCTCGCGATCGGTGAGGCGCAGGTGATCGACCGGGCCGAGTTCGACCGCCTGGTCGAGACCTATGGCGAGGACGCGAAGTAGGCCGCTCGTGGCCCGATCGTGACCTTCGGGTTGCTAACGATCGGCACGTGACCGGCGACACATCGGTCATGACCATCACCACCGCGACCGTTCGAGTCGTCGTGCTCGCGGCCTGCGCGGCCGTCGCCGCGGCCTGCGGCGGCCAGACGGGCGGAACCGCCCTACCGGCCCCGGCCGACCCGACGACGTCCGTCGCTGCGGCCCCCTCGTCGACTCCCGCCGCCGCGCCGTCGGCGTCGGACGTCCCCACGCCGGGGCCCACGTTCACCGAGACCGTCACCGTTCCCGCCCCGGCTCCCGCCGGTCCCGTGCCGTGCGTGGACCCGTCGTCGTCGAACGTCCGGGCCGCGGTGGCCGACCTCGGAACCGATTCGCAGGGCGGGCGTTTCGTGATCGACGATCACACGACGGGCATCAGCTCCGACGGGTGCCCGTCACTGGAATGGGCGCGCGCCACGGGCACCGGCATCCAGAACGGCACCGTGCAGTCCCACGTCCTGTTCTTCACGAACACCGGGTCCTACCTGGGTACGGCCACGTCGGATGCGTACAGCTACACCTCGGTGGTCGGGGCCTCCGACGACACGGTCACCGTGCGGTACCGGTGGCTCTCCCCCGACGACGCCAACTGCTGCCCGTCCAACGAGTCGTACGTGACGTTCACCCTGGTCGGCGGAAACACCATCGTGCCCGACGGGCAGTTCCCGCCGCGGCCGTGACCGGCCGGCCCTGCGCGGCGCGTCAGAGCCGCAGGTAGATCTCCTCGTTGACCCGATCGGCGATGCCCTGCAGGCGGCTGCGCCGGTGGGCGCCGGCGATCGCGGCGATCTTGGTGGGCCGCCATGCATCGTCGTCGTCGTGCACGATGCGCACACGCGACGACGACCACAGCGGATCGACGTACGGGTGCGATCCGTGGCGGCTCGTGATCGGCGGGCTGCTGGGCACGATCACCGCCGACAGGGTCGGGGCGAGGCACAGCGCGACATGGGCCAGAGCCGGACCGAAGTACAGCCGGGGCCACGGCACGCGCAGGGGATCGCTGACCCGTCGCACCGTCGTCCGGACGACGATCAGCTCCTTGCCCAGCTCCGTCGCGGCTGCTCGGGCCCGCTCGGTGGCCAGCGCCGCCGCCGACCCGTCGTGCTGGTCGAGGTCCATGCCCAGCGCGAAGATCAGGTGGGTGATCTCGTCCAGGTGCTTGCGCACGGCGTGGAAGGAGTCGACGCCGAGGCTGAAGAAGCAGCCGACGACGCGAACATCGCACCCGCCGCGGCGGCGCCCGCGCGCTGCTCGCGGTCGACGTGCCCGGTCACGCCCGTTCCCGCCCGCAGCTCGAGGGAATCCGCCACCCGCATCGCGAGGGCGTAGGTAGCGGGAACCCAGGGCGCGACCCCGGTGTCGATGGGCACCGAGGCCGAGGTCTCCGCGGTGAAGTGGCCGCGTCCGGTGTCCAGACGCACCGCGGTGCCGTGGGCATCGCGCTGCTCGACCGTGGCGATCATCGGTCGGCGCGGGCGGCGGAGGGGAATCACGAGCTGTGTTGTATCACAACGATCGGGTGGGCCGAACGGCGAAACCGACCGGTCAGGTCAGCCGGTAGACCCGCTCCGCCGTGGCCGTCGCCGACGCCGCCGCGGCCTCCGGATCCCGCCCGGTGATCTCCGCGAAGGCACGGGCCGTGTAGGGCAGACAGTAGGGCTCGTTCGGCGCCCCGCGGAACGGGTGCGGAGTGAGGAACGGTGCGTCGGTCTCGAAGAGGAACTGCCCGTCGGGAACCAGCTGCGCGGCTTCGCGCAACTCGTGCGCGTTGCGAAAGCTGACGGTGCCGGAGAAGCTCAGAACGTATCCGGCCTCGACGCAGGCCTCGGCCATCTCCGGACCGGAACTGAAGCAGTGGAAGATCACCGTGTCCGGGGCGCCCTCGTCCAGCAGCACCGCCAACAGGTCGTGATCGGCCTCGCGGTTGTGGATCATCAACGGCTTGTGCAGTCGCTTCGCGAGGTCGATGTGCCACCGGAAGCCGTCGACCTGCTCCTCGACGGTCGCGCAGCCGTCGAGCTTGCCCGGCCAGTAGTAGTCCAGTCCGGTCTCCCCCACCGCGACCACGCGACGATCCCGGGCGAGCGACTCGATCTCCGCCTTCACCTCGTCGGTGAGGACGTTCGCGCGTGTGGGATGGATGGCAACGGCGGCCCACACCCGTGTATCCCAGTGCGCCGCCTCGACCGCGAAGCGTGCGGCGTCGAGATCGTCCGCCACCGTGACCACGCGCGAGACCCCGACCGCCTCGGCGCGGTCGAGAGCCGCGGCCACACCGGCCGCGTCCGTCGCACCACAGGCGTCGAGGTGGGTGTGCGCGTCCACGAGCGGGACCAGCGGGGCAGGGGCATCCGGGGCGGGACGGTCTTTCGGCACGAAAGATAGAGTATGCGCACCATGACTCCTACTTCCGATGCTCCGGTGAACGCCGCCGGCCGCCCGCCGTTCTACATCACCACCGCGATCGCGTACCCGAACGGCACCCCGCACATCGGGCACGCCTACGAGTACATCGCGACCGACGTGCTGGCGCGGTTCAAGCGTCTCGACGGCTACGACGTCCGGTTCCTCACCGGCACCGACGAGCACGGGCTGAAGATGGCGCAGACCGCGGCGAAGGAGGGTCTGAGCACGGCGGATCTCGCGCGACGCAATTCGGACGCCTTCCAGGCCATGCAGGAATCGCTGGGCATCACGTTCGACCGCTTCATCCGCACCACCGACGCGGACCACCTCGAGGCGAGTCGCACTCTGTGGCAACGCATGGCCGACCGGGGAGACATCTACCTCGACACCTACAGCGGGTGGTATTCCGTGCGGGACGAGGCCTACTACGCGGAGAGCGAGACCACGCGGCTGGACGACGGGTCGCGCATCGCGACCGAGACCGGAACGCCGGTGGAGTGGACCGAGGAGTCGACGTACTTCTTCCGACTCTCGGCGTACCAGGACAAGCTGCTCGCGCTGTACGAGGAGCGTCCCGACTTCGTGCTCCCCGCCACCCGGCGCAACGAGGTGGCGAGCTTCGTCGCGAGCGGACTGAAGGATCTGTCGATCTCCCGGTCGACGTTCG
The DNA here is from genome assembly GCF_900111805.1 of Rhodococcoides kroppenstedtii. Taxonomy (GTDB): domain Bacteria; phylum Actinomycetota; class Actinomycetes; order Mycobacteriales; family Mycobacteriaceae; genus Rhodococcoides; species Rhodococcoides kroppenstedtii. The sequence continues at coordinate 55,577 of NZ_FOJN01000013.1, forward strand.
ACTGGGGTGTTCCGGTGCCGGGCGATGAGGCACACGTGATGTACGTGTGGGTCGACGCCCTCACGAATTACCTGACGGGCGTGGGCTATCCGGACGTCGAGGGCGACGCGTTCCGCACCTACTGGCCCGCGGACGTGCACATGATCGGCAAGGACATCGTGCGTTTCCACGCCGTGTTCTGGCCCGCCTTCCTCATGTCCGCGGGCATCGAACTGCCGAAACGGGTGTTCGTGCACGGCTTTTTGACCAACAAGGGCGAGAAGATGTCCAAGTCGGTCGGCAACGTGGTCGATCCCGCGGCGCTGATCGCCGACTACGGCCTGGACGCCGTACGGTTCTTCCTGCTGCGCGAGGTCTCGTTCGGCCAGGACGGCAGCTACAGCCACGAGGCCATCGTCACGCGCATCAACGCCGACCTGGCCAACGAGTTGGGCAATCTCGCGCAGCGATCCTTGTCGATGGTGGCGAAGAACTGCGACGCACGCGTACCGACGCCGGGGGACTTCACCGACGCCGACGAGGCCATGTTCGCGCACGTCGCCGGTCTCGCGGATACCGTTCGGGCACACATGGATCGGCAGGAACTGCACCTTGCGCTGGAGGCGATCTGGTCCGTTCTGGGCGAGACCAACCGCTACTTCTCCGCGCAGGAGCCGTGGGTGCTGCGCAAGACCGACCCCGAGCGCATGGCCACGGTCCTCTACGTGACGCTCGAGGTCCTGCGCGTCGCGGTGATCCTCACTCAGCCGTTCATGCCCGATTCCTGCGCGCGCCTGCTCGACCTGCTGGGGGTGTCCGATCGCGACTTCGCTTCTCTCCCCACCCGTCTCACCGCGGGTGTCGAGTTGCCGAAGCCGACGGGCGTCTTCCCGCGCTACGTCGAGCCCGACGTGAACTAGACCCGTGTAGATCCGTCAGGCGAGCTTCTCGAGCTCCTCGAGGGCCGTGTCGAGGTGAGTCAGCATGCGCTGCAACGACGGAACGCTCCGGCGGTCTCCCACCAGCCCGAAGTTGACGTTGTCGGCGTTGGTGGCCAGCGTGATGTTGAGCGCCTGCCCGTCGAGCACGATCGACGCCGGGTAGACGCCGTCGAGACGCGCGCCGTTCCAGTACATCTCGGTCTTCGGCCCGGGCACGTTGGAGATGATGACGTTGAAGGGCGGCGGGGTGTTGCGCACGAAGCCCGGCACCGGCGTGAGCAGGAGCGGAGCCATCACCGCGGCACCGTATCCCAGCGCCTGCAGGGGGCTGAGGTTCCGCATCATCGCCTTCGAGTCGTTCATCGACCGTACGACGGCCGCGAGCCTGCGCTCGGGATCGGGCTGATCGGTCCCGAGATTGCAGAGCACGGTGGTCACCGCGTTGCCGCCGGAGGCGTCCGCGCCGGCCTCGCGCATCGACACGGGCACCATGGCCACGAGTGGCTGGTCGGGCAGCGCGTTGCGGTCGATGAGGTAGGACCGGAGCGCGCCCGCGCACATGGTGAGCACGACGTCGTTCAGCGTGACGCCCAGTGCCGAGGCGACGTCCGTCATGCGCGTCTTCGACCACTGCTGCGACGCGAAGCGCCGCGCACCGCCGATGGGAACGTTGAGCATGGTGTGCGGCGCGGTCAGCGGCAACACCATGTCGTTGCCGCGCAACTTGTTCCACCCGATGCGGGCCGCCGCCGGCCCCATCCCCGCGAGCTCACCGGCCGCTTTGACACCGGTCGAGACCGCCGCGAGGGCGCCGCCGCCCGTCGTCGCGACCGCCGAGCTCTTCTTCTTCCTGAACAGGGCGGGATCCCAGATGGGACCGCAGTCCCGACGGTCCGGATCCGGCGTCAGGGCCTTCTCGAACAACTTCAGGGCCGACACCCCGTCGACGAGGGAGTGGTGGATCTTGCTGTAGAGCGCCAGGCGACCGTCCGCCAACCCCTCGATGATGTGCAGCTCCCACATGGGGCGGTGCCGATCGAGGGGCGCGCCGTGTTCGGCGGAGACGTAGCGCAGCAGCTCGCGCACACGCCCGGGTCGGGGCAGCATGATGCGGCGAACGTGTTGTTCGAAGTCGAGATCGTCGTCGAAGATCCACCGCAGGGTGCCCATGACGTTGACCGGCGGGGCCGGACGTTTGCGGAACAACTCGTAGACGTCGGTGGCCGCTTCGAAGGTCTCGTAGACCTTCTGCCCGAACGTCTCCTCCTCGCCGTCCGGCGGCACGAAAAGTTGGAGCCCGCCCACGTGCATGGGGTGCTCTCGCGTCTCCGCCACCAGGAACATGGATTCGGTGACCGGCATGAACGGCATCGACGCACCCTCTCTAGGCCCGGCGGCACGGCGCGATCGCCCCGCTCACCTGCCCCTTCACCATGCTCTCCGCAGATAACGAACGCGCAACGGAACGGTCGACGCACGGTCACGGTGTGACCCCGATTACAACGGATGTCTCGAAACGTGTTTCATGGTGGCGTGCCGGTGCGATCCCCTCTGCAGAGAAGGACCAGAAGGATTCGACGGAGCACCCGGACGAGCACGCACCGGATGAGCAGACAACGGAGGGCCGCCAGATGAGCATCGCCTCGGCCGAGATGACCACGTCCCTGCGACGGAACGCCGGACGCGCGGCGTCGCACGGCTACGGGGTCACGCCCGTCGACCGGCAGGACTTCGTCGGCACCAGCGTGCAGGGCAGGGCCCTGGCCACGTATCTGCGCACCACCGTCCGTCCGTTCCTGGGCCTCTGGGCCCAGACCCACTCGCTTCCCTGGCCCACCGGGCTCGTCGATCAGGCCGGGCGCCTGCTCCCGCCGGTGGGAACCACCCGCTGCACCCCGGTGAAGCTCGACAACTGCCGCGCCGAATGGGTTCACAGCGACCGTCCTCGCCGCCTCGGTCCCACCGGTCGGTCCGAGACTCCCCGTCGCCGCGCCGATCGGGACCGCGTGATCCTCTACCTCCACGGCGGTGCGTTCGTCGTGTGCGGACTCAACAGCCATCGACGCCTGACGTCGCGCATCGCCCACACCACGGGCGCCGACGTCCTGTCGATCGACTACCGCATGATGCCGCGCAACCCCATCTCGCACGCCGTCGAGGACGGCGTCGACGGCTATCGCTACCTGCTCGACTCGGGGTATTTGCCGGAACAGATCTTCATCGCGGGCGACTCCGCCGGTGGCTACCTGTCCTTCATGGTCTCGCTCGCGCTCACCTCGCTGGGGCTGCCCCAGGCCGGCGGCATCATCGCCCTCTCCCCCCTGACGGACCTCGATCCGAGCCGGAAGATGGCCCACCCCAACGCCGCCCGCTGCCCGGTGTTCCCGGCCGGTGCGGTCCCCGCGCTGACCGCGCTGGCGGACAGCGTGGAGGCGCGCATCGTCGTCGAAGGAAAGCGCGGACCGCGTGTCTGTCCGGTGAACGCCGATCTGAGCGACATGCCGCCGGTGCTGTTGCAGGTCGGGTCGAACGAGATGGTCTACGCGGACTCCGAACTCATGGCCGATCGCCTGGCCGAGGCCGGTGTCGACTGTCGACTTCAGGTGTGGGAGAACCAGGTTCACGTCTTCCAGGCCGCCGATTTCGTCCCCGAGAGCGGACGGGCCATTCGTGAGATCGCCGCGTTCGTCGACGAGCGTGTCGCCTCGCGGGGACGGACGTCCGCCATCCGGCCGGGCGCATAAGCGCCCCGGTACGGGTCACCGTCGGTTACATTCACGCGCATGGCAGTCAGTGGCAGCAGAGAAGTCGACATCGAGGCTCCCCCGGCGGACGTGCTCGCCGTGATCGCCGATCTGGAGGGCCTCCCCGCCTGGTCCTCCATCCACAAGAAGGTCTCGGTCCGAGAGCGTGACGACGCCGGTCGCCCGCTCGTCGCGGAAATGACGGTGGCCGTCATGGGCATCACGGACGAGCAGGTGCTGGAGTTCGCCTGGACCGACACGTCCGTGTCGTGGAAGGTCGTGGAGTCGACCCAGCAGAAATCCCAGACCGCACGCTACGACCTCACCGAGACCGACCGCGGCACCCACCTGACCTTCGAGATCACGCTCGACCCGAAGATCCCGGTCCCCGGTTTCATCGTCAAGCGTGGCACCAAGACGGTACTCGAAACCGCGACCGACGGGTTGCGCCAGCAGGTCGTCGGCTGAGCGGCACCGACTACCGAGACCGGGCGGCCAGAACCGCTTCGTAGAGAGCGCGTTTCGACACCGTGCCCGTTCCCTCGGCCTGCTCCTCGGCCGCCACGCGTGCGCAGGCGTCCTTCAAACCCACCCCCTGGCTCACCCACTTCTCCACCGCGTCGACCAGGTCCTCCGGATCGGCCGCGGTGGGCGTCGCTCCGGCGAGCACCACGGTGATCTCGCCCCGCACCCCCTCCGCGGCCCACTCGGCCAGGTCTGCGAGGGTGCCGCGCCGGACCTCCTCGTAGGTTTTGGTCAGTTCGCGACAGACGGCGGCGAGGCGCTGGGGACCGAGAACCTCCACGGCGTCAGCCAGGGTGTCGGCCAGGCGGTGCGGCGCCTCGAAGAACGCGACCGCACGCTGTTCGGCGACCAGCGTGCGCAGCCACGCCTGACGCGGACCCCGCTTGCGCGGAGGAAACCCGTCGAAGCAGAACCGCTCGACGGGCAGACCCGAGAGCGCCAGCGCCGTGGTCACCGCCGACGGTCCGGGCAGGCACGTCACCGGCAGATTCGCCTGCGCGCAGGCCGCCACCAGGCGGTACCCGGGATCGCTGACGGACGGCATCCCGGCGTCCGTCACCAGCAGCACCCGCTGCCCGGCACGAATCTCGTCGAGCAGACCGGGGATCCGATCGGTCTCGACCTGGTCGTAGAAGCTGACGACCCTCCCGGTGATCTGCACGCCGAGGGCCGATGCCAACGCCTTGGTGCGGCGGGTGTCCTCCGCCGCGACGACGTCCGCGGTGGCGAGCGCCTCCCGCAGCCGCGGCGAAGCGTCGTTCGGATCGCCCATGGGGGTGGCACCGAGGATCAGCACGGCCGTCCTCTCTCGTCGTCCGGTCGACCGGTCGGGCCCGGCGACACTCGTCCTCCCTAGCCTACGATCGAACGGTGACCCTGCTGACCGCGCGCACCGATCCGGCGCCACGGTCGACCCCGGCGGCCGTCGCCCCCGGCCCCCTGACGCCCGTCGAGACGTTCGGTCCCACCGATCGTCTGCGCGGCTGGGTGGTGACCGTCGTCGTCACGGCGATCGCGGCGGTCACACGCCTGGTGATGCTGGGCTACCCCACCGACGCCGGCACCCCCGTCTTCGACGAGAAGCACTACGCACCGCAGGGGTACCAGGTGCTCACCGGAGGCGGGATCGAGGACAACCCCGGCTACGGGCTGGTGGTGCACCCGCCCGTCGGCAAGCAGTTGATCGCCGTCGGGGAGGCCGTCTTCGGCTACACCGGGTGGGGCTGGCGTCTGTCGTCGGCCGTGTTCGGCATTCTTCTCGTCCTGCTGGTGGTCCGCATCGTGCGACGGATGACGCGCTCGACCCTCCTGGGCGCGATCGCCGGCCTCCTGCTGATCGTCGACGGCGTCGCCTTCGTCTCGTCCCGCGTGGGGATGCTCGACATCTTCATGACCCTCTTCGTCGTCGGTGCGTTCGGGGCGCTCGTCCGCGACCGTGACGACGTGCGCGAGCGGCTGGCTCGCGTCGCCGCGCAGGGCCGCATCGAGGCCTCTGCGCTCGGGCCCCGCCTCGGCGTGCGCTGGTGGCGTTTCGGCGCGGGCGTCCTGCTCGGCCTCGCCTGCGGCACGAAGTGGTCCGGGCTGTACTTCGTCGCCTTCTTCGGCCTGCTGGGCGTGGCGTTCGACCTCGCGGCCCGGCGGCGGTACGGAGTGGTCCGGCCGTGGCGCGGCACTGCCGTCCGCGACGTCGGCCCGGCCCTGTACGCACTGGTGGCCGTTCCCGTCGTCGTCTACCTCGCCACCTACGCCGGGTGGTTCGCCAGCGAGACGGGTGTCGACCGGCACGCCGTGGGCACCGACGTCGGTGCGGGAGGGCCGTTCTCGTTCGTTCCCGACGCCCTGCGCTCGCTCTGGTACTACAGCGGCAACGTCCTCGAATTCCATGCGGGCCTGACCAATTCGGCCGGTAACCGTCATCCGTGGGAGTCCAAGCCGTGGACGTGGCCGATGGGGCTGCGGCCGATGTTGTACTACTACGCCGACGGTGACACCGTCTCCGGCTGCGGTACGCCGGGCAGCTGCGTCAAAGCGGTGATGCTGATCGGGACGCCGGCCCTGTGGTGGCTCGCGCTGCCGATGCTGGCGTGGGCGCTGTGGTGCACGGTCGCGCGACGGGACTGGCGCTACGCCGCCGTGCTGGTCGGCTACGGCGCCGGCATCCTGCCCTGGTTCCTCTCGCTGGACCGGCAGATGTACTTCTTCTACGCGACCGCGCTCTCGCCGTTCCTCGTCATGGGCCTGACGTTGGTGATCGGGGACGTGATCGGCCGCGCCCGAACGGGACGGCGACGCACCCTCGGCCTCGCCCTGGCCTCGGGGTACGTCGCCGTCGCGATCGCGAACTTCGTGTGGTTGTGGCCCGTTCTCACCGGCCTGCCGATCACCGAGACGCTGTGGCAGCAGCAGTTGTGGCTGCCCAGCTGGCGGTGACGCTTCTTCGATCCGATCAGGCGCGGGACCGGGACCGCCCGCGCCCGAACACTCCGTCGAGGCTGAAGGACCCGGCGCCGACGACGGCCAGCAGGAGCGCGCCCGCACCCAGTCCGACCACCAGTTCCCAGCCGCCGTCGGTGACGAAGACGCCCTTGTCGAGGTGAACGAACACCAGTGCGCCGATCATGTCGATCAGGAGGAGCAGTCCGACCACCGGAGTGAGCAGACCCACGATCAGCAGTCCGCCGCCGACGAGCTCGACGAAGGTGGCGAAGTACGCGGAGAACGTCGGGAACGGGATGCCCATGCCCTCGAACCCGGCGGTCGTGGCGTCCAGTCCGTTGGTGTTCAGCTTCTGCCAGCCGTGGGCCACGAAGATGACGCCGAGGGCGACACGGGCGACCAGGGCGGCGAGGTCTCTGACGACAGGACTGTTCACGGGAGTTCCTTCGGGATCGGGGATGCGAGCGGGTCCACCGTGGCACAGTTGAGTTGAAGCGTCAACTTCGACCGACCATCGCGTCGCCGGGGACTACTGCGCCGCGTCGAACGCCGTCCGCACCCACCGCACGGCCTCGTCGTCCTCCACCCCGGCTCGACGCGCAGCTCGCGCGTACTCCGTCGCCGCGGTCTGCACAGCGGCGACGGCGGGGTCGTCCCCTGCGGCCACGAACGTGCCCGACCGGCCCCGCGTGACGACGACGCCGTCCTGCTCCAGCTCGCGGTACGCCTTCGCGACGGTGTTGGGGGCCAACCCCAGATCGGCCGCGAGGGCCCGCACCGTGGGGAGCCGGGAACCGGAGATGAGTACGCCGGAGCGCACACCCCGGACGATGCCCGAGCGCACCTGCTCGAAGGGAGCCTCGTCCGTCGACAGGTCGATCGGCAGACTCGCCCCGTGCGGGGCCTCACGCTGGGTCACGACTCCTCCTGCTGCATCATCCCGGTCCGGCGTCCCGGCCCGGCGTCATACTGGTGCGGTGACCGTCACCGTCTACCACAATCCCCGCTGCTCCACCTCGCGCACGGTCCTCGCCACGGTGCGCGAGTCCGGCGTCGAGCCCACCGTCGTGAAGTATCTCGAGACGCCGCCGGACGAGGCCACCCTCCGGCGCCTGATCGACGATGCCGGGCTCACGCCGCGCACCGCTGTCCGCACGCGCGAGAAGCTCTACGCCGAGCTCGGTCTGGCCGACGCGGACGACGAGACCGTGCTGCGTGCGATGCTCGAGCACCCGATCCTCATCGAGCGCCCCTTCGTCGTCTCGGACACCGGAACCGTCCTGGCCCGGCCGGCCGCCACGGTGTCGACCGTGCTCTGAGTAGTTCTCTCTCCGGCGCCGTCAGCTCCGCAGGCTGTCCCTCGACACCGGGCACGACATGCAGCGCGGTCCACCGCGGCCGGAGCCCAGCTCCGATCCCGCGATGCGCAACACCTCGATGCCCGACGCCTCGAGGCGGGCATTGGTCTCGACGTTGCGCTCGTAGGCGACGACCACCCCGGGCGCGAGGGCAAGAGTGTTGTTGCCGTCGTCCCATTGCTCGCGCTCGGCGGTGACGCTGTCGAGCCCGGTGTCGATGACGCGGAGTTTCCCGATGCCCATGGCGTCGGCAGCCGCGCCGAGGAACGGGTCGGCACCGGTGATGCTGACGCCGTCGTCCTCGCGGCGAATGGTGAAGGCCGACAGGGAGTCTCGGATCGCGGGGTACATCACGACGGCGTCGGTGTCGACCATGGTGCACACCGTGTCCAGATGCATCGACGCGCGCTCCTGGGCGATGGGCACCACCAACACGGTGTGCGCGAGGTCGTCGTCGAAGAGGCTGCGCGCCAACGCTTCCGCGCCGGCGGGGGTGGTCCGCTCCCCCACCCCGACGGCCACCACTCCGGGCGCGAGCAGCAGGATGTCGCCGCCCTCGACGGGTGCGGTGTGGGACTCGTAGGCGCGGCGGACGCCGAGGAAACGCGGGTGGAACGCGTAGACGATGTCGGTCAGCGACGTCTCCCGTGACCGCGCCCGCAGCGCGAGCGACGTGATGGCCACCCGCGAGCCGATCCAGAAGGACGAGTCGCGAGTGAAGAGCAGATTGGGCAGCGGCTCGATGACGAAGTCGGCGCCGTGGTGCATCCGCCGCACCAGCGAGATGCCGGCGCCGTCCCCGACCGGCAACTCGTCGAAGGTCATGCCCGCCATGAGGACCGTCGCCAACTCCGCCGCCGGAAGTCCCCGCAGGTAGGTGGTGAGATCGCGGGCGAGCACGTGGCCGAGCCGTCGTGGATCGACCGCCGCCGCCACGCCCTGCACTCGGGCCGCGCCGCTGTGGTCGAGCGTCTCGGTGAGCAGGTCGCCGAGCAGCAGCACCTCCACGCCGCGCGAGGCGAGCAGTTCGGCGAAGGCGTCGTGCTCGTCGCGGGCGCGGTCCACCCACGGCAGCCCGTCGAAGAGCAGCTGATCGTTGTTCCGTGGGGTCAGGCGACGCAGCTCGTCGCCGGGTCGATGCAGCAGCACCGTCCGCAGCGTGCCCACCTCGGAATCCGCCCCCAGCGGGGCGCCCGGCCTGTCGGGTGCGGTCATGCACCGACGGTAGTCCGTCGGTGCCGCCCTCACACGGCGGACGTCACTTCAACAGGCGGGTGAAGTAGTCGTTGGCCGCCTGCATCGCGATCTCGTACGGCAGGGCGAACTTGCGCTGCACCCAGAACGCGAAGCGAATGTCGTTGCCGGAGTAGACCAGGAAGTGCCCCCGCTCCATGCCGCGGAGGATGGCCAGGGCCACGTCCTGCGGTTCGGCGGCCCGGTCGTGGAAGTGGTCCTCGAGTCGGCGCACCTTCGGATCGGCGCGATCGACACCGGCGATGCGCACGGTCTCGACCAGTGGAGTACGGACCGCGCCGGGGACCACCAGCGAGACCCCGATGCCGTGCCGAGCGAGATCGAAGCGGAGCACCTCGGAGACGCCGCGCAGCCCGAACTTGCTGGCGCTGTAGGCCGCGTGCCATGGGAACGCCAGCAGGCCGGCCGACGAGGAGACGTTGACCAGGTACCCGCCGCGCCCGGCCGCGATCATCGCGGGGACGAAGGTCTGGATGACGTGGATCGGGCCCATGAGGTTGACCTCGACCAGCTGGCGCCACTGCTCGTGCGGCATGGTCTCCACGGTCCCCCACGCCGAGATCCCCGCGACGTTCATCACGACGTCGACGGCACCGTGCGCCGCGTGGACGTCCCCAGCGAAGGCGGCGACATCGTCGTACTGCGAGATGTCCAGCGCGCGAGAGAAGTCGACGACGCCACCACTCGCCTCGACGTCGCGCACCGTGGCGGCCAGGCCGGCCTCGTCGATGTCGGTGAGGATCAGGCGACCGCCGCGCTGCGCCACCGCCTGCGCGGTGGCCCGCCCGATTCCGCTGGCGGCACCGGTAACGAGCACGCGGCGGCCGTTCACCGTGCGCCGCTTCCGCGTCGCGCCGCGACCTCGCAGCCTGCCCAGGACCACCACCGGTTCACCCCTCCTCGTCCACCGCCGCGCGTGCCGGCGGCCGCGTCGACCCTACCGAGCCGACGCGTCCCGGCGGGCCGACTTGTCAGACGCACCAAAGGGGGCGAAACTCGGACGCACCATGGCACTCGTCTCGAAAGGCTTCGTCGGGCGTCGACGCGACGACGACGGCCGTACCCCACCGGGTCAGTATCTGACCAAGGATTTCCCCGTGCTCGCGATCGGGCCGTCACCGTCCGTCGCGACCGACACGTGGACGTTCCAGATCACCACCGAACGCGGCGAGAGCCGCACGTGGACGTGGGACGAGATGGCCGCGTTGCCGCACGAGCGGCCCACCGTCGACATCCACTGCGTGACCAAGTGGTCCAAGCTCGACACCACGTGGACCGGCGTCTCCCTCGACGTGCTCCTCGGCGGGCTCGAGAGCGACGCACAGTACGTCGTCGTGCACGGGTTCGACGGGTACACCACCAACCTCCCCCTCGAGGACCTCCTGGGCGGAAAGGCATGGCTGGTCACGGAATTCGACGGCGCGCCCCTCGCCCGCGAGCACGGAGGACCCGCGCGTCTGCTGGTGCCGCACCTCTATTTCTGGAAGTCCGCCAAGTGGGTCTCGCGCATCGAACTCACCGAGCAGAACGAGCAGGGATTCTGGGAACGCGGCGGCTACCACGATTACGGCGACCCCTGGCGCGAGCAGCGCTACCAGGGCGACTGATCGCCCCATGGCCACTGCCCTCTCCGGCGCCAAGCCCTGGCTGGTCGCCACCGTGGTCGAACGGCGTGCGGAAACGCCCACCGCCGCCACCCTCGTCCTCGACGTCGACGGGTGGACCGGTCATCACGCCGGACAGCACCTCGACGTCAAACTCACCGCCGAGGACGGATACAGCGCGCAACGCAGCTACTCGATCGCCTCGGCGCCCGACGGCACGCCGCGCATCGAACTCACGGTGCAGACCGTCGGCGACGGCGAAGTCTCGCCCTATCTCACGTCGGCGCTCGAACCGGGCGACCGAGTCGAGGTCCGCGGGCCCATCGGGCGCTGGTTCGTGTGGCGTCCCGCGGCGCCCACCGGCCCACCGTCCCCGCCGGTGCTGCTGGTGGGCGGCGGATCGGGCATCGTCCCGCTGCGCGCGATGGTCCGAGCCCGCACGGCGGCGGTGCCGTTCCGGGTGCTCTACTCGGTCCGCGAACCGGCCGAGGTGTACTACGCCGACGAGTGGGCGCACCCGCGCCCTGGTGTGGACGTCACGCTGATCCACACCCGGCGCGCTCCGGTCGCGTCACGCCGACCCGTCGGCCGGATCCAACCGGCGGACCTCGACGCCCACGGGTGGCCGGCCGAGTTCGAGCCCGACTGCTACGTCTGCGGACCGACGAGCTTCGTCGACGCCGTCGCGGACATGCTCGTCGACCGCGGACACGCCCCCGGCCGAATCCGCACGGAACGCTTCGGACCGAGCTGACGGCTCACGTCCGGGCTCAGAGCCGGGTGGCCATCTCCTCACGGAACTCGTTCACCGTGGCCTCCATGCGGTCGGCGTCCTCGGTCTCACCGCGACGTCGTGCGTCGTCGGCGCGGGACTGCATGACGGCGATGGCCTTGCGCAACTCCGCATCCGACATCCGGTGCGTGCTGTTCGTGGTGGCGGTGGGGTTCACGACGACCTCCTGACGGCTGATCTGCGACCTGCCGTCCAGTGTCCTCCGTCACATCGCGCCGCGCCAGAGGCCGCGCCGGGTCAGCTGCGGACGTCGGCCTCCGCGCGCGCGTCCTCCTGGCGACGAACGAAGCTCGACAGGCTGCGCGAGGCGAACTCGCGGAAGTACGGCAGCTTCGCCGGCGGCACCAACGACGGCAGGATGGTGTGCCAGACCTGCTCCATACGGACGGCGGCGCCGTCCAGACGAGCCGTGCCCTCGGCGACCATGAGAACGCCGCTGAGCATCTCGGACACGAGGCACGACGCCGTCTCCGCATCCAGCGAGTCGATGACGTCGCCGTGCTCGATGGCCCGTTCGAAGAGGTGGGAGAAGATGTTCTGCCATGTGGCGAAGACGCTGCCGCGGCTGGGATCCGGCGCGTCCACCTCGAGTTGCAGGCGGTACATGATGCGGACCAGGTTGTCCGTGTTGGCCAGATCGAGCACCGAGTACGTGATGCCGATGACGGATTCGAGTGCGGGCGAACGGCTGTCGACCATGCCGGAGCACGCGGCGGTCACTCGCTCACGGCCCTCGTCCACCAGTGCACGCGCCAGTTCCTCCTTGGAGGCGAAGTGGAAGTACAGCGCGCCCTTGGTCACTCCCGATTCGGCCGAGACCTGGCTGAGCGTCGCTGTCGCGTGACCGACGCGGAGGAAGAGATCGGCTGCCGCTCGCAGCGCTGCCGACCGTGTCGCCTCTGCCCGAAGTTGCCTGACCATCGTCCGTCTCCCCACTCTGCTCGCGTCCATCACCAGAGCGATGCTCGCGTGAATCCCGGAGCGAACGTTCTGCTCGCGGCCCGACGCCGCGTTCGCATAGTTTAGGCACAACAGTCCGAGAATCACGGATCGTGAATGGAAGACTGGATGGCGTCACAACAGCTACCGCGTGAAAACAATCGTCGATACCGATTCGCGGCGAGATACCGGTCACGGCGTCGGAAATTGACTCTCGATTTGAATTCGGTGAGGTTTCGAGCGGGACAGCGACGGCTACCGTAACAGCACGGACACGAAGATCTCCACGTTGCCGTCCGCCGCCAGACACTCGAATTCCGGCCCGCCGGCGCGCGTCACCCCACCGTCCGCGACGGCCTCCTCGACCTGCGACCACGCGTCCTCCGTGCGGTCGGGCAGGGTCATCGAGGCCTCGAAGACCGCGAACGCACCGGCGGGGACAGTGATGAACACGTCGCCCACCGGCACGTCCTCCACCTCGGACCGCGGGACGCCGACCACCGCGTTCGAGACGCCGCGCTGGTCCGGCAGGTACACCGTCCAGATGTCGGTACCCGCGGGCTCGCGTTCGCGGATGCGCTCGCGGAGAAACGTCACCAGATCGCTCGCGCTGCTCTCCGGTCCGGGCTCGACCCCCGGCGCGACCAGGCCGGCGACGATCGTGGTCGGCCGCGCCACCAGACGGAACGCCATCACCGGCTCCCGGAGGTGTCGACGGGCACGAACATCTCGATCTTGTACGCGTGCGGATACACTTCGAATTCACCGGTGTACGCGCGTCGAAAAGAACGGCTTTCCTCGGCGTGGGAAATGTCCTTCCAAATGGTTGTCAGGACTCTCGGAAAATTGCCCACGGCCGAGAACTTGGCATAGGTCCCGGCGGGAATTCGGGCCACCACGTGTCCGTCGCGCACGTCCCCGGCCGCGGTGCGATAACCGACGATCTGAGTGCTGTAGGAACCGATCGCCGGGACGTAGTCGGTATAGATCGACCCAAGCGGTTCTCCGATGTCCTGGTTGAGGATTCCCGACCAGGCACGTTCGAGATTCGTGTCGTAGAGAGACCCCAGGGCGCGTTTCGGGCTCCGGACGGGGAGTCCCGCGACCCACGTCTCCTCCAGATCCACGAATTCGACTGACATGACGTACTCCCGGGGACGAGGTGGCAACGCGCGACGTGATCACCCGCTCCTGACGCTCGGTTCGCCTTTCGGCCCCGCGCGACGGGACGAACCGAGATCGTGGAATCACGACGCGCCCACACCATACCGCGCAGAGTCCCGACAGAAGGGACCGCCCGTTACGAATCAGGCCATTCTCGATGCCACCGGAACCAACTCCGGCGCCGGCGGCACCGAACGGCGCGACTGCACCACCGCGGCGCCCGCGAGAATGGCTGCGCCGCCCGCGATCTGGGTGAGCGAGACCGTCTGCCCGAGCAGCCACCACGCCGAGAGGACAGCGCAGACCACCTCGAGCAGAGCCACCACCGACGCCGTCGACGCACCGAGGCGACGCGTTCCCATGATGCCGAAGACGTAGGCGAGCACACCGCTCACGGCGGCCAGGATCGCGGCCGCCACCCACCAGGGAGCGACGTGGCCGCCGAGGGCGACGTCCGTCGTCGACGCGCGAAGAGGGACCAGACCGACCACCCCGGCCACGGCCACGACCACCGAGCCGACGACGAGGCCGCCCGCCGAGAGCACCAACGGGTCGACGGCGTCGTCCTGGCGCGCGGAGATCACGAAGTAGAAGGCCAGGCACACGGCGGCGCCGAGGCCCCACGCCACGCCGATCGGGTCGAGCACGGCGCCCTCGAACACATCGAGCACCACCAGGGCGCCGCCGAACGCCAGGGCGACCCCGACCAGCGTCGTCGGATGCGGCCGTCGACGCGTCGTGGCCCACAGCCAGCCGATCACGAGCACCGGGCCCAGGTACTCGAGCATGAGCGCGACCCCCACCGAAAGATGCTGGATCGCGTTGAAGTAGCAGACCTGGGCGCCGGCCACGGCGATGACGCCGTAGGTGACGACGACGGCCGGGGCACGTCGGATCGCCGCCAGGGCGCGGCGGCGAACCAGCAGGACGATCGGGACCAGGAGGAGCGCACCGCCCACGATGCGGGCGAGGACGGCGGACTCGGGCGACCAGCCGGCGTCGGTCAGACCCTTGGCGATCGGCCCCGACATCCCGAACGAGACGGCGGAGATCAGCGCGAAGGCGAGGCCCGAGCGAGAGGAGAGCATGCGACGACCTTTCGACCCCACGGGGCATGTCACGACCGAACCGGTAGATTGGTCATGACAGTACGGTCGACCCGAGTCAGGAGTCAAATGCTTTTTGCTCATGACACCCGTGCGGCGCTGGTCTGGGCCGCCGCGCTGGTCAACACGGCCGCGAACGGCGAGGAGGGCCTCCCGGACGTCGCGGCCCTCACGGCCGTGCTCGACGAACACGAGTGGACCGGTCGACGGGACGGCACCGACGCCGAACTCGTCGCCGTGCGCTCGGTGCGGCCCGCGTGGCGGGAGCTGTGGGCGGAAACCGACGCGGACACCTTGGCGCCGCGGGTGAACGACCTGCTCGAAAGCTCGCGGGCACGACCCCGGTTGACCCGTCACGGCGACTGGGGCTGGCACCTGCACGTCAGCGACGACGACGCCCCGCTCGCCGACCGCATGAACGCCGAGCTGGCCGTCGCGCTCGCCGAACTGATCCGTGCCGACGAGCTCGGTCGACTGCGATTCTGCGAGTCGCCGGACTGCGACGCGGTGTTCGTCGACCTCTCGCGCAATCGCTCGAAGCGGTACTGCGACACGGGAAATTGCGGCAACCGCGCGAACGTCGCGGCGTACCGGGCGCGGAAGCGGGGCTGAGTCTGTCGGTGGGGTCTGCTTCCCTGTCTCGCATGGTCACTCGGGGTGGGGAGCCGGCGTTGCCGGAGGCATGCATCAGGTGGTGCGGGTCGCGGTCGTACGAGGTCGACGTGCTGGACGACATGGCGCACGTCGACCTCGAGTGGTGGAACCGCCATCTGCGGCAGCACCGCATTCCGGTGCACCTTCCCGGCCGCACCGCGGACGGTGCCTGGACGAGCGAGGGCGACGCCCATCTCCCCCGACGCGACCTCCGCGCGTCGGCGTCGACGTTGCGTCGGTACGGCGATCCGGAGTTGGTGCGCCTCTACCTCTGCCTCGCGTGGTTGGCCGGAACGCGCGAAGTCCGCCGCGTCCGGCGTTTCGCCGACGTCCGCGCGCTCGGCGTGCCGTCGCCGCTCGCGCCGATTCGCGACGGGCTGGCCATGTTCCGGCGAGAACCGGCGCTGGTGGACGTCGGCCCGCACCGCACCTGGTCGGGGTGGCCGCAGACCCCGGGCGTGGGACCGGTGCCCATGTCGCTCTACGCCTGGGCCGTGTGCGACGACGGGACCGCCGGCTGCCCGCAGGTGGTCGCACAGGACGGACTCTCCGCGCTGGTCCGACACGGGTGGTCGGAGAAACCCTCCATCGAGGGACTCACCCTGACGCGCTACCACCGCTACTGCAGCGTGCTCGAGCGTTGGGCTCGACAGGCGGCAGTCCGGCCCGAGCTGGTCGAGCTGTGGTTGGTGCGGTCGTGGCAGGACAGGGCGCCGACCCTCCACGACTCGGTGCCGCGGTTGATGTTCTGAGAGCCGAAGGCGGACACTGTCGACGATGTCAGGAGGGCGCATGATGACCGGAGACCGACACGATTGGACACCCGAGGAACGTCGCCGCGTCGCCGCTGCCGCTGCACGCGCCTCGATCACCATGCGTGAGCGTGATGGAGAAGTTGTTACTCAGTGGCTCCGCGACGTCGTGGACGGAAAGCCGATTTCCAAGGCGGACGTACCTAGCTGATCCAGCCTGGCGGTTTCATCCGACAGAACGCGAAGCCCGGACAGAACGAGAGCCGCTGCCCGACTCGCGGACAGCGGCTCTGATCTGGTGGAGCTGAGGGGAATCGAACCCCTGACCTTCTCGATGCGAACGAGACGCGCTACCAACTGCGCCACAGCCCCTGGTACTTCTGCCCGGCGGACCGGACGAGAAGAACTCTAGCAGCCCGTCCGGGCCGCTTGTGAACGCGTCCCTACTCTCCGGCCGCCCGACGCATCCGGACGTCGAGGTGCTCGTCGCCCACCGCGTCGTCGTAGTGGTCCAGGTGGTCGAAGGCCGGGTCCTCGTCGTCGACCTCGAGCACCACGGCGCCGGGGCGACGCAGACGCTCGGGGGTGAGGCGCAGCTCCGGATCGGTGGCCGACTCGACGCCGAGGCGGGAGCGCTGCAGGCGCTGCATCCGTCGTCGACGAATGTCTTCCTCGATGCGCACCTGACGGCGGAGGTAGAACAGGTACGCCCCCAGCCCGACGACGGTGACGCCGAAGACCCACCAGAACAGCGGCGCCGCAAGGAAACCCAGCGCTGCGGACATGCCGATGACGAACACGGAACCGAGAACCGCCCGCTGACGGAACGAGTAGCGAGCAGCGCGGGCGATGGCGTCGGCCTCGGGGTCGAAGCCGCCGCGACCGCGACGCCGGGGCACGAAGTCGTCGGCGAAGTACTCGTCGTCGTGCTCGGCCTCGTGCTCGTCGGTCTGCATGGCTTCCTCCGGATCGGGCGAGTCGGTGGGGTCGTCCGAGATGCGGACATCGCTGGAGTGCGTGTCGGTGGGTTCCCAGTCCGGGTCATTGCGGTGACCGGCGGCGGGTCCGCGCTCCCCTCGCAGAACCGCCCCACCCCGGTGGAGGACGCGGGTGGCGAGCGCGACGTCGGTGGTGCGGCGGATTCGAGGCCGCGACTTCACCAGCATGGGCACCAGCACGAACAGCCAGATGGCGACGAGGCCGATCCAGATCACCGAATTGGGCACGTACACCACCTCCTGCCGCCGAATGACACTCGTGTGAGATTCGCTCGTCAGCGTAGTGGGGGTGCCGCGACACGCCACGCCGACGCGCCGGGTCCGAGTGCACTCATGTCACATCAGTCACAGGAAGGACAGGCCCGCGCAGACCTACCGTGGCCAGGACGCCCGACCGCTCCGCACGAGCACGTCGCACACCGTCCCCGGCACCTCACCGACGGTCATGGCGACCAGCAGGTGGTCCCGCCAGGCCCCGTCGACGTCGAGGTAGCGCTTCAGCAGCCCCTCCTGGCGAAAGCCGACGTTCCGCAGAACCGCTTGCGACGCTTGGTTCTCCGGCCGCACGGTCGCCTCGATGCGGTGCAGCTTCGCCGGCCCGAAGCAGTGGTCCAAACCCATCGCGAGGGCGGCGGTGGCCACTCCCCCGCCGCCGGCGTCGCGCGCCACCCAGTACCCGATCCATGCGGAGCGCAGCGCGCCGCGCACGATGTTGCCGACGGTCAACTGCCCGCAGAAGGCGCCGTCGAGCTCGATCGCGAACGGCATCATGGTGCCGCGCCGGGCCTCCGAGCGCAGCGACGAGTACAGCGGCGGCCACGACGACATCGCGTGCCGAATCTCCCAGGGCGCTTCCCCGGTCGGCTCCCAGGGTTCGAGGTGGGCGCGATTGTCGAGCCGTGTCCGCGACCAGGCCGACGCATCCCGCAGTCGGACGGGTCGCACCGTCACCGACCCGGCGGACACCACGAGGGGTCCCAGTTTCGCCGGCCACCCGGGGTGAGCCGACCACGATCGCGCCATGGACCGAAAGCTACCGCTCAGCCCCGCTGCGCGAGGAAGGCGACCTCGACTTCTTCGCCGGTGCGCACCTCGGTGACGTCGGCGTCGACCATCACCAGACAGTTGGCCTCGGCGAGGGTCGCGAGGAGGTGGGACGAGCTGCCGGGCGCCCCGCCGAGTGCCTGGACCAGGTATTCGCCCGTCCCCTCGTCGCGCATGAGCTGGCCGCGCAGGTACGCGCGACGCCCGGCGATCGACGTGATCGGTCCGACGGTGCGGGCGGTGACGATGCGTCGCATCGGTTGCCGGCGGCCGAGCGCGATGCGTACCAGCGGACGCACCATCACCTCGAACACCACCAGCGCGCTGACGGGGTTGGACGGCAGGAGGAACGTGGGGACCTCGTCCCGGCCAAGCTGGCCGAAGCCCTGCACCGATCCCGGATGCATGGCGACGCGGCCCACCTCGATGTCGCCGAAATCCTCGAGCGCGGCGCGGACCGTGTCCGACGCGGTGCCGCCGACGGCACCGGCGATGACGACGATCTCGGACCGAATGAGCTGGCCCTCCACCACTTCTCGCAGTCGAGTGGGGTCGGAGGAGACGATGCCGATGCGGTTGACGTCGGCACCCGCGTCCCGTGCCGCGGCGGCGAGAGCGTAGCTGTTGACGTCGTACACCTGCCCCTGACCAGGGGTGCGTTCGATGTCGACGAGTTCCCCGCCGAGCGAGATCACCGACAGCCGCGGGCGGGGATGCACCAGCACCTTGTCCCGGCCGACGGCGGCGAGCAGGCCCACCTGCGCCGCCCCGATGATGGTTCCGGAGCGCACGGCGACGTCACCGGGTTGCACGTCGTCGCCGATGCGCCGCACGTAATCGCCGGACCGGACGGGAGCGAGGACCTTGATGCGGCCGCGCACCAGTTCGGCGTGGTCGGTCGGGAGGACGGCGTCGGCGAGGGTGGGCAGCGGAGCGCCGGTGTCGACGCGGACCGCCTGGCGCGGCTGGAGCCGAATGGGTTGACGCGAGCCGGCGGCGACGTCGCCGACGACGGGCAACGTGATGTCCACCGGCTCGTCGTTCTCGTCGACGGCGGATCCGGCGGCCGCGATGTCGACGCTACGAACGGCGTACCCGTCGATGGCGGCCTGATCGAAGCCGGGCAGTGGGCGCTCGGTGACCACTTCCTCCGCGCAGAGCAGGCCCTGCGCCTCGGAGATGGCGACCCGCACCGGCCGGGGAGCTACCGCCGCAGCCGTCACTCTCGACTGCTGCTCTTCGACCGAGCGCATCCGCACCTTCCATCCGTCGACCGGCGCGTCACTCGTAGGTGGTGAGCTCCGGTGCCCAGCTGTCGCTCAAGCGCTCCTGGAGCCACTCGCGCAGTGCCGGGCCGTAATCCTCGCGTTCCAACGCGAAGTCAACCGCAGCACGAAGGTATCCCCCGGGATTTCCGAGGTCGTGTCTCACCCCACGGTGGACGACGACGTGGACCGGGTGGCCTTCCTCGATGAGGAGGGCGATGGCGTCGGTGAGCTGCAGTTCACCGCCGGCGCCGGGCTCGATGCGTCGCAACGCGTCGAAGATGGCCCGGTCCAACAGGTATCGGCCCGCGGCGGCGAAATTGGACGGCGCCTCCTCCTTCGCGGGCTTCTCCACCATGCCGTTGACCTTGAGCACGTTGGGGTTCGACGCGTCGGGCACGACCTCGGTATCGAAGACGCCGTACGACGAGACCGCGTCCTCGGGTACCTCGATGGCGCACAGCACCGAGCCGCCGCGCTTGGCGCGCACGCGGGACATGACGTCGAGCACGCCGCGCGGCATCACCAGATCGTCCGGCAAGAGCACGGCGATGGCGTCCTCGTCGTCGTCGAGCGCCTCCTCGGCGCACGCCACCGCGTGCCCGAGTCCCAGCGGCTTCTGCTGGACGACGGACTTCACGTCGAGCAGCTTGGGCGCGACGCGCACCTTCTCGAGCAGCTTGAGCTTGCCGCTCTCCTCGAGCTTGTTCTCGAGCACCAGGTCCTCGACGAAGTGGGCGACCACACCGTCCTTGCCGGGCGAGGTCACGATGACCAGCCGCGCGGCCCCACCTTCGGCGGCCTCGCCGGCGACCAGTTCGATACCGGGTGT
Organism: Rhodococcoides kroppenstedtii; assembly: GCF_900111805.1. Classification (GTDB taxonomy): domain Bacteria; phylum Actinomycetota; class Actinomycetes; order Mycobacteriales; family Mycobacteriaceae; genus Rhodococcoides; species Rhodococcoides kroppenstedtii. The sequence goes on from NZ_FOJN01000013.1 coordinate 75,965, forward strand.
GTCCACCACGGGCAGCAGTTCCTTCGGCACCGTCTTGGTGGCGGGCAGGAAGCGCGTGCCCATACCGGCGGCGGGCACGACGGCTGTCCGGAAGGGCGGATTCTTGCCGCCGGTCTCGGACCCACTGCCTGCTGCACTCATGCGCCTGTTTCCCATCCTTGTAGAACGCGAACTCCGTTCGCGAAGCCCGATCGCGAAGACCCTAGGGTTTCCCCCGTGACCGACGACGACAAACGCGCCTGGCGAGACCGCATCCGGGCCGCTCGACGGGGCCTGGACGACGGGTACCGCGCGGACGCGTCAGACGCACTCTCTCACGCCGTCGGGACTTTGGCCTCCCGTGTCCGCGAGCGTGGTGACGGAGCCCTGGCAGCGTACGTACCGATCGGTCGAGAGCCCGGGTCGACGGCCATGCTCGACGCCGCGATGCGCACGGGCGTCGCCGTGCTGCTGCCGATCGCGGGTGATCCGGGCCCGATGTCCTGGGCTCGCTACACCGGCCCGAACTCGCTGGTCCCCGCGCGCCACGGTCTGCTCGAGCCGTCGGGGCCGATCCTGCCGCCGGCCGCGATCGGCGATGCCGCGGTGATCCTGGTGCCGGCACTGGCGATGGATCGCCGAGGCGGACGACTCGGCCGCGGGGCGGGCTTCTACGACCGCACCTTGCACCTCGCGGCGCCCGATGCGTGGCTGGTGGGTGTGGTGTACGACGACGACCTGGTGGACCGGCTGCCCACCGAGGACCACGACGTGCGGATGACCCACGTCCTGACGCCGGGCGGCGGCCTGCGACGGCTGCCGCTGGAATGAGCGGAATGCATCGCCCCTGGTGAGCGTTGCTCGATTGCCGGGGTTGGCACTGTCGGCTGTAGAGTGCCAATCAGGTCCGACCACGGAGGAAACGTGCCTACCTACTCTTACGCCTGCACCGAGTGCGACAACCGGTTCGACATCGTCCAGTCGTTCAGCGACGACTCGTTGACCGTCTGCCCGCAGTGCTCCGGCAAGTTGCGCAAGCTGTTCAACACCGTCGGCATCGTCTTCAAGGGCAGCGGCTTCTACCGCAACGACAGCCGCGGCAGCTCCAGCAGCAGCGAGTCCGCCGGGTCCGACTCCAGCAGCAGCAAGGAGTCCTCGTCGAGCAGTGACAAGTCGTCGGGATCGTCGACGTCCTCCACCTCGAGCTCGACCGGCAGCACCGGCAGTTCGAGCAGCAGCTCCAGCACGAGCAGCACCGCCGCCGCAAGCTGATCCTCCGCACCCCGGGGACACGCCGTCGGTTGTCCCCGGGCACCTCGGCTCGGCCGCGTCGGGCTGCGGCCGTCTCCTAGCGTTCGGCGCGTGACGCCCCGCTCTCCGCTCTCGCCTCGCCTTCTCGATCGCCTCCCGGCCCTGTCCCCGCGGCTGACCTCGCCCGCGTCACGACGAGTGATCGCCAGTCTCCTCGTCGTCCTCGCTCTCGTCGCGGCGGTGCGCCCCGATCCCGACCGCCGGACGGTCACCGTGGTCACCGCGACCGTCGACCTGACGCCCGGCGTCGTCGTCACCGCCGATCAGGTGCAGATGACGGCCGTCGAGGACGACGGCGCACCGACCGCTCCCCTGACCGACCTCGCCGACGCGGTCGACCGCACCGTGGCCGGGCCGGTTCGCGCCGGAGAGATCCTCACCGACGTCCGACTGCTCGGCCGGGAGCTCGCCGCCGCGGGCACGACGGACGATGATGCCCGCATCGTCCCGGTGCGCCTCGCCGATCCTTCGGTGGCCGACGTCCTGCGGATCGGTGACGTCGTCGACGTCGTTCGGGGCGCCGGTGACGTGCCCGGCGTGAACTCGACCTCGGACCCCGAGGTGCTGGCCGACAACGCCCTCGTCGTGCTGGTCTCGGAGGCCGGCACCGGGACGTCCCGACGCGACCGGGTCGTACTGGTCGCCCTGCCCGCGGCCGCGGCCACCCGCGTCGCCGCCGCATCGTTGACCGACGCCCTCACCGTGGTGGTGCGCTAGGCTTCTCGCGCCGATCGGATCGGGTCCGAACCCCCGATCCCACAGACGCAGACTCAGCGAGGGGTGAGGTGCATGCTCAAAGGTTTCAAGGATTTCCTGCTCCGCGGAAACGTGGTGGACCTGGCGGTCGCCGTGGTGGTCGGCGCAGCGTTCACCGCGATCGTCACCGCGTTCACCAGCAACATCGTCAACCCCCTGATCTCGTCGATCGGGGCGAGCAGCGAACTCGGGTGGGGCTTCTTCATCCGGGCGGGCAACGACGCGACGTTCGTCAACCTCGGCGCCGTGATCACCGCGGTCATCAACTTCGTCATCATCGCCGCGGTCGTGTACTTCGTGCTGATCCTGCCGGTCAACACGGCCAAGAAGCGCTTCGCCTCCAAGAAGGAGAAGGTGCTCAGCGATCAGGACATCCTCATCCAGATCCGCGACCTGCTCGCCGAGGGGCGCGCCGACGGCGTCGCCACCACCAAGGACGGCGTCACCGGCCCGTCCGGGGGTGGCACGACGCCGGGCAGCACCCCCACCAGCTGACCCCGAGACGGACGAAGGCCCGGTCCCGCTGCGGCGGGATCGGGCCTTCGTGTGTTCGGGTCTCGGCTCGAGCTCAGTTGAAGCTCAGCAGCGGGAAGTCGTTGAGCTCAATCGGAGTTCCGTCTGCGGAGCAGGCGTCGGCCACCGCAGTCGAGTTGGCGACGAAGGCCTTGCCCGACTCGCTGTCCGGCTCACTCAGCTCCAGCGAGTCCTGCGGAAGGGCACCGATGAGCGTGCTCAGGGCGCCCTCGACGTTGCCGGTGGCGGTGTCGGCCAGCGGCTGGAACTTCTGCAGTTCCTCGGTCTTCGCGTCGGTCCACAGCTGCACGTCGGAGTCGGCGGGGCCGGCCTTCACGAGGGCCGTGAACTCGTTGTAGGTGGTCTCGAATTCGCTGCAGGCCGACGCGTTTTCGCTGTTACCGCCGGAACCGGAGTCACCGCCCCCACAGGCCGCCAGGCCCAGGACGGCGACCGAGGCGACGCTCGCGGTGAGAAGACGAGTGGACAGAGAAGTCATGTCCCCCATTGAACCTCACCGACTCGGGCCCGAAGACGGTGGGGCGGTGCAGGATCGGGCACCTCGTGACCACCGACGACGAGCGCCGCGCGCCGTTGTCGAGCGTCCTCGAGCGCCGGTCGGCCGGTCCCCGTCGACACAGCCCCGAACGCGACGAAGCCCCACCCGATGATTCGGATGGGGCTTCGTGCGGTGCTCGAGTTCTGCTGCAGCAGAGGACTACTCAGCAGCCGATCCGGCCGTCAGGGCTGGATCAGTTGAAGGTCCACACCGGGCCGTAGGCGACGGCCGTGTCACCGGTGGCGGACACGATCGAGGCGTAGGGGCGAACGCGGACGTTGCCCAGGATGCCGGTGGCGGTGCCGTGAACGTTGGCCAGCTGAATGGAGCCCGAAGAACCGGCTGCGTCCTGCTCGCCGCCGGTGATGTCGGCCTCTTCGTTCAGCACAGCGATGGCGCTCTCGGACTGCGTGATGCCGGGTCCGGGGGCAATCGTCACGTTGCCGGTCGCGACCGGGACGAGCTGGACCTGAGCGGAAAGACCGTTCGTCGCAGACTGAGTGCGGCTGGCGCCGGTCGGGTTGGTGTTGGTGATGTCAGCGGAATCCGTACCAACAACAGACGACGTGTCGAAGCCCGCAGTCACGGAGGGGGTGGCCCAGTCGATGCTCAGCGAGCCGCCGAGGCTGCCGGGGTAGCCGACCTGGTAGCCGACCTTGACGGTGCCCTCGAAGTCGTCGGCATCGGGGCCGGCGACGTTCCAGGTGACGCGACCGTTGCCGAACCACTCGCGCGTCAGCGGGTTCGCGTCGAGCGGGAAAACGCTGTTCACGAAGGTGTCTTCGAGGTTGATGGTGATGGCGTTGCCATCAGCGTCGACGACGGTGTTGGAGGCGTCGACTCCTGCGTTCGCCGTGCCGGTTCCCAGAACCAGGCCGACGACCGAGGCGCCTGCAACGACGGCAGCACCCAGGGACTTGCGCGTCTTCCGAATTTCGGTCATTGAATTCCTCATCATGTTCGTCCCGGCACGTGTGTGCGCCGGGTGCGCTGTCGGGCTCTCGGATCCTCCCGAACGGCCGCTGGCGAGCAGACCGTATCAGGCGGCGACGGCGAGTTCTTGACTCGCGCGTCGTGTCTGAGCAGGACCACGAATCCGACGCAGTCTCGTATCGATTCAGCGTCGGCCGATGAACCTGAACGGAACCTTAGAGGGCAGGCGGGGGGCTGACAACACCTACGACGCGACACGACGACGCGAAGTCACGCCCGTGTGTTTCGCCCTTGTGAACTCCCGACACAACGTCTTTCGTTGCGCAACGACGGGTGCTCGAACGCGGCCGATCGGAGAGAACATGAGGTCGTTTTCGGGTCACGGCGCGTGACATGGGACTTTTTTGGGTTACGAGTGAGCAGAAGTGCCGTCACGCTGCGGTCACGAGTCCCACGAGCCACTTCTACCCCCCGGTAGGTTGCACTCGCGGGCCCGGCCTCGGGAAAACATTCGGTGAACTCGGGTGGAATCGACGGGGTCGCTGTGACCGTCTACAGTGATGCAGATCACACTCGAACGGGTCATTCGTAGTGGGGCGGACGCTGCGAACGCCACCAGTCGTCGCCCCCGCGCGCCCGCTCGGACGCCTCCGGAGCGTCGTCGGACGTGGGCTCGGGAAGGACGTCGCCGAAGACGCGATCGAGCCGGGCCCGTCGTGCACGGGCCCGGCTCGCATCGTTCGTCCGGTCGCCGGTCTCGTCCGGCTCGTGATCGGGAATCTCAGCCGTCCAGGCTCGACAACTCACCGATGACGTGGGCGGCCAGAGGCGTGAGGGTGGCCATGCCGTCGCGAACCGCCGCGCGGCTCCCCGCAAGGTTGACCACGAGGGTGCTGCCGGAGACGCCGGCGAGGCCACGCGAGAGGCCCGCGTCGAGAGAGCCGGCCGCCAGACCGGAGGACCGCAGCGCCTCGCTGATGCCCAGCAGCTCGCGGTCGAGGACCTCCGCGGTGGCGTCGGGCGTGACGTCGCGCGGCGACGTCCCGGTTCCGCCGACGGAGACCACCAGGTCCACTCCGCCGATCACGGCCGTGTTGAGCGCGTTGCGCACGTCGACCTCGTCGTTGCTGACCACCACGACACCGTCGACCAGGAAGCCGGCCTCGGTGAGCAGTTCGGTCACCAGCGGTCCGGTCTGGTCCGCCTCGCCGTGTGCGGTGCGGTCGTCGACGACGACCACCAGAGCACGACCGGCGACGGGTGCATCCATGTTCATATCGCTCACCGTAATGCCCGGGCCGTCGGGCGCAGAACCCGAGACGAACTCTACGTGCCCGACTACCGGCGTCAGATGCCCGCTGTCACGGACGAAGCGCGGCCCCCGCATCAGTTGCCCCCGCTCGGAGCGGTCCCGAGGGTCACCGAGACGGTGTTCGAGCGACCGCCCTGCTCGTAGGTGACGGAGACCTGATCACCCGGCGCGTGGGAGCGCACGGCCGCGATGAGGGCGTCGCCGCTGGAGATGACGCGGTCGTCGACCTTGGTCACCACGGCACCGGTGGGAATCCCTGCCTGCGCCGCGGGCCCACCGTCGGTCACACCGAGCACGGTGGCTCCGTTGGCGTCGTCCCGACTGGGCACGCTGATGCCGATGATCGCCTGTGTCGCCTTGCCGCTCTGGACCAACTCGTCGGCGATGCGGCGCGCCTGGTCCACCGGGATCGCGAAGCCGAGGCCGATCGACCCGCTCTGCGACTCCGCCGAACTCGCGCCGGCGCCCAGGGTGGCGATGGCGCTGTTGATGCCGACGAGCTTGCCGCTCATGTCCACCAACGCGCCGCCGGAGTTACCGGGGTTGATGGCGGCGTCGGTCTGGATCGCGTCGATCACGGTCGTCTGGTCGGTCGACTGCCCGGACGTCGCGACGGGACGGTTCAGCGAGGAGATGATGCCGGACGTGACCGTGCCGGCGAGTCCGAGCGGCGAGCCGACGGCGACGACGCCCTGGCCCACCTGCAGGCCGTCCGACGTTCCGAGCTCGATGGGCTGCAGGTCGCTGCGACCCTGCGCCTTGATCACGGCGATGTCGGAGGACGGATCGGTGCCGACGACGGTGGCGCCGGCCGTGCTGCCGTCACTGAAGCTGACCTCGAGCCGAGCACCCGCGCCGGCGCCGGACACCACGTGATTGTTGGTGAGAATCAGTCCGTCGGAGGACAGGATCACGCCGGACCCCTCCCCCTCGCCGGTGCGTCCGGTCACCTGGATCTGCACGACGCTGGGAACGACCTTCGCCGCGACCGCCTGCACCGACCCGTCGGGGGCGTTGGCCGCCTGATTCGCTTGCGTGACGGGCTGATTCAGCGCGTTGGTCACGCCGCCGTTCGACGAGCCGGTCGCGAGCGCGCCCACCGCGCCGCCGACACCACCGCTCAGCAGAGCCAGTGCGACAGCACCGGCGACCAGCGCCGTGCGCCCCGGCTTGCGCTGGGACGGCTGGGGAGTCGTGGCCGGACCGGGCGCGCCGTAGTACTGCGGCGCCTGCTGGTACGGGCCGAACTGCTGGGTGGGGTGCTGCTGAGTGGGGTGCTGCTGACCGTAGGCCGAACCGCCGTACTGCTGGGTGCGGGGGTCGGAACCCCCGTAACCGCCCCACCCACCCTGCGGGTGCTGCTGCGGGGATCCCGTACCGGACGTCCGGTCGTCGGATCCACCCTGCGCGGGGTTCCCGGGGGCACCGGACGCGTTCTCGCGGTTGCCCTCACCGGTGTTGCGGTCGTCGCTCATGTCTCACTCCATCGTCCTACCGGCTGTCGTTCTTCGACGCGGGCCGGTCAGTTCACCTCGTCTGCAGTCGACGATGCCGGGTCGCCCTGAGAGGGGACTGAGCCCGCCCTGTCGGGGTCCTGTGAGTTCACGGCCCCGCCCGGTCGCCCCACGGTCGCTGATTCCCCGGGGAGCACGATCCGAATCAGCGTCCCGCCCCACCGGGAGTCCTCGACGGCGATGGTGCCGCCGTGCTTGAGCACCACCTGGCGGACGATCGCGAGACCCAGCCCGGACCCGGGCATCGACCGCGACGCGGTGGATCGGTAGAAGCGCTCGAAGACCAACTCGCGCTCGTCCGGTGCGATGCCGGGACCGGCGTCGGCGACGGTGAGTTCGAGCAGCCCGTCGTCACGCGCGAGCATCTGTAGATCGACGGTCGCCCCGGCCGGACTCCACTTGGCGGCGTTGTCGAGCACGTTCAGCACGGCGCGCGAGAGTCCCGCGCCGTCGCCGTAGAGGATCCAGGGCGTCACGACGGCGTCGAACGTGACCTCGTTGCGACGCCGACGGACGCGTTCGAGGCTGCGTTCCACCACGTCGGCCATGTCGACGCGTTCGAAGACGTCCTCGGGAGCGTCCTCGCGCGCGAGATCGACGAGGTCTCCGACCAGGGTCGACAGTTCCTCGATCTGGGCGACGACGTCGGCCCGCAGTTCGGCCATGTCCTGCTCGGGGATACGCGGCGCACCGGGCTGACCGGAGGCGATGAGCAGTTCCATGTTGGTGCGCAGCGACGTCAGCGGAGTGCGGAGTTCGTGGCCCGCGTCGGCGACCAGCCGGCTCTGCCGTGCCCGCGACTCGGCCAGTGCCCGCAGCATCGTGTTGAAACTCTCGGTGAGTCTGGCCAACTCGTCGTTGCCCGTCACCGGAATGGGGGTGAGGTCGTCGGTGCGGGCGACCCGCTCGGCGGCGGCGGTGAGACGGCCGATCGGCCGAAGTCCCGTGCGCCCCACCGTGGTTCCTGCGACGGCGGCGAGGCCGATGCCGCACCCACCGACGATGAACAGCACCCAGGCGAGGCGCTCGAGCACCTCCCCGGTCGGCTGGAGCCGCTGCGCGATGACGATGGTGCTGCCGTCCTGCGTGCGGTCCGCGAGCACCCGCGCGCCCGCGACGGTCCGGAGCGAGGTGTCGCTGCGGCCGAGGGCGACGTCCATCTCCGGCTCCCCGATGGGCACCGTCGATCCCGGCGGGGTGTACTTGGTCAGGTCCGAGAAGATCAGCGCGACACTGACATCGGTGCTGTAGAGCGTCGCCCCGGCGACGTAGCGAGGATCGAAGGCGACCAGATTGGTGTCGATCAGCGAGTCCGCGCGCGTCCGGAGTTGATTGTCGACGTCGTCGTACAGGGCGCGCGAGACCACCGCGTACGCGGCGAGGGCCATGACGGCCACGGCGACGGCGACCACGGAGGCCGCCAGCAGGGTGACGCGCCACCGCAACGAAACCGACCGGGTGAGCGGCATCGGCGGACGCATGTGCGGCGACACGGCGTCACCGCCGCGGCCTCGGGCGGACCGGCCGAACGGTGGGCGCAGGCTCACGGCGGCGTTTCGCGCAGCACGTACCCGACGCCGCGGACGGTGTGGATGAGTCGCGGCTCGCCGTCCGCCTCGGTCTTGCGGCGCAGATACCCGACGTAGACCTCGAGGGCGTTGCCCGACGTCGGGAAGTCGTATCCCCAGACCTCCTCGAGAATGCGGCTGCGCCCGAGCACCCGGCGGGGGTTCGCGAGCAGCATCTCGAGCAGCGAGAACTCGGTGCGAGTCAGGCTGATCGGCCGCTCGCCGCGGCGCACCTCACGGGTGACGGGATCCAACGAGAGGTCCGCGAAGGTCATGGTCTCGCTGTCCGGCCCCAACTCTCCCCCGGTCCGGCGCAGCAGCGCCCGCAAGCGAGCGAGCAGCTCCTCGAGGGCGAACGGCTTGGGCAGGTAGTCGTCCGCGCCGGCGTCGAGGCCCGCCACGCGCTCGGACACCGAGTCCCGCGCGGTGAGCACCAGGATCGGCAGGTCGTCGCCGGTGCTGCGCAAGCGGCGACACACCTCGAGACCGTCGAGACGCGGCATCATCACGTCGAGAACCAGTGCGTCGGGTCGGTCGGACGCCACCTTCTCCAATGCGTCGAGACCGTCGGACGCGAGTTCGACGGTGTAGCCGTTGAACGTCAGCGAGCGGCGCAGCGACTCGCGCACCGCACGATCGTCGTCGGTCACCAGAATGCGCATGGGATCAGTGTGGCCCGAGCGACTGAGACATCGCTGAGAGGGCCCCGCCCGAACACGACATCGCTGAGAGGGTTGGAGCTCAGGGTCGGGCCCGGCCGAAGAGTCCGTTCACGAAGGCGATGGCGTCGGGCTGCGAGTCCCGGAACGCGGCACTGTGGTCGCCGGGGTAGGTCCGGAACGTGAGCGGCTCTCCGTTGGCCGTCATCGCCGCGGCGAGCGAGAGCGCACTCGGCGCGGGGACGTCGACGTCTGCGAGGCCCTGACCGATGAACACCGGCCGGTCGTAGCCGGACGTCGGCACCCCCATGTAGCCGTTCAGGACTCCGTAGAGATCGGGAACCTGCGCGAGAGGCCGCAAGAACAGATCTCCGAGCCGTAGCCCGCGGACCTCCTCCTCGAACGGGACGGCGCACACCGTCTCCGCACGGTCGACCCACTCGCGTCCGAGCGGGGTCAGGTAGGAGTCGAGGTCGATGTCCGGGCGCGCGCTGCGCAGCCCGGCGAGGATGTAGAGGACGTACTCCGTCAGTCCGTCGGAGATCGCGACGGGCGGCACGCCGGGGCCCAGCGGCAGCAGGGCGAGCTCGATGTTCGCGGGTACGCCGGTGCCGACCGCGCCGCGGAAGTCGAGGTCCGGGGCCTGGAACTGCGTCGCGTAGCGCGCGGTGGTCACCGCGGCGCCGCCGCCCTGCGACTGGCCCACCACCGCCCAGCGGTTCGACAGCTCGGGATGCAGAGCGCGGGCCGCGGCGACACTGTCGACGACGCTGTGGGCCGAGGTCTTCCCGTCGAGATACGGATGGACACCCGGCGTGCCGAGGCCGACGTAGTCGGTGGCAACGATCGCGTACCCCTCGTCCAGCCACCGCTGCAGGTACGGGTAGTCCCGCTCGGGGAGGGTCGGACCGATGACGGACGGTGCGCAGTCGTCTCCGAGACCGGACGTGCCGTGCGCCCAGGCCAGCACCGGCCACCCGCCCTCGGGCGGGGTGCCGGCGGGCAGGTAGACGCCGCCCGTGCTCAGGGCCGGCCGGTCCTGCGGGCCGACGGTCCAGTAGGTGATGCGCCGCGCATCGGCGCTGCCCGGGATCGGCGCCGGGGACGGTGCCGACGCGACGAGCGTGCCGGGCGGTGCGGTCGGTTCGGCAGCAGCCACGGACACCGGGACGAGGGCGAGCGCCGCGGTCGCGGCGGTCACGAGCAGGGCTGATGCGACGCGGTTCGGCACGGCGTCACAGTATCGCGTCGGTGGCAGGGGCGGGCCGACAACGAACTAGAACATGTGTTCGATTGTCGGTACCCTGAGGACATGGACGTCGCAGCGCATCAGGTGGCAGTGAAGGTCGCGGAACTGCAGGCCGTCACGGCGGAACTCGGCGCGCTCGACGATCATCGGGTCGAGCTCGGCGCCCGCCTGGTGGACCTCGAACACTGGTTCCGCCGGGTGGGGTGCGCGGAACTGTCCGACTCCGCTCTGGAGGTCTTCACGCGGCGTTACGTGGGTCGCGCGTGCGAACTGGCCGACGGGCTGCGCGAGTAGACCGACCACAGGGGTAACCGTGACCGCGCGACACACCTATCGTGACGCGCGTCATGCCGACCGAGGCGGGGTGGAGTCGCCCTCAGTTCGATGAAAACCACCGCGCCGCGGGCAATCATGTGAGCAGAGCGGTGGCCGCCACGGCGCCGCCGACCCGCACACCAGGAGGCACCCATGATCGCATTCGCACTGTTCGGTGCGGCCGCGCTGGCCGTCGCCCTGCTGTCCGGTGGACGCGATCTCGATTTCGCCGGACGCCAGACAGCGGAGCAGTACCGTCGTCGCTGACAGTCACCGACCGGCGTTCGGTGGATACCGCCGGGTGAAATCCCGGACTTCGGCCAGCGCCGGTTTCGGCGTGTAATCGCGCCGCACGATGCCGAAATTGTCGTCGAGAACCGACTCGTCCGTTCCGTTGTCCCGAATTGCGTAGACGAACGACGGCCCCAGCCACGAATTCCCGACAGTCGCATTCAGCAGAATGCGGACGGTCGTCGCCTGCGCGTCCTCCGACACCGCGCCCTCGGCCGAGCCGGTCGGCGCTCCGACGGCCGTCATCCACACCGGCTTCGCGGCGTCGCCGCGGGCGACCATGACGTCGCGTATCGGCCACAGCACCATCGCCGAATTCCCTCCCGCGTCACCGGCGGCCGGCGCGTCGCTCGGCAGGCCGGGGAACGTGAACGGGTGCACGTTGAGCGCATCGGCGTACCGCACCGCCCCCAGCTCGTACAGCGCGAGAACGAACGCGACGGCCGGTATGCCACCGCCCGCGGCGGACCCGGGTGCCATCCCGCCCGACACCACCACGGCATCCGGATTCGCGCGCGTGATCGCGCGATGAGCCCCACGCAGCATCAAGGCGTAGACGACGGGATCCGGCGCCGGCTTGAAGTAGGTCGAGAGGTTGGGCTCGTTCCACACCTCCCACAACGAGATTCGGTCGCGGTAGCGCTCGGCGGCGGCCCCCGCGAACTCGGCGAAACGGCGGGGGTCCGCAGGACGCCCGTACTCCTCCTCGACGGCCGTGGCCACGCGCGCCCACTCCGGCGCATAGGTGACGATGCCCAGAACACACATGCCGCGCGCGGTGATCGCGTCGACCATGCGGTCGGGAACACCCCAATCACGGTCGCCACGAACCGGTTCGACCACCGACCAGTCGACGTCGATACGCACCGCGAACATGCCCGCGTCCCGCGCCAGCTCGAGTTCCCGCGCCAGATCCGCATCGGAGAGACCACCGAACAACGCTCCGGGTGATCCCCCCACCTGCGTGGACCCCGACGCCGTGGTGCAGTTCGTCGGAGCCTGCGCGGCCGCGAGGCCCGGGCGAAGCGGGGAGAGCGCCGCGAACGCAACCAGGAATGCCGTGAGGACGACGCAGACCCTCACGCGTCCACGCCGCGCTGTCACGTCGCCGATGCTACCGCGCCGTGTCACGGCAAATGTTCACCGCAGAATGCACGGAGTCTGCATTAGCATCGGAGCAATGACATCCGGAATGGCCGGCTTCGACGACCGCCTCAACGAGGTACTCGCCCAGCAAGCCGACAAGAGCGGTGAATCCGTGGACGCCTACGTGCGACGTGCCGTGGTCACGCGACTGGTCAAGGAACTGGCGGACGACGCCGATTCGGACCTCGGCCGCATGCTCCGCGCGATGCGGGACGCGCAGGACGCGGCGCCCACCGACGGCACCGACGCCGCCGGTGACACCGACGACGGTATTCCGTTCGACTCCGTCATCCGTGATTCCGCCCGCCTGCAGGCGCTGCGCGACACGGGCCTGCTGGACACCCCACCGGATCCGAAATACGACCGACTGGTCGCCATGGCGGCGGACGCGCTCGGGGTTCCCATCGCGGCCGTCTCTCTGGTGGACGACAAGCGCCAATTCTTCAAGGCCGCAGTCGGTCTCGGCGACAACGACGACCGGATCACCGAGATGCCCGTCGGGCGGTCGGTGTGCCGCTACGCGGTGGAGTCGGGCCAGCCGCTCGTGGTGGAGGATGCCCGCTCCGACGAGTTGTTCGCGGACCATCCGGGCGTTCTGGACAAGACCTGGGTGTCGTATCTGGGCATTCCCCTGCTCGACGACGGCGGTCATGCGCTTGGCACGCTCTGCGTATGGGACCAGCAGCCGCGGCAGTGGACCACCGGCCACATTCAGATCCTCAAGGATCTCGCGTGGATCGTTCGGGAACAGATCTTCGACTGACCGTCGTTCCCGACCCGAAGCCGATCATAAGCGGCTTTTTCTGTCTTCCGGTCCTTTTCTCGTAATGGCCTCGTGACCATTCATGGGCATGTCCCATCCTTTATGGGATAAGCTACAAATTGTTGTGAGGCCATCGACGAACCCGTACGGAGAAAAGCTGGTGTCCGACACACTGGAGTCGCGCGAAACGTTGTCAGACAACGGCTTTCCCACGACAGACCCGCGAATCCACTCCCTCGCGGACAGATTGCGAGCCGACCCCGCCTACACCGCGCTGTCGGTGGCCGGGGACGTCGTGGCCGCCATCCTCGCCATCCTCGTGGCGCGGAACTGGCCCGGCTCGGGCGGCATCGACTACGGCTGGGTGCCGTGGCTCTTCGTTCCGCTCCTGCTGCTCCTGCTCGCGTCCCGGTCGATGTACCGGCGAGGGCTACGGCGCAACTTCCTCGACGAGATCGGGCCGGTGCAGACGTCGGTCGCCCTGTCCGTTCTGTTGATCCTCGCCCTCCTCATCACCCTCGGCACCGAGTACCGCCCCGGCGTGTTCATGGTCCGGGTCTGGATCGCCGCCGCCGTCCTGGTCGCCCTGGCCCGCTTCCTCCGCACGACGATCCAGCGTTACCTGCGCGTCCGGGGCAAGTCCAAGGCGCCGACGTTGATCGTCGGCGGCGGACCGATCGTGCACCAGCTCGCCGCACGCATGAAGCAGTTCCCCGAGTACGGCCTCGACCCGGTCGGCGTCATGGACAAGGCGCCCGTCCACGGCGTCCCGTCCGATGCGCCGGCAGAGTTCACCGTGCCCTACCTCGGGCTGCCGAGCGACCTCGACGCCGCCGTGAAGGCAACGGGGGCAGAGGAACTCATCGTCGCCTTCGCCGACGTTCCGACCGAGCAGTTGGTCAAGACGATCAGGGCGGCGCATCGCAACAAGATGCGAGTCTGGGTGGTTCCCCGCCTCTTCGACACGGTGGGTGTGCGCACCCGCGTCGAGCACCTCGGCGGCCTCCCGCTCATGGTTCTTCCGCACGTCGACCCCAAGGGCTGGCAGTTCCTGGTCAAGGGCGCCATGGACCGCACGTTGGCGGGCCTCGGAGTCCTGGTGCTCTCCCCCGTCTTCCTCACCCTGGCGATCCTGGTCAAGCTCAGCTCGCCGGGCCCGATCTTCTTCTCCCAGGAGCGCATCGGCCGCGACGGAGTGCCGTTCGGCTGCTTGAAGTTCCGGTCGATGCGACCGCCCCGTGCGTCCGACGCCGACTTCCAGCTGACCGAGGGGGCCGCCCCCGGTGGCGTGGAGGGCGTGGATCGACGGACGAAGATCGGCAAGCTCATGCGTCAGACGTCCCTCGACGAGCTGCCCCAGCTGCTCAACGTGCTGCGAGGCGACATGTCCCTGGTGGGGCCGCGCCCGGAGCGACCTGCCTACGTCGACCTGTTCGAGATGCAGATCCGTCGCTACGGCGAGCGGCATCGCGTCAAGGCCGGGGTGACCGGGTGGGCGCAAGTGCACGGCCTGCGCGGGCAGACCTCGATCGCGGACCGCGCGGAGTGGGACAACTACTACATCGAGAACTGGTCGCTGGCGCTCGACATCAAGATCCTGTTCCTCACCGTCGCGGCCGTGTTGAAGAAGGCCGAGGACTGACGGTGATCCGGTGATCACCACGGCGATCGCCGTCCTCGCCGCCCTGCTCGTCGCGATCGCCGCCGTGTTCGTGGCCAGGGCGGTGTACTTCCGTCCGCAGCTCGGCGTCCTGCTGCTGGCGGCGTTCGTCCCGCTGAACGGACTCCTCGTGATCCTGCCGCTGCCGGGGATCGTGTCCGGGTGGAAGGAGGGCTTGCTCCTCTACACCTTGATCTGCGCCTGGCTCCGCCGCCGCCGTGTTCCGGCCGGCGAGGTGGTCGCCCCGACCATCCTGCTGCCCTGGTGGCCGGCCGCGGCGGTGTTCGTCGTCTTCGGCGTCGCCTCGGCGCTGATCTCGTTCGGCGTCATCGGATTCGTCGGTATCAAGGTCACGTTCTTCTACCTGCTGCTCGTCGTCGTGCTGTGGCTCGCGCCGTTCGACGCGCGGGACCGCGACCGTCTGGTGAGCGTCCTCATGGGCATGGGCGCCTTCACCTCGCTGGTCGGCATCGCCCAACTGCTCGCGGGACCGGCCTTCCTGGTCTCCCTCGGTTACGAGTACGGCACCCAGGTCCGCACGTCGGGCGGGTTGCTGCGCGTGTTCTCGACGTTCAACCTGCCCTTCCCCTTCGGCCTCTACGTGATGCTCTCGCTGCTCGTCGGTGGTGCGGTGGCGCTGGCGAATCCGTCACGACGACGGAACCTGCTGTTCCTGTGCTTCGCCCCGGTCATGGTGGTGGCCATGTCCACCGCGATCGTGCGCGCGGCCATCCTGGGACTCGCGGTCGGCGCGATCTACATGATCGTCATCCGCTTCCGGGCGCTCGCCGCCCCGGTGATCGCGGTCGCCGTGCTCATCGGGGCGATCCTGCCGTTCGTCCCCACGATCACGTCCGTCTTCTTCTCCTCGTCCAGCCTGAACGAACGGTCCGGGCGGTGGAACGAGGTGATCGAGAAGATTCGGACCCACCCGTTCGGGGAAGGCCTGGGGTCGAGCGGCGCTGCGGCGGACCGGATCTCGACAGCGCAGGGCACCGTCTTCTCCGGTCTGTCCACGAACTACCAACCGGACAACTACTACGTGAAGACGGCGCTCGAGCTGGGCCCGATCGGTCTGTGGGCCGTGATCGCCCTGCTGCTGTCCTCGCTGCTCTGGTGCACCCGACTGTCCCGGACCCTGCCGGGGCAGGACGGCGCGCTCACGCTGGGCGTCGGAGCGTCCATCGTGGCGTCGCTCTTCGCGTCCCTGGTGGCGACGTACTTCGAGATCTTCCCGATCGACGTGTATTTCTGGCTGTTGTTAGGAGTAGTGGGATGCGCCGCAGCACAACACGAATCGTCTACGGGGCGCTCGCCCTCCGACCGGGCGGCTCCGGTGTCCAGACCTACATTCGCGAGCTCCTGAACGAGCTGCCCGGCAAGCTGCCGGACGCCGAGCTCGCGGCGGTGGTGCAGAAGGACGCCGTCGGCGACCTGCCCGCCGGCATCGAGCCGCTGCCGCGGCCGGTGAGCGACGGCGTCGTTCGAGCCGCTCTGGGCGCGTTACCCGTCGGGGCGCACGACATCGTCCACGGTCTCGACGTCGACCTGCCGTTCGGCACCCGCGGCGCGACGGTGGCGACAGTGCACGACGTGTCCGTCATCGACATGCCGTCGGCGTCGTCCCGGCTGCGCGCCGCGGGCGAGCAGCGCCTGGTGCGTCGATCCCTGCGCCGAGCGGATCTGCTGATCGCGGTGTCCCAGTTCACCGCCGACCGCATCGAGGCGGTGTCCGGTCGTCGGGCCGCCGTCGTGGAGCTGGCTCCCGCGGCCTGGGCCACCCCGCCCGCGCCCGCCGCGGTCGAGGCGGTGCGGGCCAAGTACGGCCTCCCGGAGACTTTCGTGATGCAGGTCGGCACGGTCGAGCCCCGCAAGAACGTCCAGCTCGTGGCCGACGCCGCCGAGCGGCTCGGGGTGCCGTGCCTGCTGGCCGGGGCCGGGTCGACCGGGCCGTCGAAACCGCGATACGCGACGGGCCTGGGGTACGTCGACGTCGAGGACCTGCCCGCCCTCTACGCCGCGGCGACCGTCACCGCCTACGCCTCTCGGTACGAGGGCTTCGGGCTGCCGCCGGTGGAGGCCATGGCCTGCGGCGGCGCCGTCGTCGCCAGCGCGGTCGGCGCCTTGCCCGAGGTCGTCGGCAAGGGTGCGGTGTTGCTCGAGAACGAGCGGCCCAGCGCCTGGGCGGAAGCAATGGGGCCGTTGCTGTTCGACGAGACCGCCCGCGCCGACCTCGTGACCGAGGCGGGCCGGGCGATGGCCGACCTGACATGGGAGCGGACCGCCGAGCGCACCGTGCAGGCCTACCGCGACGCCGGTCTGATCGCGTAGGACGACGGCCGTGGACGAGAACCCCGATCAACTGCCACCGGACGTCACCGCCGAGGCGGAGCGCACGTCCCCGGACTACCGCGCGCTCGCCGCCGATCCGAAGGCCGCGGCCCGCGCCACCGCCGCGGTGCTGGCGTCGCGCGTGATCGTCGCCGGTCTGGGCTGGGCCGGCAGCGTCGTCGTCGCCCGATCGCTCGGCGCCGAGGAGTGGGGCCAGTTCAGCTTCGTCTTCGCTTTGCTGGGCCTGATGTCGGTGGTGACCGACCTCGGTGTCGGACGCGTGGTGCTGGCGAAGCTGATCGACGACGATCCCGACGAGATCGCCCGCACCGCATCGTCGTTCCTCGCGTTGCGGACCGTCCTCGGGCTCGTCGGCTACGTCCTGGCGGTCGGCTACGTCGTGGTGCTCGGCTACCCGGGCGAGGTGGTCCTGGCGACCGTGCTCGGTGGCCTGGTGGTGGTGTTCGCGACGCCGTCGCACGCACTGTCCGTGCTGTTCCAGGCACGCCACCGCATGCTGCTGGTGGCGGTGGCCGAATCGGCCGGTCAGGTACTCCAACTCGCCCTGACGGTGCTGGCCGCGGTGTTCGCCCCGACCCTGTTGATCTTCGTCCTCCCCGCGGTGGCCAACGAGGCGTTCCGCGTGGTCACCAAGGGCTTCGCCGTGCGGCGACGCTCGGTCGGACTGCGCCCGTCTCGGCACCTCGACGTCCACCGGTGGGGTCCCTATCTGCGCGAGGCGATTCCGCTCGCCATCGGCTTCGCGCTGACGATCGCGATGCTCAAGATCGACGTGCTCATGCTCAGTCTGCTGGACACGTTCGACGCCGTCGGTCTCTACGCCATCGGCTACAAGTTCTCCGACATGATGGACACCATCGCACTCGCCGCCGTGGCTCCCGTGAGCACCCTGCTGGTGGCCGCGTGGCCATCGGAACTGCCGACCTTCCGCAAGCGAACTCGCACGGCCGCACTGGCGTTCGCGACGTTCGGCGGGGTGGCGGTGGCCGCGTTCTGGCCGTCGGCGGATCCGCTGATCCGCCTGCTGTACGGTGATCGCTTCGTCCCCGGCGCCGACGCGGCGAGGTTGCTGGTGCTCGGCGCCGCGGTGATGAGCCTGATCCTGCTCGGCGTGTTCCTGCTCGCGTCGGCGTCGAAGCAGCGCCACTACCCGGCCGTGGCCCTCGCCGGACTGATTCTCAACGTGGTGCTCAACCTGATCCTCATCCCCCGCTACTCCTACACCGGGTCCGCCGTGGCGACGGTGGTGACGTTCGCCGTGACCGTAGTCGCGCTGTGGGTGGTCATCGGCCGGACGATGCCGGTGTCCGGGTTGCTGCCGGTCGGGTCGATCGGCGTCGTCGCCGTCGTCACCGCCGCGGTGGCGGCGCTCGGGTCCCTGCTCGAATCCGCCGCTCCCGCCTGGTGGTTCCCGATCTCGGTGGTGGGCGCCGCCGTCGTCGGCGGCACGGGATTCCTGCTGCTGCGGAGGCAGTCGTGACGGCGCCGGTGATCCTGGTGGCTCACACCGCCAACGTCTCGGGCGCGGAGAAGATGCTGCTCGCGGTGCTCGGGGAAGCCCGGCGAGCCGACCGTCCGGTGACCGTGCTGTGCCCGCCGGGCGCGCTCGCCGACGCCCTGCCCCCCGAGGTGCAGCACGTGTCGATTCCCGACCTCGGTCTCGGCGGCCAGGGCGGTGTCGCGCGCGTCGCCGCCGGCGGACGCATGCTCGCGCGGTGGGCAACCGCTGCGCGCGTCCTCCGGCGCACCGCGCGTCCGACCGCCGACGGCACTCGGCCCGTCGTGGTGGTCAACTCGCTCTTCGCCCTGCCCGCGGCGCGGCTGGCCGGCCGGGGCGGCGGGCTGCCCGGCGGGGTCTCCTGGCTGGTGCACGACGCGGTGCCCGGCGGTCGGCAGCGCGCGGTCGCGAGACTCGGTCTCCCCGGTATCGACCGCGTGGTGGCCTGCACGGAGGCCGCGGCGGCCCCCGTCCGCGCGTTGGGCGCCGACGTGCGGGTGGTCCCCTACGGGGTGCGGTGGCCGGTGGCGGACTTGCGCGGTGCGCGCCACCGTCCGCCGGTGGTGGGAATGCTGGCCCTGCTCACGCCGTGGAAGGGACACCGAGTTCTGCTCGACGCCGTCGCCCGGTTGGACGGCGTGATCGTGGAACTGGCCGGTGGCAGCTTCTCCGGCGACCAGGCGTACGTCGACGAATTGCGCTCGCGCGCAGAGCGACCGGACCTGGCCGGCCGCGTCCGCTTCCTCGGCCACGTCGATCCCGACACGGTGATGGCCGGGTGGGACGTGGTCGTGTCCTCCTCGGTCCTGCCGGAGGCCGGCCCGCTCTCGGTGCTCGAAGCCATGGCGCACGGCCTGCCCGTGGTGGCCTCCGCTCACGGCGGGCCGACCGAATTCCTCACCGACGGTGCGGGCGTGCTGGTTCCGCCGGGTGACGCCGACGCCCTCGCCCGGGAGATCGCGGCGCTTCTCGCCGACGACGAACGCCGGGCGACCATCGGCGGACGCGCTCGCGCCGCCGTCGCCGACCGTCACGACGTGGCGACGACACTTCCGCACCTGCTGGACGCCCTGACGGCGGTGAGCCGATGAGGACCGACGGCACGGCTCCCGAAATCGGTCGACTCGGCGGTTTCGCCGACCGTTTCCGACCGGCCGCCGACGGCGGGCCGACGGGGCGGTTCACCTACCGCGAAAGCCCTGTGCCCCTGCGTAGTATCGGCGTTGCACACGTGCTGTCCCGTGCGACACGAGACGACGCTGCGCGGCATCGTGCGACGCCCAGACCAGTGACGGACAACCCCGGGAGATTCGGTTGGCGCCCATAGACGATCCCGTTCACCGCGGTGACGTGCCGCCGCCGATCGACCTGGCCGGGCACATGAAGGAACTGGGTCGCGCCGTCGTGCCCGCCCTGCTGATCGCGCTGCTCGTCGGCGCCGGCGTCTACGGCCTGCGTGCGTTCGCCACCGAGAAGCAGTACGCCGCCACGGTCACCACCGAGATCGTGCCCTCGGGCGAGGTCATCCCCGGCGACGCGTTCATCGAGCAGCTCCGCGCGCCGTTCATCGGGCTCGCCGCCGACAACGACGTCCTGCAGCAGGTGGTCTCCCAGACCGACACCGGATGGACCGCAGCGGAACTGGCTTCCCACCTCGAGCTGGCGCCCGGGACGTCGCCGGCCCTGCTCGACTTCACCGTCACCGCCGACTCCCCCGAGCAGGCACTCGACGTCGCCCGCACCACGGTCACCACCGTGGCGCAGGCGGCCGGCGCCAACGCCGCCCGGGACTCGCAGAGCAGCCTCGAACAGGTCCAGGCCTCCATCGCGGCGGAGGAAGCGCGCATCGCCCAGCTCATCCCCGGCGACCCGTCGCGGACGGCCGCCGAGCAGTCCCTCTCCCAACTGCGCGACCAGGCGACGCAGTTGCAGACCACCGGGAGCGGCGACCGCCTGATGGTGCTCGCCGTGCCGGAACCCAGCGACACCCCGGTCTCGCCGCTGCCGGTCTCCGAGGCCTCCGTGGCCGCGATCGCCGCGTTCATCGTGGCGGCGGAACTGATCGTGCTGATCCGCAGCCGCATCGGGCGCAAGCCCCGCCGCGCCTGGGCGCGCCGCATCGCGCGCAAGTACCGCGCCCGCTTCGATCCCACCGTCCGCGAAGGCCTTCCGCCCGTCGTCGCCGCGGCCGTCGCCACGGCGGAACGAGGCAACGGCAGCGGCGCGCGCCACGCCCGGCACGGTTCGTCGCCCACCATTCTCGTTCTCGTCGGCGACGACGCCCGCTACCCCGCGCCGATGTCGACGGGCCCGGACGGGCACGCCCGCCACCCCGACGCCCTGGTGGGTGCCGACCTCACGGGTCAGTGGTGGACGTACGTCGACGCGAGCAGTGTCGACACCGCCGTGGTGCTCGTCTCGGAGGGCGGGTCGGACCGCAAGGCCGCCGAGGCCGCGCTGCGCCGCCTGTCCGAGTTCCAGATCCCCACCCATCTGGTGGTCCAACCCGCCGGCAGCGCGAGTCGGCCCGCTCCCGCGTCCGTGCGACGCCCCGACAGACAGGTCGAGGACAATGCCCAACGATCGTAGAATCGCCGTCGTCCACGAGCGGCTCACGGAGATCGCAGGCTCCGAGCACGTCGTCGAGCAGTTGTCGATCCAGTGGCCGCAGGCGCAGGTGTACGCGCCCATCGCGCGTCCGGAAGGCATTCCGGCCGGGCTGAGTTCGCCGCCCCACACCACGTGGCTCAACCGCATCTACGACGGGATCGGGCAGCGTTCCTACGCCCCGGTGCTGCCGCTCATGCCGCTCGCGTTCCGGCGTCTCCCGCTTCGCGACGTCGACGCCGTCGTGGTCAGCCACCACGCCTTCGCGACGCAGACCGTGCACGCCACGGACGCCCCGGTGATCGCGTACGTACACAGTCCGGCGCGGTGGGCCTGGGACAAGGAGTTGCGCGCCGGCGAGGGCGGCGGGAAGGCGGGTGCGGCCATCCTCACCGGCCTGTCCGCAGTGGCTCGCCGCTGCGAGATCGGCGCCGCGCCACGGCTGCGCACGGTGGTGGCGAACTCGTCGGCGGTCGCCGAGCGCATCGCGAACTGGTGGGGACGCGACGACGCGCTCGTCGTCCATCCGCCCGTCGACACCGAGGGCTTCACGCCGGATCCGTCCGTCGAGCGCGAGGACTTCTTTCTCCTCGCCGGCCGTCTGGTCCCCTACAAGCGCCCCGACATCGCCATCCGGGCGGCGGCGAAAGCCGGTGTGCGGCTGGTGGTTGCAGGCGACGGCCGGGCGATGGATCAGTGCCGTGCCCTCGCGGGCCCGGACACCGAGTTCCTCGGCCGGGTCTCGCACGAGACGCTGCTGCACCTGCATCGCAGTTGCCGCGCCCTGCTCATGCCGGGCATCGAGGACTTCGGCATCGTGCCGGTGGAATCGATGGCGACGGGCACGCCGGTGATCGCGCTCGGCGAGGGCGGCGCACTCGACTCCGTCCTCGACGGCCGGACCGGCATCCACGTGGCACCGGGCTCAGACGAGAAGATCGTCGACGGGTTCGCGGAGGCGATGCGGTCCTTCGACCCGTCGACGTTCGACCGGGCCGACATCAGGTCGTGGGCGGAAGGGTTCTCGCGGGCCGAGTTCCGTCGCAAGATGCAGGAGGTCGTCGATGCCGCGCTCTGATCGACCCCGGTACACCTCCACTCCCCTGGATCGCACCTTCGTGCCGGCGCGGTCCATCGCCGTGCTCGGTCCGATCTCGGGCGTCACCGCCGACGCCGTGCGCGGCGTTCTGACCGCGGCCCGGTCCGTGTCCCCGACCTCCCGCATCGCGCTCGATCCTCGTGCGGACCAACGCGTTTGGGCGTATCGCGACGACGTCGCCGGTGGGGTCGCCGTGACCGAACGGCCCGATCTGCCGACCGACGATCTCGGCGAGCTCATGAACCGCATCCGCGAGCGAGACGGCGCGCGACTGCCCGTCGAGGTGATCCTCTGCGGGGACTACACGGTGGTGGACTACTCCCACGGCGTCGGGGACGGGCAGTTCGGCACCCTGCTGATCGGAGTCGCCGCCGGCGATCCCGACGGCACTCTCGCCCCGACCCTCGCACCCGCGTTGCCGGCCGGCGCCACCCGGCGTGCCCTGTGGCGCCACTTCCGCGAGAACCCCCGCGCCGTCCGGGATCTGCGCCGCGTCCGCGCGGACCACGCCCGCCCCGACACCGCCGACGACGGGGTGCCCACCCGCACCGTCGACAACTGGGCGAAGACCAAGACCTGCCGTGCCGAGTTCATGACCCCCGAGGTCTCGGCCGCACTGGAGGCGTGGGCGCGCGAGCACGCCCCGGGCGCGACGGCGGCGTCCGTCACCGTCGCCCTGGTGAACGCGGCGCTGCGCGCCGAGCAGGTGGCGCTCGACGATCACGTGATGATCCTCTTCAACTGCCGGCGCTACCTCGCCGAAGCGGACCGGACGGGCCACGGCAACTTCGCCATCGGCATTCCCGTGCGCGTCGGCGCCGGTGCGACGCCGGGCCTCGTGGCCACCGTGATGAAGGACGTCATCGACTCCGGCTGGCCCCTGGCCGTTCTCGGGGCGTCGGAGGCCCGGAGCGCGCTCACCCGGCACCGGATCGCTCCGGTGGCGGACGACACCGGCACCGTCACCGTGCCGGACCGACTGCGCCTCGCGGTCAGCGACCTCGGCAACCTCACCGGCCTGTACCGCCACCTCGAATTCGCCGACGACGGACGCCCGGCGCAGATGACGGCGACGCTCGAACCCGACGGTCCGGACGGCATCACCGTCCTGGTCTCCCGGCTGAACAAGGGACGCACCCTCGCCGCGACCTTCTGCGCCGACATGATCGACCCGAACGTGGTCACGCGAGCGTTGCGGCGGGCGTGCCTCGATCCCGTCGCCCTGCTGCGTCACGGGGAGTGAGCCGTGGGGTCGCCGGTTCGGGTGCTCGCCGCAGTGGCGACGCTCGTGCTGGCGGCGTCCTGCACACCCGGCGGCGAGGTACAGCCACCGAGTTCGACCACCCTGTCACCGGCGGCCGCAGACCCCGGTGAGTTACTCGAACCGCCGGAGGACTTCGTCGGGTACGCCGCACTCGACGACCTGACCTCCGCGGCGGTCACCGTCCGTTATCGCTCGACCTCCGCGCGTGACGGCTCGCCGACGGCCGTGACCGGAGTGGTGTTCGTGCCCAACGGAATTCCGCCCGCCGGCGGGTGGCCGGTGGTCGCCGTCGGGCACGCCACATCGGGGACGGCGAGTCGATGCGCCCCGTCCACGCACACCGGCCTGCTGGGGTCGCTGCCGACGGTGTTGCCCTTCCTCGCCAACGGCTACCTCGTCACCATGACCGACTACGAGGGGCTCGGCACCTCCGACGAGCACCCTTACCTCGACGCCCGCACGGCCGGCTACAACGTGCTCGATTCGGTGCGTGCGGCGCGCGCCGTGACCGGCGACGCCGGGGCGCGCTGGGTGGGCTACGGGGTGTCCCAGGGCGGTCAGGCCGTCTGGGCCGCCAACGAAGCCGCGGCGAACTATGCCGGCGAGCTCTCTTTGCTGGGCACCATCAGCGCGTCGCCGGCCACCGACCTGTCCCCCATCGTCGACGAGATGACGGAGGGCACGCTCACCGAGGAACAGATCGTCGTCCTGCCCTCGCTGATTCGCGGACTGCAGGTGGTCCATCCCGACCTCGTCCGATCCGATTACCTCCGGGGGCAACTCGCGGATCGAGCCGACGTGTTCGCCGCGTGCGAGGGCGAGAACACGGCCCTGCAGGCCGACATCGCCGCACGCACGACGCCGGCCGACTACGCGCCCGTCGACGACGCTGCGGCCGACCGCCTACGGGATTGGCTACGCCAGGCCCGAGTGCCGACGTCGGCCGCGTCGGCGCCGATGTTCGTCGGCTACGGCGAGGAGGATCGACTGACGTTGCCGCAGTGGACCATCGACGCGGCGCGCGAGGCGTGCGAGCGGGGTTCGACGGTGTTGTTGCGGGGCGCGCCCGGCCAGGGACACGGCATCCTCGACTTCGGGGCGGCCCCGGCCGAGTGGCTCCGGGACCGCTACGCCGGGGCGCCCGCGCCGTCGTCGTGCGCCGAGATGCGCTGACTCGACTGTGTGGTCACTCCCGCCACCGCCCTGATGGTGTCGCTACTCGCGCCACTGCCGCTCGAACGGCAGGCGCCAGGTGTGCGGGGCGACCAGACCGTGAATCGCGTTGGGCCCCCACGACCCCGGCTGATACGTCCGCACCGGCGGCGGGTTCTCCACCAGCGGCGTGGAGACCTCCCACAGCCGTTCGATGCCCTCGGCCGTGGTGAACAGCGTGTGGTCGCCGAGCATCGCGTCGAGGATCAACCGCTCGTAGGCCTCGAGGGCGTCGTCGGCGGACTCGGTGTCCTCGAGGGCGAACTGCATGCTGGCCTTGTCCAGCCGCATGCCGGGGCCCGGGCGTTTGCCGTAGAAGGACAGCGAGACCTTCGAGTTGTCCGTCAGATCGAACGTCAGATGGTCGGGACCCTGTGCTCCCACACCGGAATTCGCCGGGAACATCGACTTCGGCGGTTCCCGGAACGCGATGGAGACGATGCGCTGGCCCTCCGCCAGCTTCTTTCCGGTCCGCAGGTAGAACGGCACGCCCGCCCAGCGCCAGTTGTCGATGTGCACTCGCAGGGCGACGAAGGTGTCGGTCTCGGAGTCCGGCGCCACGCCCTCCTCGTCGCGGTACCCGGCGTACTGCCCGCGCACCACGTCGGACGGCTCCACCGGCAGCATCGACCGGAAGACCTTGTTCTTCTCCTCGCGGATGGCGTCGGGTTCGAGTGCGGTGGGCGCCTCCATCGCCACAAACGCCAGAACCTGGAACAGGTGGGTGACCACCATGTCCTTGAACGCGCCGGTGGCCTCGTAGAACCCGATGCGACCGTCGAGACCCAGCGTCTCGGGCACGTCGATCTGCACGTGCTGAATGAACGTGCGGTTCCAGATGGGTTCGAAGAGGCCGTTGGCGAAGCGGAAGGCCAGGATGTTCTGCGCCGGCTCCTTGCCCAGGAAGTGGTCGATCCGGAAGATCTGGTCCTCGGCGAAGGTCTCGTGCACCGCCGCGTTGAGGTCGCGGGCGCTCGCGAGGTCGGTGCCGAACGGCTTCTCCATCACGATGCGGGACCGCTCGACCAACTCCGCCCGACCGAGCATCTCCACCACCGACAGCGCGGCCGCCGGCGGAACCGACAGGTAGTGCAGGCGCTCCACCCGCATGTCATTGTCGCCACCGTCCGCTCGCAGCGCCTCCTCGGCCCGCTCGACGGCCGCGGCGAGTGCCTCCGGCCCGTCCTGCTGCGAGACGTAGGTCAGGCGCTCCTCGAACCGGTCCCACTCTTCCTGCGACGGCGACCGCGCCGAGAACGTCTCCACGGCCGTTTCCGCCAACGCCCGGAACTCCTCGTCGGTCATCGATTCGAGCGAGGTGCCCACGATGCGCAGGCGGGGAGCGAGATCCGACAGAACCAGATGCATCATGCCCGACAGCAGCTTGCGTTTGGCCAGGTCACCGGTGGCTCCGAAGAGAACGACCACCTGCGGGCAGGGAGCGGACAGCGGTGGGGCGAACCGGGAGGACGTCACCGCCCACATGGTTCCACACACCCCGCGCCCGGGCCGGTCGTCGGATCGTCACCCGGGGGTCCGTGAACGCTTTACACTGTACGAGTAACCGATATCGGAAGGGAACGCACAGAATCATGGCCGGGATGTCCACACACCGGTCGCACCGCGCATGACGGTCGACGCAGCATGACGACCCGGGACGAGTTGTTCCCCGGTACCGATCCCACGGCGACCGCGCACCGCGAGTTCGACTGGTCCTCCACCTCGCTGGGGCCCGTCGAGCAGTGGCCCGCGGCCCTCGTCTCCGCCATCCGCACCGTGCTCCCGTCCGAGGTGGGCATGCTGCTGTGGTGGGGCGACGATCTGGTGCAGATCTTCAACCACGCCTACACGCCCATGGCCGGCGAGCTGTTCCCCAAGGCCGTCGGACAGCGCGCGCAGGACTGCTGGAACTTCGCGTGGGACGCCATCGGCCCGCTCGCGGACGAGGCGCTGAGCGGCACGGCCGTCCACCGGCGCCGGGAGAGGTTTCTCCTGAACCGCTTCGGCTACGTCGAGGAAACCTACTTCACGTTCTCCTACAGTCCCATCTTCGGTGACGACGGCGGCGTGAACGGAGTCTTCGTTGCGACGTCCGACGTCACCCAGGAGGTTCTGACCGAGCGTCGGCTCGCCACGCTCCGCGATCTGGGGACCGTGTCGGTCACCGCGGACGCCGGGGTGGCCAGCGTGTGTCGTGCTGCGGTGGCTCGGCTGTCCGAGAACCCGGACGACGTTCCCTACGCTGCTGCCTTCCTCGGCACCGACGACGGGCCGGCGCAGGTGGCGTCGTTCGACACCGCCGACGGGGTCCTGCGCACCGCGGACCTCCGCGAGGTGACGTCCCGCGTCGCCGCGTCGGGCGTCGCCGAGACCGTCGCCATCGGCCCGACCTCGGCGTTGGTGCAGCCTCTGCTGGCGTCGTCGGACGCGCCCACGGGCGTGCTCGTCACGGGAACCAGCGAACTCCGACGCGTCGACGACCAGTACCGCGTCTTCCTCGAACTCGTCGCCGCGCGCATCACCACCGCGCTCACGGACGCCCACTCCTACGCGGCCGAGCGGCGTCGTGCCGAGCAGCTCGAGGAGCTGGACGCGGACAAGACCCGCTTCTTCGAGAACGTCAGCCACGAGTTCCGCACCCCGCTCACCCTCATGCTGGGACCGCTCGACGCGGTGCTGTCCGACGCGTCCGGCCACCTCGACGACCGCCACGTCCAGGCCCTGCAGTCCGCCCGTCGGTCCGCCCTGCGCCTGCAGAAGCTGGTCGACACGCTGCTCGACGTGGCCCGCGCCGACGCCGGGGAGATGCGCCCCGATCCCGAGCCGACGGACGCCGCCGCATTGATCGGCGACGCCGTGGGCCTGTTCCGGGACAGCACCGACCGCGCCGGGCTGGAGTTGACGGTCGACACCGACACCGGGGGCGCCCTGCTGGACCTCGACCGCGCACCGTGGACGCACCTGGTGATGAACCTGGTGTCCAACGCGGTCAAGTTCACCACCGAGGGATCGATCCGCGTCACGCTTCGTTGCCCCGTGGCGGACGACGGATCACGACGACTCGTCCTCGAGGTCGCCGACACCGGACCCGGCGTCCCCGAGTCGGACCGACGGAGGATCTTCGAGCGCTTCTATCAGGTGTCCGGGGTCACCAGCCGCAGTCGCGAGGGATCCGGCGTCGGGCTGTCCCTGGTGTCGGACATCGTCACCGCCCTCGGCGGCACCGTCGAGGTCACCGAGAACGTCCCCCGCGGAACGGTCTTCACCGTCGCTGTTCCGGCGACGGTCGCCACCGCTGGGCCGGACGCCGTGACGCCGACGGATCTGGTCACCGAACTCGGTGCGCGCTACGTCGGCGAGGCCGAGCAGTGGCGGCCGGTCGGGTCGGACGAGGCGCGATCGACGCAGGCCCCGCCGACGGACGGACAACGACGGGTCCTTCTCGTCGAGGACAACGCCGACATGCGCCGGTACGTCACCGGCCTGCTCGAGGACCAGGGGTGGCACGTCACCGCGACCGACGAGGTCGACACCGCCCTCGCGACCGCGCGGGCGACTCCGCCCGACATCATCGTCAGCGACATCATGCTGCCGGGGCGCAGCGGACTGTCGCTCGTGGACGAGGCACGCTCGGACGGGCGGTTGGTCCGCGTGCCGATCGTGCTGGTGAGCGCCCGCACCGGGTCCGCGCAGGTGATCGAGGGTCTGCGCATCGGGGCCGACGACTACGTGGTCAAGCCGTTCCAGCCGGCCGAGTTCGTGGCCCGGGTGCGGGTGCATCTGGAGCTGGCGCGACTGCGCGAGCAGTTGCTGGGCGACGCGCAGCGCGAGATCTCGTCCCTGCGCATCGCGTTGGACAGTCGCAGCGTGCTGAGCCAGGCGGTGGGCCTGATCATGGCTCAGGAGAACGTGGGACCGGACCGCGCGTTCGAGATCATCGCCAAGCGCAGCCAGACCGACAACGTGAAGGCCCGCATCCTCGCCGCGCAGGTGGTGGACGACTTCGTGCGCGAACTGGCTTGACTCGGCAGGCGCGATGACCGACCGCAAACCCCACGACATCTCGATCGAGACCTGGGTCGACCGGCAGATCCGGTCGGCGCAGGAGGCGGGTGCGTTCGAGAACCTACCCGGGGCGGGCAAGCCGATCCCCGCGTCGAGTACCGACGAGTTGGCCTGGGTGCGGGGGTATCTGCGGCGGGAGAATCTGCCGTCCGACGCGCTGCTGCCCACCCCGCTGCGGCTGCGCAAGGAGATCGAGAACCTGCGGGACACGGTCGCGTGTCTGCGGACCGAGGACGCCGTACGGGCCGAGGTGCGCGAGCTGAACCGGCGCATCATGGACTACCTGCGCATCCCGGTCGGGCCGGTGATTCCGGTGTCGCGGGTCGACGTCGACGCCGTTGTCGCGCAGTGGCTTCGGGACCGGGACGCGCTGGTCCGCGCTAGGGCGGAGGCGCGGCGCGCGCAGCCAGCACCCGCTCCGTCACCGGCTCGACGACGCGGGCTGCGATGGGGCCGACGACGGCCATGATCAGCACGTAGGCGGTGGCGAGGGCGGCCAGATCGGGCGGGACCGCACCTGCCGCGACCGCGAGACCGGCGATGACGATGGAGAATTCGCCCCGCGCGATCAAGGCGGCTCCGGCACGCATCCGGCCGAGCGGACCGACGCCGAGACGACCGGCGGCCCAGGCACCGGTGACCATCTTGGTGATCGCGGTCAGCACGGCCAGGGCGGCCGCGTAGCCCAGCACGGGCGGGATCGCGCGAGGGTCGGTGTTGAACCCGAACACCACGAAGAAGACGGCCGCGAACAGATCCCGCAGCGGTTCCAGGACGCGGGTCGCCGCCTGCGCGGTGGTGCCGGACACCGCGATACCGAGCAGGAACGCCCCGACCGCGGCCGACACCTGCAGGGCGGACGCGAGTCCGGCGACGAGCAGCGCGGCCCCGAACACTTTCAGCAGCATCACTTCTCGGTCCGGGCCGGCGAGCAGCGCGGACACCACGCGTCCGTATCGCAGGGCCACGAGAAGCACCACGGAGACCACCAGCAGGGAGATCCCGACGGCCTCGGCACCGCCGAGGAGTGTCACCCCGCCGACGACGGCGGTGAGCACGGGAAGGTAGAGCGCCATGGTGAGGTCTTCGAAAACGAGGATCGACAACACCACCGGCGTTTCCCGGTTGCCGAGACGGCCGAGATCGGTGAGTACTTTCGCGACGATGCCCGACGACGAGATGTACGTGACGCCCGCGAGGACCAGGGCGCCGACCGGACCCCACCCGAGCATCAGTGCCACCACCGCGCCGGGGCCCGCGTTGAGGACGATGTCCACCACGCCCGCGATCCACGAGCGGCGCAGTCCCGTCACCAGTTCCGCCGCCGTGTACTCGAGACCGAGGAGCAGGAGCAGCAGGACCACGCCGATCTCGCTGGCCAGTTCGGTGAACTCGTCGATGCCGTCGAGGTCGACGATCCCGCCCTTGCCGAAGAACAGGCCCGCCACCAAGTAGAACGGGATCGGCGAGAGGCCGACGCGTGTGGCCAGACGCGCGAGCAGGCCGAGCGCGAAGAAGACCGCCCCGAGCTCGGTGAGCCCCAGCGCGGTCTCCCCCACGGTCAGCAGCCGAGGATCTTGGCGGCGTGATCGAGCCCTTCGGTGGTGCCGACGGCGACCAGCAGGTCACCGGCGACCAGGGTGAAGTCCGGAGCGGGCGACGGCTGCACCTGCCCGGCCCGCATGACCGCCACCACCGACACCCCCGTGCGGGTGCGCATCGCCGTGTCCCCGAGCGTCCGGCCGTCGAACCGCGAACCCTCCTGCACGGGAAGCTGCCGCGTCCGGATGCCGGGGAGCTCGCGGTGTTCCTCGCCGAGCTGCGCGACGAGCTGCGGCGCGCCGAGCAGGTTGCCCAGCGCCGCCGCTTCCTCGTTGCTCAGCGTGATCGATGCCTGCGTGGTGTCCGGATCGTCGCGCTTGGACACGATCAGCTCGTTGGTGCCGTCCTTGCGGGTGATCACCCCGATGCGCCGACCACCGGCCAGTGCGAAGTCCTTGCGCACCCCGATACCGGGCAGCAGGGTGACGTCGACGTTCATGCGGCGATGCTAGCGCCGCTTTCCGTAGCGCCGCTCGAACTTCTCCACGCGGCCCTGGGTGTCCATGACGCGCGCCGCACCCGTCCAGAACGGGTGCGACTCGTTGGTGACGTCGACGACCACCAGCGGGTAGGTGCGGCCGTCGGTGTACTCGACCGTGCGGTCGCTGGTCACGGTGGATCGAGTGAGGAACATCGAGCCGGTGCCCGAGTCCTGAAAGACCACCGGGTGGTAGTCGGGGTGGATGCCGTTCTTCATTCGCGTGCCTTTCCGGTGTTGCGCGGGAGAGTGGATTCGGTGGTGCTCGCGCGGGGCTCGTCGGTCTCGCACGGGTCCTCGTGGTACTGACCGAACGGGTCCTCCCAGGTGGTCCAGCTCCCCGGATCAGCCAGTTCGGCGTCCGTGAGCAGCGCGTCGGTGAGGACGCGATGCACGTGCTCGGGGTCGGCGCCGGCGAGCAGCACGACGAGCGACTGGGCGCGGTCGCCGTACTCGTCGTCCCACCCCAGCGCCGCCATCGCCCGTCGGGCGACGGACACGTCGTCGTACTCGGGGGCGTCCATCGCCGCGAGCCACCGCCCGGCGGCGGCGATGCGCAGACCGCCGCCGGCGGACTCGAGCCAGAGCACCGCGTCGGGCTGCGTGGCCACCCAGAGTCGGCCGCGGGCGTGGACGACGTCGTCGAGCAGGACGTCGACCGCCTCGTGCAGTCGGCCCGGATGGAACGGACGACGATCGGAGATCTCGAGTAACTGCACTCCGCAGTCCTCGGTGAGCGGCGGGGCGCCGTCGAGCAGCGGGGCGTGCGCGTCGTCCACCGCACCACGACGTGACGACGCCGGCACCGCGGCGAGCAGGTCGGCAGGCGTCTCGTTCACCGCGATCCACGTGGTGGCCGCCCGCGGCGCGAGGCGGGCGAGGACGGCGGTGAGCCGGGCCGCGGTCCAGCGATCCGGCGCGGTATCGGCGACCACCAGCACGTCGGCGTGACGCGCGTTGCCCACGGTCACCTGCGCGACGGTGCGGTCGTCGTACGCCGACATCGGCTCGTCGCCGGTCGCGTCACCGAGGAACGACGCCGCGTCGACGCATCCGACCACGGCCTCGATCCGGACGTCGTGACCCGCGGGGGCGTCCACCCGGCCGACCATGCCCGTGACGACGGTGTTCTCGATCGCCCAGCACAACGCCTCCGCTTCCAGCAGGGGGTCGAGGCGCACGACGATGCGGCGCACCGCGGCGTCGTCGGCGAGCGTGCGCAGCAGCGGCAGCAGGTCCATACGCAGCATGCAGTCGACGCAGCAGCCCGCGACGCCGAGAGCGACGTCGCGCACGCGGGCCTGGCCGTCGGCGTCGACGCGCGTGGTGCGCCGGGTGACGACGCCGGCCTCGACGCCGCTCAGATCGTGGTGGACGACGGCGGTGCCGGGCTCGGCAAGGGACGTGGTCACCGCCTCGAGCGGCCCGCGCGGTCCACAGACCAGCACG
Source organism: Rhodococcoides kroppenstedtii (assembly GCF_900111805.1). Taxonomy (GTDB): domain Bacteria; phylum Actinomycetota; class Actinomycetes; order Mycobacteriales; family Mycobacteriaceae; genus Rhodococcoides; species Rhodococcoides kroppenstedtii. The sequence continues at coordinate 108,119 of NZ_FOJN01000013.1, forward strand.
AGCGGGGTGCGATCGACCGTCATGGCATCCTTTCGACAACGATTGTCATTACCGACGGTTCAGCGTACAGTCCACCGACCGAAACGACAATCGTTGTCGACAAGGAAGGCTCGACCATGTCCGCGCACTGCGACGTCACCGGACGCGCACCCGGCTTCGGAAAGTCGGTGTCGCATTCTCACCACCGCACCTCACGACGCTGGAACCCCAACATCCAGAAGAAGACGTACTTCGTCCCCAGCCTCGGCCGCCGCGTCACCCTCACCGTGTCCGCCAAGGGCATCAAGACCATCGACCGCGACGGCATCGACGCCGTGATCGCCCGCCTGCGCGCCGACGGACGGAAGGTCTGACATGGCGAAGAGCACCGACATCCGGCCCGTCGTGAAACTGAAGTCCACCGCCGGGACCGGCTACACCTACGTCACCCGCAAGAACCGACGCAACGACCCCGACCGGTTGGTGCTGAAGAAGTACGACCCCGTCGTGCGTCGGCACGTCGATTTCCGCGAGGAGCGCTGATGGCCAAGAAATCCAAGATCGCCCGAAACGCTCAGCGCAGCGTCGTCGTCGAGCGGTGGGCCGAGCGTCGTCGCGAACTGAAGGAGACCATCCGGCGCCCCAGCACCTCGGACGCGGACCGCACCGCCGCCCTCGCCGCCCTGCAGCGTCTGCCGCGTGACGCGAGTCCGGTACGATTGCGCCGACGCGACGCTGTGGACGGACGCCCTCGCGGGCATCTTCGCCAGTTCGGACTGTCCCGCATTCGCGTTCGCGAGATGGCACACCGTGGAGAACTCCCCGGCGTCCACAAGAGCAGCTGGTGACAGCGCACGCACCGACACGAGCCGGGAAGTAGGAGCACCACATGGCAGTCAAGCGAGGCCCGTCCAAGAAGGACCGCGCCGAGGCGAACCGCAAGCCCAAGAAGAACCCGCTCATCGCGGCGGGCATCACCGAGGTCGATTACAAGGACGTGAACCTGCTCCGCCAGTTCATCTCCGATCGCGGCAAGATCCGTAGCCGCCGCGTCACCGGCCTCACCCCGCAGCAGCAGCGGCAGGTCGCCACCGCCGTGCGCAACGCCCGCGAGATGGCTCTGCTGCCGTTCACCACTCGGTGACACCGACGACGTAGGAGGGTGTGGCCGGCGACGTGTCGGGAGTAGTCGCCGGGTTCACCGTCATCTTCGTGGTGATCGCCGTGGGCTACGTCGTGGCCCGCACCGGGGTGCTCGGCGCCCACGGCGAGTTCGTCCTCGGCCGCACCGTCTTCTTCGTCGCCACCCCGGCGCTGCTGTTCGACACTCTGTCCACCTCCGACCTGTCGGTGGTCTTCTCGTCCACCCTGGCCATCACCGCGGTCAGCGCGTCGGCGATCGGTGTCCTCGCCTTCGTCGGCGCGCTCCTGCGGCGACGCCCGGCACCCGAGGCCACGGTCGCCGCCCTCTCCGCGTGCTACGTCAATGCGGCCAATCTCGGCATCCCCATCGCGGTCTTCGTCCTCGGTGACGCATCCTTCATCGCCCCGTTGCTGCTCTTCCAGATCATGGTGCTTTCCCCCGTCGCACTCGGCATCCTCGACGTCACGACGTCACCCGGGCGCGCCTCGGCCCTGTCGATCGTCGCCGCGCCGTTCACCAACCCCATCGTGCTCGCCGGGCTCGCCGGCCTCGCCCTCGCCGTCACCGGTGTCACCCTGCCCGCGCCGGTCGCGGAACCGTTCGCCCTTCTCGGCGCCGTCAGCGTCCCCGGCGCACTCCTGGCGTTCGGCATGTCGCTGCGCGGCGCACGCGTGCTCCAGCGCGGCGGCGACACCCCACGATCGGACGTCCTGCTGGCAGCCGGACTCAAGACCGTCGCCCTCCCCGTCCTCACCTACGTCCTGGCGCGATGGGTGTGGGGAGTCGACGGCAAGGAGCTCTTCGCCGTCGTCGTCATCGCCTCCCTCCCGACGGCGCAGAACGTGTTCGTCTACGCCTCCCGCTACGGCCGCGGCGTCGTCCTCGCCCGCGACACCGGCTTCGTCACCACCGTGCTCGCCATCCCCCTCATCGCCGCCGTGGCCGCCCTGCTCGCGTAGGGGCGCGAAAAATTTTCGCTACGGTGGAGGTCATGAAGGCGCTCGCGGTCGGACTACTGCTCTGTCTGACGCTCGCCGCCTGCAGTTCCGGCGCCGCCGAACCCGCCGACCCCGACGGCGCGGGAGCCAGCCCCACCGACATGGTTCCGGTACCCGGCGCCCCTCCCGTGCCGCACGAGGTACCGATCGACCAGTCCGGCACCGCGTTTCGCCCCGAGCCCGCCCTCGTCTTGGCGCAGTCGACACCGTTCGAGGCCTGGACCGCGCTGCCCGGCAATCGCATCGCGGTGCACTTCGTCACCGGCTCCCCCGAGTGCTACGGCGCCGACGCGACCGTCGCCGAGACCGAGCGTGACGTGACGATCACCGTCCGTACCGGCCGCCTCGCGTCCGCGCAGGACAAGACCTGCATCATGATCGCCGTCGTCGGCACCATGGAGCTCGACCTCTCCGCCCCGGTGGGCGACCGCACCGTGCGGAACGGAACCTGACCTACCTCCGCTTCCGCGACGACAGGTAGTCGCTGACCACCGCGGCACCCAGACCGTCGAGGTCCGGGGCGATCACGCGGCCGCCCACCCGGTGGGCCATGCGATCCACCACACGCGCCAACCCCGGATCGTCCCCGAGCCGGAAGATGGTGACCTGCGCGCCGATTCGGGCCACGGTGTCGAGTTCGCGCACCGTCAATCCCAGCGTGCGCGCACTCGGCGGATAGTCGAACACCGCGTTGCCGTCCGGCTCGAGGTGCGCCGTCGGTTCGCCGTCGGTCACGATCAGCACCACCGGCTGCGCGTTGGGGTGCCGGCGCAGGTGGCGCACCGCGAGCATCAACGCGTGGTGCAGGTTGGTGCCCTGGTCCCAGGCGCCGTCGAGTCCCGCCAGTTCCGACGGGGTCAACGTCTGCGCGTGTCGACCGAATCCGATCATCGTCAGCGCGTCGCCCCGGAACCTGGTGGACACCAAATGGTTCAGGGCCAGGGCCGTCTGCTTCATCGGCACCCACCGCCCCTCCATGACCATGGAGAACGAGGTGTCGACCAGCAGCGCGACCGCGGCCTGGGACCGCTGCTGGGTCTCGGTGATCTCGACGTCCGCCACCGCCAGCCGCACGCCGACCGCCCCCGTCTCGGACCGCGGTTCCGCCGCGGTGCGCAGGACGGCATTGGTGACCGTCCGCACCACGTCCCAGGGTTCGGTGTCGCCGAACTCCCACGCGCGGGACGCGCCCGTGGGCTCGCCCATCGCACCCGCCCTCCGGGTGTCGCGCTCGCCGCGTCGCGACGCGAGGGACCCGGCCACGTCGCGCAGGGCGGCTTGACCCAACTGCCGCATGGCTTTCGGGGACAGACGCCACTGACCGTCGGCGCCCTTGTCGAGGAACCCTTCCTGCTGCAGCGCCTCCTCCAGGTCGGCCAGCATGCGCGCGTCGGCGGCCGCCTCGGGCCCGAGTTGCCGTAAAAGCGCGTCGGCGTCGATGTCGTCCAACGCCGCACCGTTGTACTGCTGGGAGAGTTGATCTCCCAACTCCTCGAGCTCGGCGATGTCCTGCAGCATGCCGGTCCCGTCGCCGAGCCCCATGCCCTGCTGCCCCCGGAAGTTCTGCGACCCGTCCCAGTCCTCACCGGGCCGGGCGGACTGCAGATTGGCGTCCAGTCGAGCCAGCTGATCCATCAGGTCCGGGCTGCCGAAGGCCTGCTGCGCCAACGCATCCAGCTCGGCACGCTGATCCGCCGAGAGGGAGTTGCGGAGCCGCTGCGCCGCCGCCGACCGCTGGGCGAGAGCGTCGATCAGCTCGTCCACGCTCTGCGGGTTCTCCGGGAAGAACTCGCCGTGATCGGCCATGAAGTCACGGAACTGCTGGTCGGTGTCCTCCCCGCGCGCGTGGGCGTCGAGCAGATCGTTGAGGTCCGAGAGCATCTGCTGCACCCGGGCGCGGTCCTCCTCCGTGGCGCCCTCGAGCGCTTGCTTCATGCCCTGGAAGCGTTGGTCGAGCACCTCGCGGCCGAGCAGATCCTTGATCTTCTCGTAGTTCTCACGGGCCTCGGAGCTGCGCCAGTCGTAGTCGGTGAGCTCCTGCACGGCCTGCGCGGTCGACGGCGGCAGCTCGGCGAGCTGCATCTCCGCGAATCGGGCGTCGTCGTCCAACGCCCTCGCCAACGCCTTGCGCTCCTCGAGCACCGCCTTGTCGAGCAGCTCGCGGACCTCCTGGAGGGTGCCGTCGAGGTTGCGGTTCTTCAACAGTTCCCGGCGCTTCCGGTTCGCGCGCGCCGCGAGATCGTCGAGCCCCCGCATCGATCGTGTTCCGCGGCGGAGCATCTCCTGCAGAGCCCGCCGCGGCGACGAGCCCTCGAGCACGTCGCGGCCGATGGTCTCGAGCGCTTCGCGCAGATCCACCGGCGGCGCAAGAGGATCCGGACCGTCGACGTACGGGCCGTATCGGGTCGACCGAATCGGACGGTCGGGTGAGCGGGCCATCAGCTGTACACCGTCTGCCCGTCGTCGGCGGTGTCCTTGCCGATACGCCGCGCGAGATACAGACCCTCCAGAGCCAGTTCGAGGGCGGACGCCCGCTCCCCCACCGAGGTCGCGCCGAGCCGCTGGGCGACCTCGTCGACCACCGGGAGGTCGGGAAGCGCGTCGAGCAACGCCTTCGCCGTCACGCGGGCGCCGGTGACCACCGGCTCGCCCTGGTCGATCGCATTCACCAGCGGGCCGAGATCGATGCCGCCCAACGACTCTCGCGCCGTGTCCGCGGTGGCACGACGCAGCAGGTGAGTCAGCACCTCGATCTCGCGACCTTCCTCGCCGGATTCGAACTCGACCTTGCCGCGTAGGACGTCGACGACCGTCGTCGTGTCCACCGGCCGTGCCACGGGGTCGTCCTCCCCCAGCACGGCGGCGCGGTGAATCGCGGCCGCGCCCACCGTCTCCGCCGCGGCGACGGCGAATCGCGCCGAGACGCCGGAACGCTGGTCCACCGAGGGCGATTCGCGCAGCAGCCTCGTGAAACGGGCCAGGACCTCGAGAACGTGCGGCGGCACGTCGGCGGACAGGTCCGCCTCCTGCTCGATCACCGAGATCTCGTCGGTGAGCAGAAGCGGGTAGTGCGTGCGGATCTCCGCACCGAACCGGTCCTTGAGGGGGGTGATGATGCGGCCGCGGTTGGTGTAGTCCTCGGGGTTCGCGCTGGCCACCAACAGCACGTCGAGCGGCAGCCGCACGGTGTAGCCGCGGATCTGGATGTCCCGCTCCTCCATGACGTTCAGCAACGACACCTGGATGCGTTCGGCGAGATCGGGAAGCTCGTTGATGGCGACGATGCCCCGGTGCGTGCGCGGCACCAGGCCGTAGTGGATGGTCTCGGGGTCGCCGAGGCTGCGGCCCTCGGCCACCTTGACCGGGTCCACGTCGCCGACGAGGTCGGCGACCGAGGTGTCCGGCGTCGCCAACTTCTCGGAGTACCGCTCGCTGCGGTGACGCCAGGCGACAGGAAGGTCGTCGCCGAGTTCCGCGGCGCGGCGGATCGACGCGGGCGTGATCGGCTCGTACGGGTGCTCGCCGAGCTCGGATCCGTCGATGACGGGAGTCCACTCGTCGAGCAGGGTCACGAGGGTGCGGAGAAGTCGGGTCTTGCCCTGGCCGCGCTCGCCGAGCAGCACGACGTCGTGCTGCGCGAGCAGGGCGCGTTCGAGTTGCGGGAGGACGGTGTCCTCGAAGCCCAGGATGCCGGGCCAGGCGTCATGCCCGTCGCGGAGGGCGGCGAGCAGGTTCTCACGAAGTTCGGTCTTCACGGATTTCTGGACATGGCCCGACGCGCGGAGTTCACCGAGTGTGGTCGGACGGTCGATGCTCGAGGTCACTTCTCCAACGTACGAGCCGGACGGCGATCCGGCACGCCCGCGCTCAGTGACCGGTCTGATCCATCAGGTCCTTGCCCTCCGCGTTCTTCACGCGCTTGCGTTCGAGCAGGACGAGGGCGAGGCCGGCCGCCCAGAGGACGACGGTCGCCGGAAAGAGGATCATCGCCCACCCCGAGAAGCCGTAGCCGGCCGCCACCAGAGCGGATCCCAGCGCCCCCAGACCCAGGGCGATGAGGAAGTATCCCGGCCAGTTCCGCGCGTCGGCGATCGCCTCGCCCGCGTGGGCGCGCATGGTCCGTTCGTCGTCCCGCGGTTCGCGCTCCTCGCTTCCCTCGGCCTCGCCGTCGGGCGCCACTCGGTCCGGAGTCATGCGCCGCGTCTACCCTGGCGAAAACCGGACCAAACCCCCTGCGACGGTTCTTCGGTAGCGTCGTCGGATGTGACCACGACCAGTGCCTACGACTTCACCGCCACCACCATCGACGGCGAGCCCGTCGACCTCGCGGACTACCGCGGGAAGCCGCTGTTGATCGTCAACACCGCCTCGCAGTGCGGGTTCACGCCGCAGTACGAAGGTCTCGAAGCGCTGCACCGCACCTACGGCCCGCGCGGGCTCGTGGTGCTGGGGTTCCCGTGCGATCAGTTCGGCCATCAGGAGCCGGGTGATGCCGAGGAAATCAAGAACTTCTGCTCGCTGCGGTACGACGTGACCTTCCCCCTCCACGAGAAGATCGATGTGAACGGCGACGAGGCTCACCCGCTCTATCAGTGGCTGCGGAAGCAGAAGTCCGGCGTGCTGGGCAACCGCATCAAGTGGAATTTCACCAAGTTCCTGGTGGACGCCGACGGTCGAGTGGTGGACCGCTTCGGCCCCACCACCAAGCCCGAGAAGCTCGCCGACCCGATCGAGAAGGTGTTGACGGACCGAGCATGACCGCACCCGATCCGACGATGGAGGCGATCACCGCGGCCGTCGTCCGCGGTCGCGGTGGTGATGTCGCCGGGGCGCGGTCCGACCTCGAGGCCCTGTGGTCCGAGATCGGGGTGGGCGGTGACCCGTTCCATCGGTGCACGCTGGCGCACTACCTCGCCGATCTGAACCTCGCCGACAACCTCCGGCGATCGGGGTCCTTTCCGGCCGCCGACCACCTCGATCGCGCCGAGGAGCGTCTGTCGGCACTACCCGACGACGCGTACGGCGACATGATTCGCTCCGCCCTCACCGAGCTGCGCCGGGCGGTGGCCGAGCTTCGCACCGAACGCCTGTCGACTGCGCCTGATTCCTGATCCCGTCCCGGATTCCGGTCGATCGAGCGGCGGGTGTCGGTGGGGGTCTTTACAATCGAACACATGAGCGATCGGGGGGTCGGAGCGGTGGGGGATGCGCAGGTGGGGGGCGTTGCCTGGGGTGCGCGTGACCATGCTGCCGTGGGCTTGCCCGTGTCCTTCGACCTGCCCGTCGGTGGGCACCTCGACGCCCTGGCCGACCTGGCTGCGGGGGCGGCGTACCTGGAATGGCGCCGATATCAGCATGCCGCCGCCTTGCACACCGACCTCGTCGTCCCCGAGGAGGACTGCGACGAGCGGGCAGTCGATGCGTTCGCCCAGTGCGCCGCCCGCCTCGCCACCACCCTGTCGGTGTCGCAGTACGTCGCCGAACGACTCCTCGACAACGCCGTCGCCCTCCGCGACCGCCTCCCTCGGGTGGCGGAATGCCTACGCGACGGGGTGGTCTCCCCGACTTTCATTCGCACCATCGTCTCCCGCACCGAACTCATCCACGGTCGCCCGTACCAGGAGCAGGTGGACGCCGACATCGCCGCCGCCCTGCGGAAGCCGGGGTCGTGGTCGACAGCCCGAGTGCGGGATCTGTGCGATCAGATGGTCTACCGCCGCGACCCCGACGCCGTCCGCGAACGCCGAGACGACGCACTGAAGGGGCGGTGCTTCTTTACCGAGGCCGGACTCGACGGCATGGCGACGGTGGGGGCGACGATGTCCGCCGAACGCGCCGCGGTCATCGCTCGTGTCGTCGAACGCCTCGCCGCACAAGTGTGCCGGCACGACAGTCGCACGAAGACCGCGCGGGCGTCGGATGCGTTGTTCGCGTTGGTCAAGCACGCCCCGTTCGGGTGCGACTGCGCACGCCCGGAGTGCGCGTTCGCGGTGGTCGATGCGGACGAGGTCGCGGCGAACGCGGCGCGCATCGTCATTCACGTGGTCACCGACACCACCACCCTCACCGGACCCGTACCTGCAACCACCACCCCTGCCGAGGCTGCGGCAGAGCCGGCAGCGCGGGCACAGACTCGGGGCGCCGACACGACCGCGGTTGCCGCAGAGGGAGTTGCGGTCGAGGAGGTCGTGGTCGAGGAGCGTACGGGCGATGACGTTGCGGCCGAGGAGACTCCGGCCGAAGCTGTTGCCGCCGAGACGGTCTCGACCGACGAGGGCGCGGCCAACGACGGTGCAGCCGAGGAAGCGACGGATGAGGTTGCCGTCGAGGCGGCAGCGGTCGAGGCCGGTCCCGAGTCCGAGCACGCGCCGGAGCTGGTGGACGGTGTCGGCTACATCGCCGGACTGGGCATCGTCTCCGGCGCCCACGTCCGCGACCTCGCCGCCGACCCCGCCACCCTCATCCGCCCCCTCGGCGACGGCACCGACACCCCACTCCCCGCGACCCAACCGGCGGACCCCTACCGGCCGTCCGCGGCGCTGAACACCTACATCCGCGCCCGAGACCGGTACTGCACCTGGCCCGGCTGCACCCGACCCGCCTGGGACGGCGACCTCGACCACATCACCGAATACGACCACCGCAACCCCGAGCGAGGCGGGCAGACCTCCGCCTGCGGGCTCGGCGCGAAATGCCGATTCCACCACCTGCTGAAAACGTTCGGCGACTTCGTCGACGACCAGTACCCTGACCCCGAGAACCCCGGGCGGGTCATCCGCACGTTCACCATCCCCGAGGGCCGCACCGTCCTCGGCCCCGCCTACACCGGGTTCGACACCCACCCGGGCCTGGACATGATCGTCTTCGGCGACCCACCCGCGACCGGCAAGAACCACCCGCCGGCACCGGGCGAACCCGAGCCCACTCGCCCCGCCCCCCGCACCGAGCAGAAACACGCCCGCCGACGGCAGGAACGCAATCGAAACCGTTTGCGCAACAACCTGAACGGGGTCCGGCCACCCGAACCGGACGACGCACCACCCCCGTTCTGACGCGCCGCTCGGCGGCGCGTCGGAACCGGCGTCGGCTAGTGCGCGAAGTGGCGGGAGCCGGTGAGGTACATCGTGACGCCCGCATCACGCGCGGCAGCAATGACCTCGTCGTCGCGAATGGATCCACCCGGCTGCACCACCGCGGTGACGCCGGCCGCAGCGAGGATCTGGAATCCGTCGGGGAAGGGGAAGAACGCATCGGACGCTGCCACCGCACCGCGGGCGCGATCACCGGCCCGACGCACGGCGAGTTCCGCCGAGTCGACCCGGTTCACCTGCCCCATACCCACACCGACGGACGCCCCACCCGAGGCGAGGAGGATCGCATTGGACTTCACTGCTCGGCAGGCGCGCCACGCGAACTGCAGGTCGGCGAGTTGCGCCTCGTCCGCGGGCTCGCCGACCGCGAGGGTCCACCCCGACGGGTCGTCGCCGTCGGCGTCGAGGAGGTCGCGGTCCTGCACCAGCAGTCCGCCCGAGATTTGCCGGGTCTCCGGAACGGCGGCCGGTGGCTCGGCGATCAACACGCGGATGTTCTTCTTGCGCTGCAGAACCGGCAGCGCACCGTCGGCGTAGGACGGCGCAATGATCACCTCGGTGAAGATCTCGGCGACCTGCTCGGCCATCTCGACGGTGACTTCGCGGTTGGCAGCGATGACGCCGCCGTAGGCACTCACCGGGTCGCAGGCGTGCGCGTTGCGGTGCGCCTCGGCGATGGATCCGCTGTGCGAGACGGCGATGCCGCACGGGTTGGCGTGCTTGATGATCGCGACCGCGGGCGCATCGTGGTCGAACGCCGCACGCCACGCGGCGTCACCGTCGGTGTAGTTGTTGTACGACATCTCCTTGCCGTGCACCTGCTCGGCCTGCGCGATGCCGGAACCGGACGTCGCGTCCACGTACAGCGCCCCGCCCTGATGCGGGTTCTCGCCGTAACGCAGCACCGAGGCGCGCTCGTAGGTGGCGCCGGTCCACGTCGGGAACGCCTCGTCGGCGGCCGAGTACTCCGTCATCCAGGACGCGACGGCCACGTCGTACGCGGCGGTGTGCTGAAAAGCCTGCGCCGCGAGCCGGATTCGCTGCTCCAGGGTGAAGCCGCCCGTCGTCACCGCGGTGAGGACGTCATCGTACCGAGCGGGGTCGACCACCACCGCCACCGACGGATGGTTCTTCGCCGCGGCGCGCACCATCGACGGTCCGCCGATGTCGATCTGCTCGATGCACTCGTCCGCCGACGCACCCGACGCCACGGTGTCGGTGAACGGATACAGGTTCACCACGACGAGCTCGAACGCAGCGACACCCAGGTCCTCGAGCTGCGCTACGTGCTCGTCGCGACGCGTGTCGGCGAGGATGCCCGCGTGCACCCGCGGGTGCAGGGTCTTGACCCGACCGTCGAGGGTCTCGGGGAACCCGGTGAGTTCCTCGACCGGCGTCACCGGCACCCCGGCGTCGGCGATGCGCTTGGCGGTCGATCCGGTGGACACGATCTCGACGCCCGCAGCGTGCAGGCCCGCGGCCAGCTCGTCGAGGCCGCTCTTGTCGTACACGCTGACCAGAGCGCGCCGGACGGCTCTGCGGTTCACGGGGCTAGTCACTGGGAATCTGGGCCTTTCGTCCATCGATGATGACTCCGCGGGCGGCGACGGCGGCGACCACCTCGATCAGTAGACGCCGCTCGACGATCTTGATGCGCTCGTGCAGCGACGACTCGTCGTCACCCACGAACACCGGAACGGCTTCCTGGGCGAGGATGGGGCCGGTGTCGACCCCCTCGTCCACCAGGTGCACGGTGGTGCCGCTGACCCGCACCCCGGCGGCCAGCGCGTCGCGCACGGCGCACGCCCCGGGAAACGACGGCAGCAGCGCCGGATGCGTGTTCAACACGCGACCACCGAAGCGGGCCAGGAAGTGCGGACCGAGGATGCGCATGAACCCGGCGCTCACGACGTAGTCGGGATCGAACTGCGCCACGGCGGCGGTGATCGCGTGGTCCCATTCGGCGCGGTCGGCGTGATCGCACGGGCGCACCCGCGTCGCCCCGATCACGGACTCGGCGGGACACTCGCGATCCACCACGACACCGACCACGTCGGCGGGGAAATCCGGGGCCGACGCGGCCTCGACCAGCGAACGAAGCAGCGAACCGGCTCCCGACGCCAGCACCACCACCCGAGCCGCGCGGGCTCGGGGGGACGTCGCGGGCGGAGCAGACAGCGCGCTTCTCCTCGGCTTCGAACGACGGGCGGGGGCGAGGAGAAGCCTAGACGCCCTTCGTTCCCGGCTCGTCGGGGAGGTCGACCACCTCGGCATCGACGACGTCGGCAGAGACGACGTCGTCGGTCGTCGCGTCGGAGTCCACCGTGTCGGTCTCCACCGCATCGGCCTCGGTCTCGGTGGGCTCGGCGGCGTCGGCGGGTTCTCCGCTCTCCGGCTGCTCGACGGCCGGGCCGGCAGGCAGCCCGGCGATCGCGTCGCGGGGTTCCGACGCACGGTCGGCGTCGGACGCCTCGTCGGCCGGGTCGTCCCACCCGTGCACGTCGTGCCGACGCAGGAGGTACGCCGCGACGCCCGCGGCGACGACGCCCACCACGAGGCACCAGGTGAAGGCCGTGACGGCGAACAATGCGACATCCGCACCGAACCGGCCGAAGGTTCCGACGACGCCCCCGGACACCGCCGACACCGCCGCGCACCCCAGCGCCACCAGAACAGCGGCCAGAGAGGCTGCGCGGAGCGCGTCCGGGAGGGTCGCGGTCGCACGTGCGGCCGCCCGTCCGAGCACGATCGCGGCCACCGCGGGGATCACGAGCAGAACCGGCCACCAGATCTGGGCCGACGATTCCGGCAACGCCGCCAGCACGGGCACCGCGGGGAGCTCACCTCCGGTGGTCTCGAACACGCTGACCGACGCGGCACCCGCGGCCGCCGACGCCCCGCTCACGACGGACGCCGCGGCGACGACGACGTTCGGCAGATAGAGAACGGACAGCGCGGTCAGTCCGAGCGCTCCGCCGACACCGCCTCCGGCCTCCAGGACGGCACCCATGGTGGACATCGACAGCGCGAGCGACACGACCACCGTCACAGCGCCGCCCGCGACCAGAACCGCTCCGGCACGAGCCGCCGGGCCCGCGGCCGCGAGCGCCCAGGCCGGGAGATCGAGGCGGTGCACCGGCGTCGGCCACGTCCCGCGTACACATCCCAGAGCGGCGCCCAGGCCGTGGACCAGCAGGACCCACCCGACCGTGGCCAGGAAGCCGGGGGTGCTCATCGCGATCACGGTGGACGCGTCGCCGATCATCGCCAGCATCACCACCGCCATCGCGAGCGGTCCGCCGAGCGCGGCGGCGACCACCCACACCACGTCGCGGCGTGACGACGACGGCGTCACCGCACGCGCCACCTGGCGCGCCACGCCGCGGATCAGCAGTGCGGTGGGGAGAATCGGCAGCAACGACAACGTGGCGCCCGCGATGCCCAGCGGCACCTGATGGACGGCCAACCAGGTCCCCGCGAGCGCGCCGAACGTGCCCGTCAGATCGCTGCCCGCCAGGACCAGCGTCAACACCACGACCACCGACACCACGGCCAACAACACGCCCGACGGCCGGAACGCGACCCCCAGGAGCATGCGGGCATCGTCGGGCGACGGCATCAGACGGGTGCGCGCAGAGGCGTCACGATCGAGTAGCGAAGTCATCGCGGACCAGAATCCCACCGACGGCGGCCCGGGTGGTCCAGGCGCGCCGTCGGTGGTCGAGCGTCAGGGGCGGTCGCGGTCCTCGACCGGATCGAACGCCCGAGTGGAGTCCGAGGACGGGCCATCGGACGGCCCGGCCGAACCCGACTCCGGCGGGCGGGGTGCGTACCCCGGCTGGCCGTAACTCTGCGGCCGGCCGTAGCTGCCGGACGGCTGGTCGTAGCCGCCCTGCGGTTGCCCGTAGCCCTGCGGCTGCCCGTAACCACCCTGCGGCTGTCCGTAGCCCGGCGGTTGGCCGTAGCCACCCTGTGGCTGACCGTAGCCCTGCGGCTGGCCGTAGCCACCCTGCGGCTGGCCGTAGCCACCCTGTGGCTGACCGTAGCCCTGCGGCTGGCCGTAGCCACCCTGCGGCTGCCCGTAGCCCTGCGGCTGCCCGTAACCACCCTGCGGCTGCCAGTAGCCCTGCGGCTGACCGTAGCCACCCTGCGGTTGGCCGTAACCCTGCGGCTGACCGTAACCCTGCGGCTGGTACCCCTGCGACCGATCGAACGCCGACCCACCGCCGAACGGAGACTGCTTCGGCGTCCGCTTGTTCGGCAGGCTCACCACGCCGGCGTCGAGAAGCACCAGGGCCACCGACGACGCCGCCTGCACCAGGCCGAGGATCAGCACGAGGATCGCGCCGATGCCCACCCCCACCTCGATGGTGGTGAACGGCGTCTCGATCGAGCCGGCATTGAACAGCTGAAAGACCAGGGTGAACACGCCCGCCACCGACAGGCCGGCGACGACCGGCCACGGTGCGACCTGCTTGGGCAGGAGCGACAGACCCACCACGACCGCCGCGGCAAGGAACAGGGCGACCGATGTCGCATCACCGACACTGCGCTCGAAGAAGTTGCTCGACTCGCCCTCGAGCGTGAACTGGGCGGCGAGCCCGAGCACGAACGCGAGCACGCCGGTCCCGAGCACCGCGAACGAGGCGATCCGCCGCACGGACCGCAGGGCCGCGTCCTTTCTTTCGGCGGTCGACGCGTCGTCGTCCGCGCTGCTTGCGCCGTCGGTCCCGCCGTCGTGACGCTCGGATGACGACGCACCGGCGTCGCCGTGATCGGCACGGCCCGGGTCCGTGGTGGGCACCGAGGACGTCGGCACCGACGCGGTGGGCACCGACACCGTCGGCTCGGAGCCGACCGGGGGCTGCGTCGAGCCGGTCGGCTCGTCCCCCGGTCGGCGGTCCGATTCACCTGGCTGAAGACTCATCCGAGTTCGTCCTCCTGTTCGTGGGGCGGCCCCGTGATCGGGAAATGTCGTCCGCCACCCTACGGATTATTCGGAGGCGAGGTCAGGCCGCGCCGACTCGCTCGCGATCGGTCGACCGGGCTGCCTCGATCTCCCTGACCAGCGGCAACACCTTCTCGCCGAAGTACTCGATCTCCTCCTGGAAGTGCAGGAATCCGCCCAGGATCAGGTCGACACCACGGTCCCGGTAATCGACGATGCGTTCCGCGACCTGCTCGGGCGTTCCGATCAGCTGCGTCTTGAAGCCGTCGTTGTACTGCACCAGGTCCTCGAAGGACGAGTCAGCCCACATGCCCTTCTTGTCGCCGGTGGAGTTGCCGGCCTGCTGGACGGCGCCGCGGAATCCCTCCACCGCAGGGCGATTGGCCTTCTCCACGATCTCCCGGAGCACGTCGCGCGCCTCCTTCTCCGAGTCGCGCGCGATGATGAAGCCGTTCAGCCCGAACCTGACCTCTCGATCGTGCGCCCGAGCCACTTCCCGGACGTCGTCGATCTGTTCCGTGATGCCGTCGAAATCCTTGCCGTTGGAGAAGTACCAATCGGAGTACCGACCGGCGTTCTGCCGTGCGGCCGTGGAGTTTCCGCCCTGGAACAGCTCGGGGTTCGGCCGCTCGGGCGTGTTGAGCGGCTTGGGCTTGAGCGTGAAGTCGTGGATTCGGTAGAAGTCACCGCGGAAGTCCACGTCGTCCTCCGTCCAGATCTTGCGCAGGACCTGGAGGAACTCGGCGCTGCGGCGGTACCGCTCGTCGTGCTCGAGCCACGGCTCGCCGAGGTGGGTGAACTCGTCCTTGAACCAGCCGCTGACCACGTTGACCGCGAACCGCCCGCCGGACAGGTGATCCGCCGTCGCACCGAGCTTGGCCAGCACGGCCGGCTGCCACAGGCCGGGGTGAACGGCCGCAATCACTTTGAGCCGCTCGGTTGCCAACAACAGGGCGAGACTGAAGCTGGTGGACTCGTGCTGGTACTCGGCGCCGTAGCTCGCCTCGTACCGCACCTGGCTGAGGGCGTACTCGAAGCCGTTGTTCTCCGCGGTCTGCGCGAGCTTCTTGTTGTACTCGAACTCCCAGCTGGTGCGCTGTTCGATGTCGCTCGTAACCAGACCCCCGCTGACGTTGGGGACCCAGTACGCGAACTTCACGGCGTCGGCGATGTTCTCGGTGCTCATGTCTCTCGTTCTTGTCGGTGATGAAAGATGTCGTCGGTGATGAAAGTCGTTACGGGACAGACGCTCAGGAGTACCAGGTGGGTGTCGGCAGTTCGCCGGTGAGCACGTGGCGGCCCACCTCCCGGCGCTTGTAGAACACCGGATCGTGCAGCGTGTGCGTCCGCACGTTGCGCCAGAACCGGTCGAATCCGTGACTGGAGGCGGTCGCTCGCGCGCCCAGGGCCTCGAAGATGCCGGCGGTGATCTCGAGGGCGACCTCCGTCGCGCGCGCCTTGGCCGCCGCGACGCGGACCTCGTGCTCCCCGCGCTCGGCCTCCGTGACCGAGTCGGCGCGGTCGTGGAGCTGTTGCTGTTCCGCCGCAACGGCATCCGCCAGCGCCTCGACTGCCCACAGCTTGGCGGTGTAATCGCCGTAGAGGTCGACGATGTAGGGCTCGTCGAGAGCGTTGTCGACCGTCGAGTGCAACCACGCCCGCGTGGTGGTGTGGGTGTACTCGGCGGCGCTGTCGAGGGCGCCGCGCGCGATGCCCAGGTAGAAGTTGACGAAGACCAGCTGAATGATCGGCACGTTCAGCGTGTTGTAGACGCGCGGCTGGAACACCTTGTCGACGAAGCCCGCCGCCGAACTCCAGTCCGTGCGTACGTTATCGATGGTGACGCTGCCGCTCTCGGTGCGCCGCTGACCGATGTTGTCCCAGTCGTCGTGGAAGGTCAGACCCTCGGAGTTCGACGGCACGATCGCGAAGATGTGGGTGTCCGTGCCGGACAGGACGCCCTCGAGAACCGTGACGTCGGAGACGCGGCTGCCCGTGGCGAACGTCTTGGCACCGTGGTAAACGAGGGTGTCGCCCTCGTCCGCGATCTCGACGTCGTTGTCGCGCGGATTGACCGCGCCGCCGAAGAACCACCGGCTCTCTGTAGCGGCCTGCTCGACCGCGGCGATCTGCTCGGGCGTGCCCACCAGTCGGGCCGCCCAGAACCACAGCAGGTGGTAGCCGTACAGCTGGCCGATCGAGCCGTCGGCCGTCGCCACCTCGCGGATGAGGCGGTATGCCGTCTCCCAGGTCTGGCCGCCCCCGCCGAACTCCACCGGCCCCAGCACCGTGGCCAGTCCGGAATCCTTGAGCAGCGCCACCTCGGCAAGCGGTGGTTCCGTGCCGCGGTCGCGGGCGACGGCATCCTCCGCCAGGATCGTCGCCACGTCGCGTGCGCGGTCGATCCACTCCTCGGGTGTGGTCGGTGTGGTGGTCCAGTGCCCCCCGGCACCGGTCCCGCTCGGTCGGTTCTCGGTGATCGTCATGCCCGGCAGTACACCGGGAAACGGCCGCCCGGCGACAGCATTGCGATCGGGGTGATTCGTACTGTTCGCCAGAGCGCCGAAGGCCGGTCCCCCTGTGGGAAACCGGCCTTCGGGCGTCGCAGACGGTGGAGCTGCTTACTTCTTCTCGAGGATCTCCCGCGCCAGAGCGGCGGTCTCGGACGGCGTCTTGCCGACCTTGACGCCGGCCGCCTCGAGGGCGTCCTTCTTGGCCTGGGCGGTGCCCGACGAGCCGGAGACGATGGCACCGGCGTGGCCCATGGTCTTGCCCTCCGGTGCGGTGAAGCCGGCGACGTAGCCGACGACCGGCTTGGTCACGTTGGCCTTGATGTAATCGGCCGCACGCTCTTCCGCGTCGCCACCGATCTCGCCGATCATGACGATGATCTCGGTCTCGGGGTCCTTCTCGAACGCCTCGATGGCGTCGATGTGGGTGGTGCCGATGACCGGGTCGCCGCCGATGCCGATGGCGGTGGAGAAACCGAAGTCACGGAGCTCGAACATCATCTGGTAGGTCAGGGTGCCCGACTTCGAGACCAGGCCGATGGGGCCCTTGCCCGCGATGTTGGCCGGGGTGATGCCGACCAGCGCCTCGCCGGGAGTGATGATGCCGGGGCAGTTCGGCCCGATGATGCGGGTCTTCTCGCCCTTCTCCACGTTGTAGGCCCACGCGTAGGCGCTGTCCTGCACCGGGATTCCCTCGGTGATGACGACGAGCAGCGGGATCTCGGCGTCGATGGCCTCGACGATGGCGTCCTTGGAGAACGCCGGCGGCACGAACGCGATGGAGACGTCGGCGCCGGTCTTCTCCATGGCCTCGGCGACGGAGCCGAAGACGGGGAGCTCGACGTCGGAACCGTCGGCTGCCTTGTGCGACACGGTGGTTCCGGCCTTGCGGGCGTTGACGCCGCCCACGACCTGCGTACCGGCCTTGAGCATGAGGGCGGTGTGCTTGGTGCCCTCGCCGCCCGTGATGCCCTGGACGATGACCTTGTTGTTCTTGTTCAGGAAGATCGACATTGTGTGTTCAGCCCTCTACTTCGCAGCCAGCTCGGCGGCCTTGTCGGCGCCCTCGTCCATGGTCTCGGCGAGCGTCACCAGCGGGTGCGCGGCGTCGGCGAGAATCTTGCGGCCTTCCTCGACCTTGTTGCCGTCGAGGCGAACCACCAGCGGCTTGTTGGCGTCGTCGCCCAGCTTCTTCAGCGCACCGACGATGCCGTTGGCGACGGCGTCGCACGCGGTGATGCCGCCGAAGACGTTGACGAACACGCTCTTGACCTGGTCGTCGCCGAGGATGACGTCGAGACCGTTGGCCATGACCTCGGCCGAGGCGCCGCCACCGATGTCGAGGAAGTTGGCGGGCTTGACGCCGCCATGGGCCTCACCGGCGTACGCGACGACGTCGAGGGTCGACATGACCAGCCCGGCGCCGTTGCCGATGATACCGACCTGTCCGTCGAGCTTGACGTAGTTCAGGTCGTTCGCCTTGGCCTTCGCCTCGAGCGGGTCGGCCGCGTCGGCGTCCTCGAACTCGACGTGGGCCTTCTGGCGGAAGTCCGCGTTGGCGTCCAGGGTGACCTTGCCGTCGAGGGCGAGGATCTGATCGTCCGGCGTGCGCACGAGGGGGTTGACCTCGACGAGGAGGGCGTCTTCCTTGATGAAGACTTCCCACAGCTTCTGGATGGTGTTGGCGGCGGCGTCCAGCACCTCGGCGGGCAGCTTGCCGGCCTCGGCGATCTGTCGCGCGAACGCCAGATCGACACCCTTGACGGCGTCGACGGGGATGCGAGCGAGGGCGTCCGGGTTTTCCTCGGCCGTCACCTCGATCTCGACGCCACCCTCGACGGAGCACATCGCCAGGTAGGTGCGGTTGGTGCGGTCGAGCAGGAAGGAGATGTAGTACTCCTCCGCGATGTCGCTCGCCTCGGCGACGAGGAGCTTCTTGACGACGTGGCCCTTGATGTCCAGGCCCAGGATCGCCTCGGCGTTGGCTTCCGCCTCCGCGACGTCCTTCGAGTACTTGACGCCGCCGGCCTTGCCGCGGCCACCGACCTTGACCTGCGCCTTGACCATGACCGGCTTGCCGATTTCCTCGGCGATCGCGCGGGCACCGGCCACCGTGTCGGTGACACGTCCGGCCGACGTCGGAACTTCGTGCTTGGCGAAGAGTTCCTTCGCCTGGTATTCGAAGAGATCCATCAGCTCACCATCTCGTCTGCGTTGACGCCCGCTCGAGGGGTAGGAGCGGGTCCGACCAACGACAATAACGACCGGCCCGGAGGCCCGGACAACACCCCGTGTCCGTTGTGCTCCATCTCACCGACCAGCGCGAATGCTACTCGTCGGTACTAGTGAGCAGGCCGCTGAGCAGCGCCGACACGATTGCACCGACGCCCGTGATCGCGGCGCCGACCGCAGCGCCGTCCACGATCGCCGCGAGGGCGAGGCCGCCCGCTCCCACCGTCGTACCGACGGCCGCCGCCACGGCGCGAGAACGCCGCGCGCGCAGCAGGATCGCCGCCGTCGTCACCACGACGGCCGCGAACACGACGCGGCCCCACACGTCCCATCCCCACGGCCACGTCCCGATCCAGCCGCCGAGCCGTCCGTCGACCGACCGCGCCGGCAGCAGCGACCCGACGACGATCAGGACGGCCGACGTCCAGGCCACCGAGCGGACGAGCAGTGGCCGCTCGGCGGCATCGGAGTCGACCGGATCGGAGCCCCCCGCGGCGGCGAGTGCCGGCGCAGCCACGACGGCGGCGAGTACGGAGAGCCCGAGGAGCCATCCACCGAGCCCGGGCCGCACCCCGTCGACGCCGACGCCGAGCACCACCGCCTGCAGCACCACCGCCACGAGAGCGACGTGTGCCGCCAGGATCGGTGCCGATGCCGGGCGGACCGACGGGGCGAACTCCGACAGACACAGCAGCACCCCCACCGTGGCCACGACGACGCCCGACACGGCCACCGCGCCCAGCCCCGCGATGCGCGGAATCGGCCCGCTCGCGGCCAGGACCGGCAGCACGGACCCGGCCCCCGCCGCGGCCGCCGAGAGCAGGAGGAGTGAGCCGGCGACCAGGCGCGGGCGTTCGGTGCTCGTCGCGGCCGCTCGGCTGCCCGTCGACGCTCCCCCGCCGCGTCGGTGCGATTCGGCCGAGCGGCGGTGCGATCCGGGCGAGCCGCGGCGAGGAGGAGCGCCGCCCCGACGAGCCCGAGCCAGGTCCCCGGTCCGACGTCGATGCGATCGCCGGCCGTGGCGGCCGCCGGGACACGCGGGACGACGACGAGGAGCACCGACAGCGCGACGCCCACCAGCGCTCCACGGGTGACGTCCCGTCGTGGCGACGTGGCCGCCAGGGCGACGACCACGAGCACCGCGAGCGCGGCGAGGACGTACCCCAGGGCGAGCGAGAGCGGCGCACCCAGAACGGACGGCGCCAGGAAGACGGAGTCGGTGCTGACATTGGCCGGCGACACCACGGCCGCGGCCGCACCCGCCGCACCGAGAAGGACGAGCACCCCGCGCCGGGGTGCGTCGTCGACCGCGACGGACGGACGACGGGCCAGGGCGACCGCGGCCAGAACGCCGGCCACCACGTACGCGGCGTGGCCGGCGAGGAGCGCCACCGAACCGAACGTCGGGGACGGCGCCGCGGCCGCCGTCGGCCGGTAGAGGTCCAGTCGGTCCGCGTCGAGGGCTCGGGCGAACAGTTGCAGATCGGTCACGGCGAGGCCGAGAGCGACGGCTCCGACGGCGGCCGTCGCGGCGAGGCCGAGATCGGGCCTTGACCGACGGCTCCCGAGCACCAGCGCGACCACCAGCGCCTGACCGACGACGATCGCAACGGTCGAGCCGATCACCGGCCCGGCGAGGACGGGTGACGCGACGCCGACGACGGACGCGGCGGTCACCGCGACGGCGCCGACCAGGACGAGGGCGGCGGACCACGGTTCGAGCGGCTTCGTCACGATCGACGACGGTATCGGTGACCCGATCGCTTCGGTCGTTCTCTCGAGTTACGCCAGGTAGCCTTGTGAGCCACCTCACATATTCCGGCGGGACAGCGGATCGGCTTGCGCAGCCTGCGACCGTTTCGTTACCGTCGCCGAGGCTCACATCACGAGCAGGTCACGGCTTACCGCCGCGACATTCCACGGGTTCACGATCAGGAGGACGGCAGCTCTTGCAGCACCACCGCACTCCGTTCACACCCAGCCGCTTCGTCGGCGACAACGCCTCCGGCGTCACGAGCGTTCCCGATCTCTCCCCCGTCGACACCTCCAGTCCGTGGGACCGCGATCACGAAGGCGACGACTACGACGCCACGACCCCCGCCTGGTCCGCGGCCACCCGGCTCGACGACGCACCGCGTCGCCGCCGGTCCGTCCCCGCCACCCAGTTCCTCGTGGCGGCCACCGACCCCGACACCGTCGACGAGGTCGCCCCGCGTCGTACCGGCGCCCACCGCATTCCCGCTCCGCCGACCGCCCTCAAGGGCCGGGTCGCCGTCGTGGCCGTCGCCGCCGGCGCCGTGGTCTCCGCCGGGCAGGCCGCCGTGGCCGGGAACCAGCCCGCCGAGCGCAGCGACGTCTCCGAGTACGCCCTCGCCGCCGGTCAGGCTCCGGCCGCCGCAGCCGGGGTGGTCGACGCCGGCGCTCCTGCGATCCTCGACACCGCAGCGCCCACGTCGGACAGCCTGCCCACCGCCACGTCGACCGGAGCGCCCATCTCGGCGCCGTCGAAGTCCGCGGCACCGCAGATCCTCAACGTCGCCGCACCCGTGGATCTGAGCCAGTTCGATCAGCTTCTGGCCAAGGGGCAGCGTTTCCTGGCCGAGCGCGAGGCGCGCGAGGCCGCCGCCCGGCGCCCGCTCTTCGCTCTCCCGGCCCTCGGTACCTACACGTCCGGCTTCGGCGCCCGCTGGGGCACCCTGCACGCCGGCGTGGACATCGCCAACGCCATCGGTACCCCCGTCTACGCGGTGGCCGACGGCACCGTGATCGATTCCGGCCCGGCGGCGGGCTTCGGACTGTGGATTCGCCTGCAGCACGCCGACGGCACCATCACCGTCTACGGCCACATCGACTCGTCCGAGGTCCAGGTGGGTCAGACGGTCATGGCGGGCGACGAGATCGCGAAGATGGGCAACCGCGGCCAGTCCACCGGCCCGCACCTGCACTTCGAGGTGCACCTGCCGGGCGAGAACAAGATCGACCCGCTCCCCTGGCTGGCCACCCGCGGCATCAGCCTGGGCCCGGCCGGCGACTGATCGCCGGCCCGCTCCCCTCGTCTACAGCTTGACCATCGGCACGCCGCCGATCAGCATCATCTTCACCCGACCGGCCGTGCCGAAGTCGATGAGCACCATCGCCCGCTGACCGGTTCCCTCGGATTCCACCACCGTGCCCAACCCGTACTTGTCGTGGCTCACGCGATCGCCGACGGCCAACGACAGCACGGTGTTCGACGCGCGCGCCTTGCCGAAGCCGGGAGTCGGCGTCGAGGACGGCGACGAACCACCCGACCAGCCCCCGCGGGGATCGGCCGTCCAGTCGCGCTGACGGCCAGAGCCGAAACCGCCGCGCATTCCACCACCACCGACGCCGGGATCCTCCCGCTTCCAGTCGATCAGGTGCTGCGGAACCTCTTGCAGGAAGCGTGATTCCGGGTTCTGGATGGGCTGCCCCCACGCCGACCGCATGATCGCGCGAGTCAGGTACAGCCGATGGCGAGCGCGGGTGATGCCCACGTAGGCCAATCGGCGTTCCTCCGACAGCTCGGCCGGGTCGCCGAGCGCGCGCATGTGCGGGAACTGGCCGTCCTCCCACCCGGTGACGAAGACGACGGGGAACTCGAGCCCCTTGGCCGTGTGCAGCGTCATGAGGGTGACCACGCCGTCCCCGTTGTCGGGGATCTGGTCGGTGTCCGCCACCAGCGACACCCGCTCGAGGAACGCCGCCAAGGACCCCGGCTCGGCCTCACCCTCGGTGTCGCGGTCGGAGTCCGTCTCGGCGTCCAGGTCCTCGAGACCCTCGGCGTTGCGCGCGTCCGCGCTGAATTCCCGCGCAACGGAGACGAGTTCGTTGAGGTTGTCGAGCCGCGCCCCGTCCTGCGGATCGGAGCTGGCCTCGAGCTCCGCCCGGTAGCGCGTGCGATCCAACACGGCTTCGACCACGTCGCCGATGTCGGCGACGTCGTTGCCGTCGGCGTCGACCTGGTTCATGGTCGACCGCAGTTCCTCGATCATCTCGACGAACGAGCCGATGGCGTTCTGAGCGCGGGTGCCCAGCAACGAGACCTGTCCCGCCGCCGCGTCGAGCAACGCCTGGTTGAAGCTGATGTTCTTCCGCTCGGCGTGCACGGCGACGCAGGCCTCGGCTCGATCACCGATACCGCGACGCGGGGTGTTGAGGATGCGGCGCATGCTCACGGTGTCGTCCGGATTGGCGAGCACCCGCAGGTAGGCCACGATGTCGCGGACCTCCTTGCGCTCGTAGAACCGCACCCCGCCGACCACCTTGTACGGCAAGCCGAGCCGCACGAAGATCTCTTCGAGCGCACGCGAGTTGTTGTTGGTCCGGTAGAAGACGGCGACGTCGGAGTACTTGAGGTCGGTGCCGTCGACCAGACGGTCGATCTCCGATGCGACGAACCGCGCCTCGTCGTGCTCGTTGTCGGCGACGTACCCGACGATCTGCTCGCCCTCGCCGGTGTCGGTCCACAGCCGCTTCTCGCGCCGACCGGTGTTGCGCGCGATGACCGCGTTGGCCGCGGACAGGATGGTCTGGGTGGAGCGATAGTTCTGCTCGAGCAGGATGGTCCGGGCGTCCGGGTAGTCGCGCTCGAACTCCTCGATGTTGCGGATGGTGGCGCCGCGGAACGCGTAGATCGACTGGTCCGCGTCACCGACCACGCAGAGCTCGCTCGGCGGCACACCCTCGCTCGACTCGCCGTCCGTTCCCACCAGTTCCCGCACCAACATGTACTGCGCGTGGTTGGTGTCCTGGTACTCGTCGACCAGGACGTGCCGGAACCGCCGGCGGTAGTACTCCGCCACGTCCGGATGCGTCTGCAGCAGCGCGACGGTCTCGCCGATCAGATCGTCGAAGTCGAACGCGTTGGCCGCCCGGAGCCGCTGTTGGTAATGCGTGTAGACCTTCGCCACGATCGCGGGCAGCTCCGCCGTGTCCTGCTGGGCGTCCGCGACGGCGCGATCCGGATCGATCAACTCGTTCTTGAGGTTGGAGATCTGCGTGGCCAGCAGACGGGCCGAGGTCTTCTTCGGGTCCAGCTCGAGATCCTTGCCGATCATCGTGAGCAGGCGACGCGAATCGTCGGCGTCGTAGATGGAGAAGTTGCTGTTGACGCCGGGAAGCAGCGCCGCCTGCGCACGCAGGATGCGCACACAGCTCGAGTGGAAGGTGCTCACCCACATGTAGTGCGCGCGCGGACCCACCAGCTGCGCCACCCGCTCGCGCATCTCCGCGGCGGCCTTGTTGGTGAACGTGATGGCCAGGACCTGACCGGGAGCGACGTCCCGCTCCCCCAGCAGATAGGCGATGCGCCGTGTGAGCACCGCCGTCTTGCCCGACCCGGCGCCGGCCACGATGAGCAGCGGCGACCCGGTGTGCACCACCGCCTCGCGCTGCTGCGGATTGAGGCCCTCGAGAAGGTGCTCGGAGGACGGGGCCGACCGGTGGGTGCGCGCAGGAGACGTCGTGTTCATCGTGCGTCCAGGCTACCGCCGCCCACCGACACCCCGATCCCGCCCGTGCGAGGGGCATACTGGTCGAGGCTCGGTAACGGAGTCACCGAGACGCGCGACACACGTCGTGACAGGAGGAATCGACATGAGTACTTCGCACACCACCCACGACACCGGCGTCGACGTTCCCACCACCGAGGCCGAGATCACCGAGCTGCGCAAGGAGATCGACCGCCTCGACGCGGAGATCCTCGCCGCCGTCAAGCGCCGGTCGGAGGTTTCCCAGATCATCGGACGCACCCGCATGGCGCAGGGCGGACCCCGCCTGGTCCACACCCGCGAGATGGCCGTGCTGCAGCGCTTCAGCGACCTCGGCCAGGAGGGCCACACCCTCGCGATGCTGCTGTTGCGCCTCGGCCGAGGTCGCCTGGGCTGAGCGCCCGGCGCTGCCTAGGGCAGCGCAATGTATTTGGTCTCCAGGTATTCCTCGATGCCCTCGCTGCCGCCCTCCCGGCCGAAGCCGGAGGCCTTGATGCCGCCGAACGGCGCGGCCGCGTCGGAGATGACGCCGCGGTTGACGCCCACCATGCCGGTCTCGACCGCCTCCGCCACCCGCAGCGCACGGTCGAGGCTTTCGGTGTAGATGTACGACGCCAGGCCGAACTCGGTGTCGTTGGCCGCGGCGATGCCGTCGTCCTCGGTCTCGAAGCCCTGTACCGCGAGGACGGGTCCGAAGACCTCCTCGGCGAGGATGCGCGCGTCGCCCGGAACGTCGGTGATCACGGTGGCCGGATAGAACCAGCCCGGGCCGTCGGGGACGGACCCGCCGAGCGCGACCGTCGCCCCCTTCGACGCCGCGTCGTCGACCAGCTCCGCGACCGTGTCGCGCTGGTCGGAGTTGATCAGCGGGCCGAGCTTGGTGTCCGGATCGCTGCCGCGCCCCAGCGTCATCGCCTTCATCTTCTCGGTGACCTTCGCGACGAACTCCTCGCGCACCGAGTTCTGGACGTGGAAGCGGTTGGCGGCCGTGCAGGCCTCGCCGCCGTTGCGCATCTTCGCCAGCATCGCGCCCTCGACGGCCGCGTCCAGATCGGCGTCGTCGAACACCACGAACGGCGCGTTCCCGCCGAGTTCCATCGACGTCCGCAGCAGGTTCGCCGACGACTTCTCCACCAGCATCCGGCCCACCTCGGTGGATCCGGTGAACGTCAGCTTCCGCAGCCGCGGGTCCTCGAGCAGCGGCCCGGTGACCGCCGAGGACTTCGACGTGGGCAGGACCGACAGCACGCCGGTGGGCAGACCCGCGTCCTGGATCAGCTTCGCCAGATAGAGCATGGTGAGCGGGGTCTCGGAGGCGGGCTTGACCAGAATCGTGCAGCCGGCGGCGAGAGCGGGACCGATCTTGCGCGTGCCCATCGCCAGCGGGAAGTTCCACGGCGTGATCGCGAGCACCGGGCCGACGGGCTGCTTGGTCACCAGGATGCGACCGTTCCCGGCGGGCGCCGGGGTGTACCGCCCCGCGATCCGGACGGCCTCCTCGGAGAACCACCGGAAGAACTCGCCGCCGTACTTCACCTCGGCCTTGCTCTCGGCCAACGCCTTGCCCATCTCGAGCGTCATCAGAAGAGCGATGTCCTCCGCGTGCGCCGAGATGGACTCGAAGACGGCACGCAGGATCTCGCCGCGCTCGCGAGCGGGCGTCGCGGCCCACCCCTTCTGCGCGGCGACCGCGGCGTCGAGCGCCCGAGCGGCATCGGCGGGACTCGCGTCGGCCACCGAGGTGAGCACCTCGCCCGTCGACGGGTCGCGCACCTCGAACGTCGCACCGTTCTCGGCGTCGACCTGCTCGCCCCCCACCCACAGCCTGGTCGGCACCGACGCGATCAACTCGCGCTCCCGCCGGCTCTGCTCCTCGGTCACCTCGGCCGTTGCTGACACACCGTCTCCTCACGTCGTGCAGGTGGGCACCGCGTTCGCACACCACCCTCGTCCCGCAGTCATACCCCGACCGCTCGCGGCGAACACGATTAGGGTCGAGTCATGAGCGCCGACACCCCCACCGATGCCGTCCGGGCCCGACTCGCCGACCACCACACCGCGCTGGCCGACCGCCATCTCCGGGACCTCTTCGCGGACGATCCCACGCGCGGCACCGACCTCACCGTCACCGTGGGCGATCTCTTCGTCGACTACAGCAAGCATCGCGTCGACCGCGAAACCCTTTCTGCCCTGGTCGATCTCGCGCGGGCCGCCGACGTGCCCGGTCGTCGCGACGCCATGTTCGCCGGTGAGCACATCAACGTCTCCGAGGACCGCGCGGTCCTGCACACCGCGCTGCGGCTGCCGCGCGAGGCGACCCTCGAGGTGGACGGCCAGGACGTCGTCGCCGACGTCCACGAGGTGCTGGACCGGATGAGCGACTTCGCCGATCGAGTGCGCCGCGGCGAGTGGACCGGCGCGACGGGCGAGCGCATCCGCACCGTGGTCAACATCGGCATCGGTGGGTCGGACCTCGGTCCCGTGATGGTCTACGCCGCGCTGCGCCACTACGTCGACGCGGGCATCACCGCACGCTTCGTCTCCAACATCGACCCGGCCGATCTCGTCGGCACCCTCGCCGATCTCGACCCGGCGACGACGCTGTTCGTCGTCGCCTCCAAGACGTTCGGCACCCTCGAGACGCTCACCAACGCGACGGCGGCGCGGCGGTGGCTGACCGACGCGCTCGGTGACGACGCCGTGGCGCAGCACTTCGTCGCCGTGTCCACCAACGCCGAGAAGGTCGGGAACTTCGGCATCGACACCGCGAACATGTTCGGCTTCTGGGATTGGGTCGGCGGGCGCTACTCCGTGGACTCCGCGATCGGGCTGTCGGTGATGATCGCCGTGGGACCCGACCGGTTCCGGGAGTTCCTGGACGGCTTTCACCGCGTCGACACGCACTTCCGCGAGGCCCCGCTCGAGGAGAACGCGCCGCTGATCCTGGGCATGCTCGGCGTCTGGTACTCCGAATTCTTCGGCGCGCAGTCGCGGGCGGTGCTGCCGTATTCCGACGACCTCGCCCGCTTCCCCGCCTACCTCCAGCAGCTCACCATGGAGTCCAACGGCAAGTCCGTGCGGCTCGACGGGTCCCCGGTGGTCGGCGACACCGGCGAGATCTTCTGGGGCGAGCCCGGCACCAACGGCCAGCACGCGTTCTACCAACTGCTGCACCAGGGCACCCGGCTGGTTCCCACCGATTTCCTCGGATTCGCCGAACCCACCGACGACCTCCCGACGGCCGACGGCACCGGAAGCATGCACGACCTGTTGATGAGCAACTTCTTCGCGCAGACGAAGGTGCTCGCGTTCGGGAAGACGGCGGAGGAGATCGCCGCCGAGGGCACCCCGGCCGAGCTGGTGCCGCACAAGGTGATGCCCGGCAACCGGCCGTCGACGTCGATCCTCGCGCCGCGCCTCACGCCGTCCGTGGTCGGCCAGCTCATCGCGCTGTACGAGCACCAGGTGTTCGTCGAGGGCGTGATCTTCGGGATCGACTCGTTCGACCAGTGGGGCGTCGAGCTGGGCAAGACGCAGGCGCAGGAACTCACGCCCGTCCTGACCGACGAGGCGGGGCCGGGCGACGATCTCGATTCCTCGACCGCGTCGCTGGTCCGGTGGTACCGGGCGGCCCGCGGGCGCTGAACGAGACGAGACCGCGCCGGTCCGTCGGGTCGGGGGTCTGACGGACCGGCACGGTCTCGCTCACCATGTCGTCACGGCGTGGCCCCGCGTTACACCCGGCGGCGAACTCGTCGGAAACCGTTCGTGAACAGTCACGTTGGATGGCGGTCGGCGGTACGGTCGTGTCATGAACGTGACCGTCGAACGCCGTGGCCCGGTGGTCACGGTCATCCTGGATCGTCCCGATGCCCGGAACGCCGTCGACGGGCCCACCGCGGCGGAACTGGTCGCCGCGTTCGAGGACTTCGACGCCGACCCCACCGCCGCCGTCGCCGTCCTCCACGGTGCGGGTGGCACCTTCTGCGCGGGCGCCGATCTCAAGGCGCTGGGGACCGACCGATCGAATGTCGCCACCGAGCACGGTGACGGACCGATGGGACCGACCCGGATGGAGCTGTCCAAGCCGGTGATCGCCGCGGTCGCCGGCCACGCCGTCGCCGGCGGTCTGGAACTGGCGCTGTGGTGCGACCTGCGGGTGGTCGAGGAGGACGCCGTCTTCGGGGTCTACTGCCGTCGGTGGGGGGTGCCGCTGATCGATGGCGGCACGGTCCGGCTCCCGCGGCTCATCGGCGAGTCGCGCGCGATGGACATGATCCTCACGGGCCGCTCGGTGGACGCCGCCGAGGCATTGTCGTTCGGGCTGGCCAACCGCGTGGTCCCGACGGGCACCGCGCGCGCCGCGGCCGAGGAACTCGCGGAGCAGCTCGCCGCCCTCCCCCAGACGTGCCTGCGTCGTGACCGCTTGTCGGTGCTCGAGCAGAACGGACTGAGCACCGCCGACGCGATCGTCGCCGAGTTCCGGCACGGGGCGATCTCGCTGGCCGACGCCGCCGCCGGCGTGCAGCGATTCACCGCCGGGGCCGGTCGGCACGGAGCGCCCGCCGAGTGACCCGACTGTCCGTCGTCGACGAGATTTTCCTGCGCACCCACCGCGGATACGGCATACCCGTTGCCATGCAGGGCATCTGGGTGTTCGACGAGCCCATCGACCGTGCGGCGCTCGACCGGGCCGACCTCGAGCTCGGCCAGGGCGCGCTCGGAGTGCGCATCGTGCGCCCCCGGATTCCCGGCGCGCGGCGGCGCTGGGTGCGCGCGACCGACCCGGCCGGGGTGACGTGGAGCGACCCGATCACCGACGTCGCGGCCTGGGCGGACCACTGCGCCGACGTGCCGCTCGACCCGGAGTTCGGTCCGGGGTGGCGACTGTCGGCCGCGCCCCACGGCACCGGGACGGCGGTGTCCGTGGTCTGCTCCCACGTGGTCGCCGACGCCCGCGGTCTTATCGCGGCCGCCACGGCGGCCGTCTCCGACGCCCGTCCCGAGCCGAGCCACCTGGTCGACGACGAGCACTCCGACGAGACCGGAGCCGCTGATCTCCGGGACGCCGCGACCGTGCTCGGGCGGGTGATCGGGCGGACCGCCGCGGCGTCGGCATCGTTGGGGGTCGATCCCGACCGCCGTGCTGACCTGCGCCGATACCTGGCCGCGTCGCGCAGCACCCCTGGCGCCGCCGGTCGGAGTGTCCCCCGCACGCCGCCGGTGGGCTGGGCGCCCGTCTCCGTCGTCGCGGACGTGCCGGCGGCCGATTTCGAGGCGCGGGCACAGGGCGACGGCGGCACCCCCAACGTGCTGTTCCTCTCGATCGTCGCCGGGGTGGTGGACCTGCTGCGGCGCGGACACGGTGCGCCCGTCACGCTCGGGGTGCCGATGCGGGTCGAGGCCGGCGGCGCCAACGCCCTGTCCGTCACCGCCGTCCGCGCGGCGCCGGACACCCCGCTGCCGGACGTGCGCGCTGCGGCCCGCACGGCCTACCGGCACCCGCTGACGGCCCCCGCCGGATTTCCCGACGAGTTGCTCCACGTCGTCCCCGATCGGTGGGCCGCGGCGTTGGCGCCGTCCACCGGTCGTCGGGATGCGTTGTGCTCGAACATCGGCGACCTCCCGGACGCGGTGCGGCACATCGGTGGGATCACCGCCCAGCGGGTGGCCACTCGGGCGATCCACCCGGGGCTGCGCTGGGACCAGGCCGCAGCGTCGCCGACGGTGCTCTCCGCATACGTCAGCCGATGCGCGGGTACGTACACGGTGTCGGTGGTGGTCACCGACCCCACGGCGGCACACACCTCGGCCGCCGTACGCGAGGCCGTCACCGCTGCCGCCGCGCGGCACCAGTTGACGCCACGGTTCTGGTGAGCGGACCGTCCGCTCACTCTCGACGGAAGGACCCCCTCATGGCCGAGCAGGATCTGCACGCCCGGATCACCGAGCTGATCGACACCGAGCATCGGCTCCGCGCACGCGCGGAATCCGGGGAGATCGACCCGGCCGAGGAGCGCGCGGAGCTGCAGCGTATCGAGGAGTCGCTGGATCAGTGCTGGGACCTGCTGCGTCGGCGGCGCGCTCGCCGCGACGCCGGGCTCGCGCCGGAGGACGCGGAGGCGCAACCGGTCACGCAGGTGGAGAACTACCTGCAGTGACGGCTCGGTCAGGCGGATCCGACCAGGCGATCCGTCAGACGCCGGGGCAGCACCCGCAGGACGACGTCCACCGCCCGCCAGGTGAGTCCCGGCAACGCCGCCCGCGTGACTTCCTTCTCGATGGCGTCGACCATCGCGGACACCCCGGCGTCGAGCGTCGACATCATCCGGCCCGTGTCGCCGGCGCGCGCCGACATGTCGGTCGCGACGTACCCGGGCAGCAGAGTGGTGACGCGGATCGGCGTGCCGCGCAGTTCGGCGACCAGCGCTTCGCCCAGGGCCGAGACCCCGGCCTTCGACGCCGAGTACACCGCCTTCGAGCCCGGGAGCCCGCGGTCGGCACTGATGGACGAGACCAGGACCAGGTGACCGGCGTTCTGCTCCCGGAACACCGCCAGCGCCGCCTCGATCTGGGAGATGGCGCCGACGAAGTTCGTGCGTGCGGTCTCGAGGTTCGCGTCCGCGCCTCCCGTGCCCAGGCGCGCGCCCTTGCCCAGCCCGGCGTTCACGATGACCCGGTCGATGCCGCCCAGCTCCCGGCGGAGCGCGGCGAAGCCGTCGACCACCGAGGCGTGGTCGGTGACGTCCACGGCCGCCACCGCGACGGTGATGCCGGGGTGAGCGCGGACGAGCTCGTCCCGCAGCGCGTCCAGCCGATCCAGGCGCCGAGCGCACAGCCCCAGGTCACGGCCCTCGGCGGCGAACCGCCGGGCCATCCCTTCGCCCAGTCCCGAACTCGCTCCCGTGATCACGATTCGCGTTCTCCCCATCGGGCGAACCTATACCGACGCCCGATCCACCATTCGCCCGATCGACCCGGAGGACCCCTGAGATGACCGACATCTACGACGTGATCGTGCTCGGTGGCGGGCCGGTGGGCGAGAACGCCGCCCAGTACGCCGTCGCGAATTCCGATCGCACCGCGGTGATCGTCGAGCACGAACTGGTGGGCGGCGAGTGTTCCTACTGGGCATGCATGCCGAGCAAGGCGCTGCTGCTGCCGGGGTCGGTGCTGGACCAGGCACGCAACATGCCGGGGGTGGCTTCGCTGGTCGGGGACCGCACGCTCGACGCGGACGCGGTGCTCGCACGCCGCGACTCCTACACGCACGGTCTGGACGACTCGTCCCAGGTGGAGTGGGCGGAGAGCGCCGGCATCGACGTGGTCCGCGGGCACGGCCGGCTGGCCGGCGAGAAGACGGTGACCGTGGGTGACCGCACGCTGACCGCGCGTCACGCGGTGGTGCTGGCCACCGGTACCACCGCCGCCGTGCCCCCGATTCCGGGTCTGCGGGAGGCGCGTCCGTGGACCTCGCGTGACTCCACCAACCTGCACGAGGTGCCGGACCGGGTGCTGATCCTCGGTGGCGGCGTCGTCGCCTGCGAGTCGGCCACGTGGCTGCTGGCGCTGGGCGCACGGGTGACGATGGTGGTGCGCAGCGGACTGCTCGGGACCGCGGAACCGTTCGCCGGGACCGCGGTGGCCGACGCGCTGACCGCGGCGGGCGCCGACATCCGCACCGGAGCCACGATCGGGCGAGTCGACCGACCCGACGCACGCGACACCGGCTACGGCCGTGTCCACGGCGGGCCGGCCACGGTGACGATCGAGTCCGATGCCGGCACCGAGACCGTGGAGGTCGACGAGATCCTCGTGGCCGCCGGACGTCGTCCGGCGACCGACGATCTCGGACTCGACACCGTCGGGCTGACCCCGGGCGAGTCCGTGCCGGTGGACGACGCGTTGACCGCCGTCGGGGACTGGCTGTACGCCGCGGGGGACGTCAACGGACGTGCGCTGCTCACCCACATGGGCAAGTACCAGGCCCGCGTCTGCGGCGACGTGATCGCCGCCCGCGCGGACGGCCGCCCCACCGACTCCCGTCGGCACCGGGCGACTGCCGACCACGGCCAGGTTCCGCAGGTGGTGTTCACGACGCCGGAGGTGGCGTCGGTGGGGCCGACGGAAGCGGCCGCACGGGAGGCGGGACGGGACGTACGGACCGTCGAGACCGACATCGCCGTGGCCGGCTCCTCGCTTCGGCAGGACAACTTCTCGGGTCACGCGAAATTGGTGATCGACCGGGCGTCGGACACTCTGCTCGGTGCGACGTTCGTCGGGCAGGGGGTGGCCGAGATCCTGCATTCGGCCACCGTCGCCGTCGTGGGCACGGTTGCGCTGGACGTGCTGTGGCACGCGGTTCCGTCCTACCCGACGACGAGCGAGATCTGGTTGCGGCTCCTCGAGGAGGCGCGCGAGCAGTAGACCGGCTAGTGCCCCAGCGGCTGCGCACGCCGCACCGAGTCCGCGGCGCGAGCGGCGTCGAGCGGCACGGGCGAGTGCACGACGCCCGGACCGACGCGGAGAACGCCGGATCCGAGGACGCCGGCGCGCAGTCCGCCCCGGCCGATCAGGGCCTTGCGGGTGCCGTCGACGACCATGCGGTCCATCCACGCGCAGGGGTGCGCCGGGCGTCCGCCGCGGAACCGCACCGGACCGTCGCCGGTGTCGACGGCAAAGTCCTCGCCGCGGAGCGGATCCAGCTCGAGCCCACGCGTGACGATGTTGCGTCGGGCCACCGACACAGCGCCGTGCTCGCCCTCCCGGGGCGCGCCGTTCGCCGCGGCGGTGGCCGCCTCCCACGCCTCGATCGCCAGGAAACTGACGGCCGCCTCGGTGTGCGCACGCACCCCGAAGAACCGGTCGCCCCGGATGCCCTTGCCCTCGACGACCTCGACGGACTCCGGGAACAGGGTGGGGACGTCGGCGGGCCCGTCCGCGCTGCGTCCGAAATAGGCATGTGACGGCGCCACGAGCAGCTGCACGATCTCGAGCGGATAGGTGAACGTCATCGTCGGTGAATGTAACGCAGCATCACGTACAGTCGGCCGAATGGGGCAGGGAGACACCGAGACCATCGTGACCACCGCCGACGGGCCGATCCGCGGACTCACCCGCGGGTCGCTCTCGCTCTTTCGCGGTATTCCGTACGCCGCGCCGCCGGTGGGACCGCTGCGATTCCGTGCGCCCCGGCCCGTGGAGCCGTGGACGGAGGTGCGCGACGCCACCCGGTACGGCGACGCGTCGATCCAGGACACCGCGCGCTCCCCGGTCGGCCCGGTGCGCGGGCAGAAGGCCAGCGAGGACTGCCTCACCCTCAACGTCACGGCACCGACGACGCGCTCCACCACGCCGCGACCGGTGATGGTCTTCGTGCACGGCGGCGCGTACCTGGTGGGGACCTCCGCGACGTCGCTGTACGACGGCTCGTCGCTGGTGCGGCGGGGCAACGTCGTCTACGTCTCGATGAACTACCGCCTCGGCGCCCTCGGATACCTGAACTTCGGGCAGTTCTCGACGCCCGAGCGTCCGTTCGAGGGCAACCTGGGTCTGCGCGATCAGATCGCCGCGCTCGAGTGGGTGCAGCGCAACATCGCCGCGTTCGGCGGCGATCCGGACAACGTCACCCTCTTCGGCGAGTCCGCCGGCGGCAACGCCGTCACCACGCTGGTGGCCACCCCGTCGGCGCGCGGTCTCTTCCACCGCGCGATCTCGCAGAGTTCCGCGCCCGGCATGGTCGCCACCCGCGAGCGCAGCGAGGGCTGGGCCCGTGACTTCGTCCGCCTGCTCGGCGGGACCGAGGAGACCGCGGTCGGCGTGCTGCAGAACGCGTCGAGCAAGGATCTCGTGGACGCGTCGCGTCGCCTCAACGCGAAGGTCCTGAAAGAGACGCCGGGACTGATCCCGTTCGGCCCCAACGTCGACGGCGACGTGGTGCCCACCGCCCCGCTCGAGGCGTACCGGTCCGGCGCGGCGCACGACGTTCCGATGATCATCGGCAGCAACGAACACGAGGGCACTCTCTTCTCGCGCTTCCTCGACGCGCTGCTCACCAAGGCTCCCCGGATCGACGCCTTCTTCGCCGCCACCGATCCGTCGGCGAAGGACCGCATCCTCGCGCAGTACCCCGGATACCCGAAGGGCTTGTCCGCCATCGACTTCGGCGGTGACATCACGTTCTGGCGACCGTCGCTCGAACTCGCGGACGCGCACTCCGAGCACGCACCGACGTGGGTGTATCGCTACGACTACGCGCCCCGGCTGTTCGACCTGCTGAAGCTGCACGCCACTCACGGGTCCGAACTCCTCGCCGTGTTCGGCGCGTATCGGTCGCGGTTCGGCAAGCTGATGACGATTCTCGGCGACTGGGGCAGTGCCCGCCGCATCACCGACGAGGTGCAGCGTCAGTGGCTCGCGTTCGCCGCCACCGGCGAGCCGGGGGCGGAGTGGACCCGGTACGAGGTGCCCCAGCGCGCCACTCGCATCCTCGACACGACCTCGCGGATGGAAAACGATCCGCTCGGGGAGCGCCGTGCGGCGTGGGAGGGCTTCGACGGCTGGGACGCGGCGTCCGACGAGTCGTCCCAGGACTTCCGGTCCAGTTCCGCCGGGTAGCTACTTGACCAGGCGGGAGAGCCGGCGGTCGGCCAGGATGCGGCCGCCGGTCTGACACGTCGGGCAGTACTGGAACGAGCGGTCGACGTAGGACACCTCGCGCACGGTGTCGCCGCACACCGGGCACGCCTCGCCGGTGCGGGCGTGCACGGCCATACCAGACCGCTTCTCGCCCTTGAGCCGGGCGGCGTCCTGACCCACCGATCGCGCGACCGCGTCGAGCAGGATCCGCCGCATGGTCTCGTACAGCTCGTGCACGGCCTCGTCGGTCAGGGATCCGGTCGTGGCGAACGGCGACAGCCGCGCCGCGTGCAGGATCTCGTCGCTGTAGGCGTTGCCGATCCCGGCCAGCACCTGCTGGTCGACCAGCACGGTCTTGAGCCGAGAGCTCTTCGCGCGCAGCAGATCCGCGAACTGCGGCTCGCCCACCGCGAGCGCGTCGGGACCGAGGCGGGCGATGCCCGGCACCTCGTTCGGATCACGCACCACCCACACGGCCAACCGCTTCCGGGTCCCCGCCTCCGTCAGGTCGAACGCCGGCGTCGACCCCTCGGGAGTGAACAGGTGCACGCGCAGCGCCAGCGGCCCTTTCCCCGGCTTGGGTGCGGCCGA
Organism: Rhodococcoides kroppenstedtii; assembly: GCF_900111805.1. Lineage (GTDB taxonomy): Bacteria > Actinomycetota > Actinomycetes > Mycobacteriales > Mycobacteriaceae > Rhodococcoides > Rhodococcoides kroppenstedtii. Next base: position 143,760 of record NZ_FOJN01000013.1, read on the forward strand.
CGACGGGTTGTCGGTCCAGCGCAGCCACCCGCCGCGCGAGAGGTGGGTGATCATCCACAGGCCACCGGCCTGCACCCCGAGGTGCTTGCCGAACCGGGCGGCGTCGGTCACGTCCTGCCCCTGCATCGCGGTCAGTGGCGGATCGAACGTCTTGAGGACGCTGAGAGCGGCGACGTCGATGCGTCCGATCACGGCTCCGAGGGCGTGGTCGCGCAGGAAGCTCGCGAGGGCCTCCACTTCGGGTAATTCCGGCACCGACCCGAGGTTAACGACCGAGCGGCCGCCTGACCAGGTACGTGTCCATGACCCACCCCGCGCGTCGCCGCAGGTCCGCGCGCACCCGCACGATCTCTTCGCCGACGTCCGACACCCGGCCGGCCAGCACGACGGCGTCCGGCGTGCCGAGGTTCGCTCCCCAGTGGACGTGCCAGTCCGGCAGTGCCAGGAATCCGCAGTCCGAGTCGAGCATCACGACGACGGCGTCGACACCGTCCGGCACGCCGTCCTCGCGTAGCCGCCGCCCGGTGGTGGTGAGCACCGGCTCACCGACGCGATTGAGGACCGTGCCGTGGGCGGCGGCGAGGGCGGACGGACTGGTCACCCCCGGGGTGACGCGGACCTCGAACGGATCGTCCAGCCGGGCACGGACCCGGTCGACGACGCGCAGGGTGCTGTCGTAGAGCGACGGGTCACCCCACACGAGCATGCCGCCGACGGCATCGTCGGGCTCCGCGTCGAGGAGGTCGCCGAGGGCCCGCGCCCGCGCGTCGTGCCAGGTGTCGACGGCGGCGTCGTAGTCCCGCGGCGTGCGGTCCCGCGGCGGGTCGACGAACTCCACCACCCGATGAGGACGACGCATGTGCTCGTCGAGGATGCGGGTGCGGACGTCGACCAATTCCTGCTTGGCCGAGCCCTTGTCGATCAGCACGAAGACGTCGACTTCGTTCATCGCCTTCACGGCCGCCACCGTCACCTGGTCCGGATCGCCGGCGCCGATGCCGATGACGTGCAGGAGCCTCATTCGGGCCAGCCTAGGGTGCGCGCCTGGTCCGGTGGCTGCGCGCCTAGTCTGGTCGCATGGCCGCCACGCCCTACGAGGATCTGCTCCGCCACGTTCTCGACCACGGCACCCCGAAGTCCGACCGCACGGGAACCGGCACGCGCAGTGTCTTCGGTCATCAGATGCGGTTCGACCTCGCCGAGGGGTTCCCGCTGGTGACCACCAAGCGGGTGCACCTCAAGTCCATCGTGCACGAGCTGCTGTGGTTCCTGCGGGGCGAGTCGAACGTGGCGTACCTCCGTGAGCACGGTGTGAGCATCTGGGACGAGTGGGCCGACGCCGACGGCGATCTCGGCCCCGTCTACGGGGTGCAGTGGCGCAGTTGGCCCACCCCGTCGGGCGAGCACATCGATCAAATCTCGCAGGTGATCGACACGATCCGAAGTGATCCCGATTCCCGACGCATGGTCGTCTCGGCGTGGAACGTCGCGGACATCCCGCGGATGGCGTTGGCGCCGTGCCATGCGTTCTTCCAGTTCTACGTCGCCGACGGCAAACTCTCCTGCCAGCTCTACCAGCGCAGCGCCGACATGTTCCTCGGGGTGCCGTTCAACATCGCGAGCTACGCGCTGCTCACCCACATGGTCGCGGCGCAGACATCGCTCGAGGTGGGCGAGTTCGTGTGGACCGGCGGGGACTGCCACATCTACGACAACCACGTCGAGCAGGTGCGCGAGCAGCTCACCCGGGCGGCGTACCCGCTCCCGACGCTCCGGCTGGCGCCGCGGGACTCGATCTTCGACTACACGTACGAGGACGTCGACGTACTGGACTACCGGCACCATCCCGCCATCAAGGCACCGGTGGCGGTGTGACCGTCGGGCTGATCTGGGCGCAGGATCGCCACGGCGTGATCGGCCGGGACGGCGGCATCCCCTGGCGTGTGCCGGAGGACATGGCGCACTTCCGCGAGGTGACCGCCGGCGGCCGCGTCGTCATGGGCAGACGCACGTGGGACTCGCTGCCCGACCGCTTCCGACCCCTGCCCGGCCGCACCAACATCGTGCTCAGTCGGGACGCGTCGTGGGCCGCCGAGGGCGCGGCCCGAGCGGCGTCGCTCGACGAGGCGCTCCTCGGCGGCACCGACACCTGGATCATCGGCGGCGCCGAGATCTACGCCCTCGCCCTCCCGCACGCCGACGTGCTCGAGGTGACCGAGCTGGATCTGGAGGTCGACGGCGGCGACGCGGTCGCTCCCGAAATTCCGGACGAGTTCGTCGCCGACGCAGGCGACAGTCAGGAGAGCACGTCGGGCGTCGGGTATCGATTCGTGCGCTACCACCGTCGTTCTCGCTGATTGCGGCGCGCCGTCCGTGATACTCGGACGGTATGGACAAGAAATCGTTGACCGCCGTGGCGCGGCAGCAGCTGAAGCTCGCGCAGTCCGCCACGAGTGGCCGCAGTTCGCAGACGGTGTACGGCGGCCACCAGCGCAGCCTGCGTCAGACCGTGGTGGGACTGTCCGCCGGGCAGTCGCTCGCCGAGCACGATCTCAACGGCGAGTCGACCGTCCTGGTGCTCAGCGGTCAGCTGCAGCTCCGCAGCGGTGACAAGTCGTGGAAGGGTTCGGCCGGCGACCTCCTCGTCGTCCCCGACGCGCGGCACAGCGTCGAGGCCGTCGAGGACGTCGCCTTCCTGTTGACCGTCGCGATGTAGGTCGCGAACCGGCTCAGACCGACAGCACCTCGCCGCGTTCGCGCTCGCGGGCGAGCGCGCGGTCGCGGGACTCCTCGAACTTCACCGCCTGCTTCTCGAGGTCGGCCAGGAAGTCCGCGACCACCTCGCGCAGACGCTCGCCCTCGGGCCCGAAGTCGGTGCGCTCGAACAGCTTCCACTTCCGCAGCACGGGCATGATGACCTCGTCGAGGTGCTGGCGCAGGTCGTAGATGCCGTACTTGGCGATCAGCACCGCGTTACGGCGGAAGTCCGGCTGGTTCAGTCCCGGCATCTGGAAGTTCATGACCACGTCCGCGATCGCCTTCATCGTCTGATCGGGCGCGAGCTCGATCGCCGACGCGCACATGTTCCGGTAGAAGATCATGTGCAAGTTCTCGTCGGCGGCGATGCGCGCCAGCAGTGCGTCGGCGATCGGGTCGTTGCAGGCCTTGCCGGTGTTGCGGTGGCTCACCCGCGTCGCCAACTCCTGGAACGTCACGTAGGCGACGCCGTGGAGCAGGTTCGCGCCCTCCATCGGCGAATCGATGCCGACCGTCATGTGCTCCATACGGGCCTGCTCCAGAGCCACGGGATCGACGCTGCGGGTCACCACCAGGTAGTCGCGCATGGCGATGCCGTGGCGGTTCTCCTCCGCGGTCCAGCGCCCCACCCACGTGCCCCAGGCGCCGTCCATCGAGAAGTTCTCGGCCAGGCCGCGGTGGTAGGACGGCAGATTGTCCTCGGTCAGCAGGTTGGTCACCATCGCCGCCTTGGCCACCTTGGACAGGGTGGACTGCTCCGGAGACCAGTCGTCCCCACCCAGCATGGCGAAGTTCCGGCCGTCGCTCCACGGGATGTAGTCGTGCGGGTTCCACGGCTTGGCCAGGTCCAGGTGGCGCTCGAGATTCGCCTCGGCCACCGGCTCGAGCTCGCGCAGCAGTTCGATCTGAGACAGCGGTCGCATGTCGTCTCCCCCCGGATTGTCGTCAGCGCCGAGAACAGGCGCCGGCACTCGACGCTAGGAGCGGGTGACGACGCGCATCGAGACCTTGCGGTGATGTTGGGAAACATCGCAGCACGCGCGCAAGGCCGCTGGACGCCATCACAGCCACCCCGTCAATCGGACGTTAACCACTTTACGTCCCGGTATTACCCCTACAATCTGAACCAACGCCCCGTTTCAGGCCGTCGGGACCGCCTCCGGTCCCGGATGCCGATGATCCCGGTCGACGGAAGGAACCCTGCACGTGAGTGTCGACAACACGCTGGACAACGCCCCTCGCCGCACCGCCGCGCCCGCACCCGCCTCTCGGGGCACCTCGGCCGGCGTGTCGCTGCGGGCCGACGTGACCGAGTTGACCGCCGCGTGTCTATCGCTGGCCGTAGGGGCCGCCGACAGCACCGCACCGACCGACCAGGACATCGCGGAGCTCGGTGCGCGCGCCGCCCAGTGGGCGCGTGAGGGCGTCCCGCTAAGGGCGGTACTCGCGGCGTACCACGAGGGCGTCCAGATGGGGTGGGATCTGGTGGCCGAGCGGGCGGCGAACAACGGCACCGCGCAGCTGGCCAAGGCGGCCAAGGCCTTCGTCGGGCTGTTCGATCGCATCTCCACCGCGGCGTCCGCCGCGTACGTCGACGAGCTGCAGGCCGTGGCCAGCGAGCACCACACGGCAGCCCACACCGTCGTCACCGCACTCCTCAGCGGCCACAACGCACGCTCGGTCGCCCGCCAGTCCGGTATCGAGCTGGCCGATTGCTACACCGTGCTCGCGGTCTCGATCGGCGCGCACGCGGACGAGTCCAACCCCTCGCTCCCGCGGCCCATCGTCGCGCGTCGCAAGCTGCGCCGCGTTCAGGCGGAGTTGGCGACGGCCTGCGAGCGCTCGCCGTTGTCGATGCTCAGCTCCGAGGGCGGCACCATCCTCATCCCCGGCGAACACGACGACGAGTGGGTGTCCTCCCTGGTCTCCCGCCTGTCCGCCGCCGCGGACGCGCCCGTGACCGCGACCGTCGCCGTCAGCGCGGCCAACGACGTGCCCACCAGCTCCGACCAGGTCCACGAGCTCCTCGATCTCGCCCAGCAGCTGCGCCGGCCGCCCGGCGTCTACCGCATGACCGACCTGGTGCTCGAGTACCAGCTCACCCGCCCCGGACCGGGCCGGGCGTACCTCTCGCGGGTGCTGACGCCGCTCGACAACTCCCCCGAACTGCTCGAGACCCTCGAGATCCACATCCACCACGACCTCAACCGCCAGCGGTCGGCGCGGCAGTTGCACCTGCACACCAACACGGTCGACTACCGGCTCAAGCGCATCGCTCACCTCACCGGTTTCGATCCCACCCGCCCGTCCGGCATGCGCCACCTGCAGGCGGCATTGGTGGCACGGAAGCTGGAAGCCATCGCGCCCAGCGCATGATCGAGGCTGCGCCGACCCGGTAGAGTGCGATGCGCACGCCGGGTCGGCCCTCGTAGCTCAGGGGATAGAGCAACCCTCTCCTAAAGGGTAGGTCGCAGGTTCGAATCCTGCCGAGGGCACCATCCAGTGGCACGAGTCACCGGTCGGATGGCTCGACCGAAACAACTCGTGTGCCGCGATGCTGCGGCCCGTTCCCGAGTTGCTGAGCGTTCCCTCACGCCTCGCCCGGGGCCGATGAGAAAACCCTCGCTCTTGCCTCATCATCGTCGCCGGCCACGCTATCCCGCTTCCGGTGTTGCCCGTCTGGTACAAATCCTTGAATTCGATCGAGATCCCCTCGGAACGCACACCCGACCGGGCCACCGAGGCAGTTGAGACATGAGTGCACCACGCCGCGCGAGGGGAAGAGCCGATCACAACCACCGGGGATCGAATTCGCCCGAGGTCGCTCGATACCAGCATGACCAAGGAGAATCGATGACCCTGACGTCACCATCCGAACAGTCTCCGAACCTCACCGTCCCAGCTCGTTCGCCGACGGTCGAGTTCGCATACATCGACGAGTCCGGCGATGTCGGAATGGATAAAGGGTCACCGACTTTCACCCTCGCGTGTGTACTCGTCCCGATCGACGAATGGGACGACCGCTTGCAGTACCTCGTTGGGATGCGTCGAGCCATTCGCGACACATACAGGGTGCCGATGCGGCAGGAAGCCAAAGCCAACCACATTGTGGGTGTGAAGAAGATTTATCGCGAACTGGGCCTAGGTGACGGCCAGATGCGAGACATCTACCAGAGACACCTGCGTGCGGTGACACGACTGTCATCCGGAACGTTTGCGATAGTCATTCAGAAAGAAAAGCTTCTGAACCGGGACACCGATGTTCTGGACATGGCGTGGCGGTACTTGCTGGAACGCCTTCGTAAGCGTTCGGAAGCCACCCGAGCTCCCATTGTAATAGTGCACGATCAGGGCCAAGACGACGACATCAGGAAGCTCGTTCGCAAGTTCCGGCGAGTGACATGGACCGCCTCGGGCAAGAGGGTGTCCGCGCCGCTTCTAGTAGAAGACCCCACACCACGCGATTCTCAACAGTCTTACTTCATCCAGCTCGCTGATATCGTCGCTTACGCCGCGGCGGCAAAGGTATATCCTAGGTCGGGTAGGACAACCAAGATTTGCGACGCGTCGGCCTGGGATTCCCTGGGTGAAGTCCGGATGCAGGCCGTTTCGGCTGAGCGTAGGGACGGTCTGTATGTGTTCCCGAAGTGAAGAGGACACCCCCTTTCGGGGGTGCCCCTTGACGGCTAACCTACCCCAGCCATGCGGCTGGATCAGCTAGCGAATACATTCAAGCACAATCTGACGCGCACCGCCGTGTCATTGCATAGCGGGAACCAGGTCATGGCGGTCGTCGACTGACTGCGCGACCGAACAGGTGCGGTCGAGGCGACCAGTCGCCGTGCGCAAACTGGCGGCAAAACCCGTGGTAAGCGGTTAGGCGAAAGTCGACAAAGGCGCGGCGTCCTCCGGCAGTGACACCAGATGCCCGAAGGCCGCGCGAACGATGTTCTTCGGCGTTCTTCGCCGCTACGATGCGGCGGTGACGCGACTCGCCGCTCTCCTTGCCTCCCTCGCCGTCCTGCTCGGTCTGTGTACCGCCGTCGCGTCCGCCGAGCCGGCGACCACGACGTGGCTCTGTCGGCCCGGCGACACCGGACCGTGCGCCGGGGGCAGCGACGAGCCGGTCGACTGCTTCTACGTCTACCCCACCGCCTCACTGCAGCAATCGGTCAACGCCGATCGCGCGCCGTCGCCCGAACTGGCTGCCGTGGCCGCTGTCCAGGCGCGGCCCTTCGGCGACGTGTGCAACGTCTGGGCACCCACCTACCGCCAACTGACGCTACGCAGCCTGGCAACGCTCGACGGTCCGTCTCGCGATGCCGCGCTCGCCCTGGCGTACAGCGACATTCGAGCGGCGTGGGACGAGTACCTGGCGATCCGTGGCGACGATCGGCCCGTCGTCCTGGTGGGCCATTCGCAGGGAACCAGGATGCTGCGAAATCTGGTGCAGGACATCGAGTCCACCCCCGCACGAGACGATCTCGTGTCGGCACTGCTCATCGGCGCGACGATCACCCCTGACGACTTCCGCACCGTCGCACCGTGTTCCGCGCCCGGGGACACCGGATGCTTCGTGGCCTACTCCACCTACAACCGCCCGCGTCCCGCCGACGCACGCTACGGCGGACCGACGGCCGTGTGCACCAACCCGGCTGCGCTCGGCTCCACCGCCCCCACGGCACTGCGTGGCCCGATTCCCGGCATCACAGCGCGGTGCGACGCGGACAACGTCCTGCGCGTGGAGGGTGGAGTCAGCGGAGGTCTCCCGACCGTGCCCGACGCGACGTGGGGACTGCATATACTCGACATCACTCTCGCGCAGGACAGCCTGGTCGACCTGGTGCGGACGCAGAGCGCGGCGTTCCTCGCACGGTAGGCAGCTCGACGAAGTTTTCGTGTCGGACCCCTGTGTCATGGTGTCGGTGACACGAATTCGGGGGGATTCACGTGGACCAACTGCTTGCCGGTGACGGGTTGTCGCCGAACGACATTCGACGGTTCC
>NZ_FOJN01000021.1 GCF_900111805.1 Rhodococcoides kroppenstedtii
ACCCGGCTCCCCGATCTCGTACGCCTCGTCGGCCTTGGTGCGATGCACCGAGTTGCGGTCCTCGAACGGGAACACCGCCACCGTGTCCGCACCCAACTCCACCGCCGCACGGAACGCCCTGATCGCGATCTCCCCGCGATTGGCCACCAACACCTTCGAGAACATCAGGGCGTCTCGGCAGTCGACGACACAGTCCGGCCGGTGGAGTTCCTCGGCACCAGCCGAGTGAGCTGCGTGACGTGCTCGGGGGTGAGGTCGGCGAGCGAATTCACCTGCAGCAGTTGCATGGTGCGCACGATTTCGTCGCGCAGGATGTCGATCATGCGGTCGACGCCCTCGCGGCCTCCCGCCATCAGGCCGTAGAGGTAGGCCCGACCGACCAGTGTGAAGGAGGCTCCCATCGCGATCGACGCGACGATGTCGGCTCCGTGCATGATTCCGGTGTCGACGGCGACCTCGAAGTCCGGCCCGACCTCCCGCACCACCGACGGCAGCAGCTGGAAGGGAACGGGGGCGCGGTCGAGCTGGCGGCCACCGTGGTTGGACAGGATGATGCCGTCGACACCGCGCTCGGCGAGTTCGACCGAATCGGCGACGGACTGCACGCCCTTGACCACGATCTTGCCCGGCCAGATGCTGCGGATGACGTCGAGGTCCGCGAAGGAGATGGACGGGTCCATGGCGGAGTTCAGGAGTTCCCCGACCGTTCCGCCGGTCGTCGACAGGGATGCGAATTCCAGTTTGGCGGTGGTGAGGAAGTCCCACCACCACCACGGCCGGGGAAGAGCGTTGGCGATGGTCGACGCCGTCAACTGCGGGGGAATGGAGAAGCCGTTGCGCTTGTCACGCAGTCGGGCTCCTGCAACGGGGGTGTCGACGGTGAAGAGCAGCGTGTCGAAGCCGGCGCGGGCGGCGCGCTCGACGAGCCCGAAGGAGATGTCGCGGTCCCTCATCACGTACAGCTGGAACCAGTTGCGACCCGTGGGATTGGTGGCGCGGACGTCCTCGATGGAGGTGGTGCCGAGCGTGGACAGGCAGAAGGGAATACCGGCGGCCCCCGCCGCGCCGGCCCCTGCGTGCTCGCCCTCGGTCTGCATGAGGCGGGTGAATCCGGTCGGGGCGATGCCGAACGGGAGGGACGACGAGCCGCCGAAGACGGTGGTCGAGGTGTCGACGCGGGAGACGTCACGCAGGATCGACGGGTGGAACTCGACGTCGCGGAACGCCTGTCGAGCCCGCGACAGCGAGATTTCCGCGTCGGCCGCGCCGTCGGTGTAGTCGAAGGCGGCCCGCGGAGTGCGTCGTTTGGCGATCGTGCGGAGATCGTCGATGGTGAGGGCTGCGTTCAGCCGGCGGCGGCGCAGGTTGAAGTCCGGCTTTCTGAACGAGAGCAGTTCACGCAGTTCGGCGGGGTTGGGTAGCTGGCGGTCGACAGACATCGGTCGGTCACTTTCCTCGAGGCGGTACGGGTGTGGGGGTGGTGTCGGGCGGAGCGGTGGTCGTCGGTCGGATCAGGGCAACATCCAGGACAGGACCGAGCTCTGCAATCCGACCAGGAGGCACAGCGCGAGAAGAAGGGACAGGCTCCACCAGATCACCTTGCGGAAGATGTCGGACTCGCGGCCGACCAGGCCGACGGCGGTGGCGGCGATGGCCAGGTTCTGCGGGCTGATCATCTTGCCGACGACGCCACCGGAAGTGTTAGCGGCGACCAGCAGGGTGGGGTCGAGGCCGGCGCTGGTCGCCGCGGTCTGCTGCAGTGTCGCGAACAGGGCGTTGGCGCTGGTGTCGGAACCGGTGACTGCCGTGCCGAGCCAGCCGAGAATCGGTGAGAGGTAGGCGAAGAAGGCTCCGGTTCCGGCGATCCAGGTGCCGATCGTGATCGTCTGACCCGACTGATTCATCACGTAGGCGAGGGCGAGGACGGCGCCGACGGTGAGGGCGGAATAGCGGAGCTTGACCAGCGTCTCACCGAAGATGCGAGCGGCTCGGCCGGCCCCGACCCGGTAGACGACGGCCACCACGGCGCCGCAGATCAAGAGCAGTGTGCCGGGTGTGGAAAGCCAGGTGAACTTGTAGATCGTGGTCGTGGCGGGAGAGCCGGCCGCGGTGAGGATGTTGCCGTCCAGTCCCGGCCACGGAACGGAGATGTCCGTCGAGGCAAGGAAACCTCTCAGCGGGGCCCACAGCTTGGCAAGCGAGAACACCACGATGACGAGCAGGTACGGGAACAGGGCCATGAGCGTGCGGCGACCGGTCAGCGTCTCGGCGCTGGTCGTGGTGGCGGTGGCGGAGGTGGTGATGCGGGTGGTGCCCGACGCCGGCAGGCTCGGTGCGGTGCCCGTTCCGGTCGGGTCGACCTCGCCGTCCCGATCACGCAGCAGTCGCTCACGGGCGGCCTCCGTTTCGGCCGGCTTCCAGAACCGGAGCACCACGACGGCTGCGGCGATTCCGGCGAGGGACGCGACGATGTCGGTCAACTCGACCGAGATCCACGTGGCGCTGACCCACTGCGCGACGGCGAACACGACGCCCACGGCCACGGCGACGGGCCAGGTCTGCCGTACACCGCGGCGACCATCGGTGAGGAACGCGATGAACAGCGGAACGAAGAGGGCGACCAGCGGGGTCTGGTGACCGACGTAGGCACCGATCTCGTGATAGTCGATGCCGGTGAGGTTGCCCGCGGTGATGATCGGAATGCCGATGGCGCCGAACGCGACCGGTGCGGTGTTCGCCAGGAGCACCACGACCGCAGCCCGCATCGGGGCGAATCCGACGGCGAGCAGCATGACGCCGGTGATGGCCACCGGTGCGCCGAACCCGGCCAGCGCCTCGAGCAGTCCGCCGAACCCGAACGCGATGATGATCGCCTGGATCCGGGGGTCGTCGGAAATCGCGTCGATCACCTGCCGCAGATGCTCGAATCGCCCGCTGGCCACGGTGAGTTCGTAGAGCCAGATCGCGCAGATCACGATCCAGACGATCGGGAAGAGACCGAAGACGAACCCTTGTGTCGCCGACAGGCCGGCCAGGGTCACGGGCATGTCGTAGGCCAAGACCGCCACCAGCAGCGCGACGGCGAGACCGGCGAGACCGGCGAAGTGGGCCTTCCACCGCAGAACTCCGAGGGTCACGAACACCGTCAGGAGCGGCAGGCAAGCGACGGCCGCGGACCACCCGATGCCGGATGCGAGTGGATCGAGAGTGGGTGTGTACATGGGCCGTGCTCCGTTCTGTGGACCGGGGTCTTTGTGGTCTGACCTCAGGCCACATCGAAAATGTAATGGATCACACTCTCGCGGGTCAAGAGACTCAGCGCATAGACGTCGGTGTGATTGGGTGGAGCCCATGTCGAACGGTGCGCAGCCAGGTCGAGGCGAGTCGATCCGGTGGGAGCCGGTGCGACGCGCGCGCGCTCACGAGCTGGTGATCGACGCCATCGAGGAACGCATCATGGCCGGCGACCTCCGGGTCGGAGATCCGCTGCCGCCCGAGCGCGAATTCGCTGCTCAACTCGACGTCAGTCGCGCCGGCGTGCGCGAAGCGGTTCGCGTTCTCGAAAGCAGCGGGATCCTGCGTTCGTCTCCCGGATCCGGGCCGGGCGCCGGAACTTTCGTCGCCTCGCTACCCCGCCCGGCGTTGACCCGTCTGCTCCGACTGCACGTCGCGCTCACCAACTTCCGCATCGACGATCTCCTCGAGACCCGCGTGGCACTCGAACGCGCCAGCGTTCATCTGGCCGCGACCTCGCCGGACGACGACAAACTGGCCCGCGCCCGCGAGGCGATCGACATCATGGACCGCCCGGGGGTGTCCCGCGAGGACTTCAACGACGCGGACACCGACTTCCACATCGCTCTAGCCGAAGCGTCGGGCAACGATTTCGTCGCGTCCCTGACCGCCGCCATTCGGGAGTCCATGCGCGCCCCCATCCTGACGGCGCTGATCGCCAAAGCCGACTGGGAGACACTCGCGGCCACCCTGAACGCCGACCACCGCAAGATCTTGCAGGCCGTGGAGGACGGCGATCCCGAGCTGGCGGCCCGCCGCGTCGAGGAGCACATTCATTCGTCGGCAGCCGCCCTCCCTACAGTGATTGCGTGACCCGAAAACGACTCGCGTCGAATTGCCGGCAGCTCGACGTGGTCGCAAGGGATCGATGCGGCACGGCCGAGATCGTGTCAGCCGTCAGGCTTGCATCGTGCCGGAATACCCAATCTGCTGGGCTAATGCCACCGCGTTCGCACCTGCCCGCACCGCCGACCGCCCCCACCGACAGGTAATTGCGCACCGGATGACCCGGCTCGAGCGGCAGCGCCGCGGCGACGGCACCGATGCGGCCGCACCCTGCGGCGGCGGCCAGGGCGACGCCCTCATCCTGCAAGTTCCTGCCAACTGGGCAAGCAACTCGGTAAGACTGAACATGATCAGCGATCGGCACCGGTAGAGGAGGGGTGCGACCGAGGCCCGAGCTCGCGGTGTGCCGCTGCGAGTGCGCAGATCGCCACCCTCATGTTGTGGGGGGGTCTGCGCCGCGTTAGCTCCGGCTCGGTCGGTCCGGTGACCAGTGGTTGGGCGGCGCCCGCTATGAGGATCAGGACCGCGGAGACGGTGCTGCGCGGGAGGTGCAGGTGGTAGGCGATGCGGTGCGGACCCCATCGGTTGGTGAAGCGCAGCGCCACGATTCGGCGTTCGGTGCGTCTCGGTGTGCGCGCGGGGCTGCGGCGGGGCCGGCTGGACGGTCGGCCATCGCCGCCGGCCCGGTACCGGTCGGCCCACTTCTTGGCGGTGGTCGGTGAGATCTGAAACCGTTCGGCGGCCCGCCGGATGGACCAATGGTCGTCGACGATCGAACTGGCGAGCTTCAATCGTCCCTTCGGGGTGAGGGAGGCGTTAGCGTGGACCACGAGGACCTCTCGGTTGTCGGTGAAGTTGTGGTAACCACACCGATACCGGAGGTCCTCACCTATCCGTGGTCGCCACGCCGGGATCGGCCTGTGGGCCCAGCGTCGGCGTGACCTCACGTGAGGACGGTCGGCTGCATCGCTGCTACGTCGTCAGCAACCGTTCACGGAAGAAGTCCAGGACCTGGTCGAGCGCCTCTCGGGTCGGCTCCCCGGGGCGGTCGATCAGGCCCTCGGTGAGGACGGAGTGCGGCGGCCCGGGAGCGTCGGGGTTCGCCGACGCATCCGGCAGTTCGACGGCCGTGAACGCGTCCCCGAGCCGTTCCTTCAGCCAGGCGAAGCGTCCCGACGGGCTCATCCGGTCACCCTGGAAACGAAGACCGAGGACACTGAGGTCCCCGCGCGCGCAGCGATTTTCGACGACCCGCATGTCGTCGGTGTCGACGTCGATCGTCCGAACGCGGCTCGGCGTCGCCGCGAACGGCAACGACGGCTGCGACAGGACGGGTGCGATCAGTCGGTCGTCGGCGGCCATGGCCAGCGCGAACCCGCCGGTGAAGCACATGCCGATCGCGCCGACACCCGGTCCGCCGCAGCGCTCGTGCTCCTCGGCGGCCAGCGCCCGCAGCCAGGTCACGATCGGTGACGACTTGCCCGTCGCGAGGACGGTGAATTCACTACTGATGCAGGCGGGGACGATGGCCCGCACGGTGGATGCCACGAAGCCCACGGCCGGTACCCGGCCGGCTCGGGGGTCGTGACCGTCGCGCCCGAACAGGTGCGGCACCACGGCCGTGCACCCGATCCCGGCGACCGTGCGGGCGAAGTCGGCCACCCTCGGGGTGATGCCGGGCATCTCGGACAGCACCACCACCGCCGGACCGGTCCCGAGCCGGTACACCGGTGCCGATCGGCCGTGCGCCGTGAAGTCGATCCGGTCGAAATCGGTCAGTGCGTCGTTCCCCGGTTGCCCCATGACGTCATCATGCCCCTGTCGTGCGGTCGATGAACCTCGCACGACGAGACCGGTCGTGTCATGGTGATCTGCACCAACACTCGGGAGGTGACGCGGTGGGACCGTTCGTGGTGGTGGGACTGTGTGTCGGACTGGCCTGTCTCCTCGTCTCGCGCACTCTCGACGCGCGTCGGATCTCGGCGCCGCTCATCGTGGTCGTCGCCGGCATGATCGTCGCCCCACTGACGGGCGTGGACCTGACCGAGCTGATCGACGCTCCGGCCACGGAGAAGGTGGTCGAGCTGGTCCTGGCCCTGCTGCTGTTCGTCGACGCCACCGAGGTCCGCGGCGGCCTGTTCGGCGGCGAGCGGTCGGCTCCGGTGCGGCTTCTCGCGCTGGCGCTGCCCGGTTCCATGGCGCTCGCGCTCGGGCTGGGCGCCGTGTTGTTCACGGACCTGCCGCTCGCGGTGTTGGCGGTGATCGCCTGCGTGGTGGTTCCGACGGACCTCTCCCCTGCGTCGATTCTGCTGCGGGACAGCCGCATTCCACTCCGCGTCCGGCGACTGCTGAACGTCGAGAGCGGGTACAACGACGGCATCGTCGCGCCGATCTTCGTGATCGCGTTGGCGCTGATCGACGACGAGGGCCCGCACGAGAGCACCGCCGAGGCCGTGCTGCACGGAATCCAGGCGTCGGTGGTGGCGGGCGGTGTGGGCGCCGTCGTCGGGTACGGCGGCGCGCGCGCCATCCGATTCGTGGTCGACCGCGGCCTCGCCGACCCGCGCGGCGTCCGTCTCGCCGTCGTACTGCTGGTGTTCCTGTCCTATACGGGCGCCACGGTGTTGTCCGGCAACGGGTTCGTGGCGGCATTCGTCGCCGGGATCGTGTTCCACGCGTCCCGCACGGTGGGCCGAACCGTCGACACCTCGGAACTGGCGATGGTCGAGGATCTGGCGGTGCTCAGCAGCACGGCCATGTGGTTCGTTTTCGGGGCCACGGTGTCGTACCTGATCGGGGTCGGCCTGCCCGGCTGGGAGATCGTGGTGTTCGTCGCGGCGGCGCTCACGGTGGTGCGCATCCTGCCGACGCGGCTGGCCCTGCTGCGCAGCGACTTCTCCCGGCGGGACCGGCGTGCCGTCGCCGTGCTCGGTCCCCGCGGCTCGGCGTCGATCGTGTTCGGACTGCTCGCCTGGAACGAGATGGCCGACCTGGACGATGCCTTCTTCGTTCTGTACGTCATGGCCCTGACGGTGTTGGCCAGCATACTGTTTCACGGTGTCGCCGTCGGTCGCGTCGGCGCCGGTTACGAGCGGGCCGGAGCGTCCGCGGAAGGCGGGTCATGACGAGCGAGGTGCGGATCCTGCCCGCGACCGCCGCGCGGTTCGACGACGTCGCGGTCATGGTCGGGCCGAGGAATCCGGCCGCGAACGTCTGCTGGTGCCTGAGTCACCGGCTGCCGTCGAAGGACCACCGCGCACTGCACGGGCCCGAACGACGGGACCGTATGCGGGATCTGTGCCGCCGGGACGTCGCGCCGGGTGTCCTCGCCTACCTCGGCGACGAGGTGGTCGGGTGGGCGGCGGTGGCGCCGCGCGCGGAACTTCCGGTGGCCCGCTCGCGCAAGATCCTTCCGGTGGACGACCTGCCGGTGTGGTCGATCATCTGCGTCAGGGTGCGCCCCGGCCATCGGGGGCAGGGTGTGTCTCACCCACTGGTCACGGGCGCCGCCGAGTACGCGCGAACGAACGGCGCTCCGGCCGTCGAGGCGTACCCCGTCGACAACCGCGGCGAGAAGGTGGATCTCACGATGGCGTTCGTCGGCATCCGCTCGGTGTTCGAGTCCGCGGGATTCGACACGGTCGCCGCCACCGATGCGGTCGCCGGCGGGTTCCCGCGCGTCGTCGTGCGTCGGACGTTCGCGTGACGACGGCGGGGCGCGCGCCGCAGACGCTCGGTCTCGCGGCGGTGCTGCTGACGGTCATGGTGGGCACCACCATGCCCACCGCGCTGTACACCCACTACGAACGCGAGTTCGGATTCTCGGTCCTCACCGTCACCGTCGTCTACGCCGTCTACGCGGTGGGCGTGATCGCTGCGCTCGTTGCGTTCGGCACCTGGTCCGACGTGCTCGGACGCCGCCCGGTGCTGGGCCTCGGTCTGGCGTTCGCCGCGGTGAGCGACGTGGTGTTCCTCCTTGCCGACGACACGGCCGTGCTGTTGATCGCCCGCGTGATCTCCGGCCTGTCGGCGGGGGTGTTCGTCGGCACCGCGTCGGTGGCGATCATCGAAATGGCGCAGGGTCGGTGGTCCGCGCGCGCACCGCTGCTGGCCAGTCTGGCGACCATCGGCGGTCTGGGTACCGGGCCCGTGCTCGCGGCGGTGCTGGTGACGCTGGCGCCGCATCCGCTGCGGACGACGTACGTGGTGCACCTGATCCTCGTCGTCGTCGCGGCCCTGATCGTCGCGGTGGTGCCGGAGACCCGGCCGCGACGTCCCGGCCCACTCCGCCCGCTCTCCCCCGCGGTTCCCGACGTCGTGCGCGACTTCTTCGTCCGCGCCGCCATTCTCGGATTTGCCGGATTCGCGGTGATGGGTCTGTTCACGGCCCTGGCCCCGACGATCGCCGCGCAGGTCGCCGGCGTCGAGTCCGTGCTCGGCCAGTCCGGTCTGGTGGTGACCGTGATGGGCGGGTCGCTGGTCGGTCAGCTCCTCGGCCGTCGACTGTCCGAACCCGCGGCCGACGCCGGTGCCGTGGGGGCGATGCTCGCGGGCATGGCGTTGCTGGTCGTGGCCCTGCTGACGGGATGGTGGCCCGCGCTCGCCGCGGCGGGCCTGACCGGCGGCGCGGGCCAGGGCGTGGCGTTCGCGCGCGGACTGGCCGGCATCGCCACGGGAGCGCCCGCGGACCGTAAGGCGTCGACCACGTCGGCGTACTTCGTGGTCACCTACGTCGCGATCAGCGTGCCCGTCGTCGCGGAGGGCTTCCTGTCGCGGGCGGTGGGTGTCACCGCCGCCGGGATCGTCTTCGCCGCGGTGGTGGCCGCGCTCGTCGCCGTCGCGGGCGCGCTCGCGCTCCGTGCCCACCGCCGGGTGGCCGCGTGAGCGCGCGCGACCGCGTCGTGCGGGCCACGTGGGAGGTCATCGAGCGGGGTGGGTTCGAGGCCGTGTCCATCGCCGCCGTGGCGCAGGCGGCCGGGGTCTCCCGCCAGACCGTCTACGCGCACTTCGGGTCGCGCGAGGAGATGGTGTCGCAGTCCCTCGAGGAACTCGCGCTCGAGGTGTTCGGGCGGTTGCGTGCGGGCGGGGCCACCGCCACCTCGCCGCGGGGTTTCGTGATCGATCTGCTGGTCACGGGCCGCCGCGCGGTGCGCGACCATCCGGTCCTCGCGACCCTGCTCCGACTCGATGCGGCGAATCCCATTCTGGGCGACGGGGTCGTGGACGAGGCTTTCCCGGTGTTGCTCCCGCTGCTCGCGCCGCTGCGCGAGATCGACCCGTCGATCGACGACGAGGCGCTCGCGGACATCGCACTCCTGGTGGTGCGGCTGGGGCTGTCGGTGGTGATCTTCGACGACGCCCGTACGCGCGACGACGACGCTCTGCGGGCTTTCCTGCGCCGCACGCTGCCTCGGTCCATGCGGGCCGATTCCGACGACGTTCCACCCTCGTGATGCTTGACACTTACGACTGAAAGTGTCTAACTGGTCACCGCCGACGGGGAGCCAGGGGGATACCGACGATGACGGTGAGCAGACGTGCGTTCGTGACGGGGGCGGTGGGTGCCCTCGGGGCGGCGGTGGCCGGGACGATGGTGGGTGCGACCGCGACCGCGGCGCCACGCGGAACGACCCCAGGGCGCGTCGCCCTCACGCGCGAGGACCACCGAGTCCTCGTGATCGGCTCGGGTTTCGGCGGTGGCGTCGCGTCGTTGCGGTTCGCCGAGGCGGGTGTTCCGGTGACGGTCCTCGAACGCGGCCGGCGCTGGCCCAGCGGTCCGAACTCGACGACGTTCCCGTCCGCGACGGCCCCGGACGAGCGACTGCTCTGGTACGGCTCGGGCACCAACCTGTTCGGCAGCCCCCTTCCGGCGGGCCGGTACGCCGGGCTCGTCGAGGCGGTCCCCGGGGAGAACATGACCGTGCTCTGCCCGGCCGGCGTCGGCGGCGGATCCCTCGTTTATCAGGGCATGACGCTCCAACCGGCGAAGGACGTCTTCCTCACCCAGTTCCCCGAGGAGTTGGACTGGGATCTGATGAACCGCGTCCACTATCCGCGGGTGGCGCGCATGCTCGGCCTCGAGGTGGCGCCGGACGCGTTGATCGAGTCGCCGACCTACGCCGCGCCGCGGGCGTTCGCCGCCAACGCCCGCCGGGCCGGGCAGCCCGTATCCAAGATCCCGATGCCGATCGACTGGCAGTTCGCCCTCGACGAGCTGTCCGGGAAGATGCGCCCGTCGTACACCAACGGCGACGGCGCGATGGGCGTCAACAACGGCGGCAAGCACTCCGTGGACGTCACCTACCTCGCGGCCGCGGAGGCCACCGGGCTGGTCGACGTCCGCAGCCTGCACCACGTGACCGACGTCGAGCGCGCCGCCGACGGCCGGTGGGCGGTGTACGTCGAGCGCATCGACGAGCGCGGCACCGTCCTCGAGAACCTGATTCTCACCGCGGGCACGCTGGTCATGGCGGCCGGCACCATGAACACCACCCGGCTGCTCATGCGCGCCGCGGCGTCCGGGCGCATCCCCGACCTGCCCGATGCGCTGGGACAGGGCTGGGGGTCGAACGCCGACCGCATCTACGCCTGGACCACCGCCGAGCACGACTTCGGACCGGTCCAGGGCGGGCCGGTGGTGTACGGCAGCCTCGACTGGTCGAACCCCCGCACGGCGTCGACGGTCATCCAGGCGTCCATGCCCCAGCTCGGAATCAACGACCACACCACCGTCCTCGTGGGTTACGGGGTCAGCGACGCCCGCGGCCACTTCGTCTACGACGCCGCGAAGGACGACGCGATCCTGCGGTGGCCGTACGAGGGCGACGCCGCGATCCAGACCTCCACCATCGGTCCGCGCGTGCAGGCGATCGCGGGACCGGGCAGCGTGCTGATCGACACCAACGCCGCGTTCCCCTCGACATGGCATCCGCTCGGCGGCGCGTCGATGAACGCCGTGTGCGACCTCGACGGGCGCGTGCTGGGACAGCGGGGCCTCTACGTCCTCGACGGCGCGCTGATCCCCGGCAACTGCGCTGCCTGCAACCCGTCCATGACCATCGCCGCCGTGGCCGAGCGAGCCATGGATTCCATCACCGCCCGCGACGTCGGCACCGTCGTCTGACACGAGAGGTCACCATGAAGCGTTCGATTCGAGGAACGGTCGGCGCGGTCGCCGTCGCCCTGATCGCGGCCACGCTGCCGGCGCTCACGGCACCCACCGCGGCCGCCGCACCGGACTTCTACACTCCCCCGGCGCAATTCGACACCACGCCCGGCGCGGTCGTGCGGACCGAGCCGATGCCGGTCTACCTCGCGGCCCCGGCGCCCGGCGATCCCTACCCGGTCACCGGTACCCGAGTCATGTACACCTCCCGCACCGAGGCAGGCGATCCCGTCGCCGTGACCGGCACCTACCTCGAGGCCGGCGGCCCCTGGACCGGTGCCGGGCCTCGCCCGACGATCGTGGTGGCCCCGGGCACCATCGGGCAGGGCGATCAGTGCGCCCCGTCACGCGCGTTCTCCACCGGGCTCAACGCCGCGCTGTCGCCGCCGTCGCTGTCGGCGAACCAGGAACTCGTCTCGTCGACCCTGTGGCGGGCGATGGGCGCGCGGGTCTTCGTCACGGACTACATCGGGCTCGGTACGCCGGGTCTGCACACGTACGTCAATCGGATCGAGCAGGCGCACGCGGTGCTCGACGCGGCGCGGGCCGCGAACTCGCTCGCCGGTGATCCGTCGGCGCCGGTCGGCTTCTGGGGTTACTCGCAGGGCGGCGGCGCCACGGCGGCCGCCGCGGAACTGGCCGGGCAGTACGCACCCGAGCTGAACGTCAAGGGAACGTGGGCCGGTGCTCCCACCGCCGATCTGCTGGAGGTGCTCGGAACGGTCGACGGCACGCTGATCGGCGGCGTGATCGGGTACGCGCTGAACGGCTTCGTCGAGCGTCATCCGGAGCTGCAGGCCCGGGTCGACGAGCGCACCACCGAGACCGGCAAGCGTCTGCTCGCCGAGGTGTCCACGGAATGCATCGCCGACACGATCCTGCGACATCCGTTCCTGCGCACCGACACCCTGACCCGTGACGGCCGACCACTGCTCGAGAACCTGGGCACCATTCCGGAGGCGGGACCGATCCTGGCGCAGCAGCGCATCGGCAACCTGCGTCCGTCGGCACCGGTCTTCGTCACCAGCGGACGCCACGACGACACCGTCCCCTACGGCCAGGCGCGTCGTCTCGCCGAGGACTGGTGCGGACGCGGCGGTGCGGTGACGTTCCTGACCGACGAGATCCCGCCGATCCTGACGGGCGCGGTCCTGCCGAATCACTTCGGACCGCAGCTGATCGACGGCTACGGGGGCGCCGCGGCGCGGTACATGATGGACCGATTCGCGGGCGTTCCCGTGAGCGGCTGCTCGGGACTCTGACGGTCACCCGGATCGGACGCATCGGTCATTGCCCGCCCCTGCGGGCGCGCCTAGTGTCGGCATGCATGACCATCGACGAGACGTCCATCCCCACCGATCGGGACCGTGTCGAGGAGGCGGTCCGGCAGGCCCGGCACGCCGCACGGTGGTGGGGCGGACTGAGTCACGACGACCGCAAGGACTGGTTGCTCGAATTCAAGTCCGTCGTCGCGCGGAACTCGGCGTCGCTGGTCGACGTCGTGCGCGAGGAGACGGGCAAGCCCGCCGACGACGCGCTGCTCGAGGTGATGCTGGCCGTCGAACACCTGTCCTGGGCGGCGAAGAACGCCCGCCGCGTGCTGCGTGAGCGGTCGGTGCGGTCCGGCGCGGTCAGCATCAACCAGGCGGCGACGGTGCGCTACGAGCCGATGGGCGTGGTGGGGGTCATCGGTCCCTGGAACTATCCCGTGTACACCCCGATGGGATCCATCGCCTACTCGATGGCGGCCGGTAACGCGGTGGTCTTCAAGCCCAGCGAGCTGACCCCGCGGACGGGAACCTGGCTCGCCGACACCTGGGACTCGCTGTCGGCGCCGCACTCGGTCCTGCAGGCCGTCGTCGGTGACGGCTCGGTCGGCGCGCACCTCGCCCGCGCCGGCGTCGACAAGGTCGCGTTCACCGGGTCGACGGCCACCGCCAAGAAGGTCATGGCCACCTGCGCCGAGTCGCTGACCCCGATTGTGGTCGAGGGCGGCGGCAAGGACGCGCTGATCGTCGACGAGGGTGCCGACCTCGACGCCGCCGCCGAGTTCGCCGCGTTCGGGGCCATGGGCAACGCCGGTCAGACCTGCGCCGGGGTCGAACGGGTCTACGTGGTGGACTCGCTCGCCGACCGGTTCGTCGACAATCTCGTGGCGCGTGTGAAGGACCTGCGGGTGGGCGACGCCGCCGACGCGCAGTACGGCCGGATGACCCTCCCCCGCCAGGTCGACGTCGTGCGGTCGCAGGTCGAGGACGCGCTCGCGCGCGGCGGCCGGGCCGTCGTCGGTGGTCCCGAGTCGGTCCGACCGCCCTACGTCGATCCGGTGGTGCTGCTCGACGTGCCGGAGGACAGCGAGGCGCAGGTCGAGGAAACGTTCGGCCCGACCGTCGTGGTCAACCGCGTCCGTGACCTCGACGAGGCGATCGACCGGGCGAACACGTCGAAGTACGGGCTCGGGGCCTCGGTGTTCACCGGGTCCGCGGACGCCGGGCGCCGCGCGGCGGATCGTCTCCGCGTGGGCGTGGTGAGCATCAACTCGGTGCTCGGTTTCGCCGCCATCGGCGCTCTCCCGTTCGGCGGGGTCGGCGACTCCGGCTTCGGACGCATCCACGGCGCGGACGGCCTGCGGGAGTTCTCGCGGGTCAAGTCCGTCACCACGCAGCGGTTCGCCGCGCCGCTCAATCTCGTCACCATGACGCGCAAGCGTCGCGACGTCGCGGTCGCCCGCTTCCTGCTCACCAAGATCCACGGCCGGCGCCGGCGATGACCACGACGCTGCCCCGGCGCGGCCGGGGGCGGTACGGCTGGCTCGAGGCGATCGAGCGGCTCGATCCCGTGGCGGACGCGCAGACGATCCACCGCATCACCGCCGGGTACGAGTTCCCGTGGGACTACCAGCGGTCGCTCGAGTTCGCGCTGTTCCGCACCTACTGTGTCCCGAGCATCTCGGCTCTGCTCGCGCGCACCGGCGAGTTCGAGAAGCGTCCGCAGAAGCGGTACGACGACACGTCGCTGCTCATGTCCGAACTGGTCGAGCACGGGTACGACTCCGAGCGTGGGCGGGCCTCGCTGCGGACGGTCAACCGCCTGCACGCGCAGTACGACATCGACCGCGACGACATGCTCTACGTCCTGTCGACCTTCGCCTTCGACCCCCTCGACTGGATCGACCGCTACGGCTGGCGCCGGCTGCATCCCCACGAACGACGCGCCGCGGTCGAGTTCTACCGCGCCGTCGGGGCGCGGATGGGAATCGCCGACGTCCCCGAGTCCGCGGCCGAGTTCCATGCGTTCCGGATGGAGTACGAGCACGACCGGTTCGGCTTCGCGCCGGACAACCGTCGCATCGGCACCTACACCCGCGAGTTGCTCGCCTCCTGGTACCCGGCGGTCTCGCGGCCGGCCGTCCGCGGCGTCGTGCACGCGATGATCGACGACGACATGCGTCGCGCCTTCGGGTTCCCCGCCGCCGCACCGGGTGCGCGTCGGGTCGCCGAGGCCGGCCTGCGCGCTCGAGCACGCGCGGTGCGACATCTTCCGCCCCGGCGGACGTCCCGCATCGCGCGGGACCCGCGCAACCGGACCTACCCTGGCTATCCCGTCGGGTACCACCCGTCGGACCTGGGCCCGGGCCGACAGTGACGACGGGTCATCGCAGCCGCTCGGCGTCGCGGGCCATTTCCACCATGCGGGCCGACAGCGCGGCGAGTTCGTCGGCGTCGGCGCCTTCGGCCAAGGCCGTGGCGACGTCCTCCGCCGCGCAGCGCACCCCGAACGCGCGGTCGGCCAGGGCCTCGGCTTCGGCGGCGGTCAGCAGGACGGCGTCGTCGGGCACCGTCGTGCCGCGCACGGAGGTGCGCTGCTCGTAGGCCCGCTGCCGGCAGGATTGCCGGCAGTAGCGTCGTCGACGTCCCGCGCCGCTGTCGGCGACAGGGCGTCCGCACCACACGCAGGTTCCGGGACGCCGTCTGCCGATCACGGACGTCGACGATACCGGGGTAGGATGGTGCGTTCGTGCGGGAACGTTTCCGGGTCCCGGTGCGTTGACCCCACAGCACGCAGGACGACAGAGAGGACTCTTATGGCAGACCGCGTACTTCGAGGTAGTCGGCTCGGAGCGGTGAGCTACGAGACCGATCGCGACCACGACCTCGCGCCGCGGCGCATGGCTCGGTACAAGACGGACAACGGTGAGATCTTCGACGTCCCCTTCGCGGACGACGCCGAGTTGCCCGGCACGTGGCTGTGCCGCAACGGCATGGAGGGCACCCTGGTCGAGGGCACCGCGCCGGAGGCCAAGAAGGTCAAGCCCCCGCGCACCCACTGGGACATGCTGCTCGAGCGCCGCTCCGTCGAGGAGTTGGACGAGCTGCTGAAGGAGCGGCTGGACCTGCTCAAGGCAAAACGACGCGGAGCCGGCGTCTAGATTCTATCGATTCCTCGGGCCCCGACACCACACCGGTGTCGGGGCCCGAGGTGCGTTCGGGGGCGGCTCAGCCGAGATGCTCGTCCAGGACCGGCACGACCACGTCGAGCGCCGGGTCCGTGGTGAGGTGCGCGTGCGAGCACGGAATCGGATGGTCGCGCACCGTCCCCCGGACGAACGGCTCCCAGGCGGCGGCGCGGCGGCGGGTGTCGCGCTCGTTGACCTCGTCGTCGGTGGCCGAGAAGAACAGCACGTCCGCCTCGACGGGCGCGGGCCGGTAGCGGTGCGCCAGCGTGCTGCCGTGCACGTATCCGCGATGGAGACGCTCGACGACGTCGGCGGTCAGCGCCTCGGCACCCTCGCCCGCCGCGCGGGCCAGATCGGCGGCGTCCGCGGGGGTCGGATCCATGCCGTCGGGCAGCGGGGATCCCGTGACCTCCTCGATCAGGTCGCGCAACGTGGGCACGCGGTCGAGGTACTCGGCCGTGAGCGTGTAGCTGTCCAGCATCGCCAGGGTCGCCACCCGCTCGCCGCGCCGCTCGAGTTCGGCGGTCATGGCGTGCGCGATCAGTCCGCCGAGGGACCATCCGAGCAGGTGGTACGGACCCGCGGGCTGCGCCGACTGCAGCCGGTCGACGTAGTCGCGGGCCAGGTCCTCGATCGACTCGAACTCGGGCCGCTCGCCGTCCAGCGTCGGCGACTGCAGACCCAGGACTGGCCGATCGCCCCCGAGGCGCCGCGCCAGACCGTGGTAGGTCCAGGCCAGGCCGAACGCGGGGTGCACGCACACCAGCGGCGCGGCGTCGCCGCGGCCCGCCCGCAGCGTCACCACGGGCGCCAGGAGATCGGTGTCCGCGGCCGAGGGTTCGCCGAGGGCGGCGGCGAGCTCGGCCGGGGTGGACGCCCCGAACAGCACGCTCACCGGCACTGCACGGCCGAGCCGCTCCCCCAACTCGTGTGCCGCGCGCACGCCCACCAGGGACGTGCCGCCGAGGGTGAAGAAGTCGTCGTCCCGGCCGACTTGGTCGACCGCCAGCAGGTCGGCGAACACCGCGCAGACCAGGTTCTCCAGTTCGGTCTCCGGCGCCCGATAGACGGTGTCGGCAAGGGGTGCGGGTGCCGGCAGGGCCCGGCGGTCCAGCTTTCCGGTGGGCGTCAGCGGAACGCTGTCCAGCAGCGTGACCGACGTCGGCACCATGTACGACGGCAGACGCCGCGTCAGATGGCGGCGCAGCGCCGTGCCGTCCACCGCCGACCCCGGACGGGCGAGGACGTACGACGCGAGCGTCGTCGGCCCCGCGCCGTCGCCGTCGGCCACGCCGAGCGTCACGGCGAACTCGACGTCGTCGTGCGCCTCGAGGGCGGCGTCGATCTCACCGAGCTCGACGCGGAATCCGCGCACCTTCACCTGGTGGTCGGATCGACCCACGTAGGTCAACACGGGGCCGTCGTCGGTGCGGCGCCACCGCACCAGGTCGCCGGTGCGGTACATCCGCTCCCCCGGCTTGCCGTGCGGCGCGGCGACGAAGCGCGCGGCCGTCAGGCCGCTCCGCCCGAGGTACCCGCGAGCGAGCGCGTCGCCGGTGAGGTGGAGTTCGCCCACCACGCCGTAGGGCACCGGCTCGAGCTGCCGATCCAGCACGACGGCGGCGACGCCGCGGACGGGTGACCCGATACCGATGGGGGCACCCGCGGTCAGGGCGTCCGACATCACGGTGACGATGGTCGTCTCGGTGGGACCGTAGGCGTTGTGCAGGCTCCGGCCAGGAGCCCAGCGCGCCACCAGGTCCGGGGAGCAGGCGTCGCCGCCCACGACGAGGTGCGTGAGCGCGGTGGCCGCGGTCGGATCGGCGGTGGTCAGTGCCGCCGGGGTGACGAAGGCGTGGGTCACCCGCTCCCGGCCGAGGAAGTCCGACAGCTCCCGGCCACCGACGACGGTCGTCGGAGCGATCACCATCGTGGCGCCGGCACCGAACGCGAACAGCAGATCGAGCACGGCCGCGTCGAAGCTGACCGAGGAGAAGTGCAGGACGCGGGACGAGCTCGTCACGGCCAGCCGGTCGGTGAGTTCGTCGGCGAAGGCCGACACCCCGGCGTGCGTGACCACGACACCCTTGGGCGTTCCGGTCGAGCCGGAGGTGTAGATGACGTAGGCGGGATGGGCGAGGTCGGCCCGTGGGAGTGCGCCCGAGGCGAGCGGCCCGGCGGCGAGCGTGTCGTCGTCGAGCAGCAGCCAGTCCGTCCCGGCCCCGTCCACGGCCAGCGCCGCACGGTGCTCGGCGGTGGTCAGGCCGAGCGCGGGTCCGGCGTCGGTGAGCATGTGCCGGATGCGGTCCGCCGGGTAGGCCGGGTCGACCGGCAGGAATCCCGCTCCCGCACGGGTGACGGCGAGCACGGCCACCACGGACTTCAGAGAGCGCGGAATGCCGACCGCGACCAGGGTGTCCGGGCCTACGCCCTGCGCGACGAGCCGCCGAGCCCACCGATCGGTGAGGGCGTCGAGCTCGCGGTAGGTGAGCGCGCGCTCGAGGTACTCGACGGCGATACCGTCGGGCGAGCGTCGCACGGCGTCGTCGACGAGCGTGGCCAGCGTCCGCGGCGCGTCCGCGCGGGGTGCGCCGCCGACGGGAACCAGGGCGGCGCGCTCGTCGGGCGTCAGCAGGTCGATCGCGCCGACCGCCGTGGCGGGCTGCGTGGCGAGGGTGCGGAGCACGGCGCCGAGCCGGTCGAGCAGCGTCCGCGCGGTGGTCCCGTCGAACAGATCGGTGGCGTAGTCGAGCCCCAGAGTGAGCCCGGCGGGGTCGCCGGCGTCGGTGCGGTGCTCGGTCACGGTGACCTGTAGGTCGAATTTGGCCACCGCGACGTCGATCTCGGCCACCCGGGCGTCGACGGCGGCGTCGCCCGCGCCCATACGGGCCCGGGTGGGGACGTCGTCTCGCAGCGTGAGCATCACCTGGAAGATCGGGTGTCGCGCGGCGGACCGGGCGGGCGCGATCGCGTCGACGAGCTGCTCGAAGGGCACGTCGGGGCGCGCGAACGCCTCGACGTCGGCCGCCCGCACCGCGCGCAGGGCGTCCTGCAGCGGTGAGCGCGGATCGATCCGCGTGCGGAGCGCGAGGGTGCCGACGAACATGCCCACGAGGCGGTCGATCGCCTCGTGCCCACGCCCGGCGACGGCGGTGCCGACGACGGTGTCGAACCGGCCGTCGAGACGCCCCAGGGTCACGGCGAGGGCCGTGTGCAGGGCCATGAAGAGGGTCGCCCCCTCCTCGGCGGCCACCTCGTGGAGACGGCGGTGCAGATCGTCGTCCAGTCGGGCGTCGACGGACCCGCCGCGGTACGACGGCGTGGCGGGGCGAGGCCGGTCCGTGGGGATGCCGAGGGTGTCCGGAGCGCCGGCGAGGGTCTCGGTCCACCACTCCAGCTGCGTGGCCAGGAGCGACGACGGGTCGCCCGGGGAGCCGAGTCGCGCCCGCGTCCACAGGGTGTGGTCGACGTACTGCACTTCGAGCGGGGGCAACTCCGGTGCGCGGCCCGCGGACCGGGCGTCGTAGGCACCGGCGAGATCGGCGGCCAGGGGCCCGAGGGACCACCCGTCGGCGGCGATGTGGTGGAGCACGAGCACCAGCACGTGGGCCGTGGCATCGAGGCGCAGAAGGGTGGCGCGCAGCGGCGGATCGACGGTGACGTCGAACCCCGTACCGGCGGCAGCGAGGGCGGCGGAGCGCACCTCGTCCTCGGCCACCTCGCGGACGGCGAGCGGGACGTCGACCGCGGGCAGGATCACCTGCTCGGGACCGTCCGCCGCCGCGGGGTAGACCGTCCGCAGCACCTCGTGCCGCGCCACCACGTCGTCCAGCGCGGTCTGCAGGGCGGTGACGTCCAGCGGCCCGTCGAGGCGCACCACGATCGGCACGTTGTAGAGAGGTGACGACGGGTCGACCCGGTTGAGGAACCATTGCCGGGTCTGCGCCGGGCTGAGCGGCAGCCGGTCGGGTCGGGCAATGGTGCCCAGCTCAGGGGTGTCGTCGGCGGTGAGGGTGTCCACGTGCGCGGCCAGGGTGCGCACGCTCGGGTGCTCGAACAGCGCACGGACCGGAACGGTGCGGCCCGTTCGTGTGCCGATGCGCGACGCGACCTGCGTGGCCAGCAGCGAGTTGCCGCCGAGGGCGAAGAAGTCGTCCTCGCGGCCGACCGGCCCGCACGTGTCGCCGAGCACGCCCGCCACCACGTCGGCGACGATCCGCTCCGTCGGCGTCTCCGGCGGCGCGACGATCCGGTCCCCGCGCGCAGGGGCGGTCGGGGCGGGCAGGGCGCGGACGTCGAGCTTGCCCACCGGGGTGAGCGGCACCGCCGCCAGCGTGGTGACGGTGGCGGGGACCAGATGAGCCGGGAGCCTGCCGGCGAGGTCGGCGAGGACCGCGTCCGGATCCACCGTGGCCGCGCCCGCGGGCACGACCCACGAGGCGAGGGCCGGAATGCCGGCCTCGTCGACGTGGACCGCCGTGTACGCGAAGGACACGTCGTCGCGCGCCGTGAGCGCCGCGTCGATCTCGCCCGGCTCGATGCGGAAGCCGCGCAGCTTGACCTGTGTGTCGGTGCGTCCTGCGTACTCGAGTCGTCCGTCGGGAGTCCACCTGACCAGGTCGCCCGTGCGGTACATCCGCTCCCCCGCGCCCCGCGGGTCGGCCACGAACCGGCCCGCCGTCAGCGCTGCTCGGCGCAGGTAGCCGCGCGCGAGCCCGGGCCCGGCCAGGTACAGCTCACCCGTCGTGCCGTCCGGAACCGGGTGCAGACGGGCGTCGAGGACCGCTGCCCGCGCCCCCGGGATGGATGTGCCCACGGTGACCGGGCCGTCCACCTCGAGGACGTCCGTCGTCGCGACGACCGTCGTCTCGGTCGGTCCGTAGCCGTTGACCATCAGGCGACCGGGCGCCCAGCGTCGGACCAGGTCCGGGCCGACGGCTTCGCCGCCGACGACGATCGTCCGCAGGTCGGGCAGACCGTCGCCGTCGGCCGGGTCGACCGTCGCCAATGCGGCCGGGGTGACGAACGCGTGGCTCACGCGCTCGCGACGCATCAGGTCGGCCAGCTCGCGCCCGCCGAAGACGTCGGGCGGCGCGATCACCAGCGTGGCGGCGGATCCGACGGCCATGAGCAGTTCCAACACCGACGCGTCGAAGCTCGGTGAGGCGACGTGCAGCACCCGGGCGTCGGCGTCGACGGCGAACCGTGCGCGCTCGGCATCGGCGAACGCCGACAGTCCGGAGTGGGTGACCGAGACACCCTTGGGTACGCCCGTCGACCCGGACGTGTAGATCACGTACGCCACGTGGTCGGGCCGCAGCGGGATGCGGCGCTCGGCGTCGGTGACGGGATGGTCGAGAGTGCCGGTCGGGTCGTGCTCCACGTCCAGCCACTGCACGTCGGCGAGGTCGTCGTCCGGTCGGTACTCGGCCGTGGTGAGCCCCAGCCGGGCACCACTGTCGGTGAGCATGTGGCGGACGCGGTCCGCGGGATAGCGCGGGTCCACCGGAACCCAGGCGGCACCCGTCTTCGCCACCGCGAGAACGGCGGTGATCGCCGCGAGCGAGCGCGGCAGCGCGACGGCGACGACGTCCTCGGGACCGGCGCCGCACGCGAGCAGACGCCGGGCCAGGCGGGAGGATCGGCGATCGAGCTCGTCGTGGGTCACCTGCTCGCCGGCGGTGCCGACGGCGGCGAGCCGATCGCCGGCGCGGCGTACCGCGGACGCCCAGAGATCCGGCAGAAGCACCGGTGGGTCGACCGGCTCGGGGACGCGCGCGTCGAGCCGGTCGCGTTCGTCGGAGGTGAGGAGGGGCGCATCGCCCAGCGCACGCTCGGGGTGGGCCGCGGCGGCCGCGGCGACCGCGAGGAATCGCTCGCCGAGGCGGTCGACGGTCGACTCGTCGTACAGATCCCGGCTGTAGGTGATGCGGACGGCCCATCCGTCGGGGCCGCCGGTGACGGCGACGTCGAGGTCGAACTTGCTGCGGTCGATCTCGATCGGGGCCGCCGACCAGGTGAGGTCCCCCGCCCGGACGGTGGTGGCGACGCTCTCGTCGACGGTGAGCACCACCTGGACCAGCGGATGCCGACCGGCGACGCGCGGCGGCGACACGGCGTCGACCACGCGCTCGAACGGCAGCTCGGTGTGGCCGAGGGCGTCGAGGTCGACCGTCCGGACGCGGTTCAGGACCTGCGCGAAGCTGTCGCCCGGCTCGATCGCGGTGCGCAGCACCACGGTGCCGACGAACATGCCGACCAGGTCGTGCAGCGCGGCGTCGTGGCGCCCGGCCACCGGGGTGCCGATCACGACGTCCGTGGTGTCGGCCAGCCGGCCCAGCACGGAGGCGAGGACGGCGTGCACGGCCATGAAGCGGGTGCCGCCGTGGCGCGCGGCGACCGCGGTGAGCGCGGACATCGTGGCCTCGGGGACGAGGAACCCGCGGGACCCGGCGCGGTGGCCGGGCAGAGCCGGGCGGGGCCGGTCGCCCGGCACGGTGCACTCGTCGGGCAGGCCCGCGAGCGTCGAGGTCCAGTAGGCCAGGTCCGCGGCCGCGCGGGACGTCGGATCGGCCTCGTCGCCCAACATCCGGCGCTGCCACAGCGTGAAGTCGGCGTACTGCACGGGCAGCGGCGGCAGGTCGGGTTCCCGCTCGGCCACGCGGGCCGTGTAGGCCGTGACGAGGTCGCGGGTGAGCGGCCGCATCGACCACCCGTCCGCCGCGATGTGGTGGATCGCGACCCCGAGGACGTGGCGCGTGTCGGACACGCGCAGCAGCACCGCGCGCACCGGGGCCGTCGTGGTGAGGTCGGTACCGCGATGAGCCAGCGCTCGCAGGGCCTCGCCCACGCCGTCCGCGTCGGTGGTCTCTCCGATGTCACGGACGTCCAGACGGTCGCGTACCCGGTCGACGGGCAGGACCACCTGGTGCGGGCCGTCGTCGGTCTCGGGGAACACGGTGCGCAGGGCCTCGTGCCGCTCGAGCACGTCGAGGACCGCGCGGCGCAGAGCATCGCGGTCCACCGGCCCGTCGATCGTGACCGACAGTGCGATCGTGTACGCGTCGGCCGTCGGATCCAGCCGGTTCAGGAACCACAGCCGCTGCTGCGGCAGGGACAGCGGAATCCGTGCCGGACGTTCCCCCGCGACCAGCGGCACCCGGGCGGGGCCGGCGTCGGTGTCGAGCCGCGCCGCCAGCGCGGCGACGGTCGGCTGCTCGAAGATCGTGCGGACGGCGACGTCCCGGCCCAGTGCATCGGACAGGGCCGCCGCGACCCGGGTCGCGGTGAGGGAGTTGCCCCCGGAGTCGAAGAAATGGTCGCGGCGTCCGACCCGCTCCAGGCCGACGGCCCCGGCGAAGGCCGTCGCGACGATCCGTTCGGTCTCGGTGGCCGGTTCCTCGTGCGGGACGTCGCTCTGCGGGGGCGCGGGCACGGGCAGGGCGCGGCGGTCGAGCTTGCCCGCCGGCGTGAGCGGCAGCGCATCCAGCCAGACGATCCCGGCGGGCACCATGTAGTCCGGCAGCGCGCCGCGGGCGGCCTCCAGGAGACGATCGGTCAGCGCGTCCCGGTCCTCGGCGTCGGTCACCCCGTACGTGATCAGGCGGGCGATGTCGCGGCGATCGGCGTCGACCAGCAGGGTGACCGACCACGTCACGGCCGGCTCGGTCTGCAGGACGGCGTCGATCTCCGCGAGTTCGACGCGGTGGCCGCGCACCTTGACCTGGTGGTCCGCACGGCCGAGGAAGTGGATGGCCCGGGTGTCCGGGGCGGCGGTGATGCCGACGTTCGTGCGGAGCGCGACGACGTCGCCGGTGCGGTACATCCGGGACCCGGGCGGACCGTCGGGGTCGGCGACGAAGCGTTCCGCGGTCAGGCCCGGGCGTCCCTGGTAGCCGCGGGCGAGGCTCGGTCCCGACAGGTACAGCTCGCCCCGGACGCCCGGCGCCACGGGACGGAGCCGACGGTCGAGCACGCGCGTGGCGACGCCCGCACGGGTGCGGCCGATGGTGACGGGCAATCCCGGGGTCATCGGCGCGGTGCGGGTGACGACGACGGTCGCCTCGGTGGGACCGTAGACGTTGAGCATGGTGCGGCCGGGGGCCCACCGCTCGACCAGCGCCGGAGTGCAGACGTCGCCGCCGACGGCGACGAACCGCAGGTCCGGCGCTCCGGCGGGATCGACGGTCTCGAGTGCGGCGGGCGTGACCACGGCGTGGGTGACCCGGCGGTCGCGCAGCAGCGTCGCGAGGTCACGGCCGCCGTAGACGTCGGTGGGAGCCGGGACCACCGCGCCGCCCACCGCGAACGCCATCAGCAGTTCCATCAACGAGACGTCGAAGGACGGGGACGCGAAGTGCAGGGCGCGGGTGGTCTCGTCCACCCCCGCCGCGGCGGCGGTGTCGGCGGCGAGGTCCGCGATGCCGCGGTGGGACACCACGACGGCCTTCGGACGGCCGGTCGAGCCCGACGTGAAGATCAGGTACGCGGCCTGATCGGGATGCGGGGCCGGCACGGCCACGGGGGCCGTCGCGAGCACGTGGTCGGTGCGCGGGTCGAGCCAGCGGACCGTGTCCGGGAGCATCGCGCGCTCGTCGCCGGCCAGCCCGACGACGGCGCCGGTATCGGCGACCATCGTGGCGAGCCGGTCCACCGGGTACTTCGGGTCGAGCGGGGTGTAGGCGCCCCCGGACTTGGCGACGGCCCACAGGGCGATCAGCGACGCCGCCGAGCGGCCGACGCAGACGGGCACCCGGACCTCGGGTCCGACCCCGAGGTCGACGAGCGCCGCGGCGAGCAGATCCGATCGACGATCGAGCTCGGCGTAGGTGAGGGTGTGATGGGCCTCGATCACCGCGTCCCGGTCGGGGAATCGTGCGGCCGTCGCGCGGAGCAGTTCCGGCAGCGTGGTCGGCGCGCCGCCGGGCGGGCCGACGAGGACGACGTCCGCTTCGGGCGCGACGTCGGTGGGCAGACGCAGGTCGACGTCGCCGACGCGGACGCTCGGATCGGCCGTGACCTGTCGGAGGACCGCGAGGAAACGCTGGGCGAGGTCCGCCGCCGTGGTGTCGTCGAACAGAGCCGTCGCGTAGCCGAGGTGAGCCTGGAACCCGCCGCCCGGGCGGTCCACCACCTCGACGGTCAGGTCGAACTTGGCAGTGCCGGTGTCGATCTCGCCGGCGGCGACGGTCAGGCCGGGCAGCTGCACCGTCGCGGGCGCGAGATTGTCGAAGGAGAGCATGACCTGGAACAGCGGGTGGTGCGCCGACGTCCGGTCGGCCGCGACGGCGTCGACCACCGCGTCGAAGGGCACGTCCGCGTGGGCGAAGGCCTCGAGGTCGTCGTCGCGCACCGCGTGCAGGAGGTCGACGAAGGATCGGTCGACGCGCGGTGAGGCGCGCAGGACGAGGGTGTTGACGAACATGCCGACGACACCGTCGAGCGCCCGGTCGCCGCGCCCGGCCACGGGGGTACCGACGGCGACGTCGTCGGTGTCCGCGAGCCGGCCGAGCAGTGCCGCGAGCGCGGCGTGGACCACCATGAAGGTGCTGGCCGAGTGGGCGGTGGCGAGGGCGGTGATCGCCGCGCGCAGGTCGGCGTCGAGCTCGAAGTCGTGGACCGCACCCGCCACGGCGGGGGCGGCCTGACGCGGACGGTCCGTGGGCAGGTCGAGCACCTCGGGCAGGCCGGCGAGCCGGTCGGTCCAGAACGCCGTCTGGGCGGCGAGGACGCTGCCCGGATCCGCGGGGTCACCGAGCACGGCGCGCTGCCACAGCACGGCATCGGCGTACTGGACCGGCAGCGGCGCGAAGGCGGGTGCCTGCCCCGCGGCACGCGCCGCGTAGGCGCGGGCGACGTCGGACGCCAGCGGGCCGAACGACCAGCCGTCCGCGGCGATGTGATGCAGGACCACCACGAGCACGTGGCGGTCGGGGCCGAGCCGGAACAGACGCACGCGGATCGGGTGCTCGCGGCGGACGTCGAAGCCGCGCCCGACGACCTCGGCGACGGCGCGGTCGCGCTCGGACTCGGCGACGTCGACGGGCTCGAGATCCGGTGTGCCCGGGTCCTCGACCAGCTGGTGTGGCCCGGTCGGACCGTCGGGGAAGACGGTGCGCAGACTCTCGTGGCGGCCGACCACGTCCGTCAGCGCCTGCCGCAACGCGGGCAGGTCGAGCGTTCCGGTGAGCTCGAGGGCGAGCGGCATGTTGTAGACGGCCGACTCGGGATCCAGGCGGTTGAGGAACCACAGCCGCTGCTGCGCCGGCGAGAGCGGCACGACGTCCGGTCGAGCCACGGGTACCAACGGCGGTCGGTGAGCCGGGGCGTCCACCGCGGACAGTCGTTCGGCGAGTCGGGCGACCGTCGGTGCGGTGAACAGGTCGTCGAGACCCACGTGGCGGCCGAGATCGTCCGCGAGTCGCGCGACCACGCGCGTGGCGGAGAGCGAGTTGCCGCCGAGATCGAAGAAACTGGTGTGAACGCCGGGAGCCGGAATGTCCAGGACGTCGGCCAGGACGGTCGCGATGCGGCGTTCGAGCTCGGTGCGCGGGGCGACGTCGTCGCCCGGTGACGGCGCCGTCGGCTCCGGCAGGGCGCGTCGGTCGACCTTGCCGCTGCTGTTCAGCGGCAGGGCGTCCAGCACGGTCACGACGTCGGGAACCATGTACGCCGGCACGCGCGCCGCAGCGGTGGCCCGGACGTCGTCGGGCGCGATCGACGCGGGGGTCGGCCCGGCGACGTACCCGACCAGTCGGGTGCCGCCGCGGTGATCCGGGCGCGCCACGGCGACGGCGTGGTCGACGCCCGGGTGGGCGAGCAACGCGGCCTCGACGTCGCCGAGTTCGATGCGCAGGCCGCGCACCTTGACCTGGAAGTCGGTGCGGCCGAGGTAGTCCAGATCGCCGTCGGCGCGCCACCGGGCGAGGTCGCCGGTGCGGTAGAGCCGACTCCCGTCACCGGCGATCGGGTCCGCGACGAACCGGTCGGCGGTGAGGTCGGGTCGCCCGAGGTAGCCGCGGGCCAGTTGCACGCCGGCGAGGTAGAGCTCCCCCGCCACGCCGACCGGCACCGGGCGCAACCGCGCGTCGAGCACGTGCACCCGCGTGTTCCACACGGGGCGCCCGATGGGCACGGACCCGGTGTCGCCCGGCCGGAAGCGGCGATAGGTCACGTCCACGGCCGCTTCGGTGGGGCCGTACAGGTTGTGCAGCGGCACCGCCGTGGCGTCGGTGAAGGCGGCGGCCGTGTCGGCGGGAAGAGCCTCGCCGCTGCTGAACACGCGCCGCAGACGGGTGGGAATCACGCGGGAGTCGCGCAGTTCGGCGACGAAGGCGGCCAGCATCGACGGGACGAAGTGCACGGTGGTCACCCCGGCGTCGATCATCGCGGCGAGCAACCGGCGCGGTTCGCGGTGCACACCGGGGTCGGCGACCACCAGCCGGGCGCCGACGCGCAGCGGCCAGAAGAACTCCCACACGGACACGTCGAACGTCGACGGGGTCTTCTGCAGAACCACGTCGTCGTCGGTCAGCGGGTACTCGTGCTGCATCCACTCGAGCCGGTTGGTGATCGCCCGGTGCGTGACGGCGACGCCCTTCGGTCGACCGGTGGAGCCGGAGGTGAACAGGACGTAGGCGAGGTCGTCGGGACGGACCGGCGCGGGTGCGGCCGAGGCGTCCGCGTCGGCCCCCGCCGCGGCGACGTCGGACACCGCCGCGGCGACGTCGGACACCGCCGCGGCGACGTCGTCGGCGGTCAGGACGCAGCGCGGACGCGCGGTGTCGAGGACGGCGGCGATGCGCTCGTCGGGCTGCTCGGGATCGAGCGGGAGATACGCGGCGCCCGCGTGCAGGATGCCGTACATCCCGAGCACCAGCTCGAGCGACCGCGGCATCGACAACGCGACGACGTCGCCCGGCGCGACGCCGCGTCGTCGCAGTGCGGTGCCCACTCGGCCGGCTCGGTCCGCGGTCTCGGCGTAGGTGAGGGTGGTCGCGCCGAAGGTCAGGGCGGGTGCGTCCGGCGTCGCCGCGACCCGACGGGCGAAAGCACTCCACAGGGTGTCGGGCTCGACGGGCGCGGCGGTGTCGTTGAAGGTCCGGACGACCGTGTCGAGTTCGTCCGGTAGGAAGACCGGAGCGTCGGTGACGGGGGCCGCCGCGGGCCGATCGAGCAGCGCGCCGAGAAACGCCAGGAACCGGCGGTGATGGGCACCGAGGTCGGCGTCGTCGTACAGGGTGGGGTTCGCTTCGAGGTCGATGTTCAACCCGGCCCCGGGGGTGCTGCTGTTGTAGATCGTGAACGCGAGGTCCTCGACCGGTCCACTGGACAGATTGTGGAGGCGGCCGGTCAGGTCGCCGAGCCGCACGCTCCAGTCGAACAGCATGATGTTGACCATCGGGCCGAAGAAGCCGCGCTGGTCGGTGCTGCTGCCGTGGTCGCGGCGGATGTCCTCGTGCCGGTACTTCTGATGTCGGAGCGCGCCGGTGATTTCGAGGGTCACCGCGGCGATCAGGTCGTCGAGGGTGGTGTGGTCCTCGATCCGCAGGCGCAACGGAACCACGTTGGAGAACATGCCGCCGGAGCGGCGCAGCGCGGCGGTGGTGCGGACCGACACCGGCAGACTCAGGACCACCTCGGTCGATCCCGTGACGCGGTGCAGGTAGGCGGCGATGGCGGCGACGAGCACGGCGGCCTCGGTGCCGTCCACGCGGGCGGCGACCGCGGCGATGGCGTCGGTGACCGAGGTCGGTGCGGTGCCGTCCACCCGGCGCCGGGTGGCGGCCGCCGGAGCCGAGCGGGGCACCAGCGAGAAGCGTTCCGGGAGCCCCGCCGTCTTGGCGGCCCAGTACTCGCGGTCGGTCGCGAAGCGGGGCGACCGGCGGTAGGTCTCCTCGGCCCGGTACAGCTCGGCGAGGTCGTGGGCGCGCTGCGGCGGCGCGTCGACGCCCGTCGTCCGCGCGGTGTAGAGCTGGGCGACGCGGCGCAGCGCGGTCACGGCGCCGAAGCCGTCACCGGCGAGGTGGTGCATCCGGGTGTACCAGAACCACCGTTCGTCCTCGACGCGCAGCAGCACGTTGACCGTCAGCGGGTCGCGTTCGACGTCCACGGGCGCGTGCATCTCGTCGCGCATCCAGCGGTGCGCGGCCGCCTCGGGGTCGGCCTCCGCCCGGAGATCGAGCCGTCGGGTGTGGACGGAGCGGGTGTCCACCACCTGGTGCGGCCGTCCGTCGACATCGAGGATGCGGACGCAGCCGGACTGCAGTTCCGCGCCGACCTGTCCGGCCACCTCGCCGAGCAGGTCGACGTCGAGCGGGCCCGCCACGTCGACGTACTGCGCGACGGTCAACGGGACCTCGGGGGCGAGCTTCTGGGCGAACCACAAGCCGGTCTGGGCCGGGCTCAGCGGGAAGGCGGCGGTGTCGGCCGGGCGGTGGTCCGGCGTGCCGCCGGTGGGCTCGACCGTCGTGGACGACGTCATCGGACATGCTCCGTTCGCTCGTCGTGGGCGACGAGCGACACACACATCTCACCGAGAATCGAACAATGCTGCGCTGACGGCGACCGCGCGGTGCGGCCGCAGAAGTACGTGTGACTCGGTGTCCCCGACCGTGGTCGCTCCGTACGTGGTGGTGCTGGCTGACTTATCGGATGTAGTTCTCCCCGTCGGCGGTAACAGGACTCTTGGTCGGTAATTCGCGCCAGCCGGGGTGATGGATTGGTGACTTCTCACTTGTTTCGTCGGATTCGACCGGTGAATTGTTACATGAACGGGGACCGAACGACGTCCGAGGAGTACTAGTCGTTTTTGTTCGGACCCGGTCCCGCTTCCCGCCGACGTCGCACCGTCCGCACGGCACCGACGACGGCCGCCGCAGCGCCGACGATCACCAGCAGCGCCTCGACTCGGGCACCCCACGTGGTCGCCGGGGTGAGGGTCGAGCGCACGCCGACGGTGGCGACGAGATGGTCGGCGTCGAACAGCGCGGTGCGGGACGTCACCGTCCCGTCCGGGGCGACGATCGCGCTCACCCCACTCGTCGCGGCCACCACGACGGTCCGGGAGTGCTCGACCGCCCGCACCCGCGACATCGCCAACTGCTGGTAGGTCATCTCGGTGTCGCCGAACGTGGCGTTGTTGGTGGGGACCGCGAGGATCTGCGCGCCGGCCGCCACCGCCTCGGCGGGGGCGCGGTCGAACGCCACCTCGTAGCAGGTGGCGACTCCGACGGCGAGCGCCACCGCATCGGCCTCACCGGACGCGCCGGCGTCGGGTAGATGCACGACGCCGTCGCCGCTGCCGGGGACGAAGTTGCCGGCCGAATCGGCGTAGGAGGAGAACAGCCGGAAGAAGCTCCGGTACGGCAGGTACTCGCCGAACGGTTGGACGATCTTCTTGTCGTGCCGCTCCCCCGGCCCGGCCGCACCGTCCCACACCAGAACGGAGTTGGTGCTGGTCCCGTCCGCGTTGGCGAGCACCGCACCCACCAGGATCGGCGCGCCGATCCGGACGGACGCGGCGGAGATCTCGTCCGCCGCGGTGCGGTCCCGCGTCGGATCGACGTCGGAGGCGTTTTCCGGCCACACGACCACGTCGGGACGTGGACTGCGCCCGGCGTCGACCTCGTCGGCCAGGCGCAGGGTCTCCCGGACGTGGTTGTCCAGCACTTGCCGTCGTTGCGCGTTGAAGTCGAGCCCGAGCCGGGGCACGCTGCCCTGGATGGCGGCGACGACGACCGTCCGGTCGCCGTCCGTCGGGCCGGCGAGCGTCGGCCGCAGGGCGAGGCCGACGGCCGGCACCGCGATCACGACGATCAGCCCGACGGCCACCGTCCGCCGACGTCCGGCGGACCGTCGGGATCGTCCCGGGGCCGCCGTCACCACCGCGGCGAGTGCGGTGCCCATCAGCGCCACCGCGAAGGACAGCAGCGGGGCTCCGCCCACCGCGGCGATCGGCAGCAGCACAGACTCGGACTGCCCGAACGCCAACCGACCCCAGGGGAACCCGCCGAACGGCACGGTGCTGCGCAGCCACTCGGTGGCGGACCAGGCGGCCGCGATCCACAGCGTCGCGAACGGCAACCGCGCCACGAGGACGACGAGCACGCCGAACAGGGCGAGGAACATCGACTCGGCGACCGACAGCGCGATCCACGGCACCGGGCCGACGTACTCCCCGATCCACGGCAGCAGGGGCAGGAAGAAGCCGAGTCCGAACACGGCGCCGAGCAGAGCGCCCGCTCGTAGTCCCGGCGTGCGCCCGTCGCGTCCGGGCAGGGTCAGAGTCAGCACGACGAGAGCGATCGCCACCGGAGCGAGGAACCACAGGGTGCGCGGCGGGAAGGAGAGGAACAGGAGAACGCCGGCTGCGGCGGACGCGAGGATGCGGACGAGCAGGGTCACGAGGCGAACACCGTGACGCCGCGGTGGACCGTGCGCAGGCAGCGCGGGGCGCGGGCGGCGTCGTCGAGTCGCGGCAACGCGGGCACGCGCGAGCGGGGATCGGTCGACCACCGCTGCACCGAGTCCTTCGGGGCACTGACCACCAGCTCGTCGACGTCCCACACCGCGTAGCTCGCGGGCGCACCGGCCACCAGCGTGCCGGCGACACCGTCGCGGACTCCACCGGCGCGCCAGGCCCCGCGGGTGGCGGCGGCGAAGGCCGCGCGCGGGGAGATCGCGCTCCCCGCGGTCCGGTGGTGGACGGCGGCCCGGATGCCGGCCCACGGATCGAGCGGGGTCACCGGCGAGTCGGAGCCCAGCGCCAGCGACACCCCGGCGGACGCGAGGAGCGCGAGCGGGTTCAGCGCACGAGCGCGGTCGGCACCGAGACGGGTCGCGTACATCCCGTTCTCGCCGCCCCAGTAGGCGTCGAAGACCGGCTGCACGCTCGCAACGATCCCGCGGGCGCCCAGCACGGCCGCGTGCTCGGGAGTGACCATCTCGAGGTGCTCGAGCCGGTGTCCTCGACCGGCGACGGCGGGCCCGCCGAGGTCGGCGGCGACGCGTTCGATCGCCTCGACGACGGCGCTCGTGGCGGCGTCGCCGATCACGTGGAACCCGGCCTGGACACCCGCACCCGTGCAGGCGGCGAGGTGGGCCGCGATCGCGTCCGTGTCGAGGTAGGACAGACCGTGTCCCGCGGCGTCGGAATACGGCTCGTGCAGCCACGCGGTGTGCGAGCCGATCGATCCGTCGACGAAGAGGTCTCCGCCCAGAGCGTGGGCGCCGGTGGCGGCCAGCAGATCCCGCGCCTCGTCGGCCGTGCGGACGGCCTCGCCCCAGTAGGCCCGGACTTCCACCCCGTGGTTCAGATCCAGCAGTTCCCGCAGGTCCTCGCGGCCGGACACGTCCGGCCCGGCGCACTCGTGCACGGCGACCACGCCGCGGGAGGCGGCGAGGTCGAGGGCGGCGACGCGGGCGCGGTGACGGTCGGCGGCGGTCAGCATCGCGCGTGCGGCGCGGCGCACGGCGTGATGGTCGTCCGCGACGACGGGCGCGTCGGAGGCGGCGTTCACCCCCGCGGCGCGTCGGAGCGCGGCCGAGCACACCGCCGAGTGGGCGTCGATGCGCGTGAGGTAGAGCGCGCGCCCCGGCGCCGCGTCCTCGAGTTCCGTGGTGGTCGGCGGCCGCTGCTCGGGCCACGCCGTCTCGTCCCAGTTCTGCCCCCAGAGCACGGCGTCCGCGTGCTCGGCGGCATAC
The DNA here is from genome assembly GCF_900111805.1 of Rhodococcoides kroppenstedtii. Lineage (GTDB taxonomy): Bacteria > Actinomycetota > Actinomycetes > Mycobacteriales > Mycobacteriaceae > Rhodococcoides > Rhodococcoides kroppenstedtii. The sequence continues at coordinate 32,406 of NZ_FOJN01000021.1, forward strand.
CGACGCACGCGGTCGAGGCACTCCGCCAGCGACGCGGCGGAGCCGAGGTCCAGTCCGATCAGGGCGAGACCGGTCGCCGTGGTGTGCACGTGCGTGTCGACGAAGGCGGGAGCGACGAACGCGCCGGCCAGGTCGACGATCTCGGCGTCCGGGTGCAGGGCGCGTGCCGGTCGGTCCTCGCCGATCCAGGAGACGGTGCCGTCGGTGACGGCCATGGCCGTCGCGTCCGGGTTGGTGGGGCTGTAGATCCGTCCGCCGACGAGGAGTTGCGTGCTCACGGGCCCAGTCTGCCCGTCCACGCGGAGGCGGCGGATCGTCGGGTCACCGCCCGTCGGACTCCGGGGTGGTGTCGATCACTGTGCCCTCGATCACCCGCGGGGTCGACTGCGGCCGGGGGTCGGTCGGCTCGGCCACGACGTCGCCGTCGATGACGACGTGACCGGACCGGAATCGGCTCCGCGTGGTCACCAGCCGACCCGACGCGACCAGGGTCTCGACGCGACGCGCGGCGATCCGCGCGACCACCGGCCGCAGGACCGCCCGGGTCAGCGGGATCATGAGCAGCAGGCCGAGAACGGACGACACCAGACCCGGGATCAGCAGGAGCACCGACCCGATCGCGACCAGTGCGCCGTCGGTGACGGCGCCCGCGGAGGCGGCGGCGTCCGCCGGGCTGCGCGCCCGGCGCCCGTTCGCGGCGCGCAGTTCCCCGAGCACCCGCCGACCCTGGGATCGCATGGCGATCAGGCCCAGGACGGAGAGTCCGAGGACCGTCACCACGGTCCAGAGAATTCCGACGGACGAGGCCAGCCACACCAGGGCGGCGACCTCCACCACGAGGTACAGGACGAACGTGAGGAGCGGCATGTCCGGTCAACGTCCGAGCGTCGTCTTTTTCTCCCGAGTCCCGTCCTCCCGGATCAGGCGCCCGGCCGCACCAGCCCGCGCTCGTAGGCCAGGACCACGGCCTGGACCCGGTCGCGCAGGCCCAGCTTGGCCAGCACGCGGCCCACGTGGGTCTTCACGGTGGCCTCGGACAGGACCAGTTCGGCGGCGATCTCGGCGTTGGACTTTCCCGCGGCGATCAGCAGGAGCACCTCGCGTTCGCGGTCGGTGAGCGAGTCGATCTCGGGACTCGGTCGAGGCTCGGCGGGGGGCTCGGCGATGAGGTTGCTCAGCAGCCGACGGGTCACACGCGGCGAGACGACGGCGTCCCCGGCCGCGACGCTGCGGATCGCGGAGACCAGATCCTCCGGCGGCGTGTCCTTGAGCAGGAATCCGCTGGCACCCGCCCGCAGCGCGCCCAGTGCGTGCTCGTCGAGATCGAACGTGGTCATCACGACCACCCGGACGTCGGGGTGATCCGCCGTGATGCGCTCGGTGGCGCGGACCCCGTCGAGGCCCGGCATGCGCACGTCCATCAGCACCACGTCGGGACGGAGCCGCTCTACCGCCGAGAGGGCCGAGGCCCCGTCGGCGGCCTCGCCGACGACCTCGAGGTCGGCCTGCGCCCCGAGGACCATCGACAAGCCCATACGCATCAGTTCCTGATCGTCGACCACCAGCACCGACACCGTCATGCCGGACACCCTGTCATGCCCCGAGACCCTTCTGCGCCGGGGTGTCCGCCGGATCGAGCGGCAGGACGGCGCGCACCCGCCAACCGCCGGCGGGGAGGGAGCCGGCCTGAAGGTCGCCCCCGAGCACGGCCACCCGTTCGCGCATGCCGATGACCCCGAATCCCGACCCGCTGCCGGCGAGTTCGACGCCCGGCACCGCGGTGTTAGGCGGCGGGGTCGCCCCCGGTCGGCGCGGGGTGTTGGTCACCGAGACCGTCACCGCGTCGTCCGCCCGCGTGACGACGACGGCCGCGCGCGGCCGATCCCCGCCGTGCCGGAGGGCGTTGGTGAGCGACTCCTGGACCACGCGGTGGACGCCGAGCGCGATCGACGGGGGCACGGCGTCGAGGTCGCCGGTCATCTCCATCGAGACGGTGAGTCCGGCCGCGCGCATCATCTCGACGACCCGGGCGAGGGCGGCCGTGCCGTACTCCGGGTGGGCGGTCCCGGCGTCGTCGGTGCGCAGGAGGGCGACGGTGCGACGCAGTTCGGCGAGGGCGGACCGGCCCGTGGCGGAGATGTTGCGCAGCGCGGCCTCGGCGCGGTCCGGGTCGGCGCGGAGGGCGTACCCGGCTCCGTCCGCCTGGACGATCATGACGCTGACCGCGTGGGCGACGACATCGTGGAGTTCGCGCGCGATGCGGGTGCGTTCGGCGGAGACGGCGTCGACGGCCCGCCGGTCCCGGTCGGCCTCCGCCACGGCGAGCCGGGCGCTGACCTCGGCGATGTACGCGCGGCGCGCGCCGAGGTAGGCGGCGGTGATCCAGGCGAGCAGGTAGAGCAGCAAGAAGAACGCGGTGAAGACGAAGTCCGTCCCGAGGACGAGCCGCGAGGCCAGTTCCGCCACGAGGAGCGCGGCCGCGTACAGGGCCGCGAGGCGCCGGTCTCGGTAGAGCACGAGCGTGTAGAGCATGACCACGGCGAAGAGCTGGCCCGGCGGCGGCGCGTCGGAGAACCGCACGATGCGGTCGGCGACGATGCCGAGCACGAGCAGTGCATAGATCGCCCAGGCGCTCACCAGCGGGGCGCGGCGACGCCAGGCGAGGGCCGTCGCCAGCGCCAGGGCGAGGGCGACGGTGACCACGGGTTCACCGACGCCCGCCAGGCCGGTGAGCTCCAGCGCGAAGAGCGCGGCGGCGAGCAGGCCGTCCGCCGCGAACGGGTGGGACCGGAACCAGGTGGTGAGCGGGCGCATCGGAGTCGAACTCTAGCTGTGATCGAATGACCCGCATGGGAGTCGGTGACTGGTCGGTGCTGCTCTCGGCCGCCCTCGCCGCCGGCTGGGTGGACGCCGTCGTGGGCGGCGGTGGGTTGATCCTGCTGCCCGCCCTGTTGCTGGTGACCCCCGCGGCGACCACGCAGCAGACGATCCTCGCCACCAACAAGCTGGCCGCGGTGGCCGGGACGTCCGCCGCGGTGGTGACGTTCGCCCGCAAGGTCCCACTTCGGTGGCGGCTGATGGCGCCGGCCGGAATGCTCGCCGCGGCCGGGTCGGCGTGCGGGGCCGCGGTGGTCGGTCTGATCGACAAGGACCTCTTCGTCCCCATCGTGCTGGTCGTGCTGGTCGGTGTCGCGATCCTGGTGACGGCGCGTCCGACGGTGGGGGTGGTGATCGGCGAGCCGCCCACCCGTCGTCGCATCACGGTCGTGGTGATCACGGCCGCGGTGGCCATCGGGTTCTACGACGGCATCCTCGGGCCGGGGACCGGAACGTTCCTCATCATCGCCTTCGCCACCCTGCTGGGGACCGAGTTCGTGCGCAGCGCGGCGATGGCAAAGGTGATCAACCTCGGGTCCAACCTCGGGGCACTGGCGTTCTTCTCGTTGACGGTCGACGTGTTGTGGGCGCTGGGCTTCGCCATGGCGGCGGCGAACGTCGCGGGGTCCGTAGTCGGATCGCGGATGGCGCTGGCGCGCGGCGCCGGCTTCGTGCGTGTCGTGCTGCTGGTGGTGGTCGTGGCTCTCGTCATCCGTCTCGGGTGGCAACAGTTCGGCTAGCGTGACGCCGGTGAGAGACGTCGACGCCGATTTCCTGGCTCTCCCCCTGCACGCCCTCGCGGACGCGGCCCTCACCGCGGCCCGGGCGGCGGGCGCCACCCACGCGGATCTGCGCGTGCACCGCGTGCTCACGCAGTCCCTGCATCTGCGCGACGGCGCGGTGCAGTCGGCGGTCGACGGCCGCGCGGTGGGCCTGGCCGTGCGCGTGGTCGTGGACGGCACGTGGGGGTTCGCGTCCGGTGCCGGGCTGCGCGTCGACGACGCGGTGGCGACGGCGAGCGCCGCGGTCCGGGTCGCGTTGGCGCTGCGGGATTTGAACCGGGACCCGGTGATCCTGGCGCCGGAGCCGGTGTACGAGAACGCCGTGCGGGTGAGCGACTATGCGATCGACCCGTTCGAGGTGCCGACGGCGGAGAAGACCGACCTGCTGGCGGACTGGTCCGCTCGCCTGTCCGCGGCGGACGGGGTCGATCACGTGACCGCGTCGGTGCAGCAGGTCAAGGAGCAGACGTTCTACGCCGATCTGGCGGGCTCCCGCATCACCCAGCAGCGCGTGCGACTGCACCCTCAGCTCGAGGCGGTGTCCGTGGGCGGGGACGCGGGGTTCGACTCGATGCGCACGCTCGCGCCGCCGACCGGTCGGGGCTGGGAGTACCTGGTGGGCGACGGCGCCGGCCCGGACGGTCTGTGGGACTGGGACGACGAGCTCGCGCGGATCCCGGACTGGTTGCGCGAGAAGATCGCCGCACCGGGGGTCGAGCCGGGACCGACGGATCTGGTGATCGACCCGACGAATCTGTGGCTGACCATCCACGAGTCGATCGGCCACGCCACGGAGTACGACCGCGCGATCGGTTACGAGGCGGCCTACGCGGGCACGTCCTTCGCGACGCCCGATCGCCTCGGCACGCTGCAGTACGGCAGTCCGGTCATGCACGTCACCGCCGACCGCACCGAGCCGCACGGCCTGGCCACGGTGGGCTGGGACGACGACGGCGTGGCCGCGCAGTCGTGGGACCTGGTGCGGGACGGCGTCCTGGTGGGCTACCAGCTGGATCGCGTGTTCGCCCATCGTCTCGGACTGGACCGGTCCAACGGGTGCTCCTACGCCGACTCGGCGCAGCACGTGCCGATCCAGCGGATGGCCAACGTGTCGTTGCAGCCCGACCCGGCGATCGATCGGACCGTCGACGATCTCATCGCCGACGTCGAGCGCGGCGTCTACGTCGTCGGGGACAAGTCGTGGTCGATCGACATGCAGCGCTACAACTTCCAGTTCACCGGCCAGCGCTTCTTCCGCATCGAGAACGGCCGGCTGGCGGGTCAGGTCCGCGACCTCGCGTACCAGGCGACGACGACGGAGTTCTGGGGCTCGATGGAGGCGGTCGGCGGACCGTCGACGTGGCGTCTCGGTGGCGCCTTCAACTGTGGCAAGGCCCAACCCGGTCAGGTGGCGGCGGTCTCCCACGGGTGCCCGGCCGCGCTGTTCCGCGGCGTGAACGTCCTCAACACCAGAACGGAGGGTGACCGATGAGTGCACCCGTGGTTCTCGCCGGACACGACCTGGTCGAGCGTGCCCTGCTCGCCGCGACCGTGAGCGACACCGTCGTGCTGGTCGCCGACGTCTCCGAGTCGTCGCTGCGCTGGGCCGGCAACTCCATGACCACCAACGGCATCGCCGACAGTCGGGCGTGGACGGTGGTGTCCATCGTGCGCGACGGCGAGACGACGAGGGTGGGCACGGTGTCGTCGACCAGTGCCGATCCCGACGACGTCGTCGCCGTGGTCCGCGCCGCCGAGGACGCGGCGCGCACCGCTCCCCCGGCCGCGGACGCGATGCCGCTGATCGCCGGTGAGCAGCCGGACGCCGGCTGGGGCGACGTGGCCGCCCGCAGCAGCATCGAGGTGTTCGAGTCGATCGTGCCCGGTCTCGCCCGGGGATTCGACGGCGCGGACGCGCTCTTCGGATTCGCCCGGCACACCGTGCGCACTCTGTGGCTCGGCACCTCCACCGGCGTGCGCCGACGCACCGTCGAACCCACGGGGTCGTTCGAGATCAACGGCAAGCGGGGCGGGCTGTTGGACGGCGCCAGCGCCTGGGTGGGTACGCACACGCGGGACTTCGTCGGCCTGGACGTCGACGGGATGTTGGCGGAGCTGTCCCGGCGCCTCGACTGGTCCGCGCGGCGGGTCGAGCTGTCGGCGGGTCGCTACGAGACGATCCTGCCGCCGTCGGCGGTCGCGGATCTCATGATCGACCTCATGTGGTCGATGGACGGGCGCGGTGCGCAGGAGGGCCGAACCGCACTGTCCGCGCCCGGCGGTGGCACTCGCGTCGGCGAGCGGCTGGGCACACTCGGCCTGACGCTGTACTCCGACCCGGCCGAACCGGGCCTCGAATACGCGCCCTTCGTGGTCGCCGAGTCCTCGTCGGACTCGGTGTCGGTGTTCGACAACGGTGTGGACGCCGAGCGTGTCGAGTGGATCGACGACGGCGTGATCTCCGCGCTGGCCTATCCGCGTAGCGCGGCCGCGGAGTTCGGTACCCGCCCGACCGCGCTGGGCGACAACCTCGTCATGACCGGCGGCGCCGGCGGGACGACGGACGACCTGGTCGCCCGCACCGAGCGTGGCCTGCTGCTGACGACGCTCTGGTACATCCGCGAGGTCGATCCGACGACCCTCCTGCTGACGGGCCTCACGCGCGACGGGGTCTACCTCGTCGAGGACGGCCGGATCACGGCGGAGGTCAACAACTTCCGCTTCAACGAGAGCCCGCTCGACCTGCTCCGGCGAGCCACCGAGGCGGGCGGCACCGTCCCCACGCTCCCGCGCGAGTGGTCGGACTGGTTCACCCGCGCGGCCATGCCGCCGTTGCGCGTCCCGGACTTCCACATGTCGTCGGTCAGCGCGGCGCGCTAGGGGGCATCAGCGCGGCGCGCCGACCGCTCACGCGCGGCGGACGGCCAGACCCACGGTGCTCGACTTGCCCTTGACCAGGGCGGAGAAGGTGACACCGATCTTCCCCACCAGGCCGTACTTGGCGGCGATGGCCTTCCGCGCCCGTTCGGTCCCGGCGTCGTCGAGAACCTCCGCGGTGGCCTCGAGCGCGGGCCCGGCGTTGTTGCCGCTGCGGTCGCAGGTGGCAACGGTGACGCGCGGGGTGTTTCGAATCCGCTTGACCTTCCACGACTCCCGCTGCGTCCACATGAGCAATTCCTCACCGTCGAGGGCGGCCCAGATGGGCGTCGGCTTCGGGGTGCCGTCCTTGGTGAACGTGGTCAACAGGACGTACTTCGCGGTACCGACCTCACCGAAGGGGTTCGTCATGCGCACCAGACTAGGCGTTCAGCTGCCCTCGAGCTCGCCCTCGGCCTCGAGGTAGGCCGCGCGCAGGTCGGCGAGCATCGCCGGGTCCGGCTCCGCCCACATGCCGCGTTCGACGGCCTCGAGCAGACGTTCCGAGATACCGTGCAGCGCCCACGGATTGGAAGTCTCCATGAATTTGCGGTTGGTTTCGTCGAGGACGTAGTTCTCGGTGAGTTTCTCGTACATCCAGTCCTGCACGACGCCCGTGGTGGCGTCGTACCCGAACAGGTAGTCGACCGTGGCGGCCATCTCGAACGCGCCCTTGTACCCGTGACGCCGCATGGCGTCCATCCACCGGGGGTTGACCACGCGGGCGCGGAAGACGCGCGAGGTCTCCTCGTGCAGGGTGCGCGTGCGCACGGACTCGGGCCGGGTGCTGTCGCCGATGTAGGCCTCGGGCGACGATCCGGTCAGCGCCCGCACCGTGGCCACCATGCCGCCGTGGTACTGGAAGTAGTCGTCGGAATCGGCGATGTCGTGCTCGCGGGTGTCGGTGTTCTTCGCCGCCACCGCGATGCGACGGTACGACGCGCGCATGTCGTCCGCCGCCGGAACACCGTCCAGGCCGCGCCCGTACGCGAAGCCGCCCCACGTGGTGTAGACCTGCGCGAGATCGTCGTCGCTGCGCCAGCTCTTGCTGTCGATCAGCTGCAGCAGCCCCGCGCCGTACGTGCCCGGCTTGGATCCGAAGATCCGAGTGGTGGCCCGACGCTCGTCGCCGTGCTCGGCGAGGTCCGCCTGCATGTGGGCGCGCACGTAGTTCTGCTCGGCCGGCTCGTCCAGCCCGGCGACCAGGCGGACCGCGTCGTCGAGTAGGGCGAGCACGTGCGGGAAGGCGTCGCGGAAGAACCCGCTGATGCGGACCGTGACGTCGATGCGCGGGCGGCCCAGCTCCGCGAGCGAGATCGCCTCGAGGCGGGTGACGCGGCGCGAGGCCTCGTCCCACACGGGCGCGACGCCGAGTAGGGCGAACACTTCCGCGACGTCGTCGCCCGAGGTCCGCATCGCGCTGGTCCCCCACACCGACAGCCCGACCGACGACGGGTACTCGCCGTGATCGGCCAGGTACCGGGCGACAAGGGACTCCGCCATCGCCTGGCCCGTCTCCCACGCCAGGCGCGACGGCACGGCCTTCGGGTCCACGGAGTAGAAGTTGCGCCCGGTCGGTAGCACGTTGATCAGCCCGCGCAGGGGCGAGCCACTGGGTCCGGCGGGGACGAATCCGCCGTTCAGGGCATGCAGGACGCGCTCGACCTCCTGATCGGTCGCACGCAGGCGCGGCACCACCTCGACGGCGGCGAAGCGCAGGATGTCCGCGACGGTGGCCGGCAGGCCGGCCGCGATGTCGTCGACCGCGCTCTCGGCCCAGTCCGCGCGGGCGAGGGCCGCCACCAGACCGCGCGCCTGCTCCTCGATCGCGTCGACGGACGTGCGGGCCTCGTCGCCGTCCTCGCTGAGTCCGAGCGCTTCCCGCAGTCCGGGCACTGTCCGCTCGCCGCCCCACATCTGCCGGGCGCGCAGCATCGCGAGCACCAGATCCACCTCGGCCTCGCCGTGCGGGGCCTCGCCGAGCACGTGCAACCCGTCGCGGATCTGGACGTCCTTGATCTCGCAGAGCCAGCCGTCGACGTGCAGGAGCATGTCGTCGAAGACCTCTTCGTCGGGCCGCTCCTCGAGGCCGAGGTCCTTGTGCATCTGCGCCGCCGTCATCAGCGTCCAGATCTGCTGACGGATCGCCGGGAGCTTGGCGGGGTCGAGGGTAGAGATGTTCGAGTGTTCGTCCAGAAGCTGCTCGAGCCGGGTGATGTCGCCGTAGCTCTCGGCCCGCGCCATCGGCGGGATGAGGTGGTCCACCAGCGTCGCGTGGGCCCGGCGCTTGGCCTGGGTCCCCTCGCCGGGGTCGTTGACCAGGAACGGGTAGATCAGCGGCAGATCGCCGAGCGCGGCGTCGGTCCCGCAGGAGGCGGACATGCCCAGCGTCTTGCCCGGCAGCCACTCGAGGTTGCCGTGCTTGCCCAGGTGCACCACCGCGTCGGCGCCGAACCCACCGTCGTCGACGGGGGCCGCCAGCCACCGGTAGGCGGCGAGATAGTGGTGACTCGGGGGCAGGTCAGGATCGTGGTAGATCGCGACGGGGTTCTCGCCGAACCCGCGTGGCGGCTGCACCATGAGGACGACGTTGCCGAATCGCAGTGCGGCGATGACGATCTCACCGTCCGGGTCGGCGCTGCGGTCGACGTAGAGCGAGCCGGGCGCCTCGCCCCAGTGCTCGACGACGCCCTCGCGGAGGTCGTCGGGCAGCGTCGCGAACCACCGGCGGTACCGCGCCGCCGAGATGCGGATCGGGTTGCCCTCGAGTTGTTCGGCGGTCAGCCAGTCGGCGTCCTGCCCACCCGCGGCGATGAGGGCGTGGATGAGGGCGTCACCGTCGCGGGCGGCGAGCCCCGGTACGGCGTCGTCGCCCGTCTCGGGGCCGACGTCGTACCCGTGCTCGCGCATCAGGGTCAGCATGCGAATCGCGGACGCCGGGGTGTCGAGCCCGACGGCATTGCCGATGCGGGCGTGCTTGGTCGGATACGCCGACAGCATCAGCACGACGCGCTTGTCCGCGGCCGGGATGTGACGGAGCAGCGCGTGCCGGACGGCGATGCCCGCGACGCGCGCGCACCGCTCGTGATCCGGGACGTAGGTGCTCAGGCCGTCGTCGTCGAACTCCTTGAACGAGAACGGCACCGTGATGATGCGGCCGTCGAATTCCGGCACCGCCACCTGGGTGGCGACGTCGAGCGGCGAGAGACCGTCGTCGTTCCCCTCCCAGGTCGCACGCGGGCTGGTCAGGCAGAGTCCCTGAAGAATCGGAACGTCGAGGGCGGCCAGCTCGGCCACGTCCCACGCCTCGTCGTCGCCACCGGCGGACGCACCGGCGGGCTTGGTGCCACCGGCGGCGAGCACCGTCACCACCATCGAGTCGGCCTGCCGCAGCGTCGCCAGCAAGTCGGCGTCGGCGTTGCGTAAGGACGCGCAGTAGATCGGCAGGGGCCGGGCACCGTGCGCGGCGAGGGCGTCGCACAGCGCGTGGACGTAGCCGACGTTCCCCGCGAGATGCTGGGCGCGGTAGTACAGGACGGCGACGGTGGGCCCGTCGGACGAGCTGCCGGGTCGTGCCAGGTGGCCCCACGTCGGAAGGTGTGCGGGCTCGGCGAACCCGTGTCCGGTGAGCAGCACGGTGTCCGAGAGGAAGAAGGCGAGCTGGCGGAGGTTCTCGGCACCACCCTCGGCGAGGTACTGGTGCGCCTGCGCCGCGACACCGGCGGGCACGGTCGACAGCTCCATCAGTTCCGCGTCCGGGGCCTGTTCGCCGCCGAGCATCACCACGGGCAGGCCCGAGCCGAGGACGGCGTCGATGCCCGCCTCCCACATGCGGCGGCCGCCGAGGATGCGCACGACGACGAGGTCGACGCCGTCGAGGAGGGCGGGGAGCTCGTCGACCAGGACACGGGAGGGGTTGGCCCACCGGAAGTCGGCACCGCTCGCGCGGGCGCTGAGCAGGTCGGTGTCGGAGGTCGAGAGCAGCAGAATCATGCGGTGGTGCCTTCCTCGGGGTGTTCGCGCCCCATCGGCAGAGTGTCGTCGGCGAGCAGCCCGAGGTCCGACTTCCGGGCTGGCATCCCCGGTCACGGTGGCGCGACCGCGCCGGATTCCCACCGGCTTCCCCGCTGCTCCTGGCGTGATCGTACGGCGAGCACGGGCGCGTCCGTAATCTGGACCGGTGAGCTCGCCCGACCGCACCCGTCCCGACGCCTGCCCCGGCGCGTTGCAGATACACGTCGCGGCGGACGGGGCCCTCGCGCGAGTGCGTCTCCCCGGCGGCCGGGTCACCTCCGCCCAGCTGGCCGTGCTCGCGGGCGCGGCGACCGAGCTCGGCGACGGTGACCTGGTGCTCACCTCGCGCGGCAACGTGCAACTGCGGGCGGTATCGGATCCCGACGAGCTCGCCCGGCGTCTCGCCGAGGCCGGACTGCTGCCGTCGGAGACGCACGAGCGGGTGCGGAACATCCTCGCCTCCCCGCTGTCGGGTCGGGTGGACGGGACCGGGCCCGCCGGCACGGACGTGCGGGGCCTCGTCGCCGACCTCGACGCCGGACTGCGCGCGGACCCCTCTCTCGCCGATCTGCCCGGCCGGATTCTGTTCGCGCTCGACGACGGGCGTGGCGACGTCTCCGGGCTCGGCGCCGACATCGGGGTCCATGCGACGGGTGACGACGAGTTCGCGCTGGTCCTCGGCGGCGACGACACCGGGGTGCGACTCGGCCGAGCCGACGCGGTCGACGTGATGCTCGCGGCGGCGCGCGCCTTCCGTGACGCGCGGGACGGGCACTGGCGGGTCACGGAACTGCCGGGCGGCGCGGCCGACGTCCTGGACCGGCTGTCGGTGTCGGCGTCCGCTCCGCCCCTCCCCTTTTCGCCGTCCGAGACGGCGCCCATCGGGTGGTTCGTGCAGCACGACGCGACGGTGGCCCTGGGGGCGACGGTCGCGCACGGGGTGCTGCCGGCCCGGACGGTGGAATTCCTCGCCGCGGTGGACCGCGACGTGATCGTCACGCCGTGGCGCTCGCTCGTCCTGGTGGACCTCGACGAGTGGGCGGCCGAACAGGTGGTGCGGGTCCTCGCCCCCATGGGGCTGATCTTCGACGCGGAGTCGCCCTGGGCTCGGGTGAGCTCGTGCGTCGGCTCCCCCGGCTGCGCCAAGTCCCGCGCCGACGTCCGCGCGGACCTCGACGCGGCGGTGGCCGCGGGCGAGATCGGCGCGGGTCGCGAACACTGGGTGGGCTGCGAGCGTCGGTGCGGCCGACCCGCCGGCGACGTCACCGATGTCGTGGCGACGGACGACGGGTACCGCCGTACCTAGGGGTTCACCTGCGCGACGTTGTCGAAGGGGTAGGCCTCGCCGTTGCCCGCGTAGGCGATCACGAAGACGGGAATGGACCTGCTGATACCGCACCCGATGTAGCCGAACCGCGCAGAGCCACCGGGCGCAATGTCGCCGATGCCGGTGTTGTCGAACACGAGACCGGCCCACTGCACTCGAACCCCACTTGCGACGACGTCGCCGCGGTTGACCACCGTGCCCGAGCAAGGCTCGTTCGAGCGCACCACCTGCAGGTCCGGCCCCCGCACCGGCGCGGCCGCGGCGACGCCGGGGACGAGGACCGCTCCGGCGGCGGCGCCGGCGGTGAGCAGGGCGAGGGTGGCGCGGCGGACGGTGTGGGTCACGGTTGCTCCCGGGGATCGTCGGCGTGATGGTGGTGACAGTCACATCGTCGGGGGCGTCGGCACCGTTAGCGACCCGTCTCCCTATCGTGGAGTCCCATGTACGACTACGTGCGCGACGGCGACGAGATCTACCGGCGCTCGTTCGCGACCATCCGCGCGGAGGCGGATCTGTCGGCGTTTCCGGCCGACGTGGCCCAGGTCGTGGTGCGGATGATCCACGCCTGCGGCGAGGTGGATCTCGCGCAGTCCATCGCCTCGACGCCCGACGTCGTCGCGAAGGGCCGTGCCGCGTTGCGCGCCGGCGCACCGGTGCTGTGCGACGCCACGATGGTGGCGGCGGGGGTCACGCGGCGACGATTGCCGGCGGACAACGAGGTGCTCTGCACGCTGAACGATCCTCGGGTTCCGGAGATGGCGCGGGCTCTGGACACGACGAGAACGGCTGCCGCGGTGGATCTCTGGGTCGACCGGCTGGACGGCGCGGTCGTGGCGATCGGGAACGCGCCCACCGCTCTGTTCCGTTTGCTCGAGCTGCTCGAGGCGGGCGCGCCGCGTCCGGCCGCGGTGGTGGGCGGCCCGGTCGGCTTCATCGGCGCGGCCGAGTCGAAGGACGATCTGGTGGCGTCGCCGCTCGGACTCGATCACCTGGTGGTGCTCGGGCGTCGGGGCGGCAGCGCGATCACGGCGGCCGCCGTCAACGCGCTGGCGACGGAGCAGGAGTGACCGGCAAGCTGTGGGGCGTCGGGATCGGCCCGGGTGACCCCGAGCTGGTGACGGTGAAGGGCGCCCGCGTGATCGCGGACGCCGACGTGGTCGCGTTCCACAGCGCCCGCGGCAGCAGCATCGCTCGGCGCACGGCGGAGCCGTACCTGCGCGGCGATCAGATCGAGGAGCACTTGGTCTACCCGGTCACCACCGGGACGACCGATCATCCGCTGGGGTATGACGGCGCCATCGCCGACTTCTACACCGAGGCTGCGGAGCGTCTGGCCGTGCACCTCGCGGCGGGTCGGTCCGTGGCGCTCTTGGCCGCCGGCGACCCGCTTTTCTACAGCTCGTACCAGCACATGCACGTGCGCCTGGCGGAGCGTTTCGAGACCGAGATCGTGCCCGGGGTCACCAGCGTCAGCGCCGCGTCCGCCGCGCTCGGCGAACCCCTGGTCGAAGGCGAGGAGGTGCTGACCGTGCTGCCCGGGACCCTGCCGGGGCCGGAGCTCACCCGTCGCCTCCGCGAGACGGACTCGGCGGCAATCCTCAAGTTGGGGCGCACGTTTCCCGCTGTGCGACAGGCGCTCTCGGACGCCGGCCGACTGGCCGAGGCGCGGTACGTCGAGCGCGCCAGCACCGGTGGCGAGCGGGTCGGTGCCCTTGCCGACGTCGACGAATCGGCCGTGCCGTACTTCTCCATCGCCGTGATCCCCAGCCCGTCGTACGCCGCGGCCGCCGCCCCTGTCGCGGGCGAGGTGGTCGTCGTCGGCCTGGGCCCGGGCGACGACCGCTGGACGACGCCGGAGGTCCGCGAGGAACTGGCGCGCGCGACCGACCTGGTCGGCTACACCACCTACATCGACCGGGTGCCGGTCAGGCCGGGACAGCGTCGGCACGCCAGCGACAACCGCGTCGAGTCGGAGCGAGCCGAGATGGCCCTCGACCTCGCCGACCGCGGGTCGCGGGTGGTGGTCGTGTCGTCGGGTGATCCCGGCGTCTTCGCGATGGCCGCCGCCGTGCTCGAGGTGGCTGCGGAGCCGCGGTGGCAGCACGTTCCGGTCCGGGTGTGTCCCGGGGTGACGGCGGCCAACGCCGTCGCCAGCCGGGTGGGTGCGCCGCTCGGGCACGACTACGCCGTGATCTCGTTGTCGGACCGACTCAAGCCGTGGGACGTCGTCGAGCGTCGTCTGCGGGCGGTGGCGGCAGCGGACATGGCCGTCTCGATCTACAACCCCGCCTCCCGCACCCGTCGGCACCAGGTCGCCGCGCTCAAGAACATCGCGCTCGAGTACCGGGATCCGGCGACGCCGGTGATCGTCGGCCGCGACGTCTCCGGTCCCGAGGAGACGGTGACGGTGGTCGATCTGATCGACCTCGATCCCGAGACGATCGACATGCGATGCCTGCTCATCATCGGCGCGTCGACGACGGCGGTGGACCGCTCGGGTCCGTCGCCGCGGGTGTTCACGTCTCGTCGGTACTCGAACGATCCCGCTCGGGCCTGACGGGTCTGGTGGTCAGCACCCAGCGCTCGCAGTCCGCCACCGTCGACACGAACGGGGTGTTCTCGGGCAACGGCGGACGTTCCACCACGACGACGGGCAGACCACGCTCACGGGCGACGCGCAGTTTGGCGGAGGTCAGCTTGCCGCCGCTGTTCTTGGTCACCAGAACGTCGGTGTCCGTGCGCGCGAACAACTCTCGTTCGGAGTCGAGGTCGAACGGTCCGCGCTCGGCCAGCACCGTCGTCCGCGGTGGCATCGGGTCCTCCGGCGGGTCGATGCACCGCACCGTGAACTCGCGATCGTCGAGGTGCGCGAAGTGATGGACACCTTGCCGTCCGATGGTGAGCAGAACGCGGCGCCACTCGGGGTGATCCGCGATCACGGCGGCCGCGTCCGCCGTCGACGCCGCCGACACCCACCGATCGTCGGGTAGCGGCGACCACGGCGCCCGGTGCAGCACCATCAGCGGCACGGATTCGTCGGCGGCGGCCTGCACCGCGTGGCGTGTCATGGTCTCCGCGTACGGGTGCGTGGCGTCCACCAGGTGCGTCACGTCGTGCTCGCGCAGCCACGCGCGCAGCCCGTCGACTCCACCGAAGCCGCCGCTGCGGACCTCGCCGACGGGCAGTGCCGGATCGGCGACCCGGCCCGCCAGCGACGACGTCACCGTGACGCCTCGGCGTCCGTGCAGTGCGGCCGCCAGCTGGCGGGCCTCCGACGTCCCGCCGAGAAGAAGAACGTGCATGGATCGAGCCTAACCAGGACCCGACGAGAGCAGCCGGTGGCTAGTGATCGAGCGCGCGTCGGGCGCTCGAGTACAGGAAGCTGTCCGGGAATCCCTCCGCCGCGAGGACACGGCCGACCACGATGACGGCGGTGCGGACGATGCCGGCGGCCACGGTCGCCGCCGCGATGTCGGCGAGGGTCCCGCGCACGATCGTCTCGTCGTCCCGGCTCGCGAACGCGACGACGGCCACCGGGCAGTCCGCGCCGTAGTGCCGCGCCAGTTCGACGGCGATGGGGTCGATCTGCCGCGCGCCGAGGTGGATCACCATCGTGGCGCGACTGCGCGCGAGGGTCGCGAGGTCCTCGCCGTCCGGCATCGCCGTCGACAGCGTCGAGATGCGCGTCAGGACGACGGTCTGCGACACCTCCGGAACGGTCAGTTCCCGCTTCAGGGCGGCCGACGCGGCGGCGAACGACGGGACGCCCGGCACGATTTCGTAGTCGACACCGGCCGCGTCGAGGCGGCGGGCCTGCTCGGCGACGGCGCTGTAGAGCGACGGGTCGCCCGAGTGGACGCGGGCCACGTCCTCGCCGCGGGCGGTGGCGTCGACCATCTCGGCGACGATGGCGTCGAGGGTCATCCGGGAGGAGTCGATCACTCGCGCCTCGGCCGGGCAGGTCGCCAACAGCTCCCGTGGCACCAGCGATCCCGCGTACAGGCACACCGGGCTCGACGCGATGATCCTCGCGCCCCGGACGGTGATCAGGTCCGCGGCGCCGGGGCCCGCGCCCACGAAGTACACGGTCATGCGCGCACCACACACCACTGCGTCACCGGCATCTGCGGGCGCCACCCGGTGAAGCCGCCCACCGGCTCCCCCCGCTGGATCTGGATGCGGCGCAGCGTGCCGCCGTGCTCGGTGAACCAGTGGAAGACCAGCGCCTCGGTCTCGGCGGTGACGGCGTTGACCACCATGCGCCCACCGGGTCGCAGTGCGGCCCAGCAGGCGTCGAGCATGCCCGGTGCCGTCGCCCCGCCCCCGACGAAGATCGCATCAGGTGTCGGCGCGTCGGTGAAAGCGGCCGGGGCGGCGCCGTGAATCTCGAGACCGGGGACGCCCAACGCGCGGGCATTGTCGGCGATGGTGCGAGCCCGCTCCGGGACCCGCTCGAAGGTGTCGGCGCGGCACCGCGGATGGGTCCGCATCCACTCGATCGCGATGCTGCCCGATCCGCCACCCACGTCCCAGAGCCGTTCTCCCGGTGCGGGATCGAGCGAAGCGAGCGTGAGGGCACGAACCTCGCGCTTGGTCAGCTGACCGTCGCCGGAGTAGGCGTCGTCGGGCAGACCGGGGTTGCGGGTCCGGCGTGGTCCGGTGACCGGTACCTCCACGGCGATCACGTTCAGCGGATCGACGTCGTCGGTCCGCCAGTCGCCCGCCGTCGTGCTCCGGACGCGTTCGGTCGGGCCACCCAGCGATTCGAGCACGGTCATCCGGGCATCGCCGAATCCGTTCTCCCGCAGCAGGGTCGCGACGGCAGTCGGGGTGGTGTCGTTCTCGGCGAGCACGATCAGCCGCGCCGACGGGTGCAGCGCGGGCAGCACGGTGGCGGGGTCGCGGGCGACGAGGGACACCACCTCGACGTCGGGGAGCGACCACCCGAGTCGCGCACACGCCAACGAGACCGAACTGGGATGCGGGAACACCCGGAGGGTGTCGGCGCCGACGAGACGCGCCAGCGTCGTTCCGATCCCGTGGAACATGGGATCGCCGCTCGCCAGGACGCACCGTCGCCGATCGGCGTGCTCGTCGAGTGTCGCCCGCAACGTCGGAAGCAAGGGCGTGGGCCACGGGATGCGTTGTGCACCAGAGGCGTCGAGGGGCACGGAATCGAGCTGGCGTGACGAACCGAACAGCACCTCTGCCGCGGCCACCGCGTGGCGCGACGCCGACGCGAGGCCGTCCCACCCGTCGGCGCCGATCCCGACGACATCGATCGGCGTCATCGCGGCATCCGCCGCCACACCGCCCGCGGCAGCAGACGCATCACCGCGAAGACCGGACGCAATCTCCCCGGAATCCAGACGGTGTCGCGTCCGGTCCGCAGAGCCGTCGCGACGGCGTCGGCCACCTGCTCGGGCGTACTGGACATCGGCGCGGGCGACATGCCCTCCGTCATCGACCCGATCACGAAGCCCGGCCGCGCCAGCACCAGCCGAACTCCGCTGCCGTGCAACGCATCCTGCAGACCGGAGGCGAACCCGTCGAGACCTGCTTTCGCGGAGCCGTAGACGTAGTTGGCGCGGCGAACTCGCACCCCGGCCACCGAGGAGAAGACGACGATCTCACCGGACCCTCGCCGCCGCAGGAGATCCGCGACCAGCGTCAGCAGGTGGACGTGTGCGGTGTAGTCGGTGTGCACGATCGCGGCCGCGTGCGCGGCGTCGGTCTCGGCGCGTGCCTGATCGCCCAGGATGCCGAACGCGACCACCACGGTGCCGATCGGCCCGTGCTCGGACTCCGCTCGGGCGAGGACGTCGGCGTGGGACCCGAGGTCGTCGGCGTCGAACTCCACCGTCGCGACCGCCGTGGCGCCGGCGGAGTCCAGACGGGCGATCGAGTCCGCCAGGTCGTGACTGCGCCGAGCGGCCAGCACGACCCGTCGTCCGGGCGCGAGCCGGGCGGCCAATTCGACGCCGATGTCACTACGTCCGCCGAACAGCAGCACGGTTCCGGGATCGGTCACCGCACCAGTGTCCTCCACGTCCTCCACCGACCGACGGTCGCGGTCCCCCGGTACCGTGACGGCATGCCCAGCGACGCTTCGTCCCTGAACGCCGACGCCGTCGCGTTCCTCACCGAGCGCCATCTCGCGACGCTCGCGACCCTGCGTCCGGACGGGACACCGCACGTCGTCGCCGTCGGGTTCACGTGGGACCCCGAGGCCGGAGTCGCGCGGGTCATCACCCGTGAGGGGTCGCAGAAGGTGCGCACCGCCGAGCGCGGCGGGTACGCCGCGGTGACCCAGGTGGACGGGGCCCGGTGGCTGACCCTCGAAGGCCCGTCGCGCGTGGTTCGCGACGCCGAGAGCGTGCGCGACGCCGAGAACCGCTACGCCGCCCGCTACAAGCCGCCGCGGGAGAACCCGCAGCGTGTCGTCGTCGAGATCACGGTGCAGCGCGTCCTGGGGTCGGCGTCCCTGCGCGACTGACGTCGGGATCGCGATCCTCAGAAGCGAGACGCCTCGAGCAGGACTCGGGCGACGGCGAGATCGCCGACCGTGTCGAGCGCTTCCACCGGTCGGCGACGCCACAACGTGAGATGCAGCGCGGCCGTGTCCCCTCGCAGCGCGACCGAGGACTTCTCGTGCCCCCGGTGCGCCGTGACTCCGTCCTCGCCGAGGGTGATCACCCATTCGACGTCGGCGCGGTCGGTGGCGTGGAGGTGGACCGTCGATCCCACGGCCGCAGGGTCGAGGCGGTCCGCGGCGAGCCGGAATCGGTACTGCAGCTCGGTGAGCTCGGCGATACCGTCCGCCGAGGACTCCGCGTCGAGCGGTTCGGGCACCGGACCCCCGGCGGCATGCACGGCGTCGGCGGCGTCGATCCGGTGCACGCTCACCTCGTGCGCGGTGCGGCGGCGCCAGAACGCGGCGGTCCGCAGTCCGACGAACGTCTCGGTGGGCCGCTCCGGATCGGTCTCCGTCAGCACCTCGATGACGTCGTGCAGTGACTCGCGGTAGGCCTCCAGCGCCTCCGGGCCCTTCGGCAACGACGCGACGTCTTCCCGAGCGATGCGCGCGACGTCGGCACCCGGGCCGGCCCGCAGGACGCTCGCGACCCACCGGTGCACCTTGCCGGTGTGGCGCACGACGTGTTCGAGGGTCCACCCCGGCACGGTCGGGACGGGCGCGGACAGCGCGTCGGCCGGCATGGCGGCCAGGCGGTCTCCCTCGCGCGCGATGGTCGCGAGGTGGTCGAGTGTCATCGGCCCGCGAGGACGGTCAGCCCGTGCGGGCGGGTGTTGACCGATTCGCACCCGTCGGCCGTCACCACCACGATGTCCTCGATGCGGGCACCCCAGTCCCCGCGGAAGTAGATGCCCGGCTCGATGCTGAAGGCCATGCCCTCGGTGAGCGGAATGTCGTTGCCGCCCACGATGTACGGCTCCTCGTGGACCGACAGGCCGATGCCGTGGCCGGTGCGGTGCAGGAACACCTCGGCGAGTCCCTCGGCGGCCAGCACGTCGCGTGCGGCGGCGTCCACGGCCTCCGCCGTCACGCCCGGGCGCACCGCGTCGACGGCCGCCTGCTGGGCGCGCTCGAGAACGGCGACCCGAGCCGCGATCTCGGGAGTCGGCTCCCCCATCACGTACGTCCGCGTCGAATCGGAGTAGTAGCCGGGTTCGACCGGCCCGCCGATGTCGATCACGACGACGTCGCCCGTCTCGACGACGCGGTCGGACACCTCGTGGTGCGGATCGGCTCCGTGGGGGCCGGAGCCGACGATGACGAACGCCGCCTCGGTGTGCCCCTCTTCGACGATGGCGGCCGAGATCGCCTGCGCCACCTGGGCTTCGGTGCGCCCGACCACCAAGAGCTCGGCCATGCGGGCGTGGACGCGGTCGATCGCCGACCCGGCCTGCCGCAGGGCGTCGATCTCCGCCGCGTCCTTGACCATGCGCAGCTCGCGGAGCACCGGTGTCGCGAGAGCGGGCACGGATCCCAGCTCGTCGGCGATCGGGACCAGGTGCAGCGCGGGCATCGCGTCGGCCACGGCGACGCGTGCCCGAGGCGGCACCGCGTCGGTCACCATGCGGTGGGGGTTCTGCCCGTCCACCCAGTCGCGGAGCTCGAGGCCGAGGTCCTCGGCAGCCGAGTCCTGCAGGGCCGCCAGTTCTATTCGCGGGACCACGACGAACGGCGCCGCGTCCGCCAGGACCACCAGGCAGGTGAGACGTTCGAAGGACTCGGCGCGGGATCCGAGCAAGTATGCGAGGTCCGGACCCGGCGTCACCAGCAGCGCGCCGACGCCGGCGGAGCGCATCAGCTCCGCCGCCCGGCTCAGTCGATCTCGGTACACCTCGGCAGGAAAACGCGTCATGCCGCCAGGTTATCGAGGTGGGGCCGTCCGTCGATGCCCGGACGGCCCGATGCGGCAGGATGAGCCACCATGACCGACGATTCCGTCCCCGGCACCGTCCTGCTGCTCGACGCCGCCAGTCTGTGGTTCCGCGCGTTCCACGCGCTCCCCGAATCCATCACTGCGCCCGACGGACGGCCGGTGAACGCGGTCCGTGGCTTCGTCGACATGGTCGCCTCCCTGATCACCCGCACGCAGCCCACGCGGCTCGCCGTGTGCCTCGATCTGGACTGGCGGCCGACGTTCCGGGTCGACCTCGTTCCGTCCTACAAGGCGCACCGGGTGCTCGAGGAGTCGGCGGCCGGGCCGGATGCGGAGGAAGCGCCCGACGCGCTCGGCCCGCAGGTGAATCTCATTCTCGAGTTCCTGACGGCGGCGGGGATCGCCACTGCCGGCGCGGAAGGACTCGAGGCCGACGACGTTCTGGGCACCCTCGCCGCCACGGAACGTCGTGACCGCGTGGTGGTCGTCAGCGGTGACCGCGACCTGCTGCAGGTGGTGGCGGACGAGCCGGTTCCGGTCCGGGTCCTCTACGCCGGCCGCGGGTTGGCGAAGGCGGAGCTCTTCGGGCCTGCCGAGGTCGCCGAGAAGTACGGCGTGCCGACCGATCGGCCCGGACCCGCCTACGCGGAACTCGCTCTACTGCGCGGAGATTCGTCGGACGGGTTGCCCGGGGTCAAGGGCGTCGGCGAGAAGACGGCGTCGTCGCTCATCACGCGGTGGGGGTCGCTCGAGGCCCTGCTGGCCGCCGCCGACTCGGGCGACACGGACCTCGCCGCAGGGATGCGCGCCAAGCTCGCGGCGGCGCGGGAGTACATCGACGCGGCCCTCCCCGTGGTGCGGGTGGTGACCGATGCAGAAATTCTGTGGTCGAAGTCCGACGACCTCCCCACCGAGCCCGTCGATCCCGGGCGGTTGGACGCCCTTGCGGCCGAGTTGGGGCTCGAGAATTCCGCCGAGCGCCTTCGGAAGGCGATGGTCCGCGGTCGGTAGGGCCGACGGGCCGCGGGGTTCGTGCGTGCGTGTCATGGACCGTGTCGGTGGGTGCCGGTACACTCGAACATACGAGCGACTGGGGGGTCGACGGTATGGCGGGTGTGCAGGTGGGGGCAGGTGCGACGAGCACCGTGCCGTGGGCTGCGCTCGACCACGCCGCCCTCGGTCTGCCTGCTACCTGTGACCTTCCTGCGCCGCAGGCGTTGGATGCGCTGGTCCACGCGACGGCGGGGGTGGCCTACCTGAAGTGGTTCGAGTACCAGCTCGCCGCCGCCATGCACGCCGAACTGGTGGAGCCGTTCGAAGACGAAGACCGGCGTGAGCTCGACGCGCACACCCGCTGCGCCGCCACCATCGCCACCACGTTGTCGATCACCCAGGGGGCGGCCCGCACCCTGCTCACCGACGCCGTCGCCCTCCGCGACCGGCTCCCTCTCGTGGCGGAATGTTTGCGGGACGGGGTCGTCACCCCGCATCACATCCGCACCATCGTCTCCCGCACCGAACTCATCGAAGGGCAGTGCTACGCGGCGTTGGTGGACGCCGACATCGCCCGCGCTCTCCGCAGAGCGGGGTCGTGGTCGCCGGCGCGGATGGAGGCCATGGTGGACACGATGGTCGACCGCCGTGATCCCGATGCCGTCCGCGCCCGGCGGGAGAAGGCGAAGCGAAATCGGGAGTTCACCGTCGAGATCGGCCGCGACGGCCTGGCGTCGGCGACGGACACCCGGCCGGCGGAGGACATCGTCGCGCTCCACGCGGCCGTGCGACGGTTGGCGGAGCAGGTGTGCCCGAAGGACACCCGCTCCAAGGCCGCGCAGGCCTCCGATGCGCATTACGCGTTGATCACCCAAACCAAGTTCGGGTGCGACTGCGACCGCCCCATCACCGACTGCCGCTACAAGAACATCGACCTCACCACATTCGCGGCGAACGCGCCCCGCATCGTGATCCACCTCGTCACCGACACCACCACCCTCACCGGCCCCGTCCCCGCGCCCGAGAACGAGAGGGTCTGCCGGTCACCGCAGCACCTCCCGCGGCCGTACCTGAACGCCGCCGCGCCGCCTCGGCCCGACGCCCAGACCGACACCGACGAGGTCGAGGCCGACAGTGCAGCGAATCCGGTCTCGGCCGAGACGATGGCACCGGAATCGCCTGCGCCGGAACCGGTGGCCGCGGGCTCGGCCTCGGTCGAGTCGGTCGCGGCGGAACCCGTTGCGACGGAAACGGTTGCGACGGAGGCGGTGCCATCGGACCGGCCGACCGTCACCGCCGGAACCGGTGACAGCGGGGACTCGACCGAGCTCGGTGGCGCGGCTACCGCCGGCGACGCGGCCGACCACTCCCGGGGATGCGAGGAGCCTGTCGGCCTGGACTTCGTCGACGGCGTCGGGTTCCTCCCCGGCATCGGGATCATCTCCGGAGCCCACGTCCGCGACCTCGCCGCCGACCCCCGCACGATCATCCGGCCGTTGGGTGACGGCACCGACACCCCACTCCCGGCGACTCAACCATCGAACCCCTACCGCCCCTCCGCAGCACTCGACGCCTACGTGCGTGCCCGAGATCTGTTCTGCACCTGGCCCGGCTGCAACCGACCCGCCTGGGACGGCGACCTCGACCACATCACCGAATACGACCACACCCACCCCGAGAAGGGCGGACAGACGTCGGCCCACGGGTTGGGGGCGAAATGCCGGTTCCACCA
>NZ_FOJN01000018.1 GCF_900111805.1 Rhodococcoides kroppenstedtii
CCGCGGCGGAGCGGGTGCGCGACCCCCGCACCGCCGCCCAACGCGACTACGACGCCGTCTTCACCGCCATCACCCGCACCCTCGCCCGCCGCGACATCGGCACCACCCACCGCGGCCTACCCATCTCCCTCATCCTCACCACCACCGTCGCCGACCTCGCCGCCCGCGCCGGACTCGCCCTCACCGCCGGCGGCACCGCCCTCCCCATCGACGACCTGCTCACCCTCGCCGGCAACCACCCCGACGACCTCGACACCTGGCTGTGCATCACCGACCTGCACCACCGACCCCTCCACCTCGGCCGCAGCCGCCGCACCGCCAACACCGACCAACGCCTCGCCCTGTTCGCCACCGACCACGGCTGCACCTTCCCCGGCTGCACCGCCCCCGCCACCCGCACCCAGGTCCACCACATCACCGACTGGTCAAACAATCACTATCAGTACACCACCTAGTATTTTCGAAGGATGAGCACTCGAACCGCGGTGTACGTCCGCATCAGCTCCGACCGTGACGAACGCAAGGTCGGCGTAGACCGGCAAGAGCAAGACTGCCGCTCGCTCGCCTCGAACCTAGGCTGGACTGTCGAACACGTCTACGTTGACAACGACACGTCAGCGTGGAAGAAGACGAGCGTCGAGCTCCCCGACGGCTCCAAGGTCAGGCGCAACGTGCGGCCCTTGTTCGAGCAGATGCTGACCGCTCTGCGTCGCGGCGAATACGACTCGTTGATCGCGTACGACCTCGACAGGGTCGCGCGTGAGCCACGAGACTTGGAGAACCTGATCGAGGTGGTCGAGCAATTCGGCAGAACCGTCAAGTCATACACCGGCAACATGGCCCTCGATTCGGACCACGGGATCTACTCCGCGCGCGGCGAGGTCAACCACGCGAACAAGTCCAGTCGGGACACCAGTCGCCGCGTGCGAGACGCAGCGCGTCACCGTGCCATGCAAGGTCAATATCACGGCGCGTCAGCCGCTTTCGGATACGAACTCGTCAAGGACGAGGACGGCAAGGTCATCACACTGCGTGAGCATCGTGAGCACGCGCCGATGGTTCGCGAGGCGTATGCGCACCTTCTCAGCGGAGGTAGCTTGCATTCAATCGTCAAACGCTGGAACGAGGAGAAGCGCACTACCTCACGCGGGAACCCCTGGCGTAGTTCGCCTCTCAAGCGCGCACTGACGACAGCAACCATCATCGGCATGCGAGAACACGCCGGCGAACTGTTCCCCGCGGAGTGGCCCGCGCTGGTCAACAAGGACGACTGGGACAAGCTGCGGACCCTGCTGTCGGACCCGTCACGGCGGCGTCAAGGGTTCGGCTCAGGTCCAGGCACGGGCAGGTACGTACTTTCTGGGTTGGTGCGCTGCGGCGGCTGCGGACGGTCGATGGTCGCGTCGGTCTACAGCGGTGGTCGAGGTACGCGCGGCTGGGTTTGCGCCATGTCGAACACGTCGGGTTGCACCAATAGTTCGCGCATCGCTCGCGACCCGTTGGAAACGTATGTGGTCGAGGGCGCGCTCGCGCGGCTGGACTCCGACGCGCTCGCACCCGACGACGAGGAGGGCGATCAACACGTCGAGCTGCGCCAGGCCATCGACGCAGACCACACGCGGCTGCGTCAGCTCGAGGACGACTACTACGACGGCCTGTTCAAGGGCGACCGCGCTGGTTACGTTCGACAGCGCGATCGACTGACCTCTCGGATAGCCGACAGTGAGCGTCAGCTCCTCTCTGCGGCGCAAAAGTCCGTCCTGGCTGGTATCGACAGCGTCGAAACGCTACGCGGGCGCTGGGAGGACGAGACGGTCGCTCGCCGTAACGCCATCCTCGGCGCGATCATCGACAAGATCGTCATTGGCAAGTACCCCGCCGGCCTGCCCTACACGTTGCACCACCGCAAGAGCGAGACGCTGGAGGAGTTCGAGGGTCGCAAGCGCGCACACCAGCTCGCGGTGCTCGAAGCGCGCGTGACCATCGAGTGGCGCGCCTAGTTTGTCGGTGCCACTCGGCATACTGGTCGGTATGGCGAACGTGAGCGACGACCTGATGATGCACAAAGACAACGATCCGAATGCCTTCGGCATGTTCGAGTGCTTTTTCTGCGCTGCATCAACGCAAATGTTCGCCGTGCGTATGGTCGACCAGGATTGGGGTTCGCCAGGGGTTGTGTGGTTGCGCTGCATGTCGTGCCGCCGAGGATTCGTGCTGAACGACCTGTACGGGTTGGCCCCCTCGACCACACCGCTTGACGTTCCACAGGGTCTCGACGCGGACACGGAATCGACGTGGAACGAAGTTCGATCGTGCCTGTCGGCGCGAGCGTTCACAGCGTCCGTCATGATGTGCCGCAAGCTGCTCATGCACATGGCCGTCGAGGAAGGCCTGCCCGCCAAGAATGAGAAGGATTTTGCGCCGACGTTTGTCCAGTGCATCGACCACTTGCAAGCGGAAGGCGTCATCACCAAGCGCAACCGCAAGTGGGTCGATCGAATCAAGGACATCGGCAACGAGGCCAACCACGACCTGGCGTCGATCGACAAAGACCAGGCCACCACCGTCGCGACGTTCACGCGCCAACTACTCCACGAGGTCTACGAGTTGCCGTTCCTCGAAGCCAACACCTGACGACACGCGGTCAGCCGTGCTGGTGGCGCGCCGGTCCGTCCAGTACCCTCCAGGGTGAACTCACGTTCCGCGCCGACAAAGTTCTCAGTGAACCGCACTTGGGCGCGCCCGTTGTTCTAGTGGTAGACAGCGTCCCTCGGGTCCGAGGTTGTCGATCGCAGAACTAGGCAGGACGGCAGGCGCGATGCCTGCTAGCGGCGCGATGCCGCTAGTGACTGCAGGGATCGGCGCAAGGCCGATGAACACGAGGGAACGGATCGCCGCAATGGCGAGTCACGTTGTCGGCCAGTGGACTAGTCCGTGGCTCCTGACCCGAGGGCGGGAGCTTACGCGCTAGGAGCTTGCCGTGCCTGTCACGTATCTCATCGTCGCCGTTGTTGTTGCGGCACTACTGCAGGTCACGCGCGTTGTTGTCGCGGCCTGGCTCGCAAGTCCCGGCTGTTCGGTGGACGCGGACAAGTTTCTTCAAGTGTTCAACGGACTCAGAGCTTCGACACGACGAGGCTGATCGAGTCGTGGAAGAGCAAACCCGATCCGCCTCCAGCAGATGAGCCCCGAGGTGGTGTCTAGTTGGCGCGGCCTGCACGCTTGACGAGCGCGGCAATCGTGCCTGGCTTCCAACTCGCCCCGCCCTGCGCGGTCGGAACTCCGTCAGCGTTGAGACCGTCCGCGATGCGTTGCAGCGTCGCGCCATTCGCCCGTTCACGGCAGACGCGCGCCACAACGTCGACAGGCGTAGTCGCCCGTCGCCCGAGCAGGACACCTTGAGTCCGTCTAACGGCGAGCGCTTCTCGGGTGCGTTGCCCGATCAGGTTGCGTTCCAGCTCGGCAAAGACTGCGGCCATCTGCGACATGGCCCTCCCCATCGGGGTCGATAAGTCCATGCCCAGGTCGAGGACAACGACGTTCCATCCTTGCCGTTGAGCAGTCGCCAGCAGGTCTGCGAAGTCCCCGGTGGATCGGCTGAGTCGGTCGACTTTGGTAGCGACCAGCGCGTCGGCCTCGCCGGCTTCGAGTAGCGCGAGCGCCGCACGCAGTGCCGGACGGTTCGCGCTCGCTCCGCTGATCCCTCTGTCCGACAACCAGGTAACGGTCCAGCCTCGCCTCGTCGCCTCGGCAAGGACTGCTCGTTCCTGCACGTCGAGGCTCGTGTCCTGGCCGTCTGTCGAGCAACGCCCGTACCCGATAACTCGCATCTCGGTCGGTCCCTTCAATCAATGTCCTTCAGGCAATCGGTCGATTGATTGAAAAAGGCTGAGGTGGCCAGCGCAAACAACGGCCTCAGATGAGCTCGGACGAAAGCCTGCGACGTACTCCCGCCGTGAGCGTCCAGACCCGCGACGGCGGGCCTCAGGGCGCGCTACTGGCACGCAGCGGACGTGTTCGCGTACTGCCAACAGTGACGAGGCGGTCCGCAGACGTACCGACCACCACCGATCGGTGACGAGTGCGAGCGCGGGTACTCCCGCTTGCACAGGACGCAGGTCACTGTCTCGACCCCGGTCATGACGCGACCACGCGCTTGCGCGCGGCGATCTTGCGCTCTGCATCGCGGCGGGACTCCTCACTGAAGTCGCCGCCGGGAGCAACTACCTCAACGGATAGCGGTTCGCAATCCCCGGCAAGGGTATAATTGCAGTCCGCGTCAACAGCTTTCAGTTCTCCTCCGTCGAACACAGCTGCAACAGTTCGTGTCTCGTACGGCGCATCGAGTGCCGTCGTCACGTCACGGCAATGATCCGTGACGCTCCGACGTTCCTGCAGGAGGAACGCTGCGACGGGAGCGTCGATGCTGTCGAGTTCGTTCAGGCACATTATCCAGACCCGGACGCGCCATCCTGTTGGCGCGGAAACCATCTGGATCGTCGTCCAGTCGTCGGAATAGGTGATGTCACCGTAGTAGTCGTACACATCGTGCGTGTCGGTCATGTTGTCTCTCTTCTGGTTTGGTTCTACCTGGCCGGCCAGGCCGTGGTCGGTCTGTGCGTGTTAGCTAGGGACGAACTTCTCGTCGCGAAACGCCGTCGTCAATCGCGGTTACCTCTTCTAGGTAGATAGCTCCTCTCTCCACGTCTTTCACGTTCTGGTCCCAGCTGTTTCGCTGTTCTGGTCTCTAGAGACCAGTCCAGAACAGCTCGCCAGAACAGCTCAACTGGAGGTGTTCTCTGACCTGTTCTGAGGTGTTCCAGAACACCTCTACCAGCGCAAACACTGCTAAACGTCCTCACCTGTTCTGGCGTCGTCAGAACAGCTCGGCGCGTTCACCTGTTCTGGAGCCTCAGAACAGGTGAAAACGTGTTTTGCTCCGCGAGTACCGACAGCGCGCACTTCGAGAACCCCGGTTTCGACGCCGAGCGCGAGCGCAGCCTTGAACGCAGCCTCCCCGACGTGCAGAGCGCCCTTCAGCCTGGCGAACGAACGCGCGCCGTCGTTCTCGACCTCAGAGAGCACTTCCAACAGGCGAGCTAGCAACTGCCGATCCTTGTCGTCGTGTTCGCGCGCCGCGTCCCCCAGATCCGAGACTTCGACCGAGAGGTCGAACGCGGCGTTACCCTCCGGTGCGCGACGCAACGACGACGGCCACGACACGTCCGTTCCGAACCTGTTGCCGCGCCATTCGGTCAACCTCCCGGTTCGCGACAGGTGGAACCCCATTTCGGGCCAGCGCTTCCATCCGCTCGAACCGATCGGGCGCTTCGTGTCCGCGTCGTGCGGGGTGTGTGCTTCCATCAGCACTGTGACGCCGTGTTCGTCACGCAGGTCGTCCACGAGCTGCGTGATCGACTGAAAGAACGGTTCCTCGCGTTCGTTCTGGTCGCTCAGCTTGTAGATGGGACCGACGACGACCAGATCGGGTTTGACCTCAGCGACCCACTTCCGGACCCGTTCAGCGTCGTGAGGATCTTCCAGCGCGAGGGGTTGGCCGAAGTCCGATCGCGGCAGGAAGAACAGGTTGCCGAGCATCACGTCGCGGTCCCCGCCGTTGGCCTGCCACGCCTCGGTCATCTCGCGTAACCGATTCTGGAACAGGTCGTACGGGTTCTCCACGTCCACGAGCAGTACCCGTCCTGGCTCGAAGCTTCGGCGGTTGACCCAGTCGAACGGATCAAGGCCCGCCGCGACGGAGCCCGCGATCCACCGCAGCAACGTGCTCTTACCCGCGCCCTCGTCAGCGGTCAGGATCAGTCGGATTCCCTTCGGGAGGCGACCCGGTATGACCCACTCGTATTCGACAGCATCATCGACGTCGAGCAACTGAGCGGCGCTGAGAGGTACCACGTCGGGTAGCTCCGAACGCGCAGCGCGTGAGACCTCGTCGGTGTAGCGGCGCTTCGCCGTGTCCTTCGCGTGCATCTCGCGGACGTACTTCTCGACCAGTGCGTCCGTCTCGGGAGCATCATGACTCTGACCCCACTCCCTCATCCACGGTTGCATGTAGTCGCCCGTGGACGCGACGTACCGTTGAGCGCTCGCTACGATCGTGCGAACCTCACGCTCCATCAACGGTGTCGAGCCGGGACTGTTGCGCGCCGCCTCCTTCATGAGGACAAGGACCGCGTCGAACTGGTCAGGACCGAGCGCGCCGAACAGCTTCACGGCTCGGCGGTGAAGGGTGTCGTTTCGCGCCCCCTCCTCGATGGCCTCCAGATAGCCACCAAGGGGATCAGTAGACGAGTCGTCGCGCTCGTCCTGCGCGATGCTCTGCGTGAGGATCAGCGGCGCTACTGCTGGTGCTGGCGAGTCGTCGCGCCAGCTGTACGTCCCTCCCGACAGGTGGTTCGACGGAGGCAGAAGAACGTACCCGCCCTCACCGCGAACATCGACTCCCGGCAACCATCCGACTCGATTGCCTACCACTCCATCGTCCGGGTAACGGAAGTACAGGTGCCGGCCACCGCCACCCGTCAGCGCGGTCAGCGTGTGCGGCACGGGGTTGTCGCGTGTCCACGCTTCCCAGGAGTCGAAGCCACCCGACTTGCGGTCCACGTCCACGACGAACACTCCGCTGTCGTGCCCAGTCGCTACCGCCCAGTTGGCATCGGGGTACGTGCGCTCCCACGCCGCGATCTTCGACGGATCCGCCGAGGCGTCCTTGACGCCGTGCGTCGTGCGCGGATGCTTGCCTGGGCTGCTGCACTCGTCGCCCTTCCCGCACGAGCACCTACCCCGCACGATCGGGTAACACGGGAAGATGTGCCAGCCGCGTTCGACGTACTCATCTAGGCGGCGTCGTTCCTTGCTGGCAGACAACGCATCTCGCCCGATAGAATCGTTGTCGAGAGGCTTGGTGAGAGGCCGATCAGTGTTGTATCCCCTGGGACTGGCTCCGCTACCGGCGGGGCCATTCTCATGTGTTGGCATGGACGCCCCCGTTCACGAGTGCGCGCAGAAGACGGATCGCGCCGGCGTCCGTGACGGTCTCGGGTAGGCCCTGTTCGACGGCGCTGCGTCGTGCGTCCTCGCGTGCGCGCTCCGCGAACTCCTCGGCGGTCACGACGCTTCGGCCTTACGCTTCGGGCGCGTTGCGAAGTCCTCCGCGATGGCGGATTCTGTGAACAGCTCCGAGAGCGGGCAACCCAGCAAGGACGGCAATTCCTCGCGCAGAACGGCATTCGGGCGAGTCCAACCGATCGCAGCGTTACGAACGTGGCGCGCGCTGACACCCAGCTTTGCGCCGATCTGGACGTACGTCCAGCGCTGACGCTCAGCGCAGTCAGCGAAGGGTTGTCGGCCATGAGGACCATAGGCGACGACGGAACGAGGCATAGCAGCTCCCAGGTAACGATGGAAGCTCGTACCGTCGCGCCACTCTCTCTCAACCAACCCGCTGTGCAGCCGGTGGCTTCCCTCGCTACGAGCAGCGAAGGTGATCCGTGGTCGTCACCCATCGTGAAGACTGGGCGGCTATCTCTGCACTGAGGCGAGAGACGCATGGAGTCGAAACTGATCGACTGACAACCACGTTAGCCCAATGGGGCCCACTGGACAACGACCCGCCAGCCAGGAATCGACCGTGCAGTACGACCCTTG
Organism: Rhodococcoides kroppenstedtii; assembly: GCF_900111805.1. Taxonomy (GTDB): domain Bacteria; phylum Actinomycetota; class Actinomycetes; order Mycobacteriales; family Mycobacteriaceae; genus Rhodococcoides; species Rhodococcoides kroppenstedtii. The sequence goes on from NZ_FOJN01000018.1 coordinate 7,666, forward strand.
ACGGCCAGCCGAAGCTGTGCCTAATCTGATCTTTGCACGGCGACGTCGTGCACCAGGTAAGGCAGAACCAAAAGCGGCTCCACGGCGAACTGGCTTCATCAGAAGTTCAAGCGCAGGAGTGTCCTCGATCCGAGGACGCGGGTCAAAAGCTACGGTCCCGTTCTGTCGTAAGCCTGCACCGAACACTGCCGGTGAAAAAGCGGATTCAAGCGGAAACGCTTCGCGCGCCGAGGTACGACGGGAGTGAGCCTACAAACAGGCGTCCTCCCAGCCCGTCGTGCCTGTCGCCACGCTTGGGTACGCCGGAAAGAAAAACCATGTGCACTACGACCACCATTTTCGAGCTTGAGTTCCCGGCGGTTCGCGTCGAGAATCTGATCTTGGGCCTCGTATCCCACTCAGACGATTTCGACCTGTCGGATTTCTCGTTTCGGCCGACGACTGTTGACATTCTCGTTCGCGACGAGGACGAAGATTCGGTCGAAACCATCACCACGGAGGCATTGCGCGTGGACGTGAATGGCCGGAATCCGTGGACGAAGATCGGAGAGCTGGTTACTCATATGAGGGCTGCTGACCACGTGATCGACCGCTTTGGCGGCGGGTGGGTAACGCCCAACCGCATCCACCACATCGCGACAATCAACGAGCATTTCGACGGCGATCGCTGACGGCACTTGGCCGGTCGTCCATCGCGGGCGACCGGCTACCCCTCGGCCTCAACACGGTTCGACACTGCTCGCGCGTGTGCGTAGTCAAATACGCTGGGCGGCCACGCCTGATAACTTGTCTCGAAGGGAGGGCGCAGTTCGGGTGATTGCTGTCGTACTAGCGCCCGCCGGCCAGGTTGACCTCCGAAAAGTGCGTCAAATTCCCGAACGGTCGCGCACGTATCGTCGATATCAGGATGCAGTAGCGCAAGCACCTCACGATTGGTGTCTCGAAGTTCGGGCATGACTTCGCCTACGAGTTCGTAAATACTCGGATCTTCGTCGAGTGCCCGCAGTTCCGCTTTTATGGCGGCGCTAATCTTGCTGCTTTCGTAGAAGACAGAGCGGTCCAACCGCATATCGACGAGGGCATATTTTTCGCCCTCGCTAATTCCGGCGGTTGCCTTCATTGCCGGGGCGAGCATGGTCGAATGCACCATGATGTGGCGTAGCCTGAAAAGAAGCCGATATGCGAAACAGCGGTCATAAACTGCTTTGAACAATCTCTTCATCTCAACGTGTTCCGCGGAATCCTTATCGAATTGCCGTACGACCGCGATCAGGCTTTGTTCTTGATGGTGGTGAATAGAAGAGCAGACACCCAGGATCCCAGTACGTATCCTTGTTGCCCATTCGACCATATCGCCTTCACCGAATGCGGGGATCTTCCCATCGCGGAATGCTTCGGATGCGTCCATGACAGTCCGGAAGAGGTCGAGACCAGATTGACGAACGTAGGTAAACATGTTCGCTTCGAGCATGTTGAACATGACATTGTATGCCGCGTGGAAGCGGGTGTAATCATTCTCGTTCAGTTCGCAGATCGGCTGCATTACAACGGACACCTGCCCCGTCGGGTCTCCGCGTAGGAGCAGGGCACCGTAGCTTTCGATCGCTGCATTGCTTGACATGCACTGAGTGTAGGGACTGGGCCCGACACTGCTGCATCCCCTGTTGAGCCCGCGCCACGCCGTTCTAGTAGCTAGCGATGACCGGGCCTTTGGGGGAACGCCACGACGTTGTGCTCCTCGCGGTCGGGGTCAGGCTCGGGCGTCGCGTACCTCCGCGAGGGGTCGAAGACTGGCCGCCCGTCTGGCGCAGTCGGAGCTGGTCCCTCTACGACCTCGGCGTCGATGATCTCGGGTTCGTCCTCGACGGGCACGTCCCGGATGACTGCTCCGTCGTTGAGCACCTTCTCGTAGGGCTTGACCTCGACCTCGTGTTCGATCTTCGAGGTCGGTCCCATGCCTGTTCGGTCGAGAACGATCTGAGCTGCGCGCAGTCGAACCGAGGGTTCCAGCTCGGGATCATCGAGCATCCCGTCGACCACGCCGATGGCCTTCAGTCGCATCTCGATCATGCGTTGTGACGCAGCGAGTCGCGTCTGGCCGGCCAGGCCTCCGTGGTTCTTGCAGACGGTCGAACCCTTGATGGCGTAGTTTCCGCAGGGTTGCCCGTCGGTGCGACGCGCAGAGCACGGGACGCCTGGGTTCTCGACGCGGGTACTGATCTTCTCGGGCGTGGTCGACTTGCGGACGCCCCCGTGCGCGAAGCAGCGGTCCGACCCTCGGACCGCGTAGCGCGTGCATTGTTGGCCAGCGCGTCCTCGGTTGTCGTTCGCTGTCGTCGCGACACATTGGGGCATCGGGGTCAGATCCTCGTGGGGTTGAACTCCGCGAACACGCATGGTGCGCAGGACGCACACAGCGCGACGCCGACGACGCTCGGCGGCGCGGATACCCACACGATCTCGAACTCGTTCGGCTTGCGAGGGGCGTCACCGATCGAGCGCGAGCAGACTCCGCAGACGAACGCAGGAGCGGCGCAAGACAGGCCGCGCTGGCGGCACATGTCCATCTTTGCGATCATCTCGGCGGGATCATCGAACGGGTACGACACCGCGTCGTGGTGAATGTCGTCGGCCAGTCCGAGCGGCGGGACGAGCGCGGTGCCGTCGACCACAGCGTCGTCGCGGTACCTCAGTGCGTACCGCATGTAGTCCTCGATCCTGTGGTGTTCGAGCAGGTGCGCGTTGTGCGGCCAAACCCGTTCTGCGCGCTTGATGTTGGTGAGAATGTCGGTGGCGTACATGATGCTTCTCCTAGCGCTGTAACCCTACGTCGATTCTAACGCTAGGTAGGTCCAAAGGCGCTGTAGTGCAACAGCTTCCGCGTATTCTGGTCGTAGTCCTATATACCATCTGGAAAGGCGAAAAGGCATGACAGGCAACGGGTACAGCACAGTCGGGGATATCCATCAGACAGCCGACGGCAAGGATTGGTCTTCGATCTGGTCCGAGTTCCAGGAGACGCTCAAGCTCCTCAACACTCAGCGCACCGCCGTGGCGCGACTGTTCACGGCGAAGACGGCGAACTCCTCCGACTTCATCGAGCAGTCGATCGGCGACAACGAGTTCGAGGAAGCGTCGGAGTTCGGCGTTCCGAAGTCCGTTCGCCTGAGCCCGTCGCTGCTGGAACTGGGCTACCCATTCCGGTGGTTCGACTCGCGCAAGGGCTGGACGTGGCGCTTCCTCGCGGAGGTCGAGTCCGGCCAGCTCGAGGCAATCCACGCTGCGGTTCTCGAGGCGGACAACCGTCTGGTGTTCAGTCGCGTTCTGCGGGCGCTGCTGACGAAGACACCGAAGTTGCAGCGAGATGTCAACGAGTACAACGTCCCCGTCTACCCGCTCTGGGACGGCGAAGACGACGCGAAGCCTCCGAGCTACGCAGGCAAGTCGTTCGCGCCGGGTCACAGCCACTACCGGACGACCAACGGCGCGTTCGAGGGGGTGGACCTGGACTACCTGATTCGCAACGTCACAGAGCACGGGTACGGTTCCGATTTCGGTTCGCAGATCGTCCTTCTCGCCCACCCGGACACCGCGAACGTCATCACGACATTCCGTGCGGGGCAGGTCGCCGCTGACGGCGGCAAGGCAGCGAACGACTTCATCCCGGCGGCGAACGCTCCCGCGTTCCTGTCGGACAAGGTCATCATCGGAGATCGCGCACCGGGATCGTACGAGGGTCTGAAGGTCCTTGGCTCGTACGGCGAGGGGTTCATCGTCACGTCGAACTGGGTTCCCGTCGGGTACGTGGTCGCCGTCGCCAGCGGTGGCCAGCACGCGCCGTTGGCCTTCCGTGAGCACAAGAAAGCAAACCTGCGCGGGCTGCTGCTGATCCCCGGCGACAACAACGCCTACCCGTTGCAGAACAGCTACTACACCCGCTCGTTCGGCGTCGGCGTACGCCACCGCGGAGCTGCTGCTGTCCTGCAGGTCACCGCTGGCGAGACGTACACCAGCCCGACCATCGCCTGATCCCGTGCGCTGAGTCGAGCCAGCGCGCCTCTCGCCCCAGTAGCCTTGCTGCGGGGGCGTTCTGGCGTCTGACCAGCGCTTACCCGGCAAAGTCGCTGTACTCTCGGAGATACTTTGACTGGGCCCACGGCGGCACCACCGACATCGAGTACCTCACCTACGCCTGCGACCGCCACCACCGACAGATCCACACCGGACCCCTCGGCTGGACCACCACCACCGCCCCACCCGGCCACCGCTGGGCCGGCCGCACCCTCTGGCACCCACCCGCCCTCGCCGACCCCACCAGAGAAGGCCGCGTCAACCACCACTTCCACCCCGGCGACCTCCTCCGAGACCCCGACCCCGGGCCGATCCCCGACGGCACCTGACCGGCGGGACCTGCACTACCACAACCGAACACGACGAACCCCCGAACCGGAACCCGGTTCGGGGGCAGGAGTCGTGAAGTCTCGGGTCGTGCGGACCGTCGATCAGGCCCGCATGCTGACGTCCTTCGTCTCCGTCAGCTTCAGAGTGCAGCCGATGCTGAGGACCGACAATGCCGCCAGCATGACGCCGACCGCGATGCTGCCATAGGCCGCGGTGAGCGGCGCGGCCAACAACGGCGGGATCGCGCCACCGAGGACACCGGCCAGGTTGTAGCCCAATCCTGCACCGGTGTACCGGAATCGGGTCTGGAACAGCTCGGGCAACAGAGCGCCGGTGGGACCGTAGGCGATACCGAAAATCGTCAACGTCACGCACATGGCCAGGACGTAGAGTCCGGCGGACCCGGTGTCGAGGATCGGGAACAGCGCCAGCGTCCACGGGACCGCGACCACGCAGGAGATCAGGATGACGCGCCGTCGTCCCACCCGGTCGGAGTACGCCGCGGACAGGGCGATGGCGATACCGAACACCACGGCGCCGATGATGCCGGTGACCAGGACGAACGGTCGGTCGAAGCCGAGCGTCTTGGTCCCGTAGCTCGTGAGGTACGCGGTGCCCATGTAGAAGAGGGAGAAGAGCGACGCCAACGCGCCGGCCGCCAGCAGGACTTCGCGCTTCTGGACGTGCCAGGCGTCCAGGACCGGGAGGCGTCGCGCAGCGGGGGCGGGTGCGTCGGCCACCGCCTCGCGGAACACGGGAGTCTCCTCGATCGCGAGGCGCATGTAGAGGCCGATGAGCACCAGAACGGCGCTGAACAGGAACGGGATTCGCCAGCCGTAGTTCAGGAAGGTCTCGTTGGTGTCTCCGAACACGGCACCGGTCACCAGGAACGTCGCGCTGGAGAGGATGAACGCCGCCGACGGGCCGAGCTGCGGGAACATCGCGTAGAAGCCGCGTCGCTTCGCCGGGGCGTACTCGGCGGTGAGGAGCGTGGCGCCGGCCCATTCCCCGCCGACGGCGAAGCCCTGCCCGAATCGCAGGAGCACCAGGATGATCGGCGCCGCGACGCCGATGGTCTCGGCGCCGGGCAGCAGCCCGATGAGGAAGGTCGAGATGCCCATCAGCAGCAGCGTCGAGATCAACGTGCGCTTGCGACCGATGCGGTCGCCGAAGTGGCCGAAGAGCACCGCGCCCGCGGGACGGGCGATGAACGCGACCGCGAAGGTGGCGAAGGAGGCCACCGTGCCGGCCGTGGAACCGAGGGCCGGGAAGAACACCGTCGGGAACACCAGGGCGGCCGCGGTGCCGTAGATGAAGAAGTCGTAGAACTCGATCGTGGTGCCGATACCGCTGGCCACGGCCACCTTGCGGACGCTGGTCGTCGGCGGTGTGGTGGGCGGCGTGACCGGACGCGCGGTGGCGTCGTCGGGTGACACAGTCGTCATGGTGCTCCTGCTCGAAGGTGACGGAACGGGCGAAGTGGTCAGGACGGTATGTGAGCCACGCCATACCCCACTACCCCCGGAAGAGGGGGTCCTCCGCACCGCCCGCAGGCACCCGCGGCCCGTAATTCGGATGCGCCGAGCACGCACAGTCTGTCAGCATCGTTCTCGTCCGGCACTCACGCGCAGACAACGAGTTTGCAGCACAACGACATTCGACGAACGGAGGTGCCGCCATGACCCACCTGCCACCCGAGCTGTATCTCGCCGAGTACCGTGCCGGAGTCGAGCGCCACCTCTTGGCCCGCGGGCGCCGGATTCAGGCCGGCGTGTCGCCCACCACCAGGCGGAAGAGCGCCTGGATCTCGGCCTTCGTCGGGGTCGGGAGGTTGTTGCCGGCGTGGACGAACCCGATGCCGGCGTACACCAGCAAACCCGCCCGCAGACGCGCATCGTCCTGACCGAATCCCCAGTCGAGCAACGCAGTCCGGACCAGGTCGAAGATCCGCTGATCAAGTTCGCGCACGGCGTCCGCCACCCGGCCGTTCGTCCGCGCCCACTCGCGAATAGCGGCTTCGACGGTCCGGGTGCGGTGCTCGACGAGCAGCTCGGAGATGGTCTGCAGCCGTTCCGCCACGGGCATGGACTCGACCTGCATGAGACCGCGCAGCACCTCGTTCTGGGTCTCGACCCATCGGTCGGCGATGGCCGTCATCAGCTCGTCGATGTCGGAGAAGTGCCAGTAGAAGCTGCCCTTGGTGACACCGAGTTGCTCGCACAGACGGGTGATCTTCACTTCGGCGACACCGTCGGACACCAGGAGCGCGAAGGCGGCGTCGAGCCAGTCGTCGACACCGAGGCGGGGAGCCCGGGGCACCGGCTTGGACGCCGCGCGCGTGCGAGCAGCACGAGCACGGGTCCGCGCGGACGTATCGCGCGCACGTTCGGCCACGGTCGTGCTCCCGTCGTCCCGGTCCGTCGGTCGGTCGGAAAACGATCCTACGTCGACGGTCACCGATCACCGTTCCGGGTCACGTCGATGGCCAGTCGTCGCACGACGGCGTCGCCGGCGAGGCCGCCGTGATCGACCGTCGACGTCGGATCGACGTCCTGGACAACGACGACCTGTCGGCCACGCGGCGCGGCGCCCGCCGCGGGTGCCGCGATTCCGTCCGTCGCGCTGACGATGTCGACGTACCGCACCCCCGCCGCCGTAGCCGCGGACACGGAGCGCAGGAAGGTCGATCGAGCGACCACCTGACCGCACGACACGCAGAACGGCGCCACGAGCGGACGCTCCACCGCAGCGAGGGCGTCGTAGATCCCGATCCGACGGTTGAGGTCGGCCACGGCCGCCAAGCCGAGTACCTCCGTTCCCGCCCAGAACGGACCCAGGGAGACGAGCGTCCTGACGGGCGGCGGTGCGCCGCGCACCGGACGCGTGAGGGCGTGATGGACCACGAGCGCGCCGGACCCCCGAGCCACCACGTCCACCACGTCGGCCCCCGTGCGGTCGAGTATCGCCGCAATCTCCGCCTCGATCTCGGCCGCCGACTCCTCGATGGAGGCCACCCCGCCCACCCGGACCGCGAAACCGAGGACGCGGGTCACCGGACCGGCCCCGTACTCCACGGCGACCGCGCAGGGGCCGGCCCAGTCGGCCCATTCCGCAGCGGACGATCCGAGGTCGTAAACTGCCACCAGTGGTCTCACACACTGCGGCGCAACGCCGTTCGGACCGGTGCGCGCCGAGGCGGGCACCGCGAACAGGCCGACCGCCAGCGCGAGAGCCGCCCCGAGACCGACGTGCCGCCCTCTCGCCGTCGATCGGTGACCACGTTCGCGGCCTGCTCCCATGTTCGCCGTCCGTCCTTCGCCGTTTTGCCGTGCAGCCACCATACAGTGCGGTACGGTCCGGAAGAAGAGGACGACTGCAAGGGGGACGAACGGTGGCCGAACGGTTCTCACGCCGACAGGTGCTTCGCGGACTCGGAGTCGGGGCGGCCGCGTGGGCCGCGGCCAGTGTGGTCGGGGTCCGATCGGCCGGCTCGCCGGGTGGACCTTTGGGCAGTCCGCTGCTCTTCCATTCACCCGAACTGGTCCCCTTCCGCGGCACGGTATCGCCACCGCCGGTGGTGACCGGACCCTCGCTGTCGATCTCCGCGGTGAACTCACGGCACCGATTCCATCCCGACCTCCCCGAGGTCGACGCTCTCGCGTATCGCGCCGGTGATGTCGGTCCGGGTTACCTCGGACCGACCATCGAGGCGAATGCCGACGAACTGCTCACCCTCCGCTACGCCAACGAGCTCACCTTCCACCCGCTCGGCGTCGACATGGACACCTCGTTGCACGGGGTGACCGAGTCCTACCGATCCGCACCACCGACCTCGCTGCACCTGCACGGCGGGGTCACCCCACCGGCGAGCGACGGCCATCCCGAACAGGTCTCTCTGCCGGGTCGCTCACTCGTGCACGGCTTTCCGAACGGCCAGGAAGCATGTCATCTCTGGTACCACGACCATGCCATGGGCATCACGCGCGTCAACGTCTACAGCGGACTGGCCGGCATATACCTCCTCCGCGACCGGTGGGACACGGGTCGGCCGGACAATCCGCTCGGACTTCCGGTCGGCGAGTTCGAGATGCCGCTCGTGCTGCAGGAGAAGATCTTCCGACAGAACGGCACGCTCAGCATCCGGTCCACACACATCGTTCCGGAAGGCTCGTGGGAGGGCGGTGCCGTCGGCGACGTCGGGTTGGTGAACGGCGCGGTGTGGCCCGACATCCCGGTCGCGAGGGGGTTGTACCGCTTTCGGTTGGTCAACGCCGGTTCGTACAGCGTCTGGAATCTGCACTTCTCCAATCGCATGCGGTTCTGGATCATCGGCAACGACTGCGGACTGCTCGACGCGCCCGTTCCGGTCACACACTTCCGCGTTGCCCCCGGCGAGCGCTACGACCTGCTGGTCGACTTCTCCCTTCTGGACAGCGGGGGGAGCGTCGAGCTCCGGAACGACGAGCATCCGCCGTTCCAGGCCGCGATCATCGGCGCCGTCGTGATGCCGCTGTTCTGCCGGTTCACCGTCGGCTCCCGCGGCTTCACCGGGCCCGTCCCCACCGCGTTGCGGGGCGGGCGGCTCCGCAGCCCGCTCCCCCCGCTTCCGGTCCCCGAGGTCGTGCGCACCGTGACCGTCAGCCAGCCCTACGCGCTGCGCAACCCGCCGGCGATCATGACGCTCAACAATCTTCGCTTCTCCGACACCGACATCGAGAAGCCGCGCGCGGGAACGACCGAGCGCTGGGACATCGTCAACGTCACCCCCGATCCCCACCCGATCCACATTCATCTGGTGCACTTCCGCACGCTCGGCCGAACTCCTCTGCGCACGGTCGAGTACCAGGGAGCACACGTGCAGCCGCCGGTCGGCGTCCGATGGGCGCCGGATCCGACCCCGTTCCTCGCCGGACCGTCGGTTCCACCCGAACCGTGGGAGGCGGGGTGGAAGGACACCGTTCGTTCCGACGGGGGGACCGTGACCTCGGTTCTCGTCCGTTTCCCGACGGCCGACGAACTCGGCTTCGATCCGGACGCCCTCTTCGACCGTCCCGAGACGCTCCCGTCCGACCACTCCGGGCCGACTCACGCCGACCCGGAGCCGCCCGCCCACGCGGATCACGGGATCGAACATCCCGCGCACAACGGGGTCGACCACGGATCCGAGCACGGCGCCGGCGGCCCACTGCAGGGCTACGTCTGGCACTGCCACATCCTCGACCACGAGGACCACGACATGATGCTGAAGTATCGAGTCGTGTCATGACCTCGATCGCTCTCCAGGCGCGACGCGTGACCACGGCCGTCGGCGAGTTCTACGGCCTCGGCGTCGACACGGCGGTCGCCACGGTCACCCGGCCGTTCCACTGGCGTGAGTTCGTCGATCAGAGTTGGTTCATCGCGCGGGTGTCACTCCTGCCGACCATCGCGATGTCCGTCCCCTTCACCGTGCTCGTCGTGTTCACCCTCAACTCGCTCCTGATCGAGATCGGGGCGTCGGATCTCAGCGGAGCGGGCGCCGGACTGGGCACGGTGACCCAGATCGGTCCGCTGGTCACCGTGCTCGTCGTCGCCGGCGCCGCCGCCACCGCGATCACGGCCGACCTGGGCTCGCGCACCATCCGCGAGGAGGTCGATGCCATGGAGGTGCTGGGGATCGATCCGGTGCAGCGACTGGTGGTTCCGCGAGTCCTCGCCTGCACCACGGTGGCCGCGCTGCTCAACGGCGTGGTGTGCGCCATCGGGCTCGCCGGTGGTTTCACGTTCTCGGTCTTCCTGCAGAACGTCGACCCCGGCGCCTACGTCGGCGGGGTGACCCTGCTGGTCGGTCTGCCCGAACTGCTGCTGTCCGAAGTCAAGGCCGCCCTGTTCGGACTTCTCGCCGCGCTGGTGGCCTGTCATCGAGGTCTGACGGTGCACGGCGGCCCGAAGAGCGTCGGCGACGCGGTGAACGAGACCGTCGTCTTCTCCTTCGCGGCGCTGTTCGTGGTCAACCTGGTCCTCACCTCGGTGGGCCTCTCGGTGAGTCGGCTCTGACGTGATCGGCACAGGTACGGGCTGCCCGGGACGGAGCACGCGATGGTGATCGGGATGCACGACACGACCGTCCGAGTCCGGCGTCGAGCACGACGGGCCGGTGACGCGATCGACCGCGTGGGCGAGGACGGACTGTTCGTGCTCCGGGCTCTCGTCTCGACGGTGCGCGCAGTGCGGTCCTACCGCACCGAGACACTGCGCGTCCTCGCCGAGATCAGTTTCGGCACAGGAGTTCTGGCCGCGGTGGGCGGTAGCGTCGCCGTCCTCGGCTTTCTCACGATGTTCGCCGGCGCGACGGTCGCGGTCCAGGGCTTCGACTCGCTCGGCAGCATCGGCGTCGACGCTCTCACCGGGTTCCTCGCCGCGTACGTCAACGTGCGCGTGGTCGCGCCGGTCACGGCGGGCGTGGGGTTGGCCGCGACGGTCGGCGCCGGCACCACCGCGGCGCTCGGCGCGATGCGCATCAGCGAGGAGATCGACGCCCTCGAGGTGATGGCGATTCGGTCCCTGCCCTACCTGGTGGGGACGCGCATCGTCGCCGGACTGATCGCCGTCCTTCCGCTGTACGCGCTCTCCCTGAGCACCTCGTTCCTCGCCAGTCGCGTCGCCACCGTCGTCGTCCTGGGACAGTCCTCGGGGGTGTACGACCACTACTTCTCGACCTTCCTCGTCCCGTCGGACGTGCTCTGGTCCTTCCTCCAGGTGATCGTCATCGGTCTCGCGGTCATGGCGATCCACACCCTCTACGGCTACCGAGCGACGGGTGGTCCGGCGGGCGTCGGTATCGCCACCGGACGCGCCGTACGTCTGTCGCTGGTCACCGTCGTCCTGGTGACGCTGTCCCTGTCGTTGGCGCTCTACGGCGCCACCCGTTCGATCCACCTGGCGGCCTGAGGTGGCGCGGCGCGAGACGACCCGGTCGACGTGGGTGCACCGCGGGGTGGCCGCAGGCATGGCACTCGGCCTCGTGGGGATGGCCGTCGGCACGGTGCTCGCGTACCGGGGCACCGTTCGAGACCTGGTGTCACCGCCCGTTCTCGTCACCGTCGAGTCCGACCGCGCGGGGCTGGTCATGGATCCGGGCGCCCTGGTGGTCTGGCACGGGGTCGAGGTCGGCACGGTGACCGCGGTCCGCACCCGCGCCGGCGGCGCTGCGCTCCACGTGTCCCTCGACGCCGAGACGGTGCGCGACGTGCCGGCGAACATCGGCGCGAGGATCGCCGCGACGACGGTCTTCGGTGCCAAGACGGTCACGTTGGTCGATCCACCGCACCCGGCGGCGGCCTCGATCACCTCCGGCTCGGTGGTCGAGGCGTCCTCGGTGACCGTCGAGACCAACACGGTGTTCGAGTCGCTCCGGTCGGTTCTCGTTGCGGCGCAACCGGACAAGCTCAACACCACGCTCGGCGCCGTGTCGACGGCGCTGGCCGGCCGCGGCGGCGCACTGGGAACCACCCTCGACGACGCCGCCGAGGTCCTGGGTGCGACGGCTCCGCTGACCGCCACTCTCGAACGGGCCGTGGACGACGCGGCCACCGTCGCGGGGACGGCAGCCGACGCGGCCCCGGACCTGACCACCCTCCTCGCCTCGGCGACGACGACGGCGCGAACCGTCACCGACCGGCGTTCCGCACTCGAGACGGCGCTGACGGCGATGACCGGAACCGCGACCACCGTGGACCGGGTGATCGGAGCGAACGCCGACGGATGGTCGTCCACTCTCGAGACCGCGAGGCCGACGAGTTCGCTGCTCCAACGCTACTCGCCGATGCTCTCCTGTTTCCTGCAGGGCGCCGACATCGCTCGGATCGGTGCCGAGAAGGTGTCCGGCGGCAACGGCCGCACCATGTTGCTGAACAGCACCGTCCTGTTCGGTGTGCCTCCGTACCGGTACGAGACGGATCTGCCCCGTGTCGCCGCGTCGGGCGGACCGCGGTGCGGTGCACTCCCCCTGGTCCAGGACAGCGCCATTCCCACGCCGTACGTGGTGGCCGACACCGGATCGAATCCGTTTCGCGCCGGAAACCGAAGCCCGGTACTGGAACCGAACTCGATCATCGACCTCCTTCCGGAAGGACTGACCGCACCGAGGCCTACCCGATGAGCACCCCGATGAGCACCCGGACGACCACCCGATGAGCACCCGGACGACCACCCGATGAGCACCCGCGGAACGACCATGCGACTGCTGGTCTTCGTCATCACCACGACCGCCGTTCTGGGCGGCCTCGTCGCCGTCTTCGGACAGTTCCGATTCGCCCGCACCACCGACTGGACGGCGGACTTCACCAGCGCGTCGGGCCTGGGGGCCGGGGACGCCGTTCGTGTCGCCGGCGTCACGGTCGGATCGGTGTCGGACGTGGCGGTGATCGACGATCACGCGCGGGTGTCGTTCGACCTGGAGGACGACTACCGCGTCACCGACGTCACGCGAGCCGTGGTCCGGTACGAGAACCTCGTCGGGGATCGCTTCCTGGAGTTGCAGGACGGCTCGGGCCCGGCGGCGCCCCCACGAGACCGCGTCATTCCCGTCGAGCGCACCTCCCCGGCCCTGGACCTCGACCGGCTGCTCGGCGGTTTTCGTCCACTCTTCGACGGTCTCGATCCCGAAGAGGTGAATCGGCTGAGTACGCAGCTGATTTCCGTTCTGCAGGGACAGGGCGGCACCGTCGCCGCCGTTCTGGACCGGATCGCCGCTCTGACGTCGACACTGGCCGATCGAGACGAGGCCATCGGGCGGGTCGTGGACAACCTCCGGACCACACTCGGCACCCTCTCCGCGCGGCAGACCGAACTGAGGGACACGGTCGAGAACACCCGAAGTCTCGTGGCCGGCCTCGCCGCCGACGCCGACCCGTGGGTGAACGCGGTGGCCGCCGTCGGCGACTCCACCGGGTCGCTGGCCGGGGCACTCGGGGACGTCGGGCCACCCCTCGACGTCGCGGTCGACGAGTTGACCCGGACCGCAGCACAACTGCGCGCGGGAGAGGACACCATCGGGTCGGTGGTGTCGCGACTGCCCGACACCTATTCGGCGCTGTCGCGGTTGGGCGCCTACGGCAACTTCTTCAACTACTACCTGTGCGGCATCCGGCTGAAGATCGACACCCCGGACGGACGTGGCCTCACCACGCCGTTGATCGGGCAAACCACGGGACGGTGTGCACCCGCATGACTCCCCGTTCGCGAGACGCGACCCGACTCGGCCTGATCGGGTCGGCCGTGGTGGTCGCCGCCACCCTCGCCGCCGTCAACGTGCCTGCACTGCCCTACCTCTCGGCCGGCGCGACGTACAGCGGGCGGTTCCTCGACGCCGGCGGACTGGAGACCGGAGCATCCGTGGAGATGGCGGGCGTGACGGTCGGCACGGTCACCGACATCGACGTCGACGGCCAGGCCGTCCTGGTCACGTTCACGATGACCGACGTCGCCGCGGGCGCGGACTCACGGCTGTCCATCGCGACCGAGACCGTGCTCGGCACCAAGAGCCTGCGCGTGGAGTCGCGCGGCGACGGTCGCCTGTCGACGTCCGAGCCGGTGGGTCTCGATCGCACGACGTCGCCGTACGTCCTCACCGACGCGCTCGGTGACCTCACCGACGACGCCGCCGGTATCGACGTCGACCGACTCACCGGGGCGATGGCCGCCACCACCGACGTCCTCGAGGGGACGCAGGACAGCGTCGGGCGGGTGCTGGACGGGGTGGGTCGACTGTCCCGCACCGTGGCCTCGCGCGACGAGGGCCTTCGGGACCTGTTGTCGTCGGCGGAACGGGTCACCGCGGTTCTCGCCGACCGCAGCGGCACGCTCGACGCGCTCCTGCAGGACGCCGCCGTGGTGCTGGCCGCGCTCGACGAACGGCGGACCGTCGTGGACACCCTGGCGGGCAACGTGACCCGCCTGTCGGATCGACTGCGCGCTCTGGTCGCGGAGAACGAGAACGAGCTAAACCCGGCCCTCGACGATCTGCAGTCGGTGCTGTCGGTCCTGTCGGCCCAACGGGACGCGATCGCGGCCGCGATCGCGAAGCTGGGCCCCTACGTCACGCAACTCGGGGAGGCGGTGTCGAGTGGCCCGTTCTTCGATTCGTACATCCAGAACCTGATTCCGGGCCAGATCATCTCCCCGATCCTGCGCGCCACGCTCGGACTCCCGGCGGCACCCGGCGATTCGGCGTCGGTCAACCCGCTCTCCGCACTGAACGGAGCACCGCGATGATCGTCGAACGTCGACTCCCGGTCCGCGCCGTCGGCGTCGCGGCTCTGCTGATCATCGCGGCCGTCGTCAGCTACACGGTGGTCCCTCTCGCCACGACGACGCGAATCACGGTCGAGTTCGCGCGCACCACGGGCCTCTACCCCGGCGACGACGTGAAGCTGATGGGGGTCACCGTCGGCTCGGTGGACGAGATCAGGCCGCGCGGAGATCGCGTGGAGGTCGACCTCTCCGTCGACGATCACTACCGAGTCCCCGCGGACGCGAAAGCCGTCCTGGTCTCCCCGAGCCTGGTGACCGCGCGCTTCGTCCAACTGGCACCCGCGTGGACCGAGGGCGAGGCGTTGTCGACCGGCGACCGTATTCCGCTGGAGCGCACGGCGGTCCCGGTAGAGTGGGACCGCATCACCGAGCAACTGGACCGCGTGTCCCGCGCCCTCGCACCGGACGGCGGTACCGACTCTCGCCCCCTCGGCGCTCTCGTCGACGCGGCGGAGGCCACGCTCGACGGACGGGGCGAGACCGTCGCCGCGACGGTGCGATCGTTGTCCGATGCCCTGCGTACCCTCTCCGACGGGCGGACCGACCTCTACGCCGTGGTGCGCAACCTGCAGGTGTTCGCGTCGGCACTCGCTGCGAGCGATCGGCAGATCGTCCAGGTCAACGACACCCTCGCCTCGGTCTCGACCGCCCTGACCGACGACGGCGACGAGGTCGGAGCTGCGCTGGTCTCTCTCGACGCCGCGGTCGCCGACGTGACCCGATTCGCCCGGTCCTCCACCACGGCGCTGACGGGGACCGCGACCGAACTGCAGTCCGTCGTGGCCGAATTGGCCGCGCAGCGTGACGGCATCGCCCAGATCCTGCACGTCGCCCCGACGGCGCTGTCCAACCTGAACAACATCTACCAACCCGCGCACAACGCGATCGTCTCGTCGCTCGCCCCCAACAACTTCGCCACGCCCGCCGATTTCGTCTGTTCCGCGATCGCGGCCGCGGAACAGGTCGGCGCACAGGAGGGTTCGGAACTGTGTCTGCGCTACCTCGGGCCGTTGCTCCGCACCTTGGCATTCGAATACCTGCCCGTGCAGTCGAACCCGATCCACGGCGTCGGTGCCCTCCCGGACCAGATCGTCGAGAGCGGTGCGGACCCGGTGCCGCCGACGCTCGGTGGACTGCTCGTACCCGGTGGTCCCCGGTGAGCGCCGGATCCCGGGTCGCGACGGTCGGTCGGGTCGCCGCACTCGTACTCGCTCCGCTGCTGCTGGCCGGCTGCGGCTGGCGGGGACTGGACTCGCTCCCGTTGCCGGGCACCGTCGGAACCGGCCCCGACTCGTGGGCCGTCACCGTCGAGATGCCGAACGTGTCGACCGTGCGGGAGAACTCGCCGGTCCACGTCGACGACGTGACCGTCGGTCACGTGGACCGCATCGGTCTCGTCGACGGCCACGCGGTGGTGACGCTGCGCCTCGAAGCCAGAGTGGTGCTGCCCGAGAACGCCGTGGCGTCGATCGGACAGACGAGCCTGTTGGGCTCGGCCCACGTCGAGTTGGCGTCACCGACGGCCGAACCCGCCCGAGGGCGTTTGGCGGACGGCGCGGTGATCGGACTCGACCGGGCGGGCGCCTACCCCACGACGGAGGAGACGCTGTCCGCTCTGTCGCTGGTTCTCCAGGGCGGCGGCCTGGCCCGGGTCGGCGACATCGTCGGTGAGGTGGACGCGGCTCTGGGTGGCCGTGAGGACGCGGTGCGGTCCGTCCTGGACGATCTGGACGTGGTCCTGGCGGGACTCGATCGGCACCGCGCGCAGATCGACTCGGCGGTCGTGGAACTCGACCGGTTCGCCGCAGTCGTCGCCGCCGACGACGCCGGGGTCGACGAGGCACTGGCGGTCTTCGCACCCGCCACCGAGGTCCTCGCCGACCAGCGCGAGAACCTGGTCGCGTTCTCGGTGGCGCTCGGCCGTCTGGGAACCACGGCGAGCGCCGTCACCGACGACACCACCGAGGACCTCACGGCGGTGCTGACCGATCTGCGGCCCGTCCTGGCCTCGCTCGCCGACGCCGGTGACTCGCTCACCGAGAGCTTCCGGTACCTGCTCACGTATCCGTTCCCGATCGACGTGTACCGCAACGCGGTTCGGGGCGATTACGCCAACGGCGAGGTGACGCTGGATCTGCGTCTCGACACCCTGGACAACGCCTTGCTGCTCGGCACGCCGCTGCAGGGCATGCTCGCCGGCCCCGAGGGCGCGGTGGGCCGCGCCGCACCGTGGCCCGCGCCGTCCGTTCCGACGGCGCAGGATCTCCTGCTTCCGCCGGCGCCTCCCACCCCGGGTGGGACGCCGTGACGCCGGAGGTTCGGCGTCGACTCGGGGCCTTCGCCGTCGTGGCCGTGCTCGCCCTGTCGCTGACGGCCGTGCTGCACGCTCGTCTTCCCGAGACGCTCGGCGTGGGTCGTTACCAGGTCACCGTGGAGTTGTCCGCGGGGGCCGGACTGTCGTCGTCGTCCAACGTCACCTATCGCGGGGCCCCGGTGGGGCGCGTGGTGTCCGTGCGGCCCACTCCGTTCGGAGCCGAGGCGGTGCTGTCGCTCGTGTCCGACACCCCGGTGCCCGCGACCACCCGCGCGGAGGTGCACAGTATGTCCGCCGTCGGCGAGCAGTACGTCGATCTGGTTCCGGACACCGATCGGGGCCCGTTCCTGGCCGACGGTGACGCTATCGAGCGGGAACGGACCTCCGTTCCCGCTCCCGTCGCGCCCACCGTCGACGCCCTCGACGCGGCACTGCGCAGCATCGACCCGGTCACGCTCTCCTCGTTGCTGGACGAGACGGCGGCCGCCCTCGGCACGTCCGGTGATCCCACCGGCGAGCTGCTCGACTCGGCGGCCGCATTGGCCGGGGCCGCACGCGAGAACGTGAACGCGTCGTCGTCCCTGATCACCGATATCGCGCCGGTGTTGTCCGCCGCTGCCGCGTCGTCGCCGGCCATTCGGGAGTGGGCCGCATCGCTCGCGTCGCTGACCGGGGAGGTCGCCGACCGCGATGCCGCGGTGCGGTCTCTGCTGGACGCGGCTCCCGGCCTGTCCGCCGCGTCGGACGAGCTCTTCCGATCGCTCGAGCCGACCCTGCCGATCCTGCTCGCGGATCTCACGGGCGTCGGGCAGGTGGCGGTCACCTACAATGCCCCCCTCGAGCAGATCCTCGTGCTCTACCCGCCGTTGATCGCGGCGACGCAGGGAACGGGCAAGGCGAACGCGGACGCCGGCGACCCCGGGCAGAACACGTTCTTCGCGGCCCAGCTGAACGATCCGCCGCCGTGTACCGAGGGCTTTCTCCCCGCGGACCAGCGACGCCCGCCCACCGCACTGGACACGCCCGAGACACCGACCGATCTCTGGTGCCGGGCCCCGGCGACGGGTCCGACCTCGATCCGGGGAGCACGCAATCTGCCCTGCATGGAATTCCCCGGCCGGCGCGCTGCCACCGTCGCACTGTGCCGCGCCGGTCAGGGCGATCTCGACACGGCCGGCGCGCCGCCCGCCGGGGTGAGCGAGATGCTGGTGCCGCCCGAACGGTGATCCTCAGGAACGGTGATCCTCAGGCGTCGCCGGGCGGGGTGATCAGATCGGGTCGAGCGCCGAGACCAACCACTGCCCGTCGACCCGTCCGAGTCGAACGCGCAGACTCGTCGACGACACCTGCGGCTCCGTCAGGTCGAGGCCCGTGACGGTCTGATCGACGAACAACAGTGTCACGGCCTCGAGTTCGGTCGCCGAGACCAGCGATCGAGCGCTCACCGTCGCGGTCGACGTCAGCCCTCGCGCTCGGGCACCCGGCACCACCGTCGTGGCGGCGACAGCGCGGAAGTAGGTGAGGAAGTCACCGGTGAGGTACGTCTGCGCTCGGGCGACGTCGGCGTCGACGGACTCCGATCGGTAGCCGAGGACGGCGGTGACCCCGTTCGACGCCGCCTCGAGTATCCCGGACGTCGGATCCACGGGCGGGTCGGTGGGCGCCAGGGTCGACGCCGCGATCGGCACCGCGACGGCGGCGGCACCGAGGACGCCCGACAGCACGACGACCCACCTCGATCCCCCGGACGCGCGTCGCACGACGAGCGAGGGCCTCCGCACCGCGATCACGGAACGAATTCCACACTGGCGACCGCGATCCGGTCGTCCTCGCGGACCAGGCCGAGGCGCATCCGCCAGGTGCGCGGCTCAGCCACGGCTCCGGACGCGTTGGTGACCGTCGACGTGGCCGCGACGAGGACCGTCGCGGTGTCGTCGTTCGCGGTCTCGACACCCGCCTCGGTCACCGACCCGGTCGCATCGACCGCCGCCTCGCGGACCACGGCAGCGAAATCCTCGGCACGAGAGCCGAATTCCGCCGCGAAGGACCCGGTGGCGGCGGACGAGATGCGCTCGACGTCCTCGTCCACCGTCGCGGCCGACACCGTGGTGAGGTCGAGAACGACCTGCCGCGCGGCCTGCAGGTAGTCCTCGTGCGGGGACGGCGCGGGACCGTCGGGGTGGTGCCCGAGGACCGCGACGGTCACCGTCGCGGACAGCGCGACGGCCATCGCGGCCAGGCTCACGATCGTCACGGTGGCTCGCACGTCGTACCTCCTTCGGGCCCTCGTCCTTCACGCCTTCTCGGTGCACCGTACTACACAGTACGGGCCGAAAAGTCGTGTTTCGTAACCACTTCGACGAAAGTCGTCCCAGGTGCCATACCCTCTAGTACGGTACGTTCGGTCGGCGTTTTTCCGCACGAGACAGGGGTGACCGCACGTGATCGAGGACCACTTCCACCGCATTCCCTATCGCCCCGCGCAGGACGGTCGAGTGGAGATGCACTCCGGTCTCTCCCGGCACTATCCGACGCTGCACGCCAATCTCGTGGCGGACGAACGCGCCGACCGCTCGGTCGGCGTGCTGTTGGCGCATCCGAGCAGCGACTTCCTGTCGCACTTCCTCCTCGGCGCGTTCGCCGAGGCCGGCGTACCGGCGATGGGTCTGAACACCCGGTACTCGTCGAACGAAGCGGCACTGATCATGGAACGGGCGGCCTGCGATCTGGGCGCCGGTGTGCGATGGATGCGAGAGAAGTTGGGCTTCGAGACCGTCGTTCTCCTGGGGTTCAGCGGCGGCGGGTCGCTCGCGGCCTTCTACCAGTCCCAGGCGGAGCAGCCGACCGTGACACACACGCCCGCAGGCGATCCCGCGCCGATGGCCGACGAGGGGTTGATCCCCGCCGACGCCCTGGTGCTGCTCGGTGCCCACCCCGGCCGCGCGCGGGTACTGCGGCACTGGATCGACGGGGCGCTCCGAGACGAATCGGACCCGACCTCGGTGGACCCCGACCTCGACCTCTACGCATCCGGCCGGACGACGCCACTGGATCGCGAGTGGGTCGCGCGATACCGCGAGGCCCAACTGGCACGAATGCAGCGCATCGACGCGGTCGCCCTCGCCTCGGTGGACCGCCTCACCGAGCGCGGCGACTCCGACCTCGGCTTCGTCGTCCACCGGACCGTCGCGGATCCGCGCTTCGTCGACGTCACCCTCGACCCCAGCGACCGACGACCGGGCAGCATGTACGGCGACCCGCGGGCCGCCAACACCGCCGCGGGAGGGCTCGCTCGCTTCGTGACGGCCCGCAGTTGGCTGAGCACGTGGAGTGTCGATCACACCCACGCCGATGCGATCACCGATCTGAGGTCCGTCGGCGCACCCACGCTGGTCATGCCGCTGCTCGGCGACCAGGCGGCGTTCCGGAACGACTCCCGAGAGATGGCTGCGGCGCACCGATCGGCCGATCTGATCGAGATCCCGGAACTCGACCACTACCTCGTGGACCGTCCCGACGGGCTCGCCACCGTGACCGACACGGTGGTGGCGTGGCTGGACGACCACGGCCTCGCCCCCACGCGCCCGGTGGCCCTCCGCGGCGAGGGCGTCACCGCATGACCGCCGTGCACGGGCGCGGTCCGGCGTCGACGACGACACGCGTGCCGACGGCGTTCACGTACTGGGAGACCCGCCGGCGGCCGGGCTGGGCGCGCGCCGACCGCGCGATCCGACGACTGTCCGGGACCTCGCTCTTCCCACCCGACGACGTCGCGGAGGCGTTCTGCGAGAGCCTCTTCCACGGTGACCCCGTAGCCGAGCGATTCGTCGACGAGGTGTACACACCGGACCCCGCCGGCGCTCGGGCCATGCTCGACCGCGCACTCGCCGACGGAGTCGACGCAGTGTCCGCCGAACTCGATCGAGCAGACGGCACGCCCCCGAGCGCGGTGCCCCCCGCGATGCGCGCGTTGTTCGCGGAATTCGAGACCACACCCGACTGGGTGGATCCGGTACTGGTCGAACGCGGCGCCGCGGTGTGGCGCCGGTGGGGCACGATGCTCTTCGCGGTCGCCGGCGGGATCACGCTCGAGATGTACACCGAAGCCGCCGTCGCCACTCCCCTCTCTCTCGCGGGTGGCTACGCGGGCGACAACGCACTCCGGCGGTTCCTCGAGACGTGCAAGTTCTGGATCGACACCTCCGAACCGGGCGCCCTGTTGCGCCTGGGCTCCGAAGGACGGGCCACGGCCATGAAGGTCCGGGTCATGCACGTCGCCGTCCGCCGCAAGGTCGACGGGCATCCCGAGTGGCACCGGGAGAAGTGGGGCTACCCCATCAGCCAGGGCTATCAGATGCTGACGCTGCTCGGCGGGAGTACGGTTCCCGCTCTCGCCCTGCGACTGGTCGGCCTGCAGACCACGGCGGACGAGATCCGCGCCCTGCTCCACTTCCAGAAGTATCTGGGCCACCTGCTCGGGGTGAACGTCGAGCGGTTTCCCACGACGATCGCCGACTCGCTGCGCCTGACGGCGATGGTGGCCGCGTCGCGAAGCCACGATGCCGGCGAGCACGGCCGCGAGCTCGTCGAGTCCTACCCGGCGAGTTTCGCCCCTCGTCCCGGTCAGCGCGGTCTCGCGCGTCTGCGGGCCCGGTACAACCACGGCATTCACGGCGCGTACACCGTCCTGTTCATGAACCCCGCCACCCGATCGCGGTACCGCATGCCGCCGGTATTCCCGTGGATCCTTCTCGTCCTGGCCCGCTATCCCCTGCTCACCCTGCTCGAGATCGCCCGACGGACCGTGCCCGGTGTCCCGGGCGTGGTCGAGCACGTCGCCGTGGCCCATCGATCACGGTGGTACCGAGCTCAGATGGACGGCCGTGAAGCCGATTTCGACGCGAACGGAGCGTTACGCCGATGACCGACCCGACCTATCTGCATGGATTCGGCAATCATCAGCTCTCGGAGGTGATTCCCGGAACCGTGCCGCGCGGACAGAATTCCCCCCAGCGAGTCGCCCACGGTCTGTACGCGGAACAGCTGTCCGCCACGGCGTTCACCGAGCCACGGGCGATCAACCGACGGACGTGGGTCTACCGAATTCGCCCGACGGCGCGGCACGGCCGGTACCGGCCGATCGAGCACCCGACGCTGGCCTCGGCACCGATCACCGACGGCGTGCTCGACGTGAACCGCCTGCGCTGGAACCCCCGTCCGCGCCCGTGGCCGGACGCCGACTTCCTCGACGGGTTGTGGACCCTGGGGGCAGCCGGAGACGTCCGGGCCCGCGACGGCATCGCCGTCCACCTGTACTACGCCACCCGATCCATGACCGACCGGTACTTCGCCGACCTCGACGGCGAACTGCTGCTGGTTCCGCAGGACGGCCGACTGCGTGTCCACACCGAGATGGGGGTGCTGGACGTCGAGCCGGGAGAGATCGCCGTCGTCGGACGCGCGATCACGTTTCGGGTGGAGCTGCGCGACGAGTCCGCCACCGGCTATGTGCTCGAGAACTACGGCAATTACCTGACGTTGCCGGAACTCGGCCCCATCGGCGCGAACGGTCTCGCGCACGCGCGTGACTTCCGCTGCCCCGTGGCCGCGTTCGAGGACGGCGAGCACCCCGTGGAAAAGGTGCAGAAGTACTGCGGTGGACTGTGGTCGGTCGAGCTCGACCGGTCACCGCTCGACGTGGTCGGGTGGCACGGCAACCACGTGCCCTACGTTTACGACATCGCGAACTTTGCGGTGATGGGGTCGCTGAACTGGGACCACCCGGACCCGTCGATCTTCACGCTGCTCACCTCGGCGTCGGAGCGCCCCGGTCAGGCGAACGTCGACGTGGTGGTCTTCCCGCCGCGCTGGAACGTCGCCGAGCACACCTTCCGCCCGCCGCACTTTCACCGCAACGTCATGACCGAGTTCATGGGTCTGGTTCGGGGACAACATGACTCGAAGGCCGAGGGTTTCGTTCCCGGCGGCGCCAGCCTGCACACCATGTGGGGTGCCCACGGCCCCGATCGGGACACGTTCGACCTTGCCACGCGAGCCGACATCGTTCCCACGAAACTCGAGGGCTCGTTGCCGTTCATGTTCGAGACTCGGCTGCCCCTCGTCGTCACTCCCTTCGCGCACGGCGCGGACCACCGTCAACCCGACTACGACGCCTCGTGGGCCGGACTGGCCACGCATTTCGTTCACCCCACCACCCCTCCGGCACAGGAGCAGTCATGACCACCACCACCACTCGACCCGTCGTCGATCTGCCGGCTCCGTTGCTACGGATCGGCGGCCGTGCACGCGACGCCGCGGACGGACGCACCTTTGAGTCGCACGATCCCGCGACCGGCGATCACGTGGCGTCCGTGGCGTTCTCGTCCGCCGCGGACGTCGACGATGCGGTGCGTGCAGCCCGCGCGCAGGTCGACGGCGGGCCGTGGAGCCGCCTTTCGGGCGCCGAGCGTGGGCGGCTGCTGCTCGCGGTCGCCGACCTCATCGATCGGGAGTGCGGGCGGCTCGCGGCGCTCGAGGCGGTGGAGATGGGCAAGCTCTACCGTGACTCCGTGGCCGGGGACATCCCCTGCGCCGCCGCCGTCTTCCGCCACTTCGCCGGCTGGGCCGACAAGATCGCCGGCACGGCGGCCCTAGTCTCGGACGTGGGCCCGCAACGCCGGTTCGGCTACACGCTCCGGCAACCACTGGGCGTGGTCGCCGCCATCACGCCGTGGAACAACCCGCTCTTGATCGCGGCATGGAAGGTCGCCCCCGCGCTCGCCGCCGGGAACACCGTGGTGATCAAACCCGCCGAGGACGCCTCCCTCTCGACGCTCCTGCTGGCGGACCTCGCGGACGAGGCCGGCATTCCGCCCGGCGTGATCAACGTGGTGACCGGACTCGGCGACATCACCGGTGCCGCGCTCGCGCAGCACCCGGGCGTGGACAAGGTGACGTTCACCGGGAGCCCGCGCGTCGGCGCGACGATCTCGTCCCTCGCCGGCTCCACCTACCGCAAGATCGTGCTCGAGCTGGGCGGCAAAGCGCCGCAACTGATCTTCGACGACGCCGACCTCGACGCGGCCATGCCCTGGATCGCCATGGGCAGCTTCTATCACCAGGGGCAGGTGTGCGCGGCGGGGACGCGGGTGCTGGTCCACGAATCGGTGGCGGACCGCGTGGTCGACGGTCTCGTCGCCGCGGCCCGGGCGTCGGTGATCGGCGATCCCTTCGACGAGCGGAGCACCATGGGCACGATCGTCAACGAACGTCAGCTGGCCCGGATCACCGGGTACATCGACGCGGGTGTCGCGGAGGGCGCGGACCTGGTCGTCGGCGGTCGCCGGGTGAACGCCCCCGGCTGCTACGTCGAGCCCACCGTGTTCCGCGGGCACAATCGCCTGACCATCGCCCGAGAGGAGATCTTCGGACCGGTCGCGACGGTGATTCCGTTCCGGACGACGGAGGAGGCCGTCGCCCTCGCCAACGACACGCGCTACGGTCTGAACGCGATGGTGTACTCGGAGAACATCTCTCGCGTCCAGTCGGTGGTCGAGCAACTGAGGGTCGGGACTGTCTGGGTCAACGGATGGGGCGTGCCGGATCCGGCCCTGCCGTGGGGCGGACGCGGCGGCAGCGGCGTCGGCCGCGAGCTCGGACGGTCCGGACTCGACGGCGAAACCGAGGAGAAGACCGTCCACGTCGGCTACCCCGGCGTCACTGCGGCGAGCGGGGCCGTGCTGTGACGACACCGCCCACGCACCCGACGCCACGACCGAACGCGACCCCGGAGATCGTCGAGACCTGGAACGGGCCGGGCCGCCGGGACGGCGTCCTCACCCGGGTCCTCCCGCGTCACAACGGGGCACATCCCGTGCCGGGCAGCCGATCCGGTTTCGAGCACTGGTACTTCGACGCGCACCTCGACGACGGCCACATCGTCATCGGCTTCCTGAACCTTCGGCGGCC
Organism: Rhodococcoides kroppenstedtii; assembly: GCF_900111805.1. GTDB lineage: Bacteria > Actinomycetota > Actinomycetes > Mycobacteriales > Mycobacteriaceae > Rhodococcoides > Rhodococcoides kroppenstedtii. The sequence goes on from NZ_FOJN01000018.1 coordinate 32,642, forward strand.
GGAGGAACCGGCATTCGTGGCGCGGCCGAGTGTGGAGATCCTGATCTACGCACCGGACGGCACGCGACGACAGGTGTTCGCTCGACATCGACGGCGCGATGCCCGCGCCGCGATCGGCGAGTGCGACGTGCGGGTGGGCCGTAGTCACGCCCACGCGGAGTTCCCGGCCGACTCGTTGCCGATCCACCACGTGTACCTGTCCGAGGAGGACGTCACCGTCGACCTCCGCTTCCACAACGAACTACCGGGCTGGATGCCCGGCGAAGGCGAAACCCTGTTCGGACACTCCGACGTGTTCGGCTGGGTGGTACCCGCACCGCGAGCACGGGTCGAGGGCACCGTCACCGTAGGCGGACACACGCGCACCGTGACCGGCCGGGGCTACGCCGATCACAACTGGGGTGCCGGCGACATGAAGCGTGTCATCGACCGGTGGCACTGGGGGCGGTTGTACGACGACGACTATTCGCTCCTGTACGCCCTGGTGCGCACGCAGGATCGGTGGGGCGGCCACGAGAGTCGGCCGCTCATGCTCGCTCGCGGCGGCGAGATCGTCCTGAGCACCGGCGAGGCCGAGGTGACGGAGGGCCCGGCGGTGTTCGACGCCACGGCCGATCGTTCCTATCCCGAGTGGCTCCGCATCGTGGTGCCGGACGCCGTCGACCTCCTGCTCACCGTGAACGAGGTGGTCCACGCTCACAACCTGTTGACGGATGTGCCCGTCGCCGGGCACCCGATGTTCCGACCTCTCCTCAACAGGATGGTCGGTCACCCCGGATACTTCCGGTTCTCCTCCACGTTCGAGTTGACCGTGACGCTGGCCGGGGTCACGGAGACCCGGAGGGGCAACACGCTGCACGAACTGGTCGCGCTCACCTGACGGCAGCCGACTCCGGCGCCGGCGCGGGCGTCTCGGCGGAGCCGGGGGCCGCCGAGACACCCGACCCGCGCCCGACGAAGAACGACGCCGCCACGGCGACCAGGGACACGACCCCGCCGAACAGGAACGCGGTGTGCACGCCGGCCTCCGACGCGGCGACGGCGTCGGCGCCGTCGGTGGCCCGTGCCGTCGCCGTCGTCGACATGACGGTGACGAACAGCGCGGTGCCGGCCGCACCGGCCAACTGCTGCACGGTCGAGAAGATGGCGCTGCCGTGCGAGTAGAACTGCGGCGGAACGGATCCGAGCGACGACGTCATGAGGGGCGTCATCATCATCGCGAGTCCGAGCGACATCACCACGTGGATGGCGACGACGGTGCCCTGGGTGGACTGCGCGTCGAGGCTCGTCATCGCCCACAGTGAACCGGACACGACCATCGAGCCCGGGACCACCAACGGCCGAGCGCCGACGCGGTCGAACGCGCGCCCGACGAAGGGCGCCAGCAGACCCATCGCGAGACCGCCGGGGAGCAGCGTCAGCCCGGTGGCCAGGGTGTCGAGGCCGAGCACGTTCTGCAGGTACATCGGCAGGAGGATGAGCGCGCCGAAGAGTGCCATCATCGAGATGGCGATCATGCCGAGTCCGACGGAGAACGCCGGCGTCGCGAAGGGGCGCAGATCGAGCAGAGCCGTTCCCGCATCCTGACGGCGACGCTGGCGAATCACGAAGAACGTCAACGCGACCAGTCCGACGCCCAGCGGAATCCAGACGGGCACCGCAGCGCCCTCGGCCAAGTGCCCGATGCTGCTCAGTCCGTAGACGATACCGCCGAACGCTAAGGCCGACGCCACGACCGAGACCACGTCCAGCGGTGCGCGCCGAGTCTCGGTCACGTTGCGCACGAGCGCGAGTCCGAGGCCGGTGGCCAGGAGACCGATGGGCAGCACCAGCCAGAACATCCACCGCCACCCCAGCGCGCCGAGCACGACCCCCGAGATGGTGGGCCCGACGGCGGGCGCCACGGCGATCACGATGGAGATGACGCCCATCATGCGCCCACGCCGCGATTCGGGGACGAGCGAGAGAACCGTGGTCATGAGGAGCGGCAACATGATCGCGGTGCCGGCGGCCTGGATCACGCGCGCTCCGAGGAGCACCTCGAAGCCCGGTGCGAGGGCGGCAAGCAGGGTGCCGGTGACGAACGACGTCATGGCGGCGGTGAAGACCTGGCGCACCGTGAAGCGCTGGAAGAGGTAGCCGGTGGTCGGGATGACCACGGCCATCGTCAGCAGGAACGCGGTGGTGAGCCACTGCGCGGTCGACGCGCCGATCGACAGATCCGTCATGAGCGTGGGAAGGGCGACGCTCATGATCGTCTCGTTGAGGATCATGACGAAGGCCGCGACCACCAGCACGCCGATGAGCAGCGCGCTGCCGGGCGCCATCCGCTCGTCGGTCGAGTCCGCGGCCGGTGTCGTGTCGTGTTCGGTGGTGCGCACGCGCGATCCCTCTCCAGTCGTCGAGCCGCGATCCTCGTGGGTCGCCTCGCTCGGTGATAGTCTGCGTCTACCTGACAGTGACTGTCAAAGTGATACTCACAACCGCCGAACACCGATACTGCCCGACAGATTCCCGCCGAGGAGTGACGATGGACCTCCGCGAACGACGCCGCGAAGCGACGCGCGTCGAGATCACCGACGCCGCCTTGACCCTGGTCGAGCGGCACGGCTTCTCGGCGACCACGGTCGAGGACATCGCCCGTGAGGCCGGCGTCTCCCCGAGCACGTTCTTCCGGCACTACGCCACCAAGGAGGATTCCGTCCTCCGCGGCGACACCCTGTTCGAGGCGGAGATCGACGGCTGGCTCACGGGCGCCGCTGCCGAGGACGTCACGCTCGCCGCACTGGAGGATCTATCCCGGCGATCGTTCGCACGCCTCGCGTCGGAACCGGCGGACGTGCGGGCCCGCCTGCTCCGCACCCGTCGTCTCGTGGCCGCCGATGCTCATCTGCGATCCGCCGCTTTCGCTGCCGACGCGATGGCGATGTGTCGGCTCACCGACCGCGTCGCCGACATCCTCGGCGGCACCGACGCCCGGCGCTACGCCCGGCTGCTCGTGGAGGTGGCCGGCACCACCGCGCGCGTCGTGTTCGACGCGTGGGCCGAGGCCGCCGAGACCGACCCCCGGGCGGACCCCGTCACTCTCTACGACGGGGCGACGGCGGATCTTCGACGCCTCGTGACCGACGGGCGCCCCTGATCGGGAGCGGCTCCTCCGATCAGGGGCGCCGCCGCACAACCGGGGAGCCGCTCACGTCTCGGCCGCGGTCACCCGAACTCCCCCGCCTCGGCCCCAGGCCGCCCGCTCGGCCCCGAAGGCCGCGGACTGCAGGGCGCGGAAGTCGTCGATGGGCGCCGCGTTCTCGGCGAGGAATCGCTCGTGCTCGGCCAGGGAAAAGGTGCCGTCGGTGACGTCCACCCCGGGCCCCCGCCCGGCCGCGAGATCCGCCCGCAGATCCGCGAGTTCCTCGGTGGACACCGGATACCAGGAGATGCGGTCGAAGAAGCGCAGCAGCCAGGGCGTGCCCTCCTCGAAACCCGGTGCGGTGGAGGGGTGCCGGTGGTTCCACACCTGGGTGGTGCGCCCGACGAACTGGTAGCCCCCCGGCCCCTCCATGCCGTAGATGCAGAGGTACGCCCCGCCGATCCCGACCGCGTTCTCCGGGGTCCAGGTCCGCGCCGGGTTGTACTTGGTGGTCACCATGCGGTGCCGGGGATCGAGCGGAGTCGCGACCGGCGCACCGAGATACACGTCGCCGAGACCGAGCACCATGTACTCCGCGTCGTACACCGTGCGGTACACGTCGTCCACCGAGTCGAGACCGTTGACGCGCCGGATGAACTCGATGTTCCACGGGCACCACGGTGCGTCCGCCCGCACACCGTGCATGTACCGCTCCGTGGCCTCCCGCGTGGACGGGTCGTCCCAGGAGAGCGGCAGGCGCACAGTGCGGGACGGCACCACCAGCTCGGTCGCGTCGGGCAGGGCGTCCTCGAGCTCCTCGAGCAGACCGGTCAGCCGCGGGACGGACAGCACGTCGGGGTCGACCTTGATCTGCAGCGAGCGGATACCGGGCGTCAGATCGCGCACGCCCGTCGCACCCTCGGCCACGAGCGCCTCGTGGAGCGCGTGCACCCGCGCGCGCAACGCGAGATCGAGTGTCATGGAGCCGTATTCGACGAGGACGTTGTCGTCACCCGACCGTCGGTACGTCACCGGAACGGCCCCGTCGCGACGCACGAGGACGCCGTCGTCACCGTCGCCGCCGGCGGAGAAGACCGCGGGTGACGACGCGCGTCGGGCGACCCCCAGCTCGCGGATCGACGCCGCGTGGTCACCGCGCACGGCCACGAAGCGGACGGTGTCCCCCGGACGGAGCTGGCCCAGTTTCCACCGCTCGGCGGCGACGACGGTGACCGGGCAGACGAAGCCGCCCAGCGACGGCCCGTCGGGGCCCAGCAGGATGGGGGTGTCGCCGGTAAAATCCAGCGCGCCCACGGAATAGGCGTTGTCGTGGATGTTCGACGGGTGCAGCCCGGCCTCGCCGCCGTCCTCTCGCGCCCAGGTGGGCCGCGGTCCGATCAGACGGACACCGGTGCGGTCGGAGTTGAAGTGCACCTCGTAGTCGTGCCCCAGGACGGTCGCGATGTCCTCGCGGGTGAAGAACTCCGGCGCCCCATGAGGCCCCTCGGTCACGGCCAGCTCCCACCGGTGTCCCAGCGCAGGAACGTGATCGGACGGGATCCGCCGGGGCGGCGCGACGACCGCGGCGCCCCCGCCGGAGAGGACGTCGCCCGCCGCGAGCACCCGGCCGCGGTGCCCGCCGAACGTGCCCAGCGTGAACGTCGACGCGCTACCGAGGTGGTGTCGGGCCTCGGTCTCGCGTTCGTCGACTGGACGGTGCTCCTCGCCGAATCGCGCGGCGGTCGCTTCGACCGCGGTGACGACGGTATCCTCCGCTACCGGCCGTCGGGCCGAGAACCGCTGGTGTACGCGGGATCTCGGCGCGGCGTGCCGTACCACGCGAAGATCTCGTACTCCATCGCGGACGCCGCGCCGCCGCTGCCGCATCTCCTCCGGGCGGACGCGTTCCCGGACCGCACCCTGGACTTCCGCGCGGACGTGCTTCCCGTCGTCGCACGCGAATTGGCCCGCGCGCACTACCACGAGCTGTGGCGCTCGCACCCCGACCGCGTCCGCGGCCCGTTCGCACCGCTGGACGACGCCCTCGCCGCCGGGGACGACGCGCGCGTGGCCACCCTGGTGGCGTCGTCGATTCAGGACCCGGCCGATCGCTTCGACCTCGACCTGCTCGACCGCCCGCTCGCGGGCGAAACGTTCCCCTCCCGGTCCGCCGCGGCCGAGTGCGTCCACGAGTACATCGACGCGGACCTGCGACGACGCGCCGACCCTGCGTACAGCGCGGACGCGGCGGTGTTCACCGCGCTGCTGTCGGTACACCGCGTGATCGGCGACCTCGTCCGGCTCGGCCGCCTCACACCCGCCGACATCGCCGCCGAGGCCGAGGGGAACGCTGCACTCGCTGTTCAGCTTCGTCGCCTCGGGTCCGCCCCCGGAACGCCTCGAGCAGATCCTCGCGCTCGGTCGCGCGGGCGTGATTCGCTTCCTCGGACCCGACACGAGATTCTCGACCGACGACGACGGCTACGTGGCCACCTCACCGTCCCACCCGGACGTCGTGCGCGCCCGCGCGTTCGTCGAGGCCCGTCTGCCGGTGGCCTCGGTGTCGGACACCGCGGACGACCTTCTGGCGACACTGTTCCGTCGAGGCCGCGTGGCGGAGGTGCGGAGCGCGGCGACCGGGCCGGGCAAGGTGGCCGTCGACGATCGATCGCGGGTGGTGGACGCGACGGGCGCGGCCACGGACGGGCTGTACGCCGTCGGTCCCTTCGTCGCGGGTCACACGTGGTCCGGCGCGTTTCCACGGCCGAACGTCGACGCCGGGTTCTTCCGCCACAACGAGGCGGTGGCGCGCGATCTGCTGACCGACGTCACGTCGACGCGGTGACCTCGTTGCTCTCGCGTCGCCGAGCCTGCAGTCGACGCACCTTCAGCGCCGTCGCCGAGCCGACCAGCAGCACGCCGACCGCGAGAACCGCCCCGCCCACGACGAACATGGTGCGGACCGGATGGGCGTCGTCGAGACGCGCGCCGACCGCCGCCCAGAACACGGCCAACGCGACGAACATCGCGAGGACGTAGAGCGCGGATCTCCGGGTGGTCACAGTGGTCGCTCCTTCGTCACCCCTGATCGGACGGGCCCCTGGTCGGACGGGATCGAGTACCCCCGCGAGCGCCGATCTACCCGGCCGAACCCGGGCCGGTTCTAGACTGCTGGGGCAATGGTCGACCGCAGGCAGTTCCTCCGGGCCGGCGTCGGCGCGTTCGCTGCCGCCGCGCTGTCCGGCTGCGCGTCCACGGCGCCGTGGCAGGCGGCGTCCGGCACTCTGAGGATCGCGGCGGGCAATCCGGGTGCCGTGTTCGACGAGTACGGACGGGCCCTGGCGGACGAGGCCCGGGTGGCCATGCCGTCCCTGAATGCCTCCGCGGTGACCACCGCCGGCTCCGTGGCCAACGTCCGCGACGTGCTGGACGGGTCTGCTGACGTCGGGTTCTGCCTGGGCGACACCGCCACGTCGGCCGTCGCCGGACACGACCCCTTCGACGAACCGATGCCGATCGTCGCGGTGGCGCGCCTGTACGACAGTTTCCTGCAGATCCTGGTCCGGCAGGACTCCCCCGTGCGGACGCCGGCCGATCTGGTGGGCCGGCGGATCGTCGGCGGCGAGGTCGAATCCGGAACGCGGTTGTCCGTGTCACGCTGCCTGGAGGCGGCCGGCCTCGGTCCGGACGACGTGCGCTACGCACCGCGGTCGCTCACCGACGCGGCATCGGACCTCGCGGCCGGCACCGCCGACGCCGTGGCCTTCGTGAGCGGTTTCCCCATCACCGCCCTCGTCGAGCTCGGCACGCGGGTGCCGTTGCGCGCGTTGGACATCGGCGGCCTCGTCGACCCGTTGGTGGAGCGGTGGGGGCCGAGCTACGTCACCGGTCCCCTCCCCCGCGGCCCCTACGGTCTGCCCACGGACGTCACCACGGTGAGCATCAAGACCTACCTCGTCGCCGCCCCCGGCCTGGCCGATGACACGGTGTACGGGCTGGCCTCGGTCCTGTTCGACCGGCAGGACGCCGTGGCGAGGCGAGCACCGACCGTCCGTCAACCCACCGTCGCCGCCGGGATGTTCACCGCGCCGGTACCGCTGCATCCGGGTTCGCTGCGCTGGTTCCGGGACCGGGACGCGCGGGGAGGGTCGTGACGCACCGCAGCCCCGGGTGCGCGGCCTCGATCACCACGGAGCCGCCGGCGTCGCGCACGCGCAGCACCAGGATGGACAACCCCAGGCCGGTGCCGTCGACCTCGGCGTGACGCGGCAGTCGGTGGAACCGCTCGCCCAGTTCCGCCGCCTCGCTATCGGTGAGACCGGTGTCGGTGAGATCGGTGTCGGTGGGACCTGTGCTGGCGGAACCGGTGTCGGTCGGGCCGCCGTGATCGCGCACGGTCACGACGTACCGGCGCGCGTCCCCGGTTCCGGTGCGCTCCAGCGTGATCTCGACGGGCGAATCCGGCGCGTACTTCGCGGCGTTGTCGAGCAGCGTGTCGACGATCGTCGGTACCAGGTCCTCCTCGAGCACGGCCGGAGCCTCGGTCTCGATTCCGGTGACCCGCAGTCGGCCGTCGAAGAGCGGCTCCCACAGCGCGATCCGCTCGCGGATCTGCGCCGCCACGTCCACGGGCACGCGGCGGCGGTCGTGCCCGCCCGCGCGGCTGACCTCGATGACACCCTCGAGGGCGCGCGCCATGCGATCCGCCTCGGCGAGAACGGGTTCGACGGCAGGATCGTCGGCGGCCAGGCCGTCGAGCCGGAGCCGCATGGCCGTCAACGGGTTGGCGAGCTGGTGCGAGACATCCGCGATCAGGTCGCGCTGCTGGCTCCGGGAGTACTCGACGGCGCGGGCCATCTCGTCGAAGGACGTGGCCAATCGTCGCAGCTCGGGCGGGCCGGCGTGTTCCGCCGCGCCCGGACGACGGCCGCTCGCGAGCGTCTGCACCCGTTCGGTGAGCTGGTCCACGGGCCGAACCACCCACGCCACCAACGGAACCCCGACCAGGAACGCCACCAGCGCGAGCAGAGCGATTCCGCCGGCGACGGCGACGGCGAGCCGGGTGGCGACGTCGCCGCGCGGCCCGGCGGTGTCGACGACCATCACCACCGCACCGAGGATCTGCGCGTCCCGCCCGATGGGCGTGGCGACGATCAGCGGGTCGGTTCGCCAGGGCCACAACGCGGACGGCGCCGTGGTGGGGGTACCCGTGAGAGCCCGCTGCACCGCGTCGTCGTACCGCGGGTCCGACCCCACGGGGGCTTCGGCCCCGAATGCGAGAGTGCTGCCGTCGGGACCGATGACGGCGCTGCGCGTGCTGCCGGTGACCGCGTCGTACCGCGCGAGATCGGGACCCAGCAGGGCCGGCGCGCCCGATGCGGAATCGTCCACCAGCGCGGCGAATCGGGTGGCGGCGGCCAGGCGCTGTTCGTGCAGCGTGACCGCCCGCTCCTCCGCGTACGCCGTGACGAGCGGGGCGATCAGCGCCGTCAGGACCGCGGCCGTCAACGTGATCGCCAGGATCAGCAGTCGGCGCCTCATTCCGGTCTCGTACTCGTCTCGTCTCGGTCCGCCGTCACCACGAGTCGGTATCCGACGCCCCGCACCGACTCCACCGCCGCGAGGTCACGCAGTTTCGCGCGCAGCGACGCCACGTGTACGTCGAGGGTGCGCGACGCGCCCACCCACGTCGTGTCCCACACCTCCTCCATGAGCGCCGCCCGGCTCACCGGCCGACCGGGCGTGCGGGAGAGGGCGACCAGCAGTTCGCTCTCCTTCGCCGTCAGCGCCCGCGGCGTCCCGTCGGCGCCCCAGATCTCGCGGGTGTCCGGATCGAAGCGGAACCCGGGGTCCGGCGCCGCCGGAGTCGCGGCCCGTCCCACCGTGCGTCGGACGACGGCGTCCATCCGGGCGAGCAGGACGGGGACGCTGTAGGGCTTGGTCACGTAATCGTCGACTCCGGCCCGCAACGCCCCCACCACGGCGTCCTCGTGACGACGCGCGGTGAGGGCGACGATCGGGACCGCCGAGGTCTCCCGGATCCGCCGACAGACCCACAGCCCGTCGTGATCCGGCAGGCCCATGTCGAGCAGGACGATGTCCGCGTCGGCGACCAGATCGAGTGCCGCGGTGCCGGTCGCGGCGTGGCGGACGGACCACCCCTGCCGGCGGAGGGCGTGGGTGAGGGCGTCCGCGACGCCGAGATCGTCCTCGACGACGAGCACCTGCACGGGCTCACCTCCAGGAGTCGAACCTAGCGCACCGCGACCTCGTCGCGACTAGCGCACCGTGACCTCGTCGCGACGCGCGAGCTGTTCCCGGTCGAGGTAGGTCTGCTGCCGGTTCTTCAGCACGAAGACGTAGACCAGGAGCGAGATGCCGATGGCGACGGTGACGTAGATACCGAAGGCGTCGAGCGCGTCCTTCTCCTTGGCCGTCTCGTAGATCACCGGAGCCGTGCCGCCGAACATGGAGTTGGCCAGCGCGTATCCGAGGCCCAGTCCCAGAGCGCGGATGTGCGCGGGGAACAGCTCGGCCTTCACGATGGCGTTGATCGAGGTGTAGCCGGTGAGGATGACGTACGTGCCGGCCAGCAGGAGGAACGACACCATCGGCGTCTCCACCTTGGGGAGCAGGTTCAGGAAGGTCCACGACCACAGGACACCGGCGACGCCGAACCCGACCAGGAGCGGTTTGCGGCCGATCTTGTCGCTGAGCAGACCGCCGAGGGGCTGGATCAGCATGAGCAGCACCAGCGCGGCGAGGTTGATCCACGTGGCGGTCATGCCGCGGTCGGTGTAGGTGCTCTTGACGATCAGCGGGCCGTTGACGCTGTAGGTGTAGAAGGCGACGGTGCCGCCGAGGGTCACCAGGAAGCACACCAGCAGCTGCTTGGGGTACGCGGTGAACAGCTCGGTCATCGAGCCGCGGCGCTTGTCCTCGGTGTCGGTCTGCAGCGACTCGTCCATGGCACGGCGGAGGTAGAGCACCACCACGGCGCCGACGGCACCGATGAGAAACGCGATGCGCCAGCCGAACTCGCGGATCTGCTCGTCGGTGAGGAACGCCTGCTGCACCAGCAGGGTGACCTGGGCGAGCACGTGGCCGCCGACGAGGGTCACGTACTGGAAGGAGGAGAAGAAACCGCGCAGGCCCGGAGTCGCGGCCTCGGACATGTACGTCGCGGACGTGCCGTACTCACCGCCGGTGGCGAAGCCCTGCAGCAGTCGGCACAGAACCAGGATCACCACCGCGAGGGAGCCGATGCTCTCCGCGGTCGGGGTGAGCGCGATGAGCAGCGAGGCGCCGGCCATGACCGAGATGGAGAACACCAGCGCGGGCCGACGGCCATGGCGGTCGGCGAAGCGGCCGAAGAACCAGGATCCGATGGGGCGCATCACGAAGGTGACCGCGAAGATCGCCATGGTGTAGATGCCGGCGTTGGGCTCGCCGTCGGCGAAGAAGCTCGACTGCAGGTACGAGGCGAACACGGTGTAGACGTAGACGTCGTACCACTCGACCAGATTGCCGAGCGAGCCGCGCACGGTGTTGAACACCGCGCGTCGGGTGGACGGTGCCGGGTTCGGAGACCCTGCGGAACGCGCCGGTGCGCTCATGGTGGGTGCCTTTCGGTCCGAGAAGGCCTCCCGGGCGGGCGACCTCGACACCGAACCCTAGGTGTGATCCCGGTCATGCTCCGCGGTCCGTTCGGGGTTCTTTACAGACACTTTGCATTCCGCCGGTGCCCGGTACATGCACCCCGCCGGGGTCGAGAACACCGCCGGATCCACCCCGATGGCCTTGGCGCACAACGGCATCACACCGCCGACGGCTGCCGCGATGGTGCACACCGTCAGCAGCGTCGCGCCGATGACCAGGCCGAGATGCCAGTCGTAGACCAGCCCGGCGACCACGAATCCCAGGGTGCCCAGCAGGGCGCCCATGGACGCGCCGACCCGCACTTCCCGGAACAGGACCCGACCGAGGTCGCGGGTGCGGACGTCGCCGACCGCGAGCGCGCGGGTGACGGTGGTGGCGGCCTGCGAGCCGGTGTTGCCGCCCGTGCCCGTGAGCAGCGGAATGAACAGGGCGAGCGTCACCACCGCGGACAATGTGTCCTCGAAAATCTCGAGCACCTGAACGGTGAGCACCGCCGACACGGCGAGGACGAGCAGCCAGACCACGCGCGAGCGCACCAGCGTTCCCACCGGTGTGGACAGGTAGGGCCGGCGCAGCGGTTCGGAGCCACCTGCGCGGGCCGCATCCTCGTCCTCGGCGTCCTCGAGAATCCGGGCGGCGGTGTCGACCGTCAGCACCCCGAGCACGCGACGTTCGGAATCGGTGACGACGACGGCGGCTGTGCGGTACTCCAGGCACAGCCGAGCCGCGACCTCCGCGTCGGTGGTGGCCGTGACGGTCGGCGCGTCCTCGGCGGCCGTCGTGTCGGGCCGTAGCCGCACGTACTCCGGGCTCATGCGCCGGCCGACGGAGCCGCGCGGGTAGCCCAGCATGGGCGCGGTCAACGTGCGCTCCCCGTCGGAGAGCCCGGACAGCAACCGGCGGGCGACCGACGCGGGAAGCTCGTCGAGCAGTTCCACACGGTCGTCCGGGTCGAGGTCCTCGAACAGGGCCACCACGTGGTCGTCGCGCAGCGCGTCGACGAGTTCGCCGCGCAGAGGCGGGTCGAGGCTTTCGAAAACGCCGAGGGCGGTGTCCTTCTCGATGAGCCGGAACAGCACCGCGCGATCGTCGGCGTCGAGACGTTCCAGCAGGCGCGTCACCTCGTGCTCGCGCAGATCGGACAGCAGATCCGCCAGGCCGGCGAGGTCGTGATCGCTCAGCAAGGTGCGCGAGCGGGTGATCCGCTCGTCCAGGGAATTGGTCACCCGGTCAGGCCCAGAACGCGCCGAAGCGGTAGAACACGAGCGCGCCGACAGCGACGAGCCAGGCCACCGGAGGCACGACGGCGTTCACGGGTGCGGTGAGTGCGCGCGCCGACACCGGTCGAGAGAACACCCCGTGGTGCAGCGTGCGCAGCGTGACGAACCAGAAGACGGTCACCGTCGACACCCACACGGCCATGCAGTACGGGCACAGCGCGCCGATGACGTAGAGGCTCTGAAACATCAGCCAGTGCACGAAGACGACGGCCGCGGTGAGCCCCACCTGCAGCCCCGCCCAGTACCAGCGGCCGAATCGCGCGCCGGACAGCACCGCCGCTCCGCTGGCGAGCACAGCGGTGAACCCGATGATGCCGAGCAGCGAATTGGGGAAGCCGAACACCGCGGATTGCGCCGAACCCATCACCGATCCGCAGTTCACGACGGCGTCGATGCTGCACGACGGCACATAGGTGGCGTCGGCCGCGAGGGCGAACTTCTCCACCGTCAGGACGAACGACGCGACGAGCCCGACGACGCCCGCCACGATCATCAGCCACGGCAGTGCCCGGGGGAACGGCGTCGCGGTTCCTGCGTCCGGGCGGGTTCCGGCGTCGGTCGACGCCTCCGGCGGCGTGGCGGTGGTCATGGCACCCATCGTAGGAGGCCCTAGGCGGCGGCGGTCTGTCCGCAGATCCCGCACTGCTCGAACGTGACCCGCTTCCACCGCAGAACGGGCACGAAGAACACCGTCAGCTGGTTGTACTGACGCATGCGCGCCCACTGGCTGGTGTTGTGGCAGCGCGGGCAGGTGTGGACGCCGCCGACGCCGAGATGTCGGCGCTTGCTGCCGTAGCCGAAGAAGAGGAGCATTTCACCAGCGTAGGCATCACCACGGACACCGACCTCAGCTGTGCCGGGCTCGCTCCTCGTAGGCGCGCCGTGCGCTCCGGTCGACCGCGCCGAGGAAGACGTCGTCGGCACCGAGCGCGCGCGACATCGCCTCCGCGAGCGGTCGCGGCAGGAACTTCTGACTCACGACGGCCGCCCCGAACAGTCGCGTCACCCGTACGCGGGATCGCGGCTTGTCGATGAGGGACACCACCGCGCGGGCGATCTCCTCGGGCTCGGCGTTGCGAAAACCTCGCGCCCCCGAGGTGCCCGCGGTGAGTTCGGTGTTCACGAACGACGGCATCACCAGCGAGAACTCCACTCCGGTTCCCCGGTGCTCGAGGCGGGCGGCATCGGTGAAGCCGACCACCGCGAACTTGCTGGCGCAGTAGGTCGCGAGACCCGGCGAATAGGTCTCACCGGCCGCGGAGGCGATGTTGACGATGTGCCCGCGTCCGCGCGGAAGCATCCGTCGCGCAGCCAGTTTCGAGCCGGTGATCACGCCGAGCGCGTTGATGTCGAGCACACGACGGGTCACGGCGTCGGGCTCGTCGACCACCCGCCCGACCGGCATGATGCCGGCGTTGTTCACCAGCACGTCGAGAGGCCCGAAGGTTGCCTCGACCCCGTCGAGGAAGCGGTCGAACGACTCCGGATCGGTGACGTCGAGAGTGTCGTGATGGACGCGGGTGGCGTCGGTGGTCGACTCCAGCGCCGTCGCACCCTCCTTCACCGCGACGTCGTCGATGTCGCCGATCGCCACCCGGGCTCCCCGCGCGAGGAACGCGGCCGCGGTGGCGTGCCCGATGCCGCGGGCACCGCCGGTGATGGCGACGACTCGCCCCGTCAGGTCGGTGGTCATGGGCACGCACTCCTCGGATCGGTCGGCGGCGCACGCCTGTGACCTGCGCCATGTTCTAGCATCGTGGCACAACAGGACCCGACCGTTCTTGGCCTCGTCGGTCAACACCGGCCCCTGTTGTTGTACTGGGAGGACAACATGACGCCCGAGCTCGACGACGCCGACCGGTGGGTCCACATCCTGGTCACCGAGACCCTCGCCGACGACGCCGTGGCCGCCGTCGTGGCCCGGTTCGACGCCGCGATCGCGGCCGACGTCGCCGCCCTCACGGTCGATCGGGAACTGCGCCGCGACCTGCACGCCAGCAACGTCGCCCAGGCGCGGGCATTGCTGGGGTGGATCGTGAGCGACTCCGACGAGGTGACGCCGCCGCCCGCGGCGCACGAGCTGGCCCGGACCGTCGCTCGCCGCGGCCTCCCCCTGAAAGTGCTGATGCAGATCTACCGCGCGGGCCAGACGGTGCTGGTGCGCCACGTCGCCGAGGTCGCGGCCGAGCGCGTCCAGGATCCGAACCTGGTGCCCGGCATTCAGATTCGCCTGCTCGAGCGCGCGAGCCGATGGATCAGCGTGTCCCTCGAGATCCTCACCGACACCTACGCCGAGCAACGCGAACGGGATCTGCGCGGTGACGTCGCCCGCCGGGTCGAGACGGTCCGGGATCTGCTCTCCGGCGAGCTCGACGACGCGGAGGTCGCCTCCCGGCGTCTGAGCCACCCCATCGGGACCGAGCATGTCGCGTTCGTGCTGTGGACGGACGGCACGGAGCCGGTCGATCTCGACGCTGTCGCCCGCCGGATCGTTCCTCCCGACGCGGGCGGGCTGCTCACGACGCCGGCCGGGTCACGAGCCCTGTGGGGGTGGGCGTCCGGTCGGTCGCCCGAGGTACTCGACGCGCCGTCGTCACCCGGGTCCGTCCGTCTCGCCGTCGGCGAGCCGGGTGCCGGCACCGACGGCTTCCGGCGCAGCCACCTCGACGCGGTCGCCGCGCAGTCGGTGTCGGAGACGACGGGCGCGAACCCCACCGTGCGGTATCGCGACGTCGAGATCACCTATCTCCTGCGCGGTCACCGACGCGCGGCCGACGAGTTCGCCGCGCGCCACCTGGCCGGTATCGACGGCGACGATCCCGTCGCCCTCCGCGTGCGCCGGACCCTGTCCGCCTACCTGCGCCACGACCGCAGCCTGGACGCCGCTGCTCGCGAACTGGGCGTGCATCGCAACACGGTGCGCTACCGCGTGCAGCGTGCGGAGAGCCTCCTCGGGCGTCCCGTCGGCGGCCCGAGCCGCCTGGCCGTGGAACTCGCCCTGCTCGTGCGGGACGGCGCGCCACCGAAACGGACATAGGAGACAATCCGGCCGATAGTCTGACGGCACCGCCAGCACGAGGAGGAGCCATGACGAACGTCGAGGCCGACCGATCGGACAGTTCCGGCACCGAAGGCGAGGGCGACGCCCGATCCGACGGCGAGAAGGCCGAGGCCCTGCCTGCCGGACGCCGCACGCGCCAGTGGGTCGGACTCGCTACTTCAAAACAAGCACCGCGTGCTAGGTGCACCATGCTGCATGCCGCGTTGCGGCCCCTCAGTCCGTAGGCACAGTTGCCCCCTATTAGGAGGCGGGCAAGTGGTTCGCTGTGCCCGCGGGGTGGTGGCTGGCAGGCGTAGTCGGTATAGCCCTTGCTCTTCCGGAGGCGTGTGACATGAAGTAGCCGAGCACCATCGCACGGCTGGCGTGCTGGCGGATGAAGGGCTGATGACGGCATCGGCAACGCGTCGAGCTAGCGGCAGAACTGCTACGTGCCGGTGAGAGTCACGGGCTTATAGGTGACTGCTTCCTATGGGGCCCGCGACTGTAGGGATGGTGCATGCTTTGTCCCAGTAGGCATATCCTCTAGACCGTGACTATGGGTGGGCGCGAGGCCGGCGGAGACAAAATCCAATGGACCAGGCTGGACCAGCCGTGGTTCGATCGGATCGTCGAAACCCTGCTTCTGAGAAAGTTCCGCGGCATAGCTGACGTTGATGTTGTGGACGGTCGTGGTGGCGACGACGGTGTCGATGTCGGGGTCACTTTTCCAGACGGCAGTCTTACTATTTACCAACTCAAGTATTACCCCGAGGGTATGTCGGGCGGGTTCGCAAAACGCAGGGATAATGTGAAGAATTCCTACGTCAAAGCGGTGACAAAAAACAAGCCGAATCAATGGATCCTTGTCGCGCCGCGCAACTATACGAACTCCGAAAAACGTTTCATACGTGGATTGGCAAGCAAGGCGACGCCGGCGGCTACAAGGCGGCCAACTGTAGGATGGTTGGGCCAGGCGGAACTAGATCAGTTGCTCATCGATTACCCCGAGGTCGATCGGTGGCTGACTCTAGACCATTACCGAGAAACTCGCCGAATATTCGAATACGAACGTATGGCTTTCCTTGAGTCAGGAGCTGCTGATCTGGCTCGTCGGGTCGGCGCGCTTGGCGAACTGGTGGACTCGCGAGACGCCGACTGGACCTGGGATTTCGCGCGATCTGACGGCGCGGTGGTCCAGACATTGCGTGCGCTCAATGATAATGCCGCTCAGCGAAGTCCCATCAAAATAAACTTCGACGCGGATCTAGATCCCGAGTCAGCTGTGGGTATTGAATTCCGAAGGTCGATGCAATACGGGTCGCCCTCGCAAGTGGAGATTCCTGGGTCTTCTATCACTAAGTTCGAAGTGCTTGGTCCTGAGATCGTACAAGGAATCCCCGATCCAGAAACGTTGATTATGAGGAGCTTGCCTGTAGAAGGTAGCCCGGCGGTGGGGATGCTCATGGAGGCTCGTCTATCCCACGAAGACAAATTAGTCTTGAAGCAAGAAGGGGTAGTCACAGAAGTCCGCAACGGGACGCATGGTCTTACTTGCGTCATGTCTTACGTCGGAGGACGTGTGACATTGGCAGCGGAAATACCGTTCAAGAACGGTCCGGACACCCGTACTATGATGGATGTAGGCTACGACCTAGAGGGGTTAAGTCCGCGTTCAGTGGCAGAGTTATTGCGGTTTGTGCTTGGTCTGCAACTAGCACACGAGGTTGCGTTCTATATCGACGGTCAGTTCCTTACGAGATATCGTGGATCGGGCGTTCCTAGCGACGACGACGACGACTTCCGAGAACAACAGATGTTATACAGTTTCGCGGAGGATCTTGCTGGGCTTCTAGCGCACACCGGTCAGAATATGACGTTTCCCAGAACTTTTGATCAAAAAGATCGGGTGCATGCGCGAGTTGCCCGTCTGCTAATTGAAGGACATGTTGTGGCGTCGCCTTTGGCTCGCGGCGTTCGGGCACGATTAGTGCCCAATGCCGAATACACCGAGGAAATTGCCGCGATTCTGACCGAGAGGCAAAACAGGCAGTGGCTGGCAGGTGCATACACTGCACTAATTGGTGACCGCACTTTTGAGCTGGGCAGTTCGGTGGTGGTGCATCCTGAAACGTGGGTAGAGAATGGGCCGGCAGCCCTCGCAACCTTCGAGCGGGGTCGTTCGGACGGCATTGACTTGGTCCTACGGCCTGGCGACGACCCATACTTTTTTGTCTTCTTAGTGGAGTCCGCTCCCTCAAAAGAGGCTGAACGGTGGTTTGCAAAGTGGGATTTGGATGGAATTGATGAACCCTGGCTGGACCGAACCTGTCTCACGCCTGTGGATGAAACCTAGAAACGGCGATTTGTCCGGCGACTGCAGAACTGGGCCCAGCTGTTGGGGGTAGCCGGGACCAGCCGAAGAAAAACTGGTGATAAAGATCGGAGCCGCGTGCTCTAGGCAAGTGGGTGGTGTCCTATGTGTCACGGCCCGGCCCCGCAAAGTATAAAACCGTGACGCTCTTCGTCGATTAGACCGCAGTGATGGACGCGCATTCCGGGCGATCTTCTAACTTCGTTCTATTGCTATCATGCAGAGCGTGCTCGACCTTGGTTTCGTTGCAGCGACTTGTCTACGCTAATGACTGCCTTGGTAAGGTCCTTGATAGCACCGCGCACATGATGCAGCGAACCGTCAGGCGCGTCTCTCGCATGTCGCCATTCAGAAATGTCTATTCCCATCTCGAGGGTCGGAAGTGGACCATGGGGACCCTCGGCGTCGATGCGCACGGACCGAAGCTGCGACTCGTCGGACGAGAGGAGGTCATAGCCCACCCCCAACGTCCACCGCAGAACGCGGTTGGGCGTGAGTGAGTGCAGCCCATTGGACAGGGTGCTCTGAACTTTCTCCGCCTTATCCGAGTGCTGCTGGCCAGTTGGCAGGGGGGGATCGAAGAGCACCCGTATGTTCCGTGCGACTGTCGGCCCGCTGTTGCCGACCACAACCTGCAAGATAGAACCTTGTTGCATGTCGGGCTGTATGTCCGCCCACACGTACGGTTGAAGCGCCTCGCGGGCGAGTTCGCGCTGCAACTGGGTTTGTTCGCGTGCTGCTGCCACCTGCTCTCGTTGGATCGCGGTCTGCGCTTGAGCAGATTTTGCCTGTTTCGCGGCGGCTCGCGCTGCCCACACGGTGAACGGGAGAGCAAATCCGGAAATCACCAACGCAACGATCGAAATAGCGACCAAGTCTGCACTCCCTCTCGAACAACGAGTTGCACTGCCGGCGTGCGTGATCATAGTCTCCGATATCGGCAATAATTATCATCATGAGGTAGCGCAGACGTTGATGACGCCAGTTGCACTTATCTCTACTGCCTCACGTGGATGAGTTGCCCCACGAGCCGTCAAACTGCTCGCTCGTGACACGTGCCGAGCGGCGCACGTATTCTGCTTCAGACAGCAACTGTAGACCCTTGACGGAACCGAACTGGTCATCTTCAAATCGGCGCTCGTTCACGAAGCCTGCCGCGTAGCTGACTACTTCATGCTCGAGTCCTACCCAATCCACCATTACGTGCTGCGGCGTGGGGTCTCGTATCCGGCCGGGGTGGCCCACGTGAAGGACATGAAGGGGCGGTGCGGACGCAAGAATACCGTTCGAGTCCTCGGGACCGGTGTACTCAACGGGCTGACCAACCTTCAGGTGGCAGCCCAGCACTTCGCGCTCAGACACACCCAATGGTTTCACATCTAGGCGAGTGGGGCTGCGCCGTAGGCGTGCTGAAGTGTCAAACCAACAGCGCATGTAGTGCCGCGAGCCGCGCAGAATATGCCACTTAGACAGGTGATAAGTCATAATCTTTATCAGCGGTAATGATTATCGTTGTGGCAGCAGCGTCAAAATGTGGGGTTCGCGCTCAGCGGCCTCACTGTCCGTAGGTGTACCGCAACTGGCCGTTGATCAGCCACCCGAGCCGTTTGCGCATCTTGCGGATCTTGTGTCGGCTCCGGTCGAAAACTGAGCATGTAGTCCGGTCGAAAAGTGAGCACTCATCTCGACGATGGAGGAGTGATCACTGTGGAGGACTGGGCGTTGATTCGTCGGTTGCACGGCTCGGAGGGGATGGCGCAGGCGCAGATCGCCCGCCGGTTGGGGTTGTCACGCAACACGGTGGCGAAGGCGTTGCGGTCGTCGGGGCCGCCGCAGTACGAGCGGGCGCGTGCGGCCCATTCGGCGTGGGCGACGGCCGAGCCGTCGGTGCGGGCGTTGCTGCGGTCGTATCCGTCGATGCCGACGACGGTGATCGCCGAGCGCATCGGGTGGTCCGGAAGCCGGTCGTGGCTGTCGGAGAACGTCGCGCGGATCCGCCCGGAGTACGCCCCGGCCGACCCGGCGGACCGGCTGGTGCATCTGCCGGGTGAACAGGTGCAGTGCGACCTGATGTTCCCCGGCCGGCTGGTTCCCGACCACACCGGTGCGGTGGGAAGCTTTCCGGTGTTGGTGATGGTGGCGACGTACTCGCGATTCATCGCCGCGATGATGCTGCCTTCGCGGGTGACCGGTGATCTACTGGCCGGGATGTGGCAGCTGATCTCCACCTCGTTCGGCATGGTGCCTCGAACATTGCTGTGGGACAACGAAGCCGGCATCGGACGAGGCGGGAAGCTCTCGCAGGGAGTGCCCGGGTTCTGCGGCACCCTCGCGGTGAAGCTGATCCAGGCCCCGCCCTACGATCCGGAGACGAAGGGAGTGGTCGAACGCGCCAACGGCTACCTGCGGACCTCGTTCCTCCCCGGCCGGCAGTTCACGTCACCGACCGACTTCAACACACAACTCGACCGATGGTTGTCGATCGCCAACACCCGTGAGCACCGGGTCACCCACCGGCGTCCCGTCGAGGCGCTCACCGAGGATCGAGCGGCGATGGCGCCACTGCCACCGTTGCCGCCGGCGGTCGGATCGACGGTCACCACTCGGCTGGGCCGGGACTACTACGTCGGGGTCGGCGGGTCGTCGTACTCGGTGCACCCCGAGGCGATCGGGCGGTTGATCACCGTGACCTCCACCCTCGATCGGGTCCAGGCGTTCTGCGATCACCGTCTGGTGGCCGATCACCCCAGGTTGTGGGGCACCCGCGGACAACTCACCGACCCGGCACACGTCGAGCACGCGAAAGTGCAACGAGCACAATTCGATTCGAGAGGGAT
This sequence comes from Rhodococcoides kroppenstedtii, assembly GCF_900111805.1. GTDB lineage: Bacteria > Actinomycetota > Actinomycetes > Mycobacteriales > Mycobacteriaceae > Rhodococcoides > Rhodococcoides kroppenstedtii. The sequence goes on from NZ_FOJN01000018.1 coordinate 52,956, forward strand.
CGATACCGGACCGGCAGGCCCGGTCGAGGTGGAGGTCGCGGACCTCTCGGCCTACGACACCGTCTTCGGCACCGGGGAGGTCGCGTGATGGCCGCCCGCACACCCGCGCCGTCGGAGGCCGACAAGCTCATCGCCCACCACGCCCGAGCGCTCAAAGCGCCGCGGATTGCCGCCGAGTACCACCGCCTCGCCGAACACGCCCGCAGCGCCGGCTGGTCGCTCGAGGACTACCTCGCCGCGGTCCTGGCCGCCGAGTCGAACGCCCGCGCGGAATCCGGCGCCCGGCTGCGCATCACAGGCGCCGGATTCCCCGCCATCAAGACGGTCACCGACTTCGACTTCACCGCCCAACCCGGCGTCGACCGCGCCCAGATCGCCCGCCTCGAAGGCGGCGGCTGGCTCGCCGAAGCCCGCAACGTCGTCCTGCTGGGACCGCCCGGAACCGGCAAAACCCACCTCGCGACCGCGCTCGGTATCGCCGCCGCGCATGCTGGTCACCGGGTGGCATTCGCGTCGGCGACCGGATGGATCACCCGCCTCGCCCGGGCGCACCGGCTCGGGCAACTGGACTCGGAGCTGAAGAAGATCTCCCGCATCGGGCTGATCGTCATCGACGAAGTCGGCTACATCCCGTTCGACACCGACGCAGCGAACCTGTTCTTCCAACTGGTGTCGAGTCGCTACGAGAAGTCCTCGATCGTGCTGACCTCGAACCTGCCGTTCGCCCGCTGGGGAGACGTGTTCGGCGAAGCCACCATCGCCTCGGCGATGATCGACCGCATCGTCCACCACGCCGACGTCATCATCCTCAAAGGGACCAGCTACCGCATCAAACACACCGCGATCGCGTCCCTACCTTCCGTCGCCGCCGACCGTGAGGCAGACTCGACCACCTAACACCTGCTCACTTTTCGACCGGAACAACTGCTCAAATTTGGACCGGAGCTGACATCTTGTCATCTTCGGGAAATGGTCGATCCAGCAGCAGCGTGAACCGCAGGTCGGTTCCGGGCCCGGCGGGCGCGAGTTCGAACCGGACCTTCGCGTCAGGACGCGCTGGCCAGATCGACGACCACACGACCACCGACGCGTGCTCGGACACCAACACATGCGGGGCCACTTCGTCGGCACGCAGATGCAGCCAAGGCCGATGAGTCGGCCGGCCAGGATTGGCCAGGTCGTCGAACACGACATGAGGCGGCGGAGACTGGGTCCTGCGCCTGGTTGCCACGGCCTCCATGTGACGAACCGTACGCGCCTGTGCTGACGAGACCCTCGTGCAACCCGGCGAGCAGCGCTCGATCGCAATGCGCCGTCGATAAGGGGTCCAGACGGTGGCTGAGGATCCTGTATAGCTACCTTACCAAAACGGGGCCTTCGACCAGCGGTTATGTCATAATATTAATTATCGGCTCGGCGCTGTTGCGCTCGGCCCCGGTACCCGTCAGTCCGGGGTGAGCACCTGCCGCGATCTTGTGCGGGTGCTCCTGGTCGCCATGCACTGTCTAGGTACCCTGCGGTCCGCTGGCGAATGGTGCGGCCTGCGGGTAACTTCAGATCCGACTCATTTGTTGACTTGCTCCAGCGCGATGGCAATCGCAAGCATCCGTTTTTCAATTTCATTAAGGGACTCAACGGAACTTCTTATTTGCGCTTGAGTCCGGCGAAACAGGTCGTCGACGTTCGCCTTGTTGGGAACCATGTAACGCGTGCTGCGGTGCTTGGATTCAAGCAAGTGGTACGACGAGGTAATGTCAGCGGCCGCGCGCTTAGCGGCTGCCGCAACTGCTCGTAACTCTTTTGGGTCTCCCGTGACGGGCATGTTCGCTCCTCTTGTTGCGAATCTTGACAATTTCGATAGGTGTTACATACGCTCCCAGAACGTTGGAGGCAACGTGGCGAAGGCTTGAGTCTTTGTGAACTCCCCAGCGGGATTGACGTAGCTCAATTCCCCCCTGTCCAGCCGCGACGGTCCATAGTCTCCACACAGTGCCAGCGCGTCGTCCGGGCTCGACTTGCCAAGCAGCTTGTGGCCGAACGCCGACAGCATCTGACTCCCCAGGGTGTTTTCAAAGCTTCGATAGGAATCGAGTGTGACGACGACATGGACGCCCACGGCCGGCCCGTTGTTGACAATCTTGGTTGCCAACTCATGAATCTGGCCCCCGCGCGCGGACGACAGATTTGCCGCGGTGTTCACGTGCCCCAGATACACGACATGGGGGTCATTTGCCCTTGGGGTCTTCTTACGATCAACAACGACGCGGGCTACCGATAGCAGCGCGGCGACGGTGTCTCGCTGCTCGTGGAACCGTTGCCCCGGCCCCAGCCGCGCCGCAGTTGCGATAGTGGCCAAGTCGGCGGCAAACGCCGAACCCAATGGACTGAAATCGATAACGTCAAAAGAGATCTTTGAGCGCACGCAACCAGCTAGCAGCATGCCCATTAATGCTACCGCGGTCGAGGTCGATGTGTCATCGTAGCTGCTTGGCGTCGCGACGAGCAGGTTCTGGTCTGCTGTGGCCGTGAAGCTTACCGTTTGAGCCGGCTCAAGACCGTAGTGCACAGATAATGGAAAGGTTATACGATTGCCCTGCCGGACGGCCTTGAGTGCCCTGGCCACCGCGCCGCCAGGCAGGGTCGGTGTCGAAAAGTCGATTACCTTCGGTCCGGTGGACCGCATTCTCGCCGCGGCGGCTACGATCCTGGCACTACGGACTGTCGCAGCAATAGTGGAGTCGGTCTCGTGGGTCACTTGTATTTGGAACGTGTCGTTGCTTGACTGCAGGATGGCCTGCCCGGTGCGGGTCAGGTTCGCTGCGTCGCCCATAGTGTCTCCGAGGACACGTCTAGAATCGTCGTCGCTCATCCTCAGCGCCACTCGGGTAGAGATCATGCCGATCGCCGACGGAAGATTGCTCACGCCGAACAGGCTCTGCGTGGCCAACACTAGGTGGATCCCGAATGCACGGCCTTCGCGAATGATGCGGTTGATCACGTCGGCGGCCCGAGTAGAAGTAGTGTCGTCGCCGGTGTCGAGCAACTTCTGGAACTCATCGACGATGACGACGATCCTGGGCATTGGATTGCCGCGGTTGATCGGCCGGTAGTCATCGATCTTCTGTACGCCAGCGTCGCGGAATCGCTTCCCGCGCGTGTACATCTTGTCGAGCAGAGTCTGCAGGATCGCGAGCGTGCATTCTGGGGCTGAGCTCACTGTCACAACCGCAGCGTGGGGAAGCTTGGCCTGGGCGTATACATTGAATTCGACCCCCTGTTTAGGGTCCAGTAGGTATAGTTGCACATCGGCTGGAGAATAATTGCGGGCAATATCACAGATGACCGCGTGTAACAGTACGGATTTCCCGCTGCCAGGTCGTCCACCGATGAGTGTGGCGGGTTCGTTGCTTCCGAAGAGCAGTTCGGCCACCCCGCGGTCGCCGCGTCGTCCAATCGTGACACGTACTCCATCAGCGGCATTACGCCGCCACCAGGTGTCAATACTTTGAGGATCGGCTACCGCCGTGGCGCCGACGGCGGTGTGATCGCGTGACGACCGTGCTAACGTGCTGACGCTGTTCGGATCGACGCTGACGCCGGGTACACGGTGCACGTCGGCATCCAGGCGGCGGACCAGCGCATCGGCGGCAATGGTGTCGATTGACCGAACGGTGGCTATCCATTGCATCGATGGTGTAATTGTCGCGAATGCCTTGTAGTTTGATCGCACGACGGCGTCGCGGACATCTACGAAGCTAGATGACACAGGTTGGGCTTGCGACGCTCCCATCAGGGACCCACGTGTAAGTGCTGGCCAATAACTCGGCGCTTCAGCGTGTGTTGTTCCGGACAACAACACAGGGAGCCCGGCCGGTACGTCCGGCACTGAGTCATGCCAGGTGGAGGCGTAGGAAGACTGCCGCTGATGCGAAGCTAGCACAATCGTGTAGACCCCACATCGCGGTCCCGTTTTGATTATGGTTTCCAAACGGGCCAACACCGAAGCGTCGACCGATCCGCTCGGTGCTTGAATGCCGGTGGGATAATCCAGCACCACCAGTAACCGATAAGCCTCGGCGGTCTCTCCGGCAAGTTCGTTGTAGGACCGCAGCGACGGGTGCCGTGACCCCAGATAGCGCTGGGTTACCTCCGCGATATGTTGGGTCATGCCGTCCAGCAGTGTTTCGAATTCTTTCTGCGTGGTGTATATCTTGGATCCGGTTATCGCAGTCTTGGACTTATCCGCCAAATCGTTCAGATGGGTGATCGACGAACCAAGCTTCAACGGATCGAAAATTCGCAGTCTCAGTTCGCCGGCCGGCATCAAAGCGACCAGTCGTAAAACAGCGGAAACCACGGTATGGGAATCGTTCGTTACAAATCCGCCGTCTGTGTCGAAGTTAACCAGTGCCGGGATCGGAAGCGGCAGTTCGACAGCTGTTCGAGTCTGCTGCTGGAGATACGAAGATTCCCCCTGTGACAGCCCGAAGCAGGCCAACATTGGTCGGTATGCGATGGCACCAACCTGGATGATTAGCGGCCCGCCTCCCGCAGACGTTTGGCTCAGTCCGGTCCACGAATCACGCACGCCATCTGGCAATTTCACTCGTTTGACGGTCTCGTGATGACTACGCATCGACGTACGGCCGATCGGGAACGCGGCAGATACGGCAACGGAAAGACCGTTCATCAGCGTGGCCTGTGCGTCGAGCGCGGCAGATAAAGCCGCGCGCACCTGGGTCTGCTCGCGACTGCGCGCCTTGATCTTCCCGTTCGCAGTCAGCGGCGTATGTCGGTTGCGCAGCTTTCTGGCTAGTCTGATACAGCGCTCGACTACCATAGCGTGTGCGATCTGCCCGACCGCTAGCGTCGGTGAACCCGACTGTGGTTCGCACCCCCAACGGTGCCGGAACGACTCGCGAAGTTCGCGTTCCGCACGCGCGACTGCCGCGAGGTCATCGATCAGTTCCCGGCGCGCGATGAAGGCGGCACGCAGCGCGACTTCGGCATCCTCATGAACGGCACCCATCCTCGCCGAGTAGAAGGCTACGACGCGGTCCGGGTTGCGTTTCTTGGTACTCCAATAGCGCAGCACTTGATTACCCTACGCCTGAAACTGCTTGAGTATGTCGGCCATGGTGGGACGATTCACCGGATTCTCTTCCAAAGACGCTAGCAGCACATTCGCCCGCTTTGTGCCAATTAGCTTGGCGATCCGGATGCGGGCGTCTGGCGAAATATATATTGCAATAGCGTCTTCGGAGGAGTGGAATAGTCGCAGTGTTGCCAGGCCAAATTTAAAGACATCGGTCCGGAAGTTCAAATTACGCATATGGGCTTCGGCTGTGCCTACTTCCAATGATGTGGCGCCCGCCGCGGTTAATTGAGCCACTTGGTCTTGCGCCTTGCGGATTTCCGGTGGGTACCACATCGGGGTATTCATCTGTTCAATAGGTGGTTGGCCGCCCCTGAAACGAAAGGAGTCGATATCGAGAAACTTTGGAAACAGCTTGCCCTTGTTGGGGCCGTCAAGCTTCGCCGGGTGTGATACCACGACATTGCGTGGACTGAAGTCGCCCAATACTAAGTTGTGCCTGTGAAAGAACTCAATCCCCTTAATTAGCTTCAGTACGAGAAGGATTTTGTCCTTGTCGCTGGTGAGCGGTATTCCCAACTCCTGCTTCTGTGCATCCATTCGATAGAAATGCTGAAGTTCGAGCAATGTTCGACTATTCTTATTTGGCAGAATCATATCGAAAAAAAACGTGTCGGGAATGATTCGCATTAGAATACCCAAGGCGCGTCCGTTTTCCACGACAAGCGCCTTGGGCCATACCGCTAAGGTGCTTAAATACTTCTGATTCTTGTCATCCAGCGAGTCGGGAAAGAGAATCAACTCCGGCATTCCATGGTACAGCGCGTCACCGTACTTAGCCAAAATAGCTTTACGATACTGCTTGTACACGATCCTGCCATTCATCCCAGGCATGGTGTAGTCGGCAGCTGAGTACACCTTGGCCTGGCCGCCGCTACCAATTGACGTTAGCTCGCCCAGTTCCGATTTCTCGACCATGACGTTCTTGGCCGTGCGAGTCACTACTGCGCCCATAAAATGACCGCGGTGCGATCGTCGTCGGCGTTCTTGTTCAGAAAGGACGCACTCTGGAGGAGTCCCGCGGCATCAAGCGGCCGGGACCAACGTTCGAACAGATATCGACCCACGGGACGCGAACCGGTTTCGATCAGATCACCGAAGCCGTCGGTGCACAGCACCAAGGCCTGCCCAGCGGCGAGCGCCGCCACCGTCACCCGTGGCGGTCCAGGGTCCAGCGGCAGTGGGGTCAACGAATTGTCTATTTCGCCGAGTTCGTTTGATTTTCCGGCACCGATGCGCTGCCATCCGTCCTGGGGACTCAACAGATAGGCGCTGCCGTCGCCGCAGATGGTCGCTCGAGTAAACGTTCTGTTGCCAGCAGAGTCAGCACGCAGTTCGCAGACAACGACATCGCAAGTCGTGGCGACGTGGGTGGCGAGGGTACGGTCGCTGACTGTCTCTGGTGCGACCGGCGCGCCGTCGGCGTCGACGATATGCCTCCCGACCAACTGCAATGCGGTCGCTCGAACCGCGACTCTGCACGCTTCGCTGATCGCAGGCCAGTCCTGAGCTCCCAGACCCGGTCCCCTGATGCGCGACCGGATTTCGGTCATAGCGGCGAACGCCGCCCGTTCCGCGCCGAGGTGAGACAACGCACCTTCGGAGACGCCGTCAGCCACGACCCCAATGAACCAGTCCCCCTCGGTCCCAATCGCGTAGTGGTCCTGACGCGGAGCGCCCAGCTGATGATGTCCGGGCCCCCGCACCGATACCGCGCCGACATAGAGCCCTTCACTGGCGAACCCGCTGTCTACCATTGCTTCCGGCCGGTGCCCACCACGCAAGTGCGGCAGGATGCGGGGCACAATCCGGTGCATCTCACCCATGTCGCCGACTGCGACGCGACCTTCGTATTGCCCATGGGTGATCGCTTCGGTAGCGGCCGGCCCCGGCTTGTGCCACGCGGGCACATCGTTGTCGACAACGGGTTCGTTGTACTTGGTTTCCCCAGCATTGCTCGACGGAGGCGCTGTCGGTTGGCTGTGAGCTGGTACTTCCCCTCCGTGTGACGAAGAGAGCGGAGCGTCCAAGGCGGCCCCGAGCTCTCCTGAGTTCGGCGTTTGCAGCCGTTCGCTGACCACCTCGTGGATGGGATGCAACGGTGCGTCGGTATCAAATGCGAGAGGGGGTTGCGGTTGGCTAGAGGGATCGACCGGGTCAGGAGCATCTGGGGCTCTGTGCTGTCCAGCCCGATTCGCTGCGCGAGGTTCTGCCATGAACCGCGCCTTAGTCCAGCTGACCCAGCGCGACAAGAAAGTCATCGTCGTCCTCAAGCATTCCCTTGATGTCGACGTTCGGGCCGTCGTTATCGGTGGCACCTGCCGTGGCGGACGCGACAACGCTTTGCATAAGCGTCGCCACCAATGTGCCGAGCGCCTGCGCGGCGTCGGCGCCCTCTCGCGTTGCTATGGCCACACCGCGTCCAGCCGTATATTGTTGGAGTGTTTCGGGAGTAACATCGTTGCCGACGCCGAACACGCACATGTTGGGTCGCCGGGTGAATTCTGGATCTGTCAATTCTTTGAATGCTGCGTCTCGCGCCGTGGGCGCACAGATCGGTTCGCCGTCGGTGATAAACACGACGAAAGGACGGTAGAGCGTGAAGCCGTCACCCTTAAGTGTTTGGTAGTCCTGTTCGATCTGCTTGCGTAAAACACTGAAAGCTTTGGAGTAATCGGTGCCCCGATTTGCGGTGAACGTTGGAGCCTGAATCGCGCTACCCCTCGTTAGCGGCACAACCACGTGCGCATCGTCGCAGAAGTCAATAACGGAGAAGCGCGCCGCTTGGTCAACCATCGGTTCGCTCTTGCATGTCGCAATGACGGTCGGGACGATCTCGTTGGCGGCCTCAATCTTGCCGTCGTCCTTCATGGAGTACGACGTGTCGACGACGAGATAAATCGGAAGTGCCTTGTTTTTGTCGTCTTCCAACGTTTCCATCATGCTGCTACCCGTCACGTTATTTCCTTTCGCCAGGAGCGTCGGGGTCCGGACCGACAGCTGGATGCTAGCACTTACCCGGGGTCATGATGCGTTGCGCGGCAGCTTCATGGGCAGTCTTATTCCTCCACGACCGATGTGTCCATCGTTTGACGGATTGCGCCTCTAGTTCCCCCCAGCTAACGTGTGCATCTTTTCACCTCGTCGGTCAGGTCGAACATCGTTCGGCATGTCTTCACAAATTATTAGTGGGGCTAACGAACCAAGCTCGCCGGATGGATTCAGTGCCCGGCACCTTCTGTGTGGCCTGGAGATCATTGTGTGCACAAGTTCGTTTGACGGCTCGTTCTGGTTTTGCCTGTGCGCGGCGTTAGTCGTCGAATGGTTGAATCCTCTGCACCAGTCCGACGCTGCTGGTGTCGGCACGCGACAACACGGCAACGGCCCGGGCGGCGCCGAACATGGACGGCGTCGCGCATTGCTCGGAGCCGCCACTCTAAAGTGCGTCACTAGCTCGTGATCAGGAGCATCGCTGATGCGGCGCGGCCGAGCAAACCACTGACGACGAAGCACTTCGCCGAGGACGATGGCGATGACAGGACGGAGCTGGCCTCGGTGAACATTCATCACATGGTTGTTGTTGACGCTACGCGTTCGTCGGCCCTCGACCGGTGGACCGCAATGCTCGCAACGTTTCGTTCTGTCGGGGATGACTCGACAGTGTCGGTGTTGGCCTTGGATGATGGCAGCCTCCGGACCATTCTCGCCGCTACCGCAGTGCGAACAGCGCCAGAATCGTTGGCACTGCCAGCGCTGAGCGGGCAGGGGCCGCACGACGTAGCCCACCAGTTGCTCAGAACCGTCCTTTACGTCCAGGTGCAACTCGATGAACCCGTCGTTTACCTGTACATGGTTACCGATCCAACGCTAGACGACCAGCGACTGAAGGAACTGCGCGGCGCCGCCAACGTACGAATCCAACGGCACCCCTTGGTAACCGATAATTACGGCCCACCACGCCTGTCCCGGTTCGTGCGCAACGCCGCGGTCCTTGTGTGTGTGCTGGCGGCCGCCGTGCTGGGCTATCACAGCGTTTTCGGAGCTCAATCTGCCGCGCCCCCGGTGCAGTCGACCACGACGGCAACCACGACACCTGCCCCCCCAGGGGTCGCCGGCCCCGAGGCGCCAACAGCAATCAACTCGGGCTGGAATCTTGCGACGGTTCCATCGGTGCCGCCAGGTAGATGTGTCAACCAGTATGCCTATGCCTCACGGCTCAACGCGCCTCTCTTTGCGGTCGTGGATTGCACCTCGCCGACGGCGCTGATGAGATTAGTTCAGGTCATCCCAATCGTCGACCCGTCGGTCAACACCTGTTCGCGGCAAAGCCCCGAATACCCTTGGTACAACGGGACCAACCAATATTGCTTTGTCGCGGAACTGCGGAGCGGAATGTGCGTTCCTGTTCAGAAAGACGGCGACAGGTTCAACGCAGCCTTTGCTGTGCCCGCCAGCTGTCGCGATCCGCTCGCACTCAACGGTCGGCTATCTTCTGAACAAGCTACGGACAGGCAGCAGTTACAGATCGAATCAGTCAACCCGGTTGCAACCGCACCGCCATGTACAAACCTGACCTACCTGCTTGAGGGCGTAGCGCTGAAGGTGTGTGCTCGCCTTCATTCCTGAATTCGGTGTGATACCAGTGTGCTATCGCTCTGCTAGGTAACCAATCTAAAAATACCGTTAATCACCCAGATAGACCCGACTGGGATCAGGCAACTATAGAGCGGCTCGCGGCAGTTTGTAGCGGCATTCATAGCGATGAAGTCCGATTCCAGGTCAATGCTAGCGACGCCCCTCTACTCGTCCGGCGGGGTGGCCGATACCAGTCAGATGTCGGCGCCGTTAATGCAGTAGTTGCTGACTTTCCACTTCCCCCGCGGCGTCCTGCAATGTGATCGTGGCGGTGTAGGTGGTGTACGGCGTGGCCTGCCCAGACTGGTGCTGCACGGTCTGCGCGAAGGTGACCGGCACCGTGGCGGTGTCGCCGTTGACGGTCGTGTCCCCGTCGGCCCGTACCATGGCGGTGAGGGTGTCGCCGCTGCGCGCCCCCGCCGCCCACTCCGAGATGGGTTTTGGGGCCGGTGACGGTGCCTGTGCGGCGGCGGTGGCCATCGGGCCGGTGAGGTGCCCGGCCTGGGTGTGCAGGGCGTTCCAGGTGGAGTCCTGCACTGCTGGTTGCCTGGTGAACACGTCGGCCATGAAGACGGTGGCGACGTCGATGGGGTCGGTGCCGACGGGGTCGGTGGTGAATCCGCACACCCGCCGCATCCCGTCGACGGAGTCAGGATCGCGTACGTGCCGGAGCAGTCCGCCGCAGGGGGTGGGCGACGACGAGGTGTCCCGGCACCGAGAGCCGCGGCTCATTGATGCGCCTTGTCGGGGTCGGCGCCGGTCACGTCCGCGCCTCGTTTCGACAGCCACGGGTCGGTGATGGCGCCGGCGGCCATGTGGTGGCGGTAGACCGCGACCTTGCCGGTGATCACGTCGAGGCACTCGTTTTTCGAGTGCAATTGGGCGCGAACGCGCCTTTCATGTTCCTGCAGCAGGTGCAGTCGGTCCGGCTCGTTTCCCGGACCCTGACGGACAAGGGTTGCGAACCGGCGAAGCTCCGCCAACGGCATCCCGGACTCGCGCAACTTCACGCAGACCTTCAGCCACTCGACGTCGGTTTTGGTGTAGACCCGTCGACCACCCGGCGTCCGCTCGATCGGATCGACGAGCAGCCCGTTACGTTCATAGAACCGCAGGGCATGCACCCCGAGCCCGGTTTCTCGGGCGACGTCGCCGATCGAGAGAACGACGGAGCCGGCGCGATCATCGATGGACATGGACGAGCTCCGCTCGCTTGACCTAGACAGAGGTCTAGATTCTACCGTCGAGGCATGATCACACCGGTCGAGCAAGCACCCCTCGGTACGCCCTTCACCGCGGACACCACCTCGGAGGAGGTGATGGCCGGCGTCGACCTCACCGACACGGTTGCGGTCGTGACCGGCGGTTACTCCGGCCTGGGACTGCACACCACCACTGCACTCACTCGCACCGGCGCCCGTGTCATCGCCCCGGCCCGCCGCGTCGACTCCGCCCGCGACGCGCTAGGTGTAGTGACCTGACACGTTGTTCTCAGGCGGTCAGTCGGGTGATGGGTGGGTGTCCGCCGAGGGCGGAGTGGCCTCGTCGAGTGTTGTA
>NZ_FOJN01000020.1 GCF_900111805.1 Rhodococcoides kroppenstedtii
CGGTTGCAGCCGGGCCAGGTGCAGTACCGGTCGCGGGCGCGAATGTAGGTGTCCAGTGCCGCGGACGGCCGGTAGGGATCGGCCGGTTGGGTCGCCGGCAGTGGGGTGTCGGTGCCGTCGCCCAACGGGCGGATGATCGCGTCGGGGTCAGTGGCGAGGTCGCGGACGTGGGCTCCGGAGATGATGCCGAGTCCGGCGATGTAGCCGACCCCGTCCACCAGCTCCGGCTCCGCAGCAGCCGCTTCGACCGCAATCTGGTCGACCGCAGCGTCCTCGTCGACCGCAGACTCATCGGTTGCGACCGCTTCCGCAGCAACGTCCTGGGCCAAGACCGCCTCCGCCGCAACGGCATCGGCCGCAACGGTATAAGCCGTAGTCTCCTCGGCCACGACCTTTCCGATCGGAGTCTCCTCGGGCGCGACCTCATCGACGGCGACCCCGTCGGTGACGGCCCGGTCCGCAGCGGCGGAGTTCGCGGCCGCGGTGGTGGTTGCGGGGACGGGTCCGGTGAGGGTGGTGGTGTCGGTGACCACGTGGATCACGATTCGTGCCGCGGTCGACGCGACCTCGTCCGCATCGACCGCCGCGAACGCACACTCCGGGCGGCCGCAGTCGCAGCCGAACGGGGCGTGCTTGACCAACGCGAACAACGCATCCGACGCCCGCGCACCCGTGCTGCGACTGTCGTGCTTGCAGACCTGCGCGGCCAGTCGTTCGACGACGCGGGCGACGACGGCGGCGCGTTCGGCGGACATCGTCGCCCCCACCGTCCCCATCCCGTCGAGACCGGCCTCGGTGAAGAAGCACCGCCCTTTCAGTGCTTCCTCCCGCCGTTCGCGGACGGCGTCGGGATCACGGCGGTACACCATCTGATCGCACAGATCCCGCACCCGCGCCGTCGACCACGACCCCGGCTTACGCAACGCCGCAGCGATGTCGGCGTCCACCTGCTCCTGGTAGGGGCGACCGTGGATCAGTTCGGTGCGGGAGACAATGGTGCGAATGAAAGTCGGGGAGACCACTCCGTCGCGCAGGCACTCGAACACCCGCGGGAGCCGGTCCCGCAGGGCCACGGCGTTGTCGAGGAGGCGTTCGGCGACGTACTGCGACACCGACAGGGCGGTGGCGATGCGGGCGGCGCACTGGGCGAACGCATCGACCGCCCGCTCGTCGCGGTCTTCCTCCGGCATCACCAGTTCGGTGTGCAGGGCGGCGGCGTGCCGGTAGCGGCGCCACTCCAGATAGCCGACCCCCGCGGCGAGGTCGGCCAGGGCGTCGAGATGCCCGACCACGGGCAGGTCGAACGACGGAGGTAGGCCCAGCGCGGCAGGGTCACGCGCCGGCCACGGCACACCCCCCACCTGCGCCGCGTCTGCTGCGCCGACCCCCCGATCGCTCATGTGTTCGATTGTATCGAGACCCACCGACACGTTCCAGCACTTCGACCGCGAACCGGGACAGCAGAACGCCCCGCTCCATCCGAACAGGCTGGAGCGGGGCGTTCCGAGGCGACGATCAGTTGGTGGCGTACCGACCGGCGTCGTCGGGCACGTGCACGTCGCCGAGCACGCGGGCGATCTGGTCCTCGCTGAGTCCCAGCCGGCGCAGTCGTTCGCACGCTGCGTCGAACCCGAGCATCTTGGCGTCGAGACGCTGTTGCAATTCGGCGACCTCGGCGCGCAGCGCCTCCGCCTCCTCGAGGGCCTCGAGCGTTTCCGTCGGGCGAGGCAGGAGCAGGGACAGCAGGCGGTCACGAGCGTCGGTGCTCAGCCCGTCGAACGGGGCCTGGCCGGGAGCGGCCTCGTGACGTCCGGACGGCGCAGAGCCTGCGTCGTGACGGGACTCCCCGGGCAGCGCCTCGTCGGGCGCGGGGCGCACCGTCGTCGCCGTGGGCACTGCCACGGCATCGACGTCGGGCGTGCCCTGGGCGTCGGGCTGCACGGCGGACGCGGACTCGGCCTTGAGATCGATCGTGGTGCGCAGCGGGCGGTTCGGAATGAACAGCACGGCAAGCACGGTCACCAGGGCCACCGCACCGGCGATGAGGAAGATGCGACCGGTGGCGTCGCCGTACGCGGTCCGGATGACCGCGGCGACGGGTGCCGGGAGCGAGGCGAAGTCGAGCGATCCACCGCCGCCGGACGACCCGGCGGGCACACCCAGCGCGGCCAGGCCCGACGCGGAGTTCTCGGCGACGCGGGTGGCGAGGACCGAACCCAGGACGGAGACGCCGATCGCGCCACCGAAGGTGCGGAAGAACGCGACCGTGGACGACGCCGCACCGATGTTCTGCACCGACACGGTGTTCTGCACGGCGAGCACCAGGTTCTGCATCAGCATGCCCGTGCCCAGACCGACGACCGCGATGAAGATGCCGACCAGCCACAGCTCGGTCGCGTGGTCGATGCTGCCGAGGAGGCCGAAGCCGACTACGAGGAGCACGGAACCGGTGACGATGAACGGCTTCCACTTGCCGAAGCGCGAGATCAGCTGACCCGAGCCCACCGAGGACACCAGCATGCCGGCGACCAGCGGGATGGTGAGCAGACCGGCCGCCGTCGGCGAGTAGCCCCGAGCCGTCTGGAAGTACTGACCCAGGAAGGTGGTGGCACCGAACAAGCCGACACCGACGGCGACCGACGCGATGATCGCGAGACCGGTGGTGCGCTCGGTGACGATCTTCAGGGGGATGATCGGGCTCTTGACGCGAGCCTCGACTATGACGGTCAGCACCAGCAGCGCCACACCCGAGCCGACGTAGATCGCCGTCTCGCGGGAGAGCCACTCGTAGTAGCCGGCCTTGCCGGCGAACGAGACCCAGATGAGCAGGATCGACACACCGGCGGTGAGGAGAAGCGCGCCGAGCCAGTCGATGGAGACGTCGTCCTTGCGCTCGGTGGTGATGTGCAGGGTCCGCTGCAGGAGGAACAACGCGATGACCGCGAGCGGGATGCAGACGAAGAAGCACCAGCGCCAGCCGAGCGGGCTGTCGACGATCACGCCGCCGAGGATCGGGCCGCCGGACATCGAGACGGCCATGACGGCGCCCATGTACCCGGAGTACCGCCCGCGCTCACGCGGGGAGACGATGCTGCCGATGATGGCGACGACCAGCGCGGTCAGACCGCCCATGCCGATGCCCTGAACCACGCGAGCGGCGAGCAGGATCGGCACGTTGTGGGCGAACCCGGCCATGACCGATCCGGCGACGAAGATGACCAGCGAGGTCTGGACCAGCACCTTCTTGTTGAACAGGTCGGCGAGCTTGCCCCAGATGGGGGTGGACGCCGCGTTGGCGAGCAGAGCCGTCGTGATGACCCAGGCGTACGCCGTCTGCGATCCCTTCAGGTCACCGATGATGGTGGGCAGCGCCGTCGAGACGATGGTGGTGCTGAGCAGCGCGGTGAACAGACCCGCGAGCAGACCGACCAGCGCCTCGAGAATCTGGCGGTGGGTCATCGCCTTCGGGTCGGCGGCGGAGTCCGGCGTGGGGGTCCGACGGTCCCGTTCGGCCCGGGACGGCGGCGCGTCGTAGGTGGTAGCCATGAGAATTCTCTCTTCGGTCGTATCTCGGATAGTCAGCCGGCGAGTACGCGGGAGCCCGAATGCCGGGACTGCGCGTCGACGGTGAAAGTGGTGGTCAGCCGGGTGATGGATTCGAGGGCCGCGTGCGCGTCGTCTTCGTCCCAGTCGGCGAGCAGTTCCGACAACCGCTGCACCCGTTGCGCCTTGATGCGCTCCAGGCAGGCGATCCCCTGATCGGACACGCGGACGCGGGTCGCGCGACCGTCGGCCGGATCGGGTGTGCGGACGACGTGTCCGGCGTCGGTCAGCTCGGCGAGCTGGCGGCTGAGCACGGACTGGCTGGTGCACATGACCACGGCGAGCTCGGACTGCCGGCATTCGCCGTGGGTCGCGAGGGCGCCGAGGACGCCGACGAGCGCCGGCGCCAGTTCGAGTCGGTCGTCGCTGCGGGCCACGGCGACCCGCAGTGCCCGGCCGAATCGGAAGACCTCTTCCACGAGCGATGCGGCGGTGTCGGTGCGTACGGCCACTGCCCTCACCCCTTCCAGTTGCTTACTGTCGGCAACTATATAGATAGATGCTGTAGGTAAACAACTGTCAAAGGGGGGACCTCCGAGACATCACGACGCGGCACCACATCGGAGCGGACCGACCTTGTGAGGTGTCCAGAACACGGTCTCCCACCACCTGCGACACGGACACAGTGCCTAGGTTCGTCCTGTGGCCGGGCCTGACTCCGCGCGCGGTGCGCACGATGCGCAACGGCAGCCCCCACACCCCATCGCCCAGTTCACGGTGACCACGGACTCCGCGGGTCCGTTCGCCACGCTCGCCCAGATTCGCGACGCCCTGGGCGCCACGCTCGCCGTCACCGTCGACGCGACCGGCGATCCTAACCCCGTCGCCGCCGTCGCCGCGTTCCTGAACCACGACCGACGAGCCGCACCGGTCGTCCCGTCCGCCCACCCGCGGACCGCCGTCGTCCGACTGGAGGCGTCCCGCCATCTCGTCGTGGTCACCGCACCGCACCCGTCGGCCGACGCGACGACTCTCGCGCGCACCCTCGCCGGCGCCGACGACCGGTCCGACGACGAACCTGCCCTCGACACCTCTCCGATCCATCTCGACACGGCGGACGCGCGCGCGCTGACCGAGCGCGCCGCGCACCTCGGCGTCACCCCCGCGTCCCTCCTGCAGTCCGTCTGGGCGGTGACACTCGGTCATCCCACGTCGGTTCTCGTCGAGACCGAACCGGTCGAGGCCGACCGGACCTCTCCTGGAGGCCCCTCTTGGTTGTCGATGGTCGTCGACCACACCGACACCCTGAACGCCCGCGTCGGGCACCATCGCGACGAGCCGACTCTCCACCACCGCGACCGACTGGTGGCCGCGCTGCTCGACGGCACCGTGCGCTCGGCGCTCCGCCCCGAGCCGCCCTCTCGCATCCCACCGCCCCGGCCCGATCCCGCACCCTCACACGCACCCACGGAACCCGACCTCACGCCCGCAGCACGAGCGACGACTCTGCCCGACCACCTTCTGCACGTTCTCGGCGACGCAGGCCACGCTCCCTTCGCAGAACGTGCCCATCGCATCGCCGCAGAACTGGCCGCGTGCGGAGCAGGTCCCGGCGCCGTCGTCGCGGTCGCGATGCGGTCCGAACTCGATCGAATCCTGGGAATCTGGGCGGCGACGGAATCGGGCGCCGCCGTGACCGTCCTCGACTCCGACGACGTCGCAGAGCGTCGGGTCGCCACCCTCGACGCGTGCCGCGCGGGATGGATTCTCACCTCCGTCGCGGACGTCGCCGACCTCGCCGACGTGGCCCCCTGGCTCCCGCGCCTGCCGCTCGGTGACCGAGAACTGGAGGAATCGCTCGCCCGCCGCCGACGAGGTCCGCTGACCGACGCCGACCGCGTCGCCCCACTCCGCCCCGACGCGCCCGCCGTCGTCGCACACCGACCGGGGGTGACGACGATGCCCGTCACGGTCACCCACCTCGATCTGCTGCACCGGCTCGCAGCGCGCGAGACACCGTCGTCGGCCGGTCGCCCGAGCGTCGTCGATGCCCTGCTCGCCACGATCGACGACCTCGCCGACCCCACCGACGTCGTGGTGCGTCTCGCGGACGGCGACGGATCGCCCGC
Source organism: Rhodococcoides kroppenstedtii (assembly GCF_900111805.1). Classification (GTDB taxonomy): domain Bacteria; phylum Actinomycetota; class Actinomycetes; order Mycobacteriales; family Mycobacteriaceae; genus Rhodococcoides; species Rhodococcoides kroppenstedtii. The sequence continues at coordinate 5,673 of NZ_FOJN01000020.1, forward strand.
GGTGTTCTGCATCCACCCGATGATGGGCCTGGCCTGGCCCTACCTGGAGCTGAGTCGGTACCTCGACCCGCGCGCGACGGTGTGGGGTGTGCAGACGCCGGCCCTCACCGATCCGGACTTCCTGCCGGTGACGATGGCCGAGCTGGTGAACCGCTACGTCGACGAGATCGTCGCCGTCGATCCCCGCGGGCCCTACCACCTTCTGGGGTGGTCGGTCGGCGGCGTCCTCGCCCACGCGATCGCCGACGCCATGGCCCAGCGGGGGTTCGAGGTCGCCTCGGTGATCCTGCTCGACCCCGTGCACAGCCTGGACCCGGACAGCACCGTCAAGCGCGAGCAGAACGCCGCCCTGTTCGGCGACCCGGATCGTCGTCCTGCCGACGCGGCCACGCTCGGTCCGGACGAGCTGGGGTCGGTGTGGAGCAGTCTCGGCGGGGACCAACTCCCCCTCACCGACGCGCAGGCGCGGTTGGTGACCGCCGCGATGCTGCGCGTCTACGAACTCGTGGACACCCACGTTCCGCCGACGATCGACGCCGACGTCCTCCTGATCGACTCGACCGTGACCGCGGCCGAACTGATGCGGTCCTCCGAGTTCTGGAGCACCTGGTGCACCGGCCACCTCCGGACGGCGGAGGTGTCCTTCCGGCACGGCGAGCTCATGTCGAGCGAGGCCCTGGCCGAGGTGGGTCCCCTCGTCGCCGCCCATCTCGCGAGCGTGAGCAGCCCGGCCTGACCCCGGTCGTGAGGACCGGCCCGATTAGGGTCGAGCGGTGACCGACACTGCGGCAACTCTGCTCCACGGCGCCTGGAACGTCCGCGACGTGGGCGGATTGCGCGCCGACGACGGCGGCACCACCCGACCCGGCGTGCTCCTGCGTTCCTCGGAACTGACTCGCCTGACCGACGCCGGACGTGCCGGCTTGGATCGGCTGGGCGTGCGTGACGTCTTCGACTTTCGCGGGCGGCCGGAGGTGGAACGCTTCGGCAGCGACCGCACCCCGCCGACGGTGCGGGTGCACGCCGTTCCCTTCGTCGACGCGGTGGTGGTCGAGCCCGACACCGGTCCGGCGCCGGCCGAATCCACTGCAGCCCCGGCCGAATCGGCTGCAGCTCCGGCCGAATCGGATTCGGCCCCACACGAACCCGACCGTCGGGTGACCGACGCGCGCGGCTACCTGCTCGACACCTACCGCGCGTTCCCCACCCGGCCCGGCGCCCGCGTCGCGGTGGGGTCGGTCCTGCGGACGATCGCCGCCGGCGAGGGCACGGTGCTGGTGCACTGCGCTGCCGGCAAGGACCGCGCCGGGTGGACCGTCGCGACGGTGCTGCGCGCCGCCGGAGTCACGGACTCGGACATCCTCGCCGACTATCTCCGCAGCAACGACGCGGTGAGTGCATTGCGCGATCACGTTCTCTCGCACGGCGTTCCGCCCGAGCACATCGCGGACGACCTGCTCGGCGTCCGGGAGGAGTACCTCCGGGCCGGGCTCGACGCCGTCGACGCCGCGCACGGGTCGTTCGACAACTACCTCGACTGGCTCGGCGCCGACGCCGACCTGCTCGCGGCGCTGCGCCGCACGCTGATCGCTCAGCGTCCCGTGTAGGTGGCCTTTCCCGGGCCGACGTCGAGGAAGCTCCGGACCGCCCCGCGCAGATCGTCGGTCTCGAACAACGCGCCGGACACCTCCGGCGTGATCGAATCCGCATGGCGCACACCGCCGGAACGCCACGCACCGACGATCTGCTTGGTCGCCGCATGGGCCCGCGTGGGGCCGTCGGCCAGACGGTGGAGCAGCGCCGTCGCCGCCTCGTCCAGATCCTCGTGGACCTGGTTCACCACACCCCACTCGCGCAGCGTCTCCGCCGAGTAGAGATCCCCGGTCATCACGAATTCCCGCGCACGGCCACTGCCGGCACGTTCCGCCATGCGCTGCGGGCCACCCATCGACGGCGTCAACCCCACCACCGTCTCCACCAGTCCGAACTTCGCCCGCGGCGTGGCCAGGATGATGTCGCACGCCAACGCGATCTCCAGCGCCGCCGTCAGCGTCAACCCGTGCGCCGCGAAGATCACCGGGCACGGAAGGTCCTCGAGCGGATGCGCGACCCGGTCGAACAGGCCCTGCCACAACTGCGCGCCCTCGGCTGCCGACAACCCGTCGAAGACGTGGACGTCGACCCCGCCGGAGACCACCTTCCCCTCCGCCCGCAGCAGCACCCCGCGCGGCGGCGACGCCACCAGATCCGCCACCGCCGCCTCGATCGCGTCGAACATCGGCTGATCGAAGAGGTTCAAGGCGCCGTTCTGCAGCGTCAGCACCGCCACCTCGGCTCCGGCCTCGGTGGTCGTGCGCTCGAGACGAAGAGGATGAGCGGCGTCGGTGGGTTCCGTCATGAATCGGAGCATGCCATATGGTCAGGACGGTGCGACCCCGCCTCTCGCACTACCGTGGAACCCGATGAACAGCCACCAGATCGACATCGTGCGCCTCGCCTGGGCACGGGACCTCGGCCTGCCGGACAGTAGTTTCCGACCGGCCTCCGGCCTGCCCGCCGACTTCCGACCGGCCTTCGGCCTGCCCGCCGATTCCCGACCGGCCTCCGGCCTTCCCGCCGACTACCGACCGGCCTCCGGCCTGCCCGCCGACTTCCGACCGGCCTCCGGCCTGCCCGCCGAATCCCGACCGGCCTCCGGCCTGCCCGCCGACCGGACCCTCCTCGTCGACGACACCGCCCGCTGCGTCCGCTTCGTCGTCCTCGACGGCCACGCCGTCCTGGTGGGCCCGTCGGACGTGCTCGAGCGCGCGGACGGCGTGCCGGCCGACGTCCTCGTCACCCGCGACGGCCTCGCGGACGTCGTCGGGCCGCGTCGCGGACGGTGTTCGGGACCGGTGGTCCTGGCGTACCTCGACGACGTCCGCACCGACGTCGGCGCCCAAAATCCGCTGCTGTCGCACTCCCGTCGCGACGCGGAACGGGTGCTGTCGACCACCCCGCCCGACGACGCCGTCGCGGCCCGCGCCGCCGACGCCACCACCTGGGTCACCGTCTTCGACGACTCGGCGGGCGAGGCCGACGCCGTCCCCGTCTCGGCGGCGGGCTACGTCGAATGGCAGGGTTTCCTGGCCGACACCGTCGCGGTCACCGTGCCCTCGCATCGTCGCCGCGGCTACGGCAAGACGTCTGCTCGGCTGGCGACCAACGACGCCATCGATTCCGGTCTGATCCCGCAACTACGCGTGGCGATGGACGATGCCGGGGCCCGACTGTTCGGACGTTCCCTCGGATTCACCGAACTCGGCGTCGCCATCGCGATGGATTTGCCTGCGCCCGGGTAAGTTACCGCCATGAGCGACAGTGAGCAGTCGTCCGGCGAGTCCGGGTCCTACGTGGAGGCCGGCGGGTTCGAGCGGGACACCAACTACATCGAGACGCGGATCACCGCGGACGGTCGCGACGGGTTTCCGGTCGAGGCCGGTCGGTACCGACTGGTGGTCGCCCGCGCGTGCCCGTGGGCCAATCGCGCCATCATCGTGCGGCGCCTGCTGGGTCTCGAGGACGCGCTGTCGATGGGCATCTGCGGCCCCACCCACGACAAGCGCAGCTGGACCTTCGATCTCGATCCCGGTGGCATCGATCCCGTTCTGCAGATCCCACGCCTGCAGGACGCGTTCTTCGCGCGCGACCCGAACTACTCACGCGGCATCACCGTGCCGGCGGTCGTCGAGATCTCGACCGGCAAGGTGGTGACCAACGACTACCCCCAGATGACGCTCGACTTCTCCACCGAGTGGACGCAGTATCACCGCGAGGGCGCACCCGACCTCTACCCCGAGCCGCTGCGCGACGAGATCGACGACGTCGCGGAGAAGATCTTCCACGACGTCAACAACGGTGTGTACAAGTGCGGGTTCGCCGGATCCCAGGACGCGTACGAGGAGGCGTACGACGCGCTCTTCGCGCGCCTCGACTGGTTGAGCGACCGGCTCGAGAACCAACGGTTCCTGGTGGGCGACACCATTACCGAGGCCGACGTGCGTCTCTTCACCACCCTGGCGCGCTTCGACCCCGTCTACCACGGCCACTTCAAGTGCAACCGCAGCAAGCTCTCGGAGATGCCGGTGCTGTGGGCCTACGCGCGCGATCTGTTCCAGACGCCGGGCTTCGGGGACACCACCGACTTCGTGCACATCAAGTCGCACTACTACGAGGTGCACACCGACATCAATCCCACCGGCATCGTGCCCAAGGGTCCCGACGTGTCCAGCTGGCTCTCCCCGCACGGCCGCGAGGCGCTCGGCGGGCGTCCGTTCGGGGACGGCACGCCGCCGGGGGAACCGAAGGAGAGCGAGCGGGTCCCCGCGAGTCACTGGGCGTGAGTGGAGCGAACGCCCACATCGGCTACTGGGCGTGAGCGGAGCGAACGGACCGGGGTCAGGGCCGGAGGGTGAGAATCCTCGGCCCGTCCTCGGTCACGGCCACGGTGTGTTCCCAGTGCGCGGCGCGGGAGCCGTCGGTGGTGACGACCGTCCAGTCGTCGTCGAGCACGCGCGTCTCGTGGGTGCCGAGGGTGAGCATGGGCTCGATGGCGAGCGTGGACCCGACCACCAGCTCGGGCCCCTTGCCGGGCGCACCTTCGTTGGCCAGGAACGGGTCCATGTGCATCTGCTGTCCGATGCCGTGGCCGCCGTAGCCGTCCACGATGCCGTACTTGCGCCCGTGTGCCTTCTCGGCAGCATAGGTGCCCTGCTCGATGGCGTGCGAGACGTCCGTCAGCCGGTTGCCGGGCAGCATCGCGGCGATGCCTGCCTCCATGGACAGTCGGGTGGCTTCGCTCAGATCGGCGTCCGCGTCGGACAGCGTGCCGACGCCGAACGTCCACGCGGAATCGCCGTGCCAGCCGTCGAGCACCGCGCCGCAGTCGATGGACACCAGATCGCCCTCGGCGAGCACGTCGTCGGTCGACGGGATGCCGTGGACCACGCGGTCGTTCACCGAGCTGCAGATGCTGCCGGTGAAGCCGTGGTACCCGAGGAACGACGGCACGGCGCCGGCGTCGCGGATCACGGCCTCGGCGATGGCGTCCAGTTCGAGCGTGGACACGCCGGGCTTCGCAGCCTCCCGGACGGCGACCAGCGCGGCGCCCACGACGGCCCCGGCCGCAGCCATGGCGTCGAGCTCACCGGCGCTGCGGAACGGGACCACCTTGCGCTTGCGTCCGAAGGCCATGGGTCAGGAGTCGCCCTGGATAGCGTCGATGACCTTCGCGTTGACGTCCTCGACCTCGCCGACGGCGTCGACGGTCACGAGTCGACCATGACCCTTGTAGTACTCGAGCAGGGGCGCGGTCTCGTCGCGGTAGACCTTCATCCGGTTGCGGATGACGTCTTCCTTGTCGTCCTCGCGGCCGCGCGCGAGCATCCGCTCGACCACGACGTCCTCGTCGATGACGAAGGAGACGACGGCGTCGAGCCGGGTGCCCATGTCCTCGAGAATGGTGCCGAGCGAGTCGGCCTGGTCCACCGAGCGGGGGAATCCGTCGAGAATGAAGCCGCCGGTGGCGTCGGGCTCGGCGAGACGGTCGCGCACCATGTCCACGGTCAGTGTGCTCGGCACCAGATCACCGGCGTCGAGGTACTTCTTCGCCTCGATGCCGAGGGGCGTCTGCTGTCCGATGTTCGCCCGGAACAGATCGCCGGTGGACACGTGCGGAATGCCGAGCTTCTCGCTCAGCAGCGTCGCCTGCGTGCCTTTGCCGGCTCCGGGAGGACCGAGGAGGACGAGTCTCACTTGAGGAACCCTTCGTAGTTGCGCTGCATCAGTTGGCTTTCGATCTGCTTCACCGTGTCGAGGCCGACGCTCACCATGATGAGCACCGCGGTGCCGCCGAACGGCAGGTTCTGCGCGCCGCCGGAGTTACCGATGTCGAGGAACAGGTTGGGCAGAACGGCGATGGTGCCGAGGTAGATGGCACCGGGCAGCGTGATGCGGCTGAGAACGAACTGCAGATAGTCGGCCGTGGGGCGTCCCGGCCGGATGCCCGGGATGAAGCCGCCGTACTTCTTCATCTCGTCGGCACGCTCTTCGGGGTTGAAGGTGATGGCGACGTAGAAGTACGTGAAGAACACGATCAGGCCGAAGTAGATCGCGATGTAGACCGGGTTGGCCGGATTGACGAGATAGGTGTTGATGGCGCGTTGCCACCAGCTCGGGTTCGCCGCCGTGCTCGCGTTGGTCAGCTGGGCGATGAGGTTGGGCAGGTAAAGCAGCGACGACGCGAAGATCACCGGGATGACGCCGGCCTGGTTGACCTTCAGCGGGAGGTACGTCGACGATCCGCCGTACATGCGGCGACCGACCATGCGCTTGGCGTACTGCACCGGGATTCGGCGCTGACCCTGCTCGACGAAGACGACGCCGATGATGATGGCGAGGGCGGCGACGCACACGAGGGCGAAGACGAGCCCACCGCGGCTGTCGAGAATGGCCTTGCCCTCGGACGGGATGCGCGAGGCGATGCCGGCGAAGATGAGCAGCGACATGCCGTTGCCGACACCGCGCTCGGTGATGAGCTCGCCGAACCACATGACCAGGGCGGCGCCGGCCGTCATGACCAGCACGATGGTGACCAACCCGAAGATGGACGTGTCCGCGATGATGTCGAGGTTGCAGCCCTGGAGCAGCTGCCCGCGCGACGCGAGCGCGACGAGGCCGGTGGCCTGGAGCACGGCGAGTGCGATGGAGAGATAGCGGGTGTACTGCGTCATCTTCGCCTGGCCGGCCTGGCCCTCCTTGCGGAGTTCCTCGAACCGCGGGATGACGACGGTGAGGAGCTGGACGATGATGCTCGCGGTGATGAACGGCATGATGCCGATCGCGAAGACCGACAGCTGCAGGAGCGCGCCGCCGGAGAACAGGTTGATCAGCGAGTAGATGCCGGCGGAGTCGCCGCCGGAGACCTGGTCGATGCACTGGCGGACGTTGCCGTAGTCGACGCCGGGAGAGGGCAGGGTCGCACCGAAGCGGTAGAGCGCGACGAGACCGAGGGTGAAGAGGATCTTCCGTCTCAGGTCAGGAGTCCTGAGGGCCGACACGAAGGCGGAAAGCAACGATCCTCCAAAGGCGGGTTACTGGCACGAACTGGTCGGGGTGCCGCGAGGGCACCCCGTCGAACTCTAACAGCGGCGCTCAGACCGATGGCCGCAGCACGACTCGCGTACCACGGCCATCGGTCGAACGAACGCCGGTGCCTCGCCTCCGGGCGGGGGCGAGGCACCGATCGATCACAGCTCGGTGGCGGACCCGCCGGCTGCAGCGATCTTCTCCTTGGCGGAGCCGGTGAACTTGTCGGCGGTGATGGACACCTTCACCGACAGGTCGCCGTCGCCCAGGATCTTCACGAGGCGGTTCTTGCGCACAGCGCCCTTGGCCACGAGATCGTCCTTGGAGATCTCGCCACCCTGGGGGAACAGCCGCTCGATGTCGCCCAGGTTGACCACCTGGTACTCGACACGGTTGCGGTTGGTGAAGCCCTTGAGCTTCGGCAGGCGCATGTGGATCGGCATCTGGCCGCCCTCGAAGCCGGGCGAGACGTTCTTGCGAGCGCCCGTGCCCTTGGTTCCGCGACCGGCCGTCTTGCCACGCTTGCCACCCTCACCACGGCCGACGCGGATCTTCGCGCTCTTCGAGCCGGGGGCGGGGCGGAGGTGGTGCAGTTTGATGGTCATGGTCAGACCTCTTCCACTGTCACGAGGTGACGCACCACGTTGATCAGACCACGCGTCTGCGGCGTGTCCTCACGAACCACCGACTGGCGGATTCCCTTGAGGCCCAGCGTCCGCAGGCTGTTGCGCTGGTTCTGCTTCTGACCGATGGTGCTCTTGATCTGGGTCACTTTGAGGTCAGCCACGATCGGCACTCCCTGCTGCTGCCTGGGCGCGTGCGCGCAGCATGCCGGCGGGAGCGACGTCCTCGATCGGCAGACCACGGCGAGCCGCGACCTCTTCCGGACGCTGCAGACCCTTGAGAGCTGCAACGGTGGCGTGCACGACGTTGATCGCGTTGTCGCTGCCGAGCGACTTCGCGAGGATGTCGTGGACGCCGGCGCACTCGAGCACGGCACGCACCGCGCCACCGGCGATGACACCGGTACCGGGGCTGGCCGGGCGCAGCATGACCACACCGGCCGCAGCCTCACCCTGGACGGGGTGCGTGATCGTGCTACCGATCAGCGGAACGCGGAAGAAGCCCTTGCGAGCCTCCTCGACGCCCTTCTGAATGGCGGCGGGAACTTCCTTGGCCTTGCCGTAGCCGACGCCGACCAGACCGTTGCCGTCACCGACGATCACGAGGGCGGTGAAGCTGAAGCGACGACCACCCTTCACGACCTTGGAGACGCGGTTGATCGCGACCACGCGCTCGAGGTTGTTCTTCTCCGGGGCGTTGCCGCCGCGGTTGTCCCGGCGATCGCGACCGCCGCGGTTGTCTCCGCGGTTGTCGCCTCCGGTGTTGGGTCCATTCTGTCCGGCGGGGCCGTTTCCGCCGTCACGCCGTTGACGTCCCGGCATCAGGCTGTCCTTCCGTCGATGAACTGGATCGTGTTCGTAGTGGGCATCAGAACTTCAACCCGCCTTCGCGAGCTGCGTCCGCGAGGGCCGCGATGCGACCCGCGTAGTCGTGGCCACCACGGTCGAAGACCGCGGCCTCGATGCCGGCGGCCTTGGCACGCTCGGCGATGAGGGAGCCGACCTTGGCGCCACGCGCCTTCTTGTCGCCGTCCAGCGCACGCACGTCGGCCTCGATGGACGACGCGGCGGCCAGGGTGCGACCGGTCAGGTCGTCCACCAGTTGCGCGTGGAGATGACGCGAGCTGCGGTTGACGACGAGACGGGGACGCTCGGCGGTGCCGGAGACCTTCTTGCGGAGGCGGAAGTGGCGACGGGTCTTCGAGAGACGACGACGCGTCGAGACGTCCTTGCCCAGCGGGATGCGCTTCGGGTTCGCCTCGGAACCCTGCTTGGCTGCGGTGTTGCTCATCACTTACCTGTCTTTCCGACCTTGCGGCGGATCTGCTCACCCTCGTACCGAACGCCCTTGCCCTTGTACGGGTCGGGACGGCGGAGACGGCGGATGTTGGCAGAGATCTGGCCGACCTTCTGCTTGTCGATACCCGAGACGGAGAACCGGGTGGGGGTCTCGACCGCGAAGGTGATGCCCTCCGGCGCCGGGATCGGCACAGGGTGGCTGAAGCCGAGCGCGAACTCGAGGTCGTTGCCCTTCAGGGCCACGCGGTAACCGACGCCGTGAATCTCCATCTTGGTCGTGTAACCGGTGGTCACACCCGTGATGAGGTTCGCGACGAGAGTGCGCGAGAGGCCGTGCAGGGAACGGCTACGACGCTCGTCGTCGGGCCGAGTCACCGAGATCGAACCGTCGTCGTTCTTCGCGACGGCGATGGGCTCGGCGATGGTGAGAGACAAGGTGCCCTTGGGACCCTTGACCGTGACGTCCTGGCCGTCGATGGTGACATCGACACCGGCCGGAACCGTCACCGGAAGCTTTCCGATACGCGACATTGTGGTGGCCTCCCTTACCAGACGTAGGCGAGGACTTCGCCGCCGACGCCCTGAGTTGCCGCCTGGCGATCGGTGAGCAGACCGGTGGACGTGGAGATGATCGCCACGCCCAGGCCGCCCAGGACCTTGGGCAGATTGGTGGACTTTGCATACACGCGCAGACCGGGCTTGGAGACCCGGCGCACGCCGGCGAGGCTGCGCTCGCGGCTGGGGCCGTACTTCAGATCGACGATGAGGGTCTTGCCCACCTCGGCGTCCTCGGAGCGGTAGTCGGAGATGTAGCCCTCGCGCTTGAGGATCTCGGCGATGTTCGCCTTGATCTTCGAGTGCGGCAGCTTCACCTGATCGTGGTACGCCGAGTTGGCGTTGCGCAGACGCGTCAAGAAGTCTGCGATCGGGTCGGTCATGGTCATGACAGAGTTCATGGCCCTTTCTCGCAGCGGTTCCCATGCAGCACGAGCGAGCTGGTGCCGCACCGAAGTGGGGCCTGGCTCGTCCCGCCGTGGGCCTATTGCGAAGTGTTCCGTCCTGACCGACTGTTGCCGGTCAGGGGTTGCGCTCCCGCCAGTGCGAGCGGTCGAATCTGCAGGCACTGGTGGGTGTTTCGAGCATCATGTGGCACGAAAACCCTGGTCACACGGGTCGTCTGCAGGCATGACGGTACCCGGGCAACCCCACCAGTCTACGGTCGAGACCCGGTGAGACCAAATCGGTGCAGGTGGGAGGACCTGCGGCCGCTCCCGGCGGCGCCGACCGAGCCATTGTTCGCCATTCGTTACGTGCGGAATGTCCGGTTCGTTTTACGGTGGGCGGGCCAATGCTCGACCCCCTCTCACGTGATGGAGCACAGCATGACAGTTCGTTCGCGCACACTCGGCCGCGCCGGAATCGTCGTCGCCGCAGCCGCCGCCGGCGTTCTCGCCACCTCCGGGACCGCGTCCGCGGCCGTCCTCACCGTGGTGGCCCTCCCCACCCCCGGCGAAGAGTCGATCAGCACCCTGGTCACGGCGAACCCCGGCCTCACCTTCTCCGGGAAGGTCACGTGCACCGTGACCGCCACCGAGGTAGGAAACGTGGAGAACACGGCGTCCGAGACCGGAACGCTGACCGGCCCGGTCCTTCCGCTGCCGGGCTTCCCCGCCGTCGGAACGATCGTCATCGACGGGTTCGAACCCGGCGACGTCTACACCGTCTCCGCCACCTGCAACGACGGTGGAACCCCGGTCGACAGTCTCGTCTCGCTGCCCACCACCGTCCTCGCCGAGGGCGAGCTTCCCCCCGTCGTCCCGCCCGTCCCCGGTGGCGGCTCGCTCCCGACGGACCTGTTCGAGAGCTGACACCCGCACCTCGTCACACGAGCCCCGATCCGCGCTGCGGGTCGGGGCTCATGTTCCGTCGGAGTCGCGCCGGGAGGGCGTCGCCTAGTAGTCGTCCCCGCGGTCGCGCACGCGGTCGCCGAGGTTCGCCTGCTCGTCGTACGTCAGGCGGTCGACGTCGACGAAGCGCGACTTGCCCATCGTCGCCTTGTTGACGAAGTGCGTGATCACCCACAGCACCACGCCGAGCAGCAGCATCGCGCCGGCGATGCGGTACTGGATCATCTGCGCGTCGGTCCGCGCCCACGGCCCCACCAGAAACAGGCACATCACCGCGCCGACGACCGGCACGGCGACGGGCGCGGTGAAACCGTTCGACGGGTGTCGTCGCTTGAGCACCAGGCACGCCACGTTGACCACCGCGAACACGGCGAGCAGCAGCAGCCCGGTCGTCCCGGACAGCGCGCTCACCACCGAGTTGCCGGACAGGCGGTTGACCACCACGATCAGCACGACCGCCAGCACGGTCGAGAACAGAATCGCGGCCCACGGCGAACGCCGCACGGGCAGAACGGAACTGAGCGTCTTCGGCAGGATGCGCTGACGGCCCAGCCCGTAGATGAGGCGGCTCGCCATGAGCATGTTGATCAGGGCGGTGTTGGCGACGGCGAACACCGTGAGGTACGGGAAGATCTCGTCGATCGGCAGCCCCGGCGCCCCGAGTCGCACCACGTGCAGCAGGATGCCCTCGCTGCCGGAGTCGTAGTCGAGCGGCAGCACCGCGATCACCGCCACCACCACGAGGACGTAGATCAGGCACGCGATGCCGAGACCCGACAGCATCATCTTCGGGAAGATGCGTTCAGGGTTCTTGGTCTCCTCGACCATGTTCACCGAGTCCTCGAAGCCCACCATCGCGAAGAACGCAATCGTCGTCGCCACCGTGACGGCGAGGAACCAGCCCTTCTCGTTGGGGTCCTCGAACACGACGAGGTTCGCGATGTCACCCTCCGCGCTGCCGCTGCCCACCGCGACGAACCCGATCACGATCACGATGGCCAGCGCCGTCATCTCGATGATCGTGAGGATGACGTTGAACTTCACCGACTCGCCGACACCGCGCAGGTTGATCGCCGCGAGCAGTCCCATGAAGACCAGCGCGACCACCAGTTGCGCGGTGCTGCCGGTCGGCACGTCGAACCACCCGATGCCGTCCTCGGTGGAGAACGTCTCGTGCAAGCCGGCGAGGAGGTTGCCGGCCACCACGTTGGACGAAGTGGACGCGCTGGTGATGCCGGAACAGATGACGGCGAACGCCACCAGGAACGTGAAGAAATGAATGCCGAACGCCTTGTGCGTGTACAGCGCGGCGCCCGCGGCCTGCGGATACTTGCAGACGAGCTCGAGATAGGAGAACGCCGTGAGGGTGGCGACCACGAAGGCCAGCACGAACGGCAACCACGCCATCCCGCCGACGTTCTCGATCATGTCGCCGGTGACCGCGTAGACACCCGCGCCCAGGATGTCGCCGACGATGAACAACAGCAGCAGACCCGGACCCAGGACGCGCTCGAGTTCCGGGTTCTTCTCCGCCGCCGCGGCTTCCGTTGCCTGCGCCATGATCGACTCCTGACGTCGCAGTCCCCGTTCGAACCCCCTGCCGCGGGAGCCTATGCCTCCCGCGACGGACGCGTGCGGCGAAACGGACCTGCGTGTCTGCACACGGGTCGGCCGAATGGGCGGGATTCCGGCGATCGGCGCGTCCTGTGTGCACTGGGGCCGGTCGCGGAAGCCGCACCGCCCCCGACACGCCGACAGGCCCGAGCCGTGATGGCTCGGGCCTGTCGGGTGGTGATCAGCTCACCAGGGTGCTCGTCTCACCAGGAGGACTTGTGCACTCCGGGCAGCTCGCCGCGGTGCGCCATCTCACGGACGCAGATACGGCAGAGACCGAACTTGCGGAACACCGAGTGCGGGCGACCGCACCGCTGGCAGCGCGTGTAGGCGCGCACCGCGAACTTCGGCTTCTTGTTGGCCTTGTTGACCAGTGCCTTCTTAGCCATACGCTCAGTTCTCCTTGAACGGGAAGCCGAGGTGCTTGAGCAGCGCGCGGCCTTCGTCGTTGTTGGTGGCCGTCGTGACGACGGTGATGTCCATACCGCGAGGGCGGTCGATCTTGTCGACGTCGATCTCGTGGAACATCGACTGCTCGTTCAGGCCGAACGTGTAGTTGCCGTTGCCGTCGAACTGCGTGCCCGACAGGCCACGGAAGTCCCTGATGCGGGGCAGGGCGATGGACGTCAGGCGGTCCAGGAACTCCCACATGCGGTCGCCGCGCAGCGTGACGCGGGCACCGATGGGCATGCCCTCGCGGAGCTTGAACTGCGCGATGGACTTCCGGGCCTTGCGGATCTCCGGCTTCTGACCGGTGATGGCGGCCAGGTCGGCCACCGCACCGTTAATCAGCTTCGCGTCACGGGCGGCGTCGCCGACACCCATGTTGACGACGACCTTGACCACGCCCGGGATCTGCATGACGTTGGCGTACTGGAACTCGGCGTTCAGCGCGTCCTTGATCTCCTCGCGGTAGCGAGTCTTGAGGCGCGGAACGATCTTCTCGGTGGTCGTCATCAGATGTCCTTCCCGCTCTTACGGGAAATCCGAACGCGCTTGCCGTTCTCGTCGGTGCGGTAGCCCACGCGGGTGGGGTTTCCGTCCGAGTCGACGACGGCGACGTTGGAAACGTGAATGGGAGCTTCCTGGGTGACGATGCCGCCCGAGGACGCGCCGCGCTCGTTGGCCGAGACAGCGGTGTGCTTCTTGATGCGGTTGACGCCCTCGACCAGGACCTTCTCGGTCGCCGGGTAGGCCTGGATGACCTTGCCCTTGGCGCCCTTGTCCTTACCCGAGATGACGAGAACCGTGTCGCCCTTGTGCACCTTCATCTCACAACACCTCCGGAGCCAGCGACACGATGCGCATGAACTTCTTCTCACGCAGCTCGCGGCCGACCGGGCCGAAGATGCGGGTTCCGCGCGGATCGTTGTCCGGCTTGATCAGGACGGCGGCGTTCTCGTCGAACTTGATGTACGAGCCGTCGGGACGACGCCGTTCCTTCGTGGTGCGGACGATGACGGCCTTGACGACCTCGCCCTTCTTGATGTTGCCGCCGGGGATCGCGTCCTTGACGGTGGCGACGATGACGTCGCCGATCCCGGCGTAGCGGCGAGACGAACCACCGAGAACGCGGATGCACAAGATTTCCTTGGCTCCCGTGTTGTCGGCGACGCGCAGCCGCGACTCCTGCTGAATCATGGGTCTCCTCGATGACCTGGATGTGCGTGCGCGGCGGATACCGACCCGACGCGCGCGGTCGTGTCGCCCGGACCGGCGCATGCGCCTACCACGGACAACCGCTCAAGTGTAAAGAACGCGCCGACACGAACCAAATCGGGCCGAATCGCGTCGCGCGCACCCCTGCCGAGTGTCGGTGGCCGGTGGCACACTGGCCGACGTGCAGAGCCTCGCCCGGGGAGAGAATCGCCCTGCCCCACTCGACGCGTCCGGATCGATCACCGTCTCGGTGACCGGTGCCGCCGTGGACGTCTCCGCCCTGCTCCTCACCGCCGCCGGTCGCGTGCGCTCGGACCAGGACCTCGTCTTCTTCAACAACCCCGTCGGGCCGGGCGTGCGCTACGCGCCCGACGGCGTCACGGTCGACACGCGGGGCGTGCCCGCCGAGATCGAGACCGTCGCGATCACCGCCAGTCTCGACGGATCCGGCCCGGCCACGTTCGGCGGGGTGCCGCTGCGCGCCACCGTCGGGTCCGAACTCGACTTCCCCATGACGGGCCTGACCACCGAGACCGCCGTCGTCGGTGTCGAGATCTACCGACGCGGCGACGGCTGGAAGGTGCGGGCCGTCGGGCAGGGATACGACGACGGCCTGGCCGGCATCGCGACGGCGTTCGGCATCACCGTGGACGAGCCGGCGGCCGCGCCTCCCCCGCAGCCCACGGCCGCGCCTCCCCCGCAGCCCGCGGCCGCGCCTCCCCCGCAGCCCACCCCCTCGCAAGCCGCCCACCCCCAGCCCACCCCACCGGTCCGTCAGGAAGGTCTCGCCGTGCGCAGCGAACTGTTCGCCCCCTCCAACGCCGAGGTGCAGGGCAACGGCATCCTCAAACAGGGCAGCAAGATGGCCCGCGTCGCCATGAACGGCGAGGTGATGGCGCGATCCGGCTCGATGGTTGCCTACCAGGGCGATCTGCGGTTCGAGGCGCAGGGCTCGGGCGGCATCGGGAACATGATCCGCCGCACCGTCACCGGTGAGGGTGTCCCGCTCATGAAGGTGAGCGGCCGCGGCGACCTGTTCCTGGCCAATGCCGCGCAGGACGTCCACATCATCGACCTCGACGGCAGCGACGGCCTCACCATCGACGGGTCCAACGTGCTCGCGTTCGACACCTCGCTCTCCTATCGCATCGGTCGGGTCCAGGGCGCGGCCGCCAGCTCCAACGCCGGTCTGTTCAACTGCGTCTTCACCGGTCGCGGGCGCATCGCGATCACCACGGACGGCCAGCCGGTGGTGCTGACCGTGGACCAGCCGACGTTCGCCGATCCGCAGGCGGCGGTGGCGTGGTCGTCGAGCCTGCAGACGTCGGTGAAGAGCAACGACCAGCTGAACTTCGGCACGCTCATCGGCCGCAGCACGGGAGAGCGCTTCACGCTGCAGTTCTCGGGACAGGGCTTCGTCGTGGTCCAGCCGTCGGAACTGCCGCCGGGGGGACTGATCGCGGGCACCGGCGGTGGCCAGCAGGCCGGTGTGGGCGGCGCTCTCGGTGGCCTGCTCGGCCGGTGAGGCCCACCGACGATGAGCGAGGCACAGGAGGAGTTCGCGGAGCGGGTGCTGAGCGTGGTCGAGCGCATTCCGGTCGGGCGCGTGATGACCTACGGCGACATCGCGGAGTTCCTGCAGCAGGGCGGTCCGCGCGGGGTCGGCGGAGTGATGGCGCGCGAGGGCGCGGCCGTCGCGTGGTGGCGCGTCGTGCGCGCGAACGGGACGTTGCCCGCCCACCTGGTGATCGACGCTCAGGAGCACTGGCATCTCGAACGCACCCCGCTGCGTCGCGGCATCGTCGACGTCGAGGGCGCTCGCTGGTGGCCCGACTCCGACCGGCTCGCGGCACGCTGAATGGCCTGCGGCGACCCGACCCGAACGACACCCGTTCCGGTCCCCGGGTACGGTTTCGGGGATGGGAACCGTCGGCGCGACCGCTACAGCCCCACGGGGCGGTGAGGGCGGGATGACTCGTGCCGGTTCCACCGTCACGCCGGCGTGGTGGCGCACCCTGCCGCTGGACCGCGTCGTGCGTGTCGAGGGGGCATCGCTGCGCGATCTCGCCGACCACGTCGACCCGCTGCCCGCCGACACCGCGGCGCCACTCTTCTTCCGTGCCGACGACGCAGCGGCGGCCACTGCGGCGACGCTCACCGACGCGGTGGTCGCGGCCGTCGAGCAGGCCGCGATCGAGCTGATCCCCCTCTGCGTGCCCGGCAGCGACTCCCCCGCGGACCGCTCGTCGCTCGCCCGGAGCGCCGCCCGTGCGCGCGCCGTCGAGACGGCTCGATCGAGCGAGCACTTCGGGCCCTACCTCGCGCACCTGGCCGCGGCCCGCGCATTGGCCCGCACCCCGCGGACCGACACGTTCTCCCGCGAAACCCGGCTGACCGGCGCCGCCCGCGTCGTCGCGCAGGCGCACGGCCGGGACACCGCGGTCCTCGTCGTCGACGTTCCCGCCGGTGCGCCCGCGCGGGACGTCGCGGCCGCCGCGGAATGGCTGTGCCGGGCCGGTGTCGGGGTCTGGCTGACCGGTGACGGCGCAGAGTCCGTGGACCGATTTCCGACGTACCGGGTCGACGTCCCCGCGGCGCCGAGCGACGTCGCCACGATCGTCGATCGGTTCCGCCCCGGCAGCTACCCGCCCGTCGTCGGGCATCCGCACGCCGCGAGCGCCGCAGAGGAGCGTCTCCACACACTGCTGTCGACGCGGGAGTGGGCGACGGGCCGAGGGCACAACCAGGTGGTGCGCCCGTCCGAGCTCGGCCGACCGTTCACCGTCGACGTCGTGTGGAAGCGGGAGAAGATCGCCGTCGAGATCGACGGCCCCGAACACCGGTCGCGACAACGGTTCTCGGACGATCGGTCGCGGGACAACCTGCTGCAGACCCGCGGCTGGATGGTGCTGCGCTTCACCAACGAGGACGTGCTCACCGACCACGAGAGAGTCGTGACGACCATCGAACAGGCACTGCAGCGACGACGCGCGAAGGGGACTGACACGTGAGCACGACCGACTTGACCGGGACCGAGGTCGCCGTGCTCATGGTGCTGATGGCGGAGGCGCGCGCGGTGCGCAATCCGGAGCTGGCCGTGCTGGGACCGAAACTGGACGCCAAGCCGAGGCAGAAACTCGTCGGTATGGGTCTCATCGAGGTGAGCGGACGAAACCCGATGTCCATCGAGCTCACGGACAGAGGTTGGAAGTTCTGCGCCGACCTCATGGGGTCGGAACCTCCGAAGGGCGCCACGGGCCCCGGCAAGGCGCTCTACACCGTCCTCGCGGGCCTCGGCCGCTGGTTCCACCGAGACGACGTCCGCCCCGCCGAGGTCTTCTTCCCCCGTGACACGCCGGCCGAGATCGAGCCGCTGCCCACGCCGGCGAACGCCGTCGTCCCGCGGGCGGTGCGCGAGCAGGAGAGCGCCGACGCCGGACCGGACCTCGAGACCCGCATCCGGCGCGCGTACGCGGACCTCGCCCGCGAGCCGGGGGCGCGGGTGCGGCTGACCAGGCTGCGTCCCGCCCTGTCCGACGTCCCGCGCGACCGCCTCGACGACGCGCTCGTGGCGCTGCAGCGGAAACCGGGCGTCTCGTTGATCCCCGAAGAGAACCAGAAGACGTTGTCCGACGACGACCGTGCCGCTGCGGTGACCGTCGGGAACCAGCGCAACCACCTGCTGACGATCACCTCGTGATGGGTACTTCCATGAGCACTGCAGACGACCGTATCCGCGCCCTCGAGTCGGTGCGCCTGAGCTGGGCACCGACACCCGACGACGTGTGGCGATCCCAGTCCGACGTCCACGTCGCCGGGCTGCACGACCGCGTGTACGCCGACGTCATGGCGGCCTACACCGACGCTGAGAAGTCGGACGACGCGAGCCCGCTGGGCGTCGTCGTGCGCGGGCCGGCCGGGTCGGGCAAGACCCACCTGCTCGGCCAGGTGCGCGAGGAGATCCAGGAGCGGGGCGGCTACTTCTTCCTCATCCGGCTGCTCGACGCCGCGGGTTTCTGGCGGTCGGTGCTGATGGGGATGCTCGACGACCTCACCCGCCCGTCGGGGCGCGGGGACGACAGTCAGCTCGCGCTGATGCTGCGCCGCTTGTGCGAGGTGGGCGGTGTCGACGAGACCGTCCGTGCGCAGGTGATGGGCGAGACGATGATCGACGTCGACGCCTTGAACACGTTCGTCGCGGCGGTCTACAAGGTGCACCCGCGGCACCGGCGTACCTCCCAGCACACGTTGCGGTCGTTGGTGCTGTCGGTCGCCCCGGACACCGGCGTGCAGGACATCGGCGACGCGTACCTGCAGTCGATCGACGACGTCGATCCGGAGGAGTTCCGCGCCTGGGGGATCGTGCGCGCCGAGCTGGGTCACCAGGGCATCGCCGAGAACATCTCGCGGTTGCTCGCCATCACCGGTCCGACGGTGCTCGCCATCGATCAGATCGACACCCTCGTCGCGCAGGCGCGAACGGGGTCGGATCAGGAGTTCGCGGACGCCCGCGAGGACAAGGTCGTCGAACAGCTGGCCCACGGGTTGATGTCGCTGCGCGAGACGCTGCCGCGCACGGCATCGGTCCTGTCCGCCCTGTCCAGTGCCTGGGACCTCATCGAGGCCAGGGGCACGGCGCCGGTCAAGGACCGCTTCCGTGTGACGACCGACCTCGAGCGCATCCCGTCGTCGGACATCGGTCGGCTGCTGCTCGGACGACGTCTGAACGCCTGCTTCCGCGACGTCGGTTTCGTCCCGCCCCACGAGACGTGGCCGGTGTCGGCGGAAGCCTTCGAGCAGGCTCCGGACTTCACCCCACGGCAGCTGCTCATCGCCGTCGACCGACACATCCGACGCTGCCTGGACAGCGGAGTGGCCGCCGAGCTGACGGATTTCCGGGACAAGGGCGACGGGACGGGCGGCGCGACGGTCGAGATCAAGCAGGACGAGCTGGCCGCCCTCGACGAGCGGTACGCCGCGCTGATCGCCGACGCGGACATCGGCGTCGCCCTCTCCCCCACCACCGAGGACGTGCTGGTCCCCAGCCTGCTCGCCGCGGGCCTGACGGCCTGGATCCACGAGCACCAGTCCTCCGACGACAGCCTCGCGCAAGACCCGCCGCCCAGCGGTCGGGCAGCACTGCACGCACGGCTGCGCCACACCGTCGACACGGACACCGACGACGAGGAGCACTGGTGCTTCCGTGCCATCACCTCACCGAACTCCCGGGCTGCGCAGGCTCGCATCGAGCGGGCAGTGACCGCGGCCGGCCTGCACATCGACATGCCGCGGCGGAGGCTGATCCTCATTCGCAACACGGCATGGCCGAAGGGGGTCAAGACCGAGCAGATCGTCGCGGCGGTTCGCCGAGCCGGAGCTGTCGAGGTCGAACTCACGGACCCCGACCGACGCGCCCTCACGGCGCTGGGCCGACTGCTCGACGAGAACTCCCCTGCCCTCACCTCGTGGCTGTTGTCCCGGAAGCCGGCGCACGAGATCGAGCTGTTCCGCAAGACCCTGCCCGAGGTCAGCGTGGTCGACGACGAGCGAGCCCTGATCGAGCCGGAGCCGATCACCAGCCGCCCGGCGCGTCGGCCCGAGATCGAGATCGGGACGGAGCTGAGCACCAACGCCGAGGTCCGCATCCCGCTCGAGGCGCTGCGCAAGCACACCGCGATCTTCGCCGGATCCGGATCCGGCAAGACGGTGTTGATTCGTCGACTCGTCGAAGAGTGTGCGCTGCAGGGCGTTTCGGCCATCGTGCTCGACATCAACAACGACCTCGCCCGCTTGGGCACGCCATGGCCCGACGACGAACGGACCTGGCCGCCCGGCGACGAGGCCAAGGCGACGGCCTACCTACGCGACACCGACGTCGTCGTCTGGACGCCGCGGAAGTCGTCGGGACGTCCGCTGAGTTTTCAGCCGTTGCCGGACTTCGCCAGCGTCGTCGGTGACCGCGACGAGTTCGACGCGTCCGTCGAGTCGGCGCTCGCCGCTCTCGCTCCCGCTGCGTCCGCCGTCGGCACCACCGAGAAGGCCAAGCACCGCCAGGCCGTTCTGAAGTCGGCGCTCGACGGCTTCGGACGTCGCGCGCAGGGCGGGTCGCTCGCGGACTTCGTCGAGCTGCTCGAGAACCTGCCCGACGACGTCAGCGAGATGCGCGACGCGACGCGCATTGCCGCGGATCTCGCCGAGAATCTCAAGGCCGCCATGACCAACGACCCGCTCTTCGCCGGGAGCGGGACACCCGTCGATCCGGGGGTCCTGCTGACCCCGGCCGAGGGCAAGAAGGCCCGCGTCTCGGTGATCAACCTGGCCGGGCTCACCACCGAAGACCAGAAGCAGAGCTTCGTGAACCAACTGCAGATGGGCCTGTTCGCGTGGATCAAGAAGAACCCCGCCGGTGACCGGCCGCTCGGCGGGCTGTTCGTGATGGACGAGGCCCAGAACTACGCACCGTCCGACCGCTACACCCCCGCGACGCACAGCACCCTGGCCCTCGCGTCGCAGGCCCGCAAGTACGGTCTGGGCCTGGTCTTCGCCACGCAGGCGCCGAAGGGTCTGCACAACCGCATCGCCGGCAACGCGGCCACCCAGTTCTACGGCCTCCTGAACAGCCCCGCGCAGATCACCGCCGCGCAGGAGATGGCGCGAGCCAAGGGCGGGTCGGTTCCGGACGTCGGTCGGCTGCCGGCCGGGCAGTTCTACGCGGCGGTCGAGGGCGCCGAGTTCCGTCGCACCGCCACCCCGCTGTGCCTGACCTACCACCCCAAGAGCCCGCCCACGGAAGAGGAGGTCCTCGCGCTGGCGCGCGACTGACGGCGAGGGCGCCGCGGCGTCGCGCGTAACTTGGTTGCCATGGCTTATCGATTTCTGGGCAACAGTGGACTCAAGGTCTCCGAGATCACCTACGGCAACTGGCTGACGCACGGCTCGCAGGTGGAGAACGACGTCGCCACCGCGTGCGTGAAGGCGGCGCTCGACGCGGGTATCACCACGTTCGACACCGCCGACGTCTACGCGAACGGCGCCGCAGAGGAAGTGCTGGGCAAGGCCGTCGCGGGCGAGCGCCGGGAAAGCCTCGAGATCTTCACCAAGGTCTACTTCCCCGTCGGCCCGAAGGGTCCCAACGACACCGGCCTCTCGCGCAAGCACATCCGCGAGGGCATCGACAACTCGCTCCGCCGACTCGGCACGGACTACGTCGACCTCTACCAGGCACACCGCTTCGACTACGAGACGCCACTCGAGGAGACCATCGCGGCCTTCGGTGACGTCGTGCAGCAAGGCAAGGCCCTCTACATCGGCGTCTCGGAGTGGACGGCCGACCAGCTGCGTGAGGCGCAGAGCCTGGCTCGACAGCGCGGCTTCTCCATCGTGTCGAACCAGCCGCAGTACTCCGCCCTCTGGCGCGTCATCGAGGCCGAGGTGGTTCCGGCGTCGAGGGAGCTCGGCATCTCGCAGGTGGTCTGGTCCCCGCTGGCGCAGGGCGTGCTGACAGGGAAGTACGTGCCCGGCCAGCCGCTCCCCGAGGGATCGCGGGCCACGGACGACAAGGGCGGCGCGGACATGATCTCGCGGTACATGAACGACGAGACCCTCACCCGCGTGCAGAAGCTGAAGCCGATCGCCGACGATCTGGGCCTGTCGATGTCGCAGCTCGCCATCGCCTGGGTGCTGGCGAACGACAACGTCGCCGCGGCCCTCGTGGGCGCCTCCCGCCCGGAGCAGATCGCGGACAACGTCAAGGCCGCCGGCGTCACCCTCGAGGCCGACGTGCTCGCGCGGATCGACGAGGCCCTCGGCGACATCGTCGAGACGGACCCGGCCAAGACCGTCAGCCCGGAGAAGCGTCTGGTCTGACCGAGGCGGAGCCGGTGTCCCCGAAACGGACGATTCGGACGGTGGAAGAGCCGTAACCCGTGTGGAATGGGCGGATGACTCCTCCACCCACGCTGCTCGCCGCCGACGGGGGAACCCTGTCGTCGATCGAGAGCGCCATCAACGGGGCCTTCGAGCCGATCACCACTGCCGTCACGGCCGTCATCTTCTACGCCGTGCCGCTCGGGGGTGCCGACGTTCCCATCGTGGTGTTGTGGCTACTCGCCGCCGCCGTGATTTTCACCGTCACCTTCAAGCTCCTGCAGGTCAGAGGGGTCAAACACGCGGTCGAGTTGGTGCGCGGCGAGCACGACGATCCGGACGCGCCCGGCGAGGTCAGCCACTTTCGTGCCCTCACGGCGGCCGTGTCCGGCACGGTCGGCCTCGGCAACATCGCGGGTGTGGCCGTCGCGGTCACGCTGGGCGGCCCCGGCGCCACGCTATGGATGATCCTCGCCGGCTTCCTCGGAATGGCGACGAAGTTCGTCGAATGCACCCTCGGCGTCAAGTACCGGGACGTGCACGCGGACGGCACGGTGTCCGGCGGGCCCATGAAGTATCTGACGAAGGGCCTCGCCGAGCGCGGACTGGGCGGACTCGGGAAGGCGATGGCTGCCGTCTACGCCGTCATCATCCTGTTCTTCGCTCTCTCGGGTGGGAACATGTTCCAGGCCAACCAGACGTACGCGCAGGTTCGGAGCGTCACGGGTGGCGACGACGGATTCCTGGGCTCGGACGCGGCGAAGTTCGCCTTCGGTGTCGTCGTCGCCGTGGTGATCGGCCTGGTCATCATCGGCGGGATGAAGTCCATTTCCGCGGTCACCGCTCGCCTCGTTCCCACCATGGCGATCGTCTACGTCGTCGCCTGCCTCGTCGTCATCGCCGTCAACGTCGAGCAGGTGCCCGGCGCGATCACCGCGATCGTCGACGGCGCGTTCTCGCCGGAGGGCGTCACCGGTGGGGTGCTCGGCGTGATGATCATCGGCATCCAACGGGCCGCGTTCTCGAACGAGGCGGGGCTCGGATCCGCGGCCATCGCCCACTCCGCGGTCAAGACACGCCATCCCGTGACCGAGGGCTTCGTCGCCATGCTCGAGCCGTTCATCGACACCGTCGTCATCTGCACCGCCACCGCCCTGACCATCGTCATCGCCAACACGGCGACCTGGCAGGATCAGCGGGCCGTGGTGGCCGAGACGGGCGAACTTCCCGCGGGCGGGGTCACTCTGACCTCCGACGCCTTCGCGACCGTCCTGCCGTGGTTCCCGTACATCCTCACGGTGGCGGTGGCCCTGTTCGCCCTGTCCACTGCCATCACGTGGGCCTACTACGGATCGCAGGCCTGGCAGTCGCTGTTCGGACGCAGCGCGATTGCCCGGCAGTCGTTCAACGTGATGTTCTGCATGTTCACCGTCGTCGGCACAGTGCTGTCGCTCGGCGCGGTGCTCGACTTCGCCGACGCCGCACTGTTCGCCCTCGCCTTCGTCAACATCATCGGGCTCTACCTGTTGCTGCCCGTGGTACGACGTGAACTGCGGGACTACCAGGCCCATCGGCGGGAGCGGGCGGGCACGGCAACGCACCCGACGTCCGATCTCGAGGCCTGACGACCAACGTGAACGGCCCCGCACTCACCAGGAGTGCGGGGCCGTTCGCGGCGGTGCAGGTCTTACTTGGCCTTCTCGAGGACCTCGACCAGTCGCCAGTGCTTCGTGGCGGACAGGGGGCGGGTCTCCATGAGCTGAACGCGGTCGCCGACGCCGGCGATCCCGTTCTCGTCGTGGGCCTTGACCTTGGTGGTGCGTCGGATGATCTTGCCGTAGAGGGCGTGCTTCACACGGTCCTCGAGCTCGACGACGATCGTCTTCTGCATCTTGTCGGAGACGACGTAGCCGATACGCGTCTTCCGGCTGTTGCGGGTCTCTTCAGTCACTGCTTCCTCGCTCACGCTGCGTCACCTGCCGTGTCCTCGGACGGACCGCTGGCCAGCCCGAGCTCACGCTCACGCATGACGGTGTAGATGCGCGCGATCTCGTGGCGGACGACGCGCAGTCGACGGTTGTTGTCCAGCTGACCGGTGGCCATCTGGAAGCGGAGGTTGAACAGCTCCTCCTTCGACTCACGAAGGCGGTCGATCAGTTCTTCGTCACCGAGCTCGCGGAGCTCGGCAGCCGGGGTACCGGTAGCCATCAGAACTGAACCTCCCTCGTGACGATGCGTGCCTTCATGGGCAGCTTGTGGATCGCGCGGGTCAGCGCCTCGCGGGCGATGGCCTCGTCCGGGTAGCTGAGCTCGAAGAGCACGCGACCGGGCTTGACGTTGGCGACCCACCACTCCGGCGAACCCTTACCGGAACCCATGCGGGTCTCGGCCGGCTTCTTGGTGAGCGGGCGGTCCGGGTAGATGTTGATCCAGACCTTGCCGCCACGCTTGATGTGGCGGGTGACGGCGATACGAGCCGCCTCGATCTGACGGTTGGTGACGTAGGCCGGCCCGAGAGCCTGGATGCCGTAGTCACCGAAGGTCACCTGAGTCCCGCCCTTGGCGGCACCCGAACGCTTGGGGTGGTGCTGCTTGCGGTGCTTGACCCGACGGGGGATCAACATGCGTCAGCCCTCCTTCTGCTCGGTCGTAGCGGGTGCATCAGCGGTTGCGGTCGCGGCGCGGCCGGCCTCGGTGCTGGTCGCCGTGGTGCCCGAGGCACCGCTGCGACGCGGACGAGACGGACGCTCGCGGCGGGGACGGTCGGCGGGTGCGGCCGCGGCTGCGACCTCACGACGTCCACCGACGATGTCGCCCTTGTAAATCCAGACCTTCACGCCGATGCGACCGAAGGTGGTCTTCGCCTCGTAGAGGCCGTAGTCGATGTCCGCACGCAGCGTGTGCAGCGGAACGCGACCCTCGCGGTAGAACTCGGAGCGGCTCATCTCCGCGCCGCCGAGGCGGCCGGAGCACTGAACGCGAATGCCCTTGACGTTCGGCTGACGCATGGCCGACTGGATGGCCTTGCGCATCGCACGACGGAAGGCGACGCGGTTGCTGAGCTGCTCGGCCACACCCTGAGCCACGAGCTGAGCCTCGGACTCGGCGTTCTTGACCTCGAGGATGTTCAGCTGGACCTGCTTGCCGGTCAGCTTCTCGAGCTCGGAACGGATGCGGTCGGCCTCGGCGCCGCGGCGACCGATGACGATGCCCGGACGCGCGGTGTGGATGTCGACGCGAACGCGGTCACGCGTGCGCTCGATCTCGACCTTCGCGATGCCGGCCCGCTCCATGCCCGTGGCGAGGAGCTTGCGGATCGCGACGTCTTCCTTGACGTACTCCGAGTACTGCTTGTCTGCGTACCAGCGCGACTTCCACTCGGTCGTGATGCCGAGGCGGAAGCCGTGCGGGTTGATCTTCTGGCCCACTACTGAGCTCCCTTCCGGCGACCACGTGCCGAGCCGCCGGTCTTGGGCAGGCTCTCCACGATGACCGTGATGTGCGATGTGCGCTTGCGGATGCGGAACGCGCGACCCTGGGCGCGGGGCTGGAATCGCTTGAGCGTCGCGCCCTCGTCGACGAACGCCGCGGCCACGACCAGCGTGCTGGGGTCGAGGTCGAGGTTGTTCTCGGCGTTGGCTGCGGCACTGGCGACGACCTTGGCCACCGGCTCGCTCGCGGCCTGCGGCGCGAACTTCAGGATGTTCAGCGCATCCTCGACGCTGCGTCCACGGACCAGGTCGACGACGCGACGCGCCTTCATCGGGGTGACGCGGACGTGCTTGGCCGTCGCGCGAGCGGTCGGGTTGTCGGTCGCGACAATCCCAGAACGGGAGATGCTCATCGCCTCTTCGCCTTCCGGTCGTCCTTGATGTGTCCCTTGAACGTGCGCGTCGGCGCGAACTCACCGAGCTTGTGTCCGACCATGGCATCCGAGACGAACACCGGGACGTGCTTGCGACCGTCGTGGACGGCGAAGGTGTGTCCGATGAAATCGGGGGTGATGGTCGAGCGGCGCGACCAGGTCTTGATGACCTGCTTGGTGCCCTTCTCGTTCTGCGCGTCCACCTTCTTCAGGAGGTGGTCGTCGACGAACGGGCCTTTCTTGAGGCTGCGTGGCATTCTCTAACTCCTCCCTAGCGCTTCTTGCCGGTGCGGCGGCGGCGGACGATCAGCTGATCGGACGGCTTGTTCTTGCGGGTACGGCCTTCCGGCTGTCCCCAGGGGCTGACCGGGTGGCGACCACCGGAGGTCTTGCCCTCACCACCACCGTGCGGGTGGTCGACCGGGTTCATGACGACACCGCGGACCGTGGGGCGCTTGCCCTTCCAGCGCATGCGGCCGGCCTTGCCCCAGTTGATGTTGGACTGCTCGGCGTTGCCGACCTCGCCGACGGTGGCGCGGCAGCGCACGTCGACGCGGCGGATCTCACCGGAGGGCATACGCAGCGTGGCGTAGGGGCCTTCCTTGCCGAGGAGCTGGATTCCGGCGCCGGCGGAGCGGGCCATCTTGGCTCCGCCGCCGGGACGCAGCTCCACCGCGTGGATGGTGGTACCCGTCGGGATGTTGCGCAGCGGCAGGTTGTTACCGGGCTTGATGTCCGCGGTCGCACCGGACTCGATGGGCGAACCCTGCGAGATGCCCTTCGGCGCGATGATGTAGCGCTTCTCGCCGTCGGCGTAATGCAGCAGCGCGATGTTGGCGGTGCGGTTGGGGTCGTACTCGATGTGAGCGACCTTGGCCGGCACGCCGTCCTTGTCGTTGCGACGGAAGTCGATCAGACGGTAGGCGCGCTTGTGGCCGCCACCCTTGTGACGGGTGGTGATGCGGCCATGGGCGTTGCGGCCTCCGCGGCCGTGCAGCGGGCGGATGAGCGACTTCTCCGGTGTCGAGCGCGTGATCTCCGCGAAATCGGAGACACTCGCGCCGCGACGACCGGGAGTGGTCGGCTTGTACTTGCGAATTGCCATGTTTGTCTCGTCCCTTGATCCTCGAGGACCCTCGTGAGCTCCGGCCGCTTACGCGACCGGGCCTCCGAAGATCTCGATGGGCTTGCTGTCGGCCGAGAGGGTCACGAGCGCGCGCTTGGTGGACTTGCGCGTGCCGTAGCCGAATCGGGTCCGCTTACGCTTACCCTGCCGGTTGGCGGTGTTGACGCTGGTCACGGTCACGCCGAAGATCTTCTCCACGGCGATCTTGATCTGCGTCTTGTTCGAGTCGGGGTGCACGATGAACGTGTAGGTCCCCTGCTCGATCAGGCCGTAGGACTTCTCCGAGATGACCGGCGCCAGCAGGATGTCGCGGGGGTCCGCGATGGTGCTCACTTGTCGTCCTCCTGTGCTTCCGCAGTCGCCGAGCGAGCCGGACCTGCGATGAAGGTGTTCAGCGCCTCGACCGTGAAGACCACGTCGTCGCTCTCGAGGACGTCGTAGGTGTTCAGCTGGTCGGGGGCGATGGGGTGCACACCGTCGAGGTTCTGCACCGACTTCCAGGCAGCGAGGTCCGCGCGGCCGATGACCAGCAGGACCTTCTTGCGATCGGTGAGCTCGGCGAGGAAGGAACGCGCGCCCTTGGTGGACGGCACCTGGCCTGCGACCAGCTCGGTGATCACGTGGATGCGCTCGCTGCGCGCCCGGTCGGAGAGGGCTCCGCGCAGGGCGGCGGCCTTCATCTTCTTGGGGGTGCGCTGGCTGTAGTCGCGCGGCTGCGGGCCGTGGACCGTGCCACCGCCGACGAACTGCGGAGCGCGGGTCGAACCCTGGCGTGCGCGGCCGGTGCCTTTCTGGCGGTACGGCTTCTTGCCGCCGCCGCGGACGTCGCCGCGCGTCTTCGTCGCGTGCGTGCCCTGGCGTGCGGCCGCGAGCTGCGCGACGACGACCTGGTGCATCAGCGCGATGTTCGCGGTGCGGTCGAAGATCTCGGCGGGGAGATCGACGGTGCCATTGGTCTTGCCGCCGGCTTCCTTGACGTCGAGAGACAGCGTCGTGCCGCTCTTCTCGAGACTGGTCATGCTCGCGCACCACCCTTCACTGCGCTCTTGACGATCACGACGCCGCCCTTGCGGCCCGGGATCGCACCCTTGATCAGCAGCAGGCCGTTCTCGGCGTCCACCTTGTGGACCGAGAGGTTCTGCGTCGTGACGCGGTCGCTACCCATCCGACCCGACATGCGCATGCCCTTGAACACGCGACCGGGGGTGGCGCAACCACCGATGGAACCGGGGCGACGGTGCACGGCCTGCGCGCCGTGGCTGGCGCCCTGGCCGGCGAAGCCGTGGCGCTTCATCGTGCCGGCGAAGCCCTTGCCCTTGCTGATGCCGGTGACGTCGACGTAGGCGCCGTCCTCGAACTCGGCGGCGGTGAGCTCCTGGCCGACCTCGAAGGCGGCGGCGTCGGCGACGCGCAGCTCGGCGAGGTGGCGGCGCGGCGTGACGCCGGCCTTGGCGAACTGACCGGTGACCGGCTTGTTCACCTTGCGGGGATCGATGGCGCCGAAGGCGACCTGGACGGCGCTGTAGCCGTCGCGCTCCTCGGTGCGGATCGCGGTCACGACGTTCGGATCCGCCTTGACGACGGTGACCGGGACGACGCGGTTGTTCTCGTCGAAGACCTGGGTCATACCGAGCTTGGTGCCCAGAATTCCCTTGGCCGGACGGTTCTTGTTGTCAGTCATGGTTGTCTCCGCGCTCACTGAATGTTGACGTCGACGCTGGCCGGCAGGTCGATACGCATGAGTGCGTCGACGGTCTTCGGCGTCGGGTCGAGAATGTCGATGAGTCGCTTGTGAGTACGCATCTCGAAGTGCTCGCGAGAATCCTTGTACTTGTGCGGCGAACGAATGACGCAGTACACGTTCTTCTCGGTGGGCAACGGCACAGGTCCGACCACGCGGGCCCCGGTACGGGTCACCGTCTCGACGATCTTGCGCGCGGACGCGTCGATCGCTTCGTGGTCGTAGGCCTTGAGCCTGATGCGGATCTTCTGTCCCGCCACGCTTATGTCCTCTTCCTTGCCCGTAGGTGTCGACCGACTCGGGTGTCAACCAACTCGGTGGGTCTTCTCTCGGTTCGCCGGGAACGAGTCCCGGTCGATCCGGCAGTGCGCGCCCGGCCCCCTGACGGGACGGACGACATCCGATGACGAATCACGTGGCGGAGCCGCTGGCGGGCACGCGAGGCGTGGCCTGGACTACCGTTGCCGCTGTTCATCTGTCATGGATCTCCGGTCCACGCGGTCGGGCGTGTCGCAATCCCGACCAGTCCTCTGCCCGGTCCGGTCTCCCGGATGGGCGAGTCACGTGCGAACCGGATGCGCCCATCGAGCCGGCGCGATCACTGCTTGGTTCACTGCTTGTTCTACTGCTCTGCCGAGACTCTCCGCGCACGCACGGGGCGCACGACAGCGATCGCCTCGGTCAAGGCAACCCGACGAGTATGACCCACGGACGGGGTTCAGTTCAAATCGACCCCGTCACACTCGTCCGGGATCGGACGACGTCGCCCGAGTAGGGTCCGCGGTCATGACCACCGCGACCGGTACGTACGCCCTGTGGAGGCGTCTACCGCGCCCCGTGCGCAGCCCGTTGTTCTCCGTCGGCATGTGCGCGCGGGTGCCGTTCTTCGCCACCGTGCTCCCCCGCGTGCGGGAGCTCGAACCCGGCCGGTGCGTGGTGACGGCACCGAAGTGGTTCGGCGTGCAGAACCATCTGCACACCTTCCACGCCATCGCGTCCTGCAACCTCGCGGAAGTGGCCATGGGCATGCTCGCCGAGGCGACCGTGCCGACGACGCACCGATGGATCCCCAAGGGGATGACGGTGTCCTACCTCGCGGCGGGGCGGACCGGCATGACGGCGCGGGCCGAACTGGACGAGCTCCCCGACTTCACCGCCGTCACCGAGGGGACCGACCTTGTGATCCCGGTGTACCTGACGGATCGGTCGGGCGCCGAGGTGGTGCACGCGGACATCACGGTGTGGGTCACACCCAGATAATCGGTGTGGGTCACACCCGAATAGAACCGTGCGCGCTCAGATCCCGAGCGACGCCGCGGTGAACGGCCAGGACCGGTGCAGGTCCTCCTGCCAGTACGCCCAGGAGTGCGTGCCGGGGCCCCGGAAGTCGACCGTGGCCGGAATTCCGAGCTCGGCGAGGCGCCCGGCGAACACTCGGGTGCAGTGGTCCGTGATGGACTCGATCCCGCCGCCGACGATCACGCGGTTGACCAGGTCCGGGACGTCGCCGGCGATGCGGGCGCTCGCGAGGGTGTCGTCGAATCCGGGCAGCCCGTTGCCGGTGGAGAGGTACAGCGGGGTCCCCCGCAGTTTCTCGGCGTTGAGCAGGGCGTCGTTGGCGAGCCACTCGGGCCCACCGGTGGGGCCCCACATGTTGTCGGTGTCGCCGCCGCCGCGGGCCTCGACGACGAGCTTGACGTAGGCCGCACCGAGATCGTCCGAGGTGTTCGCGCACCCACTGAACGAGGTGACGGAGGAATAGAAGCCGGGCGCGTTCGCGGCCAACATCAGGACGGCGCTCGCGGCCATCGAGATTCCGCCGACGGCCTGCGTTCCGTCGGTTCCGAGGGCCGCGTTCATCAACGGCGGAAGCTCCGACGTGAGAAACGTCTCCCACTTGTTGCGGCCGAGTTCCGGATCGTCGGCGAGCCAATCCGTGTAATAGCTGAAGGCGCCGGCCTTCGGAATCACGACGTTGACGTTCTTGTCGGCGAAGAACGGGACCACGTCGGTCTGGTCGGGCCAGTTGGACGACGGATCCTCACCGCCGCTCGCGCCGTTCAACAGGTAGTAGGTGGGGCGCGGGACGCTCGTGTCCGCGGGCCGCAGCACCTGCAGGTCGACGGTGCGGTCCATGGAGGCGGACCGGACGACCACGTCGTAACGCTGTCCACCGGCGGGGGTCACCGACACCACGCTGCTGCCGTCGGCGCCGACGAAGCCCGTCGTCGGCGCGGAGGATGTGCCGGAGACCGGTTGCGCCGCAACAGAACCCGCGCTCACGACCGCGGTCGAGGCCACGGCGGCGGCCACGGCGAGGACACCGAACGACCGCCGCGTACGCGCGACGACGGCGGAGACGGACGACTCGGTGCGAACCTTCACGGCGGCGGTGTTCCCTTCGACGACACGGTGGGCGCCCCGACGACCGGCCGAGGCCGATGCGGGGCACCCTCGGGCGTCACAGTAACCGGGACGGGCGAGGAGAGTGAACGCACGAGACCACCCCGAGACCACATCGTCATCGTCGGACGCGGAGCGGGGGCCCGGGCCGGTCGCCGTTCGCGAACACTTCCGGCCGATTTCTCGCGTCGCCCCGACGGACAATGGCGGCCGTCATCGCCGCGTCGGACCGCGGTGTTACAGCCGAACCCACCGTCCGACGAGAAGCGTCCGTTCCCCGTCGCGTCCGCCTCTCCGGACATTTCTCTTCTGCCATACTCGGGGCCATGCCTACCGGAGTGGCCGTTCACGTCGACGGAATCACCAAGTCCTTCGGCGACGTCCACGCTCTCCGCGGCGTGAGTTTCTCCGTCCCCGTCGGATCCGTGCTTGGTGTCCTCGGCCCCAACGGCGCGGGGAAGACCACCACCGTGAACGTGCTGTCCACGCTGCTGCGACCCGACGGCGGTCATGCCACCGTCGCGGGCTTCGACGTCGTGAAGAACGCCCAGGAAGTGCGCAAGCGCATCATGCTCACGGGTCAGTACGCCGCCCTGGACCAGGGCCTCACCGGCGCCGAGAACCTCGAATTGTTCGGCCGCTTGATGGGCCTGTCCAAGAAGGCCGCACGGGCGCGCGGCACCGAACTGCTCGAACAGTTCGACCTCGTGGCCGCGGCCGATCGCAAGGTGTCGGGGTACTCCGGCGGCATGCGTCGCCGCATCGACATCGCCTGCGGACTGGTGACCCGGCCCGACGTGGTGTTCCTCGACGAGCCCACCACCGGACTCGACCCGCGCAGCCGTCAGGCCGTCTGGTCGCTGGTGGAGAACCTCAAGACCGAGGGCATCACGATCCTGCTCACCACCCAGTACCTGGAGGAAGCGGACCTCCTCAGCGACAACATCGTCGTCATCGACAAGGGCACGGTGATCGCCGAGGGCACCGCGGACCAGCTGAAGGCCCGCACCGGCGACAGCTACCTGGAGGTGGTTCCGCGCCAGCCGGCCGACCTCGGACGGGTCCGGGACATTCTCGCCGACGTCGCCGGGTCGTCGTCCGGCGTCGACGATTCCGAGCCCGATCGCGTCTCGATTCCCGCCGCCCACGGCCCGCGAACCCTCACCGAGGTCGTGCGTCGACTCGACATGGCCCAGATCGACCTGGCCGACATCGCCCTCCGTCGCCCGTCCCTCGACGACGTCTTCCTCTCCCTCACCGGCCACACCGAGCGGCGAGACGAGCCCGCCCGGTGACGGCGGCCGTCTCGACGACACGGGCGGGCGGGCGGCATCGCGCTCCCGAGCTGTCGTCGTTCCAGCAGTGGCGAGCGCTGACCGGTCGCGTCATCGCGAGCCAGCTGCGGACCCACGAACTCACGGTCGCGCTGCTCGCCCCGGCGATCTTCGCGATCGGCTTCTATCTGCCGCTGCGCTTCGTCATGCGGATCCAGGGCATCGACTACGCCCAGTTCGTCATGCCGATCATCGTGCTGCAGGCGATGGCGTTCACCGCCATCTCCGCAGCGTCGCGCGGAGCGGCCGAGGAACTGAACGGCATCAATCCCCGCTTCAAGACCATGCCGATCGGACCGGCGGTCCCTCTCCTCGCGCGCATCGGCGGCGCGACCTTCCGCTCCGCGCTCTCCCTGATCGCGGCCCTGTTCTACGGGTACCTGATCGGATTCCGCTTCACCGGCGGGATCGGGCCGGCCGTGCTGTTCGTGACCATCGCGATGCTGGTGGGCACCGCCTTCGCCATGGGCGGCGACGCCATCGGCGTGCTCTCGCGCAGCCCGGAGGCCACCAGCCAGGCGCTCACCCTGCCGCAGCTCATCCTCGGCATGCTCTCCACCGGGTTCGTCCCGGAGGAGGGGTTCCCGGAGTGGATCCGCCCGTTCGCGCGCAACCAACCGATCTCGCAGTTCGCGCACGCGATGCGTGACCTCGCCGAGGGCACCGTGAACTCCGCCGCTCTGATCCCGGCGCTGCTGTGGTGCCTGGCCTTCGTGGTGATCTTCGCGCCGCTCTCGATCTGGGCGAACGTGAGGAGACAGTGAGCATGAACCCCGAGACCAGGGACCTCGAGGCCGTCACCGAGAAGATCCCCGCCCTCGACGTCCGCACGACCGGGTCGTCGGTCGTTGGACGACCGCGCGCGGAGTTCCCGACGCCCGACCACGCGGTCACGGAGCGGGGGCCGCGCGCCTACGTCTCGCACAGCCTGCTCCAGGCCAAGCGGCTGCTCACCAAGTGGTTCCGCGATCCGCTGACGATGATTCAGACGGTCATCTATCCGTCGGTGACGCTGCTGATGTTCTCGGTGGTGCTGGGTCGGTCCATCACCGGCGCCACCGGCGAGAACGCCGTCTACGGCCAGGTCCCGATGATCGCGCTGGTCGGCTCGGTCTTCGGCGCGCTCGCCAGCGGTGTGTCCCTCAAACGCGAAGCGCAGACCGGTCTGCTGACCCGCTTCTACGTCATGCCGACCCACCGAGCGTCGGGGCTGACCGGGCGCCTGCTCGCCGAGGCCGTGCGCATGGTGCTCACCACCATGTTCATCGTGCTCGTCGGGTTCGCCATCGGCTTCCGATTCGACCAGGGCCTGCTTCCCGCGATCGCCTTCTTCGGACTGCCGCTGCTGCTCGGCACCGGCTTCGCGACGTTCGTGACCGCCCTGGCGGTGATGGCACCGAAGTTGCCGCTGGTGGAACTGCTCTCGCTCGTGTGCACGCTGCTGATGTTCTTCAACTCCGGCTTCGTGCCCACCCGCGCCTACCCGCCCTGGCTGCAGGGCTTCGTCGCCAACCAGCCGATGAGCACCGCCATCGAGTCGATGCGCGGCCTGTCCGCCGGCGGTCCCGTCCAAGGACCGTTGACGCAGACGGCGATCTGGGCCATCGCCCTCACGGTGCTCTTCGCCGTTCCCGCGGTGCGCGGGTACCGCAAGGCCGCCATGGGTCGCGACTGACCGCGACCGGCCGGGACCGACCGAGCCGGGCCGATCGGTCTCCCGTCTTCGTGGCCCATCACACCCATCGTCATGACCCGACGAAACGAATCGATCGAAACGAACGATCTTCGTCGTAGTGACGGGTGAAGGTGGTGATGAACCGTGACGAATCGCGACAGGATGCTCGGATCGGTGCACGACGACGTGATGGATCCCAGTGACCGCTTGGCGGCGCTGCGCGGAGAACTGGACCGCATCGACGCGGGACTGCGGGACGCGCTG
This sequence comes from Rhodococcoides kroppenstedtii, assembly GCF_900111805.1. GTDB lineage: Bacteria > Actinomycetota > Actinomycetes > Mycobacteriales > Mycobacteriaceae > Rhodococcoides > Rhodococcoides kroppenstedtii. The sequence goes on from NZ_FOJN01000020.1 coordinate 40,174, forward strand.
CGGGACCGCCTGCGGGTGTGCGAGGAAGTCGGCCGCCTCAAGCGGGACCACGACATTCCCGTGATGCAGCCCGCCCGCGTCGACCAGGTCACCCGAGGCGCGCGCGAGTACGCCGAGCGCAACGGGCTCGACCCCGACTACCTCGAGGCCCTGTATCAACTGATCATCGCCGAGACCTGCCGCGTCGAAGACCTCCTGGTCGCCGAGCGGCCCGACGACTCGGCACGCTCTTGACCCGCGTCCTGCTCGTCGACAACGTCGACTCCTTCACCTACAACCTGGCCGAGTTGCTGGCCGCGGTGACCGGCGAGCGCCCGACGGTCGTCCGCAACGACGTCGACTTCGCCTCCCTCGATCTCGCCTCGTACGACGCCGTCGTGATCTCCCCCGGCCCCGGCAACCCGGAGCGACCGGCCGACTTCGGCGTGTGCGCGCGGATTCTCGAGGAGACGACGGTGCCCGTCCTCGGGGTATGTCTCGGCCACCAGGGCATCGCCGCCGCGCACGGCGGCCGGGTGGTGCGGGCGACGGAACCGATGCACGGACGGCTGTCGCGGATCCGGCACACCGGGACGGGACTGTTCGAGGGCCTCGACCAGCCGCTGTCGGTGGTGCGGTACCACTCGCTGATCGTCGCCGGTCTGCCCGACGAGCTGTCGGTCACCGCGTGGACCGAGGACGGCGTCCCGATGGCGCTCGAACACGCGACGCTGCCGCGCTGGGGCGTCCAGTTTCACCCGGAGTCGATCGAGTCCGCGGGTGGGCACCGCCTGATCGCCAACTTCCTGGGTCTGGCGCGCGCCGCGTTGCCCACCCCGCGCCCGGCCGAACACTCGGCTGCCGCCGGTTCGACTCCGGTGTCGCCTGCCGCGGCACCCCGCTACGTCGTCCACGTCCGAGAGGTCGGCGTCGATCCCGACCCGCGGGCCGTGTACGACGCCGTCACCGGGGGCGACCGGGGCCGGTTCTGGCTCGACGGCAGCGTCGAACCCGACGCCCGGTTCACGATCGTCGGTGACTGCCGGGGCCCGCTGGCCGAGTTCGTGACGTACGACGTCGACACGACGACGGTCACCGTCGTCGCCGGCGACGGGAAGACGACGTCCGTCCGCACGCCCTTCTTCGACTACCTCGACGCCTCGCTCCGGGAACGCGCCGTCGATCCGGACGACGATCTGCCGTTCGACTTTCGACTCGGGTACGTGGGGTACCTCGGCTACGAGCTGAAGGCCGACACCGGCGGCCAAGCCGTGCACTCCTCGCCCGACCCGGACGCAGCTCTCGTCTTCGCCGACCGGGCGGTGGTACTCGACCACGACGGCCGTCGGGCTTTCGCCCTGGCTCTCGGCGACGGCACCGAGACGGCCGACGAGGCTGCCCGTCACTGGCTGGACGAGACGGAGTCGACGCTGCGTCGTCTCCCCTGCGCGGGTCGGATCGCCGACCCCGCCCCGATCACGTCCCACCCGACCGACGCCGGGCTCGACCTGCGCCACGATCACGCGGCGTACGTGAACCTGATCGCGGACTGCCGCAGCGAGATCGCCGCGGGAGAGTCCTACGAGGTGTGTCTGACCAACGTCGCGCACTCGGCGATCACGGTGGACCCCCTCTCGACCTTCGATCACCTGCGCACGATCTCCCCCGTACCGTACGGCGCTCTGCTGGAATTCGACGGTCTGTCCGTCGTGAGCACCTCGCCCGAGCGGTTCCTGCGCATCGACACCGCCGGCGTCGTCGAATCGAAGCCGATCAAGGGCACCAGGCCGCGCGGGGCGACGGCGGGCGCCGACGCCGCGCTGCGCGACGAGTTGCTCGCGTCCGAGAAGGACCGCGCGGAGAACCTCATGATCGTCGACCTCGTGCGCAACGATCTCTCGCGGGTGTGCGCGACCGGCTCTGTGCACGTGCCGGTGCTCTACGGCATCGAGAGCTACGCGACGGTCCATCAGATGGTGTCGACGGTGCGCGGCACGCTCACCGACGCGTCGGCGGTGGAGTGCGTGCGGGCGATGTTCCCCGGCGGCTCGATGACCGGGGCGCCGAAGGTGAGGACGATGGAGATCATCGACCGTCTCGAAGCCGGTCCGCGCGGGGTGTACTCGGGCAGCGTCGGCTACCTGTCGCTGAACGGGACGGCCGACCTGTCGATCGTCATTCGCACCCTGGTGGTGACACCGGACGGCGCTCGCTTCGGCATCGGCGGCGCCATCACCGCACTCTCCGACCCCGAGGAGGAGTTCGAAGAGACGCTGGTCAAGGCAGCCACGATGGGCCGCGCTCTCGCCTTCGCCCCCGTCCACACCGCGCCGCCACCGGCCGCGCACCGTCCGGCGCTGCCGCGACGGCGGCGGCCCGCGGTCCGTCAGCAGCACACGTAGATGACCGAGCACGTGGCCGTCGTCGGCGGAGCCGGGGCGGTGGGAACTCTCTACGCCGACGCGTTCGCCGCCGTCGGCCGCACCGTGTCCGTGATCGACCCCGCGACGGAATCGGGGAGCGACGTACGACGACCGGACGCGCGCACGTCGGCGACGCTCGGCGCGGCGGACGTCGTGATCCTCGCCGTGCCCGAGTCGGTGGCGCTCGCCGCGGTCCCGGTGCTGGCGACCGTCGCGGCGCAGGCCGTCGTCGTGGACACGCTGTCGGTCAAGTCGGGAATGGCCGAGGCCGTCGCGCGCTCGACGCTCGCCGCGGCCGTCGGACTGAACCCGATGTACGCCCCCTCGCTCGGGATGGACGGCCGGCCGACGGCCGCAGTCGTCTACCGCGACGGGGCGCGCGTCGACGCAGTCCTGGACGTCGTGGCCGCGCGTGGCCCCGTGGTCCGGGTGTCCGCCACCGACCACGACCGGGTGGTGGCGTCGACCCAGGCGCTCACCCACGCCGCGATCCTGGCGTTCGGCACCGCCCTGGGCGAGTTGGGCGTGGACCCGGAGGTCGCGGCCGCGCTCGGACCGCCGCCGTTCGCGACGGCGACGGCCCTGCTCGCCCGCGTCGCCAACGGCACCCCGGAGGTGTACGCCGATGTGCAGCAGGGCAATCCGTACGCCGGTGAGGCCAGGTCCGCACTCGGCCGCGCCGTCGCCACGGTCGACGCCTCCTGCCGCGACATCGCCGCGTTCACCGCACTGCTCGACGAGGCCCGCGCCGCCCTCGGTCCGGAGCTGACGTCCGCCTCGACGCGGTGCGCCCACCTCTTCGACCTACTCCGGACCGCGCCACCGCGCGAGACGAATCAGGAGGACCCCTCGTGACCACCGAGACGATCACCGGCACCGAACTCGACACCGCGTCCGCACCGTCCCTGTCCCCGCAGACTCCCGTCGAGAACGCCGTCGTCGAGCGCCTGCGCGGCAACTGGAGTCGACGCGCCGCGGTGAAGAAGGCGGACCCCGACTGGGCCGGCCTGTTCGATCCGGAGAAGCACGACTACCCGGATGCCCTGATCCCGTTCGGTCGTCATCCGATCTATCGCGCGCTGAGCGACGAGCAGCGGCACCGCATCCGGGCCGCGGCGTGGATCGCGTTCAACAAGAACGTGATGGACGTCGAGCAACACGTCGTCAACCCCGGCTTCGCCCTGCTCGCCCGCGACGTGTTCGACACCGGGATGGGCGATTCCCTGGCCGTCGCGGTGACCCAGGCGATGGTCGACGAGCAGTACCACACCCTGATGCACCTGCAGGCCAGCGCGCTCACACGGCAGGAGCGGGGTCTCGCGCTCGCGGACCGAGATCTCCCGGCTCCCACCACCGTTCGCCGGCTGCGGGCCGAGCTCGCCGCCACGGACTCCGAGCGCGACGCCGCCCTGATCGGTCTCGCCTACACCACGGTCGCCGAGATCTCGATCACGTCCTACCTCGCGTTGATCGAGGACGGACCGGAGATCCAGCCCGTCAACCGCGCCACGGTCGCACTGCACGAGCGCGACGAGCACTGTCACGCGTCGATCGCCGGCGAGATGGCCGTGGTGGTGTATGCCGCTCTCTCGGAACGGGATCGCGCGTTCTTCCAGGACGCCCTCGACCGCGCGATGGACGCGTTCTCCGCGAACGACATGACGACGTGGGAGCGCATCCTCGACCTCGAGGACGTGCCGGACCGCGACCGTATGCTGCGCGAGGTCGCGGCGGACGCGACGCGGGAACCGTTGCTGCAGGACTACTCCGGGATAGAGAAGCTCCGGCGCAGTCTCGCCGCCTGCTGAGCTCGCACGTCCCCGGCGTCCTCTGCGGACGCGGTCACGCCGACACCCGGTGGTGGGTCACCGACACGGTGGCCTCGGTGGGGCCGTAGAGATTGTGCATCGTCGGGCCGTCGGGTCCGGTGGCGGCCCGCACGGCGTCGACGAGACCGGCCGGCAACGCCTCACCGATGCAGAGGATGTCGCGCACCGAGGCCAGCGCGTCGCCGACCCCCGATCGGTCGTGCGCGAGGAACGACGCGAGCAGCGAGGGCACGAAGGTCAGCGTCGTGACGCCGTGCCGCCGCACCGCGTCGGCCAGGATCGCCGGGTCACGATCGCAGTCGGGCGGGCCGACCACCAGCCTCGCTCCCCCGATCATCGGCCACCACAGTTCCCACACGGAGAGGTCGAAGGTGACGCGGGTGCGCCAGAGCACCGCGGAGTCCGGCGTCGACGGGACGACCGAATGCAGCCAGAGCAACTGGGCCGCGACGGCGCCCTGCGGGACGAGAACGCCCTTGGGTGCACCCGTGGAGCCCGAGGTGAAGAGAACGTACGCCGGATGACCCGGTGTCGCGGACATGCCGGTGCCCCAACGCCGTTCGGCCGCGCGCACGCGGCGCCGACGATCCTCGGGCCACGACGGGTCGACGGGCAGATACGCCGCCCCGGTGGAGACGATCGCCTGCACCTCCACGAGGAAGTCGACGGTGCGCTCGGCTTCGACCGCGACCACGGATTCAGGGCCCACGCCGTCGGCGACCAGCTCGTCCCGACGGGCCCGGACGAGGGCACCGAGCTCGCCGTAGGTGAGCTCGCGGTCCCCGTCGACCACGGCCACCCGGTCGGCGTACGTGCGGTACGACGCCGCGAGCAGGTCGGTGAGCGTGAGCGGCGGTGCCGTGGATTCCGCGCCGACCGCCAACAGAGCGGCCTCCTCGGCCGGCGCCATCAACGGTGCGTCCCCGACGGGTCGCGCCGGGTCCGCGACCAGCGCCGCGAGCAGCACGGGAAGGGACCGCGCCCAGGCGTGCGCGGTGGCCTCGTCGAACACGTCGGTGGCGTAGGTCAACGCTGCCGTCATCCCGGCCGGATCGTCCTCCCCACCGCTGGATTCCGCGACGACGAGATGGAGGTCGTACTGCGACGTGCCGGGATCGACGTCGAGCGGCGTGAACTCGACGCCCTCGACCGTCGCCGACGGCCGCTCCAGGTTCTGGTACGAGAGCATGATCTGGAACAGCGGGTGATGCGCGGTGGATCGCACCGGGTCCACCGCGTCCACGACGCGCTCGAACGGCAGCTCCGCGTGGCCGAAAGCGTCGAGGTCGCTGCTGCGGACGGACCGCACCACCTCGTCGAACGCTCGACCGAGATCGATGCGACTGCGCAGCACCACCGTTCCGACGAACATCCCCACCACGTCGTCGAGCAGCATGTCGCCGCGGCCGGCGACCGGAGTGCCGATCACGATGTCCGTCTCCCGCGACCACCGAGCGAGAAACACCGCCAGAGCCGCGTGGACGACCATGAACGGGGTGGCGCCGGTCGCGGCGGCGAGGCGCTCGACGCCGCGCCGGGTGTCGGCGGAGAACACCACCGGCACCGTCCCCGCACGGAGCGACGCGACCGGTGGGCGTGGGCGATCGGCGGGCAGGATCGGGGCATCCGGCGCACCGGCGAGATGGTGCCGCCAGAATCGAACGTGCGCGGCGGCCTCGCTGGTGGGGTCGGCGTCGTCACCCAGCCGAGCCCGCTGCCACACGGCGACGTCGGCGTACTGCACCGGTAGCGGCGCGACATCGGGGGTCGTTCCCGCCGCCCGGGCGGCGTACGCGGTCAACAGGTCTCGCACCAGCGGCCGCATCGACTCCCCGTCGAGCGCCACGTGATGCACGACGAGCGCGAACAGGAAGTCCTTCTCGCCCAGGCGCCACAGTCGTACCGCGATCGGCGGTGCGAGGGTGACGTCGAAGCGCGTGCCGACGATCTCGACCACCTCGTCGTGCGGGTCGCCCGTCACCTCGATCGGATCGAGGTGCACCGGAACGGCATCCGGCGCCAGCACCTCCTGGTAGGGGCCCTCGTCGGAATCGGGATACCGTGTCCGGAGGATTTCGTGACGGGCGACGACGTCGCGGACCGCGTCCTCGAGAGCCGCGACGTCCACCGGCCCGGTCATCCGCGTGACCAGCGGAACGTTGTACGCGGTGGCTGCTCCGTCCGACCCCGGTCCGGTCACGTCGAAGCGATTGGCGAACCACATCCGGGCCTGCGCGTACGACAGAGGCGGTCGCGCGGGCCGCGGCAGCGAGCCGAGGGCAAGATCCCGACTCTCCGAATCGATGTCGGCTTCCGGCGCGGTGAGGTACGCCGCCAGCGCGGCGGCGGTCGGCCGATCGAAGACCGCCCGGACCGGGACGCGCCGACCGAACTCACGCCCCAGCCGCGACGCCACCCGCGTGGCGCCCAGCGAGTCACCACCGGTGCGGAAGAAGTCGTCGTCGACGCCCGTCTCGGTGCCCCCGGTGACGGCAGCGAACGCGGCGAGCACCGCGCGCTCGGCGTCGGTGCTGGGAGGTCGGCCGAGGTTCTGGAGACCGGGGCCGACCTCGGGGTCGGGAAGAGCCGCCGTGTCGACCTTGCCGTTGGGCGTCAATGGAAGTCGTGGCAGCAGCGTCACGGCGGACGGCACCGAGGCCGGCGGCAGGTCCGCCGTGAGCAGCGCTCGCAATGCGTCGGCGCTCCGTTGCCTGCGGTCGACCGCGTAGGTCACCAGCACGGTGTCACCCGACGGTGCGGGTCGGGGAACCGTCACGGCGGCCTCGACCCCGTGACGCTGCGTCAGCACCGCGTCGACCTCGCTCGGCTCCACCCGGATGCCGCGGATCTTCACCTGGGTGTCCACTCGGCGGACGTACCGCAGCACCGGGGCCGCGGCGTCGGTGGCCACGACCGCACGGGCCAGATCGCCGGTTCGATACATTCGGGACCCGGTGTCGGAGTACGGATTCGGAACGAACCGCGACGCGGTGAGGTCGCTCCGACCGTGGTAGCCCCGCGCGAGGCCGTGTCCGAGGAGGTAGAGCTCCCCGACCGACCCCAGCGGCACGGGCTGCAACCGCGCATCGAGGACCAGGGCGCCCATACCCGTGACAGCGCGACCCACCGTCACGGCCGCGCCGGGTCGCGCCGGTTCCGAGAAGTGGCTCGCGACCGTCGCTTCCGTGGGCCCGTACGCGTTCACCAGTCGGATACGGTCCGCCCAGGCATCCCGCACGCCGGGCGACAGCGGCTCCCCGCCCACCGACGCCATCTCGAGCGACGGCAGGCGGTCGGGATCCAGGGTGGCGAGCACTCCCGGGGTGGTCGACAGGTGTGTGACACGCTGCGCCGCCAGCAGATCCGCCATCTCGTCGCCACCGACGACGTCCGGTGGAACGACGACGAGGGTGGCACCGCCGAGGGCGAACACCAGCATGTCCATGACGTACGGGTCGAAGCTCGGCGATGCCGTCTGCGCCGGCCGCGACCCCACCTCGGTGGCGAATCGGCCGCGGGTCTCCGCGGCGAGCCCGGTCAACCCGGCGTGGGTGACGACGACACCCTTGGGCGTACCGGTCGATCCGGACGTGTAGATGACGTAGGCGGCGGAGTCGGGGCGAATCGTCCCCCGGCGCTCCGCGTCGGTCACCGGGCCGATCGCCTCCGAGTCGGAATACCGCTCGGACTCCGACCGGGTGACGTCGAAGGCTGTCCAGGCCACGTCCGCCGGCAGCTCGGCTCGCCGGGACTCGGCGCAGAGCCCCAGGCGTACACCGGAATCGGCGACCATGAAGGCGAGCCGGGCCGGCGGGTACGACGCATCGAGCGGCAGGTAGGCCGCACCGCTGGCCGCGACGGCCCACACCGCCACCACCATCTCCACCGACCGCGGGAACGACAGGGCCACCACGGTCTCGGGCCCGGCCCCGCGCGCGATCAGCGACCGCGCCAGAGCCGACGCCCGTACCGCGAGTTCGCGATAGGTGAGGGTGATGAAGCCGTCGGTGACGGCCGGCCGATCCGCGTGCCGCGCAGCCGCATCGAACAGCAGGTCGGGGAGGACACTCGTACCGACCCCGACGGGCCCGTGCAGGGAGGCGATCAGGCGCCGCCGACCGTCGGACCCGAGCACGTCGAGGTCGCCGATCGGGGTGTCCGGCGCGGTCACCCCGACCTCGAGGACCCGGGTCACGACGGACAGGGCCGACGCGACGGTGGGCGCGTCGAAGAGGGCGGCCGAGTACACCATCGACAGGGCGATACCGGCCGGTCGACCGGCGTCGTCGACGCTGGCCTCGGCGGTGAGCAGCACGTCGTCCTTCGGGGTGCCGACCGCGCCGTCGAGGACGGACACCCGCAGACCCGGGAGCGCGACGTCGATCTCGGATGTGGCGGCGCGATAGGCGAATCCGACGCGGTGGACCGGTGCGTCGGCCCGCCCGGCTCGGGCGACGACCCAGTCGAAGGGCACGTCCGCGGCGTCGTACGCCGCAAGCGTCGTGTCGCGGACCCGCCGCACGACGTCGGCGAAGGTGTCCTCGGGGTGCATCCGCACCCGCACGGCGACGGTGCCGACGAACATGCCGACGACCGTGGCGAGCGCCGGATCCGTCCGGCCCGCCGTGGCGACGCCGACGGCCAGGTCGGACGAGCCGGACCAGCGGCCGATGCCGACGGCGTGTGCCGCGAGCAGCACCATGTGCTCGCTGACACCGTATCTCCGCGCACAGGCGTCGATCTCGCGGTGCAGCGCAGCCGGAACCGCGCCGCGGACCTCAGCGGCGGTCGGCGTCCCGGCTCGCTCGCTCGGCAGCCGATCGACGGGCAGCGCCAGGTCGGTCGGCAGACCGTCGAGCGCCCGATCCCAGTGCTGCAGTTGCCCGGTGGCGTACGGCGTCGGCGCATCGGGGGTGCCCAGCAAGGCCCGCTGCCAGCGTGCGTAGTCCACGTAGGCGACGGGCCGGTCGGTCCACGCCGGAGCCTCGCCGCGCGACCGCGCGGCGTAGGCGGTGACCAGATCGGTGACCAACGGCGGCAACGACTCTCCGTCGACGACGAGGTGATGGACACACACCACGAGCACGTGGTCCGAGGCCGAGAGACGCAGCAACGTCGCCCGATACAGCGGTCCGACGATGACGTCGAACGGCTCGGCCACCACGCGGGCGACCTCGTCCGCGACCGACTCGGCGGACACCGCACGCGGCTCGAGTTGCGTTCGCGGAACCTCGAGGAACTCGATGTAGGGCCCGTCGTCGTCCTCGGGAAATCTCGACCGCAGACTCTCGTGCCGGACAGCGAGATCCGCCAGTGCCGCGGCGAGCGCATCGACGTCGAGGTCCCCCGTCAAGCGCAACACCAACGGCACGGTGTAGGCGGAGGAGTTCGGCTCGAGCCGCGAGAGAATCCACAGCCGCACCTGAGCCGGCGCGAGCGAGAGCCGTTCCGGCCGCGGCGTGTCCGCGACGTCGGACAACCGGGGCACGTCGGGGTCGGGGTTCCGACCGGAGTCCAGGCGGTGCGCCAGCGTCCGCGGTGTGGGAGCGTCGAAGATGTCCGCGACGCGCAGACGTGCGAGCCCCGCCGCGTTCAGCCGGGCGACCGCCTTGGTCGCCACGAGCGAGCTTCCGCCCAGATCGAAGAAGCTGCTGTCGTACCCCACCACCGTGGTGCCGAGCAGCTCGGCGAACACCGTCTGCACCAACTCCACGGTCGACGACCGCACGTCCAGCGCGGTGTCGGCATCGCGCACGGGGCCGACCTCCACCGCCGGCAGCCGGCCGGCGTCGACCCGCCCGCCGGGGCCGAGCGGCAGCGCGGTGAGCAGGACGGTCGCGTCGGGGCGGGCGTAATCGGGCAGGTCGTCGCGAACGGCGGCCCGGACGTCGTCGTCGGAGCGTGCGCCGGACGACCGTAGATAGGCCAGGAGCACCGTCCCGGTCGCGGAATCGTTCCGCACGACGACGTGCGCGTCGAGGACGCCGTCCACCGCGCGCAGCCGAGCGACGGTGTCCGCGACGTCCACGCGGACAGCGCGACGCATCGCGATCTCGCTGCCGGTGACGGTCACGGCGCCGGACCTGTCGACCGTCGCCCGCACGCCCGTGTGCAGGGACCGACCGCCGTCCGCGGCAGCGACCAGGCCGGACGCCGTCGTCGCGGCCGTCGTCGCACCGCACGCCACGGCGTCGCCGACGGCGTACAGGTCACCGACCACGCCCGCCGGGACGCGGCGCAGCCGGCGGTCGAGCACCGCGGCGGAGTCGGCGGCCAGCGCGCCGAACACCCCGGGCACCAGGTCCACCGACCGCACTCGGTCGGTCGCGACCGGCCCCTGCGCATCCGTCACCACCGTGACGTCGCACCCGTCGAGGTCCGGCAGCTGGTGGGCCGTGGCGGCCACCGCTGCGACGCCGTCGCGCCGGATCTGCTCGGCCACCGAGACCGATCGATCCACCACCACGATGCCGACGCCCGACAGCAGCGGTCCCCAGAACTCGACCGGAGCCCACCGCTCGTCGGCCGCGTGCCACCACAGCACCGGTCCGGCGACGGTGTCCCACACCGACCGGCATCCGGCCAGGACCGCCGCATCGTCGTAGAGGCGGACCGCTTCTCCGTCCGCCACGGCGAGCACGCTCGGCGGGAGGACTACGCCCGGCGCGAACCCCTCGCCCGCTGCCGATCCATGAACGAGACACGCCCCGGCGAGCACAGCGGCCACGGCCTCGATCGCCGCGTCCACACTCTCGACGGTCGGGGCGACGACGACCGACTTCCGGCGGTCTGCGAGGACCGTCGCGCGCTCCCACATCTCGCCGTAGGTCACGACGGTCGACCCGTCGCGAATCGCCGGTCGAGCCGGGTCGACGTCGACCACTCGGCGCAGCACCCGGCGCACGGTGGTCTCGACGACGGCCGACGCCCGCACGACGCCGGGCAGCTCGGCCCCGTACCGGGCGGCGTCGGCCGGAGCCGAGGCGGTCGCGGCCGCCACGATCGCGCCGTCGGGCGCCGCAGCGAAGGTGGGCACCGCCGCGCGCAGGCCCGCGGCCGTCGCGGCCAGAGCGGAGAAGCGAAGTCCGTCGGGACGGTCGGGGAACACCGGGGCGTCGGGGACCAGGCGAGCCGCCCGAGTCACCAGGCCCGTCAGGTCGCGTGGTGTCACCGGTGCCGTCCCCTCCCGTCCTGTGGACCCGTCACCTCACAGTAGTGCGCGTCACCCACCCGACCCCGGATCCATCGTGAGGTCTCACGACGTTCACAGACGACGGCGGTAGTCTGTGGAGTCGTCCGGGGGGTTGACGACCACCCCCGCCTCACGCCGCGAACCAGGAGCCGACACCGCCGATGACGTCCACACCCACGCCCGGGAACGGAACGGGGAAGTCCCCGATCGCCGTCGTGGCCGCGGCGGTCGGCGCCATGATCGGCACCATTCGGCACGCCCGCGCGCAGCCCAAGAGGGTCGACGACATGGCGGGTGTCAACGACTTCCGGCGGCGGTCCGTCCGCCGACGACCGGTGGTCCTGGTGCACGGCACCTGGTGCAGCGCGTACGACACCTGGCACACCATGGCGCCGGCCCTCGTGGAACGCGGCTACCCGGTGTTCGCCCTGGACTACGGCCATCGTCGGGGATACGACACCACCAACGTCTTCAACATGGTCGGCGGCGCGGACATCGCGGAGTCGGCACGCGAGTTGGCCGGATTCGTCGAACGCGTCGTCGCCGTCACCGGCTCGGAGACCGTCGACCTCGTCGGGCACTCCCAGGGCGGCACCGTCGCGCACCAGTACCTCAAGTTCAACGGCGGTTCGAACGCCAACGACCCGACGCGGAACCGGGTTCGCTCCCTCGTCACCCTGGGCGCCACCAATCACGGCACCACGTACGGGAACAAGCAGATCGTCGGTGCCGTCGTCGAGAAGCTCGGATTCCCCGTGGTGGGAACGACCGATGCGACGGTCGGCCCGTCCTACGCCCAGCAGCTGTTCGGGTCACCGTTCATCGCGGCGCTGAACGAGCACGGCGACACCGTGCCCGGGGTGCGATACACCGTGGTGGCCACCAAGTTCGACACGGTGTCGACGCCGCCCAAGGCCACGTTCCTCGAACCCGGGGAGGGCGCCGTCGTCACCAACCTCTGGTTGCAGGACGTGGCACCGGACTCCACGGCCGGGCACATGGAATTGACCACCGACCGCGCCGCAGTCGACCTGGTGCTGAACGCCCTCGACGAGTCACGGGACCGTCCGCAGCTTCACTGACGGTGTCGACGAATCGGGGCAGCTCGTGAGGGTCGCGTCCACGCACCGAGACACCGAGACACTCCCGGGCCCTCGCGCTTCCCATGCGCGATCGATTCGGGGACGAGAGCCCTTTGTGTGACCGGTGCCACAGAAGTCACTTCTGTAACATGGCGTCGGCTTATACCTCGTCACATCCCCGAAACGGAGTCCATCACCATGGCGTGTCGCGTCCGCTCGTCACTGGCGGCAGCAACGGTCGCTTCCGCGATCGCCCTCGGCAGTGGAGTGGCGCACGCCAACCCCGACCCTGCTGCACCCGTGCCGTCGGCACCGCTGCCCGGCGCCGCGACAGACCTGCCCGGCGCCGACGACCCGTCCTGCGTACCCGGTCCGGAACACCCGAACCCTGTGGTCCTCGTACACGGGACCTGGTCCAACGCTCAGGCCACCTGGTCGACCCTCGCCCCGAAGCTGCAGGAGCAGGGCTACTGCGTCTTCGCACTAAATTACGGGCAGCCGGCGCTGCTAGAGCCCGACAACCTGCTGCGAATGTGGGGTGGCGCGGACATCCGCGACTCCGCGAAGCAGCTGGCGACGTTCGTCGACGCAGTCCGTGAACGCACTGGCGCCGCCAAGGTCGACATCGTCGGCCATTCGCAGGGCGGCACGCTGGCGCGCCAGTACCTCAAGTTCGAGGGGGGCGCCGACTTGCTGGACCCGACGCGCAACAAGGTGGACAAGCTCGTCACTCTGGGTGCTACGAACCACGGCACGACCTACGACGAGAAGCAGCTGCTCGGCAAGATCGCCGAACTGGTCGGGTTCCCGGTCCAGGATGCGGCCGCCGTGGCCGTCGGTCCCTCGGCGGTCCAGCAGATGGTCGGCTCGCCATTCCTCGAGGTCTTGAACGCAGGCGGCGACACGATGCCGGGCATCACCTACACGGTCGTGGCCAGCCATGACGACACCGTGTCGACGCCGCCCGAGAACACCTTCCTGACACCGGGCCCCGGCGCCACGGTGTCCAACAAGTGGGTCCAGGACACCTGCCCCGGCGCATCGGTCGGTCATATGGGGCTGACGGCCGAACCAGCCGCCGTCGCTCTCGTTCGGAACGGGTTGGACCCCTCCGATGCAATCGACACTGCGGTCGCCTGCTCGTGACCGCGCGCGGGGACCGTTCACGCAACGGCTCGGTCCGCGAATCCCCTAAAGACTGACGACGGGATAGTCGGTCGACGACGACAATCGATAGGATCGCTCACGAGGGGTCCGAAGTCGGCCGCCGGATGTGCCGTTCCGCTCGAGGACGTCGTACCGGTGACCGGCACTCGAAACAGTGCGACGGGGATGTCAGTGTGAGCGAACGCAGCGCGTTGGGTATGTCCGACCATCTGACCGTTAAGGACCAACGACATCCACGACGCTTGCACTTCTGCATCGACGGTCAGGGCCCCGTGACCGTGCTTTTCGAGGCCGGTTTGGGCAAGTCGCGGTCCACCTGGGCACTCGCCCAGCCACTGGTGGCGCGCTTCGCACGCACCGTCGTCTACGACCGCGCCGGCCTGGGACGAAGTGACGCCGCCGTCGCTCCTCGGACATTCGGGGCGCTGCTCCGCGATCACCTCAGCGTGCTCGACACAGTGGTCTCCGGCCCGTGCATTCTGGTCGGGCACAGCTACGGTGGACCGATCGCCAGGCTTGCTGCAGCCGAACGACCGGACAAAGTGGTCGGAATCGTGCTGGTCGACGAGGTGAGCGAACGCGCGGGTGCAGATCTCCTTCGCAGAGCCATGGCCGGCGCGGGGGCTCTTTACGGCGGGCAAGTGTGGTTGGCCCGAGTCGGACTGCTCGGCCAGGCTCTACGTCGCACCTATTTTCGCGCTGTGGAGGGAGCGGCTCTGCGCGAGGTCGTCATCGAATCGGGCCGCGTCCCCGCCGCCAAGGCGGCACGTTCGGAATGGCAGAACATGATCGCCGGCATGCACGATCTGGAAGCCACCGGGCCGCACGTTCCGGATATCCCGCTCACCGAGATCACGTCGAAGCGAAGCTCCACGCCCGAGGAATTCGAGAACGACTTCATTTACCAGTCGCACAAAGCCACAGCGGAAGCCGCCATCGACGGGCGTCACGTCTCGTCCCGATCGCGGAACCACTACATTCAGTTGGCCGAACCCCGCCTCGTTGCGTCGGAGATCGAACGCATGTCCGACAGAACGCGTGTCCGCTACTCCGCGTGATTGCCGCGGGATATCTCAGATGCACCACACCCGGTTCTCGATGCTGCCCCGGATCTTCCCGTACTCATAGGCCACGCAGTAGACCCAACGCCCACGGGACAGCTTGGTGATCCGCTGCGGGAGGAGCGGGTTTCGGAGCGACAGGGACACCACGATGTACGGGAACATCAGCGGGAAGTTGTATCCGCGGAATCCCAGTGGCTTGTGTTTGACGTGGTTGCGGACGTCCGCGCGACCGTAGGCGACCATCTGCTTCCACAGGCCCTTGTAGGTGTCACGGAGTCGGTAGTCGACGACCGCCTCGGGCGTATGCACCAGCTGGAACCCTGCGTGCTGCAGGCGCCACACGTAGTCGTTGTCCTCCCCGCCGCCGAGGTAGTCGACGTCGAAACCCCCGATGGCCTGGTGCGCCTTCCGAGTCACGGCCAGACTGGTACCGATCGCCGTGTCGAAGTAGCCCTCGACGTGCCACCCGTCGTCGGCACCCGGCATCGGCCGCCAGCCGGCCACCTCGGGAGAATTGATGCGGTCCACCGCGCCGGTGCCGGACACCACGTCGGCGTCGGAGTCGCGGAACGCGGCGACGAGCTCGTCGATCCACTCCGGGCGCGCCGCGTCGTCCTGATCGGTGAACGCGATGATGTCCCCCGTCGCCGCCTCGACTCCGGCATTGCGCGCGGCACCGGTGCCGCGCGTCGCGGAACTGTCGACGACGCGGACCGGTACGGGACTGTCGCTCCACCGCCGCCGGACGTGCTCGTTCACACCGTCGGTCGACCCGTTGTCACTGAGGACGATCTCGAGCGGACCCGCGTACGTCTATGACGTCAATCTCTCGATCTGAACGTCGAGTAGCGGCAATCCGTTGAATACCGGAACCACGATGGAGACGGAGGGCAGATGCCGATCTTGGGTAGAAGTGTGGTTCTCGCTCACGCGTGCATGTTACCAAACCACCCGGTACGAACCGTAATTCTCCGACCGAATACATCCATTCGTACTACACCGGACCGAGTCGATTGGACACGCACGGCCGGCTGCGACTAAATGGTTCCCATGACGCACCCGACCCTCTCGGTGGTGGTGCCGACTTACAACGAGTCGGCCGTGATCGAGGCATGCCTCGACGCGCTCCTGGCGCAGTCCGACGACATTCACGAAATCGTCGTCGTCGACAACAACTCGCACGACGACACCGTCGCGAAAGTGAAGAGTCGCGCCGCCGCCCACGCCGACGCGACCGGACGAGACCCCGTCGTCGTCTTGCACGAGTCCCGCCAAGGACTGCCCTACGCCCGTGACACCGGCTTGAACGCCGCGACCGGTGACATCCTCGCCCGGATCGACGCGGACGCGCGGGTCGAGCCGGGATGGGCGAGTGCGACGCGGGAGTTCTTCGCGCGCCACGGCGAGACCTACGCGGCCGGGTCCGGCACATGCACCGCCTACGACCTGCCCTTTCAGGGCAAGTTCCGGTCCGCTCAGGACGCCCTGTGCCGGACCGTGCACGAGAAACTCGCCGCGGGTGACGACGTCGACGCTCCTCGGTTGTTCGGCTCCAACATGGCGTTGACCCGCGAGGCGTGGCATCGGATTCGGCCCCACACCTCGACGCGCACGGACATCTTCGAGGACGTCGATCTGACGATCTGCGCCACGGACGCAGGCATTCGTTGTGCCGTCATTCCGGACGCCCGCGCCCTCATCTCCGGCCGACGGTTCAAGTCCGGCCCGGTCTCCTACCTCCGCTACAGCTGGTGCGATCAGCGCACGTTTGCGATGCACGGCCGAACGGCGGAACGTCGTCGAGCGATAGTGACACTGCTCACCGCAACGATTCCGTTCTATCTCGCCATGTGGCTTCCGTTTCGCCTGTGGAATCCGCGGACATCCCGGTTCGAGGTGCTCCACCTTTTCCGCTCGAACGACGAGTGAAAGAATGTTTTCGGCGTCTCGAACCAACTCCGCGCCGGTTTCACCGAAATCGCGAGCAGCCGTCCGCTGCGCGATGACGTAACATCCCGCCCATGGATTTGCCCACGCTTTCCCTCGTCATTCCCGCATTCAACGAGGAAGACACCATCGAGTATCTGATCGACTCGGTGCGAGACCAGCTGGACGAATTCCACGAGATCATCGTCGTGAACAACAACAGCACCGACCGCACCGGAGAGATCCTCGCGCGCCTGGAGTCGGAGCTGCCCGTCCTGCGTGTGGTCGAGGAGTCGCGGCCCGGCGTCGTCATGGCCCGCAATGCCGGCTTCGACGTCGCCACGGGTGACATCATCGGCCGCCTCGACGCCGACGCCCGAGCCAAGCCGGGGTGGGCACGTACCGTGCGCGAGTTCTTCGCGACCGCCGCCGACGACATCGGCGCCGGCACCGGCCGCTTCGATCAGTACGACATGCCGCTGCAACGCGTCCACAAGTTCTTCCTGGACGTCGGCTTTCGCAACTCCGGCGACGGCCCCCTGGAGGTCCCCACGCTGTTCGGCGCGAACATGGCCGTGCGGCGCAGCACCTGGGCGCTGATTCGTCCCCACCTGCTCGACATTCCCGGCATCTTCGACGACCTCGACATCACGCTCTGCATCTCCGAGGCGGGCCAGAAGTCCGTCCTGGTGCCGGGCATGGACATCAGCGCGTCGGGCCGTCGAATGCTGTCCAGCGTGTCGAGTTACAAGAAGTTCGTCGAGTACATGCCCGCCACCTACGAGGCGCGCGGCATGCACGAGGAGGCCGAGAAGTCCAAGGCGGCGGTGCGCTCGATGCGGCTCCTGCACCTGGTGTTCTGGATCCCCTCACGTGCCTACAACCCCGTGTCCGGCCACTACTCGCTGAAGCAGTTGCTCAGCAAGCACCCCCAGCGCGTGCTTCCCTACGAGGCAGCGCGCTGACCTCGGCTCCAGCCTTGCGTGCGTGTCGGCAGTTCGAACGTATGATCGATTTCTGTCGGTGGGTCCACCTACACTGAGGTCATGTCGTCGGGGGGCGGCGGGAACGGACCCGCACACACAGCAGCACCATCGCTGCACGCACCGGTGGATGCACCGGTCTCACCGGTCACCGCGGCGCGAGCCGCCCTGGCCGGGGCGATCGCCGACCTCGCCGCCCTCGACACCCGCGGAACCGGCATCGAAGACCTCCTCGCCCTCGTCATCGACTCCGAACACGCCACCCGCACCCT
>NZ_FOJN01000022.1 GCF_900111805.1 Rhodococcoides kroppenstedtii
AGCAGGGTGCGGGCCGCCCCCTGCGTGATCGACAACGTGGTGGCGATGGTGGCGGCGCAGCGGGTGTGCGCATCGAGCTCACGCCGGTCCTCGTCTTCGAACGGCTCGACCAGTTCGGCGTGCATGGCGGCGGCGAGCTGGTATTCGAACCACTTCAGGTACGCGACGCCGGCGGCGGCGTGGACGAGCCCGTCCAGCGCTTGCGAGGAGGGGAGGTCGGTGGTGGCGGGCAGGCCGAGCGCGATGTGGTCCAACGCAGCCCACGGCGTCGCACCTTCCCCCACCTGCACACTCGCCATACCGTCGACCCCCCAGTCGCTCGTATGTTCGAGTGTACCGTCACCCACCGACACAGTCCATGACACCCACGCACGAACCCGTGTCGATCACGCGAACGCCATGTCAATCTCGACCCGCGGAGCGCGAGGAGGTCGCCGTGGAGTCGTCCGCATCACCGCCGACCTGACCGTCGCCGACATCCCGTCGGCGGCCCCCTTCTATCGCGACGTCCTCGGCTTGAGCGAGGTGGAGTTCGACCTCGGCTGGGGCACCCGACGGCACGGTGGTGAACATCGTTCGCCGCGCACGGTGACCGATCAGCCGATTCCCGTCGCCGCCGTCACGTCGCGCCAGAGAGCGGCGCGCACCTCGGGATCGTCGCGTCGCCACGGGGGATAGTGGGTCGGGCGCGGGGCTCGATCGTGCCAGAAGCCGCCCGTCGTCGCCAACGGTGTGTCGGAGGCGGTGAGCCAGACGATGGTGTCCGCGCCCTCGTCGGCCGAGCGCAGAAGAGGTCGCATCACCGTGTCGAACAGCGGTAGCGAATCGGTCACGCCGGGAGTGGCCGCCCAGCCGGGGTGCATGCTGTGGACCACCGGATCGTCGGGTCCGTCGAAGCGGTCGCCGAGCAGCCCGGCCATCACCACCTGCATGCGCTTGGTGCGGGCATAGGCCGTCGTGCCGGAGTATCGGCCGGTCCGGTACTCGAAATCCGCGTTGGTGAGCGGCACCGCGTACATCCCGCCGCTCGAGACGAACACGACCCGCGAGCCGGCGTCGAACAGTGGCCGCACGGCGTAGGTGAGCAGGGTCGGGCCCAGGACGTGCGTTGCGTAGGCGCTTTCGTGCCCCTGCGCCGTCTCGATCCGTGACGGCGGCATCACTCCCGCGCAGTGCACCAGGGCATGCAGCGACGTCACCTGCGCCGCAAGCTCCGTACCGAAGGCGGCGACGGCGTCCAGATCACTGACGTCGCACACGTGCGTCTCGACGACGGATCCCGGCACCGTGTGCCGGATCTCCGACGCCGATGCATCGAGACGCCGTTCCGTACGCCCCACAAGATGCACACGGGCGCCGAGGTGGGCCAGCTGTCGGGCGGTCGCGGCACCCAGACCGGACCCGCCGCCGGTCACCACCACGTCGACCGGCGCCGGGAAGGGCGCTGCGTCCGCGGCCCAGAACCGACGCCGCACCCAGGAGCCGACACGGCTGTACCCCGGCACGATCGCCAGGTCGAGCGCGGTGTCCAGCACGCCCCCGATGCGTCCCCCCTGCGGAACCACTAGGCCGGCGGGGCGTCGCGACGCTCGGAGTTCTTCTCCCCGATGGCGTCCTTGGCGCGGTCGATGCCCTGGTCGATCTGCGAGTCGTGGCCCGCGAACTTCTTCTTCGCCGCGTCGCCGAGCTTGTCCAGGCCCTTCTCGACCTTGTCCTCGTTGGCGTCGAGCTTGCGTTTGATCTCTCCGAAGTTGACCATGCGTCGCAGTACCCCTACGGCCTCGACGGTCAAACCAGTGACAGAATCCGCGCATGCCGCGCAGCGCCGTTCCGGATGCGATCACCGACCTCGTCGACGCCGCTCTGGCTGATCTGCCACAACATCGTCGCGACGCGTTCGCGCTGCGACTCGAGCGGTGGTGGCCGGACCTGCACGACGCCGTCGCGGCCGTCTACCCGTCGCCCGACGACGTCGCGGCTCGGCTGGTGACGACGGCGGCCGCGGGGTTCGCGGCCCGGCCCGCCGAGCTGCACGCCCTGGACGACCGTCGCTTGCTGAATCCCGACTGGTTCCGCCGCCCGGACATGGTCGGCTACGCCTGCTACGCCGACCGCTACGGCGGAACGCTGGCGGGGGTGGGGGAGCGCCTCGATCACCTCACCGACCTGGGCGTGACCTACCTGCACCTCATGCCGCTCCTGGACCCGCGCCCCGGCGACAACGACGGCGGGTACGCCGTTCGGAACTACCGGGCGGTCCGCGAGGACCTCGGCACGATCGACGACCTGCGCGACCTTGCCACGGACCTCCGGTCCCGCGGCATCTCGCTCGTCGTCGACCTGGTCCTCAACCATGTTGCGCGCGAACACGACTGGGCCGAACGCGCCCGTGCCGGCGACCCCGAGTACCGCGACTACTTCCTGATCCACCCCGACCGCACGACGCCCGACGCCTACGAGCGCACCCTCCCCGAGGTCTTCCCGGACTTCGCGCCCGGCAACTTCACGTTCGACGACGACGTGAACGGCTGGGTCTGGACGACGTTCAACGCGTGGCAGTGGGATCTGAACTGGGCCAATCCCGCCGTGCTGGTGGAGTTCGCCGAAATCGTGATGTATCTGGCCAACCTGGGCGTCGAGGTCCTCCGGCTCGATGCCATCGCCTTCCTGTGGAAGCGCCTCGGCACCGACTGCCAGAACCAGCCGGAGGTGCACGCGATCACGCAGGCACTGCGCGCCACGGCTCGAATGGCCGCGCCCGCAGTGCTGTTCAAGGCCGAGGCCATCGTGGGACCCCGCGAGCTGCTGCCCTACCTCGGGCAGGGCCGGCACACGGGCCGGGTATCGGACGTCGCGTATCACAACAGCCTGATGGTGCAGATCTGGTCGATGCTGGCGTCGGGCTCCACCCGACTGGCCGAACACGCACTCGGCGCCCTGCCGCCCACGCCGTCCAGCGGGACGTGGGTGACCTACGTCCGGTGTCACGACGACATCGGGTGGGCCATCGACGACGGCGACGCCGCCGCGGTGGGCCTGAGCGGAGACGGCCATCGTCGGTTCCTGTCGGACTGGTACACGGGCGATTTCCCGGGCTCTCCGGCGGAAGGTCTGGTCTTCCAACACAATCCGGACACCGGTGACCGGCGCATCAGCGGCACGACGGCGGCGCTCACCGGACTCGGGCCGTCGCGTCGCGATCCCGACGGCGCGTTCGCCCGGCTGTTCCTCGCCCACGCGCTGGTCGCCGTGTGGGGCGGCATCCCGGTGATCTGGAGCGGGGACGAGATCGCGTCCCCGGGTGACCCCGCGTGGGCTGACGACCCCGCGCACGCCGCCGACAACAGATGGGTGCATCGACCGGCCGTCACCGATGCGGATCGCGCCGCATGCCGCGAGCCGGGCTCGGACGCCCAGCGGGCCTACGACGGTCTCGCTCACATCATGCGGACCCGCGCCGGCCTGCCCATGCTGCACGCCGAGGCACCGGTGGATCTCGTTCCCGGTCTCGACGACGGCGTACTCGGGGTCCTGCGTCGTCACCCCAGTGGGACCCTGTTCGGCCTGGTCAACGTGACCGGCGAGCACCGCCCGGTGCTGTACGACGTCATCACCCGCCACGTCGTCGATCCGCGAGAGGTGTTGTCGCATCACGCCATCGAGCCCGACGACGCGGGAATGTCCTGGATGCCGCCCTACGCCGCGTGGTGGATCACCGAGTCGCAGACTCGATTGTTCACCGAGTCGTGAATCGCGCGGCCACCCACCGCGTCACGAACGGCAGGGCGGACACCGACCCCACGAAGTGATCGCCGACGACGCGGCGGACCTCGACGTCCGCACCCTGCGCGCGCCAGTCGTCGGCCAGGGTCCGCACGCCGTGTTCGGGAATCCAGCGGTCCCGCGCACCGTGGTAGAACGCGAACGGCACTGTCGGCGCGGTGGCTCCGGGGGTGTTGGCCTCGATCACCGCGCGCGCGGCGGGGGAATCGAAGACGTTCGGATCGTGCGCGAGTGCCTCCAGGGGCAGCCGCGCCAGTCCGCCGAGGGCAAGCGGGATCACGGACAGGTTCTTGATGCGCGTGGCGAGATAGAGCCCCAAGGGCCCGAACTCGCGGGCCAGCGCCTCGTGTTCGCGGGCCAGACCGATCACCGCGGCGCCGAACAGTCCCGACGCGATGGTGCCGTTCATGGTCTCGCGCAACAGCCCGACGTTCGTCGGTGTGCCGCCGGCGATCGCCCCGATCAGCGGCACCTCCGGTGCGTAGCTCGGCTGCAGCTGCGCCGCCCACACCGTGGCGATGGCGCCGCCGCTGTAGCCGTACATGACGGCGGGACTGTCGCGGTACGTCTCGTCGAGGCTCGGCAGGCCGCGCAGCCCGTCGAGCACGGCGTGCCCGGCCATGGTGCCCTCCGCGTAGGCCATCCGCGGGCCCTCGTGGTCGACGATCAGCACGGCGTACCCGCGTTGCAGCCACAGCGGAACCACCGCCGGAAAGTCCTGGCCGAGCCCGTGCACCAGGCGGTACGACGGCGTCGCGGCCAGCCCCAGCGAGTCGATCGCGACGTTGTGGACCAGGACCGGACGTGGCCCCGGCCCCCGCCATGGGCGTCGCGGTTCCATGAGCGAGGCGGTGACCGTGACCGGGCGGCCCTGCGCGTCTCGCGATGCGACGGCGAACTGACGCAGGCGAGTGCGCGGCCTGGGTACGAGGCCGGTGATCTCGCGGCTGCGCAGCACGGTGCCGGGCGGGACGTCGGTGGAGGGCGCATCGGCCGCGGACTCCACGAAGAACGGGTCGGACGTGATCGGGGTGGGGAGCAGCGCCGCGTACGGATCGGCGAGCACTTCGGCGGGCACCCGATCGGCCAGTCCCAGCCGGGTCAGCACGTCGACGATCGAGGACATGCACGGACCGTAGAGCCCGCGGCGGCGGAAAGAATCGGCTCGAGCACAATGCTGTGACGGGCCACGGCGGGACGGCATCGTTCCCGCCGTGACCGACTGCAGAACAGCCACCCGCCCGTCCGATGCCGAGCTCGCCGCCCGGTTCCGGCCCGTGTTCGAGCGCATCGCGGCCGGTGCTCTCGATCGCGAGCGCGACCGCCGCCTGGCGCACGACGAGATCGCTCTGCTCCGTGAGGCGGGGTTCGGCGCGCTGCGCGTCCCCGTGGAGTTCGGCGGCCTCGGGGCCTCGGTGGAGCAGCTCTTCGCGCTCCTGATCGACCTTGCCGCTGCCGAATCGAACCTGCCACAGGCGCTGCGCGTGCACTGGAGCTTCGTCGAGGACCAGCTCGCGGCCGACCCGAGCCCGGAGCGCGAGAGGTGGCTGCGGGCCGTGGCCGGCGGCACCCTCGTGGGCAACGCCATCACCGAACCGGGTGTGGGCGCCGTGGACCGGTACCGCACCACGGTGACCCGCGCCGACGACGGCACCCTGCGCCTGACCGGCGAGAAGTTCTACAGCACCGGGAGCCTGTACTCCGACCACATCCTCGTCGCGGCGGACCTGGACGGGGAGCGAGTGTCGGTCCTGGTCGACGCGGACGCGCCGGGCGTCACCCAGCGCGACGACTGGGACGGCTTCGGTCAGCGCCTCACCGTCAGCGGCACCACGGTCTTCACCGACGTCGAGGTGCCGGCGGATCGCCTTCTCGGACCGGGCTACGGCGGCCCCGGCCGCACCTACGCGACGGCGTATCTGCAGTTGGTGCAGCTCGCGGTGCTCGCCGGGATCGCGCGTCGCGCCGCGGACGACGTGATCGACTGGGTTCGCGGGCGCACGCGCAGCTACACTCACGCCGCGGCGGACCTGCCGCGGCACGACCCGGTGGTGCAGCAGCTGATCGGCCGATTGGAGGCGGCGGCGTGGTCGTCCCGTGCCCTGGTGCTCGCCGCGGCGGCCGACGTCGTGCGGGCGGTCGAGGCCGGCGGGGCCGAAGACGGGGCCGAGGCACTCGACCGCGCCGAACTGTCCACGGCGCACGCGCAGAACACCGTCGTCGATCTGGTGCTGACCGCGACGACGCAGCTGTTCGAGGTGGGTGGGGCCTCGATCGTCTCCGAGCGCACGGGATTCGATCGGCACTGGCGCAACGCCCGCACCATCTCCGTGCACAACCCGGTGCTCTACAAGGCCCGCTCGGTGGGCGCGCACGTCCTCAACGGCGAGGACCTGCCCTACGCCTGGTCGGCCGGCGCCAAGTCGGCCGGAGCCGAGTCGTCCGCCGGGACCGCCGCGGGGGCCTGACGCGGGTTACCGTGGCGGGGTGACGGACGACGCGCGCGGCGAGCAACTTTCGGACCCCGTTCCGTACACCACGGGGGAGCGGGTGTTCGGGCCGCCCGGCGGGACGTTCGATCCCGACTGGGCGGCCACCGCCTTGCGTTCGCATCGGCCGGACCTGACCCACGCCGAATCGGTGCGACTGATCGGCCGGGCCTGGGACCTGCTGCGCGAGAAGGGATTGCGCGACGCCGCCCTGGCCGACGCCGTGGCGGCACTGACGCCGGACGACCGACCGCTCGCCGACGTCGTCGCGGCGGTCGCAACCGAGACCGCACGCTTCTACCTCGACCGATGAGCGCGCCGACGCGGTGGCATCTCGAACGCTCCGCGGCCGACTCGCACGCGTACGTCGAGCGGTTCCGCGAACTCGAACGATCCGGCGCCGACCTGCACGGTGAGGCTCGCATGGTCGACGCGGCCGTCGCCCGCGGGTCGCGCATTCTCGACGCGGGGTGCGGCACCGGGCGGCTCGCCGCCGAACTCGCGCGTCGCGGTCACCGCGTGACCGGGGTCGACCTCGACCCCGTTCTGGTGGCCGAAGCCAGGACGCGCGCCGGGATCGACGTCGTGCTGGGGGACCTCCTCACCGTTCCCCTCGACCCGGCGTCCTTCGACGCCGTCGTCGCCGCCGGCAACGTGCTGGTCTTCCTCGCCCCCGGCACGGAGTCGACGGTCCTGCGTCGGTGGTACGACGCCCTCCGGCCCGGTGGTCGGGTGATCGCGGGCTTCGCCACCGATCGCGCCTACTCCCCGGACGATGCGCTGCGCGACCTCGCGGCGGTGGGGTTCGTCGCCGTGCAACGCTTCTCGACGTGGTCGCTCGATCCGTGGCGGCCGGAGTCCGACTGGATCGTGCTCGACGCGCGGCGGCCCGAGGACGACGGTGCCGAGGGCGATGCGGATGTTCGGACCGAGTCCGAACCACCGCGCGTCGCGGCGGATCCGCCGCCGCGTCCCTAGACTCCGGACATGACTGCCGACTCCCCGTCCGCGTCCGGTTCCCCGGCGTCCCGTCCGACGATCGAGATGGACTACACGGTCCTCGACTGCCCGGACCCGCAGGCCCTCGCGCGGTTCTACACGGCCCTGCTGGGGTGGCCGTCCGAGCGGGACGACCCCGACTGGTCGGTGGTCCGCGGACCCGGAGGCCAGGGGCTGGCCTTCCAGAAGTCCGACGAGTTCGTCCCCCTCTACTGGCCTCGCGAGGGCATTCGCATCCACCTCGACCTGATCGTGGACGACATGGACGGGGCCTCCGAGTACGCCGTCGGACTCGGCGCGCGCACGGTGGACGACGACGCCGACCATCCCGGCTTTCGCGTCTTCCAGGACCCGGTGGGGCACCTGTTCTGCCTGTGCCGCCGCGACTGACCGGAGCGCGCCTCACCGCGGTCGACGCGCGGATGTTCTGGCTGTCCCGACGGCTGGCCAGTGATCAGTTCCTGCTCTTCGCGTTCGACGGGGCGGTCGACGGTCCGTCCGTGGCGCACTCGCTGCTCGCGCGCGCGGAGACGGTGGCGGACCTCTGCGTGCGAGTACGGGAGACGCCGGCCGCGCTCGACTACCCGTACTGGGTTCCGCGGTCCCCGACCCCCGATCTCGTGCGGGTCGACGACACCCCGGACTGGCAGGGGTGTCTCGATCGCGTCGCGGCGTCGACCGCCGACCAGGTGGACGCCACCGTCTCGCCGTGGCGCCTGCACCTGTCTCCCGCGGTCACGGGCGTGCCCGGCGCGTCGGGCGTCGCCTCCGTGGCCGTGCTGCAGGTGGCGCACGCGCTGGCCGACGGCGCCCGAGCGTCCGCGACGGCGCGGGCACTGTTCGCCGTCGACCCGCCGACCCCCGCGCAGCCACCGGCGGCACCGACCGGCGCGATCGCCGCCGCGCTCGGCGTGCTCGAATTCCCCGCGCGGGTGGCGCGGACGGCCCGACGGGCGCGCGACGCCGCCGCGGCCGACCGCGACCGGCGCGAGGCCACCGCGTCGGGCCGGCTTCCGGCGCCCCCGGTCGGCCGCACTCCGACTGTGCTGTCCCGCCTCGCGTCCGGCGGCGTCGCGATGCGCTGCCTGGTGCTGCCGACGACCGCCCTGGCCGGTGGGCCCGTCAGCGTCACCGTCGCGGCGCTCACCGCGATCTCGGTGGCGCTCGTCGACCACCTCGAGGCCGTGGGCGCGGAGGTGCCCGACGACCTCGGCGCCGAGGTCACCATCGGTGTTCCGCCCGCGTCTCGAACGACGCTTGCTCGCAACGCATTTCACGTCGCGGGGGTCGATCTGCACCCGGGCGTCGAGGACCTCTCCCGACGCGCGGAGGCGATCGCCGACTCGCTGCGCGACCGACGTCGGCGGCTCGACCACCCGGCGTTCGGGGTGGGGGACCGAGCGACGGAGGCGGTCCCGGCCGCCGTGATCCGCGCGGACGTCGCGCGGGCCGATCTCGAGGCGGTCCAGACCACGGTGGGCGGACACACCGTCGTGTCGAGCGTGTACCGCGGTGCGTCCGATCTGATGCTCGGCGGTCACCCGGTCCTGATGACGGCGGGTTTCCCCGCCTTGTCTCCGACGGTCGGACTGACGCACGGCGTCCACGGGATCGGGGACACCGTGACGCTCTCGGTGACGACGAGCGCGGGAGTCGTCGACCCCGACGTCTACGCGACACGCCTGCGACACGCCGTGGAGCGCGTCGTCGAGTGTCTGCAGTGACTGGCGAGCCTCGAGGTGTGTGTGGTGCAATTGCGGCTCGGCACCACTGGAGTGACCGAAACCGAGAAAATTAGCAGTCCGTCGTCGTCCGTCCGGGGAGGCGCGCCGGGCGAGTCGCGAAGGCAGGTGCTCGTGCAGGTATCCCGTCGACAGCTCTTCCGCTACGCCGCCGTCGGTGGTGTCGCCGTCGGCCTCGGAGCGACAGGACGGTCCGTCGCCGCAGCGAACCCCGGTCTCGGCACCATCGTCGACTACGCAGCCGGCGTGCCGTCCGCCGCGGCCATCGCCGCCGCGGGACACGTGGGAGCGATCCGGTACGTCTCCGACCGCCGCCCCGGCGCCGAGTGGATGACCGGCAAGCCGATGACCGCCGCCGAGGCGAGTGCCCTCACGGGCGAGGGTCTGCAGGTGGTGTCCTGCTACCAGTTCGGCAAGGGGGCCACCGCCGACTGGCGCGGCGGGTACGACGCCGGAGTGACGCACGCGACGCGTGGACTCGAATTGCACACGGCTGCAGGCGGACCCGCGAACCGGCCGATCTACGCCGCGATCGACGACAACCCCACGGCCGCGGAGTTCGCCTCGATGATCGGGCCCTACCTGCTCGGCTGGCACTCCGTCGTCGGCCGGGAGAACACCGGGGTGTACGCCAACGGCCCCACCATCACCCTCGCTGCCGCGGCCGGACTCGGATCCTGGTACTGGCAGCACAACTGGGGCACCCCGAAGGGATTCGTGCACCCGGCGGCCCACCTGCACCAGATCGAGATCGACAAGCGCCGCATCGAGGGCGTCGGCATCGACGTCAACACGGTGCTGAAGGCGGACTACGGACAGTGGTCGCTCGCGGCCGACGTGGTCACGCCCGAACCGGACACCTCGGTTCCCACGACGCCGGTCGGCGACCCCGCCGCGCGACCGGATCTCGCATCCACCCTGATTCGCACCCTGGAGGCATTCTCATGACGTTCATCGACGTGCTCTACGCCATCGCCGGCGCGCTCTACACGCAGTTCTCGGAGTACTTCGGTTCCTGACCCCCGACACGAGAAGACCGGTGGCCGTACTCGGCCACCGGTCTTCTCGTCGGTCCGGGTTCTGCGGACAGGGGCGTCAGTTCACGACGAAGGCGCCGACCGTGGGCAGGAAGCTGCACGTGATCCCGGCGTCGGTGGAGATGGAGCCCGAGATCGCCGCGAGGACGCGGCCGCGCCCGGTGTCCGCGATCGCCGACAGCGTGGCGGGCCCGTCGGGGTTGATGTTCGCGGCCCCAGTCAGCACGGTCGCGCCGGTCCTCCCGGTGTCGACGTTGACCCACTGCGCGGTCAGCGGAGCGGCCTGGCGATCCGCGAGCGGCGCCGTGCCGAGGGCCGTGAAGACGAAGCCCGCCGTGCCCGCGGCGGGTCCGGGCGGAGGCAGCTCGGCCGGGCCGGGTACCGCCAGTGCGGCGCCCACGGAATCGGCCGTGGGGGAGATGCACCCGCGTCCGACCGTCGGGTAGAGGAACTGGGCGATGACGGGTCCGTCCTGCGGGATCTCCGGACCACCGCCGCGGCTGCCGTCCAGGAACGTGATGATCGAGGTCAGGATCCGCTTGGCGTCCGGCGAGAGCGGCGCGGTGTCGAGCAGTTGCTTCGCGCGGGCGAGCAGCTCGTTCTGGGGGTTCGCGGCATCGACGGCAGCGGCGTCCAGCAGGGACGGAGCGAGGGCGGCGAGCGCCTCGTAGCCGGGGACGACCTGCGGGTCGCTCGGAATCGGCAGCGCCGGCTGCGCGGCGGCGACGCCGGGGGCGGCCACGGCGCAGGCGGCGGCGACAGCCATGCCGGCCACCATGCTGCGCGTGCGTCGACGGGCCCGTCGGCGTGTCGAATCCGTTGTCTGCATGGTGTTCCCGCTTCCTCGTCTGCCGGCTCGAACGACTGCCCACGACCCCCTCCGCCCGTCGTGGACGGGCAGGCGACGTCACTCTAATGACACCGTTCGACGGTTGTACAGCGTGTGCTCGGGCGCTCGGACCGTGTCGTTGCGCGGGTACCCGACGTTAGCCTGTTACAAGAGCGACGGATGCGACTCTTGCGAACAGTGATGCGATTGTGACTGCTGGGACGTGGCACGCGACAATGCATCGGACGTGACCTTCGGGGCGGGTCACCGCACCGACTACCCTCGCGCACGGTCCTGTCCCTCTTCTCGATCGTGAGAACCCCCTGCCGTGAGTGCTCCGAACCCCGCCCCGCGGCTCCCCGTGCTCCTCCGCGCGGCCCCCGCCCTGCTGGTGGTGACGGTGCTGCTGCGCGTGCTGTGGACGGTGGCCACCCCCAACGGCAGTAACTGGGTCGATCTCCACGTCTACGTGGACGGGTCGGCGTCGGCCTTCGACGGGTCGCTCTACGACTTCACCTACTCGGAGGAGACCCCGGACTTCCCGCTTCCGTTCACCTACCCCCCGTTCGCGGCCCTCGTCTTCTACCCGCTGCACTTCCTGCCGTTCCCGCTCGTCGGCGCGCTCTGGATGATCGCGACCGGCCTCGCGCTGTACGCCGTCGTTCGCATCGCCCTGCGCCTCGTGGGTGGCGACCGCGCGGACACCGTGGAGTGGCGTCGGGCCGCGTTGCTGTGGACCGCCGTCGGACTGTGGACCGAATCGCTGCGGACCACCCTGGACTACGGCCAGGTGAACGTCTTCCTCGTTCTGCTGGCGATGCTCGCGGCGCGCAGCGCTCGGTGGTGGGTGTCGGGCGCGCTGGTGGGGTTCGCCGCCGGGGTGAAGCTGACCCCGGCGATCACGGGCCTGTACTTCCTCGCGCGACGGCGCTGGGGTGCCGCGGCGTTCTCGGCGGTGACCTTCGTCGGCACCGTCGGGGTGAGCTTCCTGCTCATGGGCTCCGCGGCCACCGAGTACTTCACCACGCTGCTCGGCGACGCCGATCGCATCGGACCGGTGGGATCGGTGTGGAACCAGTCGCTCCGCGGCGCCCTCTCCCGCCTGGTCGGCCACGACGTCGGTCAGGGGCCGATCTGGCTCGTCGCCGTGGCGATCCTGCTCCTCGCCGCGCTGGCGGCGTGGCGCGCGCTCGGACCGGACGATCGGCTGGGCACGCTGGTGATCGTGTCCTTCGTGGGGCTCGCGGTGTCCCCGATCTCGTGGTCCCACCACTGGGTGTGGATCGTGCCGATGCTGATCTGGCTCGTGCACGGGCCGCTGCGCCACGCGCGCGGAGTTCGCGTGCTGGTCGGGTACTGGCTCGTGGTCACCCTCGTCGGCGTGCCGTGGGTGCTGAGCTTCCTGCAGCCGTCCATCTGGGAGATCGACCGTCCGCTGATCCTCGCGGTGGCGGGCGCCGCGTACGCGGTGGGCACCCTCGGACTGTTCGGGGTGGTGGCCGCGCACGGCCGCTCGGTCAGGAGGCCAGCGAGTCGATCGTCCGCGCGAGCGTGACGTCCTTGTCGGTGATGCCGCCGGCGGAGTGCGTGGAGAGTCGGAACGTGATCGCCGTCCACCGGATGTCGATGTCCGGGTGATGATCGGCGGACTCGGCCGCGTCGGCCACCCGGCGCACCAGGTCGATGCCGGCGAGAAAGGACGAGCAGGTGACGGTGCGGGTGATCGCGTCCCCGTCCCGCGACCAGCCGGGGAGATCGGAGAGCACGCGACGGACGTCGTCGCCGGTGAGCAGTTCGGCCATACTGCGATGGTGCCACCGCCGCCCGCCGCCGCGACGGTCGTCGCCGGCGCGGTGATCGAGAACGGGTGCGTTCTGCTCGCCCAGCGCGCCACGCCGCCGGAGCTGGCCGGCCGGTGGGAACTGCCCGGCGGCAAGATCGAACCGGGGGAGACGCCGCAGGACGCGCTGGTCCGCGAACTGCGGGAGGAACTCGGAATCGACGTCACGGTCGGCGACCCGGTGGGGGTCGACGTGCCGCTGCCGTCGGGTCACGTCCTGCGGGCCTACGCCGTGCGGCGGGTCGCGGGGACGCCGTCCGCGCTCTATCACGACGCGGTGCGGTGGGTCGGTGCGGGCGACCTGCACGAGGTGGACTGGGTGCCCGCCGACCGTGAGTGGATCGCCGATCTGGTGGTGTTGCTGAGTGATGGGTCTGCGTGAGCGTCCAGGTCGGAGGGGACCGGAGACCGCGTGAGCGTCCAGGTCGGAGGGGACCGGAGACCGCGTGAGCGTCCAGGTCGGAGGGGACCGGAGACCGCGTGAGCGTCCAGGTCGGAGGGGACCGGAGACCGCGTGAGCGCAGTCACCCGGTCCGACCGAGTAAACTTTTTCGAGTCGCACGTCTCGTTCGCGACGCAGCGCGTGCTCCGGGAGAGGTAGTCGCCTGCTCTTCACCCGCCGTACGCGCCCCGTACTCGAACACGATGGAGATTCCCGCGTGACCAGCCCCACCACCCCCACGTCGTTCCGCAACGTCGCGATCGTCGCCCACGTCGACCACGGCAAGACGACGCTCGTCGACGCGATGCTTCGCCAGTCGGGCGCGTTCGCTGCCCGCGCGGAACTGGTCGACCGCGTCATGGACTCGGGTGACCTGGAGAAGGAGAAGGGCATCACGATCCTGGCCAAGAACACGGCGGTGCACCGGCACCACGCCGACGGTTCGGTCACGGTCATCAACGTCATCGACACGCCGGGTCACGCGGACTTCGGCGGCGAGGTCGAGCGCGGCCTGTCGATGGTGGACGGCGTGGTGCTGCTCGTGGACGCCTCCGAGGGTCCGCTGCCGCAGACGCGCTTCGTGCTGCGCAAGGCGCTCGCCGCGTCGCTGCCGGTGATCCTCGTGGTCAACAAGACGGACCGTCCCGACGCGCGGATCGAGGAGGTCGTCTCCGAGAGCCACGATCTGCTGCTCGATCTGGCGTCGGACCTCGACGACGAGGCGTCGGAGGCCGCGGAGCTCGCTCTCGACCTGCCGGTGCTGTACGCGTCGGGTCGTGAGGGCAAGGCGTCCACGAAGCAGCCCGAGAACGGTCAGGCTCCGGACGCGGAGAATCTCGACGAGCTGTTCGACGTGCTGTTGAACTACGTGCCGGCGCCGAAGGGCAGCAGCGACGCGCCGCTGCAGGCGCACGTCACCAACCTCGACGCCTCGGCCTTCCTCGGCCGTCTGGCTCTCGTCCGCGTGCACAACGGCGAGCTGCGCAAGGGTCAGAACGTCGCGTGGATGAACGAGGACGGCGTGAAGACCGTCAAGATCACCGAGCTGCTCAAGACGGTCGGCGTCGAGCGCAGTCCCGGTGAGGTGGCCGTGGCCGGCGACATCGTCGCGGTGGCCGGCATCCCGGAGATCATGATCGGCGACACGCTGGCGGATCCGGAGAATCCCGTTGCGCTGCACCGCATCACGGTGGACGAGCCGGCGATCTCGGTGACCATCGGCACCAACACCAGCCCGCTCGTCGGTCGCGTGCAGGGCCACAAGCTGACCGCCCGCATGGTCAAGGCCCGCCTCGATCAGGAGCTGGTGGGCAACGTCTCGCTGCGCGTTCTCGACATCGGCCGCCCCGACGCGTGGGAGGTGCAGGGTCGTGGTGAGCTCGCGCTCGCGATCCTGGTGGAGCAGATGCGACGCGAGGGCTTCGAGCTCACCGTCGGCAAGCCGCAGGTGGTGACCAAGCAGGTCGACGGCAAGACGCACGAGCCCTACGAGGAGCTGACCATCGACTGCCCCGAGGAGCACCTCGGCGGCATCACCCAGCTGCTGGCCGCCCGCAAGGGCAAGATGGTCCAGATGACCAACCACGGCGCGGGGTGGGTCCGTATGGAGTTCATCGTGCCGTCGCGCGGCCTGATCGGCTTCCGCACCGACTTCCTCACCGAGACCCGCGGCACCGGCATCGCCAACGCCGTCTTCCACGGGTACGCCCCGTGGGCCGGTGAGATCCGCGCGCGGCACACCGGGTCGCTGGTGTCCGATCGCCAGGGCAGCGTGACGCCGTTCGCGATGATCCAGCTGGCCGACCGCGGCACGTTCTTCGTCGAGCCGGGCGCGGACACCTACGAGGGCATGGTGGTGGGCATCAACCCGCGCCAGGAGGACCTCGACATCAACGTCACGCGCGAGAAGAAGCTGACCAACATGCGTCAGTCCTCGGCGGACGTCATGGAGACGCTGGCCAAGCCGAAGAAGCTCGACCTCGAGATGGCCATGGAGTTCTGCGCCGCCGACGAGTGCGTCGAGGTCACCCCGGAAGTGGTGCGGGTGCGCAAGCTGCACCTGGACTCCAACGAGCGTGCGCGCGAGCGGTCGCGGGCGAAGTCGCGCGACAAGGCTGCTCTCTGACGTGGTCGGCGCGCGTGCGGCGATGCCCGCGGTCCGGGTGCTGGCGGTCACCGCCGCTCTCCTGACCGCGTGCACCGCCGACCCGCCGCCGGCCATCCAGAGCACCGAGACGGCGACGACCACGCCCCCGGCCGCACCGACCGCCACCGGCAACCCGGTGGTGGTCGCCATCGACGACGTCGGAACGGGATTCAACCCGCACCTGACGGCCGATCAGTCCCCGGCGACGACGGCCGTGTCGACGCTGGTGTTTCCGAGCGCGTTCCGCCCGGTGCGCTCGGTCGACGGTGCGCGCACGGAGTGGGTTCCGGACACGTCGCTCCTGGTCTCCGCGGACGTCACCTCCGAGGCGCCGTTCACCGTCACCTACCGGCTGCGGACCGAATCGCAGTGGTCGGACGGCGCGCCCATCGCGGCCGAGGACTTCCGGTACCTGTGGCAACAGATGATCGAGGCGCCCGGGGTCGTCGACCCCGCGGGCTACGCCGCGATCGAGGACCTCCAATCCGGTGACGGTGGCAAGACGGTGTCGGTGGTGTTCTCGCGTCCGTATCCCGCGTGGCGCGAACTGTTCACCAACCTGGTTCCGTCCCACCTGTTGAAGGACCTGCCCGGTGGGTTCGAACGGGGACTGCGCGACAACGTGTCCGTCTCGGGTGGTCACTTCCGGATCGACACCGTCGACCGGGGCCGTGACGAGATTCTGCTCGAGCGCAACGATCGGTTCTGGGGATCGCCCGCGACGCCGGACCAAATTCTGTTGCGCCGCGGCGGAACCGATGCGCAGGTGGCGGATTCCCTGCGGTCCGGTGACGCCCAACTCGCCGAGGTACGCGGTGGGCCGTCGCTCACGGCGCAACTGGACGCCATCCCGAACGTGCGGACGGACACTCGATTCCGGTCGCGCACACTGGAACTCACGCTCAACGGTCGGGTGCCGGCACTGGCCGATCCGGCGGTGCGGCAGTCCGTCATGGGTCTGCTCGACGTCGACCTGCTCTCGACGGTGGCCTCGGGCGCCACTGCGGGGGTCTCGGCCGCCCGGGCGCAGATCGTCTCCCCGTCCCAGCCGGGGTACGCGCCGACCCGTCCCGCGCCGCTGCCGCGCGAGGAGGCCGTCGCCGGTCTCGTCGCGGCGGGATTCACCCCGGTTCCGTTGCCGCCCGCCCTGGCCCCGACGTCGGGGGCGAGCACCACGACCGAGACCGAGCCGCCGCTCGTCTCGGGCGCGCAGCCGCTGAGCCTCACGCTGGGCGCGCCGCAGAACGACGCCATCGCGGTCGCAGTGGCCAACACTGCCGCGGATCAACTGCGCGACGCGGGAGTCGACGCCCGGGTGACGCCGCTCGACCCGGAGGAGCTCTACGGCACCGCGCTCGCGACGGGCGCCGTGGACGCGGTGGTGGGGTGGTCGCGAGCCGGCGGTGACCCGGCCACGGCGCTGGCCTCGCGGTTCGGCTGCGCCGCCGTGCCGCCCGTGGAGGTGACCGGTCCGGACGCCGAGGACGCCGCCGTCGTCGGCCCGCTGTCCGGTGTCTGCGATCCCGCGCTGGGCCCGGCGATCGCCGCGACCGAGACCGCGGCCGATCCGGTCGCCGCAGTGATGGCGCTGCAGCCGAGCCTGTGGGCACTGCACACCGTGCTGCCGATAGTCCAGGACTCGTCGGTGGTCGCCGTGGGGCCCGGCGTGAGCGGCGCCGCGTTGACCGGTCCGATCGAGGTGGGCATCTTCGGAGATGCCGACCGCTGGGCGAGAGAGGTTCCGTGACCCGCCGACTGCTCCTGATCCACGCCCATCCCGACGACGAGTCCATCACCACCGGCGGCACGATCGCTCGGGCGCGTCGGGACGGCGCGGACGTCACCGTGCTCACCTGCTCGCTGGGCGAGGAGGGCGAGGTGATCGGTGATCGCTGGGCGGGTCTGACCGCCGATCGTGCGGATCAGCTGGGTGGCTACCGCATCCACGAACTCACCGTCGCGCTCGCGGCGCTGGGGGCGCGGCCGCCACGCTTCCTGGGTGGTGCGGGACGGTGGCGCGACTCGGGCATGGCGGGGACCCCGGCTGCGCTGCACCCTCGGGCCTTCGTCCGGGCGGACGTCGACGAGGCGCTCGCCGCCATGGTCGGTGTCATCCGGGAGATCCGGCCGCAGGTGGTGGTCTTCTACGATCCGGAGGGTGGCTACGGCCATCCCGACCACCAGCAGGTGCACCGCCTCGCCGGGGCGGCCCTGGACCGCGCCGCCGACCCGTCGTCGTCCGATCGGGGCGAGCCGTGGTCGGTGGCCAAGGCCTACTGGACGGTCACCGGGGCCTCGCAACTCTCGGACGGACTGGCCGCCCTCGGCCCCCTGCCGGACACCTGGCGGATGCCCGAACCCGGTGAGCTGCCGAGTGTTCCGGACGGTGAGGTGACCACGAGCATCGACGTCCGGGACGTCCTGGACGCCAAGAGGGCGGCCCTGCGCGCCCACGCGACCCAGGTCACCGTGTCCGACGCCGGCACGGCCTACGCACTGTCGAACGACATCGCCCAGCCGGTGCTGCCCGACGAGCAGTACGTGCTGGTGCGTGGCACCCTCGGCGAGGTCGACGCGTCCGGCCGTGAGACGGACCTCTTCGCGGGAGTGTCGTGAACCCCGTCGTCGAAACGGGGAATCTGCCGGGTTATGCTGTGAGCGCTGTCACGGAGCGGGGTCCGGCGTCGGCGCCGACATCTCGCCCTACCGTCACCAGGAGATCGCGTGATTTTCAATTACGACCTGCAGAACGCCATCGTGGCGTTCGTCGATTCGCTGCGCCCCACCGCGGACCTGCAGCGGGCGATCTACCTCGACGCGGTGTCCGGGTTCGCCACCACCGTGAGCAATTTCCTCACCTCCATCGGCTACCCGCCGCGCTGACGACCCGCCGTCCCGGCGGCGAGTGGGTGACCGCGTGAGCGGCCACGCCGGAGAGTCCGTGGTGACGGGCGTCAAGGCCGCCATCCTCGCCGCGCTCACCCTCGACGGATTCCTGTGCGCTCTCGGTGCGGTCCTGTTCCTGCCCGCGTACCTCGGCAGCACCCCGTTTCCGGTGAGCGGCCTGCTCGCCGGGGCCGTCAACGTTCTGCTCGTCCGCGTGGCGTACTCCGTCTCGCACAACGGCGGCCGAGCGGCGTTGCCGCTGGGTGGCTTCGCCCTCGGCCTCCTCCTCGCGATGCTCGGCGGGCCCGGCGGCGACGTCCTCGTGCTCGCCGACTGGCGCCTGCTGGTCCTCCTGGCCGGTGGCCTGCTGCCGCCCGTGGTGCAGCTCTTCGCACTGCGATTCCGACGGTTGACCGCCCTCGGGGCGCGCTGACTCACCTGCTGCGCGAGACCCCGGCAGCGTCGGCGGCTCGGGCGAGCACGTCCTCGACCATCGCCGGGGTGAGGCGCCCGGTGAAGGTGTTCTGCTGGCTGACGTGGAAGCACCCGAACACGGTGAGCTCGGGCAGATCGGGGGCGATCGGGGCGAGCGTCACCTGCGCGCCGTGGCCGAAGCGCGGCCGCGGGCGCGGCACGTCCCACCCCGCGCCGGCGAGCACCGGCATCAGCGCCTGCCATCCGAATCCGCCCAGCACCACGACGGCTCGCACCGTGGGAGCCAGGAGATGCAGCTCGCTCTCGAGCCAGGACCCGCACCGGTCGCGCTCCGCCGGCGTCGGTTTGTTCTCCGGTGGTGCGCAGTGCACCGGGGACGTGATGCGCGTGCCGACGAGTTCGAGTCCGTCGTCGATCGCGGTCGCGGTGGGTTGCGACGCGAGACCGACGGCGTGCATGGCGGCGTAGAGCACGTCGCCGCTGCGGTCGCCGGTGAACATGCGGCCGGTGCGGTTCGCGCCGTGGGCGGCAGGGGCGAGTCCGACGATCAGCAGCCGCGCATCGGGCGGTCCGAACCCGGGAACCGGTCGGCCCCAATAAGTTTCGTCGCGGAACGCGGCGCGTTTCTCGCGCGCGACGCGCTCCCGCCACTCCACCAACCGGGGGCACGCGCGGCACTCGGACACGCGGGTGTCGAGTTCGGCGAGAGAGCGCGGCGGCGGCTGAGCAGGTTCGGCCGGCCCGGTGCGGGTCATCGGTCGCAGCCCCAGACGTCCGTCGCGCCGGGCGCGGCCGCCTCGGCGATGGCCCACGCGCGGTCGACGGGTACGTCGAGAACCCGGTAGGCGCCGGTTCCGGCCGCCGTGGCGGCGACGAGCGTCGCGACGCCGGCCCGTCGTTGAAAGAAGGTCTGGCGCACGGTCCAGGCGACGACACCCCGCGCGTCGAGCACCACTCGTCGGCGGTCGAGGCTGCCGTGCTCGGTCACCAGCAATCCGGGCCGGACCCGATGACCGAGGGCCGCGTACCGGTCCAGCGCCAGCGCGATCGCGGCGACGGCGACGAGTCCGAGCACGATCCACGCCCACGTCGGTACCGCCCGCCCACTCACCGCGTAGCCGGCCGTCGCCGCCAGGGCCGCCGCCACCGGCAGGAGGGCGCGGGTGAGGCGTCGTCGTCGGGCCACGGGTCCGTGCGCCGTCAGCGGCGCGGTCGCCGCGTCCGCGGCGTCGGGCAGCAGGGTGGCCGCCGTCGACGTCACCGCGGCACGCGGCGCGGGCGGCAGGATCAGCGAGGACTCGTGCTCGGAGGCGCTGACCCCGGTCATGACCGCGTCGAGGCGCGCGCCGCCGGCCAGCCGGAGCAGCAGCGGCCGGCGGATCGACGCCCCTCGCAACCGGGCGCGGTCGAAACTGGCGTGACGGGTGGAGAGGACACCGTGTTCGACCCGGAGTCGCTCGCCGTCGTCGGTCACGCGCAGATTGCCGTAGACGAGGAGGTAGCGCGCGGCGGCGATCGCGCTGGAGACCACGAGGGCGGCGACCACGGCGATCGAGACCGCCGCGACGACGCCCAGCGACACGACGCGGCGGTAGGTGTCGTCGACCACTGCCGACGACGCCACGGCGCCGGCGGCGCCCGATTGCCCGAGCAGTCCCGCCGCGGCCCCGACGACGGCGAGACCGGTCAGCGTGAACGGGGCGTACCGCACCCAGGCCGGGTCGACGCGCGCCAGTTCGCGCTCCGGGGGAGCGGGGACGTCTCCGCCGGCAGCGGGATCGGATGGTGGGGCCACGGCCGTCGCCAACAGTTCCTCGCGCAGCGCCGGAACGACGCGCGCGTCGAGCGCGTTCAGTTCGAACGTCTCGCCCTTGCCGGCGTGCCGACCGGTCCCCACGGTGAGCACCGCCAACCCGAGCAGTCGGTGCAGGGGCCCCGCCTGCACGTCCACGCTGCGGATCCGGCCCCGCGGGATCGAGAGCACCTTCTTCTGGAGGACACCCGTGCGCAGCTGCACGTGCACCGGGCCGAGCCGGTAGCCGGTGGTCACCCAGCGGGCAATCGCGGCAGCCACCACGACGGCCAGCACGATCGCGCTCCAGAGGTGGTTGCCGCTGGTGCTGCCCACCACCAGGGAGACCACGAGGACCGGCAGCAGCCGGACCACCTCGGTGACCGGGTGCACCAGCAGCATCCGGCGATCGAGGCGAGACCACGGCATCGCGTCCTCGCGAGCCTCGGCGGCAGCCGAGTCCTCGGGTGCCGGCACGCTCACGTCGCGTCCCCCCGCGAGCGCGCCGCCGCCTCGGTGACGCGGGCGACCACCCGGTCCGCCGTCTCGAGGTCCAGCGCGGCGATACGCACCGCGCCGGCGGACGACGCCGTGGTGACCGTCACCGTCGCCAGGCCCAACGCGCGCTCGAGGGGCCCGCGCTCGGTGTCGACGGTCTGGACCCGGTTCAGCGGGGCTATGCGCCGTTCCTGGTCGAACCACCCCGTCCGGGTGTACACGGCGGTGTCGCTGACCTCCCAGCGATGCACCGCGTAGCGCCAGCGAGGCACGACGAGCACGTGGACGGCGGCTGCCACCAGTGCGATCGGGGCGAGGATCAGCAACGGGGGCCAGAGCGGGCGGTCCGCGACGGTCACCAGGAGCACGGCCCACACCACGAGCCCGAGGAGAATCGGTGCCCACAGCAGACCCGCGGCGACGGTCCACAGCGTGACGGCGCGCGGGCCCAGCCGTTCGGCCGGGTCGCGCACGATGAGCGGCGACCGATTCGTGCTGTCGGACACGTCGTTCACCCCTGCTGTGGCCGGGCCCTACGAGGAGGGCGCATGATCGGACGGTGACGATGTTGCCCGATCCGACCACACCCGCGCGCACCGACACCACCGGACGCCCCGACGCGGGAGCTTCCACCGAGGCGCCCGCCCCGACCCCGTCGGCGATGCGTCGCGCGCTGCGGCGCGCTCGCGACGGCGTGGTGATCAGTGTCGACGAGGCCACCACCCTGTTGCACGCGCG
This sequence comes from Rhodococcoides kroppenstedtii, assembly GCF_900111805.1. Lineage (GTDB taxonomy): Bacteria > Actinomycetota > Actinomycetes > Mycobacteriales > Mycobacteriaceae > Rhodococcoides > Rhodococcoides kroppenstedtii. The sequence goes on from NZ_FOJN01000022.1 coordinate 21,657, forward strand.
CGGGGAGGACCTGGTCGACCTGTGCGCCTCGGCAGCCCGGGTCCGCGACGCCGGGCTTCTCGCCGAGGGCCGGTCGGGCACCGTGACCTACTCGCGCAAGGTGTTCGTTCCGTTGACCCGGCTGTGCCGCGACACGTGCCACTACTGCACCTTCGTGACGGTGCCGGGGAAGCTGCGCGCCGAGGGACGAGGGATGTTCCTCGACCCGGACGAGGTGCTCGACATCGCCCGCCGCGGAGCGGAACTGGGGTGCAAGGAAGCGCTGTTCACGCTCGGGGACCGCCCCGAGGACCGGTGGCCCGAGGCCGCGGAGTGGCTCGAGTCCCGTGGCTACGGGTCCACGGTCGACTACCTCCGGGCCATGTCGATCCGGGTGCTCGAGGAGACCGGTCTGCTGCCGCACCTGAATCCGGGCGTGCTGAGCTGGGAGGAGATCTCGCGGCTCAAGCCCGTGGCGCCGTCGATGGGCATGATGCTCGAGACCACGTCGCGTCGGCTGTTCGAGGAGAAGGGGCAGGCGCACTACGGCAGTCCGGACAAGGATCCCGCGGTGCGGCTGCAGGTGCTCACCGACGCGGGCCGTCTCACCGTCCCGTTCACCACCGGCATCCTGGTGGGAATCGGCGAGACCGTGCGGGACCGCGCCGAGTCGATCGTCGCGATCCGCGCGTCGCACAAGCAGTTCGGGCACGTGCAGGAGGTGATCGTGCAGAACTTCCTGGCCAAGCACGACACCGCGATGCGGTCGGCGCCCGACGCGGGCCTCGAGGAGTTCCGCGCCACCATCGCCGTCGCCCGGATCCTGCTCGGTCCGGCGATGCGCATCCAGGCACCGCCGAACCTGGTGTCGCCGGACGAGTGCGCGTCGCTTCTCGCTGCGGGAGTGGACGACTGGGGCGGGGTGTCGCCGCTGACACCGGACCACGTCAACCCCGAACGGCCGTGGCCGAACCTCGACACCCTCGCCGAGATCAGCGCGGCCGCCGGATTCGTCCTGACCGAACGCACTGCGGCGCAACCGAAGTACGTCCGCGCCGGATCGCCGTGGATCGATCCTCGGATCGCCGCCCACGTGCGCGCGGTGTCCGACCCCGCCACGGGCCTCGCGGCCGACGTCCGTCCGACCGGTCTGCCGTGGCAGGAACCGGACGAGGTCTGGGAGTCCACCGGACGGACCGACCTGCACACCGCCATCGACACCGACGGCCGGAACACGGAGACGCGCAGCGACATCGGGTCGGCGTTCGGCGACTGGGACTCGGTCCGCGAGCAGGTCGCGGCGTTGGCCGAGCGCGCGGCCACCGCGCCGGAGCGTCTCGACCGCGACGTCGCAGCGGCGTTGCAGGCGGCCGAGCACGATCCGGCGGGCCTGTCCGACGAGCAGTACCTCGCGTTGGCGACGGCCGACGGTCCGGCGCTCGACGCGGTGGCGGCGTTCGCCGACGCCCTGCGCCGGGACACCGTGGGCGACGACGTCACGTACGTGGTCAACCGGAACATCAACTTCACCAACATCTGCTACACCGGTTGCCGGTTCTGCGCGTTCGCGCAGCGCAAGGGGGACGAGGACGCGTTCTCGCTCTCGGCGAGCGAGGTGGCCGACCGGGCCTGGGAGGCCCACGTTCTCGGCGCGACCGAGGTCTGCATGCAGGGCGGAATCGACCCCGAGCTGCCCGTCACCGGATACGCCGATCTGGTCCGCGCGGTGAAGGCCCGTGTGCCGTCGATGCACGTGCACGCCTTCTCGCCCATGGAGATCGTCAACGGTGCCTCGCGGGGCGGACAGTCGGTGGAGGACTGGCTGATCGCGTTGCGCGAGGCGGGGCTGGACACGATTCCGGGGACCGCCGCGGAGATCCTCGACGACGAGGTCCGGTGGGTGCTCACCAAGGGCAAGCTGCCCGCGCGGACGTGGGTCGACGTGGTGTCCACCGCGCACCGGGTGGGTCTGAAGTCGAGTTCGACCATGATGTACGGCCACGTCGACAACCCGTCGCACTGGGTCGGACACCTCAACGTGCTCAAGGGCATTCAGGACCGGACGGGTGGCTTCACCGAGTTCGTTCCGCTGCCGTTCGTGCACCAGTCCTCGCCGCTCTACCTCGCCGGGGCCTCCCGTCCGGGTCCGACGCAACGCGACAACCGCGCGGTCCACGCGCTGGCGCGGATCATGCTGCACGGCCGCATCGACAACATCCAGACGAGCTGGGTCAAATTGGGCGTGGCGGGTACACGGGTGATGTTGACCGGCGGAGCCAACGATCTGGGGGGCACGTTGATGGAGGAGACGATCAGCCGGATGGCGGGATCGCAGCACGGATCGGAGAAGACGGTGGCGGAACTGCACGAGATCGCAGCGGGCATCGGACGGACCGCGGTGCAGCGCACCACCGCCTACGCGGATCGGACCGCGGCGTGAGCCCCGACCGTCTGGGTGACCAGCGCGTCGCCGGTGTGCTGCGGGCGGCCGTCCGGGTCATCGACCCGATGCTCGAGCTGCTCGCCGATCGTGATCCGCTCGGCATCAAGCGGCGCACCTTCACCGACGCCGGGACCGGCGGCTCGACCGGGTCGGTGGACACGGCCCTGAACGCCGTCGCCAAGGTCTTCGACGCGGCGGACACGCCGGGGACGAAGTCGTGGGAGTCCATGACGGTGGACCAGCGCGTGAACTGGTGGGTGCGACGCGTCGGCGGCATCAGCACGGTCGCCGTGGCGTTCCCCGGCATCTTCGGCGTGTTGGCCCGGCGACTGCCGCTGGGCGACGTACTCGGCTTCGCCAACCAGGCCATCGTCCTGGTGGCGGTCGCGCGGGAGTACGGCATCGACGATCGCGACGAGCAGGTCCGCCTGCTGGCATCCGTGCTGTGCAACCGCGAGTTGCCCGTCGGCGCCTCGGTGGACGCCCCCGCTCCGCAGGAAGCCGCGGAGGAGGAGCAGCGGGGCTCGCAGAGGCTGTCCCGATCCCCGTTCGCACTGCTCTCCACGCTGTGGTCGGTCACCAAGATCCTCCGCGCGGTGACGGACGAGTTGGACAAGCGACCCCGCAGCCGTACCGTTTATCGGTGGCTCGGTAACCTGCCGGTGGTCGGTGCGGTGGCCGGCTACTTCGGCGAGCGCGGCGCACTCGTCCGCGCGGCGAAGTCGGGTCGAACCTGGATCGAGCGGCGTAGCACGTCCGCGCCCGTAGTTCGGAAAGGCTAAAGGAGAACGTCAGTGCCGTACACGATTGCCGAACCCTGCGTCGATGTCCTGGACAAGGCCTGCATCGAGGAATGCCCGGTCGACTGCATCTACGAGGGTGGCCGGATGCTCTACATCCAGCCCGACGAGTGCGTGGACTGCGGCGCCTGCGAGCCCGTGTGCCCCGTCGAGGCCATCTTCTACGAGGACGACGTCCCCGAACAGTGGTCCGCCTACATCGCCGCGAACGTCGACTTCTTCGACGATCTCGGATCGCCCGGCGGTGCCGCCAAGGTCGGCAAGACCGACTACGACCCGCCCTTCATCAAGTCGCTCCCGCCGATGGGCGAGAGCTGAGCGTGACCGAGGCGCCGTCGGCCGAACTCGCGACGCGCGTGTCGCGGCGGCGTGTGTCGGACCGTCTCCCGGTCTTTCCGTGGGACACGATCGCGGAGGCGAAGACTACCGCGTCGGCGCACCCGCACGGCATCGTCGACCTCTCCGTCGGCACCCCGGTCGATCCGGTGGCGCCGGTCATCCGGGACGCGCTGGCATCGGTCGCCGAGCAGGCCGGCTACCCGACGACGGCGGGCACTGCCGCACTCCGGGCCACCGCGACGGCGGCTCTGCAGCGTCGCTACGGCATCGCGGGCGTGGCCGACGACGCGGTGCTCCCCGTCATCGGAACGAAAGAGCTCATCGCGTGGCTGCCCACGCTGCTGGCTCTCGGGTCCGACGATCTCGTGGTCGTGCCGGAACTCGCCTACCCGACGTACGAGGTGGGCGCACGGCTCGCCGGGGCGCGCACGCTGCGTGCCGACGGCCTGACCCGCCTCGGCCCGGAGAACCCGTCCTTGATCTTCGTGAACTCGCCGTCGAACCCGAGCGGGCGCGTTCTCGGCGCGGCGCACCTGCGCAAGGTGGTCGAGTTCGCGCGCGAGCGCGGCGCGGTGGTGGTGTCCGACGAGTGCTACCTGGGTCTGTCCTGGGACGCGCCGGCAGTGTCGATCCTCGCCGACGACGTGAGCGGCGGTGATCACACCGGTCTGCTGGCCGTGCACTCGCTGTCCAAGACGTCCAACCTCGCCAGCTACCGGGCGGGCTTCGTCGCCGGCGACGGCGCCCTGGTCGCCGAGCTGCTCGCGGTGCGCAAGCACGCGGGCATGATGGTGCCGCTCCCGGTGCAGGCGGCCATGACGGCCGCCCTGTCCGACGACGAGCACGAGGCCGAACAGCGCGAGCGCTACCGCGCGCGGCGGACGGCCCTGGCGGCCGCGCTCACCGCCGCGGGATTCCGCATCGACCACAGCGAGGCCGGCCTGTACCTGTGGGCGACGCGCGGCGAGTCCGGGCGCGCCTCGGCGTCGTGGTTCGCCGACCGCGGAATCCTGGTCGCCCCCGGTGAGTTCTACGGCCCGGACGGCGAGCAGCACGTGCGTATCGCGCTCACGGCGACGGACGAGCGGATCGCCGCCGCCGTCGCGCGCCTGACGGTCTGAGGCGGCCCGTGGGCGCCCTCGACCGCGTGCAGGAGGACCTCGCCCGCGGTGAACCGTGGAACGCGCGCAAGCGTCTGGGGGCGGTGCTCGAACGGGAGCCGGCCTCGCAACCCGCGCTGGACCTCCTCGCTTTCGCCTGTCTGGCGATGGACGACGTGGCCGGCGCCGGCGCGGCGTGGTTCCTCACCGACCGCGACGAGTCCGATCCCGTCGTGCGGGACGCCCTGGCCGCGTTCGCCGCGTCGTCCGACCGATCGGTGGTGCTGGCGCGGCGTCTGCCGATGAACGCGCCCTCCCGCGCGTACCCACCGCGGGCGCGGGAACGTCTGGCACTGCTCGAATCCCGCATCCGCGCGGCGGGGGACGACTGGGAGCCGCCGGGCGAGGTGCACTACGTCGCCCAGGACGGCGTCGACGTCGAGGCGTTCGACGAATGGACCGAGCCGACGGTCCGGGATCGGTCCGGCGTGAAACTGGTCGCCGCCGTGCTGGTCCTCGCCATGCTGGGTGGCGTGACCCTTGCGACGCTGCTCACGGTGCTGTTCTGACCGTCACCGACCGGCCCGCTGTGTCGGACGGCGGTCGTGTCGGTGGCCGGTGGTACTGATGGAGTCATGGATCAGGTCACGATCGACTCCGTGCCGCACGACCCCGCGTGCCTCGACTGCGCCGGGTCGCTGGATCACTGCCACGGAACCCTCGTCGTTCACAGCGACTTCACCGTCGAGTGCACCGAGGCGGGCTGTGTGCTCGCGCATCGGGAGCGTCACGCGTTGGTGGTCGACTGCGTCGCGGTCGCGGGTGGGTGTTCGTGCGAGGTCTCCGTGGCCGTCTCGCAGGCGTCGTGACGTGCTGCTCCGATCGCTGAACCCCTACCTGGTCGCGCGCGGTGACGACGTCGAGGACGCCGTCACGGTGGGGGACACCGTCCTCTCGCGCAGTGACCTGATCGGCGCGGCCACGTCGGTGGCCGAGCGTATCGCCAACGTCGACCGGGTCGCCGTGTGGGCCGAGCCCACGGCGCGCACGGTGGTCGCCGTGGTCGGCGCGCTGATCGCGGGTGTCGCGGTGGTGCCGGTGGCGCCGGATTCCGGTCCCGCCGAACTCGATCACGTGCTGGCCGATTCCGGCGCACGGGCCTGGCTGGGTGTGGCGCCGGAGCACGCCGGCGGACTGCCGACGGTTCCGGTGCGCATGCACGCACGGTCGTGGCACAGCTATCCCGAGCCCGCAGGGGAGAGCACTGCGCTGGTCCTCTACACCTCCGGCACCACCGGGCCGCCGAAAGGTGTTCTACTGAGCCGAGACGCGGTGGCCCGGGGGCTGGACGCCTTGGCCGAGGCGTGGGCGTGGACGCCGAACGACACCGTCGTACACGGACTTCCGCTCTATCACGTGCACGGACTGGTGCTCGGCATCCTCGGCTCGCTGCGCATCGGCAGCCGTGTGGTGCACACCGTGAAGCCCACCCCCGAGCGCTACGCGGCGACGCGCGGCACGGTGTACTTCGGTGTCCCCACGGTGTGGTCGCGGATCGCGGCGGACGAGGAGTCGGCGCGCGCGCTGAGCCGTGCACGGCTGCTCGTGTCCGGTAGTGCGCCTCTTCCGGTCCCGGTGTTCGAGAAGCTCGCCGCATTCACCGGCATCGCGCCGATCGAGCGGTACGGCATGAGCGAGACGCTGATCACCGTCAGCACCCGCGCGGACGGCGAACGGCGGCCCGGCTGGGTCGGACTTCCGTTGCGCGGCATCGAGACCCGCCTGCGCGCCGAGGACGGGTCCGACGTTCCGCACGACGGCGAGTCCATCGGTTCGTTGCAGCTGCGCGGGCGCTTCTTCGACGGTTATCTCGGCAGGCCCGAGGCCACGGCCGCGACGTGGACCGACGACGGCTGGTTCGTCACCGGCGACGTGGCCGCGATCGACGCGGAGGGGTTCCACCGCATCGTCGGACGCGAGTCGACCGACCTGATCAAGACCGGTGGCTACCGGGTGGGTGCGGGCGAGGTGGAGACCGCGATTCTCGGCGTGCCGGGCGTCGGTGAGGTGGCCGTGGTGGGTCTGCCGGACGACGACCTCGGGCAGCGCATCGTCGCGTTCGTCGTCCCGGAGAGCGATGTCGACGTCGCCCCGGACGCGGTGATCGACCATGTGGCGCAGCAACTCTCGGCGCACAAGCGTCCGCGTGAGGTCCGGTTCGTGGAGTCGTTGCCGCGCAACGCCATGGGAAAAGTGCGCAAGGCACTGCTGGAGTAGCGTCGGTGGCCATGACCACCTCCACACGCATCGTCCTGGCCTCCCGCCCCGCCGGAGCTCCGACCGCCGAGAACTTCCGCACCGAGACCGCCGACCTCCCGGAGGTCGGTGACGGTCAGGTGCTGCTGAGGGTTCTCTACCTCTCGCTCGACCCCTACATGCGAGGGCGGATGAGCGACGCGGAGTCCTACGCCGAGCCCGTCGCGTTGGACGACGTGATGTGCGGCGGCACCGTCGCGGAGGTCGTCGAATCCCGCAGCGACGCACTGCCGGTCGGCTCGGTCGTGTTGTCCTACTCGGGCTGGCAGACCCACGAGGTGGTCGACGCCGCGTCGGTGCGTCGTCTCGATCCCGAGCGCGCGCCGATCTCCACGGCCCTCGGTGTGCTCGGCATGCCGGGGTTCACCGCCTACGCGGGCATGACCGTGATCGGGCAGCCGAAGGAGGGGGAGACCGTGGTGGTCGCGGCGGCCAGTGGGCCGGTCGGCTCCGCGGTCGGACAGTTCGCGACGATCAAGGGCGCCCGCGCGGTGGGCATCGCAGGCGGCCCGGAGAAGTGCGCGTACCTGATCGACGAGCTCGGCTTCGACGCCGCGGTCGATCACCGTGCCGACGACTTCCGGGAGCAGCTCGCGGCGGCGACACCGGACGGCATCGACGTGTACTTCGAGAACGTGGGCGGCGCGGTCGCGCGTGCCGTGCTGCCGCGACTCAACACCTACGCCCGGGTCCCGGTGTGCGGCCTGATCGCCCAGTACAACGACACGCAGGCCCCCGAGGGGCCGGACCGGCTGCCGGGCTTCTTCACCCGCGTGCTCACCAAGAGCCTGACCGTGCGCGGCTTCATCCAGAACGAGTTCGTCCGCGATCACTACAAGAACTTCCAGCGCGAGGTGTCGGAGTGGGTTGCCGACGGTCGCTTCCGCTACCGGGAGGACGTGGTGGAGGGGCTCGAGAACGCCCCCGACGCGTTCTTCGGACTGCTCGAGGGCCGCAACTTCGGCAAGCTCGTGGTGAAGGTCGCCGACCGCGATTAGAGTACACGTGTGCACTCGAACCGCCCGCGCGCCCGCCGCCGCAACGAGGTGGCCGGCGCGGCGACCGTCCTGGCCTCGGCCGTCGACATCCTGTCCCGGCCGGTCCAGGGCACCCATCGCGCGGTGAACGACGTCGTGTTCGGGGTGCTGGGCCGGCCCGCCGCCCCGATCCGCACGCTGAACGACGGCATCGCCGACGCCGTGTACGCCGCGGTGCGGGGTGGCAGTGCCGCGGTCGCGAAGGCGGTGGCCGTCGGGTCCGAGCTGCTGCCGGACGAGACCGTCTCGCACGCGGTGACGTCGTCGGCGGCCGGATCGGTGGTGGTGGGCGCGGTGAACGGGCTGCTCGGCGACCGGTTGGTCGCGGAGGCGAACGACCTCGCCGTCGAGCTGGGGCCGCACCACCAACGTCGCGTCGTCGCGAACGAGACGGCGGAGCTCACGACGGCGTTCCCGTTCGCGACCGGGCACCTCGCGGTGCTCGTCCACGGTCTCGGCGAGACCGAACAGGCGTGGTACTACCGGCACGACGGTCGCGGCAGCTACGGCGAGACGTTGGCCGCCCACGGCATCTCGGCGGTATGCCTGCGGTACAACACCGGAACCGGCATCGTCGACAACGGCGCGGCGCTGGCCGATCTGCTCGACCGCGTCGTCACGGCGTGGCCTGTTCCGGTGGAGCGCATCGACCTGGTCGGGCACTCCATGGGCGGTCTGGTGCTGCGCCGCGCCTGCGGTGTCGAGGCGAGCCGGGCCACCTGGTTACCGCTGGTGCACACGGCCTGTTACCTGGGCACGCCGCACGAGGGCGCCCCGCTGGCCAGCGGCGTGTACCACCTGTCGCGCGCGTTGCGGCGGGTGAAGCAGACCGCCGTGTGGTCCGACCTGCTGGACGTGCGTAGCCGGGGCGTGGACGACCTCCGGCTCGCCACCGACGTTCCGCTGGCCCCGGGGATCCGACACGTCGCCGTGCAGGCGACGCTGGCCGAGGATCCGCACGCCTGGTGGGCCGACGCCGTCGGGGACGGGCTGGTGACCCTGCGCAGCGCGCGTGGTCCGGTGTCCGAGGTCTACACCCTGCCCGGCACGGGCCACCTCGCCCTGCTGTCCGACCCGCGGGTGTCCCGCGTGCTCGTCGACCTCATGACCGACGCCTCTCCGCGACGGATCGGTCAGGTCGCCGCCGGCGCCTGAGGCTTGGCGTCGCCGAACGGCTCGTCACGTTCGCGGACGGCCTCACGGAACCCGACCGTCGCCGCGCGGGTCTGAAAGGCGTACCCCTCCCGGGTGTGCCGGGAGATGCCGTCGAACACCGTCGAGATCATGGTGGATGTCGCCACCCCCGACGCGAGCAACGCGCTGTTCAGGGCGAGCTTGACCATCATCAGCTGGTTGATGGGCATCTGCGCGATGCGCTCGACGAACTTCTCGGTCCGCGCGTCGAGTTCGTCTGCCGGGTGCGATTCGACGGCGAGGCCCCATTCCACGGCCTGCCGCCCGGTCAGGCAGTCACCCGTGAGCAGCAGTCGCTTGGCGCGCTGGTCGCCGAGGCGGTGCGCCCACATGCCCGCGGCCGGAATGCCCCACACGCGCGTCGGGGGATAGCCGATCCGGGCGTCGTCGGCGCACACGATCTGGTCCGCGTAGAGGGCGATGTCGGTGCCGCCGGCGATCGCGAAACCGTGCACCTTGGCGACGACGGGCTTGGTGGCGTGCAGCAGACTCGCGAAGCCGCGGTTGAAGCGGCTCATCATGGCGTAGTCGAGCATCGGGTCCCACGTCCGCGACGGGTCGTGGTTGCGTGCCTGGACGGTCGCATCGAGGGCGGTGCCCTCCGCACCGGACCCGTCCGTACCGTCGGCCGGACGCGCGCCGTTCTCGGCGTAGATCGACAGGTCGTACCCACCGCAGAATCCCTTGCCGCGGCCGGACAGCAGGATCACGTGGACCCGAGGATCGAGGTCGGCGCGCTCGACGGCGTGCGCGAGGTCCAGCGGCGTGTCGGCGGTGATGGCGTTGCCGCGCTCGGGCCGGTCGAAAGTGATCCGCGCGATGCGGCCGGTGACCTCGTAGGTCAGGGTCGCGTAACGGTGGTCGTCCGCCGGCGAGGTGCGCTCGGCGAACGCGCTGCCCGCACCCTCGTCCCACCCGTCCCGCCAGGCGGCCGGGCGCTCGCTCACGCGCCCACCTTCGGGGTGTTGCGCTCGATGATCGCGGCGGTGTCGACCCCGGTGGGCAGGGTGCCGAAGACGGTGCCCCAGTCGCCGCCGAGCCGGGTGGCGGTGAACGCGTCCGCCACCGCGGGATGGCCGTGCCGCACCAGCAACGACCCCTGCAGGGTCAGCGCGAGATCGCCCACGACGCGCCGTGCGCGGTGTTCGAGCGAGGCGACGTCGGTGAACGCCGACTTGACCCGGCGCACCGCCGCGTCGAGGGCGTCGTCGGCGCCGGCCGCGCTGTCGAGCTCGTCGAACAGCACGGTCAGGGTCTCCGGTTGACGGGCCACCGCGCGCAGCGTGTCCAGCGCGGCGACGTTGCCGGAGCCCTCCCAGATGGAGAGCAACGGTGCTTCCCGGTACAGCTTGGGCATGCCCGACTCCTCGGCATACCCGTTGCCGCCCAGGCATTCCAACGCTTCGGCCGCGTGCGCCGGGCCGCGCTTGCACACGTAGTACTTGCTCACCGCCAGCCCGATCCGGCGGAGCGGCGCGGCACGCTCGTCACCCGCCGCGGCCCGGTCGGTGAGTGCCGCGAGCCACAGGGCCACCGTCGTCGAGGCCTCGGCCTCCACGGCGAGGTCCGCGAGCACGTTGCGCATCGCCGGCTGGTCCACCAACTGCTTGCCGAACGCGGCCCGGTGCGTCGCGTGGTGGATCGCCCGCGCCGTGGCGTCGCGCATCCCCGTCGCGCTGCCCAGCGTGCAGTCCAGTCGGGTCATGTTGACCATATCGATGATGGTCCGCACGCCGCGGCCTTCCTCGCCGACCAACCACGCCGTGGCGCCGTCGTACTCGACTTCGCTCGAGGCGTTGGAGTGGTTGCCCAGCTTGTCCTTCAGGCGCTGAATGGCCATGGCGTTGCGGGTGCCGTCCGGCAGAATCCGCGGCAGCAGAAAGCAGGACAACCCGCTCTCGCTCTGGGCGAGGACGAGCAGGATGTCCGACATCGGGGCCGAGGTGAACCACTTGTGGCCGGTCAGCGACCACGTGCCGTCCGGCCGCGGCACGGCCGTGGTGGTGTTGGCCCGCACGTCGGAGCCGCCCTGCTTCTCCGTCATCGACATGCCCGCGATCAGCCCGCCCTTTTCCAGCGGCGGCCGGAACGACGGGTCGTAGACCCGCGTGGTGAGCAGGGGCTCGTACTGCGCGGCGAGGTCCGGGTTCGCGCGCAGCGCCGGCACCACGGCGTAGGTCATCGAGATCGGACAGCCGTGCCCGGCGTCGACGACGCTCCACACGCTCGACGTCGCGGCGCGGACGAGGTGCGCGTGCGGCGACTCCTCGGCCCACGGTGCGCCGTGCAGGCCGAGATCGACTGCCGTGCGCATCAATTCGTGGTAGGCGGGGTCGTAGATCACCTCGTCGACGCGGTTGCCGTAGCGATCGTGGGTGTGCAGGACCGGCGGATGGGCCTCGGCCAGCTCACCCCACCGCTGCGCGCGGGCGCTTCCGGCCAGTCGGCCCACTCGGTGCAACTCCGCCTCGGCGTCGCCCGCCCCCTCGCGGTGGAGCGCCTCGAGCAGCACGGGCTGATCCGCGACGTCGTACTCGATCAACGGCGGGACCTGGTTGGTGACGGTGTGGGTGGGGGTCATGTGGTGCTCCTGACGACGGGATTCGGTGCGCCGAGCGCGCGGAGGGTGACGGTCTCGAGGGCGTCGATCACGCGGGCGTCGACGTCTCCGCGAGCGAGGGGGACCACCAGCGCCTCGCCGATGGCGCCGACGAGGCAGGCCGCCGTCAGGGACGCGTCCTGATCGGGGAGTTCGCCGTCTCGGACGGCGGCGCGGATCGCGGCGGCGAGGACGTCGGCGAACGACCGCCGGAAGGCGAGGCGCTCGGTCTCGACGAGGGCGTCGATGGGCTCGGCGAGGAGGGCGTAGGCGAGAGTCGGTGCGCGGCAGGCACGCTCGCAGAAGGTGCGGACCGCGGCGAGCACGGAGTCGGCGTGCGTGCCGGTCGCGGCGGCACTGTTCCCGGCCGCTGTCGCGGCGGTCACCTCACGGGTGCAGGCGTCGCGGAAGACTTCGGCGAGCAGGTCCCCTTTGCCGGGGAAGTAGCGGTAGACGGTGCCCACGCCGATGCCGGCGCGGGCGGCGACCTCGGCCACCCCGCACGCGGCGTATCCGCGTTCGGCCACGAGGGACAGTGCGGCCGTGACGATCCGGGATCGGGCGGCGTCCAGCCGCTCCTGGACCGCGGCGGTTCGTCGGTACACCACGGCAAGAAGTGAACGCCCGTTCCGCAGGCCTGTCAAGGGTGGAACGGGAATTCACGTCTTGCCGGGACGGGCGACTACCAGCGCGGTCCCACACGGTTGTTGACGCACAGCGTGCCCTCGACGTCGATGCTGCTGGGCGGGCGGAACACCATGACGTTCTCGCCGTCGGCCGGCGGCCGGGGGTCCTCGCCGTTCCCGACCACCCCGAGCAGGCCACGCCACCGCACCCACCCGCGGCCCTCCCAGAAACCGATCGCGCCGGGCAGCGAGTTGAGCACGCCCAGCGCACCCTCGTCCTCGATCACCGCTTCGAGACGGTCGAGGACGATGCGGCCGAGTCCGGTGCCCCGGCGGTCCGAGTCGACCGCCACGGCCTCGACATAGCGGCCGTCGATCTCCTTGCCGTCGTGGACGAGCAAACGGGGCACTGCCGCGGCGTGCGCGATCACCAGGCCGTCCAGCCGCGCCAGCACGTGGGTTCCGCCGAGTGCGTGCACCCAGTCGTGCGGTTCGAACTCGCTGCCGAACACCGCCCGCACCAGGGCTTCCGCCTGGTGTGCGTCGTGCTCGGTCAGATCCTCGGTGGCGACGGTCTCGAGGCACGGTTCGGTCATGGTCTCCCCGGATCTGCCGATCGCGGCACCCGCGGTCAGTCGTTGGCGTGCAGGATGGAGTTCAGTTCGACTCCGGTGCCCTTCCACGGAACCACCTCGACGGCGCCGGAGACGGAGTTTCGGCGGAACAGCAGGTTCGACCGACCGCTGAGGGCCGCGGCCTTGACCACCGTGCCGTCGGGTCCGGTCACCTTGGTGCCCGCGGTGATGTAGAGCCCGGCCTCGACCACGCAGTCGTCGCCGAGCGAGATGCCCAGGCCCGCGTTCGCGCCGAGCAGGCATCGCTCGCCGACGGAGATGACAGCCTTGCCGCCGCCCGAGAGGGTGCCCATGATCGACGCGCCGCCGCCGACGTCCGACCCGTCGCCGACGACGACACCGGCGGAGATGCGCCCCTCGACCATCGACGAGCCGAGCGTGCCGGCGTTGAAGTTCACGAAGCCCTCGTGCATGACCGTGGTCCCCGACGCGAGATGCGCGCCCAGTCGGACCCGGTCGGCGTCGCCGATGCGCACGCCGGTCGGCACCACGTAGTCGACCAGGCGCGGGAACTTGTCGACGCCGTAGACGGTGACGGGGCCGCGGGCCTTGAGTCGCGCACGCGTGACCTCGAACCCGTCGACGGCGGCCGGCCCGTGGTTGGTCCAGACGACGTTGGCGAGCAGGCCGAACTGTCCGTCGAGGTTGACCCCGTGCGGCGCGACCAGGCGGTGCGAGAGCAGATGCAGGCGAAGGTAGACGTCGTGCGCGTCGGTGGGGGCGTCCTCCAGCGAGGCGATGGTGGTGCGCACGGCGACGACGTCGACGCTGCGCGCGTCGTCGGCACCGACCAGCGACGCCAGGTCCTCGGGCACGTCCGCGCCCTGCAGGCGGGTGGTGCCGGTCTCGGTGACCTCGCCCAGTTCGGGAGCGGGGTACCAGGTGTCGAGCACCGTGCCCGAGGTCGTGATGGTTGCGAGTCCTGTTGCCGATGCGCCTGTGGTCACGGTGCCCGAGCCTAGAGCACGGCAGTGACACGGCAGTAGGGTCGACGATCGTGAGCGCACCCGTGGTCCTGGACCTGCACGCCGACCCGATCGACCTCACCGCCGCCCTCGTGGACATCCCCAGCGTCTCCCGCGACGAGGCCACGCTCGCAGCCGCCGTCGAGCACGCCCTGCGGGAGCAGACCACCGGCTTCGAGGTGATCCGCTCGGGCAACGCGGTCCTGGCGCGGACCCACCGCGGCCTGCCGACGCGCGTGATCCTGGCCGGCCACCTCGACACGGTCCCGATCGCCGACAACGTGCCGTCGCGGCGCGAGCGTGGGGGACCCGAGGGCGACGTCCTGCACGGCTGCGGCACCGTCGACATGAAGTCGGGCGACGCGGTGTTCCTCCACCTCGCGGCCACCGTGGCCGACCCCGCCGCGGACTTGACGCTGATCTTCTACGACTGCGAGGAGATCGAGGCGACCGCCAACGGGCTCGGCCGCATCGAACGCGAGCTGCCGGAGTGGCTCGCCGGCGACGTCGCGATCCTCGGCGAGCCGTCGGGCGGGTTCATCGAGGCCGGGTGTCAGGGCACGCTGCGCATCCGCGTGACGACGGCGGGAGTGCGCGCACATTCGGCGCGATCCTGGCTGGGCGACAACGCGATTCACCGGCTGGGCGCGGTCCTGACTCGGCTCGCGGCGTACGAGCCGCGGACCGTCGACATCGACGGCTGCGTGTATCGCGAAGGGCTGCAGGCCGTTCGGGTGGTCGGGGGAGTGGCGGGCAACGTGGTGCCCGACGAGGCGGCCCTCGACGTCAACTTCCGGTTCGCGCCGGACCGCTCGGTGGACGACGCCGTGGCGCACGCCTCGGAGGTGCTGGCCGGCGACGGCGTGCGACTCGAGGTGACCGACCGGTCGCCCGGGGCGCTGCCGGGTCTCGCGGCGCCGGCCGCGGCCGCACTGGTGGAGGCGGCCGGGGGACGGTTCCGGGCCAAGTACGGCTGGACCGACGTCTCCCGATTCTCGGCGCTCGGCATTCCGGCCGTGAACTACGGGCCGGGCGACCCCAATCTGGCCCACAAGCGCGACGAGCGCGTGCCCACCGAGCAGATCACGCACGTGACGGACGTCCTGCGTCGCTACCTCACCACCGGACACCTCACCACAGGACGCGGTGCGTCGGGCCGTTAACCTCACCCTCATGACGCAGGATCGCCAGGCCGCGCGCTACCGCGGCCCGATACTGGACCGCCGCACTCGGGCGAACTCGACGACGGACCAACGGCTGCTCGACAACCGAGGACCCTCGGACTGGGTACACACCGACCCGTGGCGGGTGCTGCGTATCCAGAGCGAGTTCGTCGAGGGGTTCGGGGCGCTCGCCGAACTGCCCCGCGCCGTCACGGTGTTCGGATCCGCACGCACGCCGTCGGAGTCGCCGGTGTACGAGTCGGGCGTCCGGTTGGGCGCCGCGCTCGCCGAGGCGGGCTACGCCGTGGTGACGGGCGGCGGCCCGGGCGCGATGGAGGCGGCCAACAAGGGCGCGTGCGAAGCGGGTGGACTCTCGGTCGGCCTCGGCATCGAGCTGCCGTTCGAGCAGTCCCTCAACCCGTGGGTCGACCTCGGGGTGAACTTTCGCTACTTCTTCGTGCGCAAGACGATGTTCGTGAAGTACTCGCAAGCGTTCGTCTGTCTACCGGGCGGTTTCGGCACGCTCGACGAGATGTTCGAGGCGCTGACCCTCGTCCAGACCCGCAAGATCACGCGCTTCCCGATCATTCTGTTCGGCACGGAATTCTGGGGTGGTCTGCTGGAGTGGATCACCACGACGCTGGTCGAGGCGGGCACCGTTTCGGAGTCCGACGTGGCCTTGATCCGGTGCGCCGACGACGTCGACGAGGTCGTCCGGTGGATCGACGAGAGCGCGCAGCAGTGACGGCCGCGGGTTCGGCCGGGACGGCCGTCTGCGTCTACTGCGCGTCGGGTCCGGTCGAGCAACGGCACCTCGACCTGGCAGCCGCGCTGGGTACCGAGATCGGCCGGCGCGGGGGCTCGCTCGTCTCGGGCGGTGGCAACGTCTCGATGATGGGTGCGGTCGCGCGGGCCACCCGGGCGGCGGGGGGTCGGACCGTGGGTGTCATCCCCCGTGCGCTGGTCGAACGCGAGGTCGCCGACGTCGAGGCCGACGAGTTGGTGGTCACCGAGACCATGCGTGAGCGCAAGCGCATCATGGACGACCGCGCGGACGCCTTCGTGACTCTCCCCGGAGGCATCGGCACGCTCGAGGAGCTGTTCGAGACCTGGACGTCCGGCTATCTCGGCATGCACTCCAAGCCGGTCGTGCTCTTGGATCCGACTGGGCACTTCGCGCCGCTGCTCGACTGGCTCGACGGTCTGTCGGGAACCGGTTTCGTCTCCCCGTCGTCCCTCGCTCGCCTGATTCGGGTGGAGACCGTCGGCGCCGCTCTCGACGCGTGCAATCTCGTCGTGTGACGTGTGGTGAAACTTACCAATCGGTAAGGTAAGCATCGTCACAAGCCGGACGCAGACGAAGGCCGGCTCGTCAGGGAGGAAACGTATGGCTGCCGACGCTCGTCACAAGATCGGATTGCTGGATCTCGCCACCGCGACAGCGAAGATGGCCCCGGCGCTGCCGACGGTGATTCGGGGAGTGCCGGGATTCCTGCGCAAGCCGACGGACAAGGAGTCCATCGGCTTCATCTTCCAGCGTGCCGCGGCCAAGCACCCCGAGCGTCCCTTCGTCCGCTTCGAGGGCGACACCCTGACGTACGGGCAGGCCAACGATCTGGTCAACCGCTACGCGTCGGTGCTCGTGGACCGGGGGGTCCAGCGCGGCGACGTGGTGGGCGTACTGGCCAAGAACTCGATGCGCACGCTGCTCGTGGCCCTGGCGGCGGTGAAGCTCGGCGCCACCGCGGGCATGTTGAACTTCAACCAGCGCGGCGACGTCCTCGAGCACAGTCTCGGCATCCTCGACGCTCGGGTGGTCGTCATCGACGAGGACTGCCTCGAGGCGCTCGACTCCCTCGACGAGGCCCTGCCGGAGAAGGTGGTGCTGCACGCGGACGAGCTCGACCGGCTGGCCGAGTCCGCCAGTGCGGAGAACCCCACCGTCACGGCCGAGATCCAGGCCAAGGAGAAGGCGTACTACATCTTCACCTCCGGCACGACGGGCATGCCGAAGGCGAGCCTCATGAGTCACTTCCGGTGGCTCAAGTCGATGTCCGGCCTGGGCAGCATGGGTGTGCGGCTCCGCAAGGACGACGTGCTGTACTGCTGCCTCCCGCTGTACCACAACAACGCGCTGACGGTGTCGCTGTCGTCGGTCCTCGCGTCCGGTGCGGCGATCGCCATCGGCCGCCAGTTCTCGGTCTCCCGGTTCTGGGACGACGTGCGGGCCAACGAGGCCACCGCGTTCACCTACATCGGCGAGCTCTGCCGGTACCTGCTCACCCAGGACGAGAAGCCGACCGACAAGGACAACACCATCCGGCTCATCGTCGGCAACGGTCTGCGGCCGGAGATCTGGGACGAATTCAAGGACCGGTTCGGCATCTCGCGCGTCGCCGAGTTCTACGGTGCCAGCGAGTGCAACATCGCGTTCATCAACGCCTTCAATCTCGACCGTACGGCCGGGTTCTGTCCGCTGCCGTACGCCGTGGTCGAGTACGACGACGAGACGGGCAAGGCCAAGCGTGACAGCAACGGCCGGCTCACCAAGGTGTCCGCCGGCGGCGTGGGTCTGCTGCTGTCGAAGATCACCGACCGCGCACCGTTCGACGGGTACTCCGACGAGGACGCCACCAAGAAGAAGCTCCTGCAGGACGGCTTCAAGGACGGCGACTGCTGGTTCGACACCGGAGACCTGGTGCGCCAGCAGGGTTTCCGCCACGTCTCGTTCGTCGACCGGCTCGGTGACACGTTCCGCTGGAAGGGTGAGAACGTCGCCACCACGCAGGTCGAGGGCGCACTCGGATCGCACCCGGACGTCGACCAGGCCGTCGTCTTCGGGGTCGACGTCCCCGGTACCGACGGCAAGGCCGGCATGGCGGCCCTGACGCTGCGCAGCGGCAAGAAGTTCGACGGCGCCTCTCTCGCCACCCACGCGTACGAGTCGCTGCCCAGCTACGCGGTTCCGCTCTTCGTCCGCGTGGTCGAGTCCCTCGAGGCCACCTCCACCTTCAAGAGCAAGAAGGTCGAGCTGCGCAAGACCGGGTACGGCGACGGCGACGGCGATCTGTACGTGCTCAAGGGCAAGGCCGACGGCTACGTCGAGTTCTACGACGGCTACGCCGACGAGGTCGGCGGCGGCAAGCTGCCCAAGGGCTGAGCGTCGCGGGGCCGAGCGTCGCGGGGCCGAGCGAGGCCGGCGCGGCGGGAAGGCAAGATGGTCGGGTGCACCCGTTCCCGACCCTCTGCGGCCGTCCCGTCGCGACCGACCGCGCGTTGGTGATGGCCATCGTCAACCGCACCCCGGACAGCTTCTACGACCGGGGAGCGACGTTCGGCGACGACGCCGCGATGGCCGCGGTGCATCGTGCCGTGGACGAGGGTGCCGACGTGCTCGACATCGGCGGGGTCAAGGCCGGCCCCGGTACCGTCGTGGACGTCGAGGAGGAGACCCGACGGGTCGTGCCCTTCGTCGCGGCCATCCGGTCGGCGTATCCGACCGTGGTGATCAGCGTCGACACCTGGCGCGCCGAGGTGGCGCGGCGGGCCTGCGCCGAGGGCGCCGATCTGATCAACGACACCTGGGCGGGGGCCGACCCCGATCTGGTCGGCGTGGCCGCCGAGGTCGGGGCGGGCATCGTGTGTTCGCACACCGGTGGCGCCGTGCCGCGCACCCGCCCGCACCGGGTGCGGTACACCGACGTCGTGGACGACGTAGTGACCGAGGTGACGCGCGCCGCCGAAGCCGCCGCCGAGGCCGGCGTGCGCGAGGACGGCATCCTGGTGGATCCCACGCACGACTTCGGCAAGAACACCCACCACGGGCTCGCCTTGTTACGGCACGTCGACAGTCTGGTCAACAGCGGATGGCCGGTCCTGATGGCGCTGAGCAACAAGGATTTCGTGGGGGAGACTCTGGGAGTCGGACTCGCCGAACGCTTGGAGGGAACCTTGGCCGCGACAGCACTGAGCGCCGAACGCGGAGCGCGCATGTTCCGGGTCCACGAGGTCGGGCCCACCCGACGCGTCGTCGACATGGTCGCCGCGATCGCCGGAACGCGTCCGCCCGCTCGCACGGTGCGGGGTCTCGCGTGACCTCGTCGGCCGTTCCCGCTCTCGCCGACGTCGGCACCACCTGGTCCGATCCCCGGTGGACCGTGGACGAACTCGTCGCGGCGAAGGGCGATCGAACCGTCTCGGTGGTGCTGCCCGCGCTCGACGAGGAGGCCACCGTCGGCGGCGTCGTCGCCTCCATCTCGCCGCTGGTCGGCGGACTCGTCGACGAACTGGTGGTCCTGGACTCGGGGTCCACCGACGCCACCGCCGCCCGCGCGCGGGAGGCCGGGGCGGACGTCGTCACACGGGAGGAGGCGGTCCCGGAGGTCGCGACTGCTCCCGGCAAGGGCGAGGTGCTGTGGCGGTCACTGGCCGCCACCACGGGGGACATCGTGGTGTTCGTCGACTCCGATCTCATCGACCCGGACCCGGGCTTCGTCCCGAAGCTCCTCGGGCCGTTGCTCACCCGACGCGGCCTGCATCTGGTGAAAGGGTTCTATCGTCGTCCGCTCGCCGGGTCGAGCGAGGCCCACAGCGGCGGGCGGGTCACCGAACTCGTCGCCCGTCCCCTGCTCGCCGCGCTGCGGCCGGAGCTGGGGGGCATCGTGCAACCGCTCGGCGGGGAGTACGCCGGCACCCGCGAGCTGTTGACCGCGGTGCCGTTCGCGCCGGGGTACGGCGTGGAGATCGGGCTGCTCATGGACACCTACGACCGGTACGGCCTCGGGGCGATCGGACAGGTGGATCTGGGGGTGAGGCGGCACCGGAACCGCCCCCTCGACCAGTTGGGGGCCATGAGTCGGCAGGTCGTCGGCACCATGCTCGGCCGGTCCGGGATCACCGATTCCGGCGTCGGCATCACCCAGTTCCGCCCGGAGGGAAGCGAATTCGTCGCCTCGGTCACCGACGTCTCTCTCGCCGACAGGCCGCCGATGCGCACGGTCCGACCGTGGGCCGACCGCACGCGGTGACTCGAACCGCATCCCTCGTGACAGGATCGGCGCCATGGTGACGATCCTGCTGTACGTCGTCTCGATCGCGGTCGTGGCCGTCGTGCTGTTCCTCCTCGCCTCGGTGGTGTTCGGGCGGGGCGAGGAGATGGAACCGCTCCCGCCCGAGACCACTGCCACGGCGCTGCCCGCACAGGGCGTCACGGGGCGCGACGTCCGCGCGTTGCGGTTCCGGCTGCGCCCGCGCGGCTACGACTGCGGCGAGGTCGACTGGGCCCTCGACCGTCTCGCCGACGAGATCGACTCGCTGCGAACGCGTCTCGCCGAGCGAGACAGGACCGCACCCCCTCCGGAGCCGGCCGACCCGTGATCCACAGCGACGGTCGGGTCCGCTGCACCTGGTCTCCGGACCCGGCCGAGAACCCCCTCTACTCGCGCTACCACGACGAGGAGTGGGGGCAACCGGTGCGCGGTAACCGTGCTCTGTTCGAGCGCCTCAGCCTCGAGGCGTTCCAATCGGGCCTGTCGTGGATCACGGTGCTCCGCAAGCGCGAGGCGTTCCGGTCCGCGTTCGCGGACTTCGACCCGGACGTCGTCGCCACGTTCGGCGACGACGACGTCGAGCGGCTGCTCGCGGACGCCGGCATCGTGCGCAACCGCGCGAAGATCCTCGCGACGGTCGCCAACGCGCGTGTCCTGGTGTCGGAGAACGTCGACCTCGATGCCCTGCTGTGGTCCTACGCGCCCCCGCCGCGTCCGCGGCCGATCACCGCTGCCGACGTCCCGGCGGTGACGGCCGAGTCGACCGCGATGGCGACCGCGCTGAAGAAACGGGGCTTCCGCTTCGTCGGTCCGACGACGGCCTACGCCCTCATGCAGGCGACGGGAATGGTCGACGACCACCTGCAGGACTGCTGGGTTCCGCGGACGCGCTGAGGGGTGTGCGCTGGGCGTGCGCTGGGCGCGGAGGGGATGTGCGCAGGGCGCGGAAGGGGGTGTCCGTTCCCCGTCGTTCCGTTCGATAGGGAAGAATATGGTCCACGCACCTCGCCGGACCCCGGCGGAGCGCGAGAGGAACATGTCATGCGCGGAGCAGGTCGGCGCAGATCTGGAGGGAGCAGAGGATGGCGGCCATGAAGCCCCGGACCGGCGACGGTCCGCTCGAGGCGACCAAGGAAGGACGAGGAATCGTCATGCGGGTTCCACTCGAGGGCGGAGGACGTCTGGTCGTCGAGCTCACTCCCGACGAGGCGGCCGCACTGGGCGACGAGCTCAAGGGCGTCACCGGCTGAGAAGCGAACTGCACTCGCGCACGGCCCCGTCGGATGTTCCGGCGGGGCTGTTGCCGTCACTGGGGCTGCCGCCGGCACAGGGCCCTGCACGAGCGGAGGAGAGGCTGCACCGATGATCGACGAGGCCGTGGCCCTGCTGGCCTGCCCGCACTGCGGCGCCGGACTGGACGCCGACCCGCCCACGCTGCTGTGCGAGAGCGGCCACACCTTCGACGTCGCGCGGGGCGGGCACGTCAGCCTGCTGTCCGGCGGTGGCGGCAAGTTCACCGGCGACAGCACGGAGATGGTGGCCGCGCGGGATCGGTTCCTCGGCTCGGGCCTGTACGACCCGATCATGGATGCCGTCGCCGACGTGGCGGACGGTCACCGGATCCTCGACGTCGGGGTCGGGACGGGCCAGTACCTCGCGCGTGTCCTCGACACCGTGGGCGACAGTGCAGTGGGGGTCGGAGTCGACGTGTCCAAGGCGGCCGCGCGGCGGGCCGCCCGAGCGCATCCGCGTGCCGCGTCCGTCGTCGCCGACGTGTGGACCGCACTTCCCGTGCGCACGGGCGTGATCGACACGGCGCTGTCGATCTTCTCCCCGCGCAACGTGCCGGAGCTGGCGCGCGTCCTGGCGCCCGGCGGTCGACTGGTCGTGGTCACTCCCACCGAGCGACACCTGCAGGAGCTGGTGACGGCGCTGGACCTGATCCGCGTGGACGAGCACAAGACGCGTCGACTCGGCGACTCCCTCGCCGGGACCTTCGACCGCACGGACCGCCGCGCGGTCGGCTACCCGATGTCGCTGGCGCCGGAGGAGGTCGGCGCCGTGGTCGGCATGGGCCCGTCGGCGCGCCACGTCACCCCCGCCGAGCTGGCGGCGCGGGTGACGGCCCTCCCGACCCCGATCGAGGTCACCGTGGCGGTGACGGTCTCGGTCTACCGGCCCGCCGCCGTGTAGACCTCCAGCGTCTGCTGCGCGATCGACTCCCACGCGAACTCGGCGACGGCACGCTCGCGGCCCGCGACGCCGAAGGCCCGGCTGCGTTCCTCGTCCGCCACCAGGGCGTTGACGGCCGCGGCCAGATCGGCCTCGAAGGCGCCGGTGTCGGCGGCGTCGTAATGGACCAGGGTGCCGGTGCGGCCGTCGGCGACCACCTCGGGGATGCCGCCGACGTCGGACGCGACCACGGCCGTCTCGCATGCCATCGCCTCGAGGTTGACGATGCCGAGCGGCTCGTACACCGACGGACAGACGAACACCGCAGCAGCGGTGAGAATCTGGCGGATCTGCTCGGTCGGCAACATCTCGCGCACCCAGAAGACGTTGCCGCGCTTCTCCGACAGCTCGGCCACGGCGCGCTCGGTCTCGACGGCGATCTCGGGAGTGTCGGGCGCGCCGGCGCAGAGCACCAGCTGGATCGACGGGTCGAACGCGTGGGCGGCGGCCACCAGATGTCCGACGCCCTTCTGGCGGGTGATGCGGCCGACGAACGCGACGATGGGGCGGTCGGTGCGGACGCCGAGGGACGTCAGGGCGGGTTCGTCGTTCGCCTCGGCGGGACCGGGGTGCCACACGGTGGTGTCGATTCCGTTGCGCACCACATGAATTCGGGCCGGGTCGAGCCGGGGGTAGCAGTCCAGGACGTCGGCCTTCATGCCGTCGCTGACCGCGATGACGGCGTCGGCGTACTCGACGGCGTTCCGCTCGGACCACGACGAGACGCGGTACCCGCCGCCGAGCTGTTCGGCCTTCCACGGACGGCGAGGCTCGAGCGAGTGGGCGGTGAGCACGTGCGGGATGCCGTGGAGCTCGGCCGCCAGGTGACCGGCGAGGCCGGTGTACCAGGTGTGCGAGTGGGCGACGTCCGCCTCGGCGGCGGCCGCGGCCATGCGCAGCCCGCTCGACAGGGTGGTCAGGGCCGGGTTGGCGTCGGCCAGCGCCGGATCGGGGGAGTGAACGATCGCGGTGTCCCGCGGGGCGCCCGTGCAGTGGACGTCGACCTCGCACAGATCGCGCAGGCGCCGGACCAATTCGGTGACGTGCACACCGGCGCCGCCGTAGATCTCCGGGGGATATTCCTTGGTCATCATCGCGACGCGCATGAGAGAAACGTAACGCGTCGGAGTCCATTCGATCCATATCCGACGCTGCCCCGTCACAACCCGATAGGTTGGTACTCGTGAGGACCCAGCCGCATGTACTCGGAATCGTGCTCGCCGGCGGCGAGGGCAAACGGCTCTTTCCCATGACGGCGGATCGGGCGAAACCCGCGGTGCCCTTCGGCGGTGCCTACCGCCTCATCGATTTCGTGCTGAGCAACCTCGTCAACGCCGGGTATCTGCGCCTGTGCGTGCTGACGCAGTACAAGTCCCACTCCCTGGACCGGCACATCTCCCAGACATGGCGGCTCTCCGGGTTCGGCGGCGAGTACATCACCCCGGTGCCGGCGCAGCAGCGTCTCGGCCCGCGGTGGTACACCGGCAGTGCGGACGCGATCTTCCAGTCCCTGAACCTGGTGTACGACGAGGATCCGGAGTACATCGTCGTGTTCGGCGCGGACCACGTCTACCGCATGGACCCCGAGCAGATGGTGCAGCAGCACATCGATTCCGGCGCCGGGGTCACCGTCGCCGGTATTCGCGTGCCGCGCAGCGAGGCAACGGCTTTCGGCTGCATCGACAGCGACGCCGCGGGCAACATCACGCAGTTCCTCGAGAAACCGGCCGATCCGCCGGGGACGCCGGACGATCCCACGACGACCTTCGCCTCGATGGGCAACTACGTCTTCACCACCAAGGTGCTCGTCGACGCGATCAAGGCTGACGCGGAGAACACCGACTCCGATCACGACATGGGCGGCAACATCATTCCGGCTCTCGTCGAGGCCGGCATGGCGTCGGTGTACGACTTCAAGGACAACGTGGTGCCCGGGGCGACCGAGCGCGACAAGGGCTACTGGCGCGACGTCGGCACCATCGACGCGTTCTACGACGCGCACATGGATCTGGTGTCCGTGCACCCCGTGTTCAACCTCTACAACAAGCGGTGGCCCATTCGCGGCGCCGCCGAGAATTTGCCGCCCGCGAAGTTCGTCCAGGGCGGACTGGCGCAGGAGTCGATCGTCGGTGCCGGCAGCATCCTCTCCGCCGCCACGGTTCGGAATTCGGTCCTCAGCTCGTCGGTCATGATCGACGCGGGTGCCACGGTCGAGGGCAGCGTCATCATGCCGGGGGTGCGCATCGGTCGGAACGCCGTGGTGCGCAACGCCATTCTGGACAAGAACGTCGTGGTGAACCCCGGCGAGATCATCGGGGTCGACCGCGAACGCGACAAGGACCGGTTCACCGTCTCGGCCGGCGGCGTGGTCGCCGTCGGCAAGGGCGTGTGGATCTAGCTCCCGCGCGTCACTCCGGCAGGCGCGAGGCGCAGAGCAGGCCGTCGCCCAGCGGCAGGACGACGGCGGTGAGCGCCTCGTTCTCGGCGATCGCCCGCGCCGCGGCCCGGACCGCGACGGTGGCCTCGTCACGCGCGGCCGTGTCGGCCACCCGCCCGCCGAGCAACGCGTTGTGCAGGATCAGCGCGCCGCCGGGACGCAGCATGCGCACGCCCTCGGTCACGAACCCGACGTGGTCGCGCGGTGTGGCGTCGACGAAGACCAGGTCGTAGGACGCGTCGGCGAGCCGGGGGAGAACGTCCATCGCCCGTCCGTTGATCAACCGCGTTCGCGACGGGGCGATGCCGCCGGCGCGGAACGACTCCCGCGCCGCGCGCTGGTGCTCGGGTTCGCTGTCGATGGTCGTGAGGACGCCGTCGGCACGCATGCCGTCGAGCAGCCACAGTCCGCTGACACCGGCGCCGGTGCCGACCTCCACCACGGTGCGGGCGCCGGACAGTTGCGCGATCATGCTCAGCGCCGCGCCGACGGACGGGGGGACCGGGGCAGCGCCGAGATCGTCGGCCCGCTCGCGCGCGGCCACCAGCACGTCGTCCTCGACGACGGAGTTCTCGGCGTAGGTCAGCATCGTCGCGGCGTCGACAGTCACAGCGCAGACAGTAGCGAACGGGGTCCGGCCCGCGGCGGACGATGCAGCGGCTCGGACTCTCAGGGGGCGCTCAGCTTTCTCACACGGGTCGCACACCCGCGGCGGTCATGCTTCTACTACGCGAGTTCGCCGGAGCGCACGCACGGCGTCGGACGTGGCAGAAACGGGTACCGGAACAAACGGGCACCAGTCCGAGTTGTCCGCATCACCGAATCACGGCCAGAGCCGACGGCCGATCGTCGATCCCCCGACCAGGAGGACCCAGAGGATCACATGAACACCAGTGCACGCGAACATGCCGCCGAGACCTCCGCGTCCGGAGACGCCCTGCCCGGCACCTCCCTGGCCGACACCTCCCATACCGAGGCCCCGCTGTCCGGAACCGCGGTCTTCGACGCCACCGGCGACGCCACGTCCATGCCGTCCTGGGACGAATTGGTCCGTGAGCACGGTGATCGGGTCTACCGCCTGGCCTACCGGCTCTCCGGCAACGCGCAGGACGCCGAGGATCTGACGCAGGACACCTTCATCCGCGTGTTCCGCTCCCTGCAGAACTACCAGCCCGGCACGTTCGAGGGCTGGCTGCACCGCATCACCACCAACCTCTTCCTGGACATGGTGCGTCGCCGGAGCCGCATCCGGATGGAGGCCCTGCCGGAGGACTACGAGCGGGTGCCGTCGGATCGGCCGGACCCCGAGCAGATCTACCACGACGCCCGCCTCGACCCGGACCTGCAGGCCGCCCTCGACTCGCTGGCGCCGGAGTTCCGCGCGGCGATCGTCCTGTGCGACATCGAAGGCCTGTCGTACGAAGAGATCGGCGCGACCCTCGGGGTCAAGCTCGGCACGGTGCGCAGCCGGATCCACCGCGGTCGGCAGGCCCTGCGTGATCACCTGGCCGCCACCCGCACCGAGAGCGGGACACGGGCCGGGTCGCGCGGGAACTGATCGGTCCCGCCGTCCGTTCAGTATCTTCGTAAGGGAGCGTCACCGCACCGGCAGTCCGCGCACAGCAGTGGAGGAGAACCATGACCCGCGAGCGTCGTCAGTTCAACCCCACCGAACACCTCGCCAGCGAGGCCGTGGCGGCGTACGTCGACGGCGAACTGCGGATGAACGCATACCTGCGCGCCGCCCACCACGTGTCGCAGTGTCCGGACTGCGCGGCCGAGGTGGATGCGCAGCAGCAGGCGCGGATCGCGCTGCGGTCGTCGGAGCAGGTGACCATGCCGAGTTCGCTCATGGGACTCCTCCACCAGATCCCCGACCGTCATCCCTGCGCTCCCGGTGACAGCCGCCCCGGCGCGCTGCCGTCGTTCCGCGGGGGGATCGCGTCCGGCCTGTCCGGCCGATTCCGGCGACGGTAGCCTGCGCGAGTGGAGCCTGACGGAACGGACGCCCCGGCCGATCGGACCGACGCCGAGCGTCGGCTGCCGCCGCGTCCCCTCTATCGACCCGTCGTCGATTCCCATACGTCCCTGGCGTTCGGGCGTCCCGACGGCGTCGACGGCTCGTTCCCGGCGCCCTCGGATCGCACCTCGGACGGTCTTCCGTCGTCGCCACCGCCCGACCCGATGCTCGCCGAGGCGTTCGGACGTCCGCCGGGGGCGACCGAGTCCCTGATGCGGGAGCCGGCGGACGACGGTCCGGCCGAGGAGGTCCCCGCACCGGTCGATCCCTGGCGTGACCCGGCCGCACCGGTGACCTCGGTATCCCCGGCCGAGGTACCTCCGGATCCGGTGCCCCTGGCGCCGGGGGAGAAGCTGGGCGTCCGGGAGGTGCTGTTCGGTCGTCGTGTCGGCGCTCGTGCGCTCGCCGCCCTCGCCGCGGTGGCGCTGGTCATTGGCCTGCTGGGTGGCGTGGTCGGCAGTATTGCCGCCGATCTCGGGGGGTCGCTGACGAGCTCCCGCGTGACGCTCGCGCAGGAGGGGAGCGACCTCCCGCCCGGCCAGGTCGCCCGGGTGGCCGAGGCCGTCCTGCCGTCGGTGGTGTCGGTGCAGGAGACGTTCGGAGAGAGCGCCGGCACCGGGTCCGGCGTCGTCGTCGACGGCGCGGGGTACATCGTCACCAACAATCACGTGATCTCGATGGCCGCCACCAATCCCGACGCGACCCTGTCGGTCACCTTCTCCGACGGGACCAAGGTGCCGGCGCGCATCGTCGGCCGCGACACCAAGACCGACCTCGCCGTCCTGTCGACCGACGTCGCCGGCCTCACCGTCGCGCAGCTGGGACGCTCCGAGGACGTTCAGGTCGGTGACGACGTCGTCGCGGTCGGATCTCCATTGGGTCTGAGCAAGACCGTCACCCGAGGGATCGTGAGTGCGCTCGATCGACCGGTGCGGCTGTCCGGCGAGGGGACCGACACCGATGCGGTCATCGACGCCGTGCAGACGGACGCCGCCATCAACCCGGGCAATTCCGGTGGCCCCCTCGTCGACGCCGAGGGACGGGTCATCGGCATCAATTCCGCGATCCGCAGCGAGAGCGGCGGCTCGGTCGGACTGGGGTTCGCGATCCCGATCGACGACGTCACCGAGGTGGTGCAGTCGCTCATTCGCACCGGGTCGATGATCCATCCCGACATCGGGGTCACGGCGCGCACCGTCGTCAACGACGCGCTCAGTGGTGCTCGGGTGGCCAACGTGACGGCGGGCGGTCCGGCGCAGCAGGCGGGCATCGTCGAGGGCGACGTCATCGTGCGGGTGGGCAACCGGTCCGTGGCCGGCGCCGACGAGCTCGTGGTCGCCGTCCAGGAGCAGCAGATCGGCCAGTCCATCCCGGTACAGGTGGTGCGATCGGGTCGCACCGTGGACATCACCGTCACACCCACGTCGGACGCGTGACCGTGGCTCGGCCCCGTAGGCTGTAGCGGTGTTCGCGAACATCGGTTGGGGCGAGATGCTCGTCCTCCTCATCGCCGCACTCGTCGTCCTCGGGCCCGAGCGTCTGCCCGGTGCCGTCACCTGGGTGACCAAGTCCCTGCGTCAGGTGCGTGACTACGCGTCCGGCGCCAGCGCTCAGCTCAAGAGCGAGCTGGGAACCGATTTCGACGACCTCCGCAAGCCGCTCGCCGACCTCAACCAGCTTCGCAAGATGACCCCGCGCGCCGTGGTGACCAAGCACCTCCTCGACGGCGACGACTCCATCTTCACCGGCAACTTCGACAAGCCCGCCGGGGGAGCGCCCGCCACCGGATCACAGTCCCCGTCGTCGCGCCCGTCGCTGTCGAAGGACCCCGCGCGCGACTCTCTGGCCGGCAACGAGCGACCCCCGATCGACCCCGACGCCACCTGATCTGCGCCACCCGATCTGCGACGCCTCCCGGTTCGTGCGTGGGTGTCATGGACCGTGTCGGTGGGTGCCGGTACACTCGAACATACGAGCGACTGGGGGGTCGAAGGTATGGCGGGTGTGCAGGTGGGGGCAGGTGCCGTTCCGTGGGCGGCGCTCGATCACGCTGCCCTGGGTCTGCCCGCGACCACCGACCTCCCCTCCTCGCAGGCGCTGGACGGGCTCGTCCACGCCGCCGCCGGGGTCGCGTACCTGAAGTGGTTCGAATACCAGCTCGCCGCCGCCATGCACGCGGAGTTGGTGGAGCCGTTCGAGGACGAGGACCGGCGTGAGCTCGATGCGCACACCCGCTGCGCCGCCACCATCGCCACCACGTTGTCGATCACGCAGGGGGCTGCCCGCACCCTGCTCACCGACGCCGTCGCGTTGCGGGACCGGCTCCCTCTCGTGGCGGAGTGCCTGCGGGGCGGGGTGGTCACCCCGCATCACATCCGCACCATCGTCTCCCGCACCGAACTCATCGAAGGGCAGTGCTACGCGGCGTTGGTGGACGCCGACATCGCCCGCGCTCTCCGCAGAGCGGGGTCGTGGTCGCCGGCGCGGATGGAGGCCATGGTGGACATGATGGTCGACCGCCGTGATCCCGATGCCGTCCGCGCCCGGCGGGAGAAGGCGAAGCGGAATCGGGAGTTCACCGTCGAGATCGGCCGTGACGGTTTGGCGTCGGCGACGGACACCCGGCCGGCGGAGGACATCGTCGCGCTCCATGCGGCCGTGACGAGGTTGGCTGCGCAGGTGTGCCCGAAGGACACCCGCTCCAAGGCCGCGCGGGCGTCCGATGCGCATTACGCGTTGATCACCCAAACCGGATTCGGCTGCAACTGTGACCGCCCCTTCACCGACTGCCGCTACAAGAACATCGACCTGACCAAGTTCGCGGCGACCGCCCCGCGGATCGTGATCCATCTGGTCACCGACACCACCACCCTCACCGGCCCCGTCCCCGCCCCCGAGAACGAGCGCGTCTGCCGGTCACCGCAGCACCTCCCGCGGCCGTACCTGAACGCCGCCGCGCCGCTTCGGCCCGACGCCCAGACCGACACCGACGAGGTCGAGGCCGACAGTGCAGCGAATCCGGTCTCGGCCGAGACGATGGCACCGGAATCGCCTGCGCCGGAACCGGTGGCCGCGGGCTCGGCCTCGGTCGAGTCGATCGCGGCGGAACCGTCCGGTCCGGACGCCGTTGCGACGGAACCGGCCGCGTCGGCGTGTGCGGCAACAGAATCGGTTGCAGCGCAGCCGGTGTCATCGGATCGACCGAACGTCACCGATGATGTCGCTGCCGGCGACGCGGCCGACCACTCCCGGGGATGCGAGGAGCCTGTCGGCCTGGACTTCGTCGACGGTGTCGGGTTCCTCCCCGGCATTGGCATCATCTCCGGCGCCCACGTCCGCGACCTCGCCGCCGACCCCGGCACGATCATCCGGCCGTTGGGGGACGGCACCGACACCCCACTGCCGGCGACGCAACCGTCGAACCCCTACCGCCCCTCTGCAGCCCTCGATGCGTACATCCGTGCGCGCGATCTGTTCTGCACCTGGCCCGGCTGCAACAGACCCGCGTGGGACGGGGACCTCGACCACATCACCGAATACGACCACACCCACCCCGAGAAGGGCGGACAGACGTCGGCCCACGGGTTGGGGGCGAAATGCCGGTTCCACCA